>NZ_JACESP010000001.1 GCF_013911755.1 Sphingosinicella sp.
TGTTCGAGCTGATCTCCCAGCGTTACGAACGCGGCTCCACCTTCATCACCAGCAACCTGCCCTTCGACGAATGGACCGAAACCTTCGGATCTGAGCGTCTCACAGGCGCGCTCCTCGATCGCCTGACCCATCACGTCAGCATCCTCGAGATGAACGGCGAAAGCTATCGCCTCGCGCACAGCCGGGCCCGCAAGGCCAAAACCAGACCCTGAAAATTACACCAATGCCGGGGGGAGTGGCCCTCGGGCTACGCCCTCACGCCACTCCCCCCGGCATGTAACACGATGGCCTGGTTTTACGCCGCCGAATGGCCGACTTTTGCTCCGCCGTTGACATGGTCGAACGTGAGGCCGCAATCGTCGCCGGCAGTCCATACGACTTGGCCGCGCAATTTTTCACCGTGGGCAAGTTCCAACGTGAGGGCGTCGCCCAGCAAGAGGGGTACATTTGGCCTCGGAGAGGCTCCTTGGCCGAAATGATTTGCGGCGAGGGCCAAGGCGTTATCGGCATTCGCGTTTGCACGCCCGGCGTTGAGCGCCGTCTCTCCATGAGGGTTAGCCCGTTGGTGAGAAAATTGCAGAGTATTGACCAGGGTTGGCGGTGTTTGGACGGAATCAGTGAAACGCATGAGTTACTCTCCCCGCGCAATTGAGTTGCACGCAGCAATCGGCAGGGAAATCTGTGGATGCTACGGGGCGCGCGTTAACCAATGCGAAACCTGGCGCGGCGCGGATCAGGACGGCCGAGAACTGCAACGACTCGCGAGAACTTCCAATCGGCACAGTCGCGCAACACGGGTCCCGGAAAGTGGTGACCTGCTCTGGACACGACACGCTCGCTCGCTCCGGCCGGGCGGTGGACCGCAAGTAAAAAGCCCTCAGCTGAACGCTCTTTTTTGCTAATGTTTCAAATCCTTCGGCGCCGTTTGCGCAACATCTTCTTCATTCGCTATCGCTCAACATGGACAACGTTTCTACGGTCGGCTGCTCGTGCATAAGGCCGAGCGTAGGCCGCCCCGCTCCGCCCGCCGCAGCGGAATGTCTCGAGACATCGGGCAGACCGCCCGGACGGCCGCGCCCGTAAGAATGATGCCAGACGGCGTGAAAGTCAAAGATGCACCGAGGCGCCGGCGGGGGCAGGAGGTCCGGACGGCGAAGCGCACGTGTGGCCCCGACCGGATCAGCGCCGGCGCGGCTCGCGAGCGGGATTTAGCTCTCCAGCAGAAAGCGTTCGACGACGGCCAGTAAAGCTTTTTCCCGGAAGGGCTTCGTTAGATATGCATCGTATTTCGGTCTGACCGGCAGGTTCGCTTCGGGAATTGCTGTCGCGAGGACGATCGGCCCTTCGAACCCCCCGTCTCTCAGTTTCTCGATCATCTCCAAACCGTTCATCCGGGGCATCATGTAATCGGTGATAATCAGGTCCGGCTGCTCCTGGCGAGCTATTTTCAATCCTTCTACGCCATCGACCGCTTCCATCACGTGATGGCCGGCCTCTTCCAGTGCGATGCTGGCAACGAGCACAATGAGCGCCTCATCCTCGATGAGCAGAATGCGGAGCACGAGGCTACTTCCTCTCCACTATAGGTTCCGAAAATTCCGGATCCGGCCCGAATTCCACCCCTCTTTCGGTCACGTGGAATTCTGTCGCGCGCGGATCGAAATCGCTTTCGCGGAGCTTGACGATCGACAAGCTGCGGCGAAGCACCTGTTCGCGGCGCAAATACGTCAAAAGCAGGACATTATCCACAATGACGGAAAGCTCATCTGTCGGAAGCACCTCCGGCAAATGCATCTCGCGCACCTCCGACGTGTAGAGAATCGTCGCGCCGGATTTCCGAAGGTAGCCGTTCATCGCATTCATTATATAGGGCAATCTCTCAGGACGGATGAGATTGTCCCTCAGCGCTACCACGCCGTCGACAAACACCCTCTTGGCGCTGATCGATTTGGCCTGTTTCACGACCTCCCAAGCCAATTCGTCCACCAGATTCTCCGATGGAGGGTGCCGGCGAGGCAGAGTCGCAAACAGATGCGCGGCTTTTCGACTCTGGCGGGGTTCGGGGAATTTCGGCCATTCGAAGAGACGAAAATGGCCGGGAGCCGGGCATATGGAACACCGATCGAAGGGCGCGCAGCAGAAGCCCGGCCGCACAAGTCCCTATCTCAACACGCGGCAGGCGGCGTATTATCTGCAGGTCTCGGTCCGCTTTCTTGAACGCCTGCGCAGGCGCGGCGGCGGGCCGCGCTTTCGCCGTCACGGCCGCTTTGTCTTCTACCATCTCGACGATGTCGACGCCTGGTCGCTCGCAAGCGCCGGCGGGGACGGGCGATGACGGATGCGCGGTCGCTCGCGTCCCGTGTCGCGGCGCGTGGTCTGTGCGCGGCGGTCGCGGACCGGCGGCGATGTGCTGCGCTCGCACTCGGCGTTCTCGGCGCCGGCGCGCTGCTCGTGTCGTCGCTCTTTCCGCCAAGGCCGCGGCTCGTCTGGAATACCTCCGAGAGCGCGCCGGTCGGCCTCTACCGCGTCGATGACGCGCGCGTCCTCGCGTCCGGCGACATGGTGCTGGCGCGCGTGCCGTGGCGCTTTCGCCGTCTCGCCGCGGAGCGGCGCTACATTCCCTCCAACGTTCCGCTCGTCAAGCGCGTCGTAGCGGTCCCGGGTGACAGGGTGTGCGGGGTCCGCGGCGCGATCTTCATCAATGGCAAGTTCATTGCCGCGCGCGCGGCGCGCGATGCGCGCGGCCGTCCGATGCCCTGGTGGAACGGCTGCGTGGTCCTTGGGGGCGGCGCCTACTTTCTGCTCATGGAGAGTCCCGCCTCGTTCGATGGTCGCTACTTCGGGCCGACGCGCCGCGCGGACATCATCGGCGAGGCGACACCCCTATGGATGCGCTGAAGGTCCTCCTTACTCTCCTCGTGACGGGTGCTGCGTTGCCCGCCAAGGCCGAGGTGTCCCGCTGGGCGGCCGATATCGAGGCGGCGTCCGCGCGCTTCGACGTGCCCGCCGCATGGATCGCGCGCGTCATGCACGCCGAGAGCCGCGGGCGCACCGAATGGGCCGGGCGGCCGATCACCAGCGCTGCCGGGGCGATGGGCCTCATGCAGCTGATGCCCGGAACCTGGCGCGATATGCGTGAACGGCTGCAACTCGGCGACGACCCGCATCAGCCGCGCGACAACATCCTGGCGGGCGCGTTCTATTTGCGGCTGATGTACGATCGCTTCGGCTATCCCGGCCTGTTCGCCGCCTACAACGCGGGCCCCGCGCGCTACGCGCGGCACCTCCTCACCGGCGAACCGCTGCCCCGCGAGACGCGCGCCTATCTCGCGGACGTCGTTGGTCCGGGCGAGGCAGCGCCGCCAAAGCCGCCAAACTCCCCGCCGTCCGTGCGATTGTTCTTCGCGCTTCAAAGCGAGCCCGTGTCCGGCGGAAAAAGCGTCCGGGCGGACATGTTCGTGCGCTGACGCCGATCTGACGCGCCGGCGGCGCGACGGCGGGAGAGGTCGGCACTGACGGCAGAATTCACCGACCGCGATAAGGCTCGCACGCGATGCCGTCGCCGTCCCTGTCGAGATGCGGCCCATACCCCGGCTCGCCGATGCGGATCGGCGCGGCGCCCGCGGCGCGCGCCTCGCTGCAGTTCCGGTAGGCCCCGTCCGAGGCACCGAACAGCCGCGACGGCGTTGCGGATCGCGGCGATGCGGATGCACGGTGACAATGATAGTCACCGGTCTTGCGGTTGTTATGGCAACCTTCGGCGTTGAGACCGCCCGGATGCGAAAGCGCAGGTGCGGACGTAAGCGCAAGGCAGAGGATCGCGAGATAGCGCATGTCCGCTCCCAATATCGGAAGGGATGAACGTGACTCTGTTCGCATTAAGATCGGGTTTCTTCGTGGTCACTTGACCTTGTCGTGCGCATTTCGGATCGAACCTTGGCCGCGCCCCGATACAAGGCGCACGGGTGGTTATGCTGTCATGATCCGCCTTGTGGCGCGGTGATGCGGCGGGCTGGAGTGGGGCTTGCAGATGGCGTCGGAGATGCTGAGCGACTGGGAGCTCTGGGCCGTCGCGCGGCGGTTCATGGAGGCGCACGGCGATATGGCCGCCGGCTATGCAAGCCTGAAGGCGGCCGAGCTTGATGCGCAGGGCGATGCACGCGGGCGTGCGGTCTTCATGGAGGTGGCGGCGCGAATCAACCGACTGCGGTCGTCCGAAGGGACGCGGCATTAGCCGCTAGTACCCGGCATTCTCGATGCTTGCCGCGCGCGCGCGGATCGCCGCCGTCTTGAATGTTTCCTGTGCGGGCGGCGCAAAGCCGAGCGTGCGCGCGGCGAGCCACAGCTCCAGTCGCCGCGCTTCCTGCACTTCATTTGCAATTGCGGAAAGTAGCGAGGCAACACCACGATCGTATTCGGCAGTCGAAAGGCTCGCGACGTCCGATCGGCCAAAGTGCTCGGCAATGATGGTATCTGCAACCATCGGGCCTCCGCGAGACTTCAATCTCTTATTTTACGCTCCGAGCATATGAACAGCAAGTTAAAGCAGGCCGAGCGTCTTGAAGCTTTTTATGCCGGTCTCGCTGACGACGACGTGATCGTGAAGTTGAAGCCCGAGAACGCGCGCTGCATCGCGAACGTGGTTGGTGAGCCGGATATCGTCGAGGCTTGGGGTCGGATCGCCGGAGGGGTGGTTGTGGACGAGAATAAGCGCGGTTGCGCCGACGTCGAGCGCGCGGTGCATCACCTCGCGCACGTAAACGGGCGCCTGGTTGACCGTACCGACGCCCATCTCCTCGTCCGTAATGAGCGCGTTCCGGGAATTCAGAAACAGCACCCGGAAATGCTCGCGCCGGCTGTGCGCGAGGCTCACATGGAGATAGTCATTCAGCGCCTGCCATCCCGCGAGCACGTTGCCGTGCGTCAGTTCCCGGAAGAGCGCGCGCTCAAGGCTTTGCGCAACGATTGCTAGGATATCGAGGCCTTTGGGCGGAACCCCGAGCTTGATGAGCATCGAAGGCGCGCTCGTCAGCACGCGCGGATAGCTGCCGCGTTCCGCGATCAGCGTTTCGGCGAGCCGGGTCGCCCGCGCGGCCGGCATGACGAAGCCAAGCAAATGCGCGAGCAGCGCCCGATCCGCGTCCGCCGCGCGGTCGCGGGGACATGCACACGGTACGTCCCTGACATCCGATAAACTTCTCACGGCACGTCTCCCAGAATATCCAGGACGCGGCCGCGCAATTGTCGCCCCTCAATACGACTGGATGGATCCAGTTCGTCCCCGGACCCTCTCCAGGCCGGATTTCGTCAATGCGCGGTTTATTCAGTTCCCCGACTGTCAAACCGGTGAGAATTATACTTTGTAACGAAAACCCCTGGACCCTTCGCTTCCCAACGCGGTCCAGGCCATGATCACCAGCATGTTGCGCTCCTCCACTACATTTTTTTGATTTAGCGTTCAGGAGAAGGCGAGATCATAACTCAACCGTATCGATTCGCCAGACGTGAATATAGGTGCGTTGAAGATATGCGGCTTTCGATCGGAAAATCTTGAATGCACAGCTACCGGGATGTCTCTTTGCTTGCTTTGACGGCGGATGTTCTGTGCGATCGTGGCTTTTCTCTCAGCCTGGGGTGATGTCTGCCACAGACAGCCTGTCGAATCCGGTGCGCCATGCGGCGATCCGTACCCGGTGTCCCACAAGCGCCTCGGCGCTGCGCGGTGCGTCGAGCTGCCAGGTGCCGCCGTCATCGCGCCTCAGCACGAGTCCGGTTTCGCTGCGCAGCAGCAGGCCGATTTCGGTGACGCGTCTTGCCATCAGCGTGCGCAGCGCCGGTAGGCGCCTTTTGAGAACCGCGCCCATTCGCGCGCTGCGCCGAGCGCGATCAGGCGGCAGCCGAGATCGCTCCTGTCGGGGAGCCTGCACTGGGCGGCGGTGCGGTTGCCTCCCGCTCCGCCAGAACCTCGTTTTTAGGGGTTCGTAGCCGTCCACCGAGATTGACTTTTTTCCCCTAAAATCTGCAGCTTAGCCGTCAAAACCGTTCGCGACCGTTCGGAGGCCTCCGCTCGTGGCGTGGTCTCAAAACGTGGTCCTGGTGGGTCCAAAACGTGGTCCCAGATCGGAAAAAACGTGGTCCTGGAGATGGCATGCTGAACGAAGCAAAAATCCGCGCCGCAAAGGCGCAGCCCAAGCCTTACAAGCTTACCGACAGCCACCGGCTCTACATGCTGGTGAAACCTGGAGGCTCGAAGCTCTGGAAATGGAGCTACGCCTATGACGGCAAGCAAAAGACGTTGCACCTTGGCATCTACCCTATGGTCAGCCTTCTCGATGCCCGCGCCAAACGCGACGAAGCGCGAGCGCAGCTTCAGGAGGGCCGCGACCCAGCCGTGGTCAGGAAGCTCAAGATCGAGGCGAATCTGGAAGCGGCCCGAACCACCTTCGAGCTTGTTGCTCGCGACTGGCATAGCCTGTCCAAGCCGCAATGGGGCGCGATCCATGCCGACGACGTGCTGCGCAGTCTGGAGCGGGATGTCTTTCCGGAAATCGGACAGCTGCCTATATCGGAGCTGACTCCGCCCATAATCTACGATGTGCTTAAAGACATCGAGGATCGCGGCTCGATAGAAACCGCAAAGCGCATACGCCAGCGAATTTCGGCAGTGTTCGTTTATGCGATCGCGAAAGGCATGGCCGACAACGATCCGGCCGAGAAGCTTGGCGCGGCGCTGAAACCGGTGCGATCGGGACGGCAGCCGGCGATCACCGACCTTCCCCGACTGCGCAAGATGATTTCTGAAGCCGAAGAAGACTATGCCCGGCCCGTCACGCGCCTTGCCTTGCGCCTGCTCGCACTCACCGCCGTTCGGCCGAGCGAGCTGCGCAGCGCTTGTTGGGGAGAGTTTGAAGATCTGAACGGCAAGAAGCCGCTGTGGCGGATTCCGGCCCGACGGATGAAGGGTGGCCTTGACCGCAAAGACGAGACCGATGGCGATCACCTTGTTCCTTTGCCGCCGCAATGCATCGCGGTGCTGCGGGCACTATGGCCGCTTACGGGAAGCTGCGAGTTGCTGTTTCCAGGTAATCGGCACACCCATCAGCCGATGAGCGAGAACGCCCTCGGATATTTACTCAACCGGGCAGGCTACCATGGTCACCACGTTCCTCATGGCTTTCGCGCAGCGTTCTCGACGATCATGAACGAATGGGCCGAACGCCACGGCAAGGAGCACGATCGCAAGGTCATCGACCTCATGCTCGCGCATGTTCCCAAAGAGAAAGTCGAAGGTGCCTACAACCGCGCCGCCTACATGCCGCGGCGGCGCGAACTGGCGAAGGTATGGGCAGACATGCTTACCAAAGGTTTGCCAACACCTGTCGCACTCGTCGAAAGACCGTCCAAAGTGACCGGCGACCATTCGCGGCGGCGCGTACCGAAACCCGTCTCGGCGGATTTCCTGTTTCCGTTGCGGATGCTACCCGCGTGATGAACCGCGCCGGTTTTGCCGGAGGCGTTGGGTGGTGAGTCACGCGGCCATATCGATGTTATCCGCGGCAGCATAATATTGATATCGGCTTAGGCAGGCGGGATGTTGCCGATGAGTTTCAGCGGCCGGCCATGGTTGAACCAGTCGACCCAGTCGAGCGTGGTATACTCGACCGCTTGGAAGCTGCACTGCACACGTCGGTGGATCACCTCGGCCTTGTAGAGGCCGTTGATGGTCTCGGCCAAAGCGTTGTCGTAGCTGTCGCCCACGCTGCCGACCGACGGCTCGATCCCAGCTTCGGCGAGGCGCTCAACCCCATCGAGCGTCTCTTCAACAAGCTCAAGAACTGTCGAAGGGTAGCAACCCGCTGCGACAAACCCCGTGAATCCTACCTTGGCTTCGTCGCACTCGCTTCAATCAAACTGTGGATACCCTTTGTCCTGGAAACCTAGCCGGTTAAGAGCGGGAAACGGAAATCGGCAGGGACGGGATTTGGTATTCGCCTGCGGGAATGGGCTCCCATGTCCCGTGCAGGACGTTCCAGGAGGACGATCGGTGGAGAAAGCTGCGCTGTGAGCATGTCAGCCCAGATCTGCGCCAATTCCCGTCGTCGCGGCAAATAGGCGGCCCGATTGTAAGCGGACTCAACCTTTTCCTTGGGAACATGCGCCAGCATGAGATCGATGATCTTACGATCATGTTCTTTTCCGTGCTGCTCTGCCCACTCGTTCATGATGGTCGAGAAGGCTGCGCGAAATCCGTGAGGCACGTGGCGCCCGTGATAACCGGCGCGGTTGAGCAAATAGCCGATGGCGTTCTCGCTCATCGGGTGGTGGGCATGGCGGGAACTGGGAAACACGAGCGTGCCCGCACCGGTCAGTGGCCATATTGCCTTAAGAACGGCAACCGACTGATGTGCCAGCGGTACGAGGTGATCGCCGCCGATTTCTTCCTTTCGGTCCTGACCACCTTTCATACGGGAAGCAGGAATCCGCCAGAGCGGATTCTTCCCGTTTAGGTCTTCCAACTCGGCCCAGCGAGCGCCTCTGATCTCGTTCGGACGCACAGCCGTGAGCGCAATAAAACGCAGGGCGAGGCGTGTGATTGGACGCGCGTGATCTTCTTCAGCAGCAATGAGCATGCGTTGCAGTTCGGCAAGGTCCGTAATGGCCGGCTGACGGCCTTTCCGGAGCGGTTTCAGGACGACGCCAAGCCGTTCCGATGGATCATGCTGCGCAAGTCCCTGGGCGATCGCATAGACGAAGGCGGCGGATATGCGTTGCCGCACGCGCTTCGCCGTCTCCAGGGCGCCCCGATCCTCGATCCTGCGCAAGACGTCAAGGATGAGCGGCGGGGGAATTTCTGAGACAGGGAGCGGACCAATGGCGGGGAAGACGTCTCGCTCCAGGCTCCGGAGAACGTCGTCAGCATGCACGCGGGCCCACTGGGCTTTCGTAACTTCATGCCACTTTCTGGCGATACGCTCGAACGTGTTTTGCGCAGCCGCCAGATTTTCGTGAATCAGGAGCTTCTTGGCGATGACGGGATCTTTGCCCTGGGCAAGAACGGCGCGCGCTTCATCCCGTTTCTCGCGGGCATCGAGCAGGCTGACCACGGGGTAGGCGCCCAGCGCCATGGTCTTTTGCTTGCCGCCGAACTGGTAGCTCCAGCGCCAGAGCTTTCCGCCCGAAGGCGTGACGAGAAGATAAAGTCGATTGCTGTCGGTGAGCTTGTACGCGTTCGCGCGCGGCTTTGCCGCCCGCAGTTTTGCGTCACTTAGCATGGTCTGCCTCCGTACCACGTTTTCCTCGCGCCCGTACCACGTTTCGTACCACGCTCCGGGTCGGAGGCGTGCGAACGGCTACGGTCCGATCGACTCGCTAAGTCTTCGATTTCAGAGGAAAATTTGCAATCCTGGTGGACTGCTACGGCGCGCTACGGAAGGGGGTCTGGCGGAGAGGGTGGGATTCGAACCCACGGTACGGTTGCCCGCACAACGGTTTTCGAGACCGTCCCAATCGACCACTCTGGCACCTCTCCGCACCTGGTAGCGCCTTGCTTGGGGCAGGCGCCGGATCGACGAAAGCGGGCATATAGGCGAGGTGCCGGTGTTTTGCCAAGCCCGCAATCGTCGGTTTTGTCAGTTCAGCACCACGGTCTGGTTTCCGTTGCCGAGAATGCGGTGTTCGGCGTGCCAGCGGACGGCGCGGGAGAGCACGGAGGCTTCCACCTCGCGGCCGATGGCGACCATTTCCTCGGCGGTTGTGGCGTGGCTCACGCGGCGCACATCCTGCTCGATGATGGGGCCTTCGTCGAGGTCGGCGGTCACATAGTGCGCGGTAGCGCCGATCAGCTTCACGCCGCGAGCCTTCGCTTGGTGGTAGGGCTTCGCGCCCTTGAAGCTCGGCAGGAAGCTGTGGTGGATGTTGATGCAGCGGCCATCCAGCTGCCCCGCGAAGTCGTCCGAGAGGATTTGCATGTAGCGCGCGAGCACCGTGAGTTCGGCGCCGCTCTCTTCGATGATCTCGAGGAAGCGCCGTTCCTGTGCGGCCTTGTCCGAGCGGTCGACGGGGAGGTGGTGGTAAGGGATGTCGTGCCACTCGACGCGTTTGCGCTCCTGCTCGTGATTCGAGACGACACAGACGATGCGTATGGGCAGGGCGCCGATCTCGACCTTGTGAAGGAGATCGACGAGGCAGTGGTTGAACTTCGAGACGGCGATGAGGACGGGCATCGGCTGGGCGATGTCGTGGACTTCCCAATCGAGCCCGAGCGCCGCGACGGCGGGGGCGATGTGCTGCGCGAGGTCTGCGGTGCGGGCGCGGTCGCTCGCCAGTTCCATGCGCGCGAAGAAGGTGGCGGTGTCCGGGTCGCCGTATATGGCGGCTTCGCGGATGTCCCAGCCATTGTTGGTGAGAAGCGGGGCCAATCCCGCGAGGATGCCGGGGCGATCGGGACTGCAGAAGCGCAGGACGCAGCGGGTTCGGTTGGGTTCGGTCATGAAGGATTTCCGATGAGGTGCAGGATGTATCCGGCGTAGCTCTGATCAGCGATGAGCAGGAACGCAGGGTCATCGCCCGTGCGTGCGATGAACATGCCGATGTCGCCGAAGCGGGTGCGGATGGCGGCGCCGGTCGGGAGGTGCTCGGGGCGAAGGTCAAGGGGCGTGAAGGCCGCAAGCCAGTCGCGGCCCGCAGGCCCTTCCAGGCGCAGCGAGAGGCGCCCGTGCGTCAGGTCGATCGCGAGGACGGTTTCATTGGGAAACGCGGCCTCCGCGCGGGTCAGCGCGGCGGCAACGCCGTCCAACGTGCCTGTGAGCAGCCATTCGCCCGGCGCGACCGCGGAAAGCGCGATGTCGCCGTTGCTGGTGAAGCGATTGGGAGCGGGTACGCCGAGACCGAGCGCCGAGGCGAGTTGCTGCGGCGCGTCTTCCGCGCCGGTGATCTGGATCTTGGCGACGGCGAGGTCCGCATCGATGCGGCACCAATCCGGCATCAGGGGTTCAGGCATCGAGCCGGGCTCCTTCGGGGTCATAGCGGCAGAGGCCGGTGATGCGCGCCTCGCGCCACGTGCCGAGGTCCCAGACGCGCACGGTTTCGCCCATCCGCTCCTGCCCGCGTTCGATCAGGGCGAACGCAAGCGGCGCATTGAGTGTCGGCGACCATGTGCTCGACGTGACCCAGCCCTGGCTTGGCTGCTCGCCGGTAGCCGTCGCCGGAAGGACGTGCGCCCCGGTGGCGAGCGGGGCGCTCTTGCCGTCCGTGATCTCAAGACCCACGAGACTGCGCCGGTCGTCCCTCATCCCGTCAGGGCGGAGTGCCGATCGGCGGCCGACGAAATCCTGCTTCTTCTTTTGCATGATGCCGCCAAAACCGATGTCCTGCGGGAGCGTGGTCCCGTCGGTATCGGAGCCGACGTGCAGGAAGCCCTTCTCGATGCGCATTGTCATCAGCGCTTCGACGCCGAACGGGGTCATGCCGTGGGGGGCGCCGGCTTCGACCAGCGCTGTCCAGAGCCGCCCGGCATCGCGCCACGGCACGGCGATCTCGTAGGAGAGTTCGCCCGTGAAGCTGACGCGGGCGATGCGTGCGGGGAGCCCGCAGACATGCCCCGTGCGCGCGCTCATGTGGGGGAAGGCCGTGCTGGAGATATCCATGTCCGGTTCAAGCGCGGCGAGCACGTCGCGCGCCTTCGGCCCGGCGATGTTCGCGACCGCCCAGCAGGTCGTGACATCCTCGACGAGCACCTGCATCGTGATCCATTCGCATTGCAGCCATTCGCGGAAGGCTTCCGCCACGGCCGCTGCGTGGCCGCTCGTTGTGCCGACAAGGAAGTGGTCGTCCGCCAACCGCGTGACGACGCCGTCGTCGAACACCGTGCCGTTCTCGGTCAGCATGATCGCGTAGCGGCAGCGGCCGGGTTTCAGCGTGCTGATCGTGTTCACGTACATACGATCCAGGAACGCGGCGGCGTCGGGGCCTTTCACCTCGATCTTGCCGAGCGGGGAGGCTTCGAACAGGCCGACGCTGCTGCGCACGGCCAGAACCTCGCGGCGGACGGCGGCGTCCTCGCTCTCGCCCGGGCGCGGGTAGGCGGCGGGACGCATCCATCCGCCGTATTCGTCCAGCGCCGCGCCGTGTTCGGTGTGCCAGTCGTGGAGCGCGAGGCGGCGGCGCGGGCGCAGGCCTTCGCCGACACGGTGCCCGGCGAACACGCCGAACGGTGTCGGATCGTAGGGCGGCCGGAACTTCGTGGTGCCGATCGCCTGCATCGACTTGTCCAGCACCGTGCTTAGGATGCCGATGCCGTTTACGTTCGAGGTCTTGCCCTGATCGGAGGCCATGCCGAGCGTCGTGTAGCGCTTCAGATGCTCGACAGAGCGGAAGTTCTCGCGCGCGGCGAGCGCCACGTCTCCGGCGGTCACGTCGTTCTGGAAATCGACCCACGCCTCGGGATCGGGCGCGCCGCTTTCGGAGATCGACCAGAGCGCCGGGATCGGGGAGGGGGGTGCGAAATCGCCCGCCGCGCCGCCGACGCTTCGATGTCCCGCCGCGGCGATGGGCGTGAAGCTGTGAAGGTTGGCATCGAGCGCCAATCGGCCCGCGCCATGCGAATGCAGGTGCACGGCGGGATTCCAGCCGCCCGAAACGAGCAGCGTGTCGCAGCGAAGCGTCTGCGTGGCGCCCCCGATATGTCCGCCCTCTGATACGCGCCCGATCCGCACGCCGCGCAGCGACCGTCCGCCGAGCGCGGCGGCCGGGGCCATGCCGCTATGGATAGGGATGCCGAGGCTCTGCGCGCGTTCGATCAGCGCAGCGGGCGGCGCGCTACGTGCATCGACGATGGCGACCAGATGCGCGCCCGCGTCGGCCAGATCGAAAGCCGCCTGCCATGCGCTGTCGTTGTTCGTCGCGACAACGATGTGCCGCCCGGCGACGACGCCGTAGCGATGCAGATAGGCACGCGCCGCGCCTGCGAGCATCACGCCGGGGCGGTCGTTGCCCCGGAACACGAGCGGGCGTTCGATCGCGCCCGTGGCGAGGATCAGGTCATCGGCGCGAACCCGCCACAGCCGCTGGCGCGGGCCGCTGCGCCGCTCCAGCGGCAGGTGGTCGGTCAGGCGTTCGCACAGCGCGACCATGCCGTGGTCGTAGTGTCCCGTGGCAAGCGTCCGCGCCATCAGCGTGACGTTGGCCATCGTGGCGAGCGTTTGCAGCGTATCTTCGATCCAGACGCCCGCGGGCTTGCCTTCGATCGTGTCGCGGGTTCCGGCAAGCCTGCCGCCCCAATGCGCGCCGCCCGTCACCAGCATCACGGATTTGCCGGTCTGTGCGGCCTGAACCGCTGCCGAAAGCCCGGCAATGCCACCGCCGACGACGAGAACATCGGTATGCGCGGAGGTCTGCGTATACGTGTCCGGGTCGGGAAGCTGCGGCGACGTGCCGAGCCCAGCCGCCTTGCGGATCGCGGGTTCGAACAGCAGCCAATCCGGCCACATGAAGGTCTTGTAGTAGAACGCAGCTGGGATGAAGCGCTTCACGAGGCCGTTCACGGCCAGCAGATCAAAATTGAGGCTCGGCCATGCGTTCACCGGGTTCGCGTTCAGCCCCTCGTAAAGCTCCACGTAGGGCGCCTTGAGGTTCGGGATCGTCTGCGCGCCCTGTTCGAGCTGGACGATGGCGTTGGGCTCGTCGAGCCCGGCGGCGATGAGGCCGCGCGGGCGGTGGTATTTGAAGCTGCGCCCGATCATGCGCACGCCGCTCGCGAGCAGCGCGGAGGCGAGCGTATCGCCCGCGAAGCCTGAATAGCGTTTGCCCTCCCAATGGAAGGTAACGGGACGGCTGCGATCGATGTCACCGCCGGACGCGAGCCGGTAGCCGCTCATGCCTCGTTCTCCAGCGTCGGTCGCGGATCGGTCATGCCGTAAACGGCGAGAATGCGGTGCGAGACGGTATCGCGTGCGATGTTGAACCAGACCCCGCAGCCGAAGCGATGGTGCCAGCGTTCGAAACCGAGACCCTTCACGTTGTCGCGGAAGAACATGTAGTCCGCCCATGCGGTGTCGTCGGTCGCCGCCGGATCGGCGGGGCGGACGATCGGGCTTTCGCCGCCGCAGCGGAATTCGCTTTCGGCGCGCGGGCCACACCAGGGACAATCGATCAGCAGCATGGACGCCTCAATGCGCAATGCCGGAGGCGGCGGCTTCATCGATGAGCGCGCCGGTCCGGAAACGGTCGAGTGAGAAGGCGGCGGCAAGCGGGTGCGCCTCGCCGGTGGCGATGTTATGGGCAAGGCAGAAGCCGCCACCGGGGATCGCCTTGAAGCCGCCGGTGCCCCATCCGCAATTGAGGTACAGGCCCTTCACCGGGCTTTCGCCGAGGATGGGTGTCGAATCCTGGACGACATCGACGATCCCTGCCCACTGCCGGAGCAGCCGGGCACGCGAGAAGTGCGGGAACAGGTCTATGAGACCCGCCGCCGTCTGTTCAAGGACGGGCAGGCTGCCGCGCTGGGCATAGGACGGGAACAGATCGAGCGCGCTCCCCACGACGATCTCGCCCTTGTCGGACTGGCTGAGATAAGTGCCGGTGGACGGCGCCAGCACGACCGTGTCCAGCACCGGTTTCATGGGTTCGGACACGAACGCCTGAAGCGCATAGGACACGATCGGCAGGCGGAAGCCCGCGCGCGCCGCCATCACGCTGCTGTGTCCGGCGACCGCAAGGCCGACGCGATCCACGGCGATATCGCCGAGCGACGTCTCGACGCCCCTGATGCGGCCCTCGCGAATGTCGAAGCCGGTGACATCGCAGTTCTGGATGATATCCACGCCAAGCGCATCGGCGGCGCGGGCATAGCCCCATGCGACGGCATCATGGCGCGCCGTACCGCCGCGCGGCTGCAGCAAACCGGCGAGGATCGGGAAGCGGCCGGAGCGGCTGAGGCCCGGGATGCGCCGAAACACCTCTTCGCCTTCGTGATACTCGGCGTCGGCGCCATTCAGCCGCATGGCATTCGCCGAGCGGCGCAGCATTTCGATGCCGTGGCGGTCGTGCGCGAAGCTCCACATGCCGCGCCGCGAGAACATCACGTTGTAATTGAGTTCGCGCGACAGGCCCTCGTAGAGCGACAGCGAGAAATCGTAAAAGCGCGTGCTTTCCGGGAAGAAATAGTTGGAGCGGATCACGGTGGTATTGCGCCCCGTGTTGCCGCCGCCGATCCAGCCGCGCTCCAGCACGGCGATGTCGCGCAGGCCGTGTTTGCTGGCGAGATAATACGCCGTCGCGAGGCCATGGCCCCCGCCCCCGATGATGACGGCCTGGTAGCTCTTTTTGGGCTTCGCGTCGCGCCACGCGGGCGTCCACGTCCGCTGCCCGGAAAGGCCAGCGCGCAGCAGCGACCACGCCGAATATCGTGTCACCTGCCTGTCGCTCCCCGCTTGTGTCCCATCATGTGGAGGAGATTTACATACAGTTGTGTTTGGAATCAATCCTCCGAAATCTGAGGGAGGCAAAAGGGATGTGTTTCCGAAAGCACAAGCTCTCGGAAGAAAGATACAGGCTTGCACTGGGTTCGGACTAGTTTGCCGCCTTGCGGCCCGCGCGCTTGGCCGGTTGCGCCGTCGCGGCAAGATCGTCGAGCGTTTTCAGCAAATTTTTCGTGGGCTCACGGCCAGTCAGGACGCGATAGTAGAGCGGCACGAGACGCAGCCGTTCCGGATGCGGTTCGCGGAAGCCGAGCGCGTAATAGCCGATCTGGTGGAAGTGGGTGATGCGCGCGCGGACGAGGCTTTCATCGCTGTCGTAGCCGCTCTTCTCGAAAAGCTCCTGCAGCAGCCCGATCCACGCGGCGTCGGCGCGTTCGACCGCTTCGGCGACATCGTTGCTCTTGCGCGCCCAGGCACGCACGGCGACGTCGAAGGACGGGAAGGCGGGGTCCGCTTCCAGCCAGCTCGCCACGACTTCGGTGAGATCGGGCGCGGTCTTCGCCCAGCGCGCGCGGATCTGGGCGATCTCGAAATAGTTGCGGGCTTCCCAGTCGGTGAGCAGCGCATCCAGAAGGTCTTTGCGGTGCTGGAAGTGCCAGTAGAAGCTGCCGCGCGTCACGCGCATCTGCTTCGCCAGCCGATCGACCTTCACGTCATCGACACCGCGTCCAACAAGCGTCTTGCGCGCGCTTGCGATCCAGTCCTCTCGGGTGAGACGGCGCGTCGGGCGCGCCTTTGGCGTACCGGTCATGAGGCGAAGCGATGCGCGCTGGCGCCCGGATTGTCCAGTGCTTCCGTGCGGATGCCGGGCCTCACGCCCAGCCGGCGGTCTGTGCCACCACCCAGAGGCCGATCGCCAGGAACAAGAGCGCGGCGGTGATGTGAACGGCGCGCATCGGCACGCGGCGGATGAGCGCATCTCCGAGGAAAACCGCCGGTACGTTCGCGATCATCATGCCGAGCGTCGTGCCCATCGTTACCGGAATTACGTTCTCGAAACGTGCGCCGAGCGCGATGGTGGCGATCTGCGTCTTGTCGCCCATCTCCACGAGGAAGAAGGCGATGAGCGTGGTGAGGAACGCGCCGAAGCGGGCGGGCTTGTCTTCCACGTCGTCGAGCTTGTCGGGGATCAGCGTCCAGAGCGCCATGGCGATGAACGAGGCGCCGACAGCATAGCGGAACCATGTGCCTTCGAGGATCGAGGCGACCTGGCTGCCGACGAGCGCGGCAAGGAAATGGTTGGCGATCGTGGCGACGAAGATGCCCGCGATGATCGGCAGCGGGCGCTTGAAGCGGGCGGCGAGGACGATGGCGAGCAGCTGCGTCTTGTCGCCGATCTCGGCGAGCGCGACGACGACGGTCGAAACGAACAGGGCTTCCAAGGGATATCTCCGGGGTCGGGCAGTACGCGAATCCAACGACATCGCCTCCCCCGCCCGACCGGACAGGGAAGCGACGTCATTGGTCTCGCCCGAACGGTGGTCCCGTTCCCCTCGCACCATGGCCTCTCGACCAAGTATGTTGACGCGAAGGCCCGCCTCGTCGGCGGCTGGCTACTCCCCAGATGACGCAGTGGTGCTAGCCCGGTTTGCGCGCAGGTGCAAGCGGATCAGCCACAAAGGCTCCAAAACCCCGCGAGCCAGAGCATGGCGCCCTCGCCCTGCCAGAGCGCCCAGCCGGCCGTGGCGGCGAGCGCGCCGACCGCGACCGCCAGCAGGTGCACACGGCGGCTCACGCGGGCTGCAATCGCGCGACCGGCACGGCGCGGATCGGTAGATGGAGAAGCGTGGCGATCACCGCGAGCGCGATCGATGCGCCCCAGGCCGCGTCGTAGTTGCCGGTGATGTCGTAAAGCACGCCCGCCATCCACGCGCCGAAGAAGCTGCCGACCTGATGACTGAGGAAGACGATGCCATAGAGCATCGAGAGGTAGCGCACGCCGAAGATCTGCCCGATGAGGCCGCTCGTCAGCGGCACCGTGCCGAGCCACAGGAAGCCCATGGCAGCGGCGAAAACCAGCGACGAGACCGTGGAGACCGGCAGCAGCAGGTAGACGACGATGACAAGGCCGCGCGCCGCATACAGTCCGCTCAGCAGCAGCTTCTTGGGCGCATGGTCGCCCCACAGGCCGAAGATGTAGGAACCGAAGATGTTGAACAGGCCGACGAGCGCCAGCACCGTCGCGCCGATCGCGGCGCCGAGGCCCTTGTCGGCGAGGTAGGCGGGGAAATGGGTGGCGATGAACGCGATGTGGAAGCCGCAGACGAAGAAGCCCGCCGTCAGCAGCTGGAAGCTGCGGTTCGAAGCGGCCTCGGCGAGTGCGTTTCCGAGCGGCTGATCGCTCTGGGCCGGCTGTGGCTTTCCGGCGACGCCGAACGACAGTGCCACAGCGACGGCGACGAAACCGGCAAGGACCATGAGCGCGATCTGGTAGCCGAAGTTGCCGAGCAGCATCTGGCTGGCGGGTACGATGAGGAACTGGCCAAGCGATCCGCCTGCCGTGACAATCCCGAAAGCGAGCGAGCGCTGGGCTTCCGGCACGACGCGGCCGACCGCGCCCAGCACGACGACGAAGGTCGTCGCGGACTGCGCCATGCCGACGATCACGCCGAACGTGATGTGAAGGCCGAGCGCACTCGATGCCATCGCGGCGCCGATCAGGCCGAGGGCGTAGAGAATCGCGCCGAAGGCAACGACGCGCCCGGCGCCGTGGCGGTCGGCGATCGCGCCGACGAACGGCTGCACGAGCCCGAACAGCAGGTTCTGGAGCGCAAGAGCCAGCCCGAATGTGCCGCGTCCGATATCGAGCGCGGCGCTCATGTCGGGAAGGAACAGCCCGAAGGTCTGGCGGACACCCATGGCGAGTGTGACGATCAGTGCGCCGCAGGCGATGACGACGGCGGGCCGCTTCATGCGTGCGCCGCCGATTCAATGCGGTCGAGAAGCGCGAACAGCGCAGCGGTATCAACCTCGCGTGCCATTTCGGCCTGCGCGCTTTCCCAGAGCGGAGACGCCCGATCGATCGCTGCGCGGCCTGCGTCCGTCAGGGAGACCATGCGTTGGCGCTTGTCAGTGCCGGCGCAGGATCGCACCAGCCCTTCGCGTTCGAGCGCGCCCACGGTGCGGTTCAGCGTTGTCCGGTCATGGCCCGTGGCGGCGCCGAACGCGGTGAGCGAGCAGGTGCCCGTGCGGGCCAGCGTGCGGAGCAGCGCGAACTGCGGTGTGGTGAGGCCGGCGGGTTCGAGCGCGGCGTCGTAGAGGGTGTTCGCGGCGCGCGCGGCGCGGCGCAGACGGGTGCAGACACAGGGGGATGACATAATGCGTGCATATGCACGCATCACCCGTGCCGATCAACCCGCTTTATTTGGCGCCGGGCCCCATCGGCGTGCGGTACAGCAGCGTTACGCTGATGCGCCGGTTGCGCGGATCGTAGGGGTTCGCCTTGTTGAAGGGCTCGCGGTCGGCGACGCCCTCGAGGCGCGAGAAGCGCGTCGGATCGACGCCGGCGGAGGCGAGCGCCGCGCGTGTGGCTTCGGCGCGCTGCGCGGAGAGCACCCAGTTGTTCATGCCGCCGGCCGGCGCGCCGAGCGAGCCGCCGGCATAAGGCAGGCTGTCGGTGTGGCCGCGCATGGCGATCGGGTTTGGCATCGTCTGAACGGCGGTGGCGACGGCGCGCACGAGATCCTGCGCCTGCGGTGAAAGCCGGTTGGTGCCGAGCGAGAACATCGCGAAATCGGCTTCATCGAGAATGTCGATGCGCAGCCCTTCCTCTGTCACCGACAACCGTAGCTGGTCACGCAGCTGCGCCAAGTTCTTGTCGCTTGCCATGCGCTTTTCGAGCGCTTCTGCGGCGGCTTCGAAGCGCTTTACGTCTTCGCGCTGCAGCTGGTCGGCTGCCGCACGTTCCTCTGGCGTTGGCGGCGTCACGCGCGAAAAGCTGGTGACGGGCATCAACCGCTGCGTGCCCTTCGGCACGGCGTGGGGCGCGTTTCCATCGGGGGCCAGCATGGCGCGGCCGCCCATCACGCCGTTCGATCCGCCCGCCTTGGTGTGCTGGACGAGCGTCGGAGAGAAATAATCGGCGATGCCCTTGCGCTGGTCCTCGTTGGTCGCGCCGACGATCCACAGGAGCAGGAAGAACGCCATCATTGCAGTCACGAAGTCGGCATAGGCGACTTTCCACGCGCCGCCGTGGTGGCCACCGTGCGCTTCGATGGTGATCTTCTTGATGATGATCGGCGGCGGGACTTCCGCTTCGGCGACGAGCGGCTTGATCGGTTCGGCACTCATCGGCCGCGCAGCCCGTCAAACACCTCGGCGAAGCCGGGTTGGTTCTTGCTGCTGATGCTGGTGCGCGCGGCCTCGATGACCATGGCGGGCGCATTGCCGTGCAGCGAGGAGATGATGATCGCCTTGGCGACGTGATAGATTTCGCCGTCTTCCTCGAGGATCTGTTCCAGCCGGTTCGCCATCGGCGAGACGATGCCGTAGGCGAGCAGCACGCCGAGGAAGGTGCCGACAAGCGCGGAGCCGATCATGCCGCCAAGCACGGCGGGTGGCTGATCGATCGAACCCATGGTCTTCACGACGCCGAGCACGGCGGCGACGATGCCGAGTGCGGGGAGGGCGTCACCGGTGGATTGCAGCACCTTCACCGGCTTCATCGCGGTGTGGTGGTGCGTTTTCATCGCGTTGTCCATGATCTCCTCGACGGCGTGCACGTTGAGCGTGCCCGAGGAGACGACGACGAGGCGGATGGCGTCCGCCATGAAATCGATGAGGAAGTGGTCCTTGAGCAGCTTGGGATATTCCTGAAAGATGCTGCTCGATTTCGGGTCTTCGATGTGGGCTTCCATGGCGACCGGGCCATCGGTCTTCATGGTCTTCATCAGCTTTGAGGCGAGGAAGATCGCGTCGAGATAATCCTTCCTGTTGTAGGTCGGACCCTTGAAGATCTTGCCGATGCCGCCGCCGACCTGCTTCAGGATGGCGAAGCTGTTGCCGAGCAGCAGCGAGCCCGCCGCCGCGCCGCCGATGATGAGCATCTCGTGCGGAATCGCGTGCATGACCGGCTCGAGATTGCCGCCGGTGATTGCAAATCCACCGAAGACCATCGCGAAAAGGACGACAAGGCCGATCGCAGCGAACATCTAACGCACAACTCCATTGCCTGGCGGCATCACCGGGCCTCGCGATGCCGTCCACCCATTTTGCTTAACGACCTCAGGTGCCGGCCATTTAGGCATCCAAAGGTTGAGAAAGGCTTCCCCCTACTCAGATTTGTTGCGACGCAACACAGCGTTACAAGTAGCTGAAGAGTGACAATTTCTTGATCTGCGCGAAGCTCTGTTGCGACGCATCGAGCAATGTCATCGCGCTTTTCAGCTGGACGATGGCGGCTGCGACGTCGAGGCTTTCGAGATTGCTCTTCGCTGTCGTCATCGTGGTCTCCAGCGCCTTCAGGCGGCCGGTTTCCGTGTCCACCTGCGCCATGCGCGAGCCGAAGGTCGCACGCTGGTCGGCGAGGCGGTCGATGCCTGCCGTCGTGTCGCGTAGCGCCTTCTCCATGCCTGCCGTGAAGGTTGCGGCATCGGCGCCGGGGGCGTCGAGCAGCGCCTTGAATTCACTGAGCGAAGCGAGGATCGTCTGGCGTCCGCCGCTCGTTTCGATCGAAAGCATCGAGAGGCCGTTCGCGCCTGTCGAGACAGCCACGTCGGTGCTGATCGGCACTTTCGGCGCCTCGCCGCTGCCCTGCCACACGATCGCGCCGGTCGCATCGCGCGCGAAGGGCGCCGTGCCGACGGATGCGCCTGAAAACAGATAATTGTCCGCGGCATCACGGCTGTTCGAAAGCGACAGCATCTGGTCGATGATCTGCCCGAGTTCGGTGCTGATCACCTTCCGGTCGGCGTCGGTCAGCGTGCCGTTCGCGGCCTGTACGGCGAGTTCCTTCGCGCGCACCATCTGGTTCGACATGGCGTCCACGGCGCTGTCGGCAAACGAAAGCTGTGTGGTGATCGCATCCATGTTGCGGATGAACTGCTGGTTGTTGTCGATGCTGCGCTGCAGGTCCGCGACGCGGCTCGACCCCAGCGGATCGTCCGACGGATCGAGGATGCGCTTGCCCGACGCGATCTGCGCCTCGAGCTGCGCGAGTGTCGATTGCAGCGAGCCCATGCGGCTCACCTGCGATTGGAAGGACTGGAAGGTGCCGACGCGCATGTTGCGGTTCCTCGGGGAAGCTTAGCGAATGTCTATGATGGTCTGGAAGATCTCCCGGGCGGCCGCGATGATCTTCGCAGAGGCCTGATAGGCCTGCTGGAAACGAATGAGATCGGCAGCTTCCTCGTCGAGATTGACCGCGGAGGCCGCGTCGCGCGCTTCCAGCGCCTTGTCGCGCACGGCGAGCGTTGCCGACGCCAGCGCTTTCGTATCGTTGAGGTTCGTCGCAACCCGCGTCACCTCGCGCGCGAAGCGGCCCTCGAAGCCGGGATTGCCAAGCCGCGTGTCGACCATGCGCAGCATGTTGGCGTTGTCGGCCATGCCCGCCGCCGTCGGCGCGACGACGAAGCTGTCACCTTCCGCAATCGTGCCTGAAAGCTGCACGTCGAAGCCGTTCACCGGAATCCACGCGCCCGGCACATAGGCTCCGCTCGCGAGCACTGTGGGCGGAACGCCGGTGTCGGCGGTGTCGATGATTTCGTATGTGCTGCCGGCACCCATGCGAACCGTGAAGCTCGTCGGCACAGGCGCGGGGATCGTTGCGGAGGCGGGGTTGCTGCGCACCGAAACCGTGCCCGTGCCTTGGTTCGCCGCAGAAATATTAGCCGCCCACGGCGCTGCCGCTGCAACGTCTGCGCCATCCTCGATGAGAACGCGCATACCCGCAGCACCCGAAACGCCCTCGATCTGGAACCAGTCGCCGCCTTTTGGCGCGCCACCCAGTTCGAGATGGATGCCATCGAGATCGAGCGTGCCGCTGCCGGTTATGGAAGCGCTGCCATCGGCGCGCGAGAGCGTCCACTGGCTGGTGCCGCCATCGTACCAGAGCTCGTAGCCCCCGGCGAAGACAAGCGTCTCGTCGGTCACCTGCATGTCGAGCGTCGCCTGACCGGTGTTGGTCCGCGACGGTGTCGCCACCAGCGAACTTGCCGCGAACAGATCGCCGCCGGCGATGCCGTTCAGATCGACGCCCTGGCCGTGCGCGGCATTGACGCTGGTGATGAACTGCTGGGCAAGCGTATCGATCGCCGCCGCGCTGTTGCTGTTCTGCGTGTAGGCATCGGAAAGGCCGGCGAGCACGCCGCTGCCGGGCACCGGAATCGTGCCGCTGTTGCCGAACGGATCGAGCGTCAGCCGAATCTTGCCGTTCGCTTCGGTGGCGCCGAGGAGCTTTGCGCCCATCTGATCGAGCAGCATCGGGCCGGTCGAATTGTCGAGGCGCACATCGACCGTGCCGTCGCCGCGTGTGGTGACATCGATCTTGGTGAGCGACGCCAGCTCGTTCAGCAGGCGGTCGCGCTCGTCTTCAAGGCTCGCGGAAGCCGAGGTGCCGTCCGCTGTGCGGCGGATGGTGCCGTTCAGCGTTGAAAGCGCGCTGGTGAGATCGTTGATGCGATCGACGGTCTGGTCGACATCCTGCTTGATGCCCGTGCGCGTCGCATCGAACGATTGCGCGAGGCTGCGGAACTGCGCGGCGACCTCGCCGGCGGCTGACAGGAAGGCATCGCGCGCGGAAAGTGAGGTCGGATCGGATGCGACGTCCTGCGCGGTGTTGTAGAAGGACGTCAGCCTGCCGGAGAGGCCCTGCGAACCGGTGTTGAGGAACGATTCGATCTCGCTCAGCCAGTATTGCCGCGTCTGGGCGCGGGTATAATCGCCCGAGGCGGTGCGCGCATCGCTGGTGAGGAAGGCATCATAGGCGCGGGCAATGCCGCTGACGTTGACGCCGCTTCCCGCCGCGGTCTGGCGGGTCAGCGGGAAACCGCCGCCGGCAGAAGGATTCTCCGCGACCACGGCGGTGCGCCGCGCATAGCCGGGCACGTTCGCGTTGGCGATGTTCTCGCCGACGATGTCGAGCGCGGTCTGGTAGGCGCGGACGCCCGACGCGCCGAGGCCGAGGAGGTCGCTCATTTCGCTTCGCCTTCGTTGGTCGCGGGGGCTGCGGTTTCCCGGCCGCGCGCGAGGAAAGTCTTCAACGCCTCGGCGATACCGAGCGGGTTGTGCTTCGCGAGGCTACCCGCAAGCTCGCGATCCTGCATTTCGCGGAACGTCTTCAGGCCCTCGCTTTGGAAGAGGCCGCCGTCGGGCACGGCCTGCCGCGCCTGCTTCAGCATCAGGTTGACGAACACGGCCTCGAACTGCTGTGCGGCCTTGTCGAGGTTCGCATCGGTGTTCTTGCGGCTGCTGTCGACGGCCGCGGTTCCGCCGTTCTGAAGGCCGTTTATCGTCGTCATATCACGATCAGCTCCGCCTTGAGCGCGCCCGCCTGCTTCAAGGCCTCGAGGATGGCGACGAGGTCCGACGGAGTCGCGCCGAGTGCGTTCACCGATTTCACGATGTCGTCGAGCGCAACGCCCGGATCGAACAGGAACATGTGTGCGCCGCCCTGCTCGACCTCGATGCCGCTGTCGGGCGTCACGGTCGTCTGCCCGCGCGAGAGGGGGCCGGGCTGGCTGACCTGCGGGTTTTCCGTCACCTTCACCACCATGCTGCCGTGGCTGACGGCGGCGGGTGAGACGCGGACGTTCGCGCCGATCACGACGGTGCCGGTGCGCGAGTTGACGACGACGCGCGCGGCGGGTGCCGCGGGCTGCACTTCGATGTTCTCGATGATCGACACGAGACTGATGCGCTGATCCGCCTGCATCGGGGCGGTGACTTCGATGGAAACCGCGTCGAGGGGCGAGGCGGTGCCGCCGCCGAGCGTCTTGTTGATCGCGTCGGCGACACGCTGCGTCGTCGTGAAGTCCGCTTCGCGGAGGTTGAGCACCAGGCTGGGCGAGGTCGCGAACGGCGTGTCGACCATGCGTTCGACCGAGGCGCCCTGCGGAATGCGGCCGGTGGAGGGGACGTTGACAGTCACCTTCGATCCGTCCTGTCCCTCGACGCCGAGGCCGCCGACGGCAAGGCTGCCCTGCGACATCGCATAGACCTCGCCGTCCGCACCGACGAGCGGCGTCAGCAGCAGGTTGCCGCCGCGAAGCGACTTCGCTTTGCCGATCGCCGACACGGTGACGTCGATCTTCTGGCCGGGCTTCGCGAAGGGCGGCAGGTCCGCCGTGACCATCACGGCGGCGGCGTTCTTGAGGCTCGCCTTCACCCCCGGCGGGATGACGACGCCGAAGCGCGCGATGGCGCTCCTCATGCTCTGGATCGTGTATTCGAGATTGTCGTCGCCGGTGCCGTTGAGGCCCACGACAATGCCGTAGCCGACGAGCTGGTTCGACCGGATGCCGGCGAAATCGCCAAGATCCTTGACGCGCTCCGCCGCCGCCGGCGCGGCAAACCCGCAGGCGAGGACGAGAGCGATGAGGAAGCGGCGAATGCGCATGGCGAGTCCTTTGGACCTAGAAGGGTGTAATTGCGGTGAAGAAGCGCTGCAGCCAGCCCATGCGGGTCTGCTGTGCCAGTTCGCCGGTGCCGGAGTAGGCGATGCGGGCGTCGGCGACGCGCGTGGAGGCAACGCGGTTCTCCGGCGTCACGTCCTGCGGGCGCACGATGCCGGAGATCTGCAGATACTCCTCGCCGCGATTGAGCTTGATGAGCTTCTGGCCGCGCACCAGCATGGTGCCGTTGGTATAGACCTGCGCCACCGTGACGGTCATCTCGCCGGTCAGCTGGTTCGACTGCGCGGCGGAGCCTTGCCCCCCAAAAGTCTGGCCGCTGCCTCCCGAAAGCAGCCCGTCCGGCACCCACGAGAAGGGTTTCGCGTCGGGCAGCGTGAGCGACATGCTGCTGTTGCGCGAGCTTGCGCTCGAGACCGACTTCGCCGCTTGCGTCTTTTCGACGAGCACGATGGTCAGTACGTCGCCGACGCGGCGCGCACGATTGTCCTCGACGAGGCTCGCGAAGCGACCGGCCTGGTAGATGGCGCCCGTCGCCTGCACAGGCGGCGTCGGTGCAGGCGCGTGCGACGGCGCGAACTCCGCCATCGGCCGCTCGTACGGCGCCGCGCACGCGGCGGTTGCCGCGAGCAGCGCGAGCGCGGCGAGTTTACAGGTTCTGCGTGACATACTGCATCATCCCGTCGACCGTGGAGATCACCTTCGAGTTCACCTCGTAGGCGCGTTGTGTCTCGATCATGTTGACCATTTCCTCGACCATGTTGACGTTCGAGGTTTCGAGCATGTTCTGGTTGATCTCACCGAGACCATCGACACCCGGCGTGCCGACGATCGGCGCGCCGCTTGCCGCGGTTTCGGCGAACAGATTGTCGCCGAGCGGCTGGAGGCCGGCGGGGTTCAGGAAGTTCGCGACCTGGATCTGGCCGATCTGGCTCGGCGAGGAATCGCCGGCGTTGACGATGCTGACCGTTCCATCCTTGCCGATCGTCAGCGACCGGGCGCCTTCGGGCACCGTGATATCCGGCTGCAGCGGGTAGCCGTCGTTGGTGACGAGCAGGCCTTCCGCGCTCACCGTGAACGAACCGTCGCGCGTGTAGGTGATCGTGCCGTCGGGCTTCAGCACCTGGAAGTAGCCGGCGCCGTTGATTGCCATGTCGGTCGGATTGTCCGTCGACTGCATCGAGCCCTGCGTATTGATCCGCTCGGTACCGACGATGCGCACGCCCGTGCCGACGTTGAGGCCCGTGGCGTACTGCGTCGATTGCTCGCTGTTCGCGCCCGCCTGACGGTAATTCTGATACATCAGGCTCTGGAATTCCGCGCGGTCGCGCTTGAACCCCGTGGTGTTCACGTTGGCGAGGTTGTTGGAGATGACCCTCATGCGCATATCCTGCGCGTCAAGACCGCTCCGTGCCGTATGCAGTGCCGAACTCATCGTCTGGCTCCTTCTTCGTTATTCAAGGCGGAGCAGCGCCGTGCTGCTCAAATCCATGTCGCGCACGCTGGTGACGAGCTGTACCTGCACCTCGAAGGCGCGGGCCTGCTCGATCATCGTGATCATCGATCCCATCATGTTGACGTTCGACCCTTCGAGACCGCCGGTCTGGAGCCGGGCCGTATCGTCCTGCGCGAGCTGTCCGCCGCCCGCCGCGCGCATCAGGTTGTCGAGGCCTTTTTCCAGCTCGTCCGGCTGCGGCGTCACCATTTTAATGCGGCCGACTTCCGTCATCTCGTTGAGCTGACCGCCCTGCGGACGGATGCTTACCGTGCCGTCCGCGCCGATCTCGACCGTGTTCGCCGGGGGCACCGTGATCGGCCCACCCTGTCCGACGACGACAAGGCCGTCGCCGGTTTCGAGGATGCCGGTGGGGCTGATGCGAAGATCGCCGCGCCGGGTGTAGGCCTCGGTACCGTCCGGTGCCTGCACCGCCATCATTGATTCGCCCAGCATCGCCACGTCGAGCGCGCGGCCGGTCTGGTTGACCGTGCCCGGCGCCTGATCGGACTCGAGCGTACCTTCGGCCGCTTGAATGCGGCTGGCGAAGCTCTGCCCGCCGACGAGATGACGGCTCTGCGCGGCGCTGACATCGCGCTTGAAGCCGATCGTGCTCGCGTTGGCGATGTTGTGCGCCGTCACGTCCTGCGCAGCCATGGCGCTGCGCAGGCCGGAGAGGGCGGTATAGACGAGACGGTCCATCAGTGGTTCCGGTCAGGCCGTGTGCGCTTAGCTTCGGATGTTGATGATTGCGCTGGTCATCGCACTGTCAGTTTCGATCGCCTTGGCGTTCGCCTGGAAGTTGCGCTGCGCAGTGATGAGGTTGACGAGTTCCTCGGTGATATCGACGTTCGCCATCTCGAGCGCGCCCGAACGGATCGTGCCCACGCCGCTCGAACCCGCCTCGCCGAGGATCGGTTCACCGGAAATGCCCGTCGAGGTATAATGCGCGTCGCCGGTCTGCTTCAGGCCGTTGGCGTTGGCGAAGGTCGCGACGGCAATCTTGCCGAGCGCCTGCGTCTGACCGTTGGTGAAGCTCGCGCGCACCACGCCGTTGTTGTCAACGGTGACGCTATCGAGACGGCCGGACGGGTAACCGTCCTGCGTCATGGAGACGATCGAAAAAGGATCGGAATACTGCGTCGTCGAAGTGCCATGATCGAGCGAGATAAGCAGGGGGTCGCCGCCCGGAATGGCCAGAGGATCGAAGCCTACGCCTGTGGTCGGCGAGACCAGCTGGCCGAAGTTGTCGAAGCTGAGTTCCATGGGCGACGGGCCCGACGACGGCGTCAGTTCCGTGCCATCGACGATCACATGGACATTCCAGTCGTTCGTTGTTGAGGCCGAGTTCGAACTCGACGTGCGCACGTAGTAGATTTCCGCGGCCATCGGGTTGCCCAGCGAGTCATACACGGTCGTCGACGTGGACCGGTTGTAGGTCGTCGGGTTGTTTGGATCGAACGCATACGGGTTCGAAGGCGTATAGATCGGATTGTTCGGGATCACCTCGGCGTCCGACGGCAGGTTGAGCGCGAGGTTTATGCCCGTCGTCGCGCGCGGTTGTCCCGACGTCAGCGGCAGGCGCAGTGCGCGCGTGTCATTGATGCTGGTCGAAATTACCGTGCCTGAATCGTTGACAGGATAGACCTGCAGTGCCTGGCCACCGCTATCCACGACGAAACGCTCGTTGTTCACGGAAAACGAACCGTTGCGCGTGAACTGCATGTCGGTGGTGCCCGAGGTTGACTTCACCATGAAGAAGCCTTCGCCCATCATCGCGACGTCCATGACGTTGAGGCTCGACTGGATCGCGCCCTGCGTGAACTGCTGCTTGATCGTCTTCAGCGCAGTGCCTGAACCGGCGACGCGACCGGCGCTCTGCAGCGCGGAGCTGGAGATGATGTCGCCGAACTCGGCGCGCGAGCGCTTGAAGCCGACGGTGCCGACGTTCGCGATGTTGTTCGAGGTCGTGGAAAGATCGGTCTGCGCGGCGTTGAGGCCGGTGAGCGAGGTATACATGGCCATGGGTAGGGTCTCCTCAAGAAATGGTGAGAACTAGCTGCTGATCTTCTGAACCTTGTCGAAGGTGACGGAGCCGATGCCGAGCAGATCGAGCGTCATCGGTGTGTTTGCGGTCGCCGTGCTGACGGACTGGACGAGCGCGTAAACGGAAGTGGAAAGCGCCTCGCGCTTGCCGCCCACGTTCGCCGTCGCCTCGATGGTCACGGGCCCCGGCTCAACGGCTTCGCCGGCGTCGTTCTTGCCGTCCCACGCGAATTCGTGGATGCCCTCTTCGACCGCGCCGAGCTTCAGCGTGCGAATCGTCGCGCCGGTGGAATCCTTGATCGCGATCGTCGTATCCGTCGCGCCCTCGGGGATCGTGATCGCCCCGTAGACGTTGCCGGTGCCGTCCGGCACCGCCTTGGTGCCCGATGTCAGCACATATTTGCCGACGAGGCCGGTGGCCGTGGAAAGCTGATTGTTGTTCAGTGAATCGAGGATGCTGCCAAGCTTGGTATTCATCTCCGAGATGCCGGCCAGCGACGAGAACTGCGCCATCTGCGCGACGAACGCTTCGTTCTCGACCGGGTTGAGCGGATCCTGGTTCTTCAGCTGCGTCGTCAGCAGCTTCAGGAAGTCGCTCTGATCGAGCTGGCTCTTCTGCGTGACGGTTTTGCCGGAATCGTAGCTCTTGATGCCGAGCGCATTGAGATCAAGGCTGCTGCTGGTGCTGGTCATGCCTGCCTCACTGTCCGAGTTTCAGGGTGTTCAGCATCAGCGACTTCGCGGTCTGGATGACCTCGACGTTGTTCTGATACTGGCGGGAGGCCTCGAGCAGCTCGACCATCTCCTGCGTCTGGTCGACTGCGGCCTCGTAGATATAGCCGTCCTTGTCGGCCATCGGATGGCCGGGATCGTAGCGCTTCACGGGCGTGCCGCCCGCGGAGACGACATCGACGACGTCCACCGTGGCCGTTGCGCCGCCGTTCGCCTGATCGAAAAAGGTCTCGAAGATCGGCTTGCGCGCCTTGTAGGCCTCTGCCTCGCTGCGCGCGACGGAGCCGGCATTCGCAAGGTTGCTCGCCGTGGTGTTGAGACGCACGAGCTGCGCCGACATGGCGCGGCCCGAAATGTCGAAGATCGAAAGCCCGGCCATCGTCATTCGCCTTTCAGCGCACGCGAGAGCGTGTTGATGCGGCCGTTTAGGAACGCGAGCGTCGTCTGGTACTGAACGGCGTTTTCACCAAAGCGCGTCTGCTCGGTCGAAAGCTCGACTGTGTTGCCGTCGAGCGAGGCCTGGTTCGGAATGCGATAGAGTGCGCCGCCGGCCGCGCCGGGACCGCCCATGCCGATATGGTTGCCGGCGGTGACGGTCAGCGCGCCGCCGCCGCTCTGTGCGGACTTCAGCTGCGCAGCGAAATCGATGTCGCGCGCCTTGTAGCCGGGAGTGGCCGCGTTGGCGATGTTCGAGGCGAGCAGTTCGAGGCGCTTCGAACGGAGTTCAAGCGCCTGTGCGTGCACACCGAAATAATTGTCGAGTACGTCCATAGCGGCACGTCCTGATGGTTTTGTCCGCTCCCGCTCCAGCAAGGGGCGTGCCAGATCGATAACAATATGATTTTAAGCGATATAATTTCAGGTTGAGGGCGTGTTGTCAGAGCCTTGACAGCCCTCCGTCGGTTTCCCGACGCGTTTGCGCGCCCACTTAATCTTAACCCGAAGCTGTCGTTATTCAGACCATGAGACTCATGACGCCCCGGACCGCGTTTGCGGTGCTTGCCCTGTTTGTTCTGCCGGCGCACGCGCAGGAAGCAACGCCCGCCGTGCTGACCGGCGTTGGTTTCGCCCCGATTTCGTCACAGCCCGCGAAAACCGACGAGGAGCGCCGCTTGCTGGCGATCCGCGCCTCGCACCTTGCCGCGCTGCGTAATCTTGCCGAGCAGGTCTATGGTGTGAAGCTGCAGTCGCAGTCGTCCGCGTCGAACACGTCGCTGCAGTCGGATTCGATCCGAGCCACGGTCAGCGGCACGGTGTCCGGCGCGCGCATCGTCAAGATCACGCCGAAGGGCGACGACACTTACGAAACCGTCGTCGAGATGCGGCGGCCAGCGGGCGGGGCCGATTGATGCGCCGCGGGGCCGCCCTTCTTGCCGTTGCCGCCGTTCTTGCAGCCTTTCCGGCGGCAGCAGACGTGCGCGTCGATGTGGAGGGTGCCGCGCCGCTCGGCGCGGATGCGGCTCGTGCGCGCCGCGCGGCGATCGGCGATGCGCTTCGCCAGGCGGTGGCGGCGGGCGGCATGGATGTCGAGGCGCGTACGATCATCGACCGCAACATTGTGCGGTCCGACACGCTCTGGGCGACCGCGCGCGCGAAGGTGACCGCGTTCGAGGTGACGGACGAATGGCGCGAAGCCGGCCTACTGCGCGTTGCTGTATCGGCAACGCTGGCGCCGCTTGAAGCCAATAAATGCGACGCATCGGTGCGTCCCGCGATGCATGTCGCCACGCTGCGGGTCGATATCGACCCGGCGATCGATCCCGCGATCGCGGAGCCGGTACGCGCCGATGCCGAGCGCACGTTCCGGGACGCCTATGGTGAACCTGCAGCCCTGCCGCTTGCCGTCGCGCGGCGGTCGTCGGAGCGTTATATGGCGCTCGCGCACGGCGGCGCACCCGGTTACGGCCTTTTCGTGCAGCCATTCATTGAGATGCGCACGCGCCGGGTCGAAGGCGCCGGGCTGATCACGGGCAAGCGCGCGGAGGCCGTGCTCGGCGTGGAGGTTTACGATTCCGTGCGGGGCACGCTCCTCGGGCGGATCACGCGGGACAGCGGCTGGACGCTCTCGGCGCGGACGTGGGAGTATGTTCCCGCAGACTATCGTCCCTCGCGCCGCGCCGTCGCGCCCGATTTCGGAGGGAAGCTCGCCGATCTCGTCGAGGAAGCGGGGGCGTTCGCGCGCTGCCGCCCGCTCGAAGTGGCGGTAAACGGCGCCTCGGGCGACGAGCTTCTGATCTCGGCAGCGGGCGGCGACCTCGTCGTCGGCGACCTCCTCGGGCTTGGGGACGCGCGTGTCGCGGCAGGCGCAGGGCCGGGTTGGACGTTTGCCGAGGTGGTCTCGGTGTCGGGCAGCGCCGCGCGTGCGCGCGTGCTCGGCGATGGGGTGCCTCCCGGAACGCGGACGGCGCTGCGTCTGCGCTGACGTTTCGGGCTTGGCATGGACATTGCTTTGAAATGTGTCATGCAAGGCTGGATGAACAGAACGACGGTTTCCCGACGCTTGTGGGCATTGGCGGCAATATTTGTCGTCGGTGCGCCCGCGGCGGCGGCACAGCCTGTGATTTTCGAAAACCTCGATCGCCTTGAAGCGCAGATTGGCGACTTCGCCGGGCCGAACCGCGCGCCGCGCGTCGATCGCCGCCTGAAGCTTGGCGCCTGTTCCATTCGGCCGGAGCTGATCTGGTACGGCACGGGGCAGACAACCGTGCTCGTCCGCTGCGGCGGGCCGAACGGATGGCAGATTTACGTTCCCATCGACATGAAGCCGGCGGGGCAGGGAGCTGTGCAGGGCGGAAGCGGCGCTGTCGTCGTCGTTCGCCCGGTGCCGCGCGGCGGCACGATCACGGCCGGCGACGTCGATTTCCGGCCCGATACCTATGTGCCCGGCGGCGTTACTGCGGTCGATCAGGTGGTCGGCAAGGTGGTCATTCGTGCGCTCAGCCCTGGCGAGGCGGTGCGCGCCAACGTTCTGATCGCCGCGAATGCCGTGAAACGCGGCGACCCCGTGCAGATCAAGAGCGGGGGCGCGGGCATCGAGGTCGCGGTCGAGGGGGTCGCCGAACAGGACGCGCCCGTCGGCGGCCGCGTGCGCGTTCGCAACGTTGCGTCCGGCAACCGGATGCAGGCGATTGTGGTCGCTCCAGGAATTGTTGCGCTTCCGGGCTATAAAAATCCGGAAGACGGTCGTGAATGAATTTATAATGGGCTTTTGCGCCGCACAGGCGATGATGAGGCGATAGGATGGTAGACGGAATTTCTGGCCGCCCGGCAGGGCTGAACGGAGCGTCGGTGCTTCTGGACCCGGCTGCCGCGAAGGCGGCGGGGGCCGCGAAGACCGCCACGGCCGAAACCGCGCCGACGCCAGCGCGCGCCGAGCTTTCCGAGCTTGCCACCGCAGCGCGCGATGCCGCCGCCGCACCGATCGATGCCGCGCGCGTTGCCGAGCTTCGCGCCGCCATCGCCAATGGCAGCTACAAGGTCGATCCCGAACAGATCGCGCGCAAGATGGTCGATCTCGATCTCGGCTGGACGGCCGAATGATGGATGCCCCTGCCTACCGGCAGACACTGAAGACCCTGAACGAGACGCTGCGCGCTGAGATCGCGGCGCTGGAAAGCGGGGACATCAGCGTCCTCGAATCCTCGACACCCGCGAAGCTCGCCGCGATTTCTGCGCTGCAGCTCTCGCCCATCGTCGCCAGCGATGCCGAAACCGATGCGCTTATCCGCGAAGGCGCCGAGCTTTGCGAGCAGGCCGCGCTCCGCGTGAACCTGCTGCTTGCGGGCGTCGAACGCCGCCTCGCCGTGCTTTCGCGCGCGGCCGGGCATGCGCCGCAGATCCGCTATGGCCGCAACGGCCGGATGGACGGCGGCTATCGGTCGCTGGACCTCGACTGCGCCTGAGCGCGCTAACTATCTAACACTGGCACGGCCCTTGCTTTGTCTCCCGCAAAGGAGACGAAGCCGTCATGAATCCGACGCCCCTTTCTACGATCGCTGGAGGCGCTGACCGCGTCCGCACGGCGATTGCCGAAGCGAGCCGGCGAACCGGCGTCGATTTCGATTATCTCTACAATCAGGCGAAGGTCGAAAGCGGCCTCCGGCCCGATGCGAAGGCGCGCACAAGCAGCGCGACGGGCCTTTATCAGTTCATCGACCAGAGCTGGCTCGGCGCGCTGAAGCGCCACGGCGCTGAGCACGGCCTCGGTTGGGCCGCGAACGCCATCAAGACCGACGCGCGCGGGCGGCTTACGATTGCGGATGCGGGGCTTCGTCCCGCGATCATGAATCTCAGGAACGAGCCCGAAGCCTCCGCGCTGATGGCGGCGGAGACTGCGCGCGAGAACGGGGCGGCGATCGAGGCGGCAACCGGCCGCACGGCAAACGCCACCGACCTCTACATGGGCCATTTCCTTGGGCCGCGCGGCGCCGCGAAGTTTCTTGGCGCAATGGCGGCGGACCCGGGCCAACGTGCCGATCAGGTCATGCCCGCGGCGGCTGCCGCGAACCGCGCTGTGTTCTACGCCGCGAATGGCACGCCGAGGTCACTGTCGGACGTCTACGAGCGTTTCGCCGCCAAGATGGGTGACGATGCGCCGGATCAGGCGCTCGCGGCCCGCGCCCCTGTCGTGCCCGCCGAACCGCCGCTGCCGATGAGCCTCGCGCTCGCGCTCGCGGGGGAAGATGCATCGGCGCTGGACGGTCTGCTCTCGATCCCGAAACCGGAAGCCGCCCGGCTTGCCTATCTCACGCTCGCCAGCCTCGGCTGAGCGCTTTCACACGGAGTTTGAAGCCTTGAAGACCAGCGCCCGGAGCCGTTCGTGACTGCCGCAACGCTCCAGATGAACCGCTCGATTTGGGCCGGCGCGGGCCGCGCCGCCGTGCTGCCCATCGGCATTCTGCTGCTTGTCGTGCTGATGGTGGTGCCAATCCCGCCGTTCATGCTCGACACGTTCTTCATCTTCAACATCATGATCTCGCTCGCCGTGCTCATGGTGGCGCTGAACACGCAGAAACCCCTCGATTTCTCGTCGTTCCCGACCGTGCTGCTGTTCGCGACGCTGCTCCGGCTCGCGCTCAACGTCGCGTCGACGCGCGTCGTTCTGGTGAATGGCCATGAAGGCCCCGACGCCGCCGGACACGTTATCGAGGCGTTCGGCAATTTCCTGATCGGCGGCGATTACATCGTCGGTATCTTCGTTTTCGCGATTCTGATGATCATCAACCTCGTGGTGATCACGAAGGGCGCGGGCCGCGTTTCCGAAGTGTCCGCGCGCTTCACGCTCGATGCGTTGCCCGGCAAGCAGATGGCGATCGACGCCGATCTAAACGCCGGGCTGCTGACCCCCGACGAAGCCAAGGCCCGCCGCCAGGAAGTGGCGACCGAGGCGGATTTTTACGGCTCCATGGACGGCGCCTCGAAGTTCGTGAAGGGCGATGCTGTCGCTGGCATCCTCATTCTGTTCGTCAACATCATCGGCGGCCTCATCCTCGGCACGGTGCAGCATGATCTGACGCTGGCGCAGGCGGGCTCGAACTACGTGCTGCTCGCGATCGGCGACGGCCTTGTGGCGCAGATCCCGGCGCTGCTGCTTTCGATCGCCGCGGCGATCATCGTCACGCGCGTGTCGTCGCCGCTCGATCTCACCGGACAGATGTCGAGCCAGTTCGGCTCGGCGGGGGCGTGGACGCCGGTTGCGGTGATCCTTGCGCTGCTGGGCGTCGTGCCGGGAATGCCCCACGTCATCATCCTGACGGCGGCCGCGATCGCCGCTGCCGTGGCATGGCACCTGAAGCGGGCGAAGACCATCGCCGATGCTGCGCCCGTCGTCGAGGCGCCGGTCGTCGATCCCAATGCGGAATCGCAGATCAGCTGGGAGGACGTTACCGACAACGTCCAAATCAGCGTGGAGATTGGCTACGGCCTCATCGGCCTCGTCGACGAGAAGCTCGGCGCACCGCTCATGGGGCGCCTCACCGGCATCCGGCGTCAGCTCTCGCGCGAGCTCGGCTTCGTCATCCCGATGATCCGCGTACGCGACAACATGGCGCTGCCGCCCCATGCCTACCGCGTGCTCGTTTCGGGCGTCGTTTACGGCGAGGACGAGGTGGCGCCGCAGGAACTGCTCGCACTCGATTCCGGTCTCGTCCACGCGTCGGTTTCCGGACGTGCCGTCAAGGATCCGACGTTCGGACTCGATGCACTCTGGATTCAGCCGGAAGAAAAGGACCAGGCCATCGCGAACGGCTACACCGTCGTCGACCCGTCGACGGTGATGGCAACGCACGTCAACCAGATCCTCAGCGGCCAGTCGCGCCAGCTCCTCGGGCAGGACGAGGTGCAGAAACTGCTCGACACATTGCAGACCTCCGCGCCGCAACTGGTGGGCGGCGTCACCAAGTCGCTCTCGCTCCAGACGATCACGAACGTCTTGCAGACGCTGCTCGACGAGGCTGTGCCGATCCGCGATTTCCGTCGGATTATCGAGGCTTTGTCGGGCGTCGCGCATCGCACGCAGGATGCCGGCGATCTCACCGAGCTGGTGCGCCCGGCGCTCGGTGGGCTCATCGTCCAGAAGCTCTGCGGCATCCGCGAGCAGCTGAAGATCATCACGCTCGACGGCGAGCTGGAGCAACTTCTTGTCGCCTCCGTGCGCGCCGATCCCACGGGCGCCTATCCGCTCGATCCGGCACTGTCGCAGCGCATCCTTACAGCGCTCGGCGAGGCGGCGCGCCCGCTGTTGTCGGATGGCACGACATTTGCAGTTGTCACGACGCCGCTCGTGCGCAGGCCGCTGTTTCAGCTCCTGCGCCAGCATCTGCCGGATGTGACGGTGCTGTCCTTCTACGAGATTCCGGACAGTCGTCAGGTTCAGGTGGTGGCCGTCGTCGGCCGCGGCAACGAACACTAGGGGAGTTGAGTTCGCGTTATGCAGACCACGACCATCGTAGCGCCGAGCAGCCGCATCGCGCTTGAACGCGTCGCCGAAATGTTCGGTCCTGACGCCATCGTTTACGAGACCCGCACCACGCGCCACGGCGTCGAGGTTGTCGCGGGCGGTATCGAACGGCCGGACCCGCGCCGCGCGGCGGAAATCAAAACGCCCCCCGTATTCACGCCTGCGCCTCAGCCGAAGGGCAAGGATCCGATGGTGCGCTTCATCGCGCAGTCGCGCGCGGTCGGCATCGATCCCGAATTCCTCACCGGCGAAATGGCAGCGGCTGGTGCCGACCTTGCCGATGCCTGGTCGCGCTTCCTCATCCGCGTCGAGCGCGAAGTGAAGATCACGCCGCCGCCGCACACCGATCTCGCGCACGTTTGCGTGGTCGGTGACAGTGGTAGTGCCAAGACGACGACGCTGGCGCAGCTCGCGGCGATGGCGCGTGCGTCGCGCCCTGGCGAACGCATCACGCTGCTTTCCGGCGACCGCCGGCCCGGCGCGCGGGAACAGCTTCGTGTGATCGGCGCCATTCTGAAGATACCGGTCGCCGATCCGGCGCGTGGAGAGAGCCTCGCCGAAGCGGCGCGGCGTCTCTCGCGCAAGGAGCGCCTGTTTATCGATATGCCGAGCGACCCGCGCCTTGCCGCCTGCGAGGTGGAAGAATTGCGTGCCGTGCTAAGCCGTGCCGGCACGCTCACCGTGCTGTGCACGATGCCGCTCAGCGGCCAGCTCGCACGGCATCGCCAGATCGCGGAGATGTTTTCGCAAGGTTTCGATGCCTATGTTCTCACCCATGCGGGTGAAACCCTGCCGCCGGGGGCGGTGCTGACAATGCTGCTTTCAAGCGGAGTGCCGCTTGCCGGGATAGGGCGTTCGGCCGATTTCGGAAGCGGCTACGACGCGGCGCGGGCGACCGGGCTGTGCCGGATGGTCGCTGCGTCTCTCTCCACCGGCGCGACGGCGACGCTGCAATGATCGCCGCTCTCAAGCGTGTGCCAACGGAAGGCTTTTCCCGAATGACTTCGCCCGTGCCGACCGGTCAGGATATCCGCAATCGCCCCGTCGTGGTGGCGGTGGCCAGCGGCAAGGGCGGTGTCGGCAAGACCCACGTGTCGGTCAATCTCTCGGTCGCGCTCGCCAAGTCCGGCAAGCGGGTGATGCTGTTCGATGCCGATCTCGGCCTTGCGAACGCGGGCGTCATGCTCGGCCGCCCGGCGGGCCGCACCGTGCGCGATGCGCTGAAGGACGGCGTGCCGCTCACCGAGATCGTGCAGCCGGGCCCGGCCGGGATCGGGCTCGTCAGCGGGGGATCGGGCGACGCCAGCCTTGCCGTGATCGAGGACGACGTGCTCGACGGTTTCTGCCGCGAGTTCCGCGTATTCGAAGACGATCTCGACTATCTCGTTATCGATACGGCGGCGGGCATCGCCCCCAACGTGACGAGCCTTGTTGAAAAGAGCGATTTCGCCGTCGTCGTGCTCACCGACGAACCGGCATCGTTCATCGACGCCTACGGCCTTCTGAAGGCGCTGGCGCAGCGCGGCCGCTGCCGCGACGTGCTCGTTGTCACCAACATGGTGCCGAACGCGCTGGCGGGCCGCAGGCTGTTCGCGCGCTTCAAGCAGGTGGCGAGCAATTTCCTCGACATCAATCTCGAACATTTGGGTTCGATCCCGCACGACAACCATGTGCACAGCGCCGCGATGCGCAAGCGCTGTCTTGTCGAGGCCTATCCGCTGTCGGCGGCGGGGCAGGCGTTCAATACGCTCGCACTCGACATCGCGAAGCGCACGCGCACGGAAATCCTCGCGGTGCCCAACACCGCATTCTTCGGAGAAGAACGCGATGCACGCGCGGGCTGAGCTTGCCGGAGGTCTTGTTTACGCGCGGCGCCAGGCGGCGCCGACGCCGCAGCAGCGCGTCGAGGCCAACCTCGGTCTTGTGCGCAAGATCGCGTGGCATGTTTTCGGGCGGGTCAGCTCGGCGATCGAGATCGGCGATCTCGTGCAGATCGGCACGATCGCGCTGCTCGAAGCCGCGCGCAATTTCGAGGAGCGCGGCGTTGCCGCCTTTACCACCTACGCCACCACGCGCATCCGCGGCGCGATGATCGACCAGCTTCGGCGGCAGGCGAACATGTGCCGCAGCGCGCTCGTGCGCCGCAAGCAGCTGAACGATGCCCGCCGCGAGGCGGAACTGGCGCTCGGACGTCCCGCAACGCAGATGGAACTCGCCGCACACATGGGCATCACGTTGGAGGCATTGCAGGCCGAGATCGATGCGACGCAGGGTGTGCACTACGAGAATATCGACGAGGTCTATTCGGATCATTCGCAGTGGTTCGCCGATGAAGGCGAGACGCCGGACGAAACGCTTGAACGCAAGGATCTCGAACGCGCGCTCGCCGAGGGGATCAAGTCCCTCCCCGAGCGCGAGGCGATGGTGCTCCAACTCTATTACGTTGAGGAACTGAACCTCGACGAGATCGGGGCCGTGCTCGGCGTCGGCGCCGCACGCGTCTGCCAGATCAAGAAGTCCGCGCTCGACCGGATGCGTCAGGGCCTTTCGGAGTGGGCGGCGTAACCTAAACCCGGCGCAGCAGCACCTTGCCGCCAAGCGCAAGGAACCCCGCGAGCAGTCCCCAAAAAGCCGCGCCGAGGCCGAACAGCGCAAGGCCCGATCCGGTGGCGAGGAAGGTCACGATCGCTGCATCGCGATCCTCCTTGACTGACAGCATCGTTTCCATCGTGCCGATCAGCGCCGGAATGAGCGCGATGCCGGTGAGCGTGACGATCACGGCTTCCGGAAGCGCGAGGAACAGGCGGACGAGTGCAGGCGAAAAGAGCGCAAGCACGAGATAGAAGCCCGCGTACAATATACCCACCACCCAGCGCAGGCGCCTATCGGCATGTGCATCGTCGGTGGTGCAGATCGTGGCCGTGATCGCGGCAAGGCAGACCGCATGTGCCCCGAACGGCGCCGTCACCAGCGAGGTCAGCCCGGTTCCGACGATCAGCGTGCGGGCGTTTGGCGTGTAACCCGCTGCCTGAAGCACGACGAGGCCGGGCAGGTTTTGCGAGACGAGCGAAACGAGGAAGAACGGCACGCCGATGCTGAGGATCGTGCGGATATCGAACGCAGGCATCACGGGCGTCAGCGCGCCGAACGTCGCCCCGGGTGGAAGCGGGGCAACGTCGCCGCGGACAAGTGTGATCGCAATCCCGGCCGCAAGGACCAGAAGCAGTGCGTAAAGCGGTACGCGTTGACGCGCGAGGAGGAAAACCGCCACGAGCAGCACGACGAGCAGGGGGTCGGTCGCGCCCGCTTTGAAAAGCCCAAGGCAGAAGGGGAGCAGAACGCCGGCGAGCATCCCCGACGCAACGGTCGTGGGAATGCGCGTGGCGAGCCGTCCGAGCGCCGGGACCGCGCCCAGCACCACCATCATCAGGGCGGCAGCCAGAAACGCGCCGATCGCTGCGGGCCATGCGATCCCGGGTGCTGTCGCGGCGAGCAGCGCCGCCCCGGGCGTAGACCAGGCGAGCACGACGGGCATCCGCAGTTTCAGGGAGAAAAAGCCGCCGGTCAGCGCAATGCCGAGGCAAAGCGCGGTGAGGGCGGAGCCTGTCTGCTCGACCGATGCGCCGAGCACGCGCATCGCCTGCACCACGAGCGCGACCGTTCCGCCGAATCCGATGAGGGCGGCAATGAGGGCGGCGGACCATGCGGGGACAGGTGGCAGGCGAAGGCTCATCCCTGCCAGCTAGCAGCATCTCCGGGTTCTGCCAGCCCTGTTTGCGTCTGGCTCAGGGGTAGCTGATCTCTTCGCCCGCGGGGCGCTTCTTCTCGGCGACCACGGGCACAATCGGTGTGCTGAGAACCCTGGCGGCCTCGGTGCTTCGCACGGGTGCGCGCTTCGGTGCCGTGCTGCGCTGAACCGCCGGACGCGCGGCTTGCGGCCGTGCGCTGGCAGGTGCTGCGCGGCGAGGCTCGACGCGCGCGAGGCGGGCGTCGACCTGTTTCATCACGACCGACGGCAGCTGCTCGGCCATTTGCTGGTTGGCCTTCACCGCCGCGGCCAGCGCATTGATCTGGCCATCGACCGACTGCGGCGAGGCTGATGCCGCAGCGAGACCGGGGCGCGTCGACAGTTCGTCGATGGCGTCGCGCTGTTGTTCCATCAGTGTCTGGAGCGCATTCAGTTTAGCGATCACATCCTTCGTCGATCCGGCGCTGCTGGCGTCGGCGGCGATGCTCGCCGCGCGCCAGGACTGGACGGCGGCGATGGTGGACGTGAGCACGCAGACACCCAGACACGCGGCGATCGCCATGCCGGACCGGGAGGGCTTGCGCGAGGGCGGCGCGGCGGCTTCGGCCGGTTTCGCTTCTGCAGCGGGTGCTGCCGCCGGGGTCGGCGTAGGCTCCGGAGCCGGAGCTTCGGCTTCAACCTCCGCGGGGGCCGGCTCGGGCTGTGGTTCCACCTTCGGCTTTGCCGCCTGCGGCTCTTCCGCGTCGAACGTCAGCTCCTCGTCGTCATCGTCTTCGGTTGCCACGGAAAAACCCCCAACGTCTCTGGTCTTCAAGAAAACGGCCCCGGCGTTCGGATGAGCGCCGGGGCCGAACCCGTACTAGCTTACAACGCTAACCCTTAACGAAGCAGCGACAGCACGTTCTGCTGCGTCTGGTTCGCCTGAGCGAGCATGGCGGTCGCCGCCTGGCTCAGAACCTGCGAGCGGGCGAGGTTGGTGCTCTCCGCCGAGAAGTCCGCGTCTTCGATACGCGAGCGGGCTTCGGTGAGGTTCGTCGAGGTCGTCGTCAGGTTGCTGACGGTCGATTCGAGGCGGTTCTGAAGCGCACCGAGATCGCCGCGGCTCGAAACGATCGAGTCGATCGCCTTGTCGAGGACCGTGAGCGCCGCAACCGCAGCTTCCTGGCTGCTGATGTCGAGCGTCGAGGTCATGTTGGCGCTGCCGCCCTGGGCGACGAAGCCGATCGCCGCCGCACCGGCACCTTCGACGCGGACGCCGCTACCGTCGACCGAGGTCAGCACGATGCTCGTGCCGCTCACCGTCGCCTTGACGCCCGTGTTGTCGCTCGCCGCGTTGATCGCCGTCGCCTTGTCGGCCGCAGAGGCTGTCGCCGAAGCGCCGATTTTCACGCCGTTGATGACAAGCGCATCTGCCGCCAGCGCCGCACCGGAAACCGCGCCGCCCGAGAAGGACACGCCGTCCGCAGCCACGTTGAGGCCCATCAGCTGCACGTCGGCGATGGCGGTTGCCGCCGTCGAGTTGGTGCCGACGACCTTGATGTCGCTGCCGTCGTTGCTCTGCAGGCTCACGAAGCCCTGGTAGGTGCCGGCCGTGAAGCCGCCAGCCGCGGTGCCGCCGACCGTGATCGCCTCGCCGGTCGTGTTCGACAGGGTGATCGTCTTGTCGGAGTTCAGCGTCGCGGTGACACCGAAGTCGTTGCGGTTGATGTTGGCGACCAGTTCCTCGACGCTGGCGGCCGCACCGACGGAGACGCCGCCGATGGTGATGTCGCCCACGGCGAACTCTTCAGCCGTGATCTTGGCGCTGGTGACGTTGTTGGAGGCGGTGGCCTTCACGCCCGTCTTGTCGCTGTTTTCGTTGATCGCGGCGGCAAGCGCTTCGGCGGTGTCGGCGGTCGGCACGCTGCCGAGCGCATTCACGCCGTTGAACGTCACGTCGCCAACGGCGAGACCCGAGACGGCGCCGACGCGGCCCGTCGTGATCTGGCCCGGCGCGCCGCCGCTCGTGAGACCGAGCGCGTTCGAGGACACGTTCACCATCGAGATGCCGACCTGGTCGCCAGCGTTGACGCCCGTCTGCAGCTTGAGGTCGGTGACCGAACCGTCAAGCAGCTTGAGGCCGTTGAAGTTCGCCGTCTTCGAGATGTTGTTGACTTCGGCGAGCAGCTGGTTGGTTTCCGCCTGCAGGCTCGAACGATCCTGAGCGCTGAACGTGCCGTTCGCCGACTGCACGGTCAGCTCGCGGATGCGCTGCAGGATGTTGGTGACTTCGCCGAGTGCGCCTTCAGCCGTCTGCGCCATCGAGATGCCGTCGTTGGAGTTGCGGATGGCAACGGCCATGCCGCGGATGTTGGCGGTCATGCGCTGCGAAATGGCGAGGCCGGCGGCGTCGTCCTTCGCGGAGTTGATGCGCTTGCCGGTGGACAGACGCTCCATCGCCTTCGACAGCGAGGATTCAGCCATCGCAGCGCCGCTCTGCGCGCGAAGGGCCGAGATATTCGTATTGATGACAGTCATGGCTCTCTCTCTCTTTCCCGCTCTTAATAAGCCGGCTCAGCCATGCGCCGAAGGTGGCGAAGCATCTGCCGTACCCCAGTTCACGACCGATGCGCGGCAAAGTTTAATCACGAAAATTTGCGTGCTGCTTTCCGTCGGATTTCCGACGTCGCTCCGCATTGGGCATGTCCGGATTTCGACGCGTGCGCCGCCACGCCCCTGTTTTCCGCGATTGGCACGGCGGTTGCATTGCAGTGCCGGCTATGACGATCGATGCAAAAGGCCTTCTCGCGATCCGCTCCCAGATCCTGGAGCGGAACGACGTGCTTTCCCGCGCCGGCACGCCGCAGGCCGCGACGAAGCCGGATTTCGGGAACGTGATGCAAAGCGCGATGCAGGCTGTGAACACGCAGCAGACACGCGCCGCCGAAGCCTCCGCCGCCTATGAGCGCGGCGAGACGACGGACATCGCCGCGGTGATGCTGCAGCGCCAGAAGGCATCGATCGGCTTTGAGGCGACACTGCAGGTGAGAAACCGCCTGCTGACCGCCTACAAGGACATCATGAACATGCCCGTCTGATTTCGCATTCTGACCCCGTCCAACTCTCCAGAAAAAGACTGACGAGCCCCATTCATGAGTGACGCCGCTTCATCGCCAGCCGTATCCGCGCCGCCGCCCGCCGCATCATTCGGTCCGGGGGTCGATCGTTTTCAGGCGCGGGTGAAGGCGATGCTCGCGCAGCCCGCTGTCCGCCGCAGCCTGCCGATGGTGATCGGCACGCTGGCGATCGCCGCGGTTGCCATGGCCTATATCCTCACGCGCACGCCCGAGATGCGGACGCTGTTTCCGGGGCTTGCCGAAGCGGACAAGGCCGCTGTCGTCGAGGCGCTGCAAGCAGCGGGGATCGCGCCCGGCATCGATAACATGACCGGCAGCGTGCAGGTGCCCGCCGGCGACTATCACAAGGCGCGGATGTTGCTCGCGGGGCAGGGGCTGCCGAAGGCTGCGGCCGAAGGTTATGCGCTGCTCGACGATATGCCGCTCGGCACCAGCCGCGCGATCGAGCAGGCCCGCCTGAAGCAGAGTCAGGAAAGCGAGCTTGCGCGCAGCGTCGCTGAAATCGCCGCTGTCGAATCCGCGCGCGTCCATCTGGCGCTTCCCGAACAGTCCGTTTTCGTGCGCGATCAGGCGCAGCCCACAGCTTCCGTATTCCTCAAGCTGTCGCCGGGCCGCGCGCTCGGCGAGGCGCAGGTGCGCTCCATCGTCAATCTCGTCGCCTCGTCGGTTCCGGGTTTGCCGGCGGATCGCGTCTCGGTCATCGACCAGATGGGCACACTGCTCACCCCCGATGCTTCGGGCGATGAATTCGGCGAAAGCCGCCGCCGCATCGCTTACCAGTCCAAGATGGAAAGCATGTACCGTGAGCGGCTGCTCGCATTGCTGACGCCGATCATCGGCAGCGACAACTTCACCGCCGAAGTGCATCTCGACCTCGACTTCACCGAGACCCAGCAGACGAACGAGGCGTGGGACAAGGACAACGCCGTCATCCGCAGCGAACAGGGATCCTCGCAGTCGAGCGGCGGCGAACTGGCGCCGCGCGGCATTCCGGGCGCGCTCTCGAACGTCGCGCCTCCGGCCGCGACGGCGGCAACGCCGGAACAGGCACAGGCGCAGAATCCCGCCGATCCCAACGCTGCCCCCGCCGCGCCACCTTCGGGCCCGCGCAGCGAGAGCTACACGCGAAACTACGAGATCGGAAAGCAGGTCTCCGTCACCAAGGCGCCGATTGGCGAGGTCCGCCGTGTTTCCGCCGCCGTCGTGCTGCGCGAAAACGGCAAGGCGATGACTGCCGCCGAAACGAAGGCGATCGAAAAGCTCGTGCAGAGCAGTATCGGTTTCAACGCGGAACGGGGCGATCTCGTCGCCGTCACATCGCGGCCGTTCGTCGATCCCACCGCGGAAACGCAGGCTTGGTATCAGGTCGATTTCCAGAGCAACGCCTGGATCGGCGACATCCTCAAGATCCTAGCGGCGCTCCTCATCTTCGTGGTCGTGTTCTTCATGGTGCTGCGGCCGTTTCTGAAAAAGGCCCTGGCTGCTGCCGATGCTGCGCCCATGCCCGGCGGCGGCGTCCTCGGTGCGCCGCGCTCCATCGTACTCGATGGCGGCGACCTGCAGACGATGGAAGCACTCAAGGCCCGCCTGAAGCCGCGCGGCGGCCTGCCGCCCGAGGTGCTGACGATGGCGAACAGCTATGACGACAAGGTCGCCGTGGTCCGCATGTTCGTCGCCGAGGATACCGCCCGCGCATCGAACGTCGTCCGCCAGTTGATCCGCAGTGAAACCGCAGCCCAGGGAAATGCCAATGAGTGAGGAACTCGCACTTGCGCCGCGTCATCTGTCCGGAACCCAGAAGAGCGCCATCCTTATGCTGTTGCTGGGTGAGGACGAAGCCGCTGACCTTCTGAAGCACATGGGTCCACGCGAGGTACAGAACCTCGGCCAGGCGATGTATTCGGTCGCCGATGTTGATCAGGACACGGTGAACGTGGTCCTTGATGAGTTCATTCTCGCCGCGCGCGAGCAGACCAGCCTTGGCCTTGGCACCGGGCCTTATGTGAAGAACGTGTTCGTGAAGGCGCTCGGCGAGGAGAAGGCGGGCAGCGTGCTCGGCCGCATGAGTTCCTCGTCGCCGCAGAAGGGCATCGAAATCCTCGACTGGATGGACGCGCGTTCGATCGCGGCGACGATCTCGTCGGAACATCCCCAGGTCATCGCGGCCGTGCTCTGCCATCTCGAGCCGGGCCTCGCCGCTGAAGTGCTGCAGCTGCTTCCCGAAGAGACGCAGCCCGACATGATGCTGCGCGTCGCGACGCTCGATTCGATCCAGCCCGACGCGCTCGCCGAACTTGAGCGCGTGATGCAGAAGCAGATCAAGACCAACGCCGCCGTGCGCTCCGCGACGGCAGGGGGCACGACCACGGCTGCGCGCATCATGAACTATGTGCGCGGCGGTGCGGATCGCCGTATCATCGAACAATTAACCACAATGAACGAGAATATCGGCCAGAGCATTCAGGATCAGATGTTCGTGTTCGAAAACCTCCTCGCACTCGACGACCGCAGCATGCAGACGCTGCTTCGTTCTGTGGACAACACGCTGCTCGTCGCCGCGCTCAAGGGCTCCGACGAGCGGATGCGGGCCAAGATGTTCGCTGCCATGTCGCAGCGTGCAGCCCAAAGCGTGCAGGACGAGATCGAATCGCGCGGGCCTATGAAAGTGAGCGAGGTACAGGACGCGCAGAAGCGCATCCTCGCGATCGCGCGCCAGCTCGGCGAAAGCGGTGCTATCATGCTCGGCGGTTCGGGGGATGATTATGTCTAGTGTTTTCAGTGCAGATGCCCGTCCCGTGGCACTTGCCGATCTGTTCGCACCCAGCCGCGGCGACTTCACACCGATGTTCGCGCCCCGGCCGGCGGGCGATTTTGTGCCGCGCCTGGATTTCGCTCACCCCTCGTCGGAATTCACGCGCGGCACAATCCACGAAACCATCGAAACGACCGAAGAAGAGCTTGCCGCCGCGCTCGCCGAAGCCGAAGCGCAGGGGCACGCCGCCGGGCTCGAGGCCGGCCGCGCGGAAGTGCGCGCCGAGGCGGAGCGCGCCCGCGCGGAATGCCGCTCGCTGCTGCGTAGCCTCGACGACGCGCGCGCGATCGACAAGGCTGCGCTGGGGCCGAAGCTGCGCCGCGCCGTGCTCGATCTCGTCGAGCGCATCGTCGGCGCACACGTCGCCGTTGATCCCGCGTTCGTCAACGGCTGCATCACGCGCGCGCTCGATACGCTGAAGGAAACCAGCGAGGCCGCGAAGCTGTTCCTGCACCCGGATGATCTTGCGGTCATCGATGATGGCAGCCTTAAGGACTACACGAACCTCACGCTTGCCGCGGATCCCGAATTGCAACGCGGCAGCGTGAGGCTCGAAGCCGGTGGCGGCGAGGTGGAGGACGGCGTCCGTCCGCGCATCGCCCGGCTTGAAACAGCACTGCGCGCGGCAGGCATCGCCGCGTGAACACGGCGACCGAGGATATTGCCGATCTGCTCGGCGGCATCGGCAGGACGCCGGTTGACACCGCGCCGCTCCAGATCGGGCGGCTCACCAGTTATGATGGCACGCTTCTGGAAGCCTCCGGCCTCGCGGCGCCGGTCGGCACCGTGTGCCGCATCGAAACGGCCAGCGACGAAGCGGCCGAGGCGGAAGTCATCGGTTTCAAAAACGGCCGCTGCATTTTGATGTCGCTCGGCCAGCGCGCCGACGTGCTTCCCGATGCGCGCGTGTTTCCGCAAAGCAACCAGTCGCGCGTCGAGGTGGGCGACGGTCTTCTCGGCCGTGTCATCGATGGTGCGGGCCTGCCGCTCGACGGGCTGGGGCCCATCGAGGCGGAGCGGGACTGGCCGCTCGTCGGGCGGCTGCAGAACCCGCTCGAACGCGCGCGCGTGACCGAAGCTTTCGACGTCGGCGTGCGCGCGCTCAACGGTCTCTTCACCTTCGGGCGCGGTCAGCGTGTCGGCATCATCGCGGGGTCTGGCGTCGGCAAATCGGTGCTGCTCGGCATGATGACACGCTATTCGAAGGCGGATGTCGTCGTCGTCGGGCTGATCGGCGAACGCAGCCGCGAGGTCACCGATTTCCTGGCGACCAAGCTGCACGGGCCCGCGCGCCAACGGTCGGTCGTTGTCGCGGTTCCCGCAAACCATTCCCCGATCATGCGCATCCGCGCCGCGCACCGCGCCACGGCGATCGCCGAATACTACCGCGGGCAGGGCAAGAACGTCCTGCTCATCATCGACAGTCTCACCCGCGTCGCGCACGCGCAGCGCGAGATCGGTCTTGCGCTTGGCGAACAGCCGACCGCGAAAGGCTATCCGCCGTCAGTCATCTCGCTGCTGCCGAACCTCATCGAGCGCGCCGGTAATGACGCGAAATCGGGTGGTTCGATCACGGCCTTCTACACCGTGCTCGCCGATGGCGACGACACCGTGGGCGATCCGGTCGTCGATGCGGCGCGTGCGATCCTTGATGGGCATATCGTGCTCTCGCGCAAGCAGGCGGAGCGCGGCGTCTATCCGGCGGTAGATATTGCCGCCTCGATCAGCCGCGTGATGAGCGACGTCGCCGAGCGGCCGCACATCCGCGCCGCGCAGATGCTGAAGCGCCTGTTCTCGCTCTACGAAGAGAACCGCGACCTTATTCTGATGGGCGCCTACAACCGCGGCAGCGACCCGGCACTCGACGCCGCTATCGCCGCTCAGGCGAGCCTCACTGCCTACATTGTGCAGGCCGAGGATGCGCCCGTCGACCTCACGGCGTCGGTCGCGGAACTCACGCAGCAGTTCGGCGAGCACTGAGTTGGCGGGGAAGGCGGATCGTCTCGCGCGTGTCGCGCGCATTCGCGGCCTCCAGAAGCAGCGCGCGCTTGCCGAGGAGGGCAAGGCTGCCGCGGATCTCGACCAGTTGCGCCAGATGCGCAACCGCATCGAGACACTGCGCCATTCCTACACGCCCGTCGCCGACGACGCGGCGGCCTTCGCGCTCAAGTCCATGGCACATCAATACGACCGGCTGGGCAAGGCGCTTGCCAACACGCTTGACCGCGCCGCCCGCGCCGAGGTGCGGCTCGAAGATGCCCGGCAGGTGACGCTCAGCGCGCATCGCCGCAAGCGCGCCGCCGAAGAACTCGCGGACCGCGCCGAGGCCGCCGAGGCCCGCGAGGTTGAAGCGCGGCTGGAACGCGCCGCACCACCGCGACGCATCACGCGCGCCTGAAGGGCGTCGCACCGACCCGCCCCAAAATGGCACGCTTATTGCTGAGTGTTCGCCTGAGTAAGCAATGGGGGTCAAATGTCCGTCACCGCGACTGGTCTTGGGGAACTTCTGGGGATGCCGGATTTGTCGGTGCAGACCGCCATCCGCCCCGGAATCCCGGCATCCGTGCCCGATTTCCTGTCGATCATGGCCCTGAAGGCCGCGCCGCCCGCCAAGGGCGCCGTGCCGGGCCTTCCTGTCGGACTGCCGTCGGCCGGCGACGGAAACCCGACGGCGGAAAGCGTGCAGGCCGTTCCCGTGCCGGGCGCAGCGCTCGACCAAACCGATGAAGGCGCCGACATGGCATTCGATCTCCAGCTTCCCGCAATGCCCGCGCAGCAATCGCCGGCGCCCGAGCCGAAAACGCAGAGCGCCCGCTTCGCGGCGATCGCGGCGCGGCATCGCCTTGCCGCTGACGCACAGCCCGAAACCGATACGGCGGTTCCCGCGCTCGACACGGATATGGAGAGCGACACGCCTGAAGCCCCGGCCATATCGCCGGAGGTCCTGGCCGCACCCCAGCCCGCTCCGCTTCCTGTTCCGCCCGCGGCCCCGGTGGTCGTGGCTGCACCAACGGTCGCGGCAGCGAACACTGTTTCACCGGATCAGGTGGAAGCCGAACCCGTCGTGGTTCCCGGTCGCGCCTCTCCCGATGATGCCGCGCGCGCGGCTCCGTTGCCGCAGGTAGCGAACGTGGCGGCCGATGCGGAAGCCGGGGAAGCGGCGCCCTTGCCCGCGACGAATACGAATGCCCCGGCCGTCCAGGCACCCGTCAAGCAGCATCCTGAGATGCCGATGCAGGCGATGCGCGGCGAAATGCGCGCTGTCGTCGAGGCGGCCGAAAAGGCCGATCCGGCGCTGCGTGCGCTCGTCGAGCGCACCGATTCCGAAACGCCCGGCACGCCCGCGCCGCTGCGCGAGGTGCTCCCAGCGTCGCAGACCGCACAGGCCGTGCTTGCCGCGATCCACAATCCTGTGGCCGAGACACGCCCGCAGATCGCGGATGTGGCGCACGGACAGATCGCTTCGAACGAGGCGCTGCTCAATGATCTGTTCATCGGCAACGCGGTCGAGGATCAATGGGTCGATCAGCTCGCCGCCGATGTGCAGACGCTGGTGAACGGCGACCGCCGCGAGGCGCAGCTGCACCTGAAGCCGCGCGAACTCGGCGATCTCTTCATCCGGCTGGAGACGAACGGCAATCAGGCGAAGGTGCATTTCACTGTGGAAACCGCCGCTGCGCAGGGTTTCCTCGCTGACGCCGCGCCGCGCCTCCAATCGATGATGGAAAGCCGGGGAGTTCGCCTCGAGGAGGCCTCCGTCGATGTCGGCAGCGGGCGCCAGGATCGCGGCGAGCAGCCACGCGAGGTGCCGACCGAGCCGTCGTTCGGAGGGCGCCCGCGCGGCGCCGCATCGCAGGCCGAAACCGTTCGCGCTATTGTTCGCCAGACCGCCATCGAGCGCTTTGCCTAGGAAAGATTGAAATGAGTGACACTCCCGCACCTGCCCCAAAGAAGAAGAGCGGCCTTGTCGGCAAGCTCATTCCCGTGATCGGCGCGCTCGTTCTGCTCGGCGGCGGCGCGGCGGGCGGCTGGTACGCGACGTCGAGCGGCCTCATCGGCGGCGGCGACCATGCGCCCAAGGAGGACAAGAACAAGCCGCAACTCGTCGAGCGTGAAGGCGCCGACGAGGAGGCGCCGGCGCAGACCGATGCCGATGGCGACGGTCAGTACGAGACGACCTATTTCGAGATGAAGCGCGAGTTCACCGCGAACCTCACCGATCCCAATCGCTACATTCAGGTCGGGCTCGGCGTCGCCACGAACTACGACAGCCGCGTGATCGAGGCGGTCGAGAAGAACGAGCCGGCGATTCGCAGTGCGGTGCTCGGCGTGCTCGGCGAGCAGTCCGCGGATCATGTCGCGACGGCTGCGGGCAAGGAAGACCTGCAACGCCGCCTGCGCGCCGCGATCAACAAGACGCTTCAGGACAAGGTCGGCTTCGGCGGCATTTCGCAGGTCTATTTCACCAGCTTCGTTATCCAGTAGGACACGCAATGAGTTCCGAACTCAATCTCAGCAAGGAAGAGATCGAAGCGCTGCAGGCGGGCATCGCCGACGGCAGCATCGCATCCGGCGCGGGGGTGATGCCCGATGGCGTGATCGCGCCGTGGAGCTTCGACAGCGGCGACGAGCGCGAGTTCGGGGATCTTCATGCGCTGCATATGCTGAACGAGCGCCTGGCGCGCGGGATGCGGCAGGTTTTCCAGCCGATGCTGCGCGTCGCGCCCAAGGTGGACTGCGGTCTCACCTCGCTCGAATCATTCGGCAGTTACGCCGAAGGCTTCGGGGATTTTCTCAGCCTCACCATCGTTCGCATGGAGCCGCTGCGTGGCCACGGCCTTGTGGTGATGAAGCCCGATCTCATCGGCGCGATCGTCGACGCGTATTATGGTGGCCGGGGCGAAGCGCCCGCAGTGCGCGCCAACGAGTTCACCGCCGCCGAAGACCGCGTGCAGCAATCGCTGCTCGGTCGTCTGTTCGCGCAGCTCGATGCGGCGTGGGCGGATATCTTCCACCTCCAGTTCAGCCGCATTTCAAGCGAAAGCCACCCGCAATTCCTCTCGTTCCTTGAAACCAACGACATGGTGGTGGTCACGCGTTTCCTCGTGCATCTGCCGCGTGGCGGCACGTCGGCGGTCGATGTTGTCTACCCGCTGAATGCGCTGAAGCCGCTGATGCCGCTGCTGCGCCTGCGCGTCATCACCGATCAGAGCGAGACCGATCCGAGCTGGAAAGGGCGGCTGAAATCGGCGCTGCTCGATGTCGAGCTGCCGGTGCGCTCGATCCTTGCGGAACCGACGATGTCGCTGAGCGCCATCATGGCACTGAAGGTCGGCGACGTCGTGCCGATCCATGTGCCCGAAGAGCTGCACATGCTCGTCGAGAAAACCACCTTCGGGATCGGTGCGCCCGGCGAGGCCAACGGCAACGCCGCGCTCAAGATCCGTTCCATTGCGCGTCCCCGCGCCACCACCAACCGATAATATTCCAAGGAGTCCGACATGAGCGAGACTGAAACCGCCGAAACCCAGAAGGCCGACGATCCCTGGAAGCCGGGGTCGGCGAACCTTCGCCTGCTGCAGGAAATCGATGTTCGCCTTTCGGTCGAAGTCGGCACCAGCCAAGTGAAAATTCGCGATCTGCTGAATCTCAATGAGGGCAGCATCGTGGAACTCGATCGCCCGGCGGGCGCCCCGCTCGACCTGTTCGCAAATGGCACACTCTTTGCGAGGGGCGAGGTGGTGACGGTCGGCGGACGCTTCGGCGTACGGATTACCGACATTGTGGCACCGGGAGAACGCGTCAAGGACATCTGACGCGTCAAGATTTTGACGGGGGTGGACCTTGATCGGGGACTATGTGTTGCGGCTGGCGATCATGCTGCCGCTGGTATGCGGACTGATCGTCGCCGGATTGTGGCTCGCAAAACGCTATAACCTCGGCGGCCTCACGGGTGGGCTCAAGTCCCGCACCACTGTTCGCTCCGCTGCCCGGCTTTCCGAGACGGTGTTCCTCACCCCGGCGGTCAAGCTCGCCGTCGTCGATTTCGAAGGCAAGCGCCTGCTGCTCGCGGTAACGAAGCAGGGCGCGAACCTTCTCTCCGAAGTTCCCGCTCTCAGCTTCACCGTCGAGGATGACGACGATGCGAGCTGATCGCCTGATGCGCCTCGCGCCGTTTCTCGTCGCCGTGCTGTTCGTGCTCGCCGCGCCCGCGCTTGCCCAAACAACGGCCCCTGCCGGACCTTCGCCCGTTCAGTTCGCCGCCGATACGCTGACCGGCGCTGCCGCGCCTGGCGCGCGCCAGCCGCTTTCGCTTTCGCTGCAAGTTCTCGTTCTGATGACGCTGCTGTCGGTTCTGCCGGCAGTGATCCTGATGATGACGGCGTTCACGCGCATCATCATCGTGCTCTCGATCCTGCGGCAGGCGCTCGGACTTGCGCAGACGCCGCCCAATCAGGTGCTGATCGGCCTGTCGCTGTTCCTCACCTTCTTCGTGATGAGCCCCGCGCTGACCGAGATCAACGAAACCGCCTTCAAGCCCTATGCCGCGAACGCGATGCCGATCGATACGGCGGTGGAGAAGGGCGGCACCGTGTTGCACCGCTTCATGATGGCGCAGACGCGGCAGAAGGACATTATCCTCTTCGCCAACCTCAAGAAGGACGGCGCCTACGAGCAGGCTTCGGATGTGCCGTTTTCGGTGCTGCTGCCCGCGTTCGTGACCAGCGAGCTGAAGACGGCGTTCCAGATCGGTTTCCTGATCTTCCTGCCGTTTCTCGTCATCGATCTCGTCGTCGCCGCCGTGCTGATGTCGCTCGGCATGATGATGCTGTCGCCGACCTTGATCTCGCTTCCCTTCAAACTGCTGCTGTTCGTTCTCGTCGACGGCTGGGCGCTCACCATGGGCTCGCTCGCCGGCAGCTTCTTCACGAGTTGAGGAGACAGGCGATGGACGCAGCCTATTTCACCGCCGCCGCCGGACAGGCGCTCTGGATTCTCGTGCTGGTCTCCGCGCCGGTCATCATCCCGGCGCTCGCCATCGGCGTGCTGCTCGGCATGGTGCAGGCGGCAACCTCGATCAACGAGGCGACGCTCAGCTTCGTGCCCAAATTGCTCGGCGTGCTCGTCTGCCTCGGCCTCTTCGGGGGCCTGATGATGGGGCTGCTTGTTGATTTCACGCAGGACATTTTCTCGCGGATTCCGGACCTCGTCAGATGACGAGCGGACTTGACGTCGTACGTCCCTCGACTTCGCTCGGGATGAAGACTGTATGGAGCACCACGTCCATCATCCCGGGCGAAGTCGAGGGACGCACCAACGGACTTGAAGCATGAGCGCTATTCTCTCCGTCGGGATAGAGGCGTGGCTGATGCAGCTGATGTTCGCCATGCTGCGCATCGGCGGCACGCTGGTGGCGGCGCCGATCTTCTCCGCGATCGGCGTGCCTTTGCAGGTGCGCATCGTGCTTGCGGGTGCGATCGGCGTGCTTGTGCTCTCCGTGTATCCGGTGGACGTGCCCTACGATATCCTGTCGTTGCAGGGCCTGGTGATCGTGATTCAGGAGCTGATGATAGGGCTCTCCGTGGGCTTCATCCTCCAGCTCGCCTTCGCTGCGCCGCTGCTCGCGGGTGAGTATATTGCGAATTCGATCGGCCTCGGTTTTGCCAACATGGTCGATCCGCAGAGCGGCAACAACAGCGCCGTCGTCGGCCAGTTCCTGATGATCCTCATGACGCTGCTGTTCCTGGCGCTGAACGGTCACCTCATTCTCGTGCGGCTGATCGTGGAGAGCTATGCCTTGATGCCGCTCGGCGGTGATTGGCTGACGCGCGATCATTTCTGGGCGATCGTGAAGTTCGGCGGCTTCGTGTTCGCGGGCGGGCTCGCCATCGCGCTGCCGGTGGGCTTCGCGCTGTTCGCGCTCAACCTGCTCGTGGGTGTGCTGACACGCACGGCGCCGCAGCTCAACATCTTCGCGGTCGGTCTGCCGCTGACGCTGATGACCGGCTTCGTTGTGCTCGCCATTGCGTTCCCGGCGATGAGCGACCTCATGCAATCCGCCGCGAACACGGGCCTCGACGAGGCGCAGACGTGGCTGGGAGGGCGGTAGGCCGTGGCCGATAAACCCGAACAGGACCAGCAAACCGAGGCCCCGACCGAGAAGCGCAAACGCGACGCGGCGGAAAAGGGCGATGTCCTTCGCTCGCGCGAGCTGACCACCGCGCTCGTCATGCTCATCGGCGCAGGCTATCTGGCGCTTGCGGGTGGCTGGATGGTCTCAAGCCTCGAAACCATGCTGAAAACGGGCCTCCTCGGGCTGAAGCACGGCGGCACCAACTTCCAGCCCGCTGCGATGACCTGGGCGCTCGCCAAGGTTGTCGCGTTTCCGCTTGCCGGATTGCTGCTCACCTGCTTCACGGCCGCGCTCGCGAGCCAGGCGCTGCTCGGCACGTTCCAGTTCAACATGTCGCTCATCGCGCCCAAGGCCTCGCGCATGAACCCGATGAACTACGTGAAGCGCACCTTCGGTATGCAGGGCCTCACCGAGCTCGGCAAATCGATCCTGAAAGTCGTGCTCGTCGGCGCGATCGGCTGGTGGATGCTGTCCGATTATGCGCGCGATATGGCCGCGCTCGGCGCGGAAGACGTGATCGGCGCGATCACGCACACCGGGCATCTCGCGATCGCGTTCCTGCTCATCCTGTCGGCCGGACTCGTCTTGGTTGCCGGGGTCGATATTCCGCTGCAGGCGATCCAGCTGATGCGCAAGCTCAAGATGTCGCGGCAGGAGATCAAGGACGAGGTCAAGCAGACCGAAGGTTCGCCCGAGGTGAAGATGCAGATTCGCCGCCGTCAGCGTGAAGCCACACGCAACAACATGCGTGCGGGAATGAGCCAAGCTCACGTCGTGCTGACGAACCCGACGCACTTTGCCGTCGCGCTCCGCTACGACAAGACCCGCGACCTCGCGCCTGTCGTCGTCGCGAAGGGCAAGGATCTTGTCGCCGAGGTGATTCGCGAGCTTGCGGCGGACAATGACGTGCCTGTGCTCAGCTATCCGCTGCTCGCCCGCGCCGTCTTCTTCACCTCGAAAATCGGGCAGGAAATCCGCGACGATCTCTACGTTGCCGTCGCCGGCGTGCTGGCGTTCGTATTCAGCGTGGAGCGCGACCGCCTGACCCAGCCCGAAATCGACGTACCGGAAGGTGCGCGCTTCGACGAGAAGGGGCAGCCGCTATGATCGAGAAACCTGCGAATCTTTACCGATTATTCCCTAAATCCAGCGCAAAACCGGTCGTGAACAGATTGAGCGGATGGCGCGCGTCCGCACGAACGAGAAGGCAGGTCCAATGTCCATTCTGACGGCGCTCGGCAGCGGGTCGGGCATCGATACGCAAAAGCTTATCGCTGATCTCGTCGCCGCGCAGCGCGCAGGCAGCGACAAGGCCCTGACCGCGCGGCAGACGGCGGTTGACGCCAAGATTTCCAGCCTCTCCACGATCAGCTCGGCGCTCAGCGCCTTCTCGACGGCGCTTGGCTCGCTGGTCAGCAGCGGCGCACTCGGCCGCCAGGTGATCAGCAGCGACACATCATCGATCGCGCTTTCGCTCACCGGTTCGTCGAGCCCGCCGTCGCTGTCGCACACGATCGAGGCGACGCAGCTCGCGCAGCGGCAGACGGTCGCGTCGGGAGCGGTTGCCGATCGCAACGCGCCGATCGGCGAGGGCACGCTCACGATTAGTTTCGGCACGCTTACCGGCACGTTCCCCACCCCGGCGGGCTTCACCGCGGGCACGGCCGCGCCCCTTACCATCGCGATCGGGCCGGAAAACAACAGCCTCGTCGGGCTCCAGCAGGCGATCAACGCGTCGAACGCCGGCGTCACTGCCTCGATCGTCGAGGATTCAAGCGGCGCCCGCCTCGTGCTGCGCGGCGAAACCGGCGCGGAGAAGGCGTTCGCGATAGACGGCAGCGCAGGCCTTGAGGCCTTCGAGTTCGGCCCCGGCACCGCGGGGATGACATGGACGGCGCAGGCGAAGAACGCCGTCGTCGTGATCGACGGCATCACCGTCGAGCGGCCGACGAACAGCATCTCGGACCTTGTCTCGGGCCTCAAGCTCGACCTCAAGAAGGTCACCGACGGTCCCGTGACGATTTCCAGCGATTATGATGCGACGACGCTGAAGACGGCGGTCGGCAACTATGTGGATGTCTACAACCAGCTGATCTCGATGCTCGCCGAGGAAACCCGGCCCGGCAAGGAGGGCGGCGCCGCGGGCGCGCTCGCGGGCGACCGCACGACGCGCGATCTGAAGCGTATGCTCGCCGATCTCAGCACGAAGACGCTGCTGACGGACGGCGGCGGCCCGTCGAGCCTCTCGGAGATCGGCATCAAGACCAACCGCGACGGCACGCTCAGCATTGATGATAAGGCGCTCACGAAAGCGGTGACCAATCATCCGGGCCGCGTCCACGACATGTTCGTGCCCGGGCAGACCAGCAGTTCCGCGCTCGTCGAGATCGCAAACAGCCTCGGCGCAGCGAAGCCGGGCACCTATGCCGTCACCGATATCGTCGCGGCGACCTCGGGCAAGCTGAACGGCGCGGCCGCGCCTTCGGCATTCGACGTGCCGGTCGTCATCGATGCGACGAACAAGAGTTTCACGGTCACGCTCGACGGCCGCACCTCGCTCGCCATCAACCTCCCTGAAGGCAGCTATGCGACCGGTGCGGCGCTCGCCGCGGCGTTCCAGACCGCCATCAACGATGATTCGGTACTGAAGTCGTTCGGTCTGTCGCTGACGGCCGCGTGGGACGGATCGGCCTTCACCTTCACCTCGAAAGGCGTGGGCAGCACCTCGGGCGTCACGCTCGTTGGCCTCGACGGCACGCTTGCGGCCACGCTCGGCCTGGACGTGCCGACCGCGACGGCGGGCACGAACGCTTCGGGCAAGATCGACGGCGTCGATGCAATCGGCATCGGCAACCGCCTGATCGCGCCCTCCTCGTCGGCGGCATCCGGCCTTGCCCTCAATATCCTCGGCAGCGCGACGTCGGCGACGATTGTCGTGCGGTCGACGGTTTCCGGGCTGATCTCCGACATGCAGAAGCAGCTTTCCGCGAGCGGAGGCGGCTTCAAGACCACGTCGGAACGCCTGGCGAAGGAAGCCGAGGCGATCGCCGAGGAGCAGGCGCGCGTCGAATCGCGCAGCCTTGCGCTCGAGGAGCGGCTCACGATCCAGTTCGCAGCGATGGAGCGCGCCGTCGCGGCTTTCAAAAGCACGCAGGAATATATGAAACAGCAGATCGACATGTGGACACGGGATCAGGGCTGATGATGCAGGCCCTTCGCGCGCGGCAGCAGTATGCCGCCATCGACACCGCTACCCGCACCGAGCAGGCGAACCCGCACCGCCTGATCGAGATGCTGTACGACGAACTGCTCTCCGCGCTTCGGCAGGCGGGCATCGCGATCGACCGGGGCGATCTCGCTTTGAAGAGCAGCCGCATCAGCCGCGCGCTTTCGATCCTGCACGGTCTCGAATCGAGCCTCGATTTCAATCGCGGCGGCCCGGTCGCGCAATCGCTTTCGTCGGCCTACGGCTATCTCCGCCAGGAGACGATCGCGGCTGGCCGCGACAATGATTCGCGCCGTTTGGCGGCCGCCACGGAGGCCGCTGCCGGCCTTGGAGACGCGTGGCGGCAGATTCGCCCGTGACCGCGATTCCGGCCCTTCTCACCGATCTCGAATCGCTCTCGGGCATGACGGCGCACGCTGCGGCAGGCGGCGACTGGACGGCTGTTGAGCGCTATGAAACGGTTCGCCTCGCACTCGTGCAGACGCTTTCGGGGCTGGCTGCCGATCCTGCGCTGCGGGCAGAGGCGCTCGGCGCGCTGCGTCAGGCCGAATCGCAGGCGGTGACCATCGGCCACGCCATCGATGTCGGTCGCCGTGCGCACGAGCGCAGCGTCCAAGCGCTGCGCCAATCCGGCACAGCGCGCAGACTCTACGGGAAAACGCGTACGGCTTAGGCGACGGCGCGTTCGCCGCGGCCGATCTGGTATTTGCGCATCTTTTCGATGAGCGAGGTGCGCTGGAGGCCAAGGACGCGGGCAGCGTCGGCGACGATGTCGCCGCTCTGTTCCAGCGCCGCGTGAATCAAGGACTGTTCGAGTTTCGCGACGAGCGCGCGCATGTCGCACGTGCCGGCGCCCAGAAGCCCGCGCGGGTCCATGTCGAAGCTGTTGGTGCCATAGGGGCGAAGCGGCACGACAGGGGCAGTTTCCGGCAGGCGCGTGTCGGCTTCCTCCTCGGAAACGCTGGTCGCTTCCCAGAGCGCGGCATCCTCGTTCGCAAGTTCGCGGCGCTCGAGCGTCGCGCCGATCAGCATTTCGACGTCGTCGACGCCGATGTCGCCCTCGCCGAACAGCACGACTGCGCGTTCAACGACGTTGCGCAGCTCGCGGATGTTGCCCGGCCAGCTGTGCTGGCAGAGTGCGCGCAGCGCCGAGGCGTCGAAGCGCAGCTTCGTGCCCGACTGCTTCAGGAAGTGCGCGATCAGCATCGGAATATCTTCGCGGCGATCGGCGAGCGCCGGCAGCTGCAGCGGGAAGATGTTGAGGCGGTAGAAGAGGTCTTCGCGGAAGCGCCCCTCGGCGATCGCTTGCTCCAGGTTCTTGTGCGTGGCGGAGATGACGCGCACGTCAACGGCCATCGTCTTGTTGCTGCCGACGCGCTCGATCTTGCGTTCTTCGAGAACGCGCAGCAGCTTCACCTGCATGTCGGCGGGCATGTCGCCGATCTCGTCGAGGAAAATCGTGCCGCCGTCAGCGGCCTCGAAGCGACCTTTGCGGCTTTGCAGCGCGCCGGTGAAAGCGCCCTTTTCGTGGCCGAAGAGTTCCGATTCGATGAGTTCGCGGGGGATGGCGCCACAGTTCACGGCGACGAATTCGTTGTTCCGACGGGCAGAGGCGAGGTGCAGGCAGCGCGCGACGACCTCCTTGCCGGTGCCGGACGGGCCCGTGACGAGCACGGAAGCCTGCGAACCGGCGAGACGCATGATGAGGTTTCGAACCCTGACGATCGCTTCACTGCGACCGATAAGCAGCGTTTCCAGTTCGGCCATACCGCCGCCCGCTGCAGCCCCCGTTGCAACCGTCATCATGTTCCCCCTCGGCGACACCCCTGCCGCCGTGAAACAGGGTGTAACAGTGAAATGGTTAACGAAATTTATACATGGAATCCTTAATTCTCAATGCATTGTAAATTTCACTGGTTCGTTACGAAAGCGCAGCATTCCGGCCGTTTCTGACGTGTAACGGTTAAATTCCGGCGTACCATTCGTAGCCCACACGGTCTTCCCAATAACCGCCCTTCCCGCTGCCGGTGTTAGCAAAGGTTGACGCGACCTCAACGCGCGTCACGAACTTGGCGTGCTTGTAGCCGAGCTGCCGTTCGACCCTCAGGCGCAGCGGCGCACCGTGGCCGATAGGCAGCGGGGCATCGTTCATACCCCAGGCGAGAATCGTCTGCGGGTGGAAGGCATCGATGAGGTCGATCGATTCATAGTAGCGCGTGCCGCGGAAATCGTCGGCGCAGTGGAAGATCACATAACGCGCGCCGTCCCGAAGCCCGGCGCCGTCGAGCAGCGTTTTCAGCGGCACGCCGGTCCACTTGCCGATCGCGCTCCACCCCTCCACACAATCGTGCCGCGTGATCTGCGTGCGTGCGGGGAGGGCGCGGATCGCGCCCAGCGACAGGGCCAGCGGGCGCTCGACCAGCCCGTCGACAACGAGCCGCCAGTCCGCAAAGCCGTTCGCCGCATGGCGCGCATAGGCTGGGTCAGCGGGCAGCGTGTTGCCGTTCATGCGAAACACGGGTGACATCTCCGCCGCGCTGAACTCGCGTGCGAGCGCCTCACGGCTGCTGATCAGCCTTTGCGCGCGCATTGTAAGCTTTTCGGCGCTGAACAGGGCCTCTCGGAAGCCTTCGCTCTGGCCGAGCCGGTCGCAGCCCGAAACCGCGAGGCCGGCGCCGGCAACGAGACTCCCGACGAGTCCGCGACGGGTAACAAGGTGTTTCATGGCGTATCATCCGGTATGCGGTGGCGGCCGGTGATCATCGACCTGATCCCGTTCAAGGGGCCCGAGAGCAGCACCATCAGCAAATGCACGGCGATGAAGGCGGCGATCAGCGCCGCGCTGATGAAATGCACCGATCGCGCCGATTGCCGCCCGCCGAACAGGTCGACGAGCCAGGGCCACGCCGCGTCCATCGCGGGCGACATGGCAAGACCGCTCAGCACCATCGCGGGCAGCAGGGCGAACAGCGTGCCCGCATAAGCGAGCTTCTGCAGCACGTTGTAGCGGAGCGCCGCCTCGCCGCGCGGGAAGCGAAGCCGGGCGTGGGCCTTGATGTCCTGCCACAGGTGGGCGGGCGCAAGCTCCCGCCTGCCTGGCAGAAGCTCAGCGGCATGGCGGCTGGCGACCGTCCAGACGAGGTACAGGCTCCCCGCGACGGCGAGCAGCCATGCGAACGCGATGTGCCAGCGCCGGGCGAGCGCCAGATTGTAATTGGACGGGATCGTCGCCCAGTGCGGGAAGGCAAGCGCGCGCGAGACGCCGTTCGGGTCGGTCCAGCGCCCGAGCACGCCGGTCGTCTCGACGCGCAGATCGCCGACACGCAGCACGCCGGATGTGCGCGTCGCGTAGATTTCCAGCCAGGCCGGGTCCGGATTGGCGCCGTATGCGCCCCAGTAGAGGCGCGGGTGCGCGTTGAAGATCATCAGGCCGCTCATCAGCAGCACGAACACCGCGATCGCATTCGTCCAGTGCCAGAGCCTGACGGGCAACCTGTGGCGGCGGACGATCACGCTACCAGCCCTTTGCCGCGATCCAGTAAGGACCGGTGCAGGCGCGCGGGATGCCTTCCAGCAGGTAGCCGGGCGGCGGCGGTTCGGTGGTGCCGCCGCCGGAAAGCGACACGGCGCTTCCGACCGCGAGCGTGCGGCCCGCCGCGCCGTCACGCACGACGAGCTTGCCGCCCTCTTCGGAAAGCCGGGCGGAGGAGGGCCAGAGCACGAGGCGGCTCTCGCCGGCTTCGCTGCCGACGCGCAGGCACCCGTCCTTCACGAACAGCGTGCCCGTGAAAAGCGCCCGCATCGCGGCGCCCGAAGGATCGCGCGCCTGCGGGAAATGGGTGACGGCACCCAGCGTCTGCGGGCGCGGGATGCTGTCGTCGCCGACGACATCGAGCACTACCGCTGGCGACAGCTTCAGTCGGCCCGCGGCGATGGCGGCCTTTGCCGCCGCATCGTCGACGACATGGAGGAGGACGCGGTTCGCCTCGATGTCCCGCTCAGTACCGACAAGCGCCAGCCCGGCGGCCTGGAACGCGTCTTTCGCTTCGGTTTCGGCGGCGGTGAGGTCTGCGAGCGAATAGTCGACGCTGCGCGCCACAAAGGCGTCGTCCCCGACGTAGCGTTTCAGCTTTGCGGCGGCATCGCCCTTGAACAGCACAACGGCCTGCGCCTTCGGCTCGTGCTCGAGATAGAGGCCCGCGAAATCCGGGTCGGAGCGCACGCGGAGCTGGAACACGGCGAGTCGGTCCGCAAGCCGCATCCGTGCCTCCGCCTCTTCAAGGCTGATGCCGAGCGTGCGCGACAGGTGCAGCGCGGAATCCGCCGCGCTTGTCGGCTCGGGCTGCTGCGCGGCCGCGCTCGCGGCGAGCAGTGCAAGCGGGGGCAGTGTCAGGCGGTACAGGCTGTTCACGGCGTCCTCTTGTATTATGTGGCTAACACACCCAATATGGTGGTAAGCATAGGACAGGAAACGGATCATTAGGAGCGGTAATGCAAACCGAAACCGAGCTGAAGCTTCAGGCCCCCGATCCCGTGATCGCCGTGGCGCCCGAAAAAGCAGCGGGACTCGTGCCGATCAGCGACGAGAAAAAGACCAAGCTTGAAGCCACAGTCGACAGCTTCGTCGACGATCTGCTGGCGCAGGATGCGAACAGCCCCGCCTTCGGCAAGCTTGTCGATGAGGTGACGGCGCTCGGCCGCCGCGAAATCGCCGAGGCCGCGCAGCAATCGAACCGCTTCCTCGATCGCCCGGTGAAGGCGATCAATGCCGAGGGCAATATCGGCAAGGACCTCGTCGCGCTGCGCCGCACGGTCGAAGACCTCGATCCGGGCACGGACGGCAAGAAACTCGCCCCCCGCAAGATTCTCGGCATCATTCCCTTCGGCAGCCGCGCCAACCGCTATTTCGACAAGTACCGCTCAGCGCAGAGCCACATTTCGGGCATCCTCGACAACCTGTCGAACAGCCGCGAGGAGCTGTTCCGCGACAATGCCGCGATCGACGTCGAGCGCCAGAACCTCTGGAAGACGATGGAGAAGCTCGAGCAGATGATCCACGTCTCGAAGACGCTGGACGCGAAGCTTGAGGCGGCTGCGGCGGAGCTTGAGGTTTCCGACCCGGCGAAGGCCAAGGCGATCCGCGAAAGCGCGCTGTTCTACGCGCGCCAGCGGACGACCGACCTTCTCACGCAGATGGCGGTGAGCGTGCAGGGTTATCTCGCGCTCGATCTCGTCAAGAAGAACAATGTCGAGCTGACGAAAGGCGTCGACCGCGCCTCGACGACGACGGTGTCGGCGCTGCGCACGGCCGTCACGGTCGCGCAGGCGCTGACCAGCCAGCGACTTGTCCTCGACCAGATCACGGCGCTCAATACGACGACGGCGGGCGTGATCGATTCGACGAGCACGATGCTCAGGAACCAGACGGGCGAAATCCACAAGCAGGCCGCGTCCGCGACGATCCCGATCGAAACGCTGAAGCGCGCCTTCGAAAACATCTACGCGACGATGGATTCGATCGACACGTTCAAGATGGAAGCGCTGGCCTCGATGAAGGAAACGGTCGAGACGCTGTCGGGCGAGGTCGAGAAGTCGCGCGGCTACATCGCGCGCGCCGAGGGTGCGTCGCAGGCGCAGATCAAGGGCCCGGCGACGACCTTCAAGGCGATCGAGGGCTGACCCGTGGCGCGTGATGTTTCGCAGATGCTGGGCCGTGCCGACGAGGCACTGAAACGCCTTGGCCAGACGCCGGAGGGCCGCGCCGCCGCGCTCAGGCGCACGCAGCGGCACGCAAAATCAGTGGCGCAACGTATCGCCAATGCGGGCATGGCAGCGGGCGGGATCGCGCTGGCCGCGTTGCTTTTCGCGATGTTCATCGCGCCGCTCGGCATAAACGGCTTCCTGCTGCTCGTGCTCGCGGTGGCGGGCGTCGGCGGCTGGCTTCTGCTGCGTCGCCCGCAGGCGGAGATGCCGACCCCGCAGGCCATGAAAAATACCGATCTTGCTGCGATTCCCCGCCGTGTCGAGGCGTGGCTGGAGCGCCAGCGGCGCAGCCTCCCGGCGCGCGCGTCGAAGCTGATCGACGAGATCCTGCTGCGCCTCGAAGTGCTCGGCGAGCAGCTTGGGCAGGTGCCGGCCGGCCAGCCCATCGCGGGCGACGCGCGCCGCCTCATCGGCGAGCATCTGCCGCGCCTCGTCGACACCTACCTCAAGGTGCCGCAGGCCTATCGCACGCCGGGGAGCGAGCCGGAGCAGCAGCTTCTGGAAGGTCTTGTCACCATAGCCGATGAGCTTCGCCGCCTTTCCGAGCAGCTTGTGCGCGGTGATCTCGATGCGCTTGCCGTCGAAGGCAAGTTCCTCGAACAGCGCTACAAGGAAAACGGCACACTTACGTAGAAGTCTGACGGCCTCTCAATCCCGTGCGGTGGACGCGCGCCCCGGCACATGTCTATCTGGCGGGCGAGGAGAGGACCCATGGATTTCGATCTGCCCGCCGAGCTCATCGCCTACCTCGCCGAACTTGACGCCTTCATCGAAGCGGAGATCAGACCGCTCGAGCGCGCGGCCGATAACATCCGCTACTTCGACCACCGCCGCGAATGGGCACGCACCGATTTCGAGAACGGCGGCCTTCCCCACCCCGAATGGGAAGCGCTGCTCGCCGAAGCCCAGCGCCGCGCCGACGCGGCCGGCCACTGGCGCTTCTCCGCACCGAAAAAGTACGGCGGCAGGGAGGGCTCCAACCTCTGGATGGCGGTGATCCGCGAACACTTCGCCGCCAAGGGCCTCGGCCTCCACAACGATCTTCAGAACGAGCACTCGATCGTCGGCAATTTCCCCTTCGTCGCCATGTTCGAGGAATTCGGCACCGAGGCGCAGAAGCAAGAGTTCATCCTCGGCGGCTTCAACCGCGAGCGCATCGTCGCCTTCGGCCTCACCGAGCCCGACCACGGCTCCGACGCGACGCACATGGAAACGCGCGCTGTACCCGAAACGCGCGGCGGCGTGCCCGGCTGGCGCATCGACGGCGAGAAGATGTGGACCACGGGAATGCACGTCGCCACGCATTGCGCGACCTTCGCGCGTACGGACGGCGCGGATGGCGACGCGCGGGGCATCACGTGCCTCCTCGTGCCGTCCGATACGCCGGGCGTGAAGATCGAGGAATATCTCTGGACCTTCAACATGCCGACGGACCATCCGCGCGTGTCGTTCACGAACGTCTGGGTGCCCGAAACCGCTGTGCTCGGCACGCCGGGCGCGGGGCTCGCGCTCGCGCAGTCGTTCGTCCACCAGAACCGCATCCGGCAGGCGGCCTCGTCGCTCGGCGCGGCGGTGTTCTGCATCGAGGAGAGCGTGACATACGCGCGAACGCGCAAGCCCTTCGGCAAGCCGCTCGCGGAAAACCAGGCGATCCAGTTCCCGCTCGTCGAACTCGCGACGCAGGCCGAGATGCTGCGGCTGCTGATCCGCAAGACCGCGTGGGAGATGGACCGGATGCCGCACAAGGCGATCGAGCGCGCGCTTTCGGACCGCGTTTCCATGTGCAACTATTGGGCGAACCGGCTCGTCTGCGAGGCGGCGGATCGCGCCATGCAGGTGCACGGCGGCATCGGCTATTCGCGGCACAAGCCGTTCGAGCACATTTACCGCCACCACCGCCGCTACCGCATCACAGAAGGGGCCGAAGAAATTCAGATGCGCAAGGTCGCGGCGTTCCTGTTCGGCTACATGGGGCCGCGGAAGGCCGCGTTCGCGGGCGCGTAAATGACGAAGCGGCTCCTCATCGTCTGGCACTCCATGACCGGCGGTACGCGTCAGATGGCCCACGCGGCGGCGCAGGGCGCGCGCCGGGAGGAGGACGTGGCGGTTGTGCTGAAACCGGCCCTCGAGGCCAGCCCCGACGACCTGCTCGCGGCGGACGGTTACATCTTCGCGTGCCCGGAAAACCTCGCCGCGATCGCGGGCGTGATGAAGGCATTCTTCGACCGCTGTTACTATCCCGCGCTCGGCCGCATCGAGGGTCGGCCCTACGTAACGCTCGTCTGCGCAGGCACGGACGGGACGAACGCCATACGCCAGATCGAACGGATCGCAACCGGCTGGCGGCTGAAACCCGCCGCCGATCCGCGCATCGTGCTGACCCATGCCGACACGCCCGAAGCGATCCTCGCACCAAAGGTGATAGGTCCGGACGATCTTGAGGCGTGCCGGGATATGGGCCATGCGCTGGCGGCGGGCCTTGCGATGGGCATAGTGTAGGGGATGGTGATGGCGGGCTTTTCTTTCGATCTCTCGGGGCGCATCGCGCTGGTGACCGGTGCGTCTTCAGGCTTCGGGGCCCGGTTCGCACGGCAGCTCGCGGCAAGCGGCGCCAAGGTCGCGCTCGGCGCGCGGCGCGTCGATATGCTGAGCGCTCTTGCCGATGAGATCGCGGGCGCGGGCGGCGAAGCGCTCGCGGTGGAGATGGATGTCTCGAACGAGGCCTCCGTGATCGCGGCCTACGACCGCATCGAGGGCGTGTTCGGCACGCCGGACAGCATCATCGCCAATGCCGGCATGAACGTCGAAGGCCCGGCGACCGAGCTCGCGGTGGAGAACTTCAATCGCGTGATGGGTGTGAACCTCACCGGCGTGTTCCTCACCGTCCGCGAGGGCGCGCGTCGGCTGATGGCGGCGGGCGCGCGTGAGCGCGGGCACGGCCGCATCGTCATCGTCTCGTCGATCACCGCGAACGCGGTGGAGCCCGGCCTTGCCGCTTACTCCGCTTCGAAGGCTGCCGTGCAGCAGATGGGCAAGGTGCTTGCGCGCGACTGGGTGCGGCAGGGCATCAACGTCAATTCGATCTGCCCCGGCTATGCACGCACCGAGCTCAACAGCGAGTGGTTCGACACCGAACCCGGGCAGAAGCACATCGCCAAGTTTCCCCGCCGCCGCCTGATGGCGGAGGACAGCCTCGACGCGATGCTGCTCTACCTCGCTTCGGACGCAAGCGCGGCGATCACCGGTTCCAGCTTCACTCTCGATGATGGCCAGTCGCTGTAGGGGCTGAACCTTCGGGCCGCGCGTTCGTTTCAGCGTGGGGGCACCGCGAAGGAGAAGTCCCGTGCCGCTCGAAGTCTTTCCCCTGGCGCTCCTCGCCGCGATCCTCATCACATTCGCGGCGGGCACCTATCTGCTGATCCACTTCCGCGCGCTCGCGCGCCTTTTGCCGAGCCGTCATCTGGTGCCGGGGCCGAAAACCTCGCGAGCGCCGCCGCAATCGCGGGGCCTGGTGATTGCCGCGCTCATCGCCTTCAATGTCGGCTGGATCGCCAGCGTCGCGATCTGGAGCTTTACCGCGTCAGGCGAAGCGAATGACGCCGTGGTTTCTGTGCACGGTCAGGCAAGTTCGTAGTCTGACGGATCCGGCCTCAGTGTCGCCGCCCAGTAGTCGACAAGCGCGAACGGCCAGTTCTGGCTGACACGGCCGGTGGCATTCTTGTACCAGCTCGAAACCCCCGGTTGGCCCCATGCCATCCGCGCGTTCCCTGCATCGACGCGGGTATTGAACACATCGTGCACGTCTTCGCGCACATCGAGCGTTCTCGCGCCTACTTCACCGAGCATCCCCAGCGCGCGAACGACGTACCGCACCGAACATTCCGAAAAGAAGATGATGCTGCCGTTGACGACGATGTTGGTGTTCGGCCCGTAGAGCATGAAGAAGTTCGGGAAGCCCGGCACGGTCATGCCGAGATAGGCGCGCGCGTCGCCCTGCCAGCGCTCGTGGAGCTCGATCCCGTCCCGGCCCACAACCTTGAACGTCGACAGGAAGTCGCTCGCCTTGAAGCCGGTGCCGTAGATGATCACGTCGTATTCGTGGGTTTTCCCGTCCGCCGTCTCGATGCCCGTCTCGGTGATACGCGCGATCGGGGTTTGTTCGAGCTGCACGTTGTCGCGGCGCAGCGCGGCGATCCACACGCCATTGTCGCGAAGACTGCGTTTGCCGCCGATCGGATAGTCCGGGATCACGGCGGAGAGGAGATCGGGCCGCCCCTCACACTGCAGGCCGATCTGCTGCACCAGCGCATTCCGGAGTTCGAGATTCATCGCGCCGATCGTGCCCGGCGGGCCGTTCCATGCGTCATCCGCCTTCACGAACGGCAGGATGCCGTCGGTCATCATCCAGAACAGCCAGAATCTGTACCACTTCTCGTAGAAGGGCACGTTTTCGAGCAGCCACTGGACATTGTCGGTGACGGGATCGTGGTAGTTGGGTGTCGGCCCGCCCCACGGCGGCGTGCGCTGGAACACCGTGAGGTTGCCCACATCCGCCGCGATTTCCGGCACGAACTGATACGCGCTCGCGCCCGTGCCGATCACCGCGACGCGTTTGCCTTTGAGGTCGACGTCATGCCGCCAGCGCGCACTGTGGAATGCCGGGCCCTTGAACGTGCCGACGCCGGGAATGTCGGGAAGGCGCGGCTGGTTGAGCTGCCCCACGGCGCTGATCAGCGCATCGGCTTCGATGCTGCCTGCGTGCTGCCCGGAGAGCGTAAGGCGCCATAGCGCGGCGGCTTCGTCCCACTCCGCGGCGTCCACGCTCGTCCCGAAGCGGATCAGCGGGCGCAGGTCATATTTGTCGGCGATGTCGCGGAAATAGGCGAGCAGGGTCGGCTGCGTTGAATAGTGGGCGGGCCAGTGGTGGTTTGCCTCGAAGGAATAGGAATAGAGGTGGCTCGGGTTGTCGACGCGGCAGCCGGGGTAGGTGTTTTCCAGCCACGTGCCGCCGACGTCCGCGTTCTTTTCGACGATCACCACGTCATGCCCGGCTTGCCGCAGGCGGATCGCGGCGAGAAGTCCCGACATGCCCGCGCCGACGATCGCGACGCGCTTCTTCACCGGCGCAGGCTCGGGCCGCTTGGGATCGGCGCTTTCGAGGCCGAGTTCCTCCATCAGGAAGGGCACGTAGTGCTTCGGGATGTCGGCCCCGGCGATGAAATCCATCATCCGGCGCACGGTCGCGGCATCCGGCGGCGGGGGCAGGGGGGTGCCCGCGAGATGCGCACCGATCGCGTCGGCCGCGCGCTGCCGCACCGCATCCTGCAGAGCGGGCGGCAGGTTGCCTTGCCCGTCGCCGAAGAAATCGTAGGTCGGGCAATTTTCGGGCGTCAGCATGCTTGCATCCCCGGTCAGATGCACGAGCGCGCACATCAGCGACGGGATATGCGCTTCATTAAGCGCGGCTTCGATTCGGCCTCTCGTCATGGCGGTCTCTCCCCAGAGCCGCGCCATCATCGCGCCAAACGATTTTCGGTACAGGCCCCCCAACTTGAGAGCGTGTCGCTTTTGAGAGGGATTGACCTTGCCGACGAAATGCCCAAGTCGGACACTGCGGTTTGCAGGAGAGACGGCATGGCGGACGTGACGATCGTTGAGGTGGGCGCGCGCGACGGCCTTCAGAACGAGCCGGAGATCGTTTCCACTGCCGACAAGCTCGGCCTCATCACGCGCATGATCGATGCAGGCGTGCGGCGCCTCGAAGTCGCGAGCTTCGTCAATCCCAAGCGCGTGCCGCAGATGGCGGACGCTGAAGCTGTGATCGCGGGCCTGCCTGACCGCCGCGATGTCTCCTACATCGGACTTTGCCTCAACAAACGCGGCGTGCTGCGCGCCATCGAAAGCCGCGACGGCAACAAGCGCGGCGTGGACGAGGCGGGCTGCGTACTCGTTGCCTCGAACACGTTCGGCGAGCGCAACCAGGGCCAGACGATCGATCAGGGAATCGCCGAAAATCGCGAGATGCTGCGGCTTGCCCGCGAAAACGGTCTTGTCGCGCAGGTCACGATCTCGGCGTCCTTCGGCTGCCCGTTCGAAGGCTACGTGCCGCCCGAAACCGTTGTGCGCTGCGCCGAGGCGATGGCCGAGGCGGGCGCCGAGGAAATTGCTCTGGCCGACACGATTGGCGTCGGCGTGCCCGCGCAGGTGACGGACCTGTTTGGCCGCGTGCGCGCCGCCGTGGGAGACAGCGTGCGGCTGCGCGCGCACTTCCACAACACGCGCGGCACGGGCATCGCCAACGCCTGGGCCGCCTATTCGGCCGGCGTGAACGTGCTCGATTCCTCGCTCGGCGGCCTCGGCGGCTGCCCATTCGCGCCGAAGGCGACCGGCAATATCTCGACCGAAGACCTGTTGTTCATGCTCGATGGCTCAGGTGTTTCGACCGGTGTCGATCTCGCGGCTGCGATCGCCGTGAACCACTGGTTCGAAACCGTGATGGGTCGGCCGCTGCCCTCGATGGTCGCGAAGGCGGGGCCGGCGCCCGGCGCTTACCCCGCAGCCAACTACTGCGTCTGAACCTCGTCGCGGTCGAGGTCTGAGCCCAGCAGCGGGTTCTTCAGCGAATAGAGCAGCATCGCGAGCAGCAGTACGGCGCTCAGGAGGTATGGCAGAGGCTGCCAGACCTGATAGAGCGCGATGCCGATCGTCGGCGCGATGATGAACGCCGCGCCGTTCACCGCGGTGATCGCGCCCGCCGCGCCGCCCTGATCCTCAAGCCCCACGGCGAGTGACGCGCCCGCGCTGAACCCCGGCCGCGCGAAGCCGTAGCCAAGCGAGGCGATCGCGAACGATAGCACGATTCCGTAGAAATCGGTCGAAACCGCGAGCAGGATCGAGCCCGCGGCGGCAAGGCCAGCCCCCCAGCGCAGCAGCAGCTTCGGCCCGAGGTGAAACATCGGGATCAGCGCCCATTGCGCGAGCAGCGTCGCGGCGGCAGCGGCCATCAGCGCGATGCCGATGAAGGTTTGCGCTTCGATCGGCGGCAGACCGAGCCGGTCGATGATGAAGAAGCCGAGCGACTGGCCGCTCGCCGCTTGCGCGTTGCCGATGGCGAGCCCGTAGATCGAAAACGGCAGGATGCGCGGATCGCGCCACGACAGGCCGCGGTGTGTCCGTGTCCGCGCGCCGTGGGTGCTGCGCGGGCCGGTCGCGACGGTCGGCTCGAGGTTGGCGATCGGCCGTTCCTCGCCTGCGCTCGGCGCATCGGCGGGAAGGCGGCGGGAGACGATGATGAGCGTGATCAGCGCGAACGCCGCGAAAGCGAACATCGGCCCCGAAAGCGTGACAACCGGCAGCACGAAGAACGGCGCCACCGCCGGTCCCACGATCGTGCCCAGCCCGAATGCGGAGGCCAGCACGGAAAGCGCGCGCGTGCGCTCCGAGGGCGTGGTCCGCGAGGCGACATAAGCCTGCGCCGCCGGATTGGACGCCGAACCGAACAGACCGAACAGCGAACGCGCCGCGGCGAATATGATGAACACGGCAATCGGCGCGATCAGGTGCTTGAGGCCGGCGAGAATCACGAACGCGCAGATCAGCTTGGAGATGAAATAGCCGCCGAGCCCCAGTAAAATCAGTGCTTTGCGGCCGTAGCGGTCCGAGGCGTCGGCCCAGCGCGGCGCGGCGAAGGTCCACATCAGCGCCGAAAACGAGAAGATTGTCGCAACGAGCAGGTCGGGGATGCCGAGTTCGCGCCCAATGGTGGGCAGTACCGATTGCAACGCGGTGTTGCCGGCAGCCACCACGAACAGCACGAGGAACAGCAGCGCGAAATCGCTGCGAAGGCCGCCCGACGGGTTCATGCGGCGATCGCCTTCCGCCGGCCCGACCATGCTGTCATCAGGCAGGCGCCCGCCACGATCGCACCGCCGAGCACGACCTGCGCGCGCACGTGTTCGTCGAACAGCCACCAGCCGAACAGCGCCCCCCAGCCGAGCGCGGTATATTCGAGGACCACCAGTTTCTGCGCTTCGGCGCGCGCGTAAGCAAAAGCGAGGAGCAGGGTGCCGCCCGTACCGAGCGCGCCCATCAGCGCGAACAGCGGGAGCGCGCCGGGGGCAGGCAGCGGCGCTGCGAACAGCGCGAAGGGCGCTGTGTAGAGCGCCGGAAAGGCGGCGGCGAGGACGCTGATGACCTGCGGATCGTCGCGCGTTGCCCGCTGCCTGAGCAGAACGATGGAGAGCGCGTAGAGCACTGCCGACACGAACACGGCTGCGACCCCTTCGGTGCGGTTGGGCATCGGCACAGGGACATGGCTGGTTACCGTCACCAGAACGCCGCCAAACCCCACGAGACACGCCGCCACACTCATCGCGCGCATCCGCTCGCCGAGCAGAACGCGGGCGATGAGTGGCACCAGCAAGGGCGCGATGAAGGAGATCGCGATCGCCTCGGCGATCGGGATCGCCCAGAGGCCGTAGAAGAACAGGTATGCTGCGGCGGCGATCACGAGCCCGCGCACGGCATGGCCCTGCAAGGTCTCGCGCGAGAACGCGACCTTGCCGAGGCGCAGCAACGGCAGCGCGATGAGCGTGCCTGCGACGTAACGCATGAAGGTGACGGTGATGATGGCATGCGTCTGTGCGCCGAGCTTGATCGCACCGTCCATGGCGCACAGCAGTGCGATGGCCAGAAAGGCGAGCAGCATCGGCGGGGCGGAGGATGGGCGCATGTTCTCGCTGCTTGCCGAGGCGCGGCGGGTGATGTCAATCCGCGCGAAGTGCGAGGGCGGCTATTTCCGGGGCTTCGGCGGGCAGCGCGTCTTGTCGCCGTTCACGCAGGCCTGCCAGTCGGCGATTTCGCGCTGACGCTGGTCATAGGCGGCCCGCGCGGCCTCGTACTCCGCCTGCGCCTGTGCCGTACGCGCGGTCGCGGCCTGATGCTCGCGCATCTGTGCCTGGTACGCGGCCTGCGCGGCGGCATACCCGGCATCGCTGGCATCCGTGCGCGCCTTCACCTCCGCGTTCAGCCGCTTGCGGGCGCTGATTGCGGCGGCTTCGTCGGGCGCGGCGGTTTCATCGGCAGCCCGGGGCGGAGCGGCAGGCGCCGGTTCGGGCACAGCCACGGGCTGCAGCACCTGCGCGGCCATCAGGAGCGCGACATGGAGCAGGATCATCAGTCTTCCTTTCGGATCAGCGGCACCCCGTCCGTTCGGCCAGTGTTGCCGGAAAAGCCGTTTATCATCACCTGAACGCTTCTACCTTCAACAATTTCAGCGTAGTTATGTTTCTCAATCACACTGTGGGACGGACCTCTGCTGCGATCGCGGCGCGCATCAGGGTCGAAACAGGGAACGCCGCGGGGGAACTGCTGATGGGCAAAATTCTTGAAAATCTGCATCTTACGCTGGGTCTGGGGCTGGTCCTGGCGATCGCCCTGATCTTCGGGCTGCATGGCGATTTCGCCGCCAACGGTGCGCTTTTCGGGCAGACCGTGCTGCGCTGGCTGCACGTGTTCGCGGGCATCACGTGGATCGGGCTGCTCTACTATTTCAACTTCGTCCAGATCCCGACGATGCCGGCGATCCCGGCCGAACAGAAGCCGGCGGTGAGCAAGCACATCGCCCCCAAGGCGCTGTTCTTCTTCCGCTGGGGCGCGGCGTTCACGGTGCTGTTCGGCCTGCTTCTGGCCGGTCACCTCGGTTACCTCGTCGAGGCGCTGACGCTGCAACCGTCGTTTCAGCTGATCGGCATCGGCATGTGGCTGGCGCTCATCATGGCGTTCAACGTCTGGTTCATCATCTGGCCGAACCAGAAGAAGGCGCTGGGCATCGTGCCTGCGGAAGACGCGGCAAAGGCGAAGGCCGCACGCGTCGCGATGCTGACCAGCCGCATCAACACGCTGCTGTCGATCCCGATGCTCTATGCGATGGCGGCCTACCAGTCCTGGCCGATCTGAGCCGGGCACGCGGCGCATGGCCACGTAAGAGGGGGCGGTCCTTTGGGACCGCCCTTTTCGTTCAGGCAGCGTGGCTTAGAGAATGTTTACCTTATCCTGCGAGTGTCTCCTGAGCCTCGCGCACAGGTCCGCGCGGGGGCACGGAGTATTCGGATTGTTCGAAACACAGCTGCGCATCCGTTCGCTTGTCTATGCCGGCGCGGCCTCCGCCGTGATCGCCTTGCTCGTGTTCGCCTACAGCCTTGGCTGGCCGCCGAGCCTGCCGTCGGCGGGCTCGCTCGTCGTTCTCGCCGGTGTCGTGATCGCCAGTGCCGCGGTTGTCTTCGCGGCGGTGCATTATACGCTGGCGCCGGTCGTGATCGCGGTCGAGAAGATCACCGATTTCGTGCGTCCCCGCCGCGATGGCGACGTTCCGCCGCCGATCCCGCGCACAGTGCGCCGCACGCTCCCCAAGCTGACCGCGGCGATCGAGCTGTTCAAGAAGCGCATCCAGACCAATATCGATACGATCCAGCAGACCGCCCTGCAGGATCCCGTCACCGATCTTCCCAATCGCCTGAGCTTCCGCCGCACCGTCGAGCGCCACCTGCGCAGCATGGCGCGCCGGGAAGGTGCGAAAAGCGCGATCCTGTTCATCGATCTCGATCGCTTCAAGTCGGTGAACGACAGCCTCGGCCACGCGCAGGGCGATGTGCTGCTGGCGATGTTCGCGGCGCGGATGCGCGTGCTGCTTTCCGCCGAATCGAACCGCCGCGGCCCGGGCTGCGGAGAGGCTGTGCTGGCGCGTCTTGCCGGCGACGAATTCACCGTTCTTCTCCCCGATGCGGCGGGGCCTGCCGATGCCACAAAGCTCGCGCGGCAGATCCTGCGCGCCATGCAGGAGCCGTTCGAGTTCGCGGGCCAGTCGATCGTGATCGGCGCCAGCATCGGCATCTGCATCGCGCCCGACGACGGCGAGACTTACGAAACGCTCACCCGCAACGCCGACACGGCGATGTATTACGCGAAGGACAGCGGACGGAATCAGTATCACCTGTTCGAAGCCGCGATGCACGAGCGCGTGCGCGACCGGCTGCAGCTCGAATCGATGCTGCGCGCGGCGATCGCGGGCGGGCAGTTCGAACTGCACATGCAGCCGCAGATCAATGCGGAAAGCGGCGAGCTCGTCTCGGCGGAGGCGCTCATCCGCTGGCGCCACCCGGACAAGACACTGCGCGCGCCCGCGTCGTTCATCGATATCGCCGAGGATAGCGGCCTCATCGTCGACGTCGGCCGCTGGGTGATCGCGGAAGCCGCGCGGATCGTCGGCGAATGGCACGCCCGCGGCGACAAGCTCAAGCTCAGCGTCAATGTCTCGCCGCAGCAGGTGGAGCGCACCGATTTCGTGCGCCATGTCCGCGCGTGCATCGAAGCCTCGTCGGCGCCGCCCGAGATGCTCGAAATCGAGATTACCGAATCGACCGTGATGTCGTCCGATCCTGTGATCGTCGATCGCCTCGCCGAAGTGCGCGCGCTCGGCATCAGCATCGCCATCGACGATTTCGGCACGGGCTATTCGAACCTCGCGCGCCTCAAGGATCTGCCGATCGATCGGCTGAAAATCGATCGCTCGCTCGTGAAGGATGTCGCCACCAGCGCGGATTCTCGCACGATCATTCAGGCGATCGTCAGCCTTGCCGGCGGGCTTGGCTACGAGTGCGTTGCCGAAGGCGTCGAAAGCGAGATTCAGGCCGATATCCTCAGCGTCATCGGCTGTGAAATCCTGCAGGGCTACTGGATTTCGAAGCCGATCCCGCTCGCCGAATTCGAAACCTGGCGCGAGGCGCATGAGCCGGAGCATCTCGGAGCAGCGCTTTGACGAATGCGAAGGTGCGCTCGGGCTTCAGGGCACGGCTTGAGCGTCTGCCCTTCCGCGTCAAGCTTGCCGCGGCGGTTCTGTTCGCGTGTACGGTGGCGCTCGCGCTCGCCAGTTCGGTGTTCGCCTATCTCCAGTATCAAACCGTCGTCGCGGCCACCTACAAGATCCAGGAACTGACCACGCAGGGCGTCGCCAGCATCGCGGCGGGGCCGATCCTCGCCGGCGATACGGAGGAGACGCTGCGCGTGCTGCGCCAGCTCGATTCGGTGGAGGTGATCCGGCAGGTGCGCGTGCGCGACGTTTCGGGCAAGGATATCATCACGCTGAAGCGTACTGCGCCCGCTCCCAAGGGGCGAAGGGCAGTCTCTTCGGCGCCGATCGTGGCGAAGGGCAAGATGCTCGGCTCGATCGAAATCACCACGGTCCAGAAGTTCGAGACCAAGCCTTCGTTCGCCTATCTGTTCGCCGTCATAGGGATCATCGCTGTCGCGTTCCTCGTCTCGCTCTTCTTCGCGGCGGGGATCAGCGTGCTGCTGTTCCGACCGCTCAAGGTGATGACGCTCGCCATGGAACGCATTCGCGACAGCGGCGACTATAGCCAGCGCGTCGAGCGGTTGGGCGACGACGAGACGCGCCGCGTCATCGATTCGCTGAACGCCATGCTCGACGAGGTGGAACGCCGCGACCACGAGCTGGCATCGGCCGCGAAGGAGCTTGCCGAAGCGCGCGACGTCGCGCAGCACGCGAACGAGGCGAAATCGCAGTTCCTTGCCAACATGAGCCACGAGCTGCGCACGCCGCTCAACGCGATCATCGGCTATGCCGACGTGCTACATCAGGATCTTGCCGAACAGGGCCAGACGCAGCTGTCGGAGGATGCGCGCTGGATCGACGGTTCGGCACGGCACCTCCTCAGCATGATCAACGAGCTGCTCGACATGGCGAAGATCGAGGCGGGCCGCATGGAGATCGATGTGCACGAGTTCAGTGTGCAGGGGCTCCTCGAAGAGGTCCGCTCGACGCTGGAGCCGCTCGCACAGCAGCAGGGCAACCGTCTTGAGCTGCGCATCGCGCCCGATATCGGCATCGCCGAGCACGATTCCATGAAGCTGCGGCAGTGCCTGATCAACCTCGGCGGCAATGCCTGCAAGTTCACGAAACAGGGCCATGTCATCCTGTCGGCGCGTGCGCTTACCATTGCGCGGCGCGACTGGATCGAAATCAGCGTTTCGGATTCGGGGATCGGCATGACGCCGGAGCAGATCGACAAGCTGTTCAAGCCCTTCGTGCAGGCGGACGCCTCGACGACGCGCCGTTTCGGCGGCACAGGCCTTGGCCTTGCCATCACCGCGCGGCTTGCCGAGCTGATGGGCGCGCGGCTTACGGTGGATAGCCTCCCCGGCGTCGGCTCCACATTCAACCTGCGCCTGCCGCGCAAGCATCAGGAATCCCTGCGCGAATGGGACGATGCGACGGGCTCGCAAAAAGGGTCAATTAATAATCAACCAAATTCTGAGACCATGGCGGCATAAAGAACAAGACATGGGCGTATCAATGACAGTGAATGCGGGAGACCGGAACGGTTGTCGAATCCTCGTGGTGGATGACGTGGAGGCGAACCGTTCGGTGGTGTGCAGGCGGCTTGAACGCCTGAATTATACGGTGGTCTCCGCGGAAAGCGGTGAAGCGGCGCTGCAGCTCATCGAGAAATCGCCGCCCGATCTCGTGCTGCTCGACTACATGATGCCCAACATGAACGGTATCGATGTGCTGCGCGAGCTGCGCACCAATTCGCGCGTCAGCGAGGTGCCAGTCATCATGCTCACCGCGCGCGCCGACGCGCAGACCGTCGTCGCCTCGCTCGAAGCGGGTGCCGACGACTATGTCTCGAAGCCGATCGATTTCGACGTGCTTGCCGCGCGCATCGAAGCACAGCTCCAGCGTCGTCAGCACGCCGCCAACCTGAAGCTCGCCAACGCCAAGCTCGACGAGCGGGTCACGCGCCGTGCGATCGAACTTTCGGAACTCGAGGAACAGCTCGAACTCGAAAGCGAACAGCGCCGCGTTCTGCAGAGCGAGGTCGAACGCCTGATCGCGGACCGCAAGGCCGTGCTCACCGGGGGCATCAACCCCGATCTGATCGAGCCGCCGCTGCAGCGCATCGCGCAGATCGCGGCGAGCCTTGCGGATCCCGGCCGCGCCGACATGCCGGTGAACCCGGCGGCGATCGCGGAAATCGCCGCGCTCGCGCGTCAGGCGCTGGGCGCCGTCCGCTAGCGGAACCAGCCCTTTACGCGCAGCCAGGCGAGAACCCCGACGCCGAGCGCCACGTTGAAGCCGACAATGGCATAGAAAGCCCACGCTTTGTCGGCGTAGGGGATGCCCGCGACGTTCATGCCGATAAGGCCCGTGATGAACGTGAGTGGCAGGAATACCGCCGAGACGATGGACAGCACGAGCGTGCGGTTTCCGACCGCTTCCTGCCGAAGATCGGAGAGCTGGTCGGAAAGCACCGCCGCCTGATCGCGCACGGCGTCGATCTCCTCGATGATCCGCGAAACACTGTTCGCCGCCGCCGAAAGATTGATGCGGTCGCTCTCATCAAAGAATGCGAAGGGTCCGCTTGCGAGCTGCGTGAGCGCGTCGCGCTGGGGGGAAATGAAGCGGCGCAGGCCGATCGCCGTGCGGCGCACCTTGCCGATGCGCGGACGCAGATGTCGACGCCGTTCGTCGATCACGTCTTCTTCGAGCAAGTCGAGGCTCTGCGAAAGATCGTCGAGCGTGTGGTCGAGCCGCCGGATCAGCACGTCGGCAAGCTCCACGATGAAATCGCCGGCATCGCGCACCGCGCGGTCGCGCAGCACATGTTCCATGTCGGCGATGGCGAGCAGCGGACGAAAATTGATGCTGAGAACTTCGCCTGCCGTCACCCAAAGGCGGATCGAGACGAGATCGTCGGGATCGGCGTCGGGGTTCTCGTTGACGCCGCGCAGGATCACGAGTGCGCCTTCGGCGATCTTGGCGGTGCGGGGCCGGGTTTCGAGTTCCAGCAGCGACCAGACTGCCGCTTCGGGGACGCCGGATCGCTTTTCCAGCCATTCGCGGCACGCCGTGTCGTTGCCGTCGATATGGCGCCATAGCAGCGCGCAGCTTGGAGCCTCGCTGGCGTCCGGCGGCGCATCGAGGCGTGTCGCCGTGCCGTCCGGCATGATCGTGTAAGCGAAACTGCCGTTCTCGTCCGCGCTCACGATGCTCTCCGCAGGATGATGGTAAGGCCTGGCCTGTCTCCGATGACGTCTTCGGTCAGCCGGACCGCGTCGCGTCGGCTCCTGTCGAGGATCGCTGTCGGCACATCGTTCCCATGGACGATCGTGTCGGCACGGGAGAGAAGCCGGAGCTGCCGGAGCGTCAGGTCGTCGGGGTCGTCGCTTGCAAGCACGATCTCGTGGCGTTCGGCGTCGCGCGTGTCACTGAGCGCGAGCGCAGCGTCAATCCGCGCGTCCGGATCGGGAACATCGCGCAAGGGGTCGAGCGCGCCGCCCGATGCGAGCAGCCGGTCCCAGAACCGTCGCCGCCCCGATGGTGTCGGCCGCGCGTCCGCCACGCGCGCGCGCGCGGCGCGGATGCTCCGGGCAAGATCGCCGAGCGCGGCGGGGAGCATTGCTTCCAGCCGTTCGCGCAGCGCCTTGGCAAGCGTCGCCGAGGCCCCGCCCGTGCCGATCGCGACGATCACGGGCGAGCGGTCGATGATCGCGGGCACGGTGAAGTCGCAAAGGTCGGGGCGGTCGACGACGTTCACCAGCAGCCCCTGCGCGTGCAGCACAGCGACGTCGGCGGGCCCGGCGTCCGCCGCAATGAAGGCGATGCGCGCGGCATCGGGGTCGCTGGTAATGACGCCGCCCGCCGCTTCGATCAGGCGCCGTTTTGCCTCCGCCGCTTCGCCGTCGCCGACGAGGAGCACGGACATGCCCTTCAGGTTCAGGAAAACGGGAAGCTGGTCCATCGGCGGCAGGAATGCCACGCCTTCGCGGGGCTGGGAAGCCTTTGGGGCTATGCGTCCCTTCGCCCTCCTAGAAGCTCGGCAGTTCGCTCACGTTGTCGGTGTGGATGCCGCACTCGGTCTTGTCCCAGCCGCGCCAGCGCCCCGCGCGCGGGTCTTCGCCCGGCTTCACGACGCTCGTGCACGGCTGGCAGCCGATCGAGAGGTAGCCTTCGGCCTCCAGCGGATGGCGCGGCAGGTCGCGCTCCGCGAAGTACGCCTCAAGGTCGGCCTTCACCCAGTCGCCGAGCGGGTTCAGCTTCAGGCGTCCATCCTCGATCTCGAAGCGGGGAATGTTGGCGCGCGTCTGTGACTGGAACGCCTTGCGGCCGGAAATCCAGCTGTCGAGGCCCTGTTTGGCGCGCGCGAGCGGCTCCACCTTGCGGATCGCGCAGCAGCCGTCCGGGTCGTAGGACCAGCGCAGGCCGGTCGCGTCCTTCGCTTCGAGCACGGCGGCATCGGGCGTCACGACGTCGCGATGGGTCATCCCCAGCCGGTCGAGCAGCTGCACGCGGTAGCGCTCGGTTTCCGGGAACATCTTGAGCGTGTCGACGAACACAACGGGCACAGTGGGATCGACGCGTGCGATGAGATCCAGAAGCACCGCGCTTTCCGTGCCGAACGAGGAAACGACCGCCGTCTTGCCGAGCAGCTTTTCCTCGAACACCGTGCGCAGCATTTCGAGCGTGTCGACACCCGCGAAGCGTGCGTTCAGAGCGTCGGCGTCTTCCTGCGTGTAGGCAGGACGCACGTCGATGGTATCGAGCTTGCGGGCCGCATCAGCCATGACGAAGAGCCCATACCGGCGAACGTCCGTCCGCCGCCTTCTGATAGACGTTCTCGTAGCGCGACAGCGCGCGGCCGAGTGCATCGGTGTCGATGTCGGCTTCGGGCGCGAAGCTGTCGAAGCCGCAGCGGTGCATGAACGGGATCTGGTCGACGAGCACGTCGCCCGCCGCCCGCAGTTCCCCCGTGTACCCGGCTTCGCGCAGGATACGCGCCGCCGAATAGCCCCGCCCGTCGCGGAACTTGGGGAACGCGATTTCGATCAGGGCAAGCTGACCGAGATGCGGGATGAGCTTGCGCGCATCTTCGTCCGATTCCAGTCGTACGGCCGTGGCGTTGGACTGGCCGAGGAAAGCGTCCAGCGTCACCGCCGGTTCCTCGTGCGCGGCGTCGTCGCGGAAGCGCAGTGCGTTATCCATAGATCGCCTCCTTGAACGGGTCCATGCCGACGCGGCGGTAGGTATCGAGGAAGCGTTCGCCCTCGGTGCGGAGCGTGCGGTATTTCTCCACCGTGCGCTCGATCGCATCGACGATACCGTCCTCGTCGAAGCCGGGGCCGGTGATGCGGCCGAGGCTCGCGTCTTCCGCGCCCGATCCGCCAAGCAGCAGCTGATAATTCTCCGTGCCCTTGCGGTCGACGCCGAGGATGCCGATGTGCCCGGCGTGATGATGCCCGCAGGCATTGATGCAGCCCGAAATTTTGAGCTTCAATTCGCCGAGATCGCGCTGCCGGTCGAGGCCCTCGAAACGCTTCGCGATCTTCTGCGCGACCGGGATCGAACGCGCGTTCGCAAGGCTGCAATAATCAAGACCGGGGCAGGCGATGATGTCGCTGATGAGATCGAGGTTCGCGCTCGCGAGATCGGCCGCAACCAGCTTCTGCCAGATCGTGTAGAGATCGGCCTTCTTCACATGCGGCAGCACGATATTCTGCGCGTGCGTGACGCGAAGCTCGTCGAAGCTGTAGGTTTCCGCGAGGTCCGCCATCAGGTCGATCTGCGCGGACGACGCATCGCCCGGAATGCCGCCGACCGGCTTCAGGCTGATATTGACGATCGCATAGCCCGGTTGCTTGTGCGCCTTCACGTTCTGGTCGAGCCACACCGCGAAATCGGGATCGGAGCGATCGACCGTATCGCCAATGCCGGTTTCGAACGCCGGCGGCGCGAACTGCGCGGCGATGCGCTCGAACTCCCCGGCGGGCGGATCGAGGCCGAGCGTTTTCACATGCGCCCATTCCTCTTCCACCTGACGCGCGTATTCCGCCGCGCCGAGTTCGTGGACGAGGATCTTGATGCGCGCCTTGTAGATGTTGTCGCGGCGCCCGTAGCGATTGTAGACGCGCAGGCACGCCTCCAGATAGCTGAGGAAATCGCCCGTCGGCAGGAATTCGCGGATCACCGGCGCGACCATCGGCGTGCGGCCCATGCCGCCGCCCACGAACACGCGGAAGCCGAGCTCGCCCGCATCATTGTTGTAAAGCTGCAGCCCGATGTCGTGCAGCTTGATCGCCGCGCGGTCTTCGTCCGCCGCGACGATCGCGATCTTGAACTTGCGCGGCAGATAGCTGAATTCCGGGTGGAACGTCGACCACTGACGCAGCAGCTCCGCCCACGGGCGCGGGTCCGTCACCTCGTCGGCGGCGGCGCCGGCGAACTGGTCCGACGTCGTGTTGCGGATGCAGTTGCCGCTCGTCTGGATCGCGTGCATCTCGACGCTCGCAAGGTCGGCGAGAATGTCGGGCGCGTCTTCCAGCTTGATCCAGTTGTACTGAATGTTCTGGCGCGTGGTGAAATGGCCGTAGTCGCGGTCGTACTTGCGCGCGATGTGCGCGAGCATCCGCATCTGGCGGCTGTCCATCGTGCCATAAGGGATCGCAACGCGCAGCATGTAGGCATGAAGCTGCAGGTAAAGCCCGTTCATCAGCCGCAGCGGCTTGAACTGGTCCTCGCTGATCTCGCCCGCAAGACGCCGCTGCACCTGGTCGCGGAACTCCTCGACGCGGGCATCGACGATCGACTGATCAAATTCGTCGTACTTGTACATCAGATCACCCAGCTTCCCGCCTTCGGATCGGCGGGCTTGATATTGAGGTCGAGCCGCACGGTGGGGCCGAGCGCGCGAATACGGTCCTTGATGTGGCCGGGGCGGGGGCCTTCGGGCGTTTGCTCGCCGTCGATCACATAAGGCGCGTTCACGCGGCGCGCGGCTTCCTCGGCGGCGGCGATCGCCTCGCCGTGGCCATCCACATCGACCGCCTCGGCGACATGGCGCGACCAGTCGCTGCCCGTCCACCAGACGACATCGCCGGTCTTGAGATCGTTTCCGGTAAGCAGCTTCACGCCTGCATCTCCAGTTTTCTGATGTCCACGTCCGCACCAAGCGCGGCGACCGCGCCCACGACGATGAGCGCCGGGCTCTTTACCGCATTCCGCGTTACCGTCCCTTCGAGATCGGCGAGGATGCTGCGAATGACGCGCGCACCCGGCAATGTCCCGCGTTCCAAGATCGCGACCGGCACGTCCGGCGTCAGCCCATCCCCCATCAGTTTCTCGGCGATGGCGGCAGCGGTGGCGACGCCCATGTAGATCACCAGCGTGCGGCCCTTGCCCGCAAGCCCCGCCCAATTCTGTTCGGTGAGGCCCTTGCACTGCCCGGCGACGAAACTCACGATCGAGGCGTGATCGCGGTGCGTGAGCGGCATCAGCGCTTCGGCCGCCGCGCCGAGCGGCGAGGAAATGCCGGGGACGACCTCCACGGGCACGCCCGCGGCGCGCGCGGCTTCCACTTCCTCGCCGCCGCGCCCGAAGATGAACGGATCGCCGCCCTTCAGGCGCACGACGGTGTTTCCGGCCTTCGCCTCGGCGACGAGCAGCGCGTTGATGTCGTCCTGCGCCATCGTGTGGCGCGCGCGCCGCTTGGCGACGCTGATGCGGCGGGCGTCATGCGGCGCCAGGGCAAGCACGCGCGCATCGACAAGCCCGTCGTGCACGACGACATCGGCAAGGCCGAGCGCCCGCGCAGCGCGCAGCGTCAGCAGGTCCGGATCACCCGGCCCGGCGCCGACAAGAATGAGTTTGCCCATGGTCATGGCCGCTAGATGGTCTGCCCGCGCGCGAAGGCCAAGCAAGGCTTTCTTTGGGTGCGCCAAGCGGGGCTTGGCAGCGCGCGGAAATCAGCCGAAATTCGGCGGACGCTTCTGCATGAAGGCGGTGGCGGCTTCCATGAACTCCGGCGATTTCAGCCGCTCGGTGAAAAGCTCGCTCTCCAGGAGCAGGCGCGCGGCGGTTTCGTCGCGATTCCGGCGCAGCAGGCCCTTGGTCAGCCGAACCGCCTCGGGCGCCTTCGCGGCGATGCCCTGCGCGATGCGCCGCGCTTCGGTTTCAAGCTCCGCGTGGGGGGCGAGACGGGCGGCAAGGCCGATCTTCACCGCCTCTTCGCCGGAAATCCGCCGTCCGGTCAGGAACATGTCGCTCGCCAGCGCCGTGCCGACGACCTGGGGCAGCAGTAGCGACGATCCCGCTTCCGGTACCAGCGCGAGGTCCACGAAGGGCGTCTGCAACATGGCGTTTTCGGACACCACGACGAGGTCGCAGTGCAGCAGCATCGTCGTGCCGACGCCGACGGCAACGCCGCCCACCGCCGCCATCAGCGGCTTTTCCGCGTTCAGGATCGATCGCAGGAAGCGCGCGACCGGCGTGTCCGTCCCGCGCGGCGGATTCGACTGGAAATCGACGAGGTCGTTGCCCGATGTGAACGCCTCGCCCGCGCCGGTCAGCAGCACCACGCGGATGCCGTCGTCGGTTTGCGCGCCGTCGATCGCGTCCGCCATCGCCGCGTACATGGCGTGCGTCAGCGCGTTCTTCTTCTCCGGGCGGTTCATGGTGACGACGAGGACGCGGCCGTCGCGTTCGATGCGGATATGATCGGTCATGCCGGGCTCAATGCCGGAAACGCGCGGCAGTTGATAGCTACGAGAGGGGAGAGGCTTCGCACGGCTTGACTTCGCTCCCCCACACGGGCACCGATCCCCCATGCCGAGCGTGGCCGCAACCATCGCCGAAACTCTCGTCCATCAGGGCGTCAGCCACGTATTCTGCGTTCCGGGCGAATCCTACCTCGCCGTGCTCGACGCGCTGCACGACGTGCAGGACAGGATCGCGCTCATCACCTGCCGCCACGAAGCTGCCGCCGCCAACATGGCGGAAGCCTACGGCAAGCTGAACGGCAGGCCCGGCGTCGCGATGGTGACGCGCGGGCCGGGCGCGACGCACGCCTCGATCGGCGTGCACACGGCATTTCAGGATTCGACGCCGATGCTGCTGTTCGTCGGCGACGTCGGCACCGACATGATCGGGCGCGAGGCGTTTCAGGAGGTTGATTACCGCCGCATGTTCGGCGCGCTCGCCAAGGGTGTGTTCGTGCTCGACCGCGCCGACCGCGCGCACGAAATCGTCGCCTCGGCCTATGCGCTCAGCCTGTCGGGGCGGCCCGGCCCGGTGGTGGTTGCGCTGCCGGAGGATGTTCTCGTCGAGGAGGCGCAGGCGGCCGTCACCGCGCGCATCGAGCCGCCGCAGGCCTCGCCCGATGCGTCTGCCATTGCGGCGCTCGCCAACATGCTCGACGCCGCAGAACGCCCGCTGCTCTGGCTCGGCGGGCCGGGCTGGACCGCCGAGGATGTGGCCGCTGTGCAGAGCTTCGCTGAAAGCGCGAATCTTCCCGTCATCACCTCATGGCGCCGCAAGGACCGTTTCGACAACGCGCACCCGATCTACGTGGGCGAACTGGGGCTCGGTTCGAACCCCAAGCTCATCGAGCGCGTCAAATCCGCCGATCTCATCATCGCGCTCGGCACGCGGCTCGGCGAGGTGGCGAGCCAGGGCTACACGTTGCCCGCAGTGCCGACCCCCGCACAGAGCCTCGTCCATATCCATCCCGATGCCGATACGCTGGGGCGCGTCCGCCGTCCGGCGCTTGCGATCCAGTCGTCGATCCGGCTCGCCTGCGCGGCGCTCGGCGAACTCGGCTTCGCGATCGATGGTTCGCGCTGGGCGGATTGGACCCGCGCCGCGCGCGCCGATTATGAGGCATGGGTGCAACCGACGTCCGTTGTAAACGGTGTTAACATGGCCGAAGTAATCGGCCATCTCGATGCCACGCTCGGCGCCGACACGATCTATTGCAACGGCGCGGGCAACTTCGCCGGGTGGCTGCACCGCTTCCATCAGCATCGCCGCATCGGCACGCAGCTTGCGCCAACATCGGGCGCGATGGGCTACGGCGTTCCCGCCGGGATCGCCGCGAAGCTGCTCCAGCCGGAGCGCGAGGTCGTGGTGCTCGCGGGCGACGGCGACTTCCTGATGTCGGGCAATGAGCTCATCACCGCCGCGCGCTACGGCGCCAATGTGCTGTTCATTGTCGTCGACAATGGCCAGTATGGCACGATCCGGATGCATCAGGCGCGCGATTATCCGGGGCGGCAATCGGGCACCGCGCTCGTGAACCCCGATTTCGCCGCCTTCGCGCGCAGCTTCGGCTGTCACGGTGAAACCGTCGATCGCACCGAAGACTTCCCCGCCGCGCTCGTCCGCGCCCGCGTAAGCGGCGTCCCTGCGCTCATCGCGGTGAAGACCGACCCGCGTGAGATCGCCCCCGGAAGACGGCTGGGCGACGACGCATGACCCGGCTCACGGATGCCGAAGCGGGGGCGCTCGCGTTCCTCGACGATGCCCACGCGCCCATGCTCGCGGCGATTGAAAGCTGGGCGGCGATCAACACCGGCAGTCGCAATCTTGCGGGCCTCGCGCACTATGCCGATGTGCTCGCCGAAGCCTTCGCGCCGCTCGGCGGCGAGATCCGCCGCGTGCCGCCCGCGCCCGTCGAGGCGGTGGACGCCGCGGGCCGCACCTATGCGCTTGCGCACGGCGACAACCTCCACATCGTCATGGACCGCCCGGCGAACAAGCGCGTGCTGCTGACCGGGCACATGGACACGGTGTTTCCTGTCGATCACCCGTTTCAGGCGCTGCGCTGGCTGGCCGACGGCGTGTTGAACGGGCCGGGCGTCGCCGACATGAAGGGCGGTATCGCCGTCATGCTCTGGGCGCTCCGCTGCTTCGAAGCGTCGCCCTTCGCCCGTCAGCTCGGCTGGGAAATCATCCTCAACAGCGACGAGGAGGTGTCCTCGCTCGGCTCTGCGCCGCTGCTCGCCGAAACCGGACGGCGCTGCCAGATCGGCCTCACCTTCGAGCCGTCCTCGCTCCCTGACGGCACGCTCGCGGGCGCGCGCAAAGGCAGCGGCAACTTCTCCGCAGCCATTGCGGGTAGGGCCGCGCACGCGGGCCGCAATCCCGAAGAGGGCCGCAACGCCATCATCGCCGCCGCCGACCTCGCGCTCCGGCTTGATGCCATGAAGGGCCCGACGCTCTCCGTGAACGTCGCCAAGCTGGACGGCGGCGGCCCCAACAACGTCGTGCCCGATACCGCCGTGCTGCGCTGGAACATGCGTCCCTCGACCTTCGAGGATCAGCACCGCGCTTCGCACGCCGTCGCCGATGCGATCAGTGCGGTGGCTGCCGCGCACGACGTTTCGATCCGGCTTTCGGGCAGCTTCGCGCGCCCGCCCAAACCGATGGACGCGCACCAGCAGAAGCTCTTCGATCTCGTTCGCGCCTGCGGCCTCGATCTTGGTCTCGACATCGGCTGGCGCGACACCGGCGGCGTCTGCGACGGCAATAATCTCGCCGCGGCGGGGCTTGCGGTCGTCGATACGCTTGGAGTACGAGGTGGCTCGATCCATTCGGATCAAGAGTATCTGCTTACCGCGTCCCTTGTTGAAAGGGCGCGGCTGTCGGCACTGATCCTGATGCGTCTCGCGCAGGGTGCCTGGGACGGCCACGGGGCCTGATCGGCACCGGCGCCGATCGCCGGAACGATATCGTCCCCGATACACGACCACACGTGTTAAGGCGCGCCCGCGCCGGGGGAGTATATATGGTCTGGTTCATTCGGCCCGCGCGCGCGGACGATGTCGATGCCCTGCTCGTGCTTGCCGAGCAGACAGGCGGAGGCTTCACCAACCTGCCGCCGGACCGGGACGCGCTTGCGCGCCGCATCGGCTGGAGCTGCGAGAGCTTCGCGCGGGACGGTGCGCTTCCGCAGGACGAGCTCTACATGCTGCTGATGGAGGAGGCCGAGACGGGCCGCATCGGCGGCAGCGCGATGATCTTCTCGCGCCTCGGCGGCGAATGGCCGTTTTACACCTACAAGATCGCCACCGTGAACCAGACCTCGAAGGAACTGGGGCGCAACATCACGATGGAGGTGCTGCACCTCACCAACGACTTCAACGGCGCTGCCGAAGTCGGCGGCCTCTTCCTGCTGCCGGAGCTTCGCGCCGAGGGACTCGGTCGCCTTCTCGCGCGCAGCCGCTACCTCTTCATGGCGCGCCACCGCGAGCGCTTCCCGACCCGCGTCGTCGCCGAGCTTCGCGGCTGGCACCACCCGGACGGCAGTTCGCCGTTCTGGGACGGGCTCGGCCGCAAGTTCTTCGAAATGCCGTTTCAGGAGGCTGACCGCTTCAATTCGCTCCACGGCAACCAGTTCATCGCCGACCTGATGCCTCGATATCCGATCTACACCGCGCTCCTCTCCGAAGAGGCGCGCGCGGTGATCGGAAAGCCGCACGACACCGGCGTCCCGGCGCTGAAGCTGCTCGAAAAAGAGGGCTTCATCTACGAAGGCTATATAGACATCTTCGACGGCGGTCCCACCGTCTTCGCCTACATTGACAACATCCGCACCGTGCAGCAGTGCCGCTCGCTCCCGGTCGCCGATCCCGCGCCCGGCGAGAACGGCCCGGTAAGCGCGCTCCTCGCAAAAGGCACGCTGCAGGACTTCCGCGCCTGGCAGAGCCGCGCCGCCGAAACACCGCAGGGCCTTTCGCTCACAGCAGACGAAATCCGGCTGCACGGCCTTCGCCCCGGAGAAATGATCAGCCATGTCCCAGCCTGAACTCGTCTCGACCGATCCGTCCACCGGCGAGGTCGTGTGGCGCGGGCCGGTCGCCAGCCTTGAGGATGTGAACCGCGCCGTCGTGTCGGCGCGCGCCGCGCAGCCGGGGTGGGAGGCGGTGCGCCTCTCGGAGCGCGTCGAGCTGATGCGCAAGTACCAGAACATCGTGCGCGATCGCGGCGAAGATCTCGCGGCGATGATTGCGCGCGAGACCGGCAAGCCGCTGTGGGAAACGAAGACAGAGGTGCAGAGCGTCATCGGCAAGGTCGATATCTCGCTCAGCGCCTATCAGGAGCGCACGGGCAACCGGAAGAAGGAGGGCGAGGGCTTCACACAGCAGCTTCGTCACCGCCCGCACGGTGTGCTCGCGGTGCTCGGCCCCTACAATTTCCCCGCGCATTTGCCGAACGGCCACATCGTGCCTGCGCTGCTCGCGGGCAATGCCGTGGTGTTGAAACCGTCGGAGCTGACCCCCGGCACAGCGGCACTGATGCGCGAATGCTGGATGCAGGCGGGGCTGCCCGAAGGCGCGCTGGAGATCGTGCAGGGCGGCGGCGATGTCGGCCGCGCGCTCGCTGGGCACGAAGGCATCGACGGGCTGCTGTTCACGGGAAGCGCCACGACAGGCCATGCGCTCGCCCGCCAGTTCGCCGAAACGCCGCACAGAATCCTCGCGCTCGAAATGGGCGGCAATAACCCGCTTATCGTGTGGGACGTGCGCGATACGGACCTTCCCGCCGCCGCTGCGCTTATCGTGCAGTCCGCGTTTCTCTCCGCCGGGCAGCGCTGCACCTGCGCGCGCCGCCTGATCGTGGAGGAGGGCAAGCACGAGGCGCTCATCGAGCAGGTGACGGCGCTCATGGACAAGCTCATCGTCGGCGCGCCGTTCGATGAACCGCAGCCGTTCATGGGGCCGGTGGGTGACAATCGCGCTGCTGATCGGCTTCTGGATCAGGTCGCGGGGCTCAAGGCGGGTGGCGCGGTCGCCATCCGCCCGCTGACGCGAATGACACCGGACCGGCCATTCCTTACCCCTGCGTTTCTTGACGTGACCGATGTGCCCCACCGCCCCGACGAGGAAATGTTCGGCCCCGTGCTGCAGCTGATCCGGGTGCCGGATTTCTCCGCCGCGATGATGGAGGCGAATGCCACGCGCTTCGGCCTGTCCGCCGGACTTATCGGCGGCGATCAGGCACTTTACGACCGCTTCTGGTCGGGCGCCCGCGCGGGCATCGTCAACTGGAACCGGCCGACGAACGGCGCGGCGTCGAACGCCCCGTTCGGCGGCGTTGGGGCGAGCGGAAACCATCGGCCGAGCGCATATTACGCGGCGGACTACTGCGCGTTTCCGGTCGCCAGCCTTGAGGAAGCCAAGGTGCGCGGCGCGATCACGACGGGTTTGAAGGCTGACGACGAATGAACACGGTCGAAGTGAATTTCGACGGGCTGATCGGCCCGACGCACAATTACGCCGGGCTCAGCTTCGGCAATATCGCCAGCGCGAAGAACGCCGGCGGCACGTCGCGGCCGCGCGCAGCCGCGTTGCAGAGCCTCGGCAAGATGCGCTTCCTGATGTCGCTCGGCCTGCGGCAGGGCTTCCTGTTGCCGCACGACCGTCCGAACGCGCCGTGGCTGCGCACGCTCGGCTTTGCGGGCAGCGACGCGGAGGTTTGCGCGGCGGCGTTCGCGGCGGACCCAGTGCTGTTCCGCAATGCCATGTCCGCTTCGGCGACCTGGACCGCGAACGCCGGAACGGTGTCGCCCGCGCCTGATACGGCGGACGGGCGCGTCCATATCACGGCCGCCAACCTCTCCACGATGGCGCATCGCAGCATCGAACACACCGAAACGCACCGGCAGCTCGCCATCGCGTTCGCGGACACGCGGCACTTCGCCGTCCACGCCGCCGTGCCCGGCAGGTTTGGGGACGAAGGTGCGGCGAACTTCATGCGCCTGTGCCCGTCCCATGGTGAGAAGGGCGTCGAGGTGTTCATCTATGGCGAAGACCGGCAGGGCCGCTTTCCGTCACGGCAGGATCGGCGCGCTTCGGAGGCGGTCGCGCGACTGAACGGCGTTCATGGCGCGATCTTCTGGCCGCAGTCCGACGCGGCGATCCAGGCCGGCGCGTTCCATAACGATGTCGTCGCGGTTGCGAACGAGCGCGTGCTGTTCGCGCACGAGCAGGCGTTCGAGAACAAAGAGGCGCTCTATGCGGAGCTGCGCCGCCGCCTGCCCGAGATCGAGATCGTCGAGGTCCCGGCGAGCGCGGTGAGCCTTGAGGATGCGATCGGTTCCTACCTGTTCAATTCGCAGCTCGTCACGCTGCCCTCGGGGGAGATGGTGCTCGTGCTCCCGAAGGAGAGCGAGGAGAATGCGCGCGTGAAGGCGTGGCTGGAAACCATGCTCGCGGGCAACGGTTCGATCCGCGCCTGCCATTTCATCGATGTGCGCGAATCCATGAAAAACGGCGGGGGCCCAGCCTGCCTCCGCCTCCGTGTCGCGGTGAGCGAGGCGGCATTGGCCGCGATCGATCCGCGCTTCCTGCTCGATGGTGCGAAGGCGGATGCGCTCGAACGGCTGATCGAAATGCATTGGCCCGAAAGCATCGCGCCCGACGACCTCGGCAATCCCGCACTTTGGGAAACAGCGTGGGAAGCGCGGCGGGCGCTCCTTCAGCGTCTGGAGCTTGCGTAAGCCTCGCCCATGCGGCGGATGGCGGCGATCTTCGTGTTGAAGGCGCTCCAGTCGTCGGCTTCGTCGATGGGCGCCCAGATCGCTTCCACCTCGTCAATCAGCATCGTGCAGGGTTCGGCGTCCGACCAATAGGGATGCGTGGTGTCCGCAGCGGGTTCGTAGGCCGAAACCGCCGTGCGGAACGGCGCGAAGGCATCGCTTTCGTATACAGTATCCGCCGGGCTCGGTCCGCGCCGCGTGCCGCCGCGCCAGTCGAACCAGAAACGATCGGGCACGATGTGGCTCGCGCCGAGCGCCGCCTCGATGGAAAGCGCCAGCGCTTCATCGGATTTTGCGTCGCGCGGCTTCACGCCGAGCCGCCACAGGTAGCGCTCGGCGAGCGCCGCCTCATAGCGTTCGGGATAGGTCTTCAGCGCCGGAATCAGGCTTTCGGGCGGTGCCACAGTGCGCAGCGCCATCGCGAGCTGGTGCAGGTTCCATTGCAGCGCCTCGGCCTGCCGTCCGAAGCTGTAGAGGCCGAACTGGTCGAAGTAGGCGGCAGTGAAGCCGTCGTCCCAGCGGGGCACGAAGCGCCAGGGGCCGTAGTCGAAGCTCTCGGCGGGAATATTGATGTTGTCGGTGTTGAGCACGCCGTGAACGAAGCCGGCTGCACGCCAGCTGGCAGCGAGCCGCGCCGCGCCTGCCACCGCGTGGTCCATCAGCGCGGCATAGGGATCGGCGTGCGTGCCGCCGACAAAGTGGCGCAGGCAATAGTCGACGAGCGGCGGGATTGCCTCCAGCTGCTTGAGATACGCGAGGCGCTGGAAGGTGCCGTAGCGGATGTGGCTGTGGCTGAGGCGCACAAGCACGGCGGAGCGGGTGGGCGAGGGTTCGTCGCCGCGCGTCAGCGCCTCGCCGGTTTCGATGAGGGAGAAGCTCTTCGAGGTGTAGACGCCGAGCGCTTCGAGCATTTCGGTCGCCAGCACCTCGCGCACGCCGCCCTTCAGCGTCAGCCGGCCGTCCCCGAAACGGCTGTAGGGCGTCTGGCCCGATCCCTTGGTGCCGAAATCGAGCAGCCGGTCGTCCGCATCGCGCAGCTGCGCGAACAGGAAGCCGCGCCCGTCGCCGATGTCGGGGTTGTAGGTGCGGAACTGGTGACCGTGGTAGCGGAGCGCCAGCGGCTGTTCGAGGTTGCCCGGAAGCGGCGCGAAGCGGCCGAAATGCTGCAGCCACGCCTCATCCGTAAGATTGCCGAGGCCTACCGTTTCGGCATGGCGTTGGTTCCGGAAGCGCAGGGTGGTCTGCGGAAAGTCCGCCGCCGCGACGGGATCGTAATAATCACTGCCGAGTTCGAGAATGGCGGGATCCGGACGATACCGGACCGTCATGCCTCGCGCGGGTGCGGCAGGCGGCAGGCGCAGCGCACATAGCGGATGGTCTCCGCCTCGACGCGCTTTCTCAGCGCTTCGTCGGCACCGGGCGCGAAGGCGATGTCGAGCGCGGCGCCGACCGCGGAATAGGTCAGTTCGGCAGCGATCTTCGTGTCGACATCGGTAAGGTCGAACTTCTTCGCCATCGCGCGGTACTGGTTTTCCACCCACGCTGCGACGACCTCGTGCGAGGCGCGGTAGAAAGGTTCGGCATCGGGGTTCGATTTCAGGCCCATCTTGCCGTGGCTCGCCGTGCCCGCACAGTTGGCGTTCACGATGTTTTCCCATGACTTCTGCGTGGTGCAGTAATCGAAGCAGCGCTGGATGGTGATGCCGGGTTCAAGGTCTTCCAGCCGGTCGCCGGCTTCCATCGCGGCACACATGCGCTCGCCGTACATGCGGCCCAGCTCTTCCAGAAGGCTGCGCTTCGAACCGAAATGATAGAAGATCGAGCCTTCCGAAACGTCCGCAGCGCGGGCGATGTCGGCGGTGCCGGTTTTCGCAAAGCCCTGCGTCGAAAACAGGTGGTTCGCCGCTTCCAGCACGCGCTGGCGCGTTTCCGCCGGATCGTATCGCCGCGAACGGCTTTCCGCTACGCGCGTTGCCATAAACCTCGGTATCCTCCCACAGTCGATATGGATGATATGGGAACTTTTGAGTGAGAGTCAAAAGATTCGTGTCAAATGATCTGGCGCTCAAGATGCTGCGCCAGATATTCGAGCGTCGCGATCCGCCGGTAAAGACCGCTGTCGCTGACCGCTTTCATTTTGAAAAATTGCTGCATGTGGGGGAAATGCAGGTCGAGCACGCGGCCGAGGAAGGCGGGCGTGAGCAGCCCGCCGTGCTCATCGCGGATCGGCCCTAAACGGCGACGCACCGCATAGCTGCGCTGACGCAGCCAAGGTGGCCGCACGCGGGTGCCGAGCTCGTTCATGCGGTGCGACAGCGTGGGCGGGTGGTCGAAGCTGTAACCGTAGTCTGAGGGATAGGCCGCAAGGACGGGGTCGATGTGCGTCAGCAGCGCGGCTTCGAAGCGGCCCGCGTTTTTCCAGGCAAGCGGCAATTGCAGCGCGCCTGCGATCACCTCGTGGTCGAAGAACGGCATGAAATAGGCGCCCTGCCGTCCCACGACGCTGATTTCGCGGCCGAAGAACGCGCGGCAGCGCATCCGCGGGTACAGCTGTTCAATGAGCGTGCGGCGCAGCTTGCCCGTTGCGCCTGGCTTCTCGATCGCCTTCAGCGCTTTCACTTCCAGCCGGTCGATGAAGCCTTCGGGGTCGAACGCGTCGGTGACGTCGCTGAGCGTATAGCGCGCGAAGAAGGCCCCCATCACCTGCCGGGCGGTCAGCGCACGGTCGGGGAGGTAGAAGAAGTTGCGGAACACCTCGCCGCATCCGCCGGAAACGGCGAGCTGGCCGCCTTCCTGCCGCTGGTGACGCGCGTAGGCGTTGCCGCCGTTGTCGAACAGCCCGCCATCGGTGACGAGCGCGTCGGTCTCGTGGAAGTTGCGCGCGACGATCGCGGGGAAGTCGTCGGGCGTGATGCTCGCGAATGAGGCCTTCTCGAACGGTTCGAAGCGGAAATGTTCATGATCCGCGATGTGCCGCGCCACCTCGACATCGCCGTCGCCGGGGCTGCCGTAGACATAGACATGCGGGCTGACCCCCGCGTCACGCAGCAGCGCGAGCGCGAGGCGGCTGTCGAGCCCGCCGGAAAGCGGGCACTGCATCCGGTCGCCGAAGGCGTCCGCATAGATGCGCGCCGTACCGCGCAGACGTTCGGCCTGCGCGGCGATGCGCTTTTCAACGGGTGTCGAGGAGATGCGTTCGGGCAGCGGCTTCGACACTGCCGACCGTACGGTCTGCGCGCCCAACTCCATCTGCGCGTCCGGTCCCAGCCGTTTCAGCTCGTTGACGACGGTATCGTCGCCTGTGGGAAACACGTTGAATGCGAACTCGTAGACGCCCTGCGGATCGAAGGTGACGCGGTCGAGGCTTTTCGCGGCAGCGAGGAAGCTCGTCGAGACAATGTTCCAGTCCGCGTCGTGGAAGAGCTGGAAGGCGCCGAAGAAATCGGTGAACGCGAAGGTCCGCCCCGCCTTGTGGACGATCGCGGCGAACTGGCCCGTCGTGTTCGACCAGTCTTCGAACGGAAAGCGGAAGTCGCCGAGCAGCGTGCGGAGCGCCGCCTCGCCGAACTTGCCGTCGTGGATGAGCGTCCCTGCGACCGCGATGAAATCGTCTCCATCGCGGTGGACGCAGACATGGCTGTCGTGGATCGGCGCGGCGTGGAAGCCGGCGTGCGCGGCACTGCGGATCGGCGTGAACCGGGTGAATCCGTGCAGGCGAAACTGCGCCTCGGCGGCGGCGATGCGCGCTTCGTCGGCGTCTCCCGTCACTCGGCACAGATAAAAGCCGCCCATGCCGCTCCGTTTTCCTGTTCGTGTACGCCCAACGAATGCCGCGTGATCGTTAATTTCTCGCGCTTTGTCACGCCTTTATCGGCGTATCAACACTGCTATAAGCCAAAACCATGTCACTCACGCCGCCTTCCAGCCGGCCGCGCCTGCTGCATCTGCATTCGACCTTCGATCTCGGCGGCAAGGAGGCCCGCGCCGTGCGCCTGATGAACGCGTTCGGAGACGCGTTCGTGCACGACATCGTGAGCGCGGTGCCCGAGGCCGTCGGCGCCGCCCGCCAGATCGCGCCGCACGTGGAAGCACGCGTGCTTCAGGATTTCCCGCCGCTCGCCGGACGCCTCACCCTTGCGAAGCTGAAGGCGATCGCCGCGGCGATCATACGCGGCAATTATGACCTCGTGCTGACTTACAATTGGGGGGCGCTCGATGGGGTGATGGCGAACCGCCTGTTCGCGCATCGCCCGCTCGTCCACCACGAGGACGGCTTCAACGACGACGAAGCCCTTCGGCAGAAGCCCGCGCGCGTGCTCTATCGCCGCCTTGCGCTGCCGTCGGCGTCCGCGCTCGTCGTGCCGTCAGAGGTGCTGGAGCGGATCGCACTCGGCCCGTGGAAGCAGCCGCGCGGTCGCGTGGTTCGCATTCCGAACGGCATCGACAGCGCCCTTTTCACCGCACCGCCACCTGCGGGCAGCATTCCCGGCTTCGAGCGGCGCGAAGGCGAGGTCATCGTCGGCACGCTCGCGGGGCTCCGCAAGGTGAAGAACCTGCCACGCCTCGTCCGCGCCTTCGCAGCGGCGACGCGCATTGTCAGCGCCCCCGCGCGCCTCGTCATCGTCGGTGAAGGGCCGGAGCGCGAGGCGATCCTCGCCGCCGCGGCGGACGCGGGTATCGCGGATCGTCTGCTCATGCCCGGCTTCCTCGGCAAGCCCGAGACGTGCGTCGGCCATTTCGACATCTTCGCACTGTCGTCAGACAGCGAGCAGTTTCCCTTGAGCCTCGTCGAGGCGATGGCAGCCGGACTGCCGGCGGTCTCCACCGACGTCGGCGACGTCCGCGCCATCGTTTCCGAACGCAACCGGCCGATGATCGCGCGCGTGGACGACGACATGGTGCTTGGCAGGCTGCTCGCGCGGATGATCGGCGATCCGCTGCTGCGCGCCGAACTTGGAGCCGCGAACCGCGCTCGCGTGGTTGCCGAATATGATGAGGCGGTGATGGTGGAGCGATACCGCGATGTTTATTCCCGCGCGATGACAGGCAGGACATGAAGATCGAGGACCGCCTGCGCCGTGTCATGCGGCCGACGCTGCCGGGCCTGCTGGCGCGCACCCGCGACGACGGCGGAAGACTCAGGCGTCCGCCGAGGCTCTCGCCGCTCGGCAGCCTCGCGGTGCGTGTCTGTATCGTCCTTACGCTGCTCGGCATCGCGCTTGCCGGCCACTGGTTCGATCGCGACGGCTACCGCGACGCGACAGATCCCGAAAACGAGATCAGCTTCATTGATGCGGTGTATTTCACCGCCGTCACCGTAACGACCACGGGCTTCGGCGACATCGTTCCGATCACGGATCGGGCGCGCCTGTTCGATGCGCTGGTGGTCACGCCGATCCGTCTATTCGTGTGGCTGCTGTTCCTCGGCACCGCGTATCAATTCCTCGTCCAGCACATGTGGGAGAAGTGGCGCATGAAAAGCATCCGCGCGCGCCTGACGCAGCACTATGTCGTGGCCGGCTACGGCACCACGGGCACCGCCGCGGTCGATGAACTCGTCGCAAATGGCATCGATCCGCAGCGCATCGTGGTGATCGATCCTTCGCCCGCGCGCGTGGAGGCGGCACTTGCCGTTGGTGTGATGGGGCTCGAAGGCGATGCCACGCGCAACGAAACCCAGTCGCTCGCGCGCATCGAGGCGGCGGAGAGCTTCATCGCCTGCGGCGGCCGCGACGATACGAGCGCGCTTCTTGTGCTCACCGCGCGCCAGCTCAATCCCAAGGTGCGGATCAGCGCGATCATCAAATCCGAAGACAATGAGGATCTCGTCAGGAAGGCGGGCGCCGACACCGTGATCAACCCTGTGACGCTCGGCGGGCACCTGCTCGCGCGTGCGGCGGGCGGCAGTCACGTCGTTGATTATATCAACGATCTCGTGACGGCGGCCGGGCGCGTGCAGCTTGTCGAGCGCCCGGCTCAAGCCGATGAAATCGGAAAACCGCTCGCCTCCTGCGGGGGCGGTCTCGCCGTGCGCATCATTCGCGGCGATCAGGCGATCGGCTTCTGGGAGCCCGGCGCGACAAGCATCGCTGCCGGCGATATCATCCTCGAAATCGTGCCGCTCGCCGCCTGAATTTTCAGGCGATCGCGGCGGCCCTGCCGGCTGGCATTTCGGCGGCGCGTTCAAACACCAGGCCGCAGCGGTTGCCGATCACCCACACGATGCGGGCATCGACCTTGCCGGTGGTCTCGGTTTCGAACCGGATGCGGGTGCCTTCGTCAGGCGGCGTTGGCAGCTCGATCATCGCGCCGCCCAGCGAAATGTTGCGGACAGCAACCGTGCTGCGCCTCCGACCGACCGTGATTGCCCCGGACATGCGGGTGGAAACCCGTCCGCGCGCATCGCCTTTGCTGTCGTCAATCATTCCAACACTCCCCCCAACTTGAAGTAACACTGATGCAACCGTGTGTATTTTTCTGCGTTACCAACATGCACCCCGTCGTATGGCCCCCCGGCCGGTTTGCGGCGGCGACTTCGGAGGACGCAGTCGCCGCCGCCGGGGTGTGACCGTGATCGGTTGAGAGGAACAGGATCACGGTCGAACATGTTGGCGTTCGTTGGAAAAGTAGAACGGATGGGTTGAAGGTCGGGGAGTAAAAACCGGTTGCCGGGATCGCGACTTACGATAGATTTGGCTTTGCGCGGGGCTTTTGAGGGGGCGTTGCCCTCAGCGTCGCGCGGCTGCTTGTAACTGTTACATCGGTGGTTTTGGGAACGGCCAACTTTCTTGTGAAATCAGGCGCATGTGCCTTTAACCGAAAGTTAAGACGTTTCCGGTTCGTAACAACTTGATGAACGACTGCAAGGCGGCGAGGGGGAGGGAGGTCTTTTGATGCACCACGACCCCATTAGGCCGGGCGATGCGCTCCGGCGGAAAGCGGATGCCGAACTCGATGCCATCGAGTCCGATCCGGCATTTCAGCGATCGCCCGTCATGCGTCGACTGCTGCGCTTTCTTGTAACGGAAACGCTTGCGGGGCGTGGCGACAAGCTGAAGTCTTACGCGATCGCCGTGGAGGCGCTTGGGCGCGAACCCAGTTTCGATCCGCAGACCGATTCCTATCCCCGCGTGCAGGTGGCACGCCTCAGAAAATTGCTCGATGCCTACTACGCGCACGCCGCGCCTGTAGGGGACGTGCAGATCCGGGTTCCCAGTGGCGGCTATGCCGTGGAGTTCGTTGGCGGCGCACCCGCCGCCACGGAAAAAATTGTCAAATCGAAAACAGGAATTGCGCATTACGCCATTATCGGCGGCGCCGCATTCGCGCTTTTGCTGGCCGCGATTTTCTTTTGGCGCACCGACGAGAATGTCTGGCGCGTTCGCAATTTTCCAACCATCTATCTCGCGCCGGTCACTGCGCTTGATGTAATGCAGGAACAGCGCGCCGCAGCAATCGATCTAACGGCGGGCCTCAGCGATGGGCTCGACCGATTCACCGCCATAGATGTCGTCAACGCGCCTTCGCCTGCGGTCGATTATCGGCTCGATACCACACTACGCGCCGTCCCCGGCGGAACGCGCATCAACGTCATGCTCACGCAGCTTGATACCGGCCGCGTGGTGTGGTCGCGTTCCGGCCTGCGGGAAGTGATCGAGGGGCGCATATTCGATGTCGATGAGCTTGCGGCGACGCTGAGCGCGCGGCTCGCACAGCCTGCCGGCGTCATTCACGCCGACGGGGATCAGCGGAACATCGACATCAACACGCCCTACGGTTGCTGGCTGGCGCTGCGATCCTATTGGCAGATGATGCCGCCGGAAGACGAACCGGCGGTTCGCGCCTGTGTCATGACATGGGCGGCGGAAAACCCGAAATCGGCGATGGCGCACGGTGCCCGGTCGTGGTTCCTGGCGCAGGATGCGCTGAAGCTGAAAGGCAAGGCGCGGGATGATCTCCTCGCGCAGGCCCATCAAGAGGCGCAGAAGGCGGTGAACCTTCAGCCGAACGATCCGGGCGCGCAATATTCGCTGATGCGAACGGCGCTTTACCTGGGCCGCGAACGGCAAGCCCGCGCGGCTGCGGATCGGGTCGTGTTCCTCAACGGCAACAATCCCGAATTCATGTCCGGGGTCGCCATGTTCAAGATCATGATGGGCGATGCGGATGGCGAAGCCGTGCTGCGCAAGGCGCTGTCTCTCCACGCCAACCCGCCGCAATGGGTGCAGTCGGGCCTGTTCTTCGCTGCTGTCGCGCGGGATGATGGGCCCGCGGCGCTCGCAGCCGCTAAGGAATTACAGGCGCCTGCCGGGACGCCGCTGCAGCATGCGATGATGGCGATGGCGCTCGCCCGCTCGGGGCGGATGGCAGAAGCCCGCGACCATTGGGCAGAGGCGGTGGAGGTCGATCGGCAATATGCCGAAAATCCGGCGCGCATTTTCGATCCCTTGCCGCTTGCGCCTGCGATCCGCGAGCGCAGCCTCCAGTGGCTGATGCGCGCGGCGTCTGCCGCATAGCGTTCAAGCGGCTTTCTGTGCCGTCAGCCATTCGTTGAAATATGCCTCCAACACGTCGAGCGGCACGGCGCCGTTTTCGAGAACCGTGTCGTGGAAGGCGCGGATGTCGAACCTTTCCCCGAGTTCCTTTTCCGCGCGGGCGCGCAGCTCGCGGAACTTGAGTTCGCCGATCTTGTAGGCAAGCGCCTGCCCCGACCAAGTGATGTAGCGGTTAACTTCGGCATCGACGTTCGCAGCCGAAAGTGCCGTGTTCTCCAGCATGAAATCGACCGCCTGTTGCTTCGTCCAGCCCTTCGCATGGATGCCAGTATCGACGACGAGGCGGCACGCGCGCCACATTTCGTAGGAGAGGCGCCCCATGTCTTTCTCGGGCGTGTCGTAAAGCCCCATCTCGATGCCGAGACGTTCCGAATACAGGCCCCAGCCTTCGACGAACGCCGTGAAGAACGCGCCGTGCTTGCGGAAATCATGCAGGTCGAGTTCCTGCTGCAGTGCAATCTGCAGATGGTGGCCGGGCACCGCTTCATGCACGCCGAGCGCTGGGAGTTCGAACAGCGGGCGCTGATCGAGTTCGGTCAGATTGACGCGGTAAACGCCCGCGCGGCCTGCGGCGATCGCGCCAGGCTCGTAATAGGCGGTGGTGTTGCCCGCCGCCTGATCGTCCGGGATCGGCAGCACCGTGTAGGGCAGGCGCGGGAGTTTGCCGAACAGCTTTGGCAGGTGGCCGTCGATTGTCTTCGCGAGCGCGCCCGCGCGCAGCATCAATTCCTCGCCGGTCTTCGCGTAATATTTCGGATCGGTGCGCAGCATCGCGATATAGGCCTTGCGGTCGCCCTTGAAGCCCGACCGCTTCACCACCGCATCCATCTCGGCGCGAATGCGCGCGACCTCGCTGAGCCCGAGCTGGTGAATTTCCTCGGCCGTCTTGTCCGTCGTCGTCTGCTGCTTGATCCGGTAGGCGTAATAGGCCGCGCCGTTCTTTGTCTCGGAAATGCCCATGCTCTTCCGGCATTTGGGGGCATATTCCGACGTGTAGAATTTCAGGAAATCGCGGTAGGCGGGTGTCACAACCGTTTCCACGGCCTTTTCCGCGCGCGCTTTCAGCGCCGTCCAGTCGCGGTCCGCAATCGTCGCCGGCTTCGTGCGGAACGGAAACATGAAACTGCTCTGCGCCGCGCTCGGTGCAATGCGGCCCTCGATGGTCTTTTCGAAACCCTCCATCGGCACGCACGGCTGCGTGAAGCCTTCGGCGATGGCACGGCGCGTGACCGCGATACCGTCGGCGTTCTGTTTGCCGTAGGCCTCAAGGCGGCCGACGTAGCTTTCGTAGTCGGCCTTGTTAAAGAACGGGGAATCGTCGGCAAGGCCTGCGAATGCCATGTGCCAGCCGTAGCGGTTCGTGAACAGCACCGTGCGTTCCTGCCCGAATGCCGCACCTTCGACGCTGCTCTCCAGGCTGCGCTTCAGAATGCGGTAATCGATGCGGTTGGCCTTCGGCAGCGCATCGATGGAAATGGCATTGAGCCGCTTCAGGAATGCCGCATCCGCCGCAAGCCGACGCTCGTATCCCGCAAGCGAGATGTCGTCGAGCTTGCCGTCGCCGCGCCGGTCGCCGAGGCTGGTGGCAAGGCGCGGGTTCTCGGCAAGCGCCATCTGCCAGACGTCGTCGCGCAGCGCCGCGAAGTCGTCGGCGGGCGCGGCCCATGCGCCGGAAGCAACAAGCGACAGGCTGATCGCGGCGAGGCCGAGTTTCATGTGGGTCTCCCGGAGGATATTGTTATACAGCCGCACGATAAGGCCGATGGCGGGGAGTGCAAGATGACGATTTCGGAAGACCGCCGTTTCCTCGGTCACCCCATCGGTCTCGGCTATCTCGCCTTCACGGAGGCGTGGGAGCGCTTCTCCTTCTACGGCATGCAGGCGCTGCTCGTCCTCTACATGACGAAGGAGCTCCTGCTTCCGGGCCATGTCGAAAACGTCGCGCTGTTCCAGCCGTTCAGCGCACTCTACGGGGGAATCCAGGGACAGGCGCTCGCCTCGGCGATCTTCGGCACCTATGCCGCAAGCGTCTACCTCACCCCCATCCTCGGCGGCTTCCTCGCCGATCGCGTGCTCGGCAAAAGGCGCACCGTCCTGCTCGGCGCGATCACGATGGCAGTCGGCCATTTCCTGATGGCGTTCGAAGCCGCCTTCCTGTTCGCGCTGCTCTGCCTCGTGCTCGGCAGCGGCATGTTCAAGGGCAATATCGCAAGCCAGGTCGGCGCGCTCTATGGCCCCGGCGACCTGCGCCGCGCCGACGCCTTCCAGATCTTCTACCTCGGCATCAACGCGGGGGTCATCGCCTCGCCGCTCATCGTCGGCACGCTCGGCGAAACCGTCGGCTGGCATTGGGGCTTCGGCGCGGCGGGTATCGGTATGCTGATCGGCCTCGCCATCTACGTGGCGGGCCAGAAGCATCTGCCGCGCGAGCATTTCGAGCCGCGTGCGGAGGGTGCCGCCGCCCCGCCCAAGCTGCAGAAGGGCGACTGGCCGGCGGTCATCGCGCTCCTTCTGCTCATCCCGGTGCTGGCCGTGGCGATCGTGCCCAACAACCAGATCTTCAACGCCTACCTCGTCTGGGGCGACCAACAGTTCGACTTGGACTTCATGGGCGAGAAGCTGCCGACGACCTGGCTCGTCACGCTGGACGCGGTGGTCAGCGTCAGCTTCCTCGCGCTCGTCGCGCTGTTCTACCGCTGGTACGGCAAGCGCTGGAAAGAGCCCGACGAGATCACCAAGATCATCATCGGTTCGGCCTTCTCGATCGGCGGTATGCTCTGCCTTTACATGGCCGCGGAGACGCAGGGACCGGGCGAGAAGATCGGGCTGGCGTGGCCGGTGGCGTTCCACTTCGTGAACAGCATCGGCTTCGCGCACATGCTGCCGGTCAGCCTCGCACTCTTCGCCAAGCTGGCGCCGAAAGCGATCAACGCCACGGTCATCGGCCTCTACTACCTCGCCTTCTTCACGGCGAACGCGCTCGTCGGGTGGATCGGCGGCTTCTACGAAACGATGCAAACCACTGAGTTCTGGCTGCTCCACGCCGGGCTGGCGGCGGGCGCGGGCGTCGTGTTCGTGGCGTTCAAGCTGCTGATGGGCAGGCGGCTCGCCGGCTAGGCCGCGACCGCCGCGCCGAAGCGCCGCCGGTAGTCGCCGGGCGAAAGGCCGACGCGTTTCTGAAACACCTTGCGAAACGCGCCCGCGTCCTCGTAGCCGACCTCCCATGCGATCCGGTCCACGGGGCGTTTTGAGAACTCCAGCAGTTCGCGCGCCTTGCCGACGCGGAGCTGCTGGCAATATTCGGTTGGCTTCATGCCCGTTGCGGCGCGGAAGCGGCGCAGGAAGGTGCGCTCCTCCATGCCGGCGTGCTCCGCCATCGCGGTGACACTGACGTCCCGGCCGCCCTTGACCTGCAGCCAGTGCTGCACCTTCAGGATCGCCTCGTCGCCGTGCGTCAGCTTCGGCGCGAACGTGCTGTAGTGGCGCTGCTCGCGGCCGACGGGATCGACGAGCAGGTATTGCGCTGTTTCCATCATCACCGACGGGCCGAGGAAACGATCGACGAGACGGAGGCCGAGGTCGGTCCAAGCCATCAGGCCGCCCGCGGTGACGATGTCGCCGTCCTCCACGATCATCTTGTCGGCATCGAGGTTCACGTCCGGGAAACGGCGCCTGAACGGTTCGGCGAAAAGCCAGTGCGTGGTGGCCGTGCGCCCGGCGAGCAGCCCGGTGGCGGCAAGGATGAACGCGCCGCCGCACACCGAGCCGAGCGTTGCGCCCTGCGCGTGCCGATCGAGCAGCCAGCGCGCATAGGGCTCGGTCTCTTCCGGCGTCGGCACTTTCGACAGCGCGCCCGGCACGACGAGCACGGCAGGGCACGAACCGGCATCGGGCATCGTATCGAAACTGCGGCGGAAGCCCTCATCGCCGCGCGCCCAGTGGCTCACCCGCAGGCGCTCGCCCCCGTGCGATTGCGAAAGCTCGCTCGCGATCTGGAACAGATCGCTCATGCCGTGGATCATGCCAAGCTGCGCGCCCGGATAGGTGACGATGCCGATTTCCGCGACTGCGCGATCATTTGTCACTTTTGACCCCTACAATGTCGGTTCCGCCAATCCGCATCCTGCCGCACGCCGCGTAGAACGTCCACCAGAAGCCGACGCGATCGCGGCGGCAGACATTCAGGAAGGAACCTTGTCATGAGCACGATCACCACAAAGGACGGCACCCGCATCTTCTACAAGGACTGGGGTTCGAAGGACGCGCAGCCCATCGTCTTCTCGCATGGCTGGCCGCTGACGGCCGACGCGTGGGACCCCCAGCTCGTGTTCTTCGCCAATGCCGGCTACCGCGTCATCGCCCACGATCGCCGCAGCCATGGCCGGTCCGATCAGGTCTGGCAGAACAACACGATGGATCAGTATGCCGACGACCTCGGCGAACTGATCGAACAGCTGGACCTCAAGAACGTCGTCCTGATCGGCCATTCGACGGGCGGCGGCGAGGTGACGCGCTATGTCGGGCGCCACGGCACGGGTCGGGTCGCGAAGGTTGTGCTGCTCGGTGCGGTGCCGCCGCTGATGCTGAAGACCGAAGCCAATCCCGGCGGGCTGCCGCTCGAAGTGTTCGACGACATCCGCAAGAACACGTTCGGCAACCGCTCGCAGTTCTTCAAGGACATCGTCGTGCCCTTCTACAATTACAACCGCGAGGGCGCCGTGCTTTCCGAAGGCATCCGCGACAACTTCTGGAGGCAGGGCATGATGGGCGGCCTCAAGGGCCAGCTCGACTCGATCAAGGCTTTCTCGGAGAGTGATTTCACCGAGGACCTGAAGAAGATGGACGTGCCCGCGCTCATCATCCACGGCGATGACGACCAGATCGTGCCGATCGGCGCCTCGGCGCTGCTCTCCTCGAAACTGGCGCCCAAAGCGACGCTGAAGATCTACGAAGGCAGCGGCCACGGTATCTCGGAGCAGGACACCGACCGTTTCAACGCCGACGTTCTCGCCTTCATCAAGGGTTGAACCGTCAACAAACGATCAGGCGCCGGCGGGTGGGTCCGCCGGCGCCTTCGTTTTCAGCGCGTGGAAGCGAGGGAGGATATTTCCGTGCGCCGAAGGTCGAAGCCGCGCGCGGTCATCGCCGCGCGCGTCATCTCGAGAATGGGTTTGCGTGCCGTCTCCGGCGTGCCGCCGCCGAGCGGCGCGGGGTCGTATTCAAGCGCGAGCTGGATCATCTCGGCAATGTCGCGGCCGTGCAGCTTCTCGACGATCCGAAAGCCGAAATCGATTCCGGCAGTGACGCCGCCGCCCGAGATGCGGTTCCGGTCCTCGACAACGCGTTCGGCGACGGGAATCGCGCCGAAACCGCTCAGCAGATCGCGCCATGCCCAGTGGCAGCCCGCCTTGTAGCCGGTCATCAGCCCTGCCGCCGCGAGGATCAGCGATCCGGTGCAGACGCTGGTGATGAACTGCGCGCCCTCCGCCTGCTTTCGCAGCCATTCCAGTGCGACGTCATCGTGCATCACCGCCGCGGTGCCGTAGCCGCCCGGCACGCAGATCATGTCGAGCTGAGGGCAATCCTCGAACGTGGCCGTGGGCATGAAGGTGAGGCCGCAATCGTCGTGGATGGGATCGCGCGTCTTCCACACGAAGTGCAGCTTCGCGTCCGGCATTCGCGCCAGCACCTGCGCGGGGCCGGTCATGTCGAGCTGGGTCAGCTCCGGATAGAGCAGGAAGCCGATGTCGAAGGTCTCAGTCATGGCGTGTGTCCTCGGGTTGCCGGGATGCTCCTAGGCATTCGGCGTCTTGGCGGAAATGACAATAATCTGTATATTCATGCCATGCGGACCATCTTCCTTGTTTTCCCCGGGTTTCAACTGCTCGACCTTTCAGGCCCTGCGGCCGTCTTCGGCGGCGCGGCCGAGGGACTGGGAAACGACGCTCAGGTTGTCACGGTGTCGGCCGAGGGCGGAGCGGTGATGTCGAGCTGCGGCGTTGCCGTCGCGACGCTTCCCTTGCCTGCGTTCGATACGCTGGACACGTTGCTCGTGGTCGGCGGCGACAGCCCCGGCCTGCGCGCACTGATGGAGGATCGGCGGACCGGCGAATGGTTCCGGCGAGCCGCTGCCACAGCGCGCCGCTATGGCTCGATCTGTTCGGGCGCGTTCGCGCTCGCGGCCTGGGGGCTCACCGATGGCCGCCGCGTCGCGACGCACTGGAACGGCGCGCATCTGCTTGCCGAAGGCTTCCCCGGCACCGAGGTGGATGCCGATGCGATGTTCGTCGAAGACGGCGCGCTCTGGACCTCCGCGGGTGTGACGGCCGGGATCGACATGGCGCTTGCCATGGTCGAGCGCGACCACGGGCCGCGCCTCGCCAATGGCATTGCGCGGCGGCTGGTGCTCTCGGTGCGCCGGCCCGGCAACCAGTCCCAATATTCGCCGCTGCTCCGCGCGCAGACAAAAGCCGCCGGGCGCTATGCCGATCTCGTCGGCTACATTGCCGCGAACCTCGATCGGAAGCTCGACGTGGAGACGCTCGCCGCGCGCGTTCGCGAAACGCCGCGCAGCTTCCACCGCAACTTCCGCGCGGCGACTGGCAAGACTCCTGCCGCATTCGTTACCGCCGCAAGGCTGGACCGCGCTCGCGCGCTCCTCGGCGAAGGGGCGCCGGTGAAGACCGCCGCCGCCGCGTGTGGTTTTTCCTCGCCGGAGCATTTCACGAAGAGCTTTTCAGGCGCCTTCGGGCTGTCGCCCGCCGCGTGGCGGTCGCTCAACGCTACTGGGTCTGCACCGCTTCGCCAGTGATCAGGTAACCACCTTCGAGGAAGCGGGCCACTTCGTCCGCCGCCGGATGGTCCATCGCCTTGTATTTCGCGCGCAGCGCCGTGCAGCGCTCGCCCGGAATGCGGTCGAGCCCGCTGTCGTTCAGGGTGAGCAGATCGGTTTCGAGCGCAGCGGCGAGGTCGCTACCGTAGCATTGCCGCGCGGCTTCGAGGAACGCGGCGGCATAGCGATAGGCGTCGCCTTGCGCATAGCTCATCGCCAGCGTGATCGCGGGCGCGAGCGTCAGCCGCGGCTGCAGCGCGGGGTTGATCGCGTGTCCTGCCACGCTCTCCGCGATGCCATGCCGCCCGGTGAAGGCGCGCAGATGTAGGAAGCGCGACATGCGCGGACCGTCGTTGACGGGGTAATTGTCCCACAGCACCGGCCTGCGGCGGAGCTGCTCTGACACGCCGTCCAGGTGCCCGCGCGTGAACTCGCGGCTGCACACCTCCTCGCCGGTCCAGAACACGTCCACTGCGGGATCGAGCAGGCGGCCGAGGTCTTCCAGATAATGCGCGGGCCGCGCGCCGAACACGCGGTCGAGCACGGGGTCGTCGCTATAGTAGCTCGGGCACATCAGCACGCGCGCGGGCAGGGTGCTCGCCGCGTGATGCACGATCGCGGCCTGCGTTTCGGCAAGGTCCGGAACGTCGCCGTGCATGTCATCGAAGAGGATCGCAACGATGTCCGGGCGGAGCGCGCCCAAGGCTTTTAGCCGCGCTGTGAGCGCCGCCTTGCCTGCACCGCTCCAGTCGTTGTGAAGCTCGTAGGGGGTCAGGCCGATGCCGAAAGCGACGCCCGCGTTGCGGCAGGCATCCGCGAAATGCGCCAGAGCCTCCATCGTTTCGGCGGGGTGGTCCTCCTGCCATTGGCGGCGCAGGTAAGCGTCCCCCTTCGGGGCGTAGATGAAGAACGAGAAACCGTGCGGGGCGAGACTGCGCATGACATGCTCGCGGTCCGCCCATGTCCAAGGCTCTCCGAAATAGCCTTCGATGAGGCCGAGCGGCGGTGTCGTTCCGGTCATGGCGGGACCCGTGTAGCGGCTTTCGAAAGGATGGCAAAGGCGAGGGGGGCGTGCGACAGAAGCGGCGTGAGCGAGCCCGTCCCCTCCGTTTCGTTTTCGGAAGCCGTGCGCGTCTGGGCGCGGATCGGCGTGCTGTCGTTCGGCGGCCCGGCGGCGCAGATCGCGCTGATGCACCGGATGCTCGTCGATGAGAAGAAATGGGTGGGCGAGGCGCAGTTCCTGCACGCGCTCAACTTCTGCATGTTGCTGCCGGGGCCGGAGGCGCAGCAACTCGCGACCTATGTGGGCTGGCTGCTGCACGGCGTGCGCGGCGGGCTCGTCGCGGGGCTGCTGTTCATCCTGCCGGGGATGCTCGTCATGCTCGGCCTTTCGGTGCTCTACGTCACGCTCGGGCAGGTGCCGGCGGTGGAAGGGCTGCTCTTTGGCCTCAAGGCAGCGGTGCTGATCATCGTCGCGGAGGCGCTCGAACGGGTTGGCCGCCGTGCGCTCGGTTCGGGCGTCGCCCGGCTGCTCGCCGTGCTGGCGTTCGCGGCGCTGTTCCTGTTCGGCGTGCCGTTTCCGGTCGTCGTGCTTGCAGCGGGCCTGATCGGCTACGTCGCCGGGCGGCGCGGCTCCGAACTGTTCGCGCGGGCACCGGGAGATACCGCGCTCGACACAGCGCCGCGCCGCAGTTCGCCGCTTGCGATCGTCAGCCTCGCCGTCCTCTGGTTCGCGCCGCTCGGCCTGCTGTGGCTGCTGCTGCCGGGCAGCGTCTATACGGAGATCGCGCGCTTTTTCTCGTGGCTCGCGGTCATCACCTTCGGCGGTGCCTATGCGGTGCTCTCCTACATGGCCGACGTCGTTGTCGGCAGTTTCGGCTGGATGCGTCCGCACGAGATGATGGACGCGCTCGGCCTTGCCGAAACCACGCCGGGCCCGCTGATCCTCGTCACGCAGTTCGTCGGCTTCCTTGCGGCGTGGCGCGAGGGCGGCGGTTCGGTCGGCGCGGGAGTCCTCGGCGCGCTGCTCACGACATGGGTGACGTTCGCGCCCTGCTTCCTCTGGATCTTCGCGGGTGCGCCCTACATCGAGCGGCTACGCGGCAATCGCGCGCTCGCAAGCGCGCTTGGGGCGATCACGGCGGCGGTTGTGGGCGTCATCGCCAATCTCGGCCTCTGGTTCGCGGTGCATTTCCTCTTCGCGCGCACCGTGCGTCTCGATGCCGGGCCGTTCGACGCCGCGCTGCCGGACTGGGCGAGCCTCGACGTTGCCGCGCTGGCGCTCACGGTGGTGCTCGGCGCCATCGCGTGGCGCTGGAAGATCGGCATCGGCCCGCTGTTGCTGATCGGCATCGGCCTCGGCTTTGCCGTGAGGGTGGTGCTTTAGGAATCGACCCTGCCGACCGGCGGCGATATAGCGCCGGACATGCGCAGCCTGATCTCTTTCATTCTGCTGCTCGCCGCGCCCGCCATCGCGCAGGAGGCGGCGGACGTGCCGGGTGTTCCTGCCGAATGGTTCGCCGCGAAGGAGAGTGCCGCCGCGGCGCGCGCGCCCGATCTCGGTGCGCTCGAACCGGAAGTGCTCGACCGCGCCCGCTGGTCGACGACGACGCAGGCCTGCAAGGCGCTGACCCGCGCCGAGCCCTACGGGCTTCAGCCTGCCACGGCCGACCGGCTGGTGAGCGAGGGGCTGAAGGCGGGGGCATTCGTCGGCGCGTGGACGTTCTATGCGCGCACCGACTGCGCCGAAACGCCGCTGCTGCGCTACCTCTACATCGCCGAAAGCGACGGGCGGAATCTGTTGCTCGTCGTCAATCGCGGCGAAGCGATCTCGACGCCGAGCCAGATGCGCGAGACAAGTAAGCTTGCGGCGAAGGCCGCCTGGGACCGCGCGAAGCAGCAGCAGCCCACGTGCGAGGTGACGAGCGTCGGGATGCGCCAGACGCGGATTGCGGCGACGGACGGCGATCTTTCGCCCATGCAGTTCGGCACGCGCTTCGTGGGCGGCTGGAGCGAGGCGTGGGACTTTGTGGCTTGCGGTCGCCGCGCGACCGTGACAGTCCGATTTGAAGCCGATGGCAAGGGCGGCGCTTCCGCGCGCGTGACGGACGTCACGCTGTCCTGAGCCGGACGCCGGGGATTACGGAGAGTTTGATGACGGACAAGCCGACGCTGGACGCCTGGAAGGCGCTCGCCGACAAGGAAGTGAAGGGCAAGAGCCTCGACTGGCCGACGCCCGAGGGCATCACCGTGAAGCCGCTCTACACGGCGGAAGATGTCACGGTCGATCCCGGCCTGCCCGGCTTCGCGCCGTTCACGCGCGGCGTGCGCGCCTCGATGTACGCGGGCCGTCCGTGGACGATCCGGCAATATGCTGGCTTCTCCACGGCCGAAGAATCGAACGCCTTCTACCGCCGCAACCTCGCCGCCGGGCAGAAGGGCCTGTCGGTGGCCTTCGACCTCGCCACGCACCGGGGCTATGATTCGGATCACCCGCGCGTCGTCGGCGATGTCGGCAAGGCGGGTGTCGCGATCGATTCGGTCGAGGACATGAAGATCCTGTTCGACGGCATCCCGCTCGATCAGATGTCCGTGTCGATGACGATGAACGGCGCGGTGATCCCCATCCTCGCCTTCTTCATCGTTGCGGGCGAGGAGCAGGGCGTCGACCGCAAGCTGCTCGACGGGACCATCCAGAACGACATCCTCAAGGAGTTCATGGTCCGCAACACCTACATCTACCCGCCCGAGCCCTCGATGCGGATCATTTCCGACATCTTCGGCTACACCTCGCGGGAGATGCCGAAGTTCAACAGCATCTCGATTTCCGGCTATCACATGCAGGAAGCCGGCGCGACGCAGGTGCAGGAACTCGCCTTCACCATCGCGGACGGCGCGGAATACGTGCGCTACGGCGTGGCTTCGGGGCTCGATATCGACAAGTTCGCGGGGCGCCTGTCGTTCTTCTTCGCCATCGGCATGAACTTCTTCATGGAAATCGCGAAGCTGCGCGCCGCGCGCGTGCTCTGGCACCGGGTGATGACGAACCTCGGCGCAAAGGACGAGCGCTCGAAGATGCTGCGCACGCATTGCCAGACTTCCGGCGTGTCGCTGACCGAGCAGGACCCCTACAACAACGTCATCCGCACGACGATCGAGGCGATGGCCGCGATGCTGGGCGGCACGCAGTCGCTCCACACCAATGCGCTTGATGAGGCGATCGCGCTGCCCACCGATTTCTCGGCCCGCATCGCGCGCAACACGCAGATCGTCATCCAGGAAGAGACGGGGATGACGAAGGTCGTCGATCCGCTCGGCGGCTCTTACTATGTCGAGGCGCTGACGCAGGACCTCGTCGATAAGGCGTGGGAGATCATCGAGCGTGTCGAGGCCGAAGGCGGCATGGCGAAGGCCGTGGCGGCGGGCTGGCCCAAGGCGATGATCGAAGAGGCCGCCGCCGCGCGTCAGGCGCGCGTGGACCGGGCCGAAGACGTCATCGTCGGTGTCAACAAATACCGCCTCGCCAATGAAGACCTTCTGGAGACGCTCGAAGTCGACAACGACAAGGTCCGTCAGGGCCAGATCGCGCGTATCAACGCCGTGAAGGCGTCGCGCGACGAGGCGGCCTGCCGCGCCGCGCTCGATGCACTGCGCGATGGTGCCGCGAAGCCTTCGAGCATCGAGAACAACCTCCTCGCGCTCGCCGTCGAAGCCGCGCGCGCCCGCGCCACGCTCGGCGAGATTTCCTCCGCGATGGAAGAGAGTTTCCAGCGTTATGGGACGACGCCGACACCCGTGAAAGGCGTCTACGCGGCGCCCTACAAGGGCGACAGACGCTGGGAGCAGGTGGTGGACGGCGTGAAGGCGGTCGAGCGCCGCTTGGGGCGCAAGCCGAAGCTTCTCGTCGCCAAGATGGGGCAGGACGGGCACGATCGGGGCGCCAACGTCATCGCGTCGGCCTTCGGCGACATGGGTTTCGACGTTGTATCAGGCCCACTCTTCCAGACCCCCGAGGAAACCGTCGTGCTGGCGCTCGAAAGCGCCGTTGACGTCGTGGGAGCCTCGTCGCTCGCTGCGGGACACAAGACGCTGATCCCGGAACTGATCCGAGGCCTGCGGGAAAACGGCCGCAGCGACATCAAGGTGATCGCGGGCGGTGTCATCCCGCCTCAGGACTACGACTTCCTGCGCGATGCCGGCGTGCAAGGCATCTACGGCCCGGGCACCAACGTCGTCGAGTGCGCGGCGGATGTGCTGCGCCTGCTCGGCCACAACATGCCGCCCGCCGGAATGTCCGAAGCGGCGGAGTAAGGTTTCAGCGCTGGGTGGCGGGTTTCCGCCGCCCCACGATGATGCCTGCAAGCCCGAAGCCGAGCAGCGCGAATATGCCTGACATCGGCGGTTTCAGGGCCATTTCCGCGAAGGCCGCGGCATCCGAAAAATGGCTGGCCGGTGCGGCCTTGCCGTTCACCGTCGCGTTCCCCGACGCTGCGACGACGCGGCCCCGCTCCGCGATCATCTCGTTGTCGGAAAGCGTCCCGGTGTTGGCGGGCGCCGAGCGGTTGGCGAAGAACGTCACGGTGCCCGGCGCGCGATTCACGAAGCGGTTGCCGTACACGCGCACGGGCCCGGGCGGATTCGCGTAGCTGCCGCCCTTTTGCATCTCGAAGCCATAGGCGATCGCTGTGCAGCAATTGTCGGGGCGAGGGCCTTTCACGAGGAGGTTATCGGCGATCGTGGCCGCGCCGCCCTCCGGCAGATCGATGAGGTAGGAGGCCGAGCCGTTCGTGTCGTCGATCCGATTTCCCGTAATCCGCGTATCGAGCGCGCGGGATTTGATGTAATGGCCGCGCGCACCGCGCTCGAACGTCGATCCCGTCACCACCAGCCGTGCGATGCCGTTCGCATAAACAGCATGGCCCACGCGGTCCGGCGCGCGGCTTGCCGTCTCCGTGAAGCGCGAACGGCGCACGGTCAGCACGCTTCCATCCACGCTGTTCGCAAGGATTCCCATCTCGTTCCCGATAAAGCGGGTGTCGGCCACGGTGAGGTTGCGCCCTTCGGCCCGAATTCCCGCGCCGTTGCCGTCCGCGGCGCGGGCGCCTTCGAACGTGAGTCCCGTGATCGTCGCGTCATCGCCGGAAATGACGAACAGGCCCTTGCCGCCGACCGCTTCGCCGCCCACCACGACGCTGCCGGGCAGCGCGTCTGCCGCGGCACGGATGGTGAGGCCGTCGGCATGGAAGCGCGCGCCCTCGTAGAGCCCGGGGGCGAGGACGATCGTATCGCCGGCCTTGGCATCGCGCGCCGCTTCGGTGAGCGTCGCATAGGCGCCGTTTCCGCCGACCGCGAGCGTTGCCGCCGATGCGCCGGCCGATTCGGTCGCGAGGGCCGCTGCCAGAGCGAATCGAAGTGTCATGTTCGCCAACCTCATTGCCGCCTTGCCGCGCGATGCCCCCGCTCGCGCCGGCCGCTCATGCCCTGCAAATGATGACGGTTTCAATCGCGCCCCTTTCGAAAGCCGGGTAGAGCGCGTGGCATACGGGACATTACGCACCCGTCCCGTGCCGAGCGCGTTTCCAGCGCTGTGCATAGTGTACGGCCGAAACGATCGTCAGGAAAGTTGCTGCAATCATCAGGGCTTGCAGCAGAAGTGGTGATTTGAGCGCGGGCGACAGCGGTAGCAGGATCAGCGCCACGAGCAGCATCTGCACGGCGTTCCCCGCCTTCCCGAACGGGCCGGGGCGCAACTCATCGGCGTGCCCACGCGCGCGGGCCCAGACGCTTGCGGCGAGCACCAAGCTCTCGCGTACCGCGACGACGAGTGCGAACCAGTCCGGCAGCAGCCCCGTCCACCACAGGAGCGCGATGGCCGTGCCGACGAGCAGCTTGTCGGCAATCGGGTCCATCAGCCGCCCGAACGTCGTGATGACATTCCACCGCCGCGCGATCCAGCCGTCCACGGCATCGGTGACGGCAGCGACGGCGAAGAGGATGCCTGCGCGCGTCAGGTCGCCCGAAATCAGGTACAGCGCCATCGGCGCCACAAGGAGCAGCCGGAAGATGGTGAGCAGATTGGGAATGTTGATAGGGCGCCTCCCATGCTGTTTTGGTCGCCAGTCTCGTTCGTACACGATAGACGAGGCATGAACGCCTTGCACGCCCGTGCCCGGCCCTTGTGGAGGAAACCATGTTCCTGAAGCTCAGCGAAACCGTTTCGGTCGCGCCGCAGATCACGGCTGCCGATGTCGGCGCCGCGAAGGCGGCGGGCTTCACCGCGATCATCAACAACCGGCCGGATGGCGAAGCGCCCGATCAGCCCCCGGGTGAGACGATCGCGGCGGCGGCGGCGGCCGAAGGGCTCGCTTACGCCTATATCCCGATGTCGCACGGCGGCATCACGCCTGACATGATCGAAGCCGTGCGCAAGGCGCTCGAAGGCCAGAACACGCTGATGTTTTGCCGTTCGGGCACGCGCTCGACGATGCTGTGGGGCCTTGCCGAAGCATCGGCGGGCAAGGATGCCGATGCGCTTGCAGAGGCTGCGCGCGCCGCGGGATACGACCTGTCGCCGATCTATGGCGTCATGCAGCAGATGGCTGCGCGGTAACGTCATGCTGGGCCAGACGCTGATCTCGATCGGCGGCATCGCGCTCGTGGTCCTGCTGGCGCGCTGGCTTGGCGCGCAGCGTCTGGCGGCAGGCCTTGATGCAAAGGCGGCGGCCGATCTCGCCGAGTTCACGCTTGCCGGGTTCGTGGCGGAGGATGTCGCGGTCGGCGCAGACGGCGGCGCGCTGGTTTCGGGGCAGGGCGGGCGCTTCGCGCTCATCAAACCGCACGGATCGCACTGGGCGGTGCGCGGGCTCGCCGCGCCGGTGCAGGTGACTGTCGAAAGCGCTGACTTGATCGTGGAGAGCGGTGATCCCATGTTCGGCGCGGTTCGCCTGCGGATCGGTGCGGAAGCGGCGGAAACGCTTGCCGCGCGGTTGCGGGCACAGGCTGGATAAGATCGATGGACTTGCCCGATCCCGTTGCGCTCGCCATTCCGGCGTTCATCCTGCTGATGGTGGCGGAGGTGCTCTGGATTCGCTTCGGCGGACGCGGCGAGTATGAGTGGCGCGATACCGCCACCTCGCTCGTCATGGGCTTCGGCAGCACGATCGCCGGCCTTATCACAGGCGGCGCAGTGATCGCGGCGGCCTACTGGCTGCATCAGTTCGCGATTGTCGACCTTGGCTGGCACTGGTGGGTGTTCGCGCTCTGCATTCTGGCGGACGACCTCGCCTACTATGTGTTCCACCGGAGCGCGCACCGCGTTCGCTGGTTCTGGGCCGCGCACGTCATCCACCATTCGAGCCAGCATTATAATCTCTCCACGGCGCTCCGGCAGACGTGGACGGGCTTCATCGCGCTCGCCTTCATCTTCCGGATGCCGCTGTTCCTCGTCTTCGATCCGGCGATGGTGCTGTTCGCTTCCGCGATCAACCTCGTCTACCAGTTCTGGATTCATACGGAGGTTGTCGGCCGGATGCCGCGCTGGTTCGAGGCGGTGATGAATACGCCCTCGCACCACCGCGTCCACCACGCGACGAACCCGCGCTATCTCGACAAGAACTACGCGGGCATGTTCATCATCTGGGACAGGATGTTCGGCACGTTCGAGCCCGAGCGCGACGACGAACCCTGCCGCTACGGCATCGTGAAGAACCTCGGCAGCTTCAATGTGTTCTGGACGGCGTTCCACGAATGGATCGGAATCGCGAAGGACGTGTGGCACGCGCCAACGTGGGCCGCGCGCTGGAACTACATGGTGAAGCCGCCGGGCTGGAGCCACGATGGCAGCCGCGACACGTCGGAGACGATCAAGGCGCGCTGGGCAGAGCGGCAGGCACGGCTTGTGGCTGAGCCCGCCGAATGATCTCCATCGGGCGCGGGCTCGCGATCGATCCGTCCGAGATCACGCTCAGCTTCATCCGCGCGAGCGGCCCCGGCGGCCAGAACGTCAACAAGGTTTCGACCGCGGTAGAGCTGCGCTTCGATCTCGCGCGTTCGCCGTCGTTGCCCGAGGCGGTGAAGCGCCGGGCCGCGCGGCTTGCGGGGCGGCGGTTGACGCTGGAGGGGGTGATCGTGCTGCGCGCCGATCGTTTTCGCACGCAGGAGATGAACCGCGAGGATGCGGAGGCGCGTCTCGTCGCGCTGCTCTCGGAAGCCGCCGTGCCGCCGACCCCGCGTGTCAAGACGAAGCCGGGCAAGGCAGCGAAGGCGCGGCGCACCGACGCCAAGACCGGGCGCGGCAAGGTGAAGGCGCTGCGCCGAAAGCCTTCGGATATCTGATCCGAAAAGGAGAGGGGCGGCGTGGTCGCCCACACCGCCCCGGGATTTTACGCAGGTACTGAACTCAGTAGTTGTAGGCGCGTTCGCCGTGTTCGCCGAGGTCGAGACCTTCGCGCTCGACTTCCTCGGTGACGCGGAGGCCGGTGACGACCTTGGCGATACCGAAGGCAATCGCCGAGCCCACCGCTGCCCAGATGATGGCGACCAAGACCGCCTGGATCTGGATGATGAGCTGGGCGCCCATGGCATAGTCTTCAGCACCCGGGCCGCCGAGCGCCGGCAGCATGGTGACAGCCGTGCCGATGGAACCGATGATGCCGCCCACGCCGTGGATACCGAACGCATCGAGCGAGTCGTCGAAGCCGAGCTTCGCCTTGATCTTCATCACGAAGATGCAGCAGGCGATGGCCGCGATCGCGCCGAGCAGGATGGCGCCGAACGGACCGGAGTTGCCCGCCGCCGGCGTGATCGCCACAAGGCCCGCGATGGCGCCCGAGCAGGCACCGAGCAGCGAGCTCTTGTGGCCGAGCACACGCTCGGTGAGCATCCAGAACAGGACGGCGGCAGCCGTGGCGACGAAGGTGTTGATGAGCGCCAGGCCCGCCGAACCGTTGGCTTCGAGCGCCGAGCCGGCGTTGAAGCCGAACCAGCCGACCCAGAGGAGGCCGGTGCCGATCAGCGTCATGGTCAGCGAGTGCGGCGCCATAACTTCCTTCTGGTAGCCGATGCGCTTGCCGAGGATGATCGCGCCGACCAGCGCCGAGACACCGGCGTTGATGTGGACGACCGTACCGCCGGCGAAGTCCAGCGCCCCCCAGCCGAAGATCAGGCCGGTCGCCTCATCCGTTCCGCCGAGATACCAGACCATGTGTGCGATCGGGTAGTAGACAATGAACAGCCAGACGATCGCGAAGACCATCAGGCCCGAGAACTTCATGCGTTCGACAAGGCCGCCCACCACGAGCGCGACGGTGATCGCCGCGAAGGTCATCTGGAAGGCGATGAACACGAATTCCGGGATCACCACGCCGTCCGTGAAGGTCGCGGCGGTCGAATCCGCCGTCACGCCCGCAAGGAAGAACTTGCCGGTGGAAAGGAACTGGTTCGCGTCACCGCCGAACGTGAGACCGTAGCCGAACATCACCCAGAGGACCATCGCGAGGCTCGCCACGGCGATGATCTGGGTGAGCACCGAGAGCATGTTCTTGGTGCGGACGAGGCCACCATAGAACAGCGCGAGGCCGGGGACGATCATGGCCATGACGAGCACCGTCGCCATGATCATCCAGGCGGTGTCGCCTTTATCGGGAACCGGCACGGTCGCAGCCGCTTCCTGTGCGAAGGCCGGCAGTGAAAACAGCAGCGGGGCGCTGAAAGCCAGCGCGCGTCCTGCCAATCCAAGAGTTGGTTTCATTCCTTACCCCCAGTCTTCTAAAGAGCGGTTTCGTTGGTCTCGCCCGTGCGGATGCGCACCGCGCGGCCGACGTCGAGCGTGAAGATCTTGCCGTCGCCAATGCTTCCGGTCGCAGCCGCGGCGGAAATGGTTTCAACGACGCGCGGAGCAAGGTCGTCGGTAACGACGATCTCAAGCTTGAGTTTCGGGACCATGTTCACGGTGTATTCCGCGCCGCGGTAGACCTCGGTGTGGCCCTTCTGGCGCCCGTAACCTTTTACCTCGGTGACGGTCAGGCCCTGCACGCCGATGTCGCTCAGGGCTTCCCGTACCGGATCGAGCTTGAACGGCTTGATGATAGCAATGATCAGCTTCATGCCTTGCCCCCTCCTGTGGTTGTGCCGGGGAGGCGTTTTGCAGGATGCGTGCCAACTGCTGCACCGCAGCAAAACGGGCGACTCCCGCCGCGCTCAGCGTGAGTTGTGATTAAAAATTAGGCGATGAAGAGTGTCCGCCTAGATTCTAGGCGAGAAAATTGACGAAAATTTAATCGTCGCTGTCGTCAAGAATTTGCCGCGCACGGGCAAGATCGCTCTCCTCCACCATGAGGCGGGCGGATGCGATGGGCCCGAGCCCGAGACTGGCCATGCCGGCATCGAACAGTACGGCGGGAATGTCCGCCGCTTCGAGCGCAAGGCGGGCCACATCGGCGTCGATGCGCCCTGCATATTCGCGAACCATCACCAGCGGCATCAGGCGTCTTCGCTCACGTAGCGATCGGTAACGCGGATCGGCAGCCCGTCGATGCTGCGAGTCCGGTCCGCGCGGCGTTTCAACCACGACCGAGGATCCGTCCCGGCCTGCCGATGGTATTTCACCAGCGTCTGGCGCTCGCGCTCCAGCGTCATATGCGGCACGCCCCAGCCGCAGCTCGTCTGCGTGCTCTCCACTGTGATGTCAAAGATCTGCCGTGTGCCCGGCAGTATCGTGAAATGGGTCGCAAGCGCCTCCCAGTCGGGGTCTTGGGGAAGCACCGGTCTGCCGTGTCCGTAGATGCGGAAGATGAGCGCGGGGTTGTCGAACGCGCAGAACATGATGGTGATGCGCCCGTCCGCCGCGAGGTGCGCGTGCGTCTCGTTTCCCGAGCCGCCGAGATCGAGATAGGCGACGCGTTTCGGCCCGAGCACGCGAAAGCAATCATAGCCTTTGGGGCTGAGGTTGATGCGCGCGTCCGGCGCGGCGGTCGCCACGAAGAATACGGGCTGGCGGCTGACGAATGCGATATGCTCTTCGGTCAGTGCGTCGAAGAAATCCGCCACGCGCTCGCTCTCCCGTCTCAGGCGGCGGTGCCGCCCACCGTCAGTCCTTCCAGCATCAACGTGGGCTGACCGACGCCCGCGGGCACCGATTGTCCGCCCTTGCCGCAGATGCCGACGCCTTCGTCGAGTTCGAGATCGTTGCCGATGGCGACGACCTTCTGCATCGCTTCGGGCCCCGATCCGATCAGTGCCGCGCCCTTGATCGGCGCGCCGAGCTTGCCGTTCTCGATCCGGTACGCCTCGGTGCAGGAAAACACGAACTTGCCGCTCGTGATGTCCACCTGTCCGCCGCCGAAGCTCTTGGCGTAGATGCCGGATTTGGCGCGGCTGAGAATCTCGGCCGGATCGTCCTTGCCCGCCAGCATGAACGTGTTCGTCATGCGCGGCATCGGCGCGTGCGCGAAGCTTTCGCGACGGCCGTTGCCGGTGGGGTCCACACCCATCAGGCGCGCGTTCAGCCGGTCCTGCATGTAGCCCTTCAGGATGCCGTCCTCGATCAGCACGGTGCGCGAGGTCGGCGTGCCCTCGTCGTCGATCGTCAGCGACCCGCGCCGGTGCTCAAGGCTGCCGTCGTCCACGATGGTGACGCCGGGCGAGGCCACGCGCTCGCCGAGCTTGCCGGAAAAGGTGGATGCGCCCTTGCGGTTGAAATCGCCTTCCAGCCCGTGCCCGACGGCCTCGTGCAGCAGCACGCCCGGCCAGCCCGGCCCCAGCACCACCGTCATTTCGCCCGCCGGCGCGGCGACCGCGTCGAGGTTCACCAGCGCCTGCGCGAGCGCGATGTCGATGGCGCGTTCCCACGTCGCGTCCTCGAACAGCTGGTCGTAGAGATAGCGCCCGCCGATACCGTGGAATCCGGTCTCGCGGCGCCCGTCCTTCTCGGCGACGATCTGCACGTTGATGCGTACCAGCGGCCGGATGTCGGACGCGCGGAATCCGTCGCCGCGCAGAATTTCGATCGCGGACCAACTCGCGGTAAGCGACGCCGAGACCTGCACCACGCGCGGATCGCGTGCCCGCGCGGCGGCGTCGATTCGCTCCAGCAGCGCCACCTTGCGCGCAAAGGGGATCGCACTGATCGGATCATCGTCCACGTAGAGCTTGCGGTTGGTTCGCGCGGGCGGCGCGGCCAGCGTACCGCCATGCCCGCCGCGTACCAGCGCCACGGTTTCGCCGGCGCGGCGGATCGCCGCTTCGCTGATCTCGTTGGCGTGCGCGAAGGCGGTGGTTTCGCCCGAAACGCCGCGCAGGCCGAAGCCCTGCGTCGTGTCGAAGCTTGCGGATTTCAGGCGGCCGTCGTCGAAGCTGAAGCTCTCGGCGACGGTGTGCTGCATGTAGAGCTCGCCATCGTCGGTGCCGGCGAGAACGTCGGCGACGACACGCTCGGCGTGGGCCGGGTCGAGCTGCGAATAAAACAGGCGGGTCGGATCGGTCATGCGCCCGATATGGGCGCTGCGGCCCTATTTGTCACGTGTGTCGGCAGGTCCGCCCGAAAGGATGAAGCGCCGGTCGCAATAGCCGCAATCGACGTAGCCGTGATCCATTTCCATGTAGACGCGGGGATGGCCGAGCGGTCCTTCGTCGCCGTCGCACCACACGCGCGTGGTGTCGGTGTAGCGGATTTCGGGGACAAACTCGTTTTTCGGAGCGGTGGCGTTCATGGATGCTGCGCTTAGCACCGGTTTTGCGGGGCCTCAAGCCTGCTCAGATAAAGTGCGGAGCGATGACCGGCCCAAGCGCGACCGCCGTTATGAAGGCGGTCTTGAGCGCGCCCAGCACCAGAACGCGTCGACGGGAGATGGGAGCCATGAACATCGCGCGACGATGGCGCGGAAAAGGTTAGCAAAGTCTTAATGTCACCGGTCCCGCAACGGTTCGGCGTGCGAATTCGCGCGGCACTCATCTAGCCGCTTGCCGCGTGCAGATGCGGACGGTATAGCCCGCGCCGGGAGCGGTCGTTTCGCGCGCGCCTCACCAGCTCGCGGGCCGAAACGGTCGGGGCAGGAGTTGCGTAGAATGATCGATACGGTTGAAGGAATGTCCGTCCTGGCCGACGACGACGATAACCACAAATCGGCTGCCGCGAAGGGCGTTGAATTGCCGCAGGGCTATGTTCCGTCCGAGGACGAGCCCTTCATGAACCCGCTGCAGCTGGCGTATTTCCGCAAGAAGCTTCTCGACTGGAAGGAAGACATCCACCGCGAGGCGAAGGAAACGCTTGCCCAGCTCCAGAAGGAGCCGCTGCAGGAAGCCGACGCCACCGACCGCGCATCAAGCGAGACCGACTGGTCGATCGAACTGCGCGCGCGGGATCGCCAGCGCAAGCTGATCAACAAGATCGACGCGGCGCTGCGCCGCATCGAGGCGGGCGAGTACGGTTACTGCGAGGTGACTGGCGAGCCGATTTCGCTGAAGCGTCTCGATGCGCGCCCGATCGCCACGATGACGGTCGAAGCGCAGGAACGCCACGAGCGCAACGAGAAGATCACGCGCGACGAATAGCGCGGCCCTGCCTTCAGGCAGATCGTTACGCAAAAGTCACGGAAACCCGCGCCTGCCTGCGGGATCGAGCGCATTCATCCGCAACGCCTCGTTAACTACGCAGCGGCTAGTTTGCACCACTGGGTTGCAAACTGGCGGGGCCGATGACGCCGATCGATGATGCCATACGGCCGGAGGAGCTGGCCGCGCTGGAGGCTGCCTTGCCGCGCAAGTGGTGGAGCGGCAAGCGTATTGTCACGGCTGCACTGATCGTCGCGGCCTTCGTCGCCGCGCTTTACGGTCTTCGGTGGGCGGCGGCACCTGGCGTTCTGACGCCCGCGATTCCCCATTATGTCGAGGTTCCGGCGATGATCGTGAACCTCCGCGCGAAGGGCGGTGAACGCCGCTACCTCAAGGTGCAGGTGGTCATCGAGGCCGCGACCCGTGAAGACGCCGCCGCGATCAAGGCCCGGCTTCCGGCGGTGATCGACGGCTTCCAGTCCTATCTGCGCGCGCTGCACCCGCAGGATCTCGGCGGCGCATCGGGGACTTACCGGATCAAGGAAGAGCTGATGGTGCGGATCAATCGCGCCGGGCCGGGGCGGGCAAGCGACGTGCTGGTGCAGGAACTGATCCAGCAATGACCAGCCGCAGCATGAAATTCGATCCCGAAGCGTGGCTCCGCGACGATATCGAGGCGGAGTGGGCGCTGACGCGCGATCAAATGCAGCGCGCCGCGCCGCAGGGTGGCCGCGCGCGCGAAACGCCGCGCGGGATACCGGCCTCCGATCAGGCGGGTATCGACGCCATCATCAACGCCGGACTCGTTTCCGCTGAGCGGCTGCCGATGCTCGATGTGGTCTTCGATCGTCTCGTCCGGCTGATGACGGCGAGCCTCCGCAGCCTCACCTCCGATACGGTCTCGGTCTCGATCGAAACGGTTGCCCCGGTGCGTTTCGGCGCGTTCCTCAACGATCTGCCCCGGCCGTCGCTGATCGCCGTCGCGCAGGTCCGGGCGTGGGACAATTCGGCGCTGCTCATCGTCCGCCCGGATCTGGCTTTCGCGACCGTCGACGTGCTGCTCGGCGGGCGGCGCGGCGTGCCCCCGGCGCGGATCGAAGGGCGCGGGTTCACAGCGATCGAAACGAAACTCGTCACGCGCCTTATCGATGTCGCACTCCACGATCTCGGCGCCGCCTTCGCACCGCTCGCGTCGGTCAGCTTCGCGCGCGACCGGATCGAAACCAACCCGCGTTTCGCCGGGATCGCGCGCCCCACCAGCGTTGCCGTCAACGCCCGCTTGCGTGTCGAAATCGATGAGCGCGGCGGGTTCCTTGATCTCGTGATCCCCCATGCGACGCTGGAGCCGGTGCGCGCGCTGCTCCTCCAGCGTTTCACGGGCGAGACGTTCGGCCGCGACAGAATATGGGAACGGCATCTGGCGTCGGAGCTTCAGCGCACCCGCGTCGAGGTGGAGGCCGTCCTTGGCGAGCAGAAGATGACGCTTGCCGAGGTGATGGCTTTCAGACCCGGCCAGACGCTGTTTTTCGGCACGCGCGAGGAGCACCCGGTCGCGCTGCGCTGCGGCGGCCGCACGATCGGGCATGGCCGCATGGGCCGCTCCGGCAATCAGGTGGCGGTGCGGCTCACCGACCGGGAAACCGAACCGCAGCCGGGAAAGACGTTCCGCCTGCGCGGCGAGGATTAAGCTGTGCGCCTCGCACCCCGACGTTTACTGCTGTTCGCCGTGCTCGCGCTGGCGATCCCCGCGCCCGTGTCGGGAGACGCGCCGAACGTGCGCGCCGCGCTGCAGGCGCTCAGCGTCGCGCCCGATGCCGAGCGCCCCGAGCGGCGCTGGCGGCTCGCGCAGGACTATGCCGCCGCCGGTCTCCATGCCGAGGCGGATGGCGTGCTCGGCGTGCTTGCCGCCGATTCCCCCCGCCGAGCGGAAACCTCTGAATTCCGACTTCTGCGCGCCGAGGTTCTGATCGCGCTCGGCGCGCCTGAAATGGCGCTGGCCGCGCTTGATACGCCTGCACTTGCCGAAGTCCCCGCCGCCTGCCTTCAGCGCCTCGCCGCGTCCGCGCGGCTGCGCGACCGCACCGGGGTTTCTGCCGCGCATCGCTGCGCCGCGCCTGCGCTCGCGGCGCTGCCGGCCACGGGGCGGGCGCCCTATCTGATGGCCGCCGTCCGCACCTATGCGGAGGCGGGCGACATGGATGCGGCTGCGGCGGTGCTGCGCCGGATGGATGGGCTGTCCCCGGTCCAGCAGGGCGAGGCCGAATATTGGCGGGGCGTCACGCTGCGCGGAAATGCGCCGGCGGCGCTCACGCATTTCCGGCGCGCGGCCGTGAGTCCCAATCCGATCGCGGCGCTGCGAGCCGAGGTCGCGGCCACCGAAATCGAGGTCGCGGCCGGGCGCCTCACCCCGAAAGCCGCGCTCGCGCGCCTTGAAGGTCTCGATAATGTCTGGCGTGGCGGCGCTGCCGAGCGCGATCTGCTGATGGCGCTCGGGAGTCTTCGGGATGCGACCGGCGACGTTTCCGGCGCCTTCGCGGCGTGGAGCGCGGTTGCAGGCGGTGTCCCGGACCTTTCGAAGCGGTTCTCAGCCGCTGTCGCAGACGCGCCGCCCCATCAGGCCGTCGCGTTGCTGGGCGCCTATCCCGATTATGCCCCGCAAGGCGCCGAGGCCGATGCCCTGATCCGCCGCCTCGCCGAACGCCTCGCCGCTGCGGGTCGCACAGCGGAGGCGGCGCGCCTCCTCGATCATCAGGTCGCGCACCGTCTCCAAGGTACGGCGCGGGCGAGCGTTGCGGTGCGGCTTGCCGAACTCCTCGTGGCGAGCGGAAACCCGCAGCGGGCGCTCACCGTCCTTGCGGAAACGCGCGCCGCGCTTCCCGCCGATCTCGATCTGCGCCGCCGTCAGGCGGAAGCCGCCGCGCGCATCCGCACCGGCGCCGCGGCCGCGGCCCGCACCCTGCTCGCGGGCATCGACGGTCGCCACGCAGATATTCTGCGTGCCGAAGCCGCCTGGGCACAGGGGGACTGGCCGGCGGTGATCGCGGGGCTCGAACCCATGCTGCCTGAAGGTGCGGCGTCCGCACGGGATGCGGGCCTGATCCTGCGCGTCGCCGTCGCCGCCGCCCGGCAGGGTGATCGCGACCGGCTCCGCAGTCTGGAGAGGCGTTACCGCACGATGCGCGGCCAGGCCGCCCGCGCGCTCGAAGCCCTTGTTAACGCCCCGCGCGATCCGCGTGTCCTCGCGGCCGTCACCGAGACGGTGTCAACCTATTCGGTGATCGAAGGCAGCGCGGCGTAGGCGGCGGGGTCGCCCCACGCGAGGAATGGCCCGTTGAGGTAATCCGCCTTGCCGTAGCGGAACGGCGCGCCTGCCGCGTCGACCATCGCGCCGCCAGCGGCGAGCAGCACGGCGTGCGCGGCGGCGGTATCCCACTCCGATGTCGGCCCAAAGCGCGGATACACGTCCGCCTCGCCCTCGGCGATCATGCAGAACTTGAGCGACGACCCGCTCGGCTTGACGTCCGCGCCGGGAATGCGCGCGACATAGGCCATCGTGCGATCGTCGTTGTGCGATCGGCTGGTGACGACCACGGGCCGCGCCGGAAGCGCCCGGCAGCGGATCGCGGTCCTCGTATCGCCATCGAACCGCCACGCGCCGTCCCCGACAGTGCCTGCCCAGACCGTACCCGTACGGGGCGCCATCACCATGCCGAAGACGGGGACACCGCTGACGATGAGGCCGATGTTCACCGAATAATCCGCGCCGCCGTCGAGGAAGCTCTTGGTGCCGTCGAGCGGATCGATCAGCCAGAAGCGCTCGGCGATGGCGGGCTTGCCATCCGCCTCGCAGGCTTCCTCGCCCACGATCTGCGTGTCGGGATCGATTTGCCGGAGCGCGGCGACGATCAGCGCCTCGGCGCGCTCGTCCGCTTCGGTCACGGGCGAACGATCGGCCTTGGTGCGCGATGCGGCGCCGTTTTCCCGGATTTGCTCGATGAGGGTTGCCGCGTCCCGGATCACCGGGAGCAGCGCGTCAAGAAAAAGGCGTGTCACGCATCCGCGGTATCGAAGAGTTCCGCGGGTTTCAAGCCGATCCGGTCGATGTGGCGGCGGATCGCCGGCCACTCGCGCGTCAGGAACTGTTTGCGCTCGTCGGCGACCAGCCGTTCGCGCGCACCCGGTTCCACGAACAGCCCGAGCCCGCGCCGTGCCGAGACGAGCCCGGCGGTCTGCAGCTCCTGATAGGCCTTAGAGACGGTGAGCGGATTGACCTGTTGCTCGGCGGCAAGCGCCCGCACGGACGGCAGCGAATCTCCGACGCCGTACTGGCCGTCAATGATCGCAGCCGCGATCAGATCGCGTATCTGCACATAGATCGGACGTGTCGTTTGCCACATAGTGTTATAAAACCATAAGACAGTAGCACGGTCAAGCCGCGCTCCACACGCTCACGACGTCTTCGAGGTCCGGGCGCGGGCGCTCTTCCAGCGGTTTCCCCGGTGTTCCGAGGAACATGAAGCCGACGATGCTGTCGCCGGGTTCGCCGAAGAGCCGCGTCACACCCTCCGAATAGGCCGCCCAGCCCGTCAGCCAACATGATGTGAAGCCCTCCGCGTGCGCGGCGTGCGCGAGCGTCATCGTCGCGGCGGCGGCGGAGGCCGCCTGTTCGGCAATCGGGATGTGCGATTCGGGTTTGGGGCGGAACAGCGTCACCACCAAAGTGGGCGCCTGCCGCGCGAAGTCTCGGATCGCCTCGCGTTCGATGCGTCCTGCGTCCGGTTTCTCGGCCACATAGATCGCGCCCAGCGCCTGCGCGAGCGCGGCGCGTTCGCTCTCCGGCACGATCACGAAGCGCCACGGCGCGAGCTTGCCGTGATCGGGCACGCGCGCTGCCGCGCTCAGGATGCGCCTCAGCTGCGCGTCATCCGGGCCGGGCGCGACCATGTCACGCGCCTTGCCGGAGCGGCGGGAGAGAAGCAGTGAGATGGGCGTGGTGAGGTCGTTGAACACGGTCACGGATGGTTGGCCTTCTTGCCGTTCGCCGATAGGCGGTTGCCGGGGGGAGGGCTGCTCGCTAGCAGAAGCGCCTCCCAAAAAGAAAGCAGGTCGCCATCTTGCGGTATCGTTTTTGCCTTTTGCTCGCCTCCGCCGCTCTAGCGCACCCCGCGTCTGCCGACGACACGATCGTCGTCACCGGCCATGCGCTCGAACAGCCGCTCGGCACGCAGGCCTATGCGGTGCAGGTGATCGACGGCGCGGCGCTGCAGGACGTGTCCGGCGGGCTGGAGACGGCGCTGGAGGCGGCGTCGGGCTTCCAGATGTTCCGCCGCACGGACAGCCGCTCGGCGAATCCCACGAGCCAGGGCGCCCAGCTTCGCGGCATCGGCGGCAACGCCTCGAGCCGCGCGCTCGTGCTGCTCGACGGCGTGCCGGTCGCCGATCCGTTCGCGGGCTGGATCCCGTGGCCGGCGATCCGCCCCGAAAGCCTCTCGTCGGTGAGGATCACGACCGGCGGCGGGGCCGGTGCTTTCGGTGCGGGCGCGCTCACCGGCGTCATCGAACTGTCGAGCGCGGGGCGCGACCGCTCGCCTGTCCTCGGTATCGACTACGGCAGCCGCGATTCGGTTGCGGCCTCTGCAGGTGTCACCGTCCCGCTCGGCGGCGGCTTCATCGCGCTCGACGCCGGATACGATCGCGGCGACGGATTCCATCTCCTCAAGCGCTCGCAGCGCGGCGCCATCGATATTCCGGCCTCCTACGAGCAATACGGCGGTTCGGTGCGCTTCGTCGTACCTGTCGGCGAGGAGACCGAGCTTCAGGTGCGCGGTGCGGCATTCGCCGACGACCGCGTGCGCGGCATCGACATCGTCGATTCGGCGAACAGCGGCGCGGACGCGAGCGTGCGGCTGGTGTCGCGCGGCACGCTGCCGTGGGAGGCCGTTGCCTACCTCCAGACGCGCGATTTCTCGTCGCGCTTCGCACGCATAGAGGCGGGTCGCGGCGCCGCTTTCCCCACGCTCGATCAGTATGCGGTGCCCGCCACTGGCTACGGCGCGAAGGTCGAGATTCGCCCCACGGTCGGCACGCACGTCCTGCGTCTCGGCGCGGACTGGCGCGGCGCGAGCGGTGAGACGAAGGAGTTCTACACGCCGGTGGCGAACGTCTTCACGCGCAAGCGCGAAGCGGGCGGCGACAGCAATGTTTACGGTGTTTTCATCGAGGACGATTGGCGGCTGACAGACGCGTTGCTGCTCACAGGCGGCGTCCGCCTCGATCGCTGGTCGCTCGCGAACGGCCATCTCGACGAGCGGCAGCTGACGGGCGCGGTGCTCACCGATACGGACTTCGCGAAGCGGTCGGGCACGGAGCCGAGCGGGCGTCTCGGCCTTGCGCTCTCCGCCACCCCGGCGCTCACGCTGCGCACCGCCGGGTATCTCGGCTTCCGTGTGCCGACGCTCAACGAACTCTACCGCCCGTTCCGCGTCGGCGCGGATGCGACCGCTGCCAACGCGGCGTTGAAGCCCGAACGCCTACGCGGCATCGAGGCGGGCTTCGATTACCGCCCGCTCAGCACCGCGCACCTCTCCGCTACGGTCTTCTACAACCGTGCGAAGAACGCCATCGGCAACGTCACGCTCGGGCAGGGGCCGGGCACCTTCCCCGGCGTCGGTTTCGTCGCGGGTGCGTATCGCCAGCGGCTCAATCTCGACGCGATCGAGGCTTGGGGCATAGAGGCGAACGCCGGCCTCGATCTCGGCCGCTGGGCGCTCAGCCTCTCCTACGCCTTCACCGATGCGACCGTCGAGGCGAGCGGCGTGTCCGCGGCGCTGGACGGGATGCGCCCGGCACAGACCCCGAAGCATCAGGCGAGCGCCTCGGCCAGCTGGCGATCGGATGGATGGAGCGCGGGCGTCGCCGCCCGCTACGACGGCGCGCGCTTTGAGGACGACCTCCAGACGCTCAGGCTGGACGCGGCACTCACGCTCGATGCCTTCGCCGAAGCGCCGCTGGGTAGCGGGCTTTCGCTGCGCCTCGCGGCGGAAAACCTCGCAGACGCGAATGTCGAGGCCGGGCGCACCAGCGACGGCATCATCGATCGCGGCCAGCCGCGCACGCTCTGGGTCGGCATCCGCTGGCGTCCCGGCCGCTGAATTCAAGCGAAGCGCTCTGCGGTCAGCGCTGGCGCCTCAGGCGGAACGGGACTTCCTTTGCGGTGCCTTTCTCGGTGATTTTCACCCACATGACGAGAGCATCCGGGCCGGTGCGTTCGATTGTCATGCCATCGAAGAACCAGCGATCCTTCTCGATGGCGACGAGCGGAAAGACCACGGGCTTGCCGGTTTGATCCTCCCAGCCGGTCATGTCCGGGTTGAAGTGGCGCACGCGATAGGCCAGCGACTGGCCCACGGGCACATAATCGACGATCTCGGTAAACGCGACGCCGCCCTTGCCGTCGGCCATGGCAAAATGGCCCGTGATCCGGCCGCCGAGCGGCGCGGAATAGGTTTCCGTCACCTCAGCGCCCATTCCCGTGCCGACCCAGCTTCCCGCCAGCCAGGCGAGTTGATCGATGGAAGCGGGCGGCGAAACGTTGCCGTCCAGCGAGCGCGTGTTCTGCGCGGCGGCGGGAGCGGTCAGAGCGAGCGTGACGGCGATCAGGGCGCGGATCATGACATTGGCCTCCGGTCGAACGCAGCATAGCGTTTCCAGATGCCAGGTCCATCCGGTGCCGCCGTTGCGGGCGTTGCGGCGCTTTCGGCCTGCACTGTCAAAAAAAGAAGGCTGAAGACGAACACGCTCCAGGCCGCCGAAACATTCTTTCAATGCGCCGGAGGCGGGGCTAGTCTCGCGCCATGGGAGAGCGGCGCGGCCTGATCGCTGCCGTTCCAAAAAGGGAAGAGGGTCCAAGACCAATGACTCAACCGACGGGGGCTGCCGCCGGCGCCCTTCCAGCAAGCGATTCCATGGGAACCATCCTCGGACATCCCAAAGGGCTGTTCGTGCTGTTCTTCGCCGAAATGTGGGAGCGCTTTTCCTACTACGGGATGCGCGCGCTGCTCATCTTCTATCTCGTCCAGCACTGGATGTTCTCGGATCAAGCCGCGTCGGTGATCTACGGCGCCTACACCGCGCTCGTCTACATCACGCCCGTGATCGGCGGCTATCTCGCGGACCGCTGGCTCGGTCAGCGCAAGGCGGTCCTGTTCGGCGCGGTGCTGCTCAGTTTCGGGCATCTGTTGATGGCGGTGGAAGGCGACGGCAGTCAGGGTGGTGCGGCGATCAGTATCTTCTGGCTGGCACTCGCCTTCATCGTCGTTGGCTCGGGCTTCCTCAAGGCCAATATTTCGGTGATCGTCGGGCAGCTCTATCCGCGCACGGACGTGCGGCGGGACGGCGCCTATACGATCTTCTACATGGGCATCAATCTCGGCGCCGCGATCGGCACGATCATCGCGGGCTATCTCGGTCAGACCTACGGCTGGGCCTATGGCTTCGGCGTGGCCGGCATCGGCATGATCCTCGGCCTTCTCGTGTTCATCTGGGGCAAGCCCTACCTCCTCGGCCGGGGTGAGGCGCCGGACCCTGCGGCCTTGTCGCGCCGGGTCGCCGGGCTTCCGCTCGAATGGCTGCTCTACGCTGTCGGTTTCGGAGCGGTGGCGATCGTGTGGGCGCTCGTGCAATACCAATCGCTCGTCGGCGGGCTCCTCGGCATCGCCGGCGCGGCGCTGGTTGCCTATGTGCTCTACACGGCGGTTGTGAAACTCTCGGCGGAGGACCGCGACCGGATTTTCGCGGTGATCTTCCTGATCCTCGGCTCGGTGCTGTTCTGGTCGCTGTTCGAGCAGGCCGGTTCGTCGCTCAATCTCTTTGCCGATCGCCATGTCGATCGCAGTTTCATGGGCGGCGAGGTTCCGGCCTCGCTGTTCCAGTCGCTGAACCCGATCTACATCATCCTGCTCGCGCCGCTGTTCGCATGGGCGTGGACGGCGCTCGGTCGGCGCGGGCTCGAACCCTCCGCGCCGGCGAAGTTCGGCCTTGCGCTCGTCCAGCTCGGCGCGGGTTTTCTCGTCCTCGTGGCGGGTGCCTATGCGGCGGGCACCGGCAATCCGACGCCGGTCATTTTCATCTTCCTCATCTACCTGCTGCACACGACCGGCGAGCTATGCCTTTCGCCCGTGGGACTCAGCGCGATGAACCGGCTCGCGCCCGCGCACATGGCAAGCCTCATCATGGGCGCATGGTTCTTCGCCTCGGCGGCGGGCAATTTCGCGGCAGGGCTGATCGCGGCGGCGACCGGGGCGGAGCACGGCACGGGCGAGGGCGCAGCGAAGGAGGTCGTGCTCGGCGTCTATTCGAATGTCGGCTGGGTCGCCATTGCGGTCGGCGTCGGCGTGCTCGTCATCTCGCCGCTGATCCGGCGCCTGATGCATCTCGATACGCTGAAGGACGATGGCGCGCTGGCGGGCGTCGCCGAGATCGGCGAGCCGCAGGCGGCGGGGATCAATACGGCAGCGGAGACGCGTTCATGAAGAGTCTGGTTTTTGCGCTTGCATCGGCGGCGCTGCTTTCCGCCTGCGCTGGTCAGCAGGAGGGGCCAAAAACCGCAGCCGGCAAGCCCACCCGCGATCTGCCGGTGATCGACAAGAATCCGTTCCCTTCGGTCTACAAGCCTTATGCATCGCAGCCGACGCTGATCCGCGGCGTCAACATCTATGATGGCGCTGGCGGCAAGATCATCGGCGGCGAAGTGCTGCTCGTAGACGGCAAGGTCGCCGCCATCGGCCAGAGCGTGGCGGCGCCCGAAGGCGTCACGGTGATCGACGGCGCCGGCAAGTGGGTGACGCCCGGTGTCATCGATGTTCACAGCCACCTCGGCAACTATCCGTCGCCGTCGGTGGAAGCACATCAGGACGGCAACGAGGTCACCGGCGCGAACACGGCGGACGTCTGGGCCGAACACGGCGTCTGGCCGCAGGACCCCGGCTTCACGCGTGCGCTGGCGGGCGGGATCACCACGCTGCATATCCTTCCCGGTTCGGCGAATTTGTTCGGCGGGCGCGGCGTTTCCCTGCGCAACGTGCCGGGTCGCACGGTGCAGGAAATGAAGTTTCCGGGCGCGCCCTACACGCTCAAGATGGCGTGCGGCGAAAACCCGAAGCGCGTCTACGGCAGCCGCAACCAGAAGCCGGGAAGCCGCATGGGCAACATCGCGGTGGACCGTGCGACGTGGGCGAAGGCGCAGGAATATGATCGCAAGTGGGATGAATACGAAGGCAAGGTGAAGGCGGGCACCGCCGCGCTGAAGGACGTGCCCGCGCGCGACATCGCGATGGACACGCTGCGCGGCGTGCTCGACGGCGAAATCCTTGTGCAGAACCACTGCTACCGCGCCGACGAAATGGCGCTCGTGCTCGATATGGCGAAGGAGTTCGGCTACAAGGTCACCACCTTCCACCACGCTGTCGAAGCCTACAAGATCGCCGATCTTCTGAAGGCGAACGGCACCTGCGCCGCGATGTGGGCGGACTGGTGGGGGTTCAAGATGGAAGCCTACGACGGCATCCGCGAGAACCTGCCCTTCGTTCATGCGGCGGGCGGCTGCGCGGTCACGCATTCGGACGACGATCTCGGTATCCAGCGGCTCAATCAGGAAACCGCGAAGGCGCTTGCGGACGGCAACCGTGCGGGGCTCGACATCAAGCCCGAAGCGGCGTGGACATGGATCGGCATCAACGCCGCGAAGGCGCTTGGCCTCGACAAGGAAATCGGCAGCCTCGCGCCCGGCAAGCGCGCCGACGTCGTGCTCTGGAACGGTGATCCGCTCTCGGTTTATGCAAAGGCCGAGAAGGTCTGGATCGATGGTGCGCTGATGTTCGATGCGCTGTCGCGGATGCGCCCGGTCAGCGATTTCGAGCTTGGCCAGCCCGGTGAAGGAGACCCGAAATGAAGCGTCTGCTCTCGCTCCTCGCGCTGACGATCGCGACGCCTGCGTTCGCGGAAACCATCGCCATCGTGAACGGCAAGGTCGCCACCATCGCGCGCGCCGAACCCATCGAGAACGGCACCGTCGTCATCCGTGATGGACGCATAGTCTCGGTCGGATCGAACGTCGCCGTCCCGGCGGACGCGCGCGTTGTCGATGCCGGCGGCGGCTGGGTGACACCGGGTCTGTTCGCGGGCTACTCGCGCGTGGGCATCGTCGAGGTCGATGCGGTCTCGGGCACCAACGACATCCAGGCCACCTCCGCGCCTTATGCGGCCGCGATCGACATCGCGCCCGCGGTGAACCCGCTCACCACCGCCATCGCCGTTACCCGCATCGAAGGCGTCACACGTGCCGCCGTGATGCCGGACGCGGGCAACGACATCTTCGGCGGGCAGGGCCTCGTGCTGTCGCTCGGCGAGGGAACGCCGATCACCCGGCAGCAGGCTTTCCAGTATATCGTGATGGGCGAGGACGGCGCGCGGCTCGCGGGCGGCTCGCGCGGCGCATTGTTCGCGCGTCTTGCCGACGCGTTCGCCGAAGCGGCAGCTTACGCGCGCAACCCTGCGGGCTATGGCTACGGCCGCGATCGTGGTTCACTGCTGAAACGGGCCGATGCCGCCGCGCTTGCGAAGGTCATCAGCGGCGAGGTTCCGGCGGTCGTCAGCGTCAACCGCGCCAGCGACATCGTGAACGTGCTTGCTCTCAAGAAAGCATACCCGCGCCTGCGGCTCATCCTCGCCGGTGCCGCCGAGGGCTGGACGGTGGCGGACAAGATCGCGGCGGCAGGGGTTCCCGTGCTGGCATCGGTCGCGCCCAATCTTCCTGAGAGCTTCGAAGCGCTTGCAGCAACGCAGTCGAACGTCGGGCGCATGATCCGTGCGGGCGTGAAGGTCGCGATCGTGCCGATCGGCCGCGATCTCAACCATCAGGTGCGGCTCATTCCGCAGCAGGCGGGCAATCTTGTCGCGCAGGGCCGGATTCCGGGCGGCGTTCAGGTCAGCCACGCAGAAGCGCTTGCCGCGCTCACACGCAACCCGGCTGAAATCTTCGGCCTCGGCGGTGAGCTTGGCACGCTCGAACCCGGCAAGCGCGCGGACGTCGTCGTCTGGTCGGGCGATCCCATCGAGCTTGCGTCGGCGCCGACAGCGCTGTTCATCGATGGTCGCGAAATGCCGCTCGTATCACGGCAGACGAAATTACGGGATCGTTACAATCCGCTGAAACAGGATACACTGCCCAAACAGTATAGCCGCTAGGAGAAGGGGAGGGCCGGGAAATGGCCGAGCTTGCAATCGCCGTTGCGTTGTTTGTGCTTACCCATTTCATCCTGTCCCACCCCCTTCGCGCACCGCTCGTCGCAAGGATCGGCGAGAAGGGCTTTCTCGGTCTCTATTCGCTCGTTGCCTTCGCGACATTGATCTGGGCGGTGCTCGCCTACCGCGCCGCGCCCACGGTTCAGCTCTGGGTGCCGCCCCTGTGGGTGGTGCATGTCGGCTGGCTCCTGATGCTCGTCGCCAGCATCCTCTTCGTGGGATCGTTTCTCGCGCCCAATCCGGCGATGGTGGAGGCGGGGAAGGTGCTTTCGAAAGGGACCGAGCCCAAGGGCGTGATGGGCATTACGCGGCATCCGATGATGTGGGCGTTCGGCCTCTGGGCTATTGTGCATGTCGCCTCGACCGGCCGCCTCGAAACGCTGATCCTTGCCGGTGGCATCGGCATACTGGCGCTCGTCGGCGCTTGGTTTCAGGATGGCAAGAAGGCCATGCAGCTGGGCGAAGCGTGGGCGGCCTATGCAGCGCACACCAGCTACTGGCCGCTTGGCGCGCAGCTGTCCGGGCGGCTTGGCTGGGCGCGGGTCTGGCCGGGCGTGCTGCCGATCGTGATGGGCCTCGCGCTCTATGTCATTCTCGTCATGACGCACCCGCTCGTCATCGGCAAATCGACTGGCGCGATGCTGTGGAACTGACTGGCAAGACCGTGTGGATCACGGGGGCGTCGTCGGGCATCGGCGCCGCGCTCGCCGAGGCGTTCAGCAGGGCGGGAGCGCAGATCATCCTCTCGGGGCGGCGGGAAGCCGCGCTCGCAGACGTTGCGCGGCGGCTTGAAGGCGAACGCTTCGCCCTGCCGTTCGAGGCGACCGACTATGCCGCATTGCCGGGCATCGTCGACCGCGCGTGGGCTTGGCGCGGCGCGATCGATGTCCTCGTCAACAATGCGGGCATCTCGCAGCGTTCGATGGCGCTCGATACCGATTTCGGTGTCTACCGGCAGATCATGGAGGTCGATTTCTTCGCGCCGCTCCGGCTCACCCAGTTCGTGCTGCCGAAAATGGTGGCGCGGGGGCAGGGACATTTCGTCCAGATCGCCAGCGTTGCGGGCAAGATCGGGGCGCCGATGCGCACCGGCTACTGCGCTGCGAAGCACGCGCTCGTCGGCTTTTCGGATGCGCTGCGCGCCGAAATCGCCCAGCACGGCCTTCGCGTTACCGTGGTCACACCCGGTTTCGTGCAGACGAACATCGCTGAAAACGCGCTCGATGGCCACGGCAAGCGCTTCGGCCCGAAGGAAGACCCGGTCGGCCACGGCATCACCGCTGCAGAGGCGGCCGACGAGATTCTCGCCGGCCTGCGCGCGGGCAAGCCCGAGATACCTGTGGGCAGGGGCCTTGAGATGCAGGCGCTCTGGCTGAAGCGGTTAGCCCCGCGCTATGTGTTCAGACGCGTCGCGAAGATGGCGCCGAAACGCTAGAGCATCGTGCGGAAAAGTGGGAACCGGTTTTCCGCACCCAACGATGCGACAATAAAGAGATAGAGCGCGCGTCCTACGTCAGATTTCATGCAGCGCGCTCTAAATTCGCAGCATCGCCAGCTTGGCCGGCGTATCGTAGCGTTCGCCTGCCGTGCCGCCCACGGGCGCGGCGGCGTTCAGTGCGGTGACGTCCGCGGCGGAGAGGGCGAGCTCGGTGGCAGCGGCGTTTTCTTCCAGCCGCTTCACCTTCTTCGTGCCCGGGATCGGAATAATGTCCGGCCCCTGCGCGAGCAGCCACGCAAGCGCGACCTGCGCGGGTGTCCCGCCGTGCGCGTCCGCGATGCGCTTCGCGGTGGCGACGAGTTCCATGTTCGCGTCGAAGTTCGCACCCTGATAGCGGGGGTCTTTCCGGCGATAATCCGTTTCGGGATAGTCTTCCGCCCGCTTCACCTCGCCGGTCAGGAACCCGCGCCCGAGCGGCGAATAGGGCACCAGGGCGATGCCGTGTTTGCGGCAGGCTGGCAGGATGTCGTTTTCGATCTCCCGCTCCCACAGCGAATATTCCGATTGCAGCGCGTCGATCCGGTGCGTGGCGGCGGCGCGTTCCAGCGTGCCGACACCGGCTTCGGAAAGACCGATAAAGCGGATTTTGCCTTGGGCCTGCAGGTCCGCCATCGTGCCGACGACGTCTTCGATCGGCACGTCCGGGTCGACGCGGTGCTGGTAGAACAGGTCGATCACGTCGGTCTGCAGGCGCTTGAGGCTCGACTCGCAAACGGCGCGGATGGTCTCGGGCCGGCTGTCGGTTCCCCGCACACGCCCATCGACAATCTTGAAGCCGAACTTGGTGGCGATGAACGCCTTGTCGCGCTTGCCCTTCAGCGCCTCTCCAAGGAATTCCTCGTTCTTGTAGGGGCCGTAGACCTCAGCGGTATCGAGGAAGTCGACGCCGATCTCGAGCGCACGGTGGATGGTGCGGACCGCCTCGTCGATGTCCACCTCGCCGTACATGGCCATGCCGCCAACCCCGGCGATCCCCATGCAGCCGAGCCCGATCGCGGAAACGTCAGTCGTGCCGAGGTTGCGCCGTTTCATCGTCGATACCCTTTCCGTAAATCGTGCCGGCCTTCACGCTGGCAAGGAAGCCGCTCACCTCGCGTCTCACGGGTACGGCCAGCAGCGCAAGCCCGATCAGGTTCGGCAGCACCATCAGGAAGAACAGGCTGTCAATAAGGTCCACCACCTTGCCGGGGGAAAGGACGGCGCCCAACGGTTGCAGGAGGCAATAGAAAAGCTTGAAGGCGAGTTCGCTCGTGCGGCTGTGGCCGAACAGGTAGCCCCATGCCTGGAGCCCGTAATATCCCCACGAAATCAGCGTGGAGAACGCAAAGAGCAGCACGGCGACCGACAGCACATAGGGGAACCATGCCGTCACGGTGCCGAACGCAGCGGAGGTCATGGCGATGTCCGTGTAGCCGTCGTTGTAAACGCCCGTGACGACGATGATGAGCGCGGTCATCGTGCAGACGATCATCGTGTCGAGCAGGGGTTCGATCAGCGCCACCATGCCTTCCGATGCCGGGTGGTGCGTTTTCGCCGCGCTATGGGCGATGACCGCTGTGCCGACGCCCGCCTCGCAGGAGAAGACGGCGCGGCGCATTCCGACGACGAAGCTGCCGAGTATGCCGCCTGCAACGGCGTCGGGCGAAAACGCGGCGCTCACGATGGTTGCGAAGGCGCCGGGAATCGCGCCTGCGTTTGCGGCGAGAATGACCGCGCCGCCGCCCAGATAGACGAAGCACATCACGGGGACGAGCCGCGCGGCGACCGTTGCGATCGACCGCACCCCGCCGATGATAACGATGCCAACCGCAATCGTGAGGATGAGCCCGTAGACGAGCCCGTTACCCGGCGTGCTCTCGATGCCGGTAATCACCGTCAGCTGGCTGAAGCTCTGGTTGACCTGGATCAGCGGCAATGCACCGCCGAGTGCGAAGAAGGCATAGAGGCCGCCGAGCTTCCGGCCGGTGTTCGGCAGGCCGATACGTGCGAGCCCGTTTTTCAGCGTATACATCGGCCCGCCGCGCACTTCGCCCGAAGCGCTGAACTCGCGGTACATCAGGCCGAGCGTCACTTCGGCGGCCTTCAGCGCCATCGCGAAAAAGCCGATCACGAACATCCAGAAGGCCGCGCCGGGCCCGCCAAGCGCGATGGCGATGGCGACGCCGCCGATGTTGCCGAGCCCGATCGTGCCTGAGAGCGCCGTCGACAGCGCCTGAAACTGGCTCACCGTTCCCGGCGCGCTGTCGTCGGCATGGCGGCCGCGGACCAGCTGGAGGCCGATGGCAACGCCGCGTAGCTGGGGAACGCCCAGCCACAGCGTAAAAAAGAACATCGCGGACGCGAGCGCCAGGACGACGAGCTCGATCTCGGTGCCGAAAAAGGGCACTTTCGTGAAGACGAATGCAGAGAGCTGGTCGATAAAACGACCCATTGCTTCGATCATTCCGTGCGGCCCGCCCTTCATTTTAACAATTTTGCGGCATAAAGAGCCTGTTATAGGCGCGTGTGCAAGACACGCCGGGGCTGGAGAGGACGATTATGGGCCGGCGCTATTTCGGCACCGATGGGATCAGGGGGCTCACCAACACCGTACCGATGACGCCGGAGATCGCGATGCGCGTCGGCCAGGCGGCGGGCGCGAAGTTCCTGCGCGGTGACCACAAGCACCGCGTCGTCATCGGCAAGGACACGCGGCTTTCGGGCTACATGATGGAATCGGCGCTGATCGCGGGTTTCACCAGCGTCGGCATGGATGTCGTGATGGTGGGCCCGGTGCCGACCCCGGCGGTCGCGATGCTCACGCGCTCGATGCGCGCCGATCTCGGCGTCATGATCTCGGCGAGCCACAATGCCTACCAGGACAACGGCATCAAGCTGTTCGGGCCGGACGGCTACAAGCTGTCGGATGCGGACGAGCTTGAGATCGAGGCGCTGCTCGAAGCCGAGCCGAAACTCGCGGCTCCCGAGCACATCGGTCGCGCCAAGAAGATCGAGGACGCGCGCGGGCGCTACATCCACTTCGCGAAATCGACCTTCCCGGATCACCTGCGCCTCGATGGGCTGAAGCTCGTCGTCGATTGCGCAAACGGCGCGGCGTACAATGTCGCACCGAGCGCGCTCTGGGAGCTCGGCGCCGATGTCGAGGTGATCGGCGTCAATCCCAACGGCTTCAACATCAACGACGATGTCGGCTCCACGAAGCCCGCGGCGCTCCAGAAAAAGGTGGTCGAGAGCGGCGCGCACATCGGCATCGCGCTCGATGGCGATGCCGACCGGCTCATCATCGTCGATGAGCGCGGGCAGATCGTGGACGGCGACCAGCTGATGGCACTTGTCACGCGCAGCTGGCACGCCGCCGGGCGTCTCAAGGGCGGCGGGCTCGTCGCGACGGTGATGTCGAACCTCGGCCTTGAACGCTATCTCGGCGGGCTTGGCCTCGCTCTGGAGCGCGCCAAGGTCGGCGACCGCTACGTGCTCGAAGCGATGCGCGCCAAGGGCTTCAACGTGGGCGGCGAACAGTCCGGCCACATCATCCTTTCGGATTACTCGACGACCGGCGACGGGCTCGTTGCAGCGCTCCAGGTGCTCGCCGTGCTGGTGGAAGACGGCAGGCCGGCGTCCGAAGTGCTCACGCTGTTCGAACCGCTGCCGCAGCTCCTCAAGAACGTACGCTTCAACGGCGGCCAGCCGCTCGACACCGATAGCGTGAAGGGCGTCATAGCCGCCGCCGAGGCGCGTCTCTGCGGCACGGGCCGGCTCGTCATCCGCAAGTCGGGGACGGAACCGCTCATCCGCGTGATGGCGGAGGGCGAGGACATGGGCCTCGTCGAACGCGTCGTCGATGAAATCTGCGAAGCCGTGGCAAAGGCTGCATGACCAGGCCCCAGCAGGCACGCGTCCTCGTCATCGCGGGGTCTGATTCCGGCGGCGGTGCCGGCATTCAGGCCGATATCAAGACGATCGCGATGCTCGGCGGCTATGCCGCGACCGCGATTACGGCCGTCACGGTTCAGGACACGAACGGCGTCCACGACGTGCACGCCGTCCCGGTCAGCGTGATCGCGGCGCAGATCGAGGCGGTGCTCGCCGATATCGGCGCCGATGCGATCAAGATCGGGATGCTCGGCAGCCAGGCGGTGATCGAGGCGGTCGCCGGTGCGCTCACCGACGTCGCCGTGCCGATCGTGCTCGATCCGGTCATGATCGCGAAGGGCGGCGCCCACCTGCTGCGCCCGGATGCGGTGGAGGCGCTCACGTCGCTGCTTGTGCCGATGGCGGACGTGGTGACGCCCAACATCGTCGAGGCGGAGGCGCTTTCGGGCAAGAAAATCCGCTCGCCGGAGGATGCCCGCGACGCGGGCGAAGCAATCCTCGGGCTTGGTGCGAAGGCCGTGCTGGTGAAGGGCGCGCATCTGAAGGGCGACCAGATCAGCGACTGGCTGGTGACGCCGGGCCGCGCCAAGGAATGGGTCGATTCCCGCATCGCCACGAAGCACACGCACGGCACGGGCTGCACGCTCGCCTCGGCGCTCGCGGTCGGTCTTGCGCAGAAGATGCCGCTCGAACAGGCGGCATGGCGCGCGCGCGATTATGTGCGCCAGGCGATCCTGGCGGCGCCGGGCTTCGGCGCCGGGCACGGGCCGCTCGGCCACGGATGGCCGCTCGCGCGGTGAGGGTCGTGCAGGGACCCGACTACAGCCACGAGGCGCGCTGCCGCGGCGTTGTGGCGGGCGTCGACGAGGCGGGCCGGGGGCCGCTTGCCGGCCCGGTTGTCGCAGCGGCGGTCGTCCTCGATCCCGCATGCATCCCGGAGGGGCTCAACGACAGCAAGAAACTGTCGCACGCGCGCCGCGAGGCGCTGTTCGACATCATCATGGGTTGTGCGCACATCGGGATCGGCGAGGCGAGTCCCGAGGAGATCGACCGCATCAACATCCTGCAGGCGACCTTCCTCGCCATGACGCGCGCTGTCGCGGCGCTGCCGGTCTCGCCCGATCATGTGCTGGTGGATGGCAACCGCACCCCGCGCTGGCGCTATCGCTGCGATGCGATCGTCGGCGGGGATGCGCTTTCGGTGTCGATCGCCGCGGCGTCGATCCTCGCGAAGGTCACGCGTGATCGCTACATGGTTCAGCTTCACGACGCCTTCCCGGGTTACGGCTGGCACGAGAACAAGGGCTATCCGACACGGGCGCATCTGGAAGCGGTCACGCGCTTCGGTATCACCGTTCATCACCGCCGCAGCTTCGCGCCGGTGCAGCGCGAGCTCGAATTCGCACATTGAGTCGTTTTCGCAACACCCACTAGGGCTGGCGTATGCCGATCTGCGCCATCGCAAGGGGTTGCGGTCAAGACTTCATGTTTAATGGAATCTTAAGTTAACTCTGCAACTCTTTGAATCCATGGACTCTTGACGCAAGAGTCCGTGCCGGGCCAAGGTCCGCGCGCATTTGGAGCAAGTGGGCGAACAGGGGGCATTATGGCGGCCAGACCGGACAGCATCGACGAGGCATCACGCGTCTCCTCGCGCATCATTCTCGGCGATTGCATCGCGGAGATGGAGGCCATGCCGGCAAAGTCGGTGGACCTTATCTTCGCCGATCCACCCTACAACCTTCAGCTGAACGGCGACCTGTTTCGCCCCGAAGGCAGCCGTGTCGATGCGGTCGATAACGACTGGGACAAGTTCGACACGTTCGGCGCCTACGACAATTTTACCTGCCGCTGGCTCTCCGCCGCGCGTCGCATCCTGAAGGATGACGGCACGATCTGGGTGATCGGCAGCTACCACAACATCTTCCGCGTCGGCACGGTGCTGCAGGATCTCGGCTACTGGATCCTGAACGACATCGTCTGGCGCAAGACGAACCCCATGCCGAACTTCAAGGGTACGCGCTTCACCAACGCGCACGAAACGATGATCTGGTGCTCGAAGTCCGAAAAGGCGCGCTACACGTTCAATTATCACGCGCTGAAGATGATGAACGACGACGTGCAGATGCGCTCGGACTGGACGATCCCGATCTGCACCGGCGGCGAGCGCGTCAAGGTCGGCGGCGTCAAGGCGCACCCGACGCAGAAGCCCGAAGCGCTGCTCTATCGCGTGATGATGGCGGCCTCGAACCCCGGCGACGTGGTGCTCGATCCGTTCCTCGGCTCCGGCACCACGGGCGCGATGGCGAAGAGGCTCGGCCGCAGCTTCATCGGCATCGATCGCGAGCAGGCCTATATCGAGGTCGCTGAAAAGCGCATCGCGGAAACGACGCCACTTTCGCCCGACGCCATGCAGATCACCCGTGGCAAGCGGCAGGCGCCGCGCGTTGCGTTCGGCACGCTTGTCGAGGCCGGGCTCATCCTGCCGGGTCAGGAACTTGTCGACACGGCACGCCGCTACAGAGCGCGTGTCCGCGCTGACGGCAGTCTCGCCTTCCGCGGCGACGCCGGCTCGATCCACCAGATGGGCGCGGCGGCGCAGGGTGCGCCTTCGTGCAACGGCTGGACCTTCTGGCACATGGAACGCGGCGGCGCGCTCGAACCGATCGATACGGTGCGCGAGGCCTACAGGCGCGACATCGCGGCCTGACACCGGCGCTGTGCGTCCCTCGACTTCGCTCGGGATGATGAACGTTTTACAAGGTACAAAGGCCCTTCATCCCGAGCGAAGTCGAGGGACGTATAACCGTTCTGTCATCCGGCAAGGTGAGCCATGAAAACCTATTTCCGCCCCACCGGCTTCGTTGATGCGCCCTTCGGCTACGACGGGCAGGTGCAGCGGCTTGCGGGCGGGCTCACCTGGTTCTCGGCGGTCGAGATCATTGAGCGCAGCGGCGGCAAGCGCGTGTCGCAGCGGCTGCTGCCGGTCTCCGAGATCGATACCACGCATCCGCTCTGGGCACGGCTGACCGCGCCGCGCGCGGCGATCCAGCTCGGCGAGCGCACGGTGCGCTTTTCCGAGCCCTCGGTGATGGCGATCCTCAACCGCACGCCGGACAGTTTCTCCGACGGCGGCCGCCACGCGACCGATGAAGAGGCCGCCGCTGCTGCCGTCGCCATGGCGGCGGAAGGCGCGGCGATCATCGATGTCGGCGGCGAATCGACGCGCCCCGGTGCCGCCGAGGTGTGGGAGCAGGACGAGATCGCGCGCGTCGCGCCCGTCATCGAGCGGCTGGCGAAGGCAGGTGTCGCGGTCTCGATCGACACGCGCAAGAGCGCGGTGATGGCCGACGCCCTGTCGCGCGGCGCGGGCATGGTCAACGACGTCTCCGGTCTCACACACGATGAACGCGCGCTCGAAACCATCGCAAACGCCGGCTGCCCCGTCGTCATCATGCACACGCAGGGCGGCCCCGAGACGATGCAGCGCGATCCGCAGTACGAAGATGCACTGCTCGACGTTTATGACTGGCTGGAAATACGCATCGATGCGGCGGTGGCAGCCGGTATCGCGCGCGACAAGATCATCGTCGATCCGGGCATCGGCTTCGGCAAGACCGTGCGGCACAACCTCGAAGTGCTGAACGGCCTCTCGCTGTTCCACGGCCTCGGCGTCCCCGTGCTGCTCGGCGCCAGTCGCAAGCGTATCGTCGGCGCGCTTGCGAACGAAGCGCCCGTCGATCGCCGTCTCGGCGGCTCGCTCGCGCTGGTGATGACGGCAATCGGGCAGGGCGTGCAGATGGTGCGCGTCCACGATGTCTTCGAATCGGTGCAGGCGATCCGCGTGTGGCGGGGCCTGCGCGACGCGGCGCTCAGCCCGCCCACGCTGTAGATCGTCGCCGGTGCGGCATCTGCCGCTTGTGAGCGCGCCCGGCCCCCGAGTAGAACGCTGCCGTATCTGACGGGAGTGGCCCCATTCGATTCGTGCTTGGATTGCTGGCTCTTGTCCTGTTCGCCGGAGCGGCTGCGCTCACGGGTGAGCGCATCGCTGCGCCCGGCGTGCCGAGCGCATCCGATGTCCGCGCTGCGCGCAATCTCGCCGTCGCGCTGGCCGAGGTCGCCGCAGCCGAAGAGCCTTCGCCGGTCACGGCCTCGATCGCGGACATGGAAGGCGCCGCGCGCGTCCTCACCAACGGCGTGCCCCGGCTTCGCCTGTCCCCCCGGGTCGCGGACGACGCGCTCGCCGTGAAGGCCGCCTTCCGCCTTTCGGACGGCACATGGCTCACGGGCGGCGTGCGCATCGCCGAGGTGGAGGACTACGGCTACCCGCGGATTTCGGCGAACATCGGCACGCTGCCGATCCCCGCTCTGCTGCTAGAGCCGCTGCTCGGCCTCGCCCACAAGGCGGCGGAGATGCGTGCCGGCACGCGCTTCCCCACGACGCGAGAGGCGATCCTCGCGTTCGAGGCGGGGAAGGGCACTGCGAATGTCGTGCTCGATCTCCCGCAGGGACTGCTCAAGGGGGTCAGCAAGCTCGCCCCCTCTGACGACGCCATCGATGGGCGCCTCGCCAACCGGCTGTACGTCGCGGCGCACCAGCGTCTGGGTGGTCGCGCGGTCGATCTGCCGGAAGTTTATGCCGCGCTGTTCAAGGGGGCGCCACGCACCGGCGAGGCGGCGCGCAGGCACGCGCGCGCGGCAATGGTGGCAGCCGCGATGCTTGTCGTCGGTCCACGCGCCGGGCGCCTTGCGCGCGATGGGGAGGCCTCGTTCAGCCCCATGCTGCCTGCCACGCTGTCCGTGACGCTGGCGGGGCGTGATGATCTTGCCAAGCACTTCACGCTGTCGGCGGCGCTTGCTGCCGCGGCCGATCCGGCGATTGGGCGCGCGCTCGGCACGTGGAAGGAACTCGACGACAGCCTTGCGGGCGGCAGTGGCTTTTCGTTCGTCGATCTCGCGGCGGACCGCGCCGGGCTTCGGCTCGGCGAGGCTGCAACAAGCCCGGTGCGGGCCGGAACGCTCTCGTCGCGGTTCGCGGCGGGTGTCCCCGAATTGCTGCCCCTCGCGGCGCTCGGTTTCGGCGAGGGGATGGGCACAAGCACGTTCGAACATCGCTACCGCGACGTCTCCAGCACCGAATATGCCGAGGCCGTCGCCCGGATCGACCGGGCGCTCGATACGCTTCCTGTGATGCAGCGCTGAAGTCGCGCTAGTTCAGGCGCTCGACTGCGAGTGCCGTCGCTTCGCCGCCACCGATGCAGAGGCTGGCGACGCCCTTCGTGAGCCCCGCGTCGCGCAGCGCGCCGAGCAGCGTCACGATAACGCGTGCGCCGCTTGCGCCGATCGGGTGGCCGAGCGCGCAGGCGCCGCCGTGGACGTTCACCTTGTCCTCGTCGAGCCCGAGATCGCGGATCGCGCACATCGCCACCACCGCGAAGGCTTCGTTGATCTCATAGCGATCAACATCATTTGCCGACCAGCCGACCTTCTTCAGCAGCTTTTCGATCGCGAACACCGGCGCGGTCGTGAACCAGGCCGGGGCCTGCGCGTGCGTCGCATGGCCGAGGATGCGGGCAATCGGCGTCAGGCCGCGTGCCTTCGCCGTCGATTCGCGCATCAGCACCAGCGCCGCCGCGCCGTCGGAGATGGAGGAGCTGTTCGCCGCCGTCACCGTGCCGTCCTTGGCGAACGCCGGTTTCAGCGTCGGGATCTTGTCGAGCTTCGCCTTGCCGGGCTGCTCGTCGATGCTCACGGTCACGTCGCCGCCACGGCCGCTGACCGTCACTGGCACGATCTCGCCCGCGAACTTGCCGTTCGCGATGGCGCCCTGCGCGCGTGTTGTCGAGCGCACGGCGTAAGCGTCCTGCGCCTCGCGCGTGAACTGGTAGTGCCGCGCGGTTTCCTCCGCGAAGGTGCCCATCGCGCGCCCCTTGTCGTAGGCGTCCTCAAGGCCGTCGAGGAACATGTGGTCCTTCACCTCGCCGTGGCCCATGCGGTATCCGCTGCGCGCCTTCGGCAGCAGGTAGGGGGCGTTCGTCATCGATTCCATGCCGCCCGCGACCATGATGTCGGCGCTACCGGCAAGGATGATGTCGTGCGCATCCATCGTGGCCTTCATGCCCGAACCGCACATCTTGTTGAGCGTCGTCGCGCCGACGCTTTCGGGAAGCCCCGCGCCGAGCAGCGCCTGACGCGCCGGGGCCTGACCCTGGCCCGCGCCGAGCACGTTGCCCATGATCACCTGATCGATATCGGCGGCCGGAACGCCGGCTTCCTCAAGCGCGGCGCGGATCGCGGCGCTGCCGAGCTGGCTGGCGGTCAGGCCGGAAAAGTCGCCCTGAAAGCCGCCCATAGGGGTGCGCTTGGCGCCGACGATGACGATTGGATCCACGGGTGCTACTCCTTTTTCGTTCCGGTCATCGCGAGACCCGAAAGCGGGTGCGCACCGGCGACATTGTTTTCCCAGCCCGTCACGCGCCGCGATACCAGCGACCAGCGGATCGGCGACAGGACGGCAATCAGCGGCGCATCCTCGGAAATCAGCCGGTTCGCGCGCCGCTGAAGCTGGATGCGCGTACCGGGATCGTCCTCGGCGGCCGCGTCGGCGAGTAGCTGGTCAACCGCGGGGTTGCAATAGCCGCCAAGCCGCACCGCGCAGGTGAACGGCTGAAGGAACGTGTCCGCTACCGGCGCGCGCGCGATGCGCTCGACGGCGGCAAGATCGAAGTCGCCCTTCTCGATCGCGCGCCGGTGCGAGAGCGTGCCGCGCGCATAGGCCTTCACGCGCACGCCGATCGCGCCCCACGAATTGCTGATCGCGGCAAGCAGGTCGGCATGTTCGCGGCCGTGGGGGATTGCGACCGACAGCGTCAGCGGCTGGTTGAACGTGTAGCCGGCTTCCGCGAGCAGCCGCACCGCCTCGCTTTCGCGCACGTCCGGCGCCCATCCGGCCCAGTCGCCCGCGCTTCCGGCGTAGGCGTCCGGCAGCGTCGGCGGCAGCGCGGAATAGGCGGGCTGCAAGCCGGCGACGCCGAACAGGCGTGAAAGGATCGCGCCGCGATCGAACGACATGGCAAGTGCGCGGCGCACACGCACGTCGGCGAGCGGGCCGGAGCTTGTGCGTGCCAGGTAGAAATAAAGTCCCCAGGTCGGTTCCAGCCGCAGCGTCTGCGAATCGACGGCCGTCCGTGCCGCGCGGAGCCCGGCAAGACGACCACCGCTCACGACATCGAGTTCGCCCGCGTTGAAACGCCGGATCGCGCGCTCTGCATCGACCCGCGAGAGCATGGCCCCGGCAAGCGAGACCGTATCGGCCGCATAATAGGCGCTGTTCTTCACGAGGTGCAGCGTGCCCTCCGCCTCGCCGGTATCGTCGGCCTTCATGAAGGCGCCCGAAGCCGGCGGGGCCTTGCCCGCGCGAACGATCGCCGCCGCCGGGTCTGCGAGCAGCTGCAGCAATGCCGGTTCGGGCTTGGTGAGCGTGATCACCACCGTGTCGGGCCGTGGATCGGAAACGCCGAGCATCCGCGCCGGCCGTCGGTTCGCGGTGATCAGCGCGGCATTTTCGATCATCATCAGCTCGTCGCGGAGCGGATTCCCCGAGCCGGGGCTGACGATGCGCCGCATCACGGCAACGACGTCGCCGGAGGTGAGCCGCCGCCCATCTGCCCAATAGGCCTCGCGCAGCTTGAACACGTAGGTGAGGCCGTCGTCGCTTACCCGCCAGCTGAGCGCCAGCGAAGGTACCACCCGCCCGCTCGGCTCCAGCGTCGTGAGCCCGATGTGCATGGCGCGCGCCGCGGCATTTTCGAGGCCGTCGTCGGCAACAAGGCTCGCGCCGTCGTCGTTCACGAAGGCCATGCGCAGCGTGCTGTCGCCATCGCCGTCCGCCGCGCGGTCGCAGCCGCCGAGGGCGAGCAGGATGCAGGCGGATATGAAGACGGGGCGGATCATCCCTCTGGTCTAAACCAGCAGTGTGGCAATTTCAGCCACGAGTTTTCCGCTTTCGTCACGAATCTGACCTGCCCGTACGCTAGGCTTGGATTCTCGAAGCGCGGAGGGGTCTTTACCTTCGCGTTGCGGTTCCCCCAAACCGACTTTGCCGGCGGCGCAGAAATGCGCCGCCGATCTTTCGTGCACCCTGTCATGAAGGCGCGATTGCATGGGGCGGCGCGCGTCGGTAAGCCTTGCATTCACCATGCCAAGTCACGTCTCCCGCGCGCCCGCGCACGATATCCTGAAGCTTATCGGCGGTACGCCGCTTGTCCGTCTGCGCGGCCCGTCCGAAAGGACCGGCTGCACGATCCTCGGCAAGTGCGAATTTCTCAATCCCGGCGGCTCGGTGAAGGACCGCGCGGCGCTCTACATGATCGAGGCCGCGGAGCGCGAAGGGCGCCTGAAACCCGGCGGCATCGTCGTCGAAGGCACGGCGGGGAACACCGGCATCGGACTTGCTGTCGTGGCGAATGCCAAGGGGTATCGCACGATCATCGTCATGCCTTCGAACCAGTCGGTCGAAAAGATGGCGACGCTGCGTGCGCTCGGCGCCGAGCTCGTGCTCGTGCCGCCCACCAAATATGCCGATCCAGAGCATTTCCAGCACCGCTCGCGGCGCATCGCCGAGGAAACGCCCGGCGCGATCTGGGCGGGCCAGTTCGACAATCTCGCGAACCGGCAGGCGCATATCGAAACCACCGCAGAGGAGATCTGGGCGGATACCGGCGGCGCGGTGGACGGCTTCACCTGCGCGGTCGGTACCGGCGGCACGCTCGCGGGCACGGCGATGGGCCTGAAAGCAAAGAACGCGGACATCCGCATCGCGCTCACCGATCCCTACGGCGCCGCCATGTATTCCTGGTTTGCGCGCGGCGTTCTGGAATCCGAAGGTTCATCGCTTGCCGAAGGCATCGGGCAGGGGCGGGTTACGCCGAATATCGAGGGCGCGCCGGTCGACACGCAGTTCCGCGTCAGCGACGAGGAGGGCGTCCGCGTCATGCACGACCTGCTGATCGAAGAGGGGATCAGCCTCGGGCTTTCATCGGGCATCAATGTCGTCGGCGCCGAGCGGCTCGCTGCTGAGATGGGGCCGGGCCACACCATCGTCACCGTGCTCTGCGATTCGGGGCTGCGTTACCTCTCCAGCCTCTACAATCCGGCGTGGCTCTCGGAAAAAGGCCTGCCGGTGCCGGACTGGCTCAGCGCGCCGTGACCTTTCGATGAGCACCCCATGAGCACCATCGTCCGCTTCGACAATGTCGGCCTGCGCTACGGCACGGGCGCGGAGGTGCTGCGCGACATCGGTTTCCGGCTCGAAAGCGGCGCGTTCATGTTTCTCGTCGGCTCGTCGGGGGCGGGCAAGACCTCGCTGCTGCGCCTGCTCTATCTCGCGCAGCGCCCGTCGCGCGGCCGCATCGACATGTTCGGGCGCGATATCACCAGCCTGCCGCGCACCGCGCTTCCCGCGCTGCGCCGCCGTATCGGCGTCGTGCTTCAGGACTTCCGCCTGATCGAGCATCTCACGGCCTTCGACAATATCGCGCTGCCGCTGCGCATCGCGGGCGTGCACGAGGCGGAGGTAAAGGCGCATGTTGATGAGTTGATGGCGTGGGTCGGCCTTGCCGAGCGGCGCGATGCACGCCCCGCCGTGCTTTCGGGGGGCGAGCAGCAGCGCGTCGCCATCGCCCGCGCCGTGATCGCGCGGCCCGATATCCTGCTTGCCGACGAGCCCACCGGCAACGTCGATCCCGAAATGGCGGGACGGCTTTTGCATCTGTTTCACGAACTCAACCGCCTCGGCACGACGGTTGTGGTGGCGACGCACGCGCTGCACCTGATGTCGCGCGTGCCGTCGGCGATCACGCTGCGGCTCGATCGCGGCGAAATGCTCGATCCGATGGGCGTGCTGCGCAATCCGCCGGCGGCCGAGCCCGCGGAGCTCAGCCTGTGATCGCCTGGCTGCAACCGCGCGCGCAGCGCTACCGTTTCCTTCCCGAAGGCCGGTGGGCGGGCGGTGCGCTGCCGTGGATCATCGGCATGATGACCTTCCTCGCGACGCTAGCGCTTGCAGGGGGCATGGCGCTTTCGAACGGCGCGGCGGCGCTCACCGGCGGGCTCTCGCGCAGCTTCACCGTGCAGATCGTCGAGCCGAACCCCGATGTGAAGCGCGAGCAGACCGCCGCCATCGCCGCGATGCTCCGCGCGCGCGCGGACCTTGCCGATGTCGTGGTGCTCGGCGACGCGGAGCTTCGCGCGCTCGTCGAACCGTGGCTCGGCTCGGGCAACATCGGCGAGGACCTGCCGCTGCCCGCGATGATCGACGCGCGCTGGAAGAGCGGCACGGGCGACATGGCGGCGATCGCCGAGGCTGTTCGCGCGCACGCGCCCACCGCGCGCATCGACACGCACGCCCAGTGGTTCCGTCCGCTTGCGGGCGTCGTCGAGGTGCTCAGATGGCTCGCCGTCTCGATCGGCGTGCTCGTCGTTGCCACCACAGCGGCGATCGTCGCACTCTCCGTCCGCGCGGCGCTCAGCACGCACGGCCCGACGATCGAAACGCTGCACATCATGGGAGCCGAGGATCGCACCGTCGCGGCGCTTTTCGAATATCGCTATGCCATTCAGGGCCTTGTCGGCGGCGTGATCGGGGCGCTCGGGGGGCTTGCGGTCATCCTCGTCATCGGCAACCTGCTCGGCCAGTTCGGCGGAGGACTTGCGGGCGAGGTCAGCCTGTCGCCACTCGGCTGGACGGCGCTCGCCGCCGTGCCGCTGCTCGTGGCGCTGCTCACGATCCTCACGGTACGCATCACGGTCGGGCGGAGGCTCAAGCAGCAGCTATGACCGCGGTACTCGTGCGCTCCGCCATGCTGCTTGCGCTCGCGTGGATCGCGGGTTTCGTCTGGTTCGTGCTCAGCCTGCCCGAACCCGCGCCGGACAGCATCCGCACCGAAGCCATCGTCGTTCTGACCGGTGGGCCGGGGCGCATCGCGCGCGGTGTCGACCTGCTGCGCGCGGGCAAGGCAGACCGGCTGCTCATCTCGGGCGTCGATGCGAGCGTGCGGCCGATCGAACTAGCCGTCGAGCTCAACGTGCCCGCGGACGTGTTCGAATGCTGCATTGATCTCGGCAAGGAGGCCGCGGACACGCGCGGCAACGGCGCGGAGATGGCCGCGTGGGTGAAGCAGCACAAATACACCTCCGTGCGCCTCGTCACGTCGCAATTTCACATCAAGCGCGCGACGGCGGAAGCGCGCGCGCGGATCGGCACGGGCGTCACGCTCGTGCCCGATGCGGTGCCCGCGCGTCTCTCTGCGCGCCTGCTCGCGCTGGAATACAGCAAATTCCTGTTCCGGCGTTTGCTGCTGCTGATGGGTGAAGCCTGATGGTTGTCCTGCGTTCGATTGCCTTTGCCCTTGTCTTCTACGTCGTGGGCGCGCTTCTCGTTATCGCCGCGGCGTTTGATGCGCTGATTTCGCGTCGCCGTGCGCACGTCGGCGCGCGGCGCTGGTCGGCGTTCTTCCTGTGGTCGTCGTCGCGGATCGCGGGCGTGCGGCTGAAGATCGTCGGCGAACCGCCAAAGGGCCCGGTGATCGTCGCGATGAAGCATCAGGCGGCCTACGAGACGATGGCGACGCCGCGCCTGTTCCACTGGCCCGCCGTGGTGATGAAGGCGGAACTGATGCAGATTCCGGTCTGGGGCTGGGTCGCGCGCCGTCACGGCTCGATCCCGGTCGATCGCGATGCGTCGTCGGCGGCGATGCGCACGATGCTCCGCGTTGCCGAGCAGGCCGTCGCTGAAGGCCGCGAGATCGTGATTTTCCCCGAAGGCACGCGCACGCCCGTGGGCGAAGCGCCGCCCCTGAAGCCCGGTGTGGCGGGGCTCTACCGGCTGATGAAGCTGCCCGTCGTTCCTGTCGCGCTCGATTCGGGAACGCTTTGGCCGCGCCGCGGATTCTGGAAGCAGCCCGGTACGATCACCATGCGCTTCGGCGAGACGATTCCGGCCGGGCTCGACCGCAAGACGTTCGAGATGCGGCTGCACGCTGCCATCAACGAGGTGCCGTGATGCATCGTCTACCGTTCTGGGTGCCGGTGCTGCCGCTGCTGCTGGGGCTCGTCGCTTATTGGCTCTACTGGCAGGGCGAGGCGAAGGCATTCGGCGCGGTTGTCGCGGCGAGGCTGGGCGGGCCCGTGGAAACCACCGGCTTTCCGTACAGGATCGAGGCGCGCGCCGCCGACATCGCCGTTCAGCGCCAGACGCGACAGCTTTCGGTTGCCATGCATGCATCGCAGATCGTCATCAATCGCCAGCCGTGGCGTACGGGCCACGTCGTGATCCAGGCCGAGGCGCCGCGCTTGCAGATCGCGCTTGCGCGGCTTGCAGGCATGCGCCTTGATGTCGAAGCGCCCGCGATGCTGGCAAGCGTCCGGCGGCCGGGGGACACGCTTGAACGCCTCTCGATGCATTTCGAAACCGCGAAGGTGTGGCTGCCGTTCGCGGGCGGGCCTTTCGACGCGACGGACTTCGAACTGCACCTGCGCGAGACTCCGGGTGGTGCGCCGCAGGGCCGATCCCCGACGCTGCCGGTTCAGGCCGAGGCGCGAATCGCCGGAACGCTGGACCGCGCAGGGGTCAGCCTTGGCATCGATGTACCGCTGTTCGTGACCGCCCGCACGCCGATCGCCTCGATCGACGGCTGGCGAAATGGCGGCACGATCGAGGTGAAAGGTGCGCAGCTTCTGGCGATGGGCAAGCCGCTGGCAGACATCGACGCCACGCTCGCGCCGCTCCCCGACGGTCGCATCGCGGTTTCGGGCACGATCAGGAGCGAATGCCCGTTCACCGTGAAGGCGCTCCTCGAAGGTGCGGCCCCGGCGGCGGAGTATCGCGCCCGCCGCGCCCGAACGATGACGCTCACCGGCGATAGTGCGGGGGGGGTCGCGGTCGGCGAACCCGAAGGCGCTACCGGTGGTCCCGTCCGAAGTCAGGAGCCGCCGTGTCCTGTCCTGCGTCGATGATCGTGCGGCGGATGTCGCGCGTGCGCGTGAACAGGTTGAACAGCGTGTCGCCGTCACCCCAGCGGATCGCGCGCTGAAGCGCGGTCAGGTCCTCGGTAAAGCGCTGCAGCACCTCGAGCACCGCGTCCTTGTTGGCAAGGAACACGTCGCGCCACATCTGCGGGTCGGACGCGGCGATGCGCGTGAAGTCGCGGAAGCCGCCCGCCGAGTATTTGATGACCTCGGACCGCGTCACGCCTTCAAGGTCTGAAGCCGTGCCGACGATCGAATAGGCGATCAGGTGGGGCAGGTGGCTCGTCACCGCCAGCACCAGATCGTGGTGCTGCGCATCCATCGTCTCGACCTTGCTGCCCAGCCGTCGCCAGAACTCGGCAAGGCGCTCGATCGCCGTCTCGTCGGTGCCGGGAAGCGGCGTCAGGATGCACCAGCGCTGATGAAAAAGCTCGGCGAAGCCTGCGTCCGGGCCCGATTTCTCGGTGCCCGCCACGGGATGCGCGGGAATGAAGTGCACGCCCTCGGGCAGCAGCCCGGCGAGCGCCGCGACGCTCGCCTTCACCGATCCGACGTCGCTGACGATGGCGCCCTGGGGCAGGTCGTCGCGCATCTCCTCGATTGCGGCGCCCATCTGTCCCACCGGCACGCACAGCACCACGAGGTCGGCGTCGATCACGGCGGCGCCGGGCGTGTCCGCGACATCGTCGACGAGGCCAAGCTCATCGACACGCGCGCGAACAGCGGCGCTGCCGTCGTAGCCCACGAGCCGCACGGTCGGCATATGCAGCCGCACGGAACGCGCGAGCGAAGAGCCGATCAGCCCGAGCCCGATGATGGCGACGCGCGAAAAGGGCAACATCAGGAAAGAAAGGCGCGCAGCGCGCCGATCACGGCCTGTGTTTCCTCGTCGGTGCCGATCGAGATGCGAAGCGCGTGGCCGAGGCCCTGGTTCGGCAGCCAGCGTGTCAGGAAGCCACGCTCGGTGAGGTACACGTTTGCCGCCTCCGCCGTATGCGCGCCCGTTTCCGGGAACGTCACCAGCACGAAGTTCGCCGCAGAAGGCACCGCGCGCAGCCCCTTGTTGCCGAGCGCCTCGATGGCCTCGACGAGCGCTGCGCGGTTGCGGGCGTTGTCGGCGCGGCATTTCGCCACCCAGTCCTGATCGGCAAGCGCTGCGACCGCGCCCGCCTGTCCCGCGCTCGTCACGTTGAACGGCCCGCGGATACGGTTCACCATGTCGATCACGCCCGGCGCGCCATAAGCCCAGCCGATGCGTTCGGCGGCGAGCCCATAGATCTTGGAGAAGGTGCGCGCCATCACGACGTTCGGGTGCACGCGCGCCAGCGCGGTGCCGTCGTCGTAGCCCGGCTCCTCGACATATTCGGCGTAAGCGGAATCGATCACGAGCAGCACATGCGGCGGCAGCCCCGCGTGCAGGCGTTCCACCTCGCTCTGCGCGATCAGCGTACCCGTGGGATTGTTGGGGTTGGCGAGATAGACGATTTTCGTCCGCTCGGTGACGGCTGCGAGCAGTGCATCGACATCCGCCGTATAGTCGGTGTCCGGCGCCGCGACCGGCGTCGCGCCCGCGCGCTCGGCGGCAATCGGATAGACCATGAAGCCGTGGCGCACGTAGAGCACCTCGTCGCCCGGCCCTGCGTAGGCGAGGGCGATGCACTGCAGAATCTCGTCGGAGCCGGTGCCGCAGACGATGCGGTCCGCCTCGAGGCCGTGCAGGGCGGCGATCGCCTCGCGCAGGTCGTGGCTGCTGGCGTCCGGGTAGCGGTTCGCCTTGCCGACGACGGCGCGCATCGCCTCGATCGCCTTCGGGCTCGCGCCGCGAGGGTTCTCGTTCGAAGAAAGCTTGACCAGCGTCACGCCCGGCGCGGCTTTGGCGCGGCCCGGCACGTAGGCCTCGATGGCGCTGATCCAGGGCTTCGCGGTGGGGGCCTCAGTCATCGGTTTCGGGCTTCCTGCTCTCGGGTTCGAACGCGACGCGCATTGGACGATGCGAGGCGCGGTTGCAAGAGAACGCTGCCGAAAATCATATCAGCAGTGAAACCATTGATGAAACCAAACGCGCGATCCGCGCGTTGGCGGCTTAGTGAAAACAACAGGGAGACCAGCCGTGGATAAAGGCAGTCGCACTATAGTCATCGTCGTTGCCGTCATCGTGCTGCTGGCCGTGGTCGGCTATGCGCTAGGCTTGTTCAACGTCGATGCCAGCGGCGATCTCAAGACGCCGGAGGTGAGCGTTTCGGGCGGCGAGATCCCCGAGGTTCAGCTCGAAACCGGCGATATTGATGTAGGTACCGAGGAGACCACGATTGATGTTCCGACGGTCGATATCGAGCCGGCCGGAGACGACGGTAAGACCAACCAGTAACAGTTGAACTTACCGTCGCGCGCCCCGGTGGAATCCCCCTCCGCCGGGGCGCCTAAGCTTTGCGCGACAGGTGGTCCGCCAGCTTGAATGACAGGGCGAGAATGGTGAGCGTCGGGTTCGCCCAGCCGCCCGTGGGAAACAGCGAACTCCCCGCCATGTAGAGATTGTCTACGCCGTGGACGCGGGCATCGCCGTCGCACACGCCTTCGGCAGGCTCCGCCATGCGTGTCGTTCCCATGTGGTGATAACCGCCGATCGGGTTCTTGGAGATCAGCGGATCGAATTCCCACGGGTTCGCCGGATCGTCGAGCCATGCCATCGGCTCCACCCGACCGACGCCGAGCCGCCGGAATTCCCGGTCGAGCGCCAGCATCGTTGATTTCACGCTACGCTTGTCGATCTCGCTCAGCGCCCAGTGCAGTTCAGCGCGCGGCATGCCGAGCGCGTCCGTTTCGTCCAAATTCAGCATCACACGGCTGTCGCGGTTCGGCGCCTGCTCGCTGCGCACGACCGCATAGATGCGCCGGTCGCTGGTTTTCGTCAGCATCCACGGGCGATACGGGTCGATCCACTCCTGGAAGCGCGTGCCGGTGTGCTTCAGGGCGTACCAGCTCTTGCGCCAGAACTTGTTCGGCACCGCCATCGAGTGGCGCATGAAGTTGAAGCCCTGCATGAACGCGCCCATCGGGCGCCCCGGCGGCTTGCGCACGTTGATCGTGAAGCTGGCATTGAGCACGCCTTCGCTGCGCTGCACGGGTACGCCCGGGCGCAGCGCCGCGGCGAAGCGACTGCCGTGGAAACGGAACGACTTGCCGAAGGCGAGGGCGGAGATGGGCTTGTCCGCAACGATCTCGCCGCCGCGGCAGTGCACATGCTCCATGAAGCTGCGGCCGACCCAGTCGGTATCGTTGCCGACACCCGCCGGGCGCACCGAGCGCGAGGCGAGCAGCAGGCGCGCGTTCTCGATGCCGCCGCACGCGATCACGTACTGCTTCGCCTTCACGCTTCCGCGCTTGCCGGAAAGATTGGCGACGTCGAGCCGCTCGACGGTGTTGCCGTCGCCGTGCAGCACCACTTCCGTCACCGTCGCGCCGGTCATCACGGTGATGCGCGGATGTTTCAGCACGTCGTCGCGATAGGCGGCGGTGAAGCGGTCGATGTGATGATCGAACTGCCAGTAGGAGGCGTCGATCTCGTCGCGGTTCAGCTCGGGGATGCCGTGCATCCGGTCGAGCACGTGCGCGCTTCGGTAGTCGCTGATGAGGCCGAGCCGCGCTTCCGCCAAGTCGTAGAACGGCGCGAGTGCTTCGGGGCCGAACGGCCAGCCGGAATGCTCCACCCAGGGGCGCTTTTCGAAGTCGATCGAGTCGAGCCGGCAGGTGCGGCCGCCCCAGATCGCCGTGGTGCCGCCGAAGAAACGCAGCCGCGCGCGGTAAAGGTCGTAATAAGGAACACCGGTGTTCGCGGCGCGATTGAGCTGCTGCACGGTCTCGTCGAAATCAAGCCCACCCGATTCGAGCAGCAGAACATTGCGGCCCTTGTCGGCGAGCGCCTTCGCCACCGTCTGCCCTGCGGCACCCGCGCCGACCACGCAGACATCCGCCGAAATCTCACTGCCGCCTGTCACGTCCTGAAACGACGAGAGCATATTCCCCCCTGACACGCCTCCCTGAGAGGCGCTGAACGGCCCGATGACCGCTGCGTTGCGATGCTCTATGCAGCATCGGCATGGGCATCAAGTACGAAGCGAATCCGGGGCAGGAAGGCCCGATGAGCGTGGCGCTTGGCGCGGCGCGGGCGGCGGCGGCGCGCGGCGAGGTGCCGGTGGGCGCGGTGATCGTCGATGCGGACGGAACCGTGCTCGCGGCAGACGGCAACCGGACGCGTGAGCTTTCCGATCCCACCGCGCACGCCGAGATGCTGGTGATCCGCGCCGCGGCGGCACGTCTCGGCTCCGAAAGGCTCGCCGGATGTGACCTCTATGTCACGCTGGAGCCGTGCCCGATGTGCGCGGCGGCGATCAGCGCGGCGCGCATCCGGCGGCTCTATTATGGCGCGTCCGATCCCAAGAGCGGCGGCGTCGAGCATGGCCCGCGCATCTTCTCGGCGCCCTCCTGCCATCACCGGCCGGAGGTTTACCCCGACATTTCCGCCTCGCCCTCAGCGGCGCTGCTGCGCGAATTTTTTGCGGCACGGCGTTAACACTCGCCTCAGCATTTGCGTCTAAGTGCCGATGCCGGATAGATTTTTATCCGAATCATGGGTTGCGGGAGTGCAAGGGGTCGTCACCGCAAGGGGACGCGTAAATGTTGTTTAAAAAAGTGCAGGCGTTCGTGGACAAGGCCAAGAAGGCCGACGACCTGCTGACCCTGACCGATCTTACACAAGCCATCACCGAAGAACTCGGCTTCGATTGCTTCGCATTGCTGCATTCGCCGCGGCAGAACAGCGTGCCCGCCGAAACCGTGCAGCTCACCACCTATCCGGGTGCGTGGGTCGAAGTGGTTCGCGACCGCGCGTACTGGGTGGATGACCCCGTGTTCGCGGCCTGTGAGATCGCGGTCGCCGGCTTTCCGTGGACGCATATTCCCGACATGGTGGTGCTGAGCGAGCGCCAGCGCGACGTGATGCGCCTCGCGCGGGACGAAGGTCTGCTCGACGGCTTTACCGTTCCCATGCCCAAGGGCGGCACGACCGTCGGCCTTTGTTCCTTCGCGACACGCCGCGAACACGGGAACGACCACCGCAGCGCGGCCGCAGCGCAGTCTGTGGGCTGGTTCGCGTTCGAAGCCGCCCGCCGCATCAGCGCACACGAGCCGATCCTGTTGCCCCCGGCGGCAGCGCTGACACCGCGGCAGCTCGATTGCATCGTGCTGTATGCGCGCGGCAAGAGCGACGCGACGATGGGCCGTCTGCTCGGCATCAGCCCCAAAACCTGCAACGAGTATATCGAGATCGCCAAGCGCCGCTACGGCGTCGCGACCCGCCAGCAGCTGCTCGCCCGTGTCCTATGGAATGGCCAGCTCAGTTTCGCGGATATCCTGAGCTGAGCGCCGCACTCAGGGGCCCATGACTCAAAATTGCCTCAAAGGTGAAACAGGTTTGCCGTCCCCGGTAGTTACCGGGATAGTAACCATGCATATTTTTGAGTTAAGAAGGAAATACTGCTGGTGCGCTGTTCGGCGCGGTGTTTCGTGAGGGGGCTATGATCAAGTTCATAACGGCGAAGAACAAGTCGCAATATCGGGCGCTCATCGATCAGATGCACCAGGACCGCAAGCGCGTGTTCGTGGACTGGCTGAAGTGGGATATTCCGGTCGTCGGCGACAAGGAAATCGACCAGTACGACACCGACGACGCCATCTACATCATCGATGTCGATGCGGAGGGCAACCACGTCGCTTCGATCCGCCTTCTGCCCTGTTCGGTGCCGACGTTGATGGCGGAGCATTTCGCCGACATGGTGCAGAGCCCGGTCCCGGCGGACGACACCGCGTGGGAAATGACGCGCCTGTGCGCCAATCCCAACGTCAAGGACAAGCTCGCGCAGTGGACGGGCCGCAAGAACATCACCGTCGCCGCGATCGAATTCGCGCTGATGCGGGATATCAAGCAGTTGATCTTCGTCACGCATTCGAGCTGGGTGCCCACGATCCTGTCGGTGGGCTGGGACATCGAGCTGCTCGGTCTGCCGCGCAAGGATGGCACGGAATCGATCGCCGCGATGCGGATCAACGTCACGCCTGAAACGCTGGCACTGATCCGCCGCAACTGGGGAGTGAAGGAATCGCTGCTTCCCGCCGAAGAGGCGCTTTCAGCGGTTGCCTGAGGAGGCGTCACCCCGAGAGGGGTGACGAGTTCGAAACATGCTGGACACCAGAGTCGCGGATTCGCGGCGCGATGCCGCGCGTTCTTGCAAGAAGCCAATCGGCAAATCGAATGTGTTGTAATTGCCGGTCATGCGCGGCGTTCGCGCTGGCCGGCCGGGTCAGCGAGGCGAAGGCGCTGCTCGATGCGATCAATGTCGGGGGATTGTTTGATCCGGGACAGGACGAGGATGCGCGCATGGCAGGCAAGGCGCTACTCGATGTGGTGCGGAAACGTCTTGCCGACGGCGTCGAAGACGCGCGCCGCCTGCCGGCGGTCTGCGATCAGCCGGGAGGGCCGAGCGTCTTGAGATAGGCGACGAGGTCGTTGATCTGCTCCGGCGAGAACTCGAACGCCGGCATGTCGCCATGGCCGACGAACACGCCTTCGGCAAACGCCTCGGCGATGTAGTCGGGCGGATAGCTCGTGAACAGCGTCGCGAACGATGGCGCGGAGGCGTGCGCGCTCTTCTGTCCCGGCGCTGTGGCGTGGCAGCGCGTGCAGTTCGCCTCGGCGAGCGCCTTGCCGCGCGTGATGGCGGGAACGTCGCGCGACAGTTCCGATGGCGGTGGCGGATTGCCTTCGGGCAGCCGCGCAGCCGGCGCTGCCGCAGGCGTCTGCGCCGGCTGCGACGCGGCGGTCTCGCTTTCGGCGGGCTTTTCCGCGTCCTTCTTCTTTTCGCACCCGGCAAGGACAAGCCCCCCCGCGAGCGCGATCATTGCCAGCCTTGCTGTAACCCCGGGAACTCCGATGCGCATACCTGTCTCCTCGGCGCGCACAATGCCGTCTGCGCGCGCCGCGTCAACGGGGCGATTGATGCAGGGCGCTCGCTGCGCGCCGGGCCGGGGGCCACTCGTCGCATTCCGGGGGAACCCGCGCGATGCCGTCTCGTTGGTTGGACAGATCAAAAGAAGGAGGAGCAATATGCAGACAGCCAATACCAGCGAAACCCACGACCTCATCTCGTCGGAGAAGGTGGACGGCACTGCCGTTTATGGCCGCGACGGCGAGCGTATCGGTTCCGTGAAGTCGCTGATGATCGAAAAGCGCGGCGGCCGTGTGACCGACGCGGTTGTTTCCGTCGGTGGTTTTCTCGGCCTCGGCGAGAAATACCACAGTCTTCCGTGGTCGACATTGAAGTATGACACGGATGTCGATGGCTACCGGCTCGATGTGACCGAGGATCAGCTGAAAAGTGGTCCGACGTTCGACGACGCGGACACGGATACCGCGCTCGACCGCGCCTATCAGACCCGCGTCTATTCGCATTACGGTGTGAACCCCTACTGGTAAGCGCGTACCAACGCTGACGGCGGCTCGCGGCCCCTTGGGTCCGCGGGCCGCCGTTTGCGTTCGCGCGCCGCGCGGCCTATTGCGCGTTTCCATGCGTATTCCCTTCTTGCTGGCGCTTGCCGTCGCCGCCTGCGGCAACGCCGCCCCGCCCGCCGTTGAGCCGGTTGCCGTGGAAAGTGCGGCCGTTCCGTTCGATGCGCGTGACGCTGCACGGATGGGGGAGGGGCGTCTCCGCTACGCGGGCGGTATCGTCCTGAGGTCGGAGGTGTCGTGGTTCGGCGGCCTTTCGGCGCTTCGCTGCCCGGATCGCTGCTACGCCGTGGGCGATGCGGGCGTCTTTCTCAGCTTTGACCGTGTCGAGCGGAACGGCAAGCTTGTGGGCATTGAAAATGTTCAAGGCGGCGCGCTGCGCGATCAGGATGGAGCCGCCGGCGACAAGGCGACACGCGACGCCGAATCGCTCGTGCTCAGTCCCGGCGGCTCGGACGCGCTCATCGGCTTCGAGCGGACGAACAGCCTGTGGGTGGTTCCGCTCGGACAGCCGGAATGGCGCGCCCGGCAGGTGTATCGTCTTCCCGAAATGAAGGACTGGCCGCTGAACGGCGGCGCCGAAACGCTGGCGATGCTGCCGGGCGGTGTGCCGCTCGTCATCGCGGAGGAAGCCGCAGGCGGCGGCGATCGGCCCGGCATCGCGATCGGTGCCGTGAAACGGCCCGACGGAACGCGCGCGAACCTCGCGTTCCGCTACCGCCCGCCCGCGGACTTTTCACCCACGGATGCGGCGCTGCTTGATGACGAACGCCTCATCATTCTGAACCGCGCCTTCTCGCCGCTCACCGGCGTCGCGATGGCGCTTGTCGAGGTGCCGCTTGCCGACATCAGGGAGGGCGCCACCGTCTCGGGCCGAGAAATCGTGCGCCTGCGACCGCCTGCGAGCATCGACAACATGGAAGGCCTCGACATCCGCCGCGAGGACGGGCGCGTGTTCATCTATCTCGTCAGCGACGACAACTTCAACGCCGCGCAGCGCACGTTGCTGCTGAAATTCGAGCTGCTCCCCGAATAGAAAAGGGCCGGCGGATCATCTCCACCGGCCCTTCGAAATCTTCGAAAATGAACCCGCTCAGGCAGCTGCGGCGGCGTTCAGCTTCTTCTTGATGTCGCGCTTCAGGCGGCGCGCCTTCAGGCTCAGCTTCTCGTCGCGGGTCTTCACCAGCCAGTTGTCGAGCCCGCCGTTGTGCTCCACGGAGCGCAGGCCGTGCGTCGAAACCTTCAGGCGAACGGTGCGCCCGAGCGTATCGGAAATCAGCGACACGTTCTGAAGGTTCGGCAGGAACACCCGCTTGGTCTTGTTGTTGGCGTGGGACACATTGTGACCCACTTGGCGGCCCTTACCGGTCAGTTCGCAAACGCGCGACATCGTTTTCGTCCTCGAATCTTGAGTTTCAGCCGTGGCTTGAAAGTGGGCGCCTATAGGGGAGGGAGGCGTTCCCGTCAACCACGCTCATCCGCTGCCGAGCTTCGAAAGCACGAACGCGAACAGGAATCCCGTCACCGCGATCAGCCCTGCGAATTCCGGCGTTTCCTCTGCGGCCTCGGAGACCGTCGTGTCAACGAGCATGGCGGGTTTGCCGCGCACCGTCTTCATGTGGGGCGCCTGGCTTTCGCTGGGGCGGTGCCCGATCGCTTGCGGCAGCGTGTCCCCCGCACACCTCGCTGATGCCCCGGCACAGCGGACTGTACCCCAAAAGTCTCGCTGCGGCGGCGACGCGCAAACCGCTCTTTCATCGCTGATCTTTCCGTTCTAGACGGGAATCATGCCTTTTTTCGCGATCCACTGCATAGACAAGCCCGCCAGCGGGGACCTGCGCACCGCAACGCGGCCCGCGCACCTCGAACATCTGGAGCGCGTCGGCGATCGTCTGCTCGTCGCCGGGCCGCTGCTCGATGAAGAAGGGCGGCCGATCGGCTCGCTGCTCATCATCGACTTCGACGATCGCAAGGCCGCAATCCAGTTTGCGGCGGATGATCCTTATGCGCTGGCCGGGTTGTTCGCATCGGTCGCGGTGACGGCATGGCGGCAGGTTCTTCCAAAGTAGCGGTTTGCATCCCGGTGCGGGTGCGATGGGCGGTCGAACCCTGTCGCCCATGCGATGAATCGGCGCGTTTCGTGACGTCATGACGTTGACGCTCACCGCGCACTACGGCACATGCGCCTTATCGGGTCTGTAGGCGTTTCTCTTTCATCGGCACTCCGACGCGACGGATCTTCATGGACGTTCTTCGGCATTTCGGTTTGAAGCATGTGCTGTTCCGGCAGGAACCGCATGGGCAACTCTATCTGCATCATGCCTTCGAGACGGCACTCTCGGAGATCGTGGACGCCGTGCTGGCGTGCGAGGCTGTAACGCTCACGGGCGCTGCGGGCATGGGCAAATCGCAGCTGCTTGCTGCGGCAGCGCGAGAGCTTGCCGCGCGCGGCGTGTCGGCGGCGAGCTTTGCCGGTCCCGCGCTCGTCGCGCAGGCCGATTTCACCAATCTCGATGCGATCTTCGTCGACGAGGCCGATGCCGCCGCGCCGCGCGTGCTGGATGCCGTGCTTGCCAAGGCCGCCCAGCACCGTGTCACCCCCGTGCTTGCCGCGCTCGACTCTTCGCGGATCGGCAAGCCGGGGCGGCTCGTAAGGCTGGCGCCGATGGCAGGCAGCGAGATCGCGGACTTCCTCGTTGATGCGTCTGCCGCTGCGGGCCGGCCGGATCTGTTCACGGTCGCCGCGCAGGAAGCGATCGTCGAGGCGGTCTCGGGCAATCCGCGCGTTCTGAAGCAGATCGCCGGCGCTGCGCTTCTGGAGGCGATGTTCGAGGGCGGGGTCGTCGTCGAGCAGCGCCACGTGCTCGCTGCGCTTGCCGCGCGGCCGCCGCTTCCCGCGGCGGAGCCGGATTACATGCTCGATGCACCCCAACGCGTGCCGCAGCGCCAGTTGCAACCCGAGCCCATCGTCGTCGCTGCACCGGAACCCGAAGCGCCCCAGCCGATGAAACCGTGGATGGCGGAAGAACCGCGCCGCCGCTTCGGCGCGCGCGGCTTCATTGCGGCTACGGGCGCACTCGGCCTGCTGATCGCGGCAGCGCTGGCTTATGCGGTCGATACCTTCGGGTGGGACCGGATCGCCGCGTTCCTGCACCTTCCCGATGCCGCGCGGTCCGCAACCAGCGAACTGCGCCCGGTCCTGCAAGGCCCCGCGCCGGGTTTCTCCGAACCCGAACTCACTGTCCTGCCGGACACCGGCGATATCATCGACGAGCCCGTCGCGCTCCCCGCGCTTACCGAGACGCTTTCGGATGGCAGCACGGTGGTGCCGCCGCCGGTGCCCGATGCCACGACGCCGGGCTACCGCCCGCCTTCAGCGACGCTGCCCACGATCTCGGCAGCCGTTCGCGCGGGCATCGCCAATCCCTCAGTCGGAAAAACGCGGGGCGCCGCCGCGGCACTGCCGCAGGAAGGCCCCGCGATCGAAGGCCGCGAGGCCCTCGCGGAGCCTCACGCACCTACCGTCGAAGCCACGCCGCTCCCTGCGATCGAGGATTAGCGCCGCCGAATCCCCTCGGCGATCATTTCGTTGGCGAGCGTCGCGACGGTTTCCGGGTCGGACGAAGCATCGAGCACGCAGTAGCGCAGGCCGAGGAAGACGTTGACGCCCATGATCGCCCAGGCGTGGGCCTCGCTCACGTCCTCGCGAATCTCGCCGCGCGCGGCGCCCACTTTCAGCCTGTCCAGGATGCGCTGCGCCGTGCCCTGATAGTGCTGCCGGTAACTTTCAGGGTCCGCGAACTCGGCCTCGTCGATGATTCGGTAGACCTCCTTGTGCTCGCGCGCGAACTCCAGGAACGCCGTCAGCGCCGCCCGCTCGCCTGAAAGCGTGTCCGTGGTGCGCGCGATCGCTTCGCCTGCGCGCGCGCCGACGCGGGCGGACATGTCGCGCACGAGCGCCCGGAAGATTTCATCCTTCGATTCGAAGTAAGTGTAAAAGCTGCCGAGCGCGACGCCCGCGCGCCGCGTGATCCCGCTGATAGATCCTTCGTGAAAGCCCTTTTCGCCGAATTCGATGGCGGCCGCATCCAGTAGCGCGCGCTGCGTTTTCCGGCCTCGCGCCGTCCGCGGCTCGCGGTCCACCTGTTGCGAATCTGCATCGGTCTGCATCGACCTCCCCCTTCTTCGTTCGCCGATCCATAATTCAATTTGAAAGGTGGTTCAACTTTCAGTATTGGCGATTCAACACAAGAGCCATCGGGCTCGGCCTTACAGCATTGGGGAGGAAGAATGCGCCGCATTTCGATTCATTCCGTTCTTGTCGCAACCACCGCGCTCGCCGCGTTCGCGCCGCTTCCGGCGTTCGCACAGGACACGGCCGTCAACGAGGTGCTGGAGGACGCGATCGTCGTCACCGCGCGCCGCCGCGAGGAGAGCCTGCAGGACGTGCCGATCGCCGTCACTGCGGTCAGCGGCGCCCAGCTCGAGCAGCAGGGTGCGCTCGACATCACCGAGATCGGCGAAAGCGCGCCGAACGTGACGCTCGAAGTCTCGCGCGGGACCAACACCACGCTCACCGCCTTCATCCGCGGCGTCGGCCAGCAGGATCCGGTGGCCGGCTTCGAGGCGGGCGTCGGTCTCTATCTCGACGATGTGTACCTTAACCGCCCGCAGGCCGCCGTGCTCGACATCTATGATGTGGAGCGCATCGAGGTGCTGCGCGGTCCGCAGGGCACGCTCTACGGCCGCAACACCATCGGCGGCGCGGTAAAGTACGTCACGAAGAAGCTCGATGCCGATCCCATGCTGCGTCTGCGGGGGACGCTCGGCACCGATGAGCAGGCGGACCTCGTCGTCACCGGCAGTATGCCGGTGGGCGACGGCACGCTCCGTCTCGGCGGCTCGCTCGCGCGTCTCAGCCGTGGCGGTTTCGGCAAGAATCTCACCACGGGTGACGACAACTACAACAAGGACGTCTGGGCCGGCCGCGCCACCGCCGAGATTCACGGCGATGCCGTGTTCGTGCGCCTGTCGGGCGACTACACCAAGGACAAGAGCAACCCGCGCGGCGGCCACCGCCTGATCGCGGGCATCGCCAGCGGTACGCCGGTGCTCGACGACGTGTTCGACAGCCGTGGCGCGCTTGATGATCCCAAGCAGGAAGTGAAGGCGTGGGGCACCACGCTGTTCGTGGAAGCAAACCCGTCCGATTTCGTGACGCTGCGCAGCATCACCTCCTACCGCAAGGACGACAGCGGCACCCCGATCGATTTCGACGCGCTGCCTGCCGTCGATGTGGACGTGCCCGCGACGTACAACAACAAGCAGCTCTCGCAGGAAATCCAGTTCCTCTACCAGAACGGCGGTTTCAGCGGCCTCATCGGCGGCTATTTCCTCGATGCGAACGCGAAGACGGCGTTCGACGTGCGCCTGCCGGGCGGCGTCACCGCGCTCACCTTCGGCGATGTCGATACCGAGACGTTCGCGATCTTCGGTGATTTCACCTACGATCTCAGCGATCAGTTCAGCGTGTCGGTCGGCGGCCGCTACACGTGGGACGAGCGCAGCTCCACGGTTCTCAGGCAGGTCTTCCTCGGCGGCGGCTCGCCGTTCTTCGGTGGCGGCGGCACACTCTTCGCCACCACGTCGAATTTCTCCGGCACCGCGAACTTCAAGGAGTTCACGCCGCGCGCCTCGGTCAGCTTCAAGCCGAGCGAGAACCACAACCTCTACGCAAGCTATTCGAAGGGCTTCAAGGGCGGCGGCTTCGATCCGCGCGGTGTCAGCACGGCGGCGCCGGACGCGAACGGCGACGGCGTCCGCAGCTATGACGAAATCTTCGATTTCATCTCGTTCGAACCTGAAACCGTCGACAGCTACGAAATTGGCTGGAAGGCTTCGCTGTTCGATCGCCGCCTCCGCTTCAGCCTCGCGGCGTTCCATGCTGACTACAAGGACGTGCAGATCCCGGGTTCGGTCGGCACCGTCATCGGCGGCCAGCAGACCTTCATCGGCGTGACGACGAACGCCGGCAAGGCGCGCATCCAGGGCGTCGAGTTCGAAGGCAACGCCGTGCTTGCGGAAAGCTTCGGCGCTGCGGACGATCAACTCAGCTTCAACTGGGCGCTCGGCTACATCAATGCCGACTACAAGCAGTTCATCGACAGCCGCGGTATCGACGTCGCCGATCGCCGCAACTTCCAGAACACGCCGGAATGGACGGCCGCCGGAACGCTCGCTTATTCGGTGCCGGTCGCTTCGGGCACGCTGAATGCGAGCACCACGCTCTCGTATCGCAGCAAGACCTATCAGTTCGAGCTGCCGGCCGAGGGCCTCGACCAGAAGGGCTACGCGCTCTGGGACGTCAGCCTTGTCTGGTCGTCGGATAGCGATCGCTTCAGCCTCGGCCTCCACGGCAAGAACATCCTCAACAAGGAATACATCACGTCGGGTTACGTGTTCCTCAGCCAGAACGCCGACACGGGTGCCTACAACCGCACGGGCGCGGGCGCGCTCATCCCGACGCTCGGCGCGGACGGCGTGCTCACGGCCTACTATGGCAACCCGCGCCAGGTGTTCGTCACGGCCGGGTACAAGTTCTGAACGGTTCCTCCACCAGCCTTGGCCCCGGCACGCATACCCGCGTGCTGGGGCTTCTTCTGCTGGTCTACACGTTCAACTTCATCGATCGGCAGATCATCGGCATCCTCGCCGGGCCGATCAAGGCGGACCTCGGCCTTTCGGACACTGAGCTCGGCCTCATGGGCGGGCTTGCCTTCGCGCTGTTCTACTCGGGCCTCGGCATTCCCATCGCCATCGCCGCCGACCGCATGAGCCGCAGCAACATCATCGCCGTCTCGCTCGGCCTCTGGAGCCTGTTCACCGCCGCCTGCGGACTTGCCGGAAACTTCTGGCAGCTGTTCCTCGCGCGGCTTGGCGTCGGGGTGGGGGAGGCGGGCGGCGTCGCGCCGTCCTATTCGCTCATCGCCGATTACTTCCCGCCCGATCAGCGCGCCCGCGCGCTCGCCGTGTTTTCGTTCGGCATCCCCGTGGGTTCGGCGCTCGGCGTCATGCTCGGGGGCTGGGTGGCGAGCACGGTCGACTGGCGCTTCGCGTTCATGGCCGTGGGCCTCGCCGGCCTCCTCATCGTCCCCATCTTCAAGCTCGGCGTGCCGGAGCCCGAGCGCGGCCGCTTCGATCCCCCCGCCGGAGAGCGCCCGCCGGTCCGGCGCGTGCTCGCCACCGTGGTCGGCAAGCCCACCTTCTGGTTCATTTCCTTCGGCGCATCGTGCAGCTCGATGTGCGGCTACGGCCTCATGTTCTGGCTGCCGTCCTATTTCGGGCGCAGCCTCGGGCTCGGCCTTGCCGAGATCGGCCTCTATATGGGCGCGATCCTGTTCTTCGGCGGCATCGCGGGCGTTTGGGCGGGCGGCTGGCTCGGCGACCGCCTCGGTCGCGCCAGCAAGCGCGCCTACGTGCTGGTGCCCGCAGCGGCCTTCGTGGTCGCGGTGCCCTTCTACACCGCGGGCATCCTGCAATCGTCGTTGATGGCGGCGTTCGTGCTGTTCCTCGTGCCGCAGGCGCTCGCATTGATGTGGCTCGGCCCCGTCATCAACGCCGTGCAGGGCCTCGTCCCGCCCACGATGCGCGCCACGGCATCCGCCTGCTTCCTCTTCGTCAACAACCTCCTCGGCATCGGGGCGGGCACGCTCTTCTTCGGGGCTGTGTCAGACCTCTACGGCAGCCGCTTTGGCGACGAATCGCTGCGCTACGCCATCCTCACCGGCCTCGGCTTCTACCTCCTCGCGGCGGTATTCCTCTGGCTCGCCTCTCGCCGCATCGAGCGCGACTGGCATCGTTTCACCTAACCAAGGCTTCGTATCCTCTCCCATCGAGGGAGAGGTTGGTCTGTATCCCCTCTCCCTTGATGGGAGAGGGAGGGGCCCGCCGCGAAGCGGTGGGAGGGTGAGGGTGGCTAAAAGTTAACGAAAGGTAAATTTCTACCTTGGCGGCGGTCGTTGCGATGCTATCAATACGCCATGCGCATTTTGCATCGGATCGGACGCCTGTTCAAAATCACCAACGGCTTCGAGGCCGGGGTGATCATCTACGCGCTCGCTCTTGGCGCCGCGTTGCGCGGTGAAGCGTATCTGAAGGCCTATCCGGGCGGCTTCGGCTGGGCGCTGTTTGCGGCGTGTCTGCTCGCCGTGCTCATGGCGGGGGCGGCGCTCGTCGATGGGGTTCGCGCGGCAAATCCGGAGCTGGCTGCCGAGCGGCGGCTCCTGCGCGTGACGCGCGCTGCACGCGGCCCACGGGGCTGACCGCAAGCCCGTCCGTTTTCCTTGCAAGCACGAAGTGGATGCCGCCGAGCGCGGGAAGCAGGCGCGTCAGCGGCCGGTCCAGCCATTTAAGGCCGCGCACCGGCGGCGCCACCAGCGCGGTCTTCCACGCGACGGGCTCGAACATCGCCTCGCGCAACAGCGCGCTGAGGCCGTTTCGGCCATAGGGCTGACCCTGTCCGAAGGGGGTCGATTCGAAATGCGTCCATACGCCCGCGCGGTTCGGCACGATCAGGATTAACTCCCCCGCAGGCGCCAGCACACGCCAGAGTTCGCGCAGCAGCTTCGGTGGATCGGCGAATTCGAGCGCGTGCACCAGCAGCGCCTGATCGAACAGCGCCTCCGTGAAGGGCAGATCGGTCTCGCGCGCGCTCACCGCGCAGCAAGGCCCCCGGCGCGGCCATGCCCGCGCGCCCTGATCGGCAGGCATCACCATGCACAGCCGCTCCACGCGCGCAGGGTCTAGGCCTTGCAGCAAAGGCGCGGGGTAGCCCATCGCAAGCAGCCGCGCCGAGGCATCGGTGCGGACGGCAGGGGCGACGATCTGCGCGAGCAGCCGTGCCGTCCGGCGCCCGTCGGCGTCCGCATAATAGGCCCTGAGCGTGTCCAGGCCCGGCCGCATCACGGTGCCGGTGCTACCGCTCCACGCACAGTGCGATGCCCATGCCGCCGCCGATGCAGAGCGTGGCAAGGCCCTTCTTCGCGTCGCGGCGCTGCATCTCGTGGAGCAGTGTCGTCAGGATGCGCGCGCCCGAGGCGCCGATCGGGTGGCCGATGGCGATGGCGCCGCCGTTGACGTTGAGCTTTGCAGGATCGAAGCCGAGTTCCTGCCCCACGCACAGCGCCTGCGCCGCGAAGGCTTCGTTCGCTTCGATGAGGTCGAGGTCGCCGACGCTCCAGCCCGCTTTCTCCAGCGCCCTGCGCGAGGCCGGCACCGGGCCGATGCCCATGATGGAAGGGTCGACACCCGCGCTCGCCCACGATGCGACACGCGCCAGCACCTTCGCGCCGCGCTTCGCCGCTTCGTCCGCCGACATCAGCACCAGTGCCGCGGCGCCGTCGTTGAGGCCGCTGGCGTTTGCCGCCGTCACCGTGCCGTCCTTCTTGAACGCGGGCTTCAGGCCCTGCAGGCCCTCAATGGTGGCACCCGCGCGGATATATTCGTCCTGATCCACAACGGTGTCGCCCTTGCGGCCCTTGATCGTCACGGGGACGATCTCGTCCTTGAAGCGGCCCGCAGCGCGCGCGGCCTCGGCCTTGTTCTGGGATGAAACCGCGAAGGCATCCTGCGCTTCGCGGTTCACCTGATATTTCTCGGCGAGATTCTCGGCGGTGATGCCCATGTGATAGCCGTTGAAGGCATCCCACAGCCCGTCCTTGATCATCGTGTCGACGAATTCGATCGCGCCCATCTTCTGCCCGGCGCGCAGGTGCTGCGCGTGCGGCGCGAGGCTCATCGATTCCTGCCCGCCCGCGATCATGATGCTGGCGTCGCCGTTCTGGATCGCCTGTGTGGCGAGCGCGACGGCGCGGAGCCCCGAGCCGCACACTTGATTGACGCTCCACGCCGGCGTTTCCTTCGCGATACCAGCGGCCATCGCCGCCTGCCGCGCCGGGTTCTGCCCCTGCGCCGCGGTCAGCACCTGCCCGAGGATCACTTCGGAGACCGCGTCCGGCTCCACGCCCGCCTCTGCAAGCGCGGCGGAAATGGCGATGCGCCCGAGTTCGTGCGCGGGGGTGTTCGCGAAGCTGCCGAGAAAACTGCCGACCGGCGTACGTTTTGCGGCGACGATGACTGCGTCCATGGGGAATCCTTTCCGATTTCCCGGCCTATGTAGTGCGCTTCAGCCCGTGAGCCAATCGGCGAGCGGCTGCCAGAGCTGCGCGCGTGCGCTTGATCCCACCATCATGCCGACATGCCCGGCATCGATCAGCCGTGTTTCACCGAAGGGCTCGACCGCGATCGCGGGTACCAGCCGGTCGCTCCGTGAGACGATGTTGAGCGTGGGTTTCACCGGCGGGCCGATCATTTCGCCGCCCACGCGCCAGCCGCCTTCGATGGGGACGTTGGCGCCGAAGAAATCCTCGAAGCATTCGCGCGCCGCCGGAATCGTCAGGGGGGCTCCGGTGTTCGCCCAGTCCTCGACCGCGACGAACAGCCGCGCGGCCTCCGAGGCCGGATCAAGGCCACCGAAGCGCTCATACTTCGCAATCGCGCCCGCCGGATCGAGCGACCAGAAGGCGGGCTGGACAAGGTCCATCGGCATTCCGCCGAGCGCGGGTAGGGAAGGCGCCACGCCCTGCCAGTACGCGGTGAGTTCCTGACGCCGCGCCGCCGGATAGCCCGCGAAGTCCCACGGCGCGGCGATCGTCGCCACGCGCCGCACCAGCGGGTGCGACGCGGCCGCGAGGGCCATCGTCCCGCCGAGGCAGTAGCCGACAAGTTCGAGCGGCTCGCCCACGCTATCCAGCAGCGGCCGCAGCCGCTCGGTCACGTACCCGCCCACGGAAAGCGCGGCCTCCGCCGCCCCGGGCGCCTGCCAGTCGACGAGCAGCGGCCGCACGCCGCGCCCCGCGAGATACCGCAGCAGCGATCGCTCCGCCGTCAGGTCGAGCACGTCGGCGGTGTTGACCAGCGAGGGCACGAACACGGCAGGCCGCCCGCTGCCGCCATAGTCGCGCAGCACTGCGCTGCCGCATGATGCGATCACCGGCATTTCGGGCAGATCGCGCTGCCAGCCGGATTGTTGATAGGCGGCAAGCGCACCGAGAAACCGTTCCATCCGCGCGCGGTCCGCGCCGATCGCCTGCCGGGCATGATCCAGGAACAAAGGCAGCGGATGCGGGCCGCGCGGGGCGCCCGATGCTGCGTGTTGCTGCGCAGCATCGCCGCGTGCTATGGCTTTCGCAACCGCAGCATCGAGGTCGTTCATGTCCGACGAAGAAACCAAATCCGACCCGATCATCATCAAGAAATACGCCAACCGCCGTCTCTATAACACCGGCTCGTCGAGCTACATCACGCTCGATCACCTCGGTGAGATGACGCGCGCGGGCGTCGACTTCAAGGTCGTCGATGCGAAGTCGGGGGAGGACATCACCCGCTCGGTGCTCACCCAGATCATCATGGAAGAGGAAAACCGCGGCCAGACCATGTTGCCGACGCCGTTCCTCCGCCAGCTGATCGCGATGTACGGCGATTCGATGCAATCGATGGTGCCGCCCTATCTCGAAGCCTCGATGGCCGCGCTGCGTCGCAATCAGGAACAGTTCCGCAAGTCGATGGCGGGCGCGTTCAATCCGTTCGAGACGATCGCCAAGCAGAACATGGCGATGTTCGAGGCCGCCGCCAGCATGATATCGGGCAAGACCCCGGCCGAAGGCGCGCCGCCCGCCGACGAGGCATCCGAACTCGCCGAGCTCAAGCGCGAAATGGCCGAGCTTCAGGCCAAGCTGGACAAGCTCGGGAAGAAGTAACGGGAAGGGGCGTCAGCGCCCCATCGCCAGGAACTTCGCCCGCCGGTCATCGCGCACGGCGTCGGCGCCCATGCCGTCCATCGTCGCGAGCTGTGTCTCCACGGCATCGCCCAGCATCTTGATCGCCGCTTGCGGGCTCCTGTGCGCGCCGCCCACGGGTTCAGGCACGATCACGTCGATCAGGCCCAGCCCTTTCAGATCCTGCGCGGTCTGCTTCATCGCCGCTGCCGCGTCCGCTGCCTTATCCGATGTGCGCCACAGGATGGAGGCGCAGCCTTCGGGCGAGATCACCGCGTAGACGGAGTGTTCGAGCATGATGATCCGGTTCGCGGTGGCGAGTGCTACGGCGCCGCCCGATCCGCCCTCGCCGACGATCGCCGCGACCATCGGTGTGCCCAGCTTCAGGCAGGCCTCCGTCGATCGCGCGATGGCTTCGGCCTGTCCGCGTTCCTCGGCATGGATGCCGGGGAACGCGCCCGACGTGTCGACGAAGCTGATGACCGGCAGTCCGAAGCGGTCCGCCATCTCCATCAGGCGCACTGCCTTGCGGTAGCCCTCGGGCTTCGCCATGCCGAAATTGTGCTTGAGGCGGCTTGCCGTGTCGGAGCCTTTCTCGTGCCCCATCACCATCACGGGTCGGCCCCGGAAGCATCCCGGTCCGCCGATGATCGCGCAGTCCTCGCCGAACTTGCGGTCGCCCGAAAGCGGCGTGAAGTCCGTGATGAGCGCGGCGGTGATGTCTTTCAGGTGCGGCCGCGCGGGGTGGCGCGCCACCTGCGTCTTCTGCCACGGCGTCAGCTTGGCGTAGATCGCCTTCAGCTGCGCCTCGACCTTGGCTTCCAGCTTCTTCACCTCGGCGTCGATGTTGACCGCGCCTTCGCCGGCCGACGCCTTCAGTTCCTTGATGCGCGTCTCCAGCTCGGCGACGGGCTTCTCGAATTCGAGATACGTAATCATCGCCCCCGCCTAATCGTCTTGGCGCGTGCCCGCAAGCGGATGCGCGCGGTTGACGAGTTCGACGAGGTGTGCGGACTGGACATGCGTGTAGATTTGCGTCGTCGCGATGTCGGCGTGGCCCAGCATAGACTGGAGCGCGCGAAGGTCCGCGCCGCCTTCCAGAAGATGCGTCGCGAACGCATGGCGCAGCACGTGCGGGGAAACGCGCAGCGGCGAGATTCCGGCAGCCGCCGCCAGAGTCTTGACGATCTGGAACAGCCGCACGCGCGACATGTGCGCATTGCCGGAGGGGAACAGATACTTTTCACCCGGCGTCAGCGTCGCCGCCCACGCCGCCACGGCCTCTCCGGCGCGCGCCGAAACGGGCACCATGCGTTCCTTGTCGCCCTTGCCCTTCAGCACCGCGTAGGGCGTGCCCGGCTTGATCGCCGCGCGCGGCAGCGAGACGAGTTCCGTCGCGCGCAGCCCCGATCCGTAGAGCAACTCGATGAGCGCCTTCAGCCGCAGCCCCGCCGGGCCGGACGCTGCCTCCTCCTCGACGACCGCGAAGATTCGGTCCACCTCCTCGCGCGACAGCGTCTTGGGCAGCGGCCGGCCTTTTGTGGGAGACGCGAGATCGCCCGCCGGATTGTCGCCCCGCAGCCCTTCGGAAACGAGGAACGCGAAGAAGCGCCGCACAGCCGAGAGCTTGCGCGCAAGGCTCGTCGCCGCAAGGTCGCGCCATTCGTGGATCAGCCGTTCGAGCGTTCGCGCGTCGGCCCCGGCAAGCCCGCCGGAAAGCGCCGCGCTCGCCTGCGCAAGGTCGCGGCCATAGGCGGCGATCGTGTTCGCTGCCGCGCCGCGCTCGGCGGCCATCATGTCGAGGAACAGCGCGATCGCGCGGGCGTCGTCGAGCGCGGTCAACGCCGCGTCACCGCCTCGATCGCCATCATCCGCGCCTCGCGCGTGAACCCCGCGCGATTGAGCGCCCCGACGACGACCGAAAGCTGCGCGGGAGACACGCCCGCCCAGTTCGATTGCAGCCCGACCCCCGCAAGGATCGCCACCTCGCCGCGCCGTTTTTCGAGCGCGGCCGCTGCGATCCGCCGCGTGTAGCGATTGTCGATCGCCTCGACGCCAAGGTCTTCGGCAAGGCTCTGCCAGTCGCCGTTGGGGTCAAGCGCCTGCATCGCGGCAGCGAACATCGCGGCCTTGCGGTCCCCGCGTTTACCCGAAAGCGAACCGTGCCACGCGCGCGCTTCATCGAGGTCGCCGTTCGCGATCCGCCCGGTCCGGTCGGCAAGCGCCAGATACGGCCACGCCGCGCGGCGCGCATCCTCCGGTCCGTCCGCCAGCACCGGCCACCACTTCAGCGCCTCGCGCACATATCCGGCCGAAAGCATCGATTCGATCAGCCCCGGCGCATCGTCCGCCTGCGCGGCGGCGGGCGGGATGCGCGCGGCGGCGGCGGCGGTGCGCACAAGCGCGCCGTAGCGTTCCTGCGGCGTTTTCGCGGCCTGCCAGATGCGCTGCATCGCGGCGATACGCTCCTCGGCATTGCGGCCTGCATAGGCGGCCCGGATGTCGGTGATCGCGTCTTCGCCTTCGGCGCCCGGCTCGATCGCGGCGATGCGCGCGGCGGCGAGCGCCGCGAGTTCGCGCGCCGAAGCGATGCCGTAGGCGGCGGCGATGGGCGCCGCCTTGGAGCGCGCGGCGATCGAAAGCCCCGGCGCGCGCATCATCCACCCGGAAAGCGCCACCGATGGATGCGCCACCAGCGGCTCGGGAATCTCGATTCCCGAAGCTGTCGCCAGTCCGAAGCGGTACGCACTCAGCGACTTCACCTCGTCCCAATCCACATTTGCACCGCGGCCTTCGCCGGTCACCACGGTTGCGGCGCGCTCGGCGAGCACGATGTCGATCATCGGCATGGCGCGGCGCGCGCGGAGCCGGTCGAACTGCGCGGCGGCGGTAATGTCGTCGCCTTCCAGCCCCGCGCAGATCGCGTTCGCGGCATCCCAGAACGGCAGCTTCGAAAACGCCTTCGCGTTGGGCGCGAGCGGGCAGAGCGCCGGAATGTCTCCAGCAGCGAGGTGGACCTGGCTCGCCACGGCATAGAGGCGCGGCGTGTAGCGATCGAGCGGCAACGCATCGACGAGCAGCTTGGCGCCGTCCACCTCGCCCATGCGCAGCAGCAGCAAGGCGCGCTCGGCGAGCCAGTCGGCGGGGCGCACGCCGCGCGGCGTCGGCACGCGCGAAAGCAGCGCGCGGCGCAGCAGGATATGCCCCCAGCGCGATGCGATCGGCGGCTTGGTGCGTTGCAGAAGGCCGTTCAGGAATCGGCCGTCGCTGTTCTGGAACGCGCCCACGCCGTATCCGCCGAGCCGCGCGGTGAGCGGCCCCGCGATATCGAAGCTGCCCGCACGCGTCGGTTCGGCGAAAGGATCGGCGGCAACTGGCGTTGCCGGGGCCGGTGCACCGGGAAGCCCGGGTACAGGGACGCCCTCAGGCGCGGCCGGGGTCTCGTCCGCGCCGGGCGTGGCAGGTGCGACCGGTCGCGGCGCTGGCGGCGGCGCTTCAGGCGGCGCCGCGCCGAACACGTCAGGCAGCAGCGACTTCGGGGCATCCTGCCCGGATGCCGCCGTTGCGATCAAAAGCGCGGCAAGGGCGGTGCTAGAGACCCAGCGTTTCATTCGAAACCGGTTGCTCCACGCGCGCAGTCGTGTGCGGAATATCGACGAACATCAGGATCACGCCGCCGATGACGACGACGGCGAGGATGATGACAAACAGCCAGAGTAACAGGCGGGACAATCGTATCTCCGGAGCAATCGCGTTGGTTTCGGTTCGCTCCAGGCGTGAGCACGGCGGAGCGCGCTTGGCCTTCGGCAAGGCGCCTGTGTATAGCGAGTGCGATGAACGCTTGCGAACCAAAAAACGCCTCCCCGCCGCCTGTTCGCCGCAGGCGCGGTCTCAGCCGTTCCGTCGTGCTGGTGGGGCTGATGGGCGCGGGGAAAACCACGATCGGGCGCCGCCTTGCGAAGCGCCTCGGCCTTGAATTCGTGGATGCCGACGAAGCGATCGAGGAGGCTGCCGGCCTTACGGTTTCAGAGATTTTCGCGCGCTACGGCGAGGCGCATTTTCGCGAAGGTGAGCGCCGCGTGATCGCGCGTCTCATTTCCGGTATGCCCAAGGTGGTCGCTACCGGCGGCGGCGCGTTCGTCGATCCTGAAACGCGTGCGCGTGTTCTCGAAAACGCCATCGCCGTCTGGCTCGATGCCGACATCGATACGCTCGTCGAGCGTGTTTCCAAGCGCGATCACCGCCCGCTGCTGAAGGACAAGGATGCCGGGCAGGTGCTTCGCGATCTCGCGGCGGTGCGCAATCCGCTTTATGCCGAGGCGCAGATTCGCATACCGAGCCAGCCGGCGCCGCATCATATCGCCGTCGAGGCCATCGTGGCGGAACTCCGCCGTTTGGGAGAATCCGCGTGAAGGACGTCGTTCGGGTCGAGCTTGGCGCGCGCGCCTACGATATCGTCATCGCGCCAGGCATCCTCGCCGATGCGGGGCGCGAGATCGCGCTTCCCAAAAGCGGCCGGCCGCAGCTCGTCGTCACCGATGAAACCGTCGCGGCCGCGCATCTCGAAAAGCTGGCTTCTGCTCTGGATCGCCCGATCGATCCCGTGATCTTCCCGGCAGGCGAGGCTACCAAGAATTGGCGGTCGCTCGAAACGCTCGTCGAGCGCATCCTTGCCGCAGGCGTGGAACGGGGTGACGCGGTTATCGCCTTCGGCGGCGGCGTCATCGGCGACCTTACCGGCTTTGCCGCCGCCGTCGCGCGGCGCGGCTGCGAGTTCGTGCAGATCCCGACGACGCTGCTCGCGCAGGTCGATTCGTCGGTCGGCGGCAAGACGGCGATCAACGCGGCGGCGGGCAAGAACCTCGTCGGCGCCTTCCACCAGCCTTCGCGCGTGCTCGTCGATCCAGAGCTGCTCGACACGCTCGGCCCCCGCGAAATGCGCGCGGGCTATGCAGAGGTCGTCAAATACGGCCTCCTCGGCGACGCGGATTTCTTCGCGTGGTGCGAGGGCAGCGGCGCCGCGCTCCTCGCCGGAGACCGCGCCGCGCAGGTCCATGCCATCGCACACAGCTGCCGCATGAAGGCGGCAATCGTCGCGGAAGACGAGCGCGAGACGAGCGGCCGCCGTGCGCTCCTCAATCTCGGCCACACCTTCGGCCACGCCTTCGAAGCCGAAGCCGGCTTTTCCGATCGGCTTCTGCATGGCGAAGCGGTCGCGATGGGTATGGTCATGGCCTTCGCCTTCTCGGCAGCGCGCGGCCTCTGCAGCGCCGAAGACGCCGCCCGCGCGCAGGCCCACCTCGCCGCATCGGGATTACCGGTCAGCCCCGGCGGTTTCGGTTTCAAAGTGGACGCCCTCGTCCACCACATGCAGCAGGACAAGAAAGCCGCAGGCGGCACCACCCCCTTCGTCCTCGCCCGCGCAATCGGCGACGCCTATCTCGACAAGACCGTAGCGCTGGCAGACGTAGCGGCCTTCCTCGCGCCAAGACTGTAAATGCACCATCTTGGGGCTTCCGAAATAGGATTGCCCATGCAAGGCAGGGCCGCTGCTCTTTGAAGCGCGCGGCCTTCTGCGCGTATGGATATCCCCAACATCGAACGCGCAGAATGTCGGCGCGCAGAAACCCGCGCATGCCCGCGCGGAGCATGTCTCAACTTCATCAACTTCGTGGGAAATCCGGGCCTCAGCGGCACACCGGAGCGGCCACTCCAGCCGCTCCGGTCCTATTTTACAAGCCCGATCAGGCGATGCGGTTCGTGCCCGGCCGCACCACCGCGCTGTGCGTGGCCGCGATTGTCGTCGATCGTGCCCGGATCGTTTCAAGGAAATGCCAGTCGCACTGCGCCGCGTCGGGCGTCAGCGACAGCGTCATGTAGCCCCGGTGCTGCGTCTCGCACCATTTGAGTTCGGGGTTCGTGGCGATCAGCGCCGCCGCGACCTGCTTCGGATCGGCGCCGCGCATGTAGCTTTCCATGCCCGGCGAAGTGACGCCCTGCACGCCGAACTCGACGCCCGCCGGCTTGCCGCCGTTCGCAAGGTCGTAGGCCCAAGCGTTGTGACTGTCGCCAGCGAGGTTCACGAGGTTGGCACCCGCCGCCTGCGCGCTCGCTAGGTAGCGCGCCCGCGCCGCCGGATAGCCGCCCCACGAATCGAAGTTGAACGGCAAGCCCACCTTTCCGGCAAGCACGCCCGCCTGAAACCGCTGTTTCACATAGTCGGGCGGCGTGCCACCGAGCCACGAGGCGTCGGCATCCATGGGCGTCTTCGTCTCGCCCGCAAGGATCTGCTGCGCGACAACCTGCCAACGCGTGCCGCTTTTCACGGAAGCCGCGAGCGCATCGGCCAAAAACGCTTCCTGCGGCGCACCGAGCATCTGCCGCGCAGAGTCGGCCCACACCGTGTCGCGAAACGCGCCGAGCGCCTTCGCCGGATCATCGGCGAGCTTGAAGGCGTCGGCGAGTTCCAGTTGCCGGTCGCGGCCCTCGGCGCGCGTATCGAGCCGGATCAGCGTCGCGAGGTCGCCGATCTCATAGGCCTTGTAGGGCTCGTCCGACATCGGCAGCCAGTGCCGGTACGCCGCCTTCGCCGCCGCCTTGCGCGTCTCCCACGGGCCTTCGGTCTCGCTCTGATGGTTCTGCGCGCCGTCCTTCCACGTGTCATTCGTGAACTCGTGATCGTCCCAGATCGAAATCATCGGGAAGCGCTGGTGCAGCGCCTGCAGATCCTGATCCCGGCGATAGGTGGCGTAGCGCAGATGATAGTCGGCGGGCGTCACGATCTCATTGGCCGGCTCAAGGATACGCCCCGGCATCGCCTCGGCGGCACTCGGGTAGGTGCCGCGTCCATATTCGTAAATATAGTCGCCGAGGTGGACGAGAAGGTCGATGTCCTGCCGCTCTGCCGCGTGGGCGTAAGCGTTGAACAGGCCGAACGGCAGGTTGGAGCACGAAAAGACCGCAATGTTGAAGCGTCCCGTCCGCCCCGCCGGCAGCGTCCGTGTCCGGCCCGTGGGCGAGGTTTCGCCCAACGCCGTGCGGAAGCGGTAGTAGTACCAGCGACCCGGCTCCAGCCCCTCGGCACGGGCGCGGGCGCAGTGATCGGTGGAGGCGTCCGCAAGGGCTTCGGCGCGCGCCACGATCCGCGTGAAGCCCGAATCCTCGGCGACCTCGGCGGTCAGCGCTGCCGCATCCCCGGCGGGCACATAGCGCGTCCACAACAGCACGCCCGTCTGCGAAGGCTCGCCGCTTGCGACATTGTGCGTGAAGCCGCGGCTCAGTGTGGTCGCCCATGCGCGGCCGGGCATGGCGGCCGCAAGGCCGGCGACGCCCGCTCCGAAAAGATCGCGGCGGCGGAGGTGGATGCTCATGATGGCCCTTCCCGATGGTATTCGGCAGCCTGTTAGGCGCGGAATGTGACAGGCAGATCACGCGCTCCAAACCCCGAAACCTGCCAGCTTTGATTTGTGGCCCGGCTGGGGCACACTCGGTGAAAGGCTGAATCACCCCGGGAGATTATCATGGCCACCGCGATCCAGATGCCGTCGGTGCAGAGCAAGGTTTCCGATGAGGAATGGAGCGCCCGCGTCGATCTCGCGGCGGCATACCGCCTCGTCGCGCTCTATGGGTGGGACGACATCATCTTCACGCACCTCTCGGTGCGCGTGCCGGGACCGGAGCATCACTTCCTCATCAATCCATACAATCTGATGTTCGAGGAGATCACGGCGTCGAGCCTGGTGAAGATCGACGTACACGGCAACGCCGTCGGCGAGACGCCCTACGTCACGAATCCGGCGGGTTTCACGATCCACTCGGCGATCCACATGGCGCGCGAGGATGCGAAGGCTGTGGTCCACCTCCACACGCCTTACGGGCAAGCGGTTTCGGCGATGGAATTCGGTCTGTTGCCCCACACGCAGACCGCGATGATCGCGCAGCACGACGTTGCCTACCACGACTATGAAGGCATCGCGACCGACCTCGACGAACGCGAACGGCTGGTTGCCGACATCGGCACGAAGAACGCCATGATCCTGCGCAACCACGGCACGCTCACGGTGGGTGAGACGGTGGCGGACGCCTTCATGCGCATGTATTTCCTGGAGCGTGCCTGCGAAGCGCAGGTCCACATGCTCGCCGCCGGACGCGAGAACCTGAACACGCCGCCGCAGGGCACCCCCGAAAAGGTAAAGGACCAATCGACTGGGCAGGGGATGATGCTCCTCACCCGGATGCTGGCATGGCCTGCGCTCCTTCGGAAGCTGGACCGGATCGACCCCTCGTTCCGCAACTGACCGCGCGCCGTTGTACGCGGGCGCACCGCCCAATAAGGTGCTGCCGGCATGGACAATCTTACACACTCGCTCGCCGGATGGGCGCTCGGCGAAGCGGGCCTGAAGCGCAGGACGGGGCTCGGCGTCGCCACGCTCATCATCGCGGCCAACCTGCCTGATATCGACGTGATCGGCCTCGCATTCGGCGAAAATCTGGCATTCCGGCGTGGCATCACCCACGGGCCGCTCGCATGGGCAATCATGATCCCGGGCCTTGCCCTCGCCATGCAGGCATTCGACCGCTGGCAGGCCCGGCGTGGCACGCGGCCGGAAAGTCGCCCGCCTCTGCATCTGGGTTGGCTGCTCGTGCTTTCCGCCATCGGCGTGCTCTCGCACCCGGCGCTCGATTTCCTGAACGTCTACGGCATCCGCCTGCTGATGCCGCTGTCCGAGCGCTGGTTCTATGGCGACACGCTGTTCATCATCGACGTATGGGTCTGGCTTGCGCTCGGCCTCGGCGTGTTCCTTGCCCGCCGCCGAAAACGGGAAGGCCCGGCGCGCGCTGCGCTCGCCGTCGTGGCCGCCTACGTCGGTCTGATGGGCTACGGTAGCCACGTCGCGGAGGTGAAAACGGCCCAAGCGGTGAACGCTGCGGGCTACGGCAAGCCCCGACAGGTCGTGGCGAACACGCCGCCGATCAACCCGTTCCGCCGCCAGATGATCTACGACGTGGGAGGCCGCTACGGTTACGGGGAGACGAGCCTGCTCCCGCCGCGCCTGTCGCTGGCGGCACCGTTCGCGACGCACATGGACGACCCGGCGATCCCGGCCGCGGCTGCGCAAAGCAAGGAGATTGCCGATTTCCTCTACTGGTCGCGCTTGCCGTTCGCCGAGGTCAAGCGCGACGCAGGCACAGCCCGCGTCGTGCTCAACGATGCCCGGTTTTTGGATCGTCGCGGCCCATCGCTGTTCCGCGTGGAGGCGATCGTGCCGGAGCGCTCCCAATGAACGACCTTCCCCCCATCGTGCTCGGCCCCGTGGTGCTTTGGGCGGACCTCGCGGGTATTTTCGTCTCCGCGCTCGGCGGTGCGCTGCTCGCCGTGCGGCACAAGCTCGATGTGTTCGGCGTGTTCGTGCTGGCGATTGTCACAGGGCTTGCGGGCGGCATGGCGCGCGACGTTCTGATCGGCGCAACGCCGGTCGCGGCGCTTGCGAATCCCCTCTATCTGCCTTCCGCGCTTGCCGCTGGTGCCGTCGTTTTCTTCGGGCACCGGTTGATCGAACGCGCGAGCCAGCCGGTGATGCTGTTCGATGCGATGGCGCTCGGTTTCTTCGCCGTCGCCGGCGCGCGCAAGGCGCTCACCTACGGCATCGACCCGCTGCCCGCCGTGCTGCTCGGCGTGCTGACGGCGGTCGGCGGCGGCGCGCTCCGCGATGTGCTCCTTGCCGAGGTGCCGCGCGTGCTCAAGGTCGGAGAACTCTACGCGCTTGCGGCGATGTTCGGCGCGGCGATCGTCGTTGCGGGAGACGCGCTCGGCCTCCCGTCGACGCTTGTGGGTATCGCCGGGGCTCTCGGGACCTTCGCGCTGCGCATGGTAAGCGTCCGCTTCGGCCTCACGGCCCCGCGCGCACCAGGCAGCGACTGATGCTCACGCGCCGTTAACCGTTTCTCCTTAGGCCTTTGAACAGGCAGGGAGTTGCGTATGCTTAAGGTGGGGGCTTTCGTTCAACTCGCGTGTGTTGCTGCGGCGCCGCTCGTGCTCTGGCTTTCCGCGCCGACCGCGTACATTCGGGGCGTCGATCTCGAAGGCCGCGATGCGATACGTTTCGCGGCGCCCCTCGCTTCCCGCGGTGCCCAAGTCGTGCAGATCAGTCCTGATGGGAAAACGGTCGTTGCCCGGGGCAGGCCAGGCGTTATGGCGTTTACGCTGTTGCGTGCCGGGGCTTTGCCGCTTCCCCTCGCCGGGCCGGGCGGAGCGTGCGCATCGAGCGCCGGAGCCCAGACATGAGCGATGCGGCCCTTGTTCCCATCCGCCGCGCCGGCGCGCGTCTCCTCGTCGGTGCGTTTGCCGCAAATTGCGTGGTGCTCGGCGCGGTCGGGTTGACCGCTGGCAAGTCGGGGGCGTTTCCAGTCGTCGCCATTGCCGTCGCGCTTACGCTGATCCCAACGGTCTGGGTTTTCCGGTCTGAGACCGTCGATGCGGCGCAGCGCATCGCCCTCGCGCTCACTGCGGTCTGCTTCCCGGGCCTGTTCCTCTATCTGATGAGCGGACACCTGTGGCAGATGGACATGCACATGTACTTCTTTGCCATGCTGGCCGGGCTGACGGTGCTGTGCGATCGTCGCGCACTGATCGCGGCGGCCGGACTCATCGCCGTTCATCACCTTGCCTTCAGCATTCTCGCGCCCGACTGGGTGTTCGCAGGGGGCGGGGATATTCCGCGTGTCATGTTGCACGCCGTCATCGTAGTGCTGCAAACGGGTATGTTGTTGTGGGTCGTCGGTCAGCTCTCAGCCCTCATCACCGGCAAAGCGGAAGAGGTGCAGCGTAGCCTTGCACTGCAGGTGGAAGCGGATGTGGCGAGGGGCGAGGCCGAAGCCAGTCTGAAAGCGCTGAAGATCGCACAGGCGGAGGCGGAACATCACCGCGCTGCGGAAGAAAGTATGCGCCGCGCTGCCGAGGCGGCAGACCGCAGGCGCCTTGTCGCCGATGCGCTGGAGGCACGGCTCGGCGCGATCGTTTCCGATCTCAACAGCATGGGCGTGCAACTCGCGAGCAGCAAAGAAGAGCTGGTGCGTCTTCTCTCGGGCGCTGCGCTTCGGTCCGAGCAGCTTCGCAAATCCCACCGGCGCGCCGAACAGGAAGTGCGGGCCGTGGCTGCTGACACGGGCGCGCTGGTTTCTTCGATCCATGCGGTCGGCACGAATTCCGGTGAGGTCCGTGATACGGCACGGGCAGCGGCCAGCGCGACGCGGCAGTTGGAACCGGAAATCAATTCGCTCGGCGGTACCGTCGACGCCGCGAGCCAGATCCTTGGCATTATTTCGCAGGTTGCGGCGCAGAGCCATATGCTGTCGTTCAACGCTGCGATCGAGGCGGCACGCCAGTCCGGGGATGGCTCTGGGTTCCTTGTCGTTGCCAGCGAGATGAAGCTGCTGTCCTCCCAAACCGCAGAGGCGACGCGCCAGATCGAGCGCCATCTCACGGACATCCGTGCTGCGACAGCGAGCGTTTCGAGTGCGATCTCGGATGCGACCGGAAAGGTGCTATCGATCGATGTTTCGACCGCGGGCATCGTGGAAGCGGTCAGCGATCAGATCAGGGCAACGACCGAGATCGCGTCTGCCGCCGATGAGATGGCCGCGCAGATTGATGCGGCATCCGGCGACGTCGAGGCGCTCGACAGGGTTCTCAGCGAGGTCGCTAAAGCGATGCAGCAGGCCGATCAGATAGCGACCAGTGTATCGGCACGATCGGTGGAACTCGATCAGACCGTGCGCAGCGTCCTTGCCGAACTTCGCGCGGCCTAGTCGGCGACCTTCACCACGGCCTTGCCGAAGTTCTTGCCCTCAAGAAGCCCGATGAAGGCCTCGGGCGCATTCTTCAGCCCTTCGGTCACGTCCTCCCGGTAGACGAAGAGTTTTTCGCCTTGCCAGCGTGTCATGTCGGCAGCGAACTTCGGCATGGTCTCGGCCCAGTAGTCGCTGACGATGAAGCCTTCGAGGTGCAGGCGCTTCACCAATACGGCGCGCATCAGTTCGGCCATCAGGATGCTACCGGAGAGTTCCTCGCGGCTCGTCGCATTGTAGGCTGCGATAAGGCCGCAGACGGGGACGCGTGCGAAGTCGTTGAGGCGCGGGAGGACAGCTTCCCAGACCTTGCCGCCGACGTTCTCGAAATAGATGTCGATACCTTTGGGGGCGGCTTCCTTGAGTGCAGCGCCGAGGTTTGCGTCGTGGTGGTCGAGGCAGGCGTCGAAGCCGAGCTCGTTCACGACGAAATCGCACTTCTCCTTGCCGCCGGCGATGCCGATTGTGCGACAACCGAGGCGCTGCGCGATCTGTCCGACGATCGATCCGACTGCGCCCGATGCGGCAGCGACGCAGACGGTTTCGCCCGCTTTCGGCTGACCGATCCGCATTAGGCCCGTGTATGCGGTGAGACCGGGCATACCGAGCATCCCGAGGTGATAGGAGAGCGGGAAGGGGCCTTTGGGGAGCGCGCGCAGTTCAGCGGCGGGCAGAACCCAGTGCGATTGCCAGCCCGAACGCCCGGCGACGATGTCGCCCGGCTTGAAGCGGCTGTCGCGAGATTCGATGATCTCGCCGACCGTCTCGCCTTCCATCACGCCGCCCACCGGTACAGGCGAAGCGTAAGATGCTCCCTCCGACATGCGGCCGCGCATGTAGGGATCGAGCGACATCCACAGCGTGCGGGCGAGCACCTGTCCCTCGCCCGGTGCGGGAAGCTCGGTTTCAACCCATTTGAAGTTGTCCGCCGTGGGCGCGCCCTGCGGACGGCTGGCAAGTGTCCATTGCTGCGAGATGGTCATGGCGCGTCTCCCGATTCGAATCGGGAGACGCTAGCGCGTTTTAGCGCGCCGCGCCGCTATTCAACGCATCAGGCGCGAAGCGCGTGCCAGATGAGCAGTGCCCAGCCGGCGATCATCAGCACGCCGCCGATAGGTGTCACTGCGCCGAGCCAGCGCGGCAGGCCGAGTGCCATCAGATAAAGCGTGCCCGAAAAGACAAGCGCGCCGAACGTCATGCTCCATGCCGCCGCAGGCGCGCGCGTCATCACGGCAAGTGCGGTCGCGGCATGGGCGAGGCCATAGACGGCGCCGGTCGCGACCCAGGCCTTTGCCTGCGGGTCCGTCATCGCGTGCGCGCCGAACGCACCGACGATCACCGCGAGGAGACCGTTCAGCGCCGCCAGCGCGCCGAGCATCAGTTCGCGGCCCGCATGAGTTCACGTGCGATTACGACTCGCATGATCTCGTTGGTGCCCTCGAGGATCTGGTGGACGCGAAGGTCGCGATACAGCTTCTCGATCGGATAGTCCTGCAGATAGCCATAGCCGCCGAACATCTGCAGCGCGCGGTCGACGACCGACATGCCAGTGTCGGTTGCGAAACGCTTCGCCATCGCCGAGAACTTGGTCTTATCGGGCGCCTGCGCCGTCACCTTGGCGGCGGCAGCGTAGAGCAGGATGCGCGCGGCCTGAAGTTCCGTCTCCATGTCGGCGAGGCGGAACTGCGTGTTCTGGAAATCGGCGATGGCCTTGCCGAACTGGCTGCGCTGCCGTGTGTAGGCGAGCGCTTCGTCGATCGCACGCTGTGCGCCGCCCAGGCTGCACGCGCCGATGTTGAGGCGGCCGCCGTCGAGGCCGGCCATGGCGATCTTGAAGCCGTCGCCCTCGCCGCCGACGAGGTTTTCGACCGGAACGCGCACGCCGTCGAAGTTGACCTGCGCGGTCGGCTGTGCGCGCCAGCCCATCTTCTTCTCGTTGGCGCCGAAGCTGACGCCCGGCATGTCCTTCTCGATGACGAGGCAGGAGATCCCCTTGGGGCCTTCACTGCCGGTGCGGACCATCGTGACGTAGACCTCGTTCTGTCCCGCGCCCGAGATGAACGCCTTCGAGCCGGTAACGACATAATGGTCGCCGTCGCGTACGGCCTTGGTCTTGAGTGCCGCGGCGTCCGACCCCGAACCCGGCTCGGTGAGGCAGTAACTCGCGATCCGGTCCATCGTGACGAGGCTGGGCAGGTACTTCGACTTCACCGTCTCGGAACCGAAGCTGTCGATCATCCACGAGGCCATGTTGTGGATCGAGATGAACGCGGAGACGGCTGGGCAGCCGTAGGCCATCGCTTCCATGATGAGCGCCGACTCCAGACGCCCGAGGCCGATGCCCCCGGACTCTTCGGATACGTAAATCGCGGCGAAGCCGAGTTCGGCGGCGGATTTGATCGTGTCGCGCGGGAAGACGTGGTCCTCATCCCACTTTGCGGCGAAGGGGGTGATGGCGTCGGCGGTGAAGCGCTGCGCCATTTCCTGGATTGCGCGCTGATCCTCGGTGAGGTCGAACTGGGTCATAGGCTGGTCCCTATAATGGCCTCCGCCTCGATTTCCACCTTCCATTCGGGACGCAGCAGCGCCGCGACCACGACCATCGTCGAGGCAGGACGGATATCGCTGAAAACCGCGCCGTGTGCGCGGCCGACAGCATCGGCGTCGGCGGCATCGGTGAGGTACATGCGCGTGCGCACGACGTCGGTCGCACTGCCGCCGAGTTGCTCGATCGCGGCAACGATGACCGCAAGACAGCGCGCGGTCTGCGCTTCTGCGCCGCCGGGCGTGGAGGTGCCGTCGGGCTCGACGGGGGCGGTACCCGAAACCAGGATGCGGTCTCCCACGCGGACGGCGCGTGAGAAGCCGATCGTAGCCTCGAAGGGTGAGCCTGAGCTGGCTTTGGTTCGTGTGGTCATGGTTCCTCGCTTACGCCTTCCGCGGCGGGGGGTGTTGAATGCTGCGCTTGTTAGCCGTCCCGTGTCGCCTTGTGGAGGGGGGATGGGCGAGCAAGCAAGACCCCACGAACTGTGCATATTCAAAGCCCTCCCCCTAGGAAGAGGGGTTTGAACGGATCACCCCATTGTGGGGATGACAAAGGCGTTACTGCCGTCTGGCGAGCCGTCGGGCCAGCGCTGGGTGATGGTCTTCACCTTGGTCCAGAACTTCACGCCCTCCATGCCGTGCTGGTTGGTGTCGCCGAATGCCGAGCGCTTCCAGCCGCCGAACGTGTGGTAGGCGACCGGCACCGGGATCGGCACGTTGATGCCCACCATGCCAACGTTGACGCGCGCGGCGAATTCGCGGGCGGCGTGACCGTTGCGCGTGAAGATGGCGACGCCGTTGCCATACTGATGCTGCGTCGGAAGCGTCAGCGCGTCCTCGAAGCTGTCGGCGCGCACCATCTGGAGCACAGGGCCGAAGATTTCCTCCTGATAGGTCCGCATATTCGTCTTCACGCGGTCGAACAGGCTCGGCCCGACGAAGAATCCGTCCTCGTGGCCCTGCAGGCTGAAGCCGCGGCCGTCGACGACAAGCTCGGCGCCCTCATCCACGCCCATCTGGATGTAGTTCTCGATCTTCGCCTTGTGCGCGGCCGTGACGACGGGGCCGTAGTGCGCCTCGGCGTCGGTGGAGATGCCAACGCGCAGCGCCGCAATTGCAGGGAGCAGCTTTTCGCGGAGGTTCGCAGCGGTCTTGTCGCCGACCGGCACGACGACCGGAAGCGCCATGCAGCGCTCGCCCGCGGAGCCGAAGGCGGCGCCGGCGAGATCGTTGACCACTTGGTCGAGATCGGCGTCGGGCATCACGATGCCGTGGTTCTTCGCGCCACCCATCGCCTGCACGCGCTTACCGGCGGCGGCGCCGCGCTGGTAGACGTAGTGCGCGATGTCCGACGAGCCGACGAAGCTCACGGCGTGGATATCGCCATGGTCGAGGATGGCATCCACCGCGCTCTTGTCGCCGTGGACGACGTTGAGCACGCCCGCCGGAAGCCCTGCTTCCATCATCAGCTTTGCAAGCTCGATCGGCACCGAAGGGTCGCGTTCTGAAGGCTTCAGGATGAAGGCGTTGCCCACCGCGATGGCGACGCCGAACATCCACATCGGGATCATCGCTGGGAAGTTGAACGGCGTGATACCCGCAACGACGCCGAGCGGCTGGCGCATCGAATAGACGTCGATGCCGGGGCCGGCGCCCTGTGTGTATTCGCCCTTCAGCGCGTGCGGGATGCCACAGGCGAATTCGATGACTTCGAGCCCGCGCTGGATGTCGCCCTTCGAATCGGCGATCACCTTGCCGTGCTCCGACGACAGCAGCTCAGCGAGCCTGTCCATATCGCGCTCGATGAGGCGCTTGAACTCGAACATCACACGCGCGCGGCGCTGCGGATTGGTCGCGGCCCAGCCGATTTGCGCAGCCTTCGCCACCTCGACCGCGCGGGCGATCTCGGCATCAGTTGCGAACTGGACGCGCGCCTGCACCTTGCCGGTATTGGGGTTGAACACGTCGCCGAAGCGGCCGCTCGTGCTGCGGACGGTTTCGCCGCCGATGAAAAGGTCGATCTCGCGCAAGGTGCCGGACATGCTCGTTCCCCAAGGATAGGCCGAAAGTGGCGTTGGCGCGCTTATCGGCTTTCGCATTTCGGCAGGCAATTCCCCAGATTCGCATTACGCTGCTGCGATTTTGCAGTATGGAAACCCGGTGAATTGGGATGACCTGCGCATTTTCCTGTGCGTCGCACGCACGCAGCGGCTGAATGCGGCGGCGCGCGAACTGGGCGTCGATGCGACCACGATCGGTCGGCGACTGGCGCGGCTGGAGCGGGACGTGGATGCCACGCTCTTTGAGCAGGGGCCTGCGGGCTATGTGCTGACCGAGCGCGGCCGCGCGCTTGTGGAGCATGCGGAGGCGGCGGAGCAGGCGGCGCTGCGCTTCGGCGGTGATGTCTCCGGCGAGGCCGGGCCGGGCGGTACGGTGCGGGTCAGCGTCGTCGAAGGTTTCGGCACATGGATCGTCGCCCGCGCGCTTCCCGATTTCCACCGCCGCCACCCGCGCATCGTTATCGATCTCGTCGCGGGCAGCGGCGTGCTTAGCCCGTCGCGGCGCGAGGCGGATATCGCCATCATGCTCGCGCGCCCGCAGCACGGGCCTCTCGTCGCACGCAGGCTCACGGATTACCGGCTCGGCCTTTATGCGAGCCCCGCCTATCTGGACAGCGCGGGGATGCCCGGCGCGCGCGCCCATCTCCTCGATCACAGCATCGTCGGCTACGTGCCCGATCACATTTTCACGCCCGAACTCGATTATCTCGGCGAGGTGCTGCCGGGCCTTGAACCGGCGATCCGCAGCACCAGCATCAATGCGCAGTGGGAAATGATCGCTGGCGGCGGCGGCATCGGCGTGTTGCCGCGCTTCATGGCTGCCGAAGATGCGCGTCTCGTGCCCGTGCTCGCGGACGACGTTTCCATTCTGCGCAGCTTCTGGCTGGTGATGCACCGCGACATGCGCCGCTTCGCGCGCATTGCGGCCTTTTCACAGTGGATCGACGAGGCCGTGGCGCAGCGGCGGGACGTGTTGCTGTAGTCTACGCGCTGCGTTCCGGCACCATGTCATCGTCGTCGATAGCCTGCGGGATTTCGCCGAGACCTTCGTTCGCGGGCAGCGGATAGGTGCCGTAAGTCAGGTCGAGCCCCGCACGAAGATCGCCGCTCGCGACCTGAAGGGCGAGACGTTCGCTGTCGCGCTGGCGATATTCTGCTTCGATCTCGTCGATGGACTTGTCATCGACGTCGGCGGCTTTCAACGCCGCGCGGCCCATCACCACAGCGCTCTCATGCACCTCGCGCACCACCGCGTCGCAGTCGGCGTTGACAAGCTGGATGACGTGGCGCCGGTCGAACGCGCGGATCAGTATCTTCAGATTGGGGAATGCGCGGCGCACGGCGCCGAGCATCTCGTTCGTCATCTGGTGGCCGTCATTGCAATAGATGAGCAGGCGCGCTTCCTCCGCACCCGCGATTCGCAGCACATCGAGACGGGTGCCGTCGCCGTAGTAGACCTTCTGGCCGAAACGGCCGGAAAGCTCGATCTGCCCTGGCTTGCGGTCGATGAGCGTCACGGGGATGCCGCGCGCGGCGAGAAGCTGGTTCACGGTCTGGCCGAAACGGCCGTAGCCCACGATGATCGCCGGCGCGTTCTCGGCCTTTTCGGGGCCGTCGACATCGTGGCCGTCATCCTCGCGCTCGATGAGCCTGTCGACCCCGGCGATGAGAAGTGGTGTCAGCGCCATTGAGACGGTGACGGCGGCGGCGAACAGGCTGGAGGCTTCAGAGGCGAGCAGCATACCGCTTTCGGCCGCTGTCAGCACGACGAAGGCGAACTCGCCGCCCTGCGCGAGATGAACGCCCGTGAGCGCTGCATCCCGCCAGTTCGAACCGAACAGGCGGGCGAGGACGGCGATCACGGTGAATTTTACTCCGAGCAGGATGAGGACATACAGCAGGATGCGGGCCGGCTCCTGGAGAATGATCGACAGGTCGAGCATCATGCCGACGGCCATGAAGAACAGGCCCAGCAGGAGGCCCCGGAACGGGTCGATATCCGCCTCCACCTCGTGCCGGTAAGGGCTGTCCGCGAGCATCACGCCCGCGATGAACGCGCCGAGCGCCATCGAAAGGCCGAAGCTCGCCATCAGGAAGGCCGAGCCCACGACCATCAGCAGCGCACCGATCACGAACACCTCACGCGTTCCCGTCTGTGCGATCAGGCGGAACAGCGGGCTCACGAGGAAGCGCCCGGCGAGCACGAGTGCGCCAATCGCGACGAGCGACTTCCACACGATCTCCCAGCCCTCGGGCGTATCGGGCGTCGGCGTGCGGGAGAGAGCGGTGGTGACGATCAGCAGCGGGACGATCGCGAGATCCTGCATCAGGTGGATCGAGATGATGCGCGTGCCGAGCGGCGTGTTGATCTTGCCCTGATCGCGCAGGATCTGCACGTCGAGCGCGGTGGAGGAGAGGGCGAGGGCAAGCCCGATGACGAGCGCCGCCTGCCAGGTGAACTCGGTGGTGACGAGTAGTGCGCCGGTGATCGCGAACCCGCACAGCAGCACCTGCGCGCTGCCCAGCCCGAAGATATCATAGCGCAGATCCCACAGGCGTTTGGGACGCAGTTCGAGCCCGATCACGAACAGCAGCAACACGACGCCGAACTCGGCGAAGGTAAGCGTCGCTTCAGGATCCGTGACGAGGCCGAGCAGATGCGGCCCGATGATCATGCCCGCGACGAGATAGCCGACCACCGCGCCGAGCTTCAGCCTGTGAAACAACGGCACCACCGCGACCGCCGCCGCGAGATACACGACACCGTCGCGAAGTAGGGTCGAATCGCCGCCGACCGCCATCAGCGCGCGGTCCGATTTGCGATGCGCGGGGCAGGCCGGTAGATACGAAGGGAGCAAAACGGAGGCATCGTCACCGGTCATGAAAATCGAGGAAGATAGCCCACAGGTACGCTTCCCGCCGCCGCTCGTCTACGCCGGGATGCTGCTTCTGGGGCTCGGAATCGGGCGCCTGCTCGACGATCCGCCGATCGGGCTCGACATCAAGGTCGCGAGTTTTGCCGGCATGATTCTGGCCATCGCGGGGCTCGGCCTCATCTTCGCGGCGCTGCTGCGCTTCCGGCGGGCGGGCACGAATCCGGAGCCGTGGCGGCAGACGACGGCGTTCGTGGCGAGCGGCGTCTATCGCTGGACGCGCAATCCCATGTACCTGGGCATGGCGCTGATCTTCGCGGGGCTGGCGCTCATCTTCGACAGCCTTGCAACGCTGCTGCTGCTTCCCTTCGTGGTGATCCTGATCGACCGGCAGGTGATCGCGCGCGAGGAGCGCTATCTCGAAGCGAAATTCGGGGACGACTACCGCGCGTACAAGGACAAGGTCAGGCGCTGGCTGTAACCGCCGCGTCTTCCGCCGCGCTCGCGGCTGCATCGAAGGCGAGCAGGATCGAGGGGTGGCGCGCCTTGTAGGCCTGCGCCGGGCGGAAGATTTCGAGGTCCGGCCAGCCTTCCGGCGCGCCGCCTTCTCCCTTCAGGAATGCGGCGAGCGCGACGTGCGCGGCACGGAGTTCCGTGGCCGATCTGCCGAGCACGCCAGCGCCGAGGATCGAAGCCGAGGCCTGCCCGAGCGCACACGCGCGTACCTCCTGCCCGAATACGGCCACACGGCCTTCGGCGTCGAGACCCACGTCGGCGGTGACACGGCTGCCGCAGATCGGCGAGACCTTGCGGCTCGTGCCCTGCGGCGCGGCAAGGCGCATCTGGTGCGGGATCGTCGCGGCGAGGCGCAGGATCGCGGTGTTGTAGAGCGGTTCGGACATCGCGGCCGATATAGGGTGGACGGGCGCCGCTAGCCAGCCTCACCGTCTTCGGCGCGGCCGTGGACGAAGCGGTCGACATAGTCGTTGCCGCTGTTTTCGAGGTCGGCGACCTTGCCTTCCCAGTGGATGCGGCCGTCCTTCAGCATGGCGACGCGGTCGGCGATGCGGCGCGCGCTCGCCATGTCGTGCGTGATGGTGACGGCAGTGACGCCGAGATCGGTGACGAGGCTGCGGATCAGCCGGTTGATCGTATCCGCGCGGATCGGATCTAGGCCCGTGGTGGGCTCGTCGAAGAAAATGATCTCCGGTTCCGCCGCGATGGCGCGGGCGAGCGCGACGCGCTTCTGCATCCCGCCCGAAAGCTCGGAAGGCTTCAGGTCCGCGACCGGCGCATCGAGACCGACCTTCGCAAGCAGATCGACCGCCTTCGCGTGCATCGCCTTCGCGTTTGTGGCGCGGCCGCGCGTTAGCGCAAAGGTGATGTTGCGCCACACAGGGAGCGAATCGAACAGTGCGCCGCCTTGGAACAACATGCCGATGCGGTTCCGAAGCTCCGTGCGCTCGGCGCGCGAGGCACCGGCGAGGTCGACGCCGTCCAGCCGGATCGTGCCGCCGTCGATCGGCAGGATACCGAGCACGCACTTCAGCATCACCGATTTGCCGGTGCCGGACCCGCCGATGACCACGAGCGATTCGCCCGGTTCTACCTTCAGGTCTATGTGATCGAGAACCACCTTCGGCCCGAACGTCTTGCGGACCCCGACAAGCTCGATGCTGCCGCCGCGCATCTCCGCGCTCATGTGCCGAACACCAGCACGGTGATGATGAGGTTCGCGAGCAGGATCAGCACGAACGCGCTGACGACGGCGTTCGTCGTCGAGCGCCCGACGCCCGCCGCGCCGCCCATGCTGCGGAAGCCGTGGTAGCAGCCCATCATCGCGATGATGAAGCCGAACACCGCCGCCTTCACGAGGCTCGACGAGACGTCGTCCCACTCGAGGTACTGGCGCGTCGTGGCGAGGTAGGAGGTGACGTTGAAGCCGAGCCGCTGCGTGCCGATGAGGAAGCCGCCCATCACCCCGAGCGCGTTCGAAACGAGCACGAGCAGCGGCAGCACGAGCACGGCAGCGACGAGACGCGGCGCGATCAGATACTGGAACGGGTCCGTCCGCAGCGTCGTCAGTGCATCGATCTGTTCGGTGACGCGCATCGTGCCGAGTTCCGCCGCCATCGCGGAGGACACGCGGCCCGCCACCATCAGCCCGCCGAGCACGGGGCCGAGCTCGCGCACGATCGCGATGACGGTGACGGCGGGCACGGTGCTTTCCGCATTGAAGCGGCTACCGCCGACGAAAATCTGCTGCGCGAGTGCCGCGCCGGTGAACACGGCGGTGAGGCCGACGACCGGCAGCGAGAACCAGCCGATGATCAGCATCTGCTCCAGGAGCCGGCCGAAATAATAGGGCGGACGCACGGCGGCGCCGAGCGCACGCAGCGTGAACAGCGCGACGCGGCCGATGCTGGCAAGCGCGGCGAGCGTGGCGCGGCCCGGATGGGCGAAGAAAGCGACGAGTGCGTTCATGCGTAGACGCGCTCATAGCGGGCGCCGAGCCCAGTCAGCAACTCATACTCGGAAATTCCGGACTGGGCGGCGGCTTCGGCAAGGTTGTAGGCAATGTCCACCCAGTCGCCCGGCGCCACGGCCGGGGTGTCAGTAATGTCGATGATGATCATGTCCATCGACACACGCCCCACGACAGGCGCGCGCTTGCCGCCAATGAGGGCCGCACCGGTGTTTGAAAAGCCCCGCAGATAGCCATCCGCATAGCCGATGTTGAGCACCGCGAGGCGGCTGTCGCGCGCCGCCGTCCACGTCGCGCCGTAGCCTGCTGAGTCGCCGGCGGGCACGTCGCGGCACTGGATCACGCGCGCGGAGGGAAACACGACCTGGTGCAGGCCCGCGCTGCCGCCATAAAGCCCGATGCCGGGGCGCACGTGGCCGAAGGCATAATCGTGCCCGAGGAAGATGCCCGCGGTGTTCGCCAGCGCGCCGCGGATGCCGAGTGCCACGACCACCGCTTCAAAGCGATCGCGCTGCAGCCCGTTCAGCGGATGCTCCGGCAGGTCCGCGCAGGCGAGGTGAGAGTGAACGGTGTCCACATCCATCCCCGCAAACATCTCGGTGCAGAAGCCGCGCCAGTCGAGGCCGAGACGGTTCATGCCGGTGTCCACCATGATGTCGCAGCGCCGGCCTTGGCCGTGGGCGCGCCACAGGGCCACTTGCTCGGGGCTGACGAGTACGGGGTCCGCGTCGATGGAAAGCGCGGCCGGAAGATCGCCGGCATCGACGCCGTGAAGCACCTTCACGCGTAGGTCCGGCGGGTGACCTGCGAGCGCTCCGGCCTCCTGCCAGTTCGACACGTAAGCCGTCCGGCAGCCTTCGGCGTAAAGGCGGTCCATCACGGCCTTTGCTCCGAGGCCGTAGCCGTTCGCCTTTACCGCAGCGCCGGCATCCACGCCGGAAAGAGCGCGGAGCTGCCGCCAGTTGGCTGCAAGTGCGTCGAGGTCGATGCGGAGGCGGAGAGGAGACGGCGGGTTCATGTGTGAGGACGGATAGCCGTGCAGCCCCTGATGCGCAAATGCCTGTTGGGGGTGGCGAGTATCCCCTCTTCCCGGCCGGGAGAGGGAGTTGTGTTTCGTGCGGGTGATCGATATGTTCTTTTTATGTTCTTGATCTCGGGTGGTGAATGGCGCGGCTGAAAACCCAATTTGTCTGTCAGGCGTGCGGCGCGGTGAGCCCGCGCTGGGCGGGGCAGTGCGGTGAGTGCAAGGAGTGGAACAGCATCGTCGAGGATGCGGGCGCGGTGGTGACGCCCTTCTCGGCGAAGCAGTCGCTGTCGCGTGGCGGTGCAGCGTTTCGCCTGCAGTCGCTGGATGAAGATACGCCGCTGCCGCCCCGGCTGCCCACCGGGATCGCCGAGCTTGACCGCACGCTCGGTGGCGGCGTGGTTCCGGGCAGCGCGATCCTCATCGGCGGCGATCCAGGCATCGGAAAATCGACGCTGCTGCTGCAGGTCGCGGGCAAGATGGCGCTGGCCGGCAAGCGAATCGTCTATCTGTCCGGCGAGGAGGCGGCCGATCAGGTGCGGCTGCGCGCGCAGCGCCTTGGGCTCGGCAAGGCGGATGTGGCGCTCGCCAGCGTGACCTCGGTGCGCGACATCCTGACGACGCTTGCCGAAAACCCGGTGCCCGACCTGCTGGTGATCGATTCGATCCAGACCATGCATTCGGACATGCTGGAGGGCGCGCCCGGCACGGTGAGCCAGGTGCGGGCCGCCGCGCAGGAGCTGATCCGCTATGCGAAGTCCGAAGGGGCCGCGGTGGTTCTTGTCGGGCACGTGACCAAGGACGGGCAGATCGCCGGGCCGCGCGTGCTCGAACACATGGTCGATACCGTACTCTATTTCGAAGGCGAGCGCTCGCACCAGTACCGCATCCTGCGCGCCGTGAAGAACCGCTTCGGCGGCACGGACGAGATCGGCGTGTTCGCGATGGGAACGCTCGGCCTCGAAGAGGTTTCGAACCCCTCGTCGCTGTTCCTCACGCAGCGCGAGGCGCCGGTGCCGGGATCGGTGGTGTTCCCCGCGATCGAGGGCACGCGGCCGGTGATGGTGGAGGTGCAGGCGCTCGTCGTGCGTCTGCCTTCGGGCGCGACGCCGCGCCGCGCGGTTGTCGGCTGGGATTCGGGGCGGCTCGCGATGATCCTTGCGGTGCTGGAGGCGCGCTGCGGGCTCAACTTCTCGACCTGCGAGGTTTATCTCAACATCGCGGGCGGCCTGCGCATCTCGGACCCTGCGGCGGACCTCGCGGTCGCCGCCGCCCTTGCCTCGGCGATGGCGGAGCGACCGATCCGGCTCGATACGGTGGCGCTCGGCGAAATCGCGCTTTCGGGCGAGGTTCGCGCCGCGCCGCACCTCGGACTCCGCCTCAAGGAAGCGCAGAAGCTCGGCTTCGAGCGCGCCTTCCTGCCGGGCGGCGCGACCGCGAAGGGAGACGGCGTGCCCAATGGTATGAAAGCCACAGGCTTCAAACATTTGTCGGGGCTTGTTGACCACCTCTGCGGCTCGGATTAGGGCCGCGAAATATGGACATGACCGGGTTCGACATCGTCGTTCTGCTCATCGTGGGCGCGCTTGCCGTGCTCGGCGCGATCCGGGGGTTCGTTACCGAGATTCTCACCCTGCTCGCATGGGTCGCGGCGGTCGTCGCGCTCAAGCTCTTCTACCCGGCGGGCAAGCTCATTGCGGCGGGCATGGTCGGCAGCGAGGTCGCGGCGGCGGCGATCGCCTTCGTCGTCATCTTCTTTGGCACCTTCTTCCTGTTCCGCCTTGTCGGGCGGTTGCTCGGCGACCGGACCAAGCGTTCGGTGATCGGGCCGATCGACCGCGTGCTCGGGCTCGGCTTCGGGGCGGTGAAGGGGCTCATCGTCGTCAGCCTCGTGTTCCTCGTGGTGACGCGCGGTCACGCGCTCATCTGGGGCGGGAACGAAAAGCTGCCGGAATGGCTGATCGCCGCGAAGACGGAGCCGTTGCTTGACATCACCAGCCGCGCGATCATCGACTATGCCGAAGACCGGCAGGAAGGGCTCGGCCTTGGTGACGACAGGCCGCGCGCGTCTCCCGAAGACCAGCACTACAGCGATACGAGCAGCGGCGAGGGCTACACCCACGAAGAGCGCGACGCGCTCGACGACCTGCTGGACGATTCGAGCGGCACCGAGATTTAGCCGGAGTTTCCTTCGCTGCGGATTCGCGCTAGGGGCGCGATCATGACCGAAATCCGCCTCTACAACACGCTGACGCGCCAGAAGGACGTCCTCACGCCCGCCGACAAGAACCGGGTGACGATGTATGTGTGCGGCCCCACGGTCTATAACCGCGCGCACATCGGCAACGCCCGGCCCGCCGTGGTGTTCGACGTGCTGTTCCGGCTGCTCCGCCACACCTATGGCGACAACGCCGTGCACTACGCGCGGAACTTCACCGACATCGACGACAAGATCATGGCTGCGGCCGAGGCCGAAGGCGTGCCGATCGAGACGATCACCAAGCGCTACGAGGATTTCTACCGCGCCGACATGGGCGCGCTCGGCGTGCTGCGCCCGACGTATGAACCGCGCGCGACGGAGCATGTGCAGCAGATGGTCGCGATGATCGAAGCGCTCATCGAGAAGGGCGCGGCCTATGCCGCCGATGGCCATGCGCTGTTCGACATCACGAAGGATGCCGCCTACGGCACGCTGTCTCGCCGCCCGATGGACGAGATGATCGCGGGCGCGCGTGTGGAAGTGGCGCCGTACAAAAAGAGCCCGGGCGATTTCGTGCTTTGGAAGCCGAGCGCGGCGGGCCAGCCGGGCTGGGACTCTCCGTGGGGACGCGGGCGCCCCGGCTGGCACATCGAATGCTCGGCGATGATCGAAGCGCACCTCGACACCACGATCGACATCCACGGCGGCGGCCTCGACCTCCAGTTCCCACACCATGAAAACGAATGCGCGCAAAGCCGCTGCGCCCACGACGGCGCGCCGCTCGCGAAAGTCTGGATGCACAACGGCTTCCTCTCCATGGACAAGGAGAAGATGTCGAAGTCGCTCGGCAACGTGGTGACGGTGGGCGAACTGCTGGAGCAGGGACACAAGGGCGAGACACTGCGCCTTGCGCTGCTTATGGCGCACTACCGCCAGCCGCTCGATTGGAACGAGCGGCTGTTGGAAGAAGCCCGGAACAAGCTCAATTACTTCTATGGACTCTTGCGCGACGCGAAGCCTGTCGCGGAGCGTTTCGACTCCGCAGTAAATGCAGATCGCAACGGTGATCGTGAATTGCACTTGGGCTTTGAGTTGGCGTTGCTTGACGATCTGAACACACCCCAGGCCATCGGCTGTTTGCATGAAATGGCTGGTTTCTTAGCGAACTCGCTTTCGGCGAATGACTCCGTAACGCCAGATCGGGCTATCCGTGAGGGTGGCATATATATCAATCGGCAAAATCTGCTTCGCGCCGCCAATATTCTTGGCCTTCTAGAGCAAGACCCGGATGAATGGTTCACTGGCGGCGCGGATGCTCGTGTCGAAGAACAAATCGCCGCCCGCACAGCCGCCAAAGCCGCGAAGAACTGGACAGAGGCTGACCGTATCCGCGATCAGTTGAAAGCGGAGGGCATCCTTCTTGAGGACAAGCCGGACGGGACGACGGTCTGGCGACGCGCGTAGGCGCAGCGGTCAGTAGATCGCCGCGACCTCGCGGACGATCATGATGCCGAGCGCCACCCATGAAAGCGCGAACAGCGCGAAGCGGATCATCACGCGGTTGATGGTCGCCTGCACCAGCGAATGGAGCGCGCGCAGGATCACGTAGGCCCATGCCGCAAGCACGTGCCACTGGTCAGCGTGGCCGAGGAGCACGATGGCGATGACCATCGCGTAGAAGAGCGTCGGCGCCTCGAAGAGGTGGTTGTAGTTGTCGGCCACCCGCCGCGCCTCGCTCGGGAGCGTGTTCAGCGACCCCGGATGCTGCGCCGATTGCGGATCGATCTTCGCCTGGTTCATCGCGGGAATCCGGGTGGCGTACATCCACACGAACATCACCAGATTGAGCAGTCCCATCGCGACGATGGTCTGCAGCATCGAGATCACGTTGCTGTTCAAGGTCATGGGCATCCTCCCCCTGTTGGCTCCCAAGCGCGGAACCTGCGCCTTCGGCCGCCCGAGCGCAACCCTCACGGTCGACAGGGCGATTCCGTCCCGATATGGTCCGCCCATGCGTGAAAAAGAGCTTCGGCTGGCCCTCGTTTGCTACGGCGGCATCAGCCTTGCCGTCTATATGCACGGCATCACGCAGGAAATTTGGAAGATGCTGCGCGCAAGCCGCAGCTGGCATGACGCCGATCCGGAGCCACCCGGCGGCGACACCGAGCCTGTCTATCACGAACTGCTCGATGCGATTGGGCAGCACGTCCGCTTACGTGTGCTCGTCGATATCGTCGCGGGCGCGTCGGCGGGCGGCATAAACGGCATCTTTCTCGCGCAGGCGATCTCCAGCGGGCAGAGCCTTGCGCCGCTCGCGGATCTTTGGCTCGACAAGGCGGACGCCGACGAGCTTCTCGACCCTGCAGCGGTGCCCAAATCGCGCTGGAGCAAGTTCTACGCGCGGCCGCTGCTCTGGATGGCGCGCGGGCAGATCGATCCCTTGGACGAGATCGTCGAGAAGGGCGCGCGCGAGGAACTGCGCATCAAGGTTTCGCGCTTCATCCGCTCGCGCTGGTTCGAGCCGCCGTTTTCGGGCGAGCATTTCACCGAACTGCTGATGGGCGCGTTCGAGGCGATGGCCGAGACGAAGGCAGCTTCGCCGCTGCTGCCGCCCGGCCAGCCGCTCGACCTCTTCGTCACCGTCACCGACTATCACGGCTACCCCGAGCGGCTACGCCTCCACAGCCCCGAGGAGGTGATGGAGGTGGAGCACCGGAAGCTCATCACCTTCCGCGATTCAAGCGAGCGCGGCGCGGAGCGGAAGCTCGCCGACATCCCCTCGCTCACCTTCGCGGCGCGTGCGACGGCGTCGTTCCCCGGTGCCTTCCCGCCGTTCCAGCCGAGCGAACTCGACCGTGTGCTTGCAAAGGACGGCAAGCCCTGGCCGGAGCGCACCTCTTTTCTGTCGCGCGTGTTCCCGCACCGCGCCACCGGCGGTCTCGATCCGTCGAACGCGGTGCTGCTCGACGGCAGCATCCTCAACAACGCCCCCTTCGCGCCCGCCATTGCCGCGCTCCGCCAGCGCCCGGCGCACCGCGAGATCGATCGGCGCTTCGTTTATATTGATCCCAAGCCCGGCATCCGCAGCATCGGCACCCGTACCGACGCTTCGAAGCCTCCGGGTTTCTTCTCGACGATCCTGCGCTCGCTCTCCGACATTCCGCGCGAACAGCCGATCCGCGACGATCTCGATCACCTCGCCGGCCTGTCCTCGCGCGTGCGCCGCCTCAGCCATGTCGTGGAGGGTATACGCGCCACTGTGGACGAAGCGATCGAGGATGCGATCGGCCGCCGCCAGCTGCGTGCGAAGGTATCGCCCGCCAAGCTTCAGCAATGGCGGGCACAGGCGAATGCAGAGGCGGTGCTGCGTGCGGGCTTCACCTATCCCGCGTACGCGCACCTGAAACTGAGCCAGATCGTAGAGGAAATGGCACGGCTCTTCGCCGACCTCGGGGGGCACGAGCGCGATGTGGCCGAGCGCGTCCGCAAGGAGGTGTGGCGGCACGTCCGCAAGAACGGCATCGACCGGGTCACGAAGACGACGCGCCCCAAGGACGCCGACACCGATGTCTTCGTCCAGTTCCTGCGCCGATATGATCTCGGCTTCCGCATCCGGCGCCTGCGTTTCATCGTCCGCCGCGTGAACGAATGGGGCGATGCGGGCGGGTCCGAGGAGCTTCAGAAGACCGAGGCATTGAAGACGGCGCTCTACGATCTGCTCGCGCCTTATCTCGACCGCCGGCGTCTGGCATTTTACGGCCCGTGGGTGCGCGACCCCGCAGCGACCGCGAACAACGACCCCATCCCCGTGATCGAGGCGTACGGCGAAGCGCTCGGACTCACCGACTTCGATGCGCTCGGCGATGCGCGGCTCGCTGCCATCATCACGGACTGCACAGCCCCAGATCTTCGCGCGCAGCTGCTCAAAGCCTATCTCGGCTTTCCCTTCTACGACATCGCCACCTTCCCCCTGCTGCAGGGCGAGGGCCTTGACGAGTTCGACGAGATCAAGGTGGACCGCATCTCGCCGGACGACGCGCGCGCGATCCGTGAAGGCGGCGCGCTTGCGACATTGAAAGGCATCAAGTTCAACAGCTTCGGCGCGTTCTTTAGCCGCGCCTATCGCGAAAACGACTATCTCTGGGGCCGCCTGCACGGCGTCGATCGCGTGATCGACATCGTCGTGTCGGCGCTTCCAGAAGGCAAACGCCTCGACGCCGGGTTCGTCACCGGCATCAAGAAACGCGCCTTTCATGCCATTCTTGATGCCGAGGAGGCGCGGCTTACGGCAATTCCGGACCTGATCGAGGAGCTGCGCAAGGAGATCGGGTAAAAAATTTATCCCCAGCATTTCCACAGAGCACGGCGCGGAAAGCGATGTATAGTGCATCCATGCTGACACCGCTCCGTGCCGTACCGGCTCCTGCCGCTGACTCGCCGACTCTCCCGCACAACCTTGATGCGGAGGCTGCGCTGCTCGGCGCCATGATGATCGACAACCGGCTTGCCGAGGACGTGCAGCTGAAGCTGCGCCCCGAACATTTCTTCGAGCCGGTGCACGGTGAGATTTACGCCGCGATCCTGAAGCTCGTGGACCGCGCCATGCTCGCAACGCCTGTGACGCTGCGCCCGATGTTCGCCGATCACCCCGCGCTCGCCGAGCTCGGCGGCCCTGCGTACCTCGCGCAGCTTACCGAGCAGTCCGCAGCGCTGATCGCGGCGAAGGACTTCGCAGCGCAAATCTACGACCTCGCACTGCTGCGTGAACTCGTGCGCGTCGGACGCGAGATGGTGGTGAGCGCGTCTGACACCTCGCAGGACGTGAACCCGCACGATCAGATCCAGCAGGCCGAACTTGCGCTCTACAAGGTCGCCGAGGAGGGTGAGGTCTCGAACTCGGTGAAGAGCTTCGCCCAGTCCGCGACGCTCGCCGTGCAGATGGCCGAGCGCGCCAAGCAGTCCGGCGGACATCTTTCGGGTATCACCACGGGTCTCAATGCGCTCAACACCAAGATCGGCGGACTTCATCGCTCCGATCTCATCATCCTCGCCGGGCGTCCTGCGATGGGCAAGACCGCGCTTGCCACCAACATCGCCTTCTCGGCCGCCGAACGCCTGATGAAGGATCGTGCCGATCAGATCGACAAGACGAGCGGTGCGGGTGTCGCGTTCTTCAGCCTCGAAATGTCGGCGGATCAGCTCGCGACGCGTATCCTTGCCGAGCAGGCGCGGATCAGCTCCGAAGACCTTCGCATGGGCAAGATCAATCAGGCGCAGTTCCGCGATCTCGTGCGTGCGTCTGCGGCGCTGCAGGACTTGCCGCTCTACATCGACGATACGCCCGGCCTCACCATCGCAGCGATGCGTTCCCGCGCGCGACGCCTCAAGCGGCAGAAGGGTGTCGGCCTGATCGTGGTCGACTATCTTCAGCTTCTGCAGGGCAGCAGCCGGCAGTCGAACGAAAATCGCGTGAACGAAATCTCGGAAATCACGCGCGGCCTGAAGACGCTCGCCAAGGAGCTCAATGTACCGGTGATTGCGCTGTCGCAGCTCTCACGCGCTGTCGAGCAGCGCGAGGACAAGCGGCCCCAACTCGCCGATCTTCGCGAATCCGGCACTATCGAGCAGGACGCCGACATCGTGCTGTTCGTTTACCGCGACGAATATTACCACGCCCAGAAGAAGCCCGAGGACGGCACCGAGAAGTTCGAGAAATGGATGGAGCGGGGAATCGCCATCCGTGGACGCGCTGAGGTGATCGTGGCCAAGCAGCGTCATGGCTCAACAGGTATCGTCGATCTGCATTTCGAAGCTGTGCACACGCGATTCAGCGACCTCGCCGACGACGCGCATCTGCCCGAGCGGGATTACGAATAGAGGCTATTTCGTCTTCAGATATTGCGGTTTCACGAGCGCGCGGAGCGCGTCTGTCATCGGCACATCGATCTCGAAATCGCCTTCTGCATAAGGGCCGGCGACATACGGTGCGAGCAGGATGCGGAAACCGGAGATGTCCTGTCCCGGCCAAGACGCCAGCGCCACGGGCTGATCACCGAGCGGTGGGCAGTCGTCGAACATGTCGTTCTCGATCTCGCCGCGCCGCGAGACACGCTCCGCATCGAGCGCAGTGCAATAGGCAGGGGTGAGCAGTTTCTCTGCAGCGGTCCAGTCGGTGAAGAGATCGCTGAAGCTGATTTCGCGGCGCTCGATCTTGTCCCAGTATTTCACCGCGAAGCCGTGGTTTGGGTGCGCACCGCCCGTATACATCGAGATGTCGGCGCGAACGTTCAGCAGGGCGGGTGTGTCGGCGGCGACCGTCCAGTCCTGCACGAAGAAATGCGATATCTTCGGTGCGTCCGCTGGCCGCAGCTTCATGTCTTCCACTGCGCCTGCCTGCATCTCCTCCGCGCTTGCAAGCGCCTGCGCGCGCAGAGTGGAAAGGAGCGTCGGTGCCTCTGCAAGTTCCGGCGGCGCACGCCACAGGAAATCGAGTTCGGCTGTCTCGCGCTTCACGAGCAGATCGGTTGCCGGAATTGGCGCTGCTGCTCCGACAGACGGTGTGCTGTTCGTCTCGGCGGCGACGGCGCTTGTTTTTTCGGCTTCCCTCGCATCGCACGCCGCCAGCGTGAGCGTTGCCACAATCATTACGCAAGCGCGCTTCATATCGCTTCCTCCGCTCCGATCTCCGGCGGCAGCTTACCGGGCGATTTCGCGGGGGGCAATTACGCTCGCCTAGTGCAGATTCACTTCGGCAACCTTATCCTTGTAGGCTTTCTTCGGATCGATTCCGAGGAGAAGCTTCACGCCGGCAAAAAGACTGTTCTCGTTCAACCAGACTTCCGCGTGTTCGGCGTCCAGCCTTAGCAGCGCGAGCTTCGGGTCGGTTTTTCCGCCTTCGTACCATGCGGCGATGTATGGATTCCACAAGCGTTCGATAACGACCTGATCGTTATCCATCCACAGCGTGCCGTGAACCGTGGCGAACAGGTCGTGATCCTTGGCGGCGAATGTCGCGATCGCACGCTGTCCATCATCCAGCGCCTGAACAATCCCGTTGTCGCGGGCCGTGAAGAACCAGATCGGCCCGCGACCTTCCTCCTCCACCATTGCCGTCATGGGACGCGTATGACCGTCCTCGACGCCGTCGAGTCCAAGCATCATCGTTCGGTCTGACTTCAGTGCTTTCCAGAAGCGGGTTTCCATTTCGGCTTCGTTCGCCATGTCGAATTCTCCCTCGTGTAGGAAGGAAACAATTGCCGCCCTTAGCGGTTCCGACATGCGCTGGATCGTTTTTCGTTATTCGGCAGCCTCGGACAGGTCGTCGGCTTCCGTCTGCTGGCGCATCCACATTTCCGCGTAGAGGCCGTTTGTCGCGAGCAGACCGTCGTGGCGGCCGCGCTCGACAATGCGGCCTTTGTCCATGACGAGGATCTCGTCGGCATCGACGATCGTCGACAAGCGGTGGGCGATGACGAGCGTCGTGCGGCGCGCCGACACATTCGAGAGCGCGTCCTGGATAGCGGCTTCGGTGCGACTGTCGAGCGCGCTCGTCGCCTCGTCGAGGATCAGGATCGGGGGATCTTTCAGGATCGTGCGTGCGATGGCGACGCGCTGCTTCTCGCCGCCCGAGAGCTTGAGGCCGCGCTCGCCGACGACCGTGTCGTAGCCTTGCGGCAGCGAGACGATGAAGTCGTGGATCTGCGCTTGCCGCGCGGCCGCCTCGATTTCCATCTGTGTTGCGCCGGCGCGGCCGTAGCCGATGTTGTAGCCGATCGTGTCGTTGAACAGCACCGTGTCCTGCGGAACGATGCCGATGGCGGCGCGCACGCTCGCCTGCGTCACCGTGCGGATATCCTGATCGTCGATGGTCACGCGGCCCGTCTGGATATCGTAGAAGCGGTAGAGGATGCGGGAGAGCGTCGACTTGCCGGCACCCGATTCGCCGACGATGGCGACAGTGTCGCCGGGGGGGATTTCGAAGCTGACGCCGTGCAGGATCTGGCGTTCGGGATCATAGCCGAAATCGACATTCTCGAAACGCACCGCGCCGACGCTGACCGCAAGTGGCGGGGCGCCGGGCGCGTCGGCGATCTCGGGCACGGTGTCGAGCAGGCCGAACATCGCCTCCATGTCGATGAGGCCCTGCTTGATCTCGCGGTAAACCCAGCCGAGCATGTCGAGCGGGCGGAAGAGCTGCATGAGCAGCGTGTTCACCAGCACCACATCGCCGACGGTGAACTTGCCCTGGCTCCAGCCCCACACCGTGTAGGCCATGGCGCCCGCCATCATGATGTTGGTGATCAGCGACTGGCCGATGTTGAGCGCGGCGAGCGAATTCTCGCTCTTGATCGCGGCGCTCGCGTAGCTCTGCAGCGACTGGCTGTAACGCTGCCGTTCCAGCGCTTCGGCGCTGTAGTATTTCACCGTTTCGTAGTTGAGCAGCGAATCGACGGCGCGCTGCGTGGTGCGGTTGTCGGTATCGACCATGCGGCGGCGAAGCTCGCTGCGCCATTCGGTGACGCGGCGGGTGAACCAGATGTAGAGCGCGACGATGACGAGCGTCGCCGCGACGATCTCGAAGCCCATCTTGATCTGGAAGATCACGCAGACGGCGATGAGCTCCAGGATCGTGGGGGCGATGTTGAAGGCGAGGAAATAGAGCATCGTGTCGACGCTCTTGGTGCCGCGCTCGATGATGCGGGTGAGCGCGCCGGTGCGGCGTTCGAGGTGGAATCGCAGCGAAAGGTCGTGGATGCGGGTGAAGACCTCCCCGGCGAGGTCGGCGCCGGCGGTCTGGCCGACACGCTCGAAAATGACGTTGCGGATGTTGTCGAAAAATACACCGCCGAAGCGTGCGGCGGCATAGGCAAAGACGAGGCCGACGCCGAGCAGGAAGCCCTGGTTCGTGGGCGTCGCCATCGAATCGATCACGCCCTTGTATGCGAAGGGCATGATCAGCATCGTCGCCTTGGCAATCAGGACGAGGATGAGCGCGAAGACGACGCGTACCTTGAGGCCCGGCTTGTCGGCGGGCCAAAGGTAGGGGAGGAAGCGGCGCAGCGGGTGCTGCTGCGAGGTGGTCGTCATGCCCTGTAGATAGGCGCTCAGGCCGGCGCCTTCCAGCATGTGCTGACGTGATCGTTCACGAGGCCGACCGCCTGCATGTACGCGTAGATGATGGTCGAGCCGACGAAGTTCATGCCCGCCTTCTTGAGCGCCTTCGAAATGGCGTCGCTGAGCGGGGTGGAGGCGGGGACGTCCTTGAAGCTTTTGGGGCGGTTCACAAGGGGTTTGCCGTTCACGAAGGCCCACAGCCACGCATCGAAACTGCCGTGCTGGCGCTGCATCTCGAGGAACACGGCGGCGTTTCTGCGCGCGGACCAGACCTTCAGACGGTTGCGGACGATGTTTGCGGTGGCGAGCACCGTTTCAAGCTCGGCGTCCGTCATTGCTGCGACGCGGATCGGATCGAAATCGTGGAAGGCGGCGCGGTAACCTTCGCGCTTTTTCAAGACGGTTTCCCAGCTGAGCCCGGCCTGCGCGCCTTCAAGGATCAGCATCTCGAACAGCGTGCCGTCGTCGTGGACGGGAACACCCCACTCGTCATCGTGATACGCGGCGTAGAATTCCTTGCCGGGACTGTTGCCGAAACAGCGGGGTTTCGCGTCCATCACTAATCGAAGAGGCTGGAAACCGAGGATTCGTCAGCGATACGGCGGACAGCTTCGCCGAGCAACGGGGCGATGGTGAGCTGGCGCAGCTTCTTCGCATTCGCGATCTCGGGGCGCGAGATCGAGTCGGTGATGACAAGTTCCATCAGTTCCGAGCCTTCGACGCGGGCGACTGCACCACCCGAAAGCACGCCATGCGTACAGTAGGCGACCACGGCCTTGGCGCCCGCGGCACGGAGCGCGGCGGCGGCGTTGCAGAGCGTACCCGCCGAATCGACGATGTCGTCGACGAGAATGCAGAAGCGGCCCTCGACGTCGCCGATGATGTTCATGACCTCGGACTCGCCGGCGCGTTCGCGGCGCTTGTCGACGATGGCGAGCGGGGCGTTATCGAGCCGCTTGGCGAGCGCGCGGGCGCGCACCACGCCGCCGACGTCGGGCGAGACGACCATCATGTTTTCCGAGCCGTAACGAGCGAGGATGTCGTCGCTCATCACCGGGGCGGCGTAGAGGTTGTCGGTCGGGATGTCGAAGAAGCCCTGAATCTGCCCCGCGTGGAGATCGACCGAAAGTACGCGATTGGCGCCCGCAACGGTGATGAGGTTGGCGACGAGCTTCGCGGAAATCGGCGTACGCGGGCCGGGCTTCCGGTCCTGCCGCGCATAGCCGAAATAGGGGACGACGGCGGTGATGCGCTTGGCGCTCGCGCGCTTCAGGGCGTCGATGCAGATGAGAAGTTCCATCAGGTTGTCGTTCGCCGGGAAGGCTGTGGACTGGACGACGAACACGTCCTCGCCGCGTACATTCTCGTGGATTTCCACGAACACCTCTTCGTCCGCGAAGCGGCGCACGCTCGCCTGCGTCAGCGGCATGTCGAGGTAACGGGCGATATCGCCCGCGAGCTGAAGGTTGCTGTTGCCCGCAAGCAGCTTCATGGCGCGCGAATCCCTGTTTTTGGCGGTGACGAGTCGGTCGGTTCACTAGCGGCCGCAGGCGGCGCGGGCAACGCCTATGACATCTGTGTTGCAGCGGGGGTCAGGCGGGAAGCCCGATCAGCGCGATCTGCCGCCCGTAGTCGGCCTCTCCCCGGTGCGTCGCGCGGCGGAAGCTGAAGTAGGCCTGCGCGTTCGCATACGTGTCCGCGCCGAGCAGCTCGACGTGCCCGATGCCCGCCGCCGCAAGCCTTGCGCCCACGTAGGCCTCAAGGTCGAACTGGTGGTGCCCGGCGCGGCCGTCGAGGAAGAAACGCTCGTTTTCCGGGTCCGCTTCGCAGAAACGGCGGAAGAAACCCTCGTCCACTTCATAGGACGCGCGGGCGATGCAGGGTCCGACGGCGGCGGCGATGCGCTCGCGGCGCGCGCCGAGCGTTTCCATCGCCGCGACGACGCTGTCGGTGACGCCGCCGAGCGCACCCTTCCACCCGGCGTGCGCCGCGCCGACCACACCCGCCTCGCGGTCGGCGAGCAGCACGGGCGCGCAGTCCGCCGTGAGGATGCCGAGCAGCAGGCCCGGCGTGGCGGTCGCGAGCGCATCGGCGTGCGGGCGGGCATCGTCCGGGTACGGCGCGGTCACCGCGATCGTGTCCGGGCTGTGGACCTGATGTAGTGTCACGAGCTTTGCGCCCGGCAGCACGGCCTCCACCGCACGGCAGCGGTTTTCCGCGATGGCGGCGCGGTCGTCCTGCGACCCGAGCCCGACGTTGAGCCCCGCGACGATGCCTTCGGAAACGCCGCCCCGCCGCCCGAGGAAGCCGTGGGGGAGGCCGTCCAGTGCACGGGCGTGAAGGACGGGAACGTTCATGGGCGCAGCACCTTGCGATAAATGAAATCGTGATCGGCCTGTTCGCCCACCATGAAGCGGTAGTCGCCGACCTTCTCGAAGCCGTAGTTCTCGTAGACCTTCTGCGCCCGGTAGTTCTCCGACCAGACGGTGAGGTACATGTCCTGCCAGCCGCCCGCGTTGGCCCATTCGAGTGCCCACGCCATCATGGGCTGGGCGATGCCGCGCCCGTGCCACGCCTTCAGGATGTAGAGCTGGCGCAGCTCGCACTTGCTGCGACCGTCGTCGTCCACGGGAAGGTAGGGCGGGCCGACCTTGCAATAGGCGACCATCTGTCCGTCGGCTTCGGCGACACGAAAGGCGTAGGCCGGGTCCGCGAACTCCACGGGCATCCCCTCGGGGCCGAACACGGTGACGAGGAAGTGGTCGAGATCGTGCTTCGCATAGAGATGGCCGAAGGTCTCGATGAAGGTTTGACGACCGAGTTCGCAGAGCGCCAGAAGGTCGGCGGCTGTCGGTGTGCGGAATGTGATGCTCATGCGCCGAAGCCCGCTGGCTCGGGCCAATCCTTGTGCGTGAATGCAAGCACCTTGAACAGGCTCCCCATGGCCTGCGGCAGGGTCAGTCGCCGCATCGCGCCCGCTATAGCATGGCGGGCTTCCGGGTCGAGGCTGCGTGAGAGACGCTCGGCGCGGGCGTCGATGCCGAGCGCGAGCAGGAACGGGCCTTGTAGGGCGAGGGGTGAAACATAGACGCCGGCCGCGCGGGCTGCTTCGGCGAGGGCGGTGAAATCCACGTGGGCGGTGAGGTCGTGTTCGCCCGGTGCCGCGAGCGGATCGGCGGCGGCGTGGGCGGCGAGGGCTTGCAGGGAATCGCCTTCGGCTGGGCCTTCGTAGCCGTAGTCGATGAGGAGGGCTGCGCCGCCGTCTGCTGCGATCCGGTTTGCGAGGGTGGTCGCGTATTCGGCGCGGGCTGGGGCGGTTTCGCGGATGGGGTCGCCTTTGGGGATGTAGACGAAGTTGTCGGCCGCGATGCCGATGCGGCGCTCGTGCCAGGCGCCGTCAAAGTAGACCTCTTGCCGGATGGGGAGGGCGTCGAAGAACTCGTTGGCGATGACGAGCAGGGGGGTGCCTTGCGGCACCTCGGCGAGATCATTGTGCCACTCGGCTGCCGGGACGCGCTGCGCCTGGGCCGCGCGGAGGGTGGGGCTCGTTTCCACGAAATGGACGCGGATCGCGTCGGCGAAGGCGGGCAGCGCGCGGGCGGCGCGCAGGAGGTCGGCCATGAGCGTGCCGCGTCCCGGGCCGAGTTCGACGAGGTTCACGCGGGCGGGCCGCCCGGCGCGGTCCCAGAGGTCCGCCATCCACAGGCCGATGATCTCCCCGAACATCTGGCTGATTTCGGGCGCCGTGGTGAAGTCGCCGCCGCGCCCGAACGGATCGCGCCCGGCGTAGTAGGCCGCGACGCATTCCGCCATGTAGCGATCGACGCCGATCGGGCCGCGCGCTTCGATCTCCGCGGCGAGCTTGCGCCCGAGCGGGGTCATTTCGCGAGCGCGCGCCTGCCCGCCGTCGCGACGAAGTAGGCACCCGCGACGATCATCGTGGTGGACAGCGTCTGGCCCATGGTGAGGCCCCACGACAGCGTGCCGAGCTGCGCGTCGGGCTCGCGGAAATACTCAACGACGAAGCGGAACACGCCGTAGCCGAGCATGAACGCGCCGACGAGGAGCCCGGGCTTGTAGCGTGCATCGGTCTTCCAGAAGAGATACCAGAGGATCGCGAACAGCACGATGCCTTCAAGCCCCGCCTCGTAGAGCTGGCTCGGGTGACGGAGCACGTCGCCGCCGGTAGGGAACTTCATCGCCCACGGCACGTCCGTCGCGCGGCCCCAGAGCTCGCCATTGATGAAGTTGGCGATACGCCCGAAGAACAGACCGAACGGGATGGTGCAGGCGATATAGTCGTGCACGCGTAGCCAGCTCAGCTTCTGCTGCCATGTGTAGATAAGGAGTGCGATCGAAACACCCGCCGCGCCGCCGTGGAACGACATGCCGCCTTCCCACAGCTTGAACACGTCGGAGATATGGCCTTCGGGGCCGAAGAAACGTTCGAAATCGTAGAACAGCACATAGCCGACGCGGCCGCCGAGGATGATGCCGAGCGTGACCCAGGTGACGAGATCGTCGGCGTGGCGCCGCGCCATCGGCGCGCCGGGCTTCGCCAGCATCTTCAGCAGATACCACCACGCGACGACGATGCCGCCGATGTAGGCGAGACTGTACCAGCGGATCGGCAGTCTTGTGTCGGTGAAAGGCAGGGGAATGTGGAACCAGACCGGATCGATGCTGGGGTAGGTGAGCGCGGCCTCGATTGCGAACATACGACTGTCTGCCCTCAAAAACGACGGGATTGCCCCTGTGGACGCCGCGCACCATAGTGCCGGGGGAGCATAACGCAATCGGATGCGGGGAGGGTTTTGGCCTATGGCCGAGCCGCTGGAGGAGTTTCGCGGCGAAACGCGCGCGTGGCTGGAGGTGAACTGTCCGCCGGAGATGCGCGAGCGTGTTCTGGAAGAGGCCGACGTGTGCTGGGGCGGTCGCAATTTCCGCTTCAAGAACGACGCGCAGCGGGTTTGGCTGGAGCGTATGGCAGCGCGCGGCTGGACGGTGCCGGAATGGCCGAAAGCGTATGGCGGCGGCGGGCTCTCCGCCGAGGAGGCCAAGGTCCTCGCCGAAGAGATGCGGCGCATCCACGCACGGCCGCCGCTCAGTTCGTTCGGCATCTGGATGCTGGGACCGGCGCTGTTGAAATACGGCAATGAAGCGCAGAAGGCCGAGCATCTTCCGAGGATCGCGCGCGGCGAAATCCGCTGGTGCCAGGGCTATTCGGAGCCGGGCGCGGGGTCCGACCTCGCTGCGCTGAAGACGAAGGCGGAGGACAAGGGCGACCACTGGCTGGTGAACGGCTCCAAGATCTGGACGAGCTATGCCGATCAGGCCGACTGGATCTTCTGCCTTGTTCGCACCGAGCCAGACGCGCCCAAGCACGAGGGCATCAGCTTCCTGCTGTTCGACATGGCGTCCGAAGGTGTTTCGACCTCGCCGATCAAGCTGATCAGCGGCTATTCGCCGTTCTGCCAGACCTTCTTCGACAATGTGAAGGTGCCGAAGGAAAACCTCGTCGGCACGCGCGGCAAGGGCTGGTCGATCGCCAAGTATCTGCTCACCCACGAACGCAGCTCGATCGGTGCCGACTTCGGCACCGGGGGGCGCGACACGGCGGCGCAGATCGCAAAGAAGCGCGTCGGCACGCGCGCCGACGGCACGCTGGCCGACGAAGGCCTGCGGGTGGACCTCGCGCGGCACGACATGGATACATTGTGCTTCGCGCTCACCATGGAGCGGGTGAAGGACGAAGCGAAAGCCGGGCAGGACATCGGACATTTGTCATCGATGCTGAAGCATGTGGGATCGGAACTGAACAAGTCGCGGCAGGAATTGCTGATGAGCGTTTTCGGAAGCGACGGGCTGCTGTGGGACGGCGAGCGCGCGCACGACGGTGACATGGCGAAGGCATGGCTGCGTTCGCGCGCGAACTCGATCGAGGGCGGCACGGCGGAAGTGCAGCTCGGCATCATCGCCAAGCGCGTGCTCGCGCTGCCCGATGCGTAAGGAGTGACGATGGCGCTGGTGCTGACTGACGAACAGGCGATGATCCGCGAGGCGGCGGACGGATTCTTCGCCTCCGAAGCGCCGGTATCGGAGCTTCGACGGCTGCGTGACGCTGCCGACGCGACCGGCTTTTCGCGCGACCTCTGGAAGCAGATGGCCGAGATGGGTTTCGCGGGCGTGCTCGTGCCCGAGGCGCACGGGGGCAGCGGGCTGGGCCTCGTCGCCGCGAACCTCATTCAAGAGGCGGTGGGCCGCAACCTGTCACTGTCGCCGTTCCTTTCGACCGCCGTGCTTGGTGCGACGGCGCTTTCCGGCGCCAGCGAGGACCAGAAGGCGGCGCTGCTGCAGAAGCTCGCGGCGGGCGACCTGCTGCTGGCGCTGGCGAGCGATGAGGCTTCGCGCCATGCGCCGCACCTGATCCGCACGCGCGCCGAGGCAGCCGGGAACGGCTTCCGGCTTACCGGCGCCAAGACCTTCGTGCTCGACGGGCATGTCGCCGACCGGCTGATCGTCGCCGCGCGGACCTCGGGCGAGGACGGGGACCGGGACGGCATCACGCTGTTCCTCGTCGACCCGAAGGCGGCCGGCGTCGATGTGCGCCGGACGATCATGGTCGACAGCCGCAACGCCGCCGATATCCGCTTTGACGGCGTGCAGGTGGACGGCGCGGACGTGATCGGCGCGGTCGGTGAAGGCGCGGCGATCCTCGATCGCGTGCTCGACGCGGGCCGCACGTGCCTTGCCGCCGAGATGGTCGGCGTGTCGGCGCAGAGCTTTTCAATGACGGTCGGCTATCTGAAGGAACGCGATCAGTTCGGCCGCAAGATCGGCAGCTTTCAGGCGCTCCAGCATCGGGCCGCGCAGCTTTACTGCGAAATCGAACTGGCGAAATCGGCGACGCTGAAGGCCGCGCAGGCGCTCGACGCCGGCGACAGGGACGCGCCGCTCTACGCCAGCCTCGCCAAGGCTAAGGCGGGCGCGGTGGCGCGGCTCGCGACGAACGAAGGCGTGCAGATGCACGGCGGCATCGGCATGACCGACGAATACGACATCGGCTTCTACATGAAGCGCGCGCGTGCCGCCGAAACGAGTTTCGGCGACCTGTCGTTTCATGGCGATCGTCTCGCCCGCATGCTAGGGTATTGAAATGCTGACCGAACTCGACAAGGCGCAGGACAAGGCTATCGCAGCGATCACGGCGCCCGGCGGCCAGCTGGAAGTGATCGAAAAGACGGTCAAGGGCGTACCGCTCAAGGTCTTCAAGAACGCGCCGCCGACAATGCGCGAGTTTTTCCAGTTCTTCTTCGCGCACAATGCCGCGCGCGAATTCCTCGTCTATGGCGAGGAGCGGATGACCTTCGCGGACGTTTATGCGAAGGCGCTGCGCATCGCGGCGGCGGTGCAGCACAAATACGGCATCGCCAAGGGCGACCGCGTGGCGATCGCCATGCGAAACTATCCCGAATGGATCATGGCCTATATCGGCCTCGTCCATCTCGGCGCGGTGGTCGTACCGATGAATGCATGGTGGCAGCCCGAAGAGCTTGCCTATGGCCTCTCCGACAGCGGCGCGCGGCTTGTTATTGCGGACGAGGAGCGTCTGCGCCGGCTCGGCGCGATCGAGGGCCTGTCGGTGCCGGTGGTTGCTGTCCGGACCAGCCATGGTGTGGTCGCCGAGCACGGTGCGGACCTTCTCGACGACATCCTGGAAAGCAGCCCGACGGATACGTGGTATCTGCCGCCGATCGCGCCCGACGACGATGTGAGCATCCTCTACACGTCCGGCTCGACCGGATTCCCCAAAGGCGCCGTGGCGACGCATCGCGGCGTCGTGCATGGCGCGTTCTCGTATCTGGTGCAGGGCCTTGCGCTGTTGAAGCTGTCCGAAGCCTCGGGCGCATATGTGCCGCCGCAGCAGATCATGCTGCTGACCGTGCCGCTGTTCCACGTCACGGGCCTTGTACCGCTGATGCTCGTGTCGGTGGCGATCGGCCGCAAGTTCATCATGATGCACCGCTGGGACGCGGGCGAAGCGATCCGGCTGATCGACAAGGAGAAGTGCACCTATTTCGTCGGCGTGCCGACGATGACGCACGAGATCATGTCGCACCCGGACCGCGACAAGTACGACCTTTCCACGGTTACGGACTGGGCCGCCGGCGGCGCGCCGCGCCCGGCGGAACATGTCGAGCGGCTGGCGAAGGCGATTCCCACGGGGAAGCCGGCGATCGGTTACGGCCTTACCGAAACGAACGGGGTGGGCGCCGGCATCCTCCGCGAATCCTACCTCGCGCGTCCGACCTCGACGGGTCGTGCTTCCAAGCCCGTCGTCGAGATCGCGATCCTCGACGACGAGGGGAATGCGCTTGCGCCGCAGGCGGTGGGCGAGGTGTGCATCCGTTCGGCGGCGAACGTGCGCGGTTATTGGCGGCGCCCGAAAGAGACGGCGGAGGCTTTCGACAAGGCGGGATGGTTCCACACCGGCGACGTCGGCTACCTCGACGAGGACGGCTTCCTGTTCATCGTCGACCGCAAGAAGGACATCATCATCCGCGGCGGCGAGAATATCAGCTGCCAGGAAGTCGAGGCCGCAATCTATGCACATCCGGCCGTGCTGGCGGCAAGCGTGTTCGGGCTTCCCGACGACCGGCTCGGCGAGATCGTGGGTGCCGTGGTCTACCTGAAACCGGGCGAGAAGGCGGAGCCGGAGGCGATCATCGACTTCACGCGCCAGCACCTCGCGGCGTTCAAGGTGCCGGCGCGGCTCTGGGTTTCCGACGAGCCGCTGCCGCGTCTGGGTTCGGAGAAGATCGACAAGGTGAGCCTGCGCAAGACCTACCGCGAACGGCATCGCGGCGAAGCGGCCTGAAGGGCGAGCGGAGACGCCGCATCGACAGGCCGTTTCGTCCGCGATAAACCGCAGGGATGGACGCCAAGACACCACCGCCCGCCCAACGGAAACGGGAGCTTCCGAAGCTGCCGCAGATTTCACGCCGCAAATTGCTGATCGGCATCGGCGCGGGCGCGGGGCTCGCGATTGGTTACGCGGTGTGGCCGCGCCGGGTGCCGCTCAATCTCGCGGTGCGCGAGGGCGAGACGCTGGTGAACGCGTGGCTCAAGATCGGCGCGGACGGGCGCATCGCGATCGCCGTGCCGCAGGCGGAAATGGGGCAGGGCGTCTACACGTCGCTACCGCAGCTTCTGGCGCACGAACTCGGCGCGGACTGGAAGATGATCTCGGTGGAACCCGCGCCGCTGCATCCGGTCTATGCCAATCGGGCAATGGCCGAAGGCATGGCGGCGGAAGCGCCCGGCTTCCTGCAAGGCATCGTGCGCTGGGCAGCGACAACGATGGTGGAGCGGTATTCGCTGCAGCTGACCGGCGGTTCGACCTCGGTCGCGGCCTATTGGGAACCGCTGCGGACGGCGGGCGCTGCAGCGCGCGCGCTGCTCTGCGCGGCTGGCGCGAAACGGCTGGGCGTCGATGTGGCGGCGTGTGATACCGCGAACGGCTTCGTCGTCGCGCCGGGAAACAAGAAGATCGCGTTCAAGGATCTGCTCGCGGATATCGATCCCGACGATGCGCCCGAGGAACCCGAATGGCGGCCGGACGGCAAGGGGCCCTTCCTCGGTCAGCCGATGCCGCGCCTCGATACGCCCGCGAAGGTGGACGGCAGCGCGCAGTTCGGTGCGGACGTTCGCCTGCCGGGCATGATTTACGCGGCGATCCGGGGCGTGCCGCACGGCGCGAAGGAACTGGCATCGGCGCAGCTTCCGAAGTCGGCGCGCAAGGGTGGCGTGATCGGGCTCGTCACCGGCGCGCGCTGGTACGCTGTGACGGCGGACACGTGGTGGGCGGCGCGGCAGGCGCTCGACCTCGTCGATCCTGATTTCGAGCCCGGCGAGACGATGGCCGACAGCCTCGCGATCGAGGAAGCGCTCGATACCGCGCTCCACGGCGACGACGGCACGATCTTCGAATCGAGCGGCGACATCGATGAGGGGCTTGGAGCGGGCAAGCGGATCGAAGCCGATTATTCGGTGCCGTTCCTCGCGCACGCCTGCATGGAGCCGATGACGGCGACGGCGCGCTTCGAGAGCGGCAAGGTTGAGGTTTGGGTGCCGACGCAGTCCGCGACGCTCGTCGTGTGGCGCGTCGCCGAGGCGCTCGGTATCGCCGAGCAGGATGTGACGGTTTTCCCGACGCTGCTCGGCGGCGGTTTCGGACGCAAGGCGGAGGTGGACGCGGCGGTGCAGGCGGCGCTGATCGCGCGCGATGCCGGCAGAGCCGTGCAGCTGATCTGGCACCGCGAGGAAGACATGGCGCGCGACATGTATCGCCCGCCCGCCAAGGCGCGGCTGCGGGGTGCTGTGAACGCCGACAAGAAGATCGGCGCGTTCGACATCAAGATCGCCGCGCCGAACCTCGGCGAGAGCTTCATGTCGCGCAACATCCCCGCGCTCGCGAGCGGCGGCGACAGTGCGGCGATGCTGGAGGGCGCGCTTGCGCTTCCCTATGCGGTGCCCGTGTTCCGCGCCGCGCATGTCGACGTGCCGACGCCGGTTCCGCTCGGCTACTGGCGCTCGGTGGGGCACAGCTACACGGCGTTCTTCTGCGAAAGCTTCGTCGACGAGCTGGCGCACGCCGCCGCCGTCGATCCGTTCGAGTTCCGCCTGCGCATGATGGAGGAGGGCTCGCGCGAAGCTGAAGTGCTGAAGACCGCCGCGTCGCGCGGTGCGTTCTCGGCGGTGAGCGAGGATCACATCGGCCGCGGCATCGCCATCCACAAGAGCTTCGGCTCGATCGTCGCCGAGGTCGTCGAGGTCGAGGCGCCGAGCATCGAGCAGGTGACGGTGAAGCGCGTGAGCTGCGTGATCGATTGCGGGCGCATCGTGAACCCGGACATCATCAAGGCGCAGATGGAAAGCGCGATCATCTTCGGCCTGTCCGCCGCGCTGCACGGGCAGGTGCGCTTCACGGACGGGGAGGCGGAACAGCTCAATTTCGACACGTATCCGCTGCTGCGGCTCGACGAGACGCCCGAGATCGACGTGCACATCATGGAATCGGATGCGCCCCCAAGCGGCGTGGGCGAACCCGGCGTGCCGCCGCTCGCCCCTGCGCTCGTGAATGCGATTTTCGCAGCGACGGGCGAGCGCCTGCGCGACCTTCCGCTCTATCGCTACTGATGCTGCCGCAAGGTCATCCGCCGGTCGCTGACCCAAAGGTCGGTGTGCTCATCGTCAACCTCGGGTCGCCGGACGCGCCGGAGCCGGCGGCGGTAAAGCGCTACCTGAAGGAGTTCCTGTCGGACCGGCGCGTGGTCGAGATCCCGGCGCTCCTCTGGCAGCCGATCCTGCGCGGCATCATCCTCAATACGCGCCCGGCGAAAAGCGCCGCGCTCTACGCCTCCATCTGGGACCGCGACCGGGGCGATTCGCCGCTTCGCGTGATCACGGCCGACCAGGCGTCGGCATTGCAGGCTGCGCTTCCCGACGTCCGCGTGGATTTCGCCATGCGCTACGGCAATCCTTCGATCCCGGACCGGCTCGCCGCGCTCAAGGCCGCAGGCTGCACGCGCATTCTCGTGATGCCGCTCTATCCGCAATATTCGGCGGCGACGACGGCGACCGTCATCGACAAGGTCGGCGATACGCTGAAGGCCATGCGCTGGCAGCCCGCGCTGCGCTTCCTGCCGCCCTATCACGACGACCCACTCTATATCGCCGCGCTCGCAGAGGACGCGCGCACGGCGCTCGCGGCGCTCGATTTCGAGCCCGACGTGCTTGTCGCGTCGTTCCACGGAATGCCCGAGCGCACGCTTGAACTCGGCGATCCCTATCATTGCCACGCCCAGAAAACGGCGCGGCTGCTCCGCGAGGCGCTGGGGCGCGATGAAACGGATTTCCGCACCGCGTTCCAGTCGCGTTTCGGCAAGGCCGAATGGCTGAAACCCTATCTCGACAAGACACTCGAATCGCTGGCCCGCGAGGGCGTTCGCAAGATCGCCGTGATCGCGCCGGGCTTCAGCGCCGATTGCATTGAAACGCTCGAAGAGATCGCGATTCAGGGGCGTGAGCTGTTCCTCCACGCGGGTGGAACACATTTCGCTTATTTGCGCTGTCTCAATGCCGAACCGGCCGGAATGCGGATGCTGAGAGAACTCGCCGCGCGCGAACTTGCCGGTTGGCGCGAATCGGGTCATTGATTGCAACAGAATTGAAAAAAGCGAGCAGTACCGGCCAATTGCACTTGGGAGGAGAGTCATCATGGGTCGCGTAGCTATCGTCACGGGCGGATCGCGTGGCATCGGCGAGGCGATCAGCCTCGAACTTCAGAAAATGGGCATGAAGGTGGCCGCGAACTATGCGGGCAACGACGAGAAGGCGCGTGAGTTCACCGCGCGCACGGGCATCCCGACGTACAAGTGGGACGTCGGCGATTTCGATGCCTGCCAGGAAGGCGTCCGCAAGGTCGAAGCCGATCTCGGGCCGGTCGACGTGCTCGTCAACAACGCGGGCATCACGCGCGACGGCACGCTCACGAAAATGGACCGCAAGAGCTGGGACGAGGTGATCGACGTCAACCTTGGCGGCTGTTTCAACATGGCGAAGGCGGTGTTCGACAGCATGAGATCGCGCGGCTACGGGCGTATCGTCAACATCGGCTCGATCAACGGGCAGGGCGGCCAGTACGGCCAGGTGAACTATGCCGCCGCCAAATCCGGCATCCACGGTTTCACCAAGGCGCTCGCGCAGGAAGGCGCGCGCTTCGGCATCACCGTGAACGCGCTTGCACCAGGTTATATCGATACGGACATGGTGGCGGCGGTGCCCGAAGCCGTGCTCGAGAAGATCGTCGCCAAGATCCCGGTCGGGCGGCTCGGCAAGGCGAGCGAGATCGCGCGGGGCGTCGGCTTCCTTTGCGCCGAGGATGCAGGCTTCGTCACCGGGTCAACGCTGTCGATCAACGGCGGCCAGCACATGTATTGAGACGTGTCGGGGCTCATCAAGCGCTCGGTGACGATCGCCGGGCATCGCACCTCGGTGAGCCTCGAACCCGTGTTCTGGGATGCGCTCGTGGCGGCGGCGGAGGCTGAGGGGCGTTCCGTCAACGCGCTCGTCGCCGAAATCGACGAGGCGCGGACCACCAACCTTTCAAGCGCGATCCGGGTTTTTCTGTTCGAGCGGCGGGGTGGCTGACGGGTTGTACGTCCCTAGACTTCGCTCGGGATGAGTACCCTTTTTTACTCTACGTCCATCATCCCGAGCGAAGTCGAGGGATGTACACCGTTCTACTCAAGCCAGGTGACGTGGCCCATCTTGCGGCCGGGCTTCACTTCGCTCTTGCCGTAGAGGTGCAGGTGCGCGCGGGGGTCCGCGAGGATCGCCGCCCAGTCGTTTGCGTCTTCGCCGATCAGGTTCTTCATGCGCACGGCGCGCGCGCTAAGGCCGGTTTCGCCGAGCGGGAGACCGCAGATGGCGCGGATATGGTTCTCGAACTGGCTGGTGTGCGCGCCCTCGATCGTCCAGTGGCCGCTGTTGTGGACGCGCGGAGCCATCTCGTTGAACACGGGCCCATCGGCGCAGCCGAAGAATTCGAGCGTCAGCAGCCCCACGTAATCCAAGGCATCGGCAACCTTGCGCGCCATTGCGGCGGCGTCTTCGACGTGTGCGGCGAGCGCGGCGGGGGCGGGCACTTCGGATAGTGCGAGGATGCCGCTCTCGTGCGTGTTGCGCGGCGCCGGGTAGACAACGCTGCTGCCGTCCTCGGCGCGCGCGAGCAGGATCGAGAATTCGGCGTCGAAGCGGACGAAGCCCTCGTAGACTGACGGGTTTTCGCCAATGTCTGCCCATGCCGTGTCGAGGGACGTATCGGCATTGATGCGGACCTGCCCCTTGCCGTCGTAGCCGAAGCGACGTGTCTTCAGGATGCCGGGGGTGCCGATCTCGCGCACGGCCGTTTCAAGCTCGGCGCGTGAGGAGACGGAGCGGTAGGGCGCGGCACGGCCGCCGAGGCCGGTGAAGAAGTCCTTTTCGGCAAGCCGGTCCTGCGCGATGCGCAGCGCGCGGGCGCCGGGGCGCGTCGGCACGCGCGATTCGAGGAATTCGAGGCTCTCGGCGTCGACGTTCTCGAACTCTACCGTCACCACGTCCACCGCGGCCGAGAAGGCTTCGAGCGCGGCATGATCGGTGTAGGCCGCGCGGGTGACGGCGGCGGAAACGTCGCCGGCGGGAAGCTCCGTCTCCGGCGCGAAGATGTGGACGCGGTAGCCCATGCTTGCTGCCGCCATCGCAAGCATACGGCCAAGCTGGCCGCCGCCCAAGATGCCTATCGTGGAACCGGGTGCGATCATTCGGGTTTTTCGGCGACCGCCTCGGTCTGCTTCGCGCGCCACTGGACCAGACGCTCGTGGACGGCGGCATCATGCGTGCCGAGAATCGCGGCGGCGAGCAGCGCGGCGTTGATGGCGCCCGGCTTGCCGATGGCAAGCGTGCCCACGGGGATGCCGCCGGGCATCTGGACGATGGAAAGCAGGCTGTCCATGCCCTTCAACGCCTTCGATTCGACAGGAACGCCGAGCACCGGGAGCGCGGTCATCGACGCGGCCATGCCCGGCAAATGGGCGGCGCCGCCCGCGCCGGCGATGATCACCTTGAGGCCGCGTGCTGCCGCGCCGTGCGCGTAGCCATATAGCCGGTCAGGTGTCCGGTGCGCTGAAACGATGCGCGTTTCGTGTGTGATTTCAAGCGCTTCGAGCGTTTCCGCGGCATGACGCATGGTTTCCCAGTCAGACTGGCTGCCCATGATGATGCCGACCAGCGGCTGTGTTTCCGACATGCTTTCCCGCGCATCCTTCCCCGAAAGCGGCGCAACCTACTTTCGGCTCGCCGCGCTGTCTATGTTCACCTTACGCACATTATTTTATGCGCAGAATGCCTATCATGGCCCGCAACTGGCCGGGAGAAAAGGATGACGCGGATCGAGGAGGGCGGACGCGCCGCGCGTGCCTATGGGCGCGTGCAGACACGTGCCGCGCTCGCATCGGTGCCTGCCCTGGGCGACGCTCTGGCCGGGATTCCCGAAGCTGAACCTGCCACCGCGATCGCGGAGGTGGCAGCGGCAGCCCTGCCGGAGCATCTGCGCGATGCCTTTGTCGCGCTGCTCGCGGAAACCGAGGAGCTTCGCCGGACGCTCGCCATCGCGCGGCGGCGCATCGAGGAGCTTGAACGGCTTGTGGAGGCGGACGAGCTGACCCCGGTCGCCAATCGGCGCGGGCTGATCCGCGACCTTGCACGCACGCTCGCGGAGGTCGGGCGGCACGGCGTCCGGGCGGCGCTGATCTTCATTGATGTCGACAAGCTGAAAATGGTCAACGACCAGTATGGCCACCTCGCGGGGGATGCGGCGCTCGTCCATATCGGCGAGACGCTGCGCGCGAAGCTGCGCGAATCCGATACGGTGGCGCGCCTCGGCGGCGACGAGTTCGCGGTGATCGTGCGCCATGTCGATGCGCAGCAGGCGCAGGCGAAGATGGAGCAGATCGTGGCGGCGGTCGCGGCGACGCCGGTGCGGCTGGGCGATGAAAGCTTCACCATCACGATTTCGGCGGGCCTCCATGTGCTGTCGCCCGGCGAGACCGTGGAAAGCGTGCTGCGGTTCGCGGACAGCGCGATGTACGTGCACAAGGCGGACAAGCGCTGACGGGCAAAAAATGTCGGCGCTGCACTTCCGAAGGCGCGTTCCGATGGAAATGTAACCTCCGCGCGCTATAAGCGGCGGCATGTCCGATGATGTTCTGGAAAAGGATCTGGTTCCGGTGCCGCGCGAGGCGCTGGAAGACAACCGGCTGACGGGCGCTTTCGTCGATGAAGTGACGGACGCGCTTGCCGCCGGCGATACCGCGCGCGTGCAGGAACTCGTCGAGCCGCTGCACCCCGCCGATATCGCCGACCTCATCGAACAGGTGGAGCCGGGCGAACGCCAGGTTCTCGCGGCTGCGCTCGGCGATGTGCTCGACGCGGACGTCATCTCGGAAATGAACGAGGTGGTGCGCGAGCAGCTGATCGATGTGCTCGATGCCGGTCAGGTCGCCGACGTTGTCACCCAGATGGAGACCGACGACGCGGTCGCCATCCTCGAGGACATGGACGAGGAGGACCAGGCCGAAGTCCTCCGCTCGCTCCCCGCCGACGAGCGCGCCGCCATCGAGGAGGCGTTGAGCTACCCGGAAGAGTCCGCCGGGCGCCTGATGCAGCGCGATCTGATCGCGGTGCCGGAATACTGGACCGTCGGTCAGGTCATCGATTTCCTGCGGCAGGCGGGCGACGATGTGACGAGCGATTTCTGGGAAATCTTCGTCGTCGACCCGTCGCACAAGCCGCTGGGCACGATGCGGCTTTCGCTGGTGCTGCGTTCGCCGCGCAACGTCCTCGTCAGCGACGTGATGGAGCGCGAGCAGACATTGATCCCGGTCGATATGGACCAGGAAGAGGTCGCGCTGCGCTTCCAGAAATATGCGCTGATTTCGGCCGCGGTCGTCGATACGTCCGGGCGCCTCGTCGGTGTGATCACCGTCGACGACGTCGTCCATATCATTCAGGAAGAGGCTGACGAGGATATCCTCCGCCTGTCGGGCGCCGGCGACGGCGACATCAACGACAATGTACGCGAGATCGTTTCCACGCGCCTGCGCTGGCTCGTTCTCAATCTCGGCACGGCGATCATTGCTTCCATCGTCATCGGTTTCTTTGCGGGCACGATCGAGAAAATGGTGGCGCTCGCCATTCTGATGCCCATCGTCTCTGCGCTCGGCGGCAATGCTGCGACGCAGACGATGGCGGTGACGGTGCGCGCGCTCGCCACCGACCAGCTGACCGAGGCGAACACGCGGCGCACGATCGTGAAGGAGATTCGCGTCGCGCTGATCAACGGCGCGTCGATCGCGTTCCTCGTCGGCGTGGCGGCCGGGCTTTATTTCATGAACATCCACCTCGGCCTCGTCATCGCGACTGCCATGATCGGCAACATCCTCGTCGCGGGTATCGCCGGCGTCATGGTGCCGCTGACGCTCGACCGCATGGAGGTCGATCCCGCAGTCTCGTCGCCCGTCTTCGTCACGATGACGACGGACGTGATGGGCTTCCTGTTCTTCCTCGGCCTCGCCGCGGCGACCGGCCTCGCGGGCTAGGCCCGTGACCGAGGTCATCCTCGTCGACGACGAACGACTTGTCGCCAAACTCTATGGCCGCGCGGTGGAAGCAGCGGGCTATCAGGCGACGCTGTTCGGCGATGCGGAATCAGCGTTCAAGCACATTACGCAGCAGGCGCCGTCGCTGCTTATCACCGATCTCAACATGCCCGGCCTTTCGGGCTACGCGCTTGCCGAGCGCGTTATGGAGCGGGGCCTCAAGCATTTTCCCATCATCCTGATGAGCGCGGACGACACCGCCGAACTGATCAAGGCAGGGGTGGCCGCCGGCATCGACGATTTCCTCGTGAAGGGCGTGGGCTTCGACCGGTTTCGCGCACGGCTCGATCACTGGATGAAGGGGCCGTTCCACGGGCTGCCCGCGCACGTCCGCGTTGCGGCGCGCGAGAGTCTGGCACGGAGCGGGGCGCCGGAAACGCCGATCCTGCACCTCCACGGATCGCTCGACCGCATCACGGGGCGCGCGGCGGTGACGGTGGAGGATCTGCTGGATGCCGTGGGCGGCGAATACGGCCGTTCGGCGGCCGAGGCGCTGAGGCTTCTGGGCGTCATCGACGGCGTGCTCGCGCTTCTCGCCCGTTCGAACGGCCTCGCGCAGCTACGCCGTCTTGAAGCGATGGCGGGGGTCATCGACAGGCTCGGCGACCCGTGGCAGGGGCGTCTTCGTCCCTACATCGACCGCTTCGAAAGCGTCGCGCAGGACGCCACCTTCCGGCACGCCGCACAGTCGCTCCGACTGCGTTAGCGCAGCGTCACGCGCCGCAGCTGACCTTGCCGCTGCCGAGCGTCTTCACTTCGCACTGGGGCTTTCCGAGGATCTTGATGTCGCCGGAGCCCGCGATGCTGAGCTTCGCGTGCTTGACGACATCGGCCGTGATGTCACCCGATCCCGCGATCTTGCCGGTGAGCGTCTGGCACTTGAGACCGGGGGCGTCGATGTTGCCGGAGCCCGCGATGGAGATGGTGGCCGCGCCGCACGTGCCGGTCATTGCCATGTCGCCCGACCCGGCGAGCGACACATCCATGCGGTCTGCCGTCACCACGCCGACATTGAGATCGCCCGAACCCGCGAGCGAGAGCTTGACGTCCTGACCCTTCATGCGATCGACGGCGACATCGCCCGACCCGGCGAGGCGGGCGCTATCGAGCGTATGCGTGGTGACGTAGATGGTCAGCATCTCGCCCTCCTTCCACGAAAACCACGTATCCGATTTCTTTTCGCGAATGCGCAGCGTGCCGCTTGCCACCTCGACCTCCAGACGGTCGATCGATTTCTGATCACCGACGGCGCGGACGCTCGGCGCCTTGCCGGTGGACACGATCACCTTGTGCGGCACGGAAACGGAAAGGGCTTCAAAGCCTGTGACCGTGTATTTCTGTTCGGCGGCATGGGCGGGGGCCGCAAGCGCAACGAGGGGAAGGGCAACGAGAAGAGCGCGTTTCATGGGGGACGATCTCCAAACTGTGTTGCTATAGCAATACAGCGAGTCCGCGTGTCTGTCGACCCTCAATAAAGGAACATCGGCATACCCTCGACGCTCTTCAGCCGCGCGCGGTACTGTTCGCGGTCGTAGAGTCGGTCCACATCAACATGTTTCGCGCCCTGGAGCACGCTGTTTGCCGGGACATGGCAATAGTTGCCGCTGGAGAGCGTCACCATTCGGCCGGTCTCGCGCCGTTCGATGAGTTGCACGGCGAGCGCGCCGAAGGCGAGGCCCACCATGCGGTCGAGTGCGTCGGGTTCGCCCGCGCGCATCAGGTAGGCAAGCTCCTGCAGCACGGTGCCGCCGCCGCCCGCCGTCTCTATGGCGCGCGCGATGCGGTGGCCGATGCCCACGTCATCGCGCGCCGTGGCGGAACCGGACATGTCCCGCTCCGCGCCGCCGACGAGACTTGCACCCTCGGAGACCACCAGAACCGCGTAGTTCGCCGGATTGGTCGCCTTGTCGCGGGCGAGCAACGGCAGCAGGACATCGAGATCGGCAGGCACTTCGGCGATCACAGTGCGGTCCACCTGCGCGAGAAAGCCGGCGAGGAGCGCGGTCTCGCCGGAGCGGCGGCCGAACAGTTCGACGACGGCGATGCGTTCGTGGCTTTCGGTCGTGGTGCGCAACGCGTTGATCGCCGCGACGGAGCGGGTCACGGCGGTCGAGAAACCGATGCAATAGTCGGTGCCGTTCACGTCGTTGTCCATCGTTTTGGGGATGGAGATGACCGGAACGCCGAGGCTGTCGAGATGGGCGGAAAAACGCAGCGTACCGTCCCCGCCGAGCGTGATCATCACGTCGATCCCGAGGCGTTCGAGCACGCGCATCACGTGCGGGGTGCGGTCGCCGCCCTTCGCGGTGCGGGGATCGCAGCGGGAGGTGTGGAGAATCGTGCCGCCCAGACGATCGAGCCCCCGCACGCGTTCGCGGCCGAGCGCGATGGTGTTCGCCGCGATCGAGGCGGGATCGTCGGGGTCGATGTCGAGCAGCCCCTGCCAGCCTCGCCGGAAGCCCACGACTTCCCAGCCACGATCGTCCGCCGACAAAGCGACGGCGCGGATGCAGGGGTTGAGGCCGGGAACGTCCCCGCCGCCCGTCAAAATACCGAGGCGCATCATCTTCTCCTGCTTTGCCGGAAACTATGCCGCCCGCTGGCTGAGGCGTCGAGGGTGCGGGTCGCACTGTCGCGATTTTTTACACTGCCGCATGGCGACAGCGCCCGCCATGCGAAATTCCCAGAAAATCGAATGACTTAGTGGTTAACGTCGTTTCGAGCCCGTGCCTTTTCCCCGATCGAGGCGACGATGTGTGCTGCAAGAGCGTTGGCTATTCTTACGTTTACGTGTCGCATGCCAGGGCTTTCAGCACTTTTTCTTAGAAATATTGTTTATTTTCAATAATTTGAAGAAATTTTGGGGTTCTGGCACAAGGCTTGCTGATAGGTCGGCGAACAGATTTTGTCAGGAGTAAATAGAGTGAAGTCAGCGTTTCTTACCAAGGCCCTGCCGGCCGCTGCGCTCGTCGCCGCCACCGCTTTTGCCACCTCCGCCCACGCCGCCGTGGTGAATGAATGGAGCTATGATGTCTCTGCGTCCTTCTCGTCGGCGACGCCCGATCTCGGAACGCCGGGCGGCTTCATCTCGGGTCCGCTCCAGATTTCGTGGGGCCGCCCCACCGGCACGATTGCGCCCGGCGGTGGCCGCAGCGCACTGACGATCGGCGGTACGCCGGCGCTCGGCAGCGTGTTCACGAACGGCGCCGACGCCGCAGCGAACAGCCTGACCCACTCGAACAACGTCATCAACGATCGTTCGGGCGAAAACTGGCAGCGTCTCGATGCCGCTTCGCTGAAGATCGACGTTGCCTTGACCTCGGTCGATCCGGTGCTCGGTGCGGTCGACCCGTTCTCGCTCTCGTTCGTGATCGATTTCCTCGAGACGCCGAACAACCCGGAAATGCCCGGACCCGATTACTGCGCCGATGGCGCGGTCCAAGGCTCGCAGGGCCCCGGCTGCCGCGACATCTTCGTCATCTCGGCGGGCAGCCTGACGCAGTATTTCGAGCTCGACGGCGAAACCTACAAGTTCTCGTTCTTCGACCTTGGCGGTGCGATCGGCACGCTTTCGGACAACGCGTGCGCGGCTGTCGGTCAGGGCCCGGGGTGCGTTGGGTTCCTGACCCGCGAGGAGCTGGAAAACGTCGTGAACTTCGGGTTCAACATCACCCATGTGCCGGAGCCGGCCGCGCTTGCGCTCTTCGGCCTTGGTCTTGCCGGCCTTGGCGTGGCGCGCCGCCGCCGCAAGGCCTGAACGCAAAGCCCGAACGGGAAGGCGCTGGCGGGAAACCGCCGGCGCTTTTTTCTTTTGAGTCGGGTCGCTGATTCAGATCAGCGCAGCGATGTTCGGCTCTCCCGCCGCAACGCGCAGCCGGTGACCAATCACCGGGGATTCCATCAACGGTTCGAGTCCGCTGTGCATCTGGGCGAGGAAGCGTTCGCCACTGTCGAGGCGGCCGATGACGATCGCGAACATCGGCTCGCCTTTGTCATGCACCACGGTGAAGGTCTCCAGCCGCCCTTCGCCTTCCGGCGTTTCGGTGAACGGCGGTGAGGGGATGGCGTCGATCGCGGCTTGATATGAGGCGGGGTCGGTGCGTGCCTTGTACCCCGGACGGGTCGAGTAGACGCCGAAGCTGTGCTTCGTGAGAAAGCCGCCATTGGCGAACACGAATCCCCACGCGCCGGCGTCGTCCCGGCAATGCTGGACGACCTCCGCGATCGCATGCAGCGAATAGGCGTTGCCGGGGCCGCCGAAATACGGAAGGCCGCCTGTGAGCGTCAGCTGCGCGGGGTCTTCGGTCGGCAGGCCGATCATCGCGGCGGCAATTTCCACCGCCACCGGGAAACAGCTGTAAAGGTCGATGTAGCTGAGTTCGTCGGGCGCGACATCGGCTTCGGCCAAGGCATGGGCGGCGCCGATGTGAATTGCCGGAGATGTCGCGTAGTCGACACGTTCGCTCACCAGAATCTTCTCGTGCGTATCTGCCGACCCGTGCAGGTAGACGCGGCGGTCGGCGGGGACGCCGAGCCGGTCGGCAGCCTCCGTCGACATCATCAGAACCGCCGCCGCCTGATCGACAAACATGTTTGCAACCAGATGCTTGGTGTAGGGATAGGCGATGATGCGGTTTTCCCCGGTGGGCTGCACCAGCGCCGCGGCGTCATACGCGCGGCGAATCTGCGCAAAGGGATTGTCGGCGGCGACGGCGCTGAAGGGCGCCATCAGCTTGCCGATTTCAGCGCGGTGCTGGAGCGGAGACCAGCCCATCGCCGCCCCGAACGCGTTCTCGAACAGCGGGTAGACATTCGTGGGCAAGGCGATGCCATGGCGTATCTCGTGCGCGTTCGCATAGCGCGTTTCCTCGCCGCAGGACGCCGGTTCGGACGGAGCATCCTCGTTCCAGTCGAACTTCAGGCCTGCCTTTTCCGCGCGCGCCTGTGTCCGCATGGCCTCGCCTCCGACGATCAGCGCGACATCGCTTTCCCCGGTCGCGATGCGTTCGGCGATGACGTTCACCAACATCTGCGGCGTGTTGCCGCCGACGGGCCCGTAGATGAGATCGCGAGGATCGGCACCAATCCGCCGGGCAACCGCGTGCGGCAGATTCCGGTATTTCCCGAACGGCGACGGGAAGGCGCCGCCGGAATCGGCGAACAGCCGGACGGCGACGAGCGTATCGATCGCGCTCGCGGCCTCCGCCCCGCTGTCCGCGATCGCCCCGCGCGCCGCCTCGGCGAGCATGTCCGCCGGCGACAGGCCCTTGGCCGGGTCGTCTTCCCGCCCGACGTACTGGGCGACACCGACGAGAACGGGCGTACGCGGATCTGAGGACATCAACGGATACCCGGCACTTCGGTGCTCGGCGCCTCGTTGCCCGCGCTGTTGCCCGCGTATTTCTTGTATTCCATCAGCGCGATGGTGCGGTTGTGGACCTCGTCCGGCCCATCGGCGAGGCGCAGCGTGCGGATGCCCGCGTAAGAACTCGCAAGCCCGAAATCCTGGCTGACGCCGCCGCCGCCGTGTGCCTGGATCGCGTCGTCGATGATCTTCAGCGCCATGCGCGGCGCGGCGACCTTGATCATCGCGATCTCGAGCCGAGCCGCCTTGTTGCCCACGCGGTCCATCATGTCCGCGGCCTTGAGGCAGAGAAGGCGCGTCATCTCGATATCAGTGCGCGCTTCGGCGATGCGCTGTTCCCAGATGCTGTGCTCGGAAATGCGCTTGCCGAACGCTTCGCGCGTCAAAAGCCGGCGGGCCATTCGCTCCAGCGCGCGCTCGGCGGCGCCGATCGTGCGCATACAGTGGTGGATGCGGCCCGGCCCGAGGCGGCCCTGCGCGATCTCGAAGCCCCGGCCCTCGCCGAGCAGGATGCTGTCAGCCGGCACGCGCACGTCGTCGAGCAGGACTTCGGCGTGGCCGTGCGGCGCGTCGTCGTAGCCGAAGACGTTCAGCATCCGCTCGACCTTGATGCCCGGCGCATCCATCGGCACGAGGATCTGCGACTGCTGCAGGTGCTTTGGCGCCGACGGGTCCGTCTTGCCCATCACGATCGCGACCTTGCAGCGCGGATCGCCGACGCCCGACGACCACCATTTGCGGCCGCTGACGATATAGTGGTCGCCGTCGCGGCGGATGCGTGTCTCGATGTTCGTTGCGTCGGATGAGGCCACGGCAGGCTCGGTCATCAGGAAGGCGGAGCGAATTTCGCCGTTCATCAGCGGCCGCAGCCATTTTTCCTGCTGGTCCCGCGTGCCGTAGCGCATCAGCACTTCCATGTTGCCGGTATCGGGCGCGGAGCAGTTGAACACCTCTGCTGACCAGATTGCGCGGCCCATCTCTTCGGCGAGCGGCGCGTATTCGAGGTTGGTGAGCGTCGTGCCCTCGAAGGCGAACTCGCTGACCGGCTTGCCGCCGTGGCTGGGCGGCATGAACATGTTCCACAGGCCCGCCTCGCGCGCCTTCGGTTTCAGCTCCTCGATCACGGGGAGCACCTTCCAGCGTTCGCCGGAGGCGACCTCTTCGGCATAGCGCTTCTCGTTGGGGTAAATGTGCTCGTCCATGAACGCCCGGACGCGCCCGATCATCTCCCGGGTCTTTGCGGAATATTCGAAGTTCATGGGCGCGTTCCTTTGTCTGTCATGTCCAGCCTATCCATAAGCCTGAAGCGCGCACTGTCACTTCCGAAGGATGATAGGCGAGACGTGCGTAAATGGGGATCACTCGACACACGCGACCGCCTGCACTACCTATAAGGGCGTAGTCGCGCGTGGAGGGGCCGCCCGGCAAACTGAAGACAAGGATACAATGAATCGAGTACGCCTGGGCCTAACCGGCCTTGCTTTGGTGTTTTTGCTGGTCATGGCGGCAGCGATCCTGCTGCGCCCGCCGGCTGAACCCGAGCCGAAAGCGAAAGAAGATCCGCTCGCGACGCTGGGTGTAGCGCCGGGCGCCGACAAGAACGCCGAGCCGGCGCCAGAGCCGCCGCCCGCGGTGCTTGATACGCCCCCGCTCGATACGCCGGAGCCGCTGACCGATCCTCTCATCATCGACGAGAGCAAGGATCTGACCGAAATCTGACGGCGACTCACCGCCGTATTTCACACACCGACTTATCCACAGGCCTGTGCGCACCCGCGCGCGGGCCTGCTTGCTATTGTTTCACCTCCGTAAACCCACGCGATTCAGCGAAAAACCACGCGAAAAACATCAAATCCCATAAATTCCCATTGAAACCCATGAAATACCCATGATACTCCGTTTTCCACAGGGGAGCGGGGATTCAGCCCTCGGTACTGGCCTAACGCGTTAACCTTTCGGGTTGCGCGGCCGGGGATTGCATTGCCCGCTGATTGGAAGCCGCGCGTGAAACGGGATTTGTTCAAGGGATTCGCGATCAACGCAGTCGACGCCAAAGGGCGACTGTCGATCCCTGCCGGCTACCGTTCCACGATCGAAGCGCGCTCCGCCGTGAAGGAAGTCACCCTGTCCCTGCGGTTCGAACCGAACCACATCCGCGCCTACGACGCCTACTACAATGACTTCATCTATCAGCAGATCGAGCGCCGGTTCACGCCGGAGCAGGAGGGCGAACGCGCCGCCGCCCTGCAGCGCGAATTCAGCTTCGTCGAACCGCTTCCCTACGATGCCAACGGGCGGATCGTGCTCCCCGCCGCCACCCGTGAGGCCGCCGGCATCGATCGGCTCGCCTGCTTCCTTGCGTTCGCCGACTATTTCGAGATCTGGGACCCGAAAGCGCTGCTCGCCTCCGACCGTGCCGACCCCGCCACGGTTTTTCATGTCCGCAATCTCTTGAAAGAGCGCGGAGAGACGATATGACGGCGGCCCCTCATATCCCCGTTCTTCTCGAAGCTGTGCTCGCCGGTATTTCTCCCATCTCTGGTGCAAGCGTCGTCGACGGCACATTCGGTGCCGGCGGCTACGCGAATGCGGTGCTCGCAGCGGGCGCCGGGCATGTGTATGCGTTCGACCGCGATCCAACGGCCATCGCGGCCGGTGAGGCGCTGGCGGGTGCGAACCCGGACCGGCTGACATTGATCCACGAGCGCTTCTCGCTGATGGACCGCGCGCTCGAAGCCCGCGGCGTTTCGACCGTGGACGCGATCATGCTCGATATCGGCGTGTCCTCGATGCAGATCGATCAGGCGGCGCGCGGTTTTTCGTTTCAGGCCGACGGTCCGCTCGACATGCGCATGTCGAGCGAGGGTCCGAGTGCCGCGGATCTCGTGAACACGCTGGACGAGACGGCGCTTGCCGATCTCCTTTACCAATATGGCGAGGAGCCGCGCTCGCGCCGCGTCGCGAGCCACATCGTGGCGGCGCGGCCGATTGCGCGCACCGGTGAACTCGCCGCGATTGTCCGCAAGGCGCTTGGCCACCGGCCGGGCGCACCCAAGGATCCGGCGACGCGCACGTTTCAGGCGCTGCGCATCGCGGTGAACGACGAACTCGGCGAACTCGATGCCGGCCTCCGCGCGGCTGAACGCCTGCTGCGTCCCGGCGGGCGGCTCGCCGTGGTGAGTTTCCACAGTCTTGAGGACAGGGCGGTGAAGCGCTTCCTGCGTACGCGCAGCGGGGGTGACCCGCAGGGCTCGCGCCACCTGCCCGAGGCGCGGATCGGGGGGTCCGCGCCGACATTTCAGGCGGCGAAAGCCGTTCGCCCCGATGCAGCGGAAATCGCCGCGAACCCGCGCGCCCGCTCGGCAACACTTCGTATCGGCACGCGCACCGATGCCCCCGCATGGAAGGATGACGCATGATCCGCTCGCTTGGCTCCGCAGGTCTTGCCCTCGTGACGCTGGGAGCGGGCCTCGGCCTCTATCTCGTCAGCTACAGCGTGGGTGCCGAGCGCAGTGGCATCTCGAAGCTTGAGCGGCAGATCGCCGCCGACCGCCGCGACATCCGCGCGCTGGAGGCCGAGCTCCGCGTCCGCTCCAACCTGCCGCAGCTTGAGCGCTGGAACGCGTCGGCGCTGGCGCTCGGCGCGCCGAAGTCGGGACAGATTCTGGAAAGCGAAGTGCAACTCGCCAGCCTCGTGCGTCCGCACCGGCCGGATGCGATGCCGGCGGACGTGCGCCTTGCCAGCGTTGAGCTGCCGGCGCCTGCCGAGCGTGAGATGCGCGTGGCCTCGGTGGCCCCGGTGCCCCGGGCCAAGCTCCCCGTGCTGCGCGAACGCGCCGAACCGGGCCTGTTCTCCGCGGGCTTCGTGGCCGAGATCGACGCCGCCGCGGACGATGAGCGCGCGTCGCTGACGCGCGTGTCGCTGCGGTGAGCCCGGCCGCACAGCGCCAGCTTCGAATCCAGCTTGCCGGAAAGCGGCAGGCGCAGCTTGCGCGGTCGCGGCAACGGCTCATGATCGGCATCATGCTGTTCACCGCGCTGGTGGGCATCATCGGGCTCCGCCTCGGCGAGCTTTCCCTGACCGGGTCGAGCGCGGTTGCAGCGACGCGGCAGATCGCGTTCGCGCCGCCGCGCGCGGACATCGTCGACCGCAACGGCGGCGACCTTGCCACCACGTTCGATGCCTTCGCGCTCGCCGTGCGCCCCCAGGCGCTGGTCGGCGATCCGGAGATACTGGCGCGCCGGATCGCGAACATCCTCGGGCGCCCGAGCGCGCTGCCGATCTACAAGGAACTCACCCACCACGGGAAATATCGCTATATCCAGCGGCGCATCCTTCCGGCGGAAGCGAAGGCGATCAACGCCATCGGCGAGCCGGGGCTGGTGCTGGAGCGCGAGCAGGAGCGCATTTACCCCAACCAGTTTCTTGCCGCGCACGTCATCGGCTACACCAATGTCGACGGTGTCGGGCAGGCGGGCATGGAGCGCGCCTATCAGGAGCGGCTCACCGATCCCGAGCTGCGCGACAAGCCGCTCGAACTCGCCATCGACGCGCGCGTGCAGCACGCTGTCGAAAGCGAACTGCAGACGGCAATGACCAAGCACAGCGCGATCGGCGCTTCGGGCATCGTGCTCGACGTCCACACAGGCGAGGTGCTTGCGCTCGCCTCGCTGCCGGAACTCAATCCGAACAAGGCGGGCGCCGTCAGCCCCGACGCGATCTTCAATCGCGCCACGCTCGGCGTTTATGAACTCGGGTCGACCTTCAAGGCGCTGACGATGGGCATGGCGCTCGATACCGGCGTCGTCACGTCGATGTCGCAGCAGTATGACGCGACGCATCCGCTGCAGATGGGCCGGTTTCGCATTCGCGACGACCATCCCAAGGCGCGCTGGCTGACGATCCCCGAGATCTTCATGTATTCCTCGAACATCGGCACGGCGCAGATCGCGCAAGAGATCGGCTCCGCGCGGCAGCAGAAGTTCCTGAAGGAACTCGGCTTCATGGAGCCCGCCGAGATCGAACTGAAGGAGCGTGGGCGCACGCTCTATCCGGCTCAATGGGGTGAACTTGCCACGATGACCGTGAGCTACGGCCACGGCATCGCGGTCACGCCCCTCCATCTTGCCAGTGCCTATGCGGCACTCGTCAACGGCGGCGTCTGGAGGCCCGCCACGCTTCTGAAGGTTCAAGGCGGAGGGGTCGGGAAGGGCCGCCGTGTCTTCAGCGAGGAAGCGTCGCGGACAATGCGGGCAATGCTGCGTCTCGTGGTGACGCATGGCACTGGCAAGCAGGCAGAAGCGCAGGGGTATCGCGTCGGCGGCAAGACCGGAACGGCGGAAAAGCCCGATGGCGGCCGCTATAACCGGAACGCCATGGTCACGACGTTCGCCGGGGCGTTTCCGATGGACGACCCCAAATACGTGGTCATCGCGATGCTCGACGAGCCCAAGGGCACCAAGGAAACCTATGGCTTCCGCGGCGCAGGCTGGAACGCGGCGCCCGTCGTTTCCAAGGTTATCAGCCGCATCGCGCCGGTGCTCGGGGTTGCGCCGAGCGACGTTCGCGACGTCGATCTCAACCCCCTCCTGGCCTACGTCCAGGGCAAGCAGCCGACCGGATAAGGAATGCGCCTCAAGGACCTCGTGGAAAACGGCAGCGATGCGACGATTACCGGCTTTGCGATCGATCACCGAAAGGTCGCGCCCGGAACGATCTTCGGCGCCTTCCGCGGCACGCGCTTCAACGGCGAGGATTTCATTGCAGACGCGGTGAAGGCTGGCGCGGTGGCGATCGTGGCGAGTCCGGACGCGAAGGTCGAAGGCGCGCTCCACATCGCGGATGCCGAGCCACGCCGTCGTTTCGCGGCGCTGGCGGCGAAGTTCTTCGCGCCGTTCCCGGCCACGACGGTTGCAGTGACGGGCACGAACGGAAAGACCTCTACGGCGGAACTGACGCGGCAATTGTGGCGCATGGCGGGGCACGTTTCGGCGTCGATCGGCACGCTCGGCGTCACCACCGCCGACGAACAGATTTCCACCGGCCTGACCACGCCCGATGTCGTGACATTCCTTTCGAACATGGCGGGACTGGCGCGCGAGGGCGTGACGCACGCGAGCTTCGAGGCGTCGAGCCACGGGCTTGCGCAATATCGCACCGAGGGGCTGCCGGTGCGGGCCGGAGCGTTCACCAATCTCAGCCGCGATCATCTCGATTATCACGAGACGATGGAGGCCTATCTCGAGGCCAAGCTGCGGCTGTTTACCGAGGTCACGGACAGCGACGGCACGGCCGTGATCTGGGCCGATGATCCGGTTTCGGAGCGGGTGATCGGAGTCGCGAAGGCGCGGGGCCTGAAGGTGCTTACCGTCGGGACAAAGGGCCAGGCGCTGCGACTCGTCTCGCGGACGCCGAACCAGCTTGGCCAGACGCTGATGATCGCGGCGGGCGGCACCGAGAAGAAAGTCGAGCTGCCGCTGATCGGGGCGTATCAGGCGGCGAATGCGCTGGTCGCGGCGGGGCTGGTGATCGCGACCGGGGGCGATATCGCGACGACGCTCGGGCATCTTTCGCGGCTGGTCCCTGTGCGGGGACGCCTGGAGCGCGCGGCGCTGACGCGCGCGGGCGCGCCGATCTATGTGGATTACGCGCACACGCCCGACGCGATCCGCGCGGCGATCGAGGCGCTGCGGCCGCACGCGAAAGACCGGCTGCACATCGTGCTGGGCGCGGGCGGCGACCGCGACAAGGGCAAGCGGCCCGAGATGGGCAAGGTCGCGACAGAGCTTGCCGATGTTGTTTATGTGACCGACGACAATCCGCGCTCTGAAGATCCGGCGACGATCCGCGCCGAGATCATGGCCGCGGCACCGGGCGCGACCGAGATCGGCGACAGGCGCAGCGCCATCGCGGCGGCGATCGCGGCGGCAGGCGCGGACGACATCGTGCTGATCGCGGGCAAGGGGCACGAGCAGGGGCAGATCGTGGGCGATCGCATCCTGCCGTTCGATGATGTGGCGGTCGCGCGCGAGTGCGCGGCATGAGCCTTTGGACGGCGGCCGAAATCGCGGACGCCACCGGCGGAACCCCGAGCGGCGACTTCGTTGCCGAGGGGGTGACGTTCGATTCGCGCGAAATCATCGGCGGCGAGCTGTTCATCGCGATGAAGGGCGAGGCGACGGACGGGCATCGTTTCATCGAAGGCGCGCATGAAAGGGGCGCGGCGGGTTTCCTCGTCAGCGAGGACTGCGCGTATCCGCACGTACGCGTCGCGGACAGTTTCGAGGGGCTGCAGGCGCTTGGGCGCGCGGGGCGCGAACGGGCGGGTGCGTGCGTGGTGGGCGTTACCGGCAGCGTCGGCAAGACGAGCGTGAAGGAGGCCCTTCGCCACGCGTTTCAGGAAATCGAGCCCGAACACACGCATTGGTCGGTGAAGAGTTACAACAATCACACCGGCGTGCCGCTCAGCCTTTCGCGGATGCCGAGGGACACGCGGCTTGCGGTGTTCGAAATGGGCATGAACCACGCGGGCGAGCTCGCCGTGCTCACGCGGCTCGTGCGCCCGCACGTCGCCGTGGTGACGTGGGTGACGTCCGCGCACCTTGCGTTCTTCGATGGCGAAGAAGCGATCGCCGACGCGAAGGGCGAGATCTTCGAAGGGCTGGAGCTCGGCGGAGTCGCCGTGCTGCCGTTCGACAGCCCGCACTACGCCCGCCTGCGCGCGAAGGCGGAGCAGCACGCCGCGCGCATCATCAGCTTCGGCAGCGGAGCGGGGGCCGACGTGCGCGCTGTCCAGTCCGCGAGCGATGCGGGCGGATCTACCGTGATCGCGGACGTCGAGGGCAGCCGCGTCGCGTACCGAATTCCGCTGCCCGGCGCGCATTGGATCGCAAACAGCCTCGCCGTGCTCGCCGCGGCGCACGCGGCGGGTGTCGATCTTGCCGCCGCGGCGCTCGGGCTTTCGCAGATGCAGGGCCTCGAAGGGCGCGGCGCGCAGTACCGGATCGCTGCGAAGGACGGCGAGGCGCTGCTGATCGACGAGAGCTACAACGCCAATCCCGCATCGATGGCGGCGTCGCTCGCGGTGCTCGGCGCCGCGAAGGCGACGCGCCGCATCGCCGTGCTGGGGCCGATGCGGGAACTCGGTGACGCGAGCGAGCGCCTGCATGCCGATCTCGCACCGCATGTGAGCGCGGCGAAGGTCGATGTGGCGGTGCTCGTGGGCGACGAGACGCTTCCGCTTGAGGGTGCTCTCCCTCGCGAAATCGCGGTGGTTCGCGTAAGCGACGCCGCTGGTGCCCGTGCGGCGCTTTCGGACATCATCGCCGCAGGCGACGCCATCCTGCTCAAGGCATCGAACAGTGTCGGGCTCGGTCGGGTCGCCGGCGCGCTGCGGGGGATCAACTGACATGCTTTACATTCTCGCCGAAGCGCTCGACTTCCCCGGCATCCTCAATCTGTTCCGCTACATCACGTTCCGGTCCGGCGCGGCGGTCATCACCGCGCTCGCCATCGGGCTCATCATCGGCCCGCGCATGATCGACTGGCTGCGCGTGAAACAGGGCAAGGGCCAGCCGATCCGCGAGGACGGACCTGCGAGCCACCTGCTGACCAAGCGCGGCACGCCGACGATGGGTGGGCTGATGATTCTGATTTCGCTCTCCATCTCGACCCTGCTGTGGATGAACCTTGAAAACCCCTACGTCTGGGCATGTCTGTTCGTAACTCTGGGTTTCGGCGCGATCGGCTTTTCGGACGATTATTCGAAGGTTTCGAAAGGCAGCCACAAAGGCGTTTCCGGGCGCACACGGCTGCTGCTGGAATTCATCATCGCGGGCATCGCCTGCTGGGCGATCACCGATGTGACCGACACGCGGCTGTTCTTCCCGTTCACGAACTTCGGCCTCGATCTCGGGCCGTTCTATATATTGTTCGCGGCATTCATCGTTACAGGATTCGGCAATGCGGTGAACCTGACGGATGGGCTCGACGGGCTTGCGACCATGCCGGTCATCATCGCAGCGCTGACCTTCGCACTCATCGCCTATCTGGTGGGGAACATCCGCTTTTCGGATTACCTTGGCATCCTGTTCGTGAACGGCGCGGGCGATCTCACCGTATTTCTCGGCGCGCTGATCGGCGCGTGCCTCGCCTTCCTATGGTACAACGCGCCGCCCGCCGCCGTGTTCATGGGCGACACCGGTAGTCTCGCGCTCGGCGGGGCCCTGGGGTCGGTCGCGGTCGTCACGAATCACGAAATCGTGTTGCTTCTCGTCGGCGGTCTTTTCGTGCTGGAAACCGTCTCGGTGATCGTGCAGGTGGCGAGCTTCAAGCTCACCGGCAAACGCGTTTTCAAGATGGCTCCCATCCACCACCATTTCGAACAGCTCGGCTGGCCCGAATCGACCGTGGTCATCCGCTTCTGGATCGTTTCCATCGTGCTGGCGCTCGCCGGCCTTGCGACGCTGAAACTCAGATGATTACCGCGCGCGCCTTCGCCACCCGGCACTACGCCGTCTTCGGCCTCGCCCGCACCGGGCTCAGCGTCGTCGCGGCCTTGCGGGCGGCGGGCGCGACGGTGACGGTGTGGGACGACGACGCGAAGAAACGCGCGGCGATCGAGGACGTGCAGGTGCATGTCGCCGATCTGAATTCGGCGGATCTTTCTGCCTTCGACGGCATCATCGTGTCGCCGGGCGTGCCGCTCAACACGCATCCGCTCGCCGCGCGCGCGGCGGCGGCGGGCGTGCCGGTGCTCGGCGACATCGAGCTGTTCGCGCAGGCGCGCGCCGAACTGCCGCCGCACAAGGTTGTCGGCATCACCGGCACCAACGGCAAATCGACGACGACCGCGCTCATCCATCATATTCTCGCGCACGCGGACGTTCCCGCGACGATGGGCGGCAACATCGGCCTGCCGATTCTGTCGCAGGACGCCTTGCCGGAAGGCGGGGTTTACGTGCTGGAGCTTTCATCATTCCAGATCGACCTGACGCAGGGTCTTGCCTGCGACGTGGCGATCCTGACCAACATCACGCCCGACCATCTCGACCGTTATGACGGCATGGCGGGATACGCCGCATCGAAGGAACGCCTGTTCGACATGCAGGCGGAGGACGCAGCGGCGATCTTCATGTCGGACGATGACTACACGGCCGCGATCGCCAAGGGGCGGGGCGGCGTTCCGGTCTCGTTCGATGACGTGCTGGGCGAAGGCGTGTCGCTGGTGAATGGCGCGGCATATGTTGACGGCGAACTGCTCGGCTACCAGGCGGATTGGCCCTCGCTCGCCGGACCGCACAATGCGCAGAACGCGGTTGCGGCGATCGCTGCGACGCGTGTGCTCGGCCTCGGCGCAGCGGCGATCAAGGCGGGTCTTGAAACCTATCCGGGCCTTGCGCACCGCATGGAGCGCGTCGCGGAAATCAATGGCGTGCTTTACGTCAACGACAGCAAGGCGACGAACCCGACCTCGACCGCGCCCGCGCTCGCCGCTTACCCCGCAATCCACTGGATCGTCGGCGGCAAGCGCAAGACCGATGAGCTCGATGCGTGCCTGCCGTATCTCGGCCACGTGCGCGCCGCCTATGTGATCGGCGAGGCGGAAACCGTCTACGCGCATCTGCTTGGTACGCACATTCCGGTGATCCGCGCGGGCACGGTGGAGCGTGCGACGCAGCTTGCCGCGGGCGCCGCGAAGCCGGGGGAGGTCGTGCTGCTGTCTCCCGCGTGCGCGTCTTACGATCAGTTCCGCGATTTCGAACAGCGCGGCGACGTCTTCAAGGGCGCGGTGCAGGAGCTTGGCAAGGCATGAGCACACCCCTCGGACGCGCGGACAAGACGCTTCTCGGCCGCTGGTTCTGGACCATCGATCGGCCGCTGCTCGCGCTCGTGCTTGTGCTGATCGGTATCGGGCTCATCGCTGTCGCGGCGGCGTCTCCCGCTGCGGCGCACCGCTATTCGGGCGGCAGCGTGAAGCTCGACGACATGTACTATTTCAAGCGGCAGCTGTTCTGGATCCTGCTCGGCGTGCCGCTGATGCTCGGCGTTTCGATGCTGACGGTTCCGTGGGCGAAGCGGCTTTCGCTGATCGGCACGCTGGTGTTCATCGTCGGACTGGCCGCGGTGCCGTTTTTCGGCGTCGAAGCGAACGGCGCGGTGCGCTGGCTGAGCCTCGGGGGCTTCCAGCTACAACCATCGGAATTCCTGAAGCCGCTGTTCGCGGTGACGAGCGCCTGGGTGCTGGCCTCGCGGTTCGATGACGGTGACGTCCCGGCGTTCAGCGTGTCGTGTGGGCTGCTCGTGCTCGTGGTCGCGATGCTGGTGATGCAGCCCGACATCGGACAGTCGGCATTGTTCGTCGGCGTCTGGCTTGTGCAGGCGGTGCTTGCGGGCATGAGCTTCGCAATCCTCGGGATCGTGCTTGCCGCGGGTGTCGCGGCGCTTGTCGTGGCGTATCTGTTCGTGCCGCACGTCACGAGCCGTATCGACCGCTTCCTCACCGGCGACGGCGACACCTACCAGATCGACAAGGCGCTCGACGGATTCCGCGCAGGCGGACTGTTCGGCGCGGGGCCGGGTGAGGGGCAGAACAAGTTCTCGCTGCCCGAGCCGCACACCGATTACATCTTCTCCGTGATCGGCGAGGAATTCGGCGCGATCGCGTGCACCGCCATCGCCATATTGTTTCTCGCCATGATTGTGCGCGTGCTGCTGCAGCTTCTGGAGGAGGAAGACCCGTTCGTGTTCCTGGGCGCGGCGGGGCTCATCACGCAGATCGGCGGGCAGGCGATGATCAACATCGGCGTGAACCTGAACCTCTTGCCTTCCAAAGGCATGACGCTGCCGTTCATCAGCCACGGCGGATCGTCGTTCCTGGCGCTCTCGATGGGCATGGGGCTTCTGCTCGCGCTGACGCGGCGCAACCGCTTCCTCAAGTCCTCGCCCTATGTGCCGCGGGGTCGCACGGCATGAGCGGGCGGCACTTCTACGTCGCGGCAGGCGGCACCGGCGGGCACATGATGCCCGCGCACGCGCTTGCCGAAGAACTGATCGCGCGCGGCCATACCGTGTCGCTGATCACCGACGAACGCGGCGCGCGACTGGAGGGAATTCTCACCAAGGGGCCGCGCCACGTGATCGAGGCGTCGACGCTGGGCAAGAATCCGCTGAAGTGGCTCGGCGCGTGGCTGAAGATCCGTGCGGGGCGCAAGGCGGTTTCGCGGCTGATCGCGGAAGATTCGCCCGCCGTGGTGATCGGCTTCGGCGGCTATCCCGTGCTCCCAGCGATGCTCGCCGCGCAAAAGGCGGGCGTGCCGACGATCATCCACGAACAGAATGCCGTGCTCGGCCGCGTGAACCGGCTCGTCGCGCGCAAGGCGGATGTGATCGCGACGTCATTTCCCGATACCGCGCGCGTGAAGCCGGAGCTTGCCGACAAGGTCGCGCTCGTCGGCAACCCCGTGCGCGAGGCGATCGCGGAGATCGGCAAGGCGGCGTATCCGGCGCTGGAGACGGACGGCATCTTCCATGTGCTGGTGACAGGCGGCAGCCTTGGCGCAAGCATCTTCGGCGAGGTGGTGCCGCCGGGGCTGGGGCAACTTGATGCGAGCCTGCGGCACCGGCTGCAGGTGATGCAGCAGTGCCGCGCCGAGGACATCGAGCAGGTGCGAAGCGAATACCGGCGGCTCGAAATCCCCGCCGATCTTTCCACCTTCATCGACGACATGCCCTCCGCGATGGCGTGGGCGCATCTCGTGATCGCGCGCGCGGGCGCTTCCACGGTGAGCGAACTGTGCGCGGCGGGACGCCCTGCGATCCTTGTGCCGCTGCCGATCGCGACCGACGATCACCAGGCCGCGAACACGCGCGAAGTCGTCGCGGCGGGCGGCGCGCGCATGATGCGGCAGAAGGGCTTCAAGCCCGCCGAACTCGCGCGGCAGATCGAGGCGATGGCGCTTCAACCGGGCGCGCTTGCCAACGCGGCGCGGCGTGCCCTTGCCGTCGGGCGGCCGAACGCATCGCGGGCACTCGCCGACCTTGCCCTGCGGCTGGCCGGTGTGCCATTGGCCCTCGAAACCCCTGAGATCGGAGCCAGCGCATGACGGGCATCGCCCGCGACATCGGAACGATTCACTTCGTCGGCATCGGCGGCATCGGCATGTCCGGTATCGCCGAGCTGATGCACAACCTCGGCTACAAGGTGCAAGGCAGCGACATCGCCGAATCCTATGTGATCGAAGGGCTGCGCAAGAAAGGCATCGACGTCCACATCGGGCACAAGGCGGAAAACCTTGGCGATTCGGCCGTGGTGGTGACGTCCACGGCGATTCGTCGCGGCAATCCCGAGGTCGATCTTGCGCTCGAAAAGCGAATCCCCGTGGTGCGGCGCGCGGAGATGCTTGCCGAATTGATGCGACTGAAGTCCACGGTGGCGGTGGCGGGCACGCACGGCAAGACGACGACGACCTCGATGGTCGCGGCGCTGCTCGACGCGGGCGGGCTCGACCCCACGGTCGTGAACGGCGGCATCATCAACAGCTACGGATCGAACGCGCGGCTCGGCACCAGCGACTGGATGGTCGTGGAGGCTGACGAGAGCGACGGCAGCTTCCTGCGCCTGCCGCCGACATTCGCGATCGTCACCAACATCGATCCCGAACACCTCGATCACTACGGCAGCTTCGACCAGATCAAGCAGGCGTTCGTCGATTTCGTTGAGCACGTGCCGTTTTACGGCGCGGCGATCCTGTGCATCGATCACCCCGAGGTGCAGGCGATTCTGCCGCGCGTGCGCGACCGGCGCGTCGTCTCCTACGGCTTTTCCGCACAGGCCGATGTGCGCGGCGAGAACGTGACGCCGGTGCCGGGCGGCAACCGCTTCGACGTGCTCATCACCGACCGCGACGGCAACCAGCGCCGCATCGACGGGCTCGAACTGCCGATGCCGGGGCGGCACAACGTGCAGAACGCGCTTTCCGCCGTTGCCGTGGCGCTTGAGCTTCAGATTTCGGGCGAGGACATTCGCAGTGGCTTTGCCAAGTTCGGCGGGGTGAAGCGGCGCTTCACCAAGGTCGGCGAGGTGGACGGCGCGTCGATCATCGACGACTACGGACACCATCCCGTCGAGATCAAGGCGGTGCTTGCCGCTGCGCGCGAAGGCGTGAAGGGGCGGGTGATCGCGGTTGTGCAGCCGCATCGTTTCACGCGCCTGCGCGATCTGATGCCGGAGTTCCAGACGGCGTTCAACGATGCCGACACCGTGTACGTCGCGCCTGTCTACGCGGCGGGCGAGACGCCGATCGATGGCGTGGATGCCGCGCATCTGCTTGCCGGGCTCAAGCGATCGGGACACCGCGATGCCTATACGGTGGAAGGACCCGAAGACCTCGCACAGAAGCTCGCCGCGACGATCCGCGAAGGCGACATGGTCGTGTGTCTCGGCGCGGGCGACATCACCAAATGGGCGGCAGGACTTGCGGACGCGATCCGCCGCGAACGGGGAGCGGCGTGACGGCGGCTGCGGCCGTACGCACGATCCCTGCCGCCGCGGGGCGGCTGACTCCGGACGCGCCGCTGGCGCCGCTCGTATGGTTCAAGTCGGGCGGCAATGCCGAATGGCTGTTCGAGCCAAAGGATGCGGATGACCTTGCCGCATTCCTTGCGGGACTTGAACCCGACGTGCCGGTGATGGCGCTGGGGCTTGGGTCCAACCTCATCGTGCGCGACGGCGGCGTCCCGGGTGTCGTCGTGCGGCTCGGCAAGGCGTTTGCGGCGGTGGAACGGCTCGATGAGGTGACGCTGCGCTGCGGTGGGGGGGCGTCTGGCATTCTTGTCTCCTCGACAGCACGCGACGCGGGGATCGGGGGACTCGAATTCCTGCGCTCGATTCCCGGCACCGTCGGCGGATTCGTGCGCATGAACGGCGGCGCATACGGCCGCGAGACGGCGGACATTCTCGTGGACTGCGAGGTGGTGCTGCGTTCGGGTGAGCGTAAAACCCTGAGCCGCGACGATCTCGCCTATACCTATCGGCACAGCGCGCTTCCCGAAGGCGCGGTGGTGACTGCTGCCACATTTCGCGGCATCCCGAATGACCCCGCAGCAATCAGCGCCGAGATGGACCGGATCGCGGAGGCGCGCGAGGCCTCGCAGCCGCTGCGCACCAAGACAGGTGGCTCGACATTCAAGAATCCGCCAGGCGACAAGGCGTGGCGGCTGGTCGATGCGGCGGGATGCCGAGGCCTGATGCGCGGCGGCGCACAGGTCAGCGAAAAGCACTGCAATTTCCTGATCAACACGGGCGATGCCACCAGCGGCGATATCGAAGCGCTCGGCGAGGATGTGCGCCGCCGCGTGAAGGAGACGCAGGGCGTTGAGCTTGAATGGGAAATCCAGCGCGTGGGAGTGGCGAAATGAAGGTTGCGGTGCTGATGGGCGGCTGGTCGAACGAGCGCGAGGTGTCCCTCACCAGCGGCAAGGGAATCGCCGACGCGCTAAAGCGTTTGGGCCATGATGTTTACGCTGTTGACATGGGCCGCGACGTTGCCGCAAAGCTGAGTGAAATCAAGCCTGACGTCGTGTTCAATGCCCTGCATGGAACACCCGGGGAAGACGGCACGGTTCAAGGAATGCTCGACGTGTTGGGGGTGAAATATACGCATTCGGGTCTGGCGACGTCGGTCATCGCGATCGACAAGGAACTGACGAAGCGTATTCTCGTGCCCGCCGGTATCCGCATGCCCGAAGGGGTCGTCGTTGACTCCGCCAGCGTGCACACCCGCGATCCGCTGCCGCGCCCTTATGTGTTGAAGCCGGTCAATGAAGGTTCCTCCGTGGGCGTCGCGATCGTGACCGACGAGAGCAACTACGGCACACCCATTGCCGTTGACGCGCCCGGCCCGTGGACGCAGTTCGAAAAACTGCTCGCCGAGCCATTCATCCCGGGCCGCGAACTCACCGTCGCGGTGATGGGCGACGAACCGCTCGCCGTGACCGAACTGATCCCGACGCGCGGCTTCTACGATTACGACGCCAAATACACGGACGGTCTCACCGTGCATCAATGCCCGGCGGAGATTCCCGAGGAGGTTGCCGCCGAAGCGATGGCGATGGCGCTGAAGGCGCACCGCGTACTCGGCTGCAAGGGCGTCAGCCGGTCCGATTTCCGCTACGATGAGAGCCGGGGCCTCGCCGGGCTTTATCTGCTGGAGGTGAACACCCAGCCCGGCATGACGCCGCTCAGCCTTGTGCCGGAGCAAGCGAAGTATCGCGGCATCGATTACGACACGCTCGTTGCGCGCATTCTGGAAGACGCGGAATGATGGGGCGCACGAGGCTGGCCTGCGATGAGTGAGCGCATCACCCTGAAGCGGGGGAAGCGCCCGCCGCCGCAAAGGGCCAAGTCGCCTGCGCCGCGCGCGCGGGCGGCAGGTCCGAAATCGGGTCGGCTGATGGCGCCGGCGGTGTCTCTGGGCGCTGCCGGCATCGCGCTGTTTGCGGCCTGGCTCTACCAGCTTCCTGACAAGCTCTGGATGGCGGCCGCCGTGGGCGTCGCCGACGCGGGTTTCGAGGTGAAGAACGTCGAGGTGACCGGCCTCAAGACGATGAGCCGCCTGCCGGTTTACACCGCGGCGCTCGACGGGGCTTCGGATTCGATGCTGCTCGTCGATCTCGACGACGTGCGCGACCGGCTGCTGATGTTGCCGTGGGTGAAGGATGCGAGTGTCGGCCGCCGCCTTCCCGACACGCTCGCGATCGACATCACCGAGCGGAGACCCTACGCGATCTGGCAATATCGTGGCGAGCATCGGCTTGTGGATACCGAAGGCGCGGTGCTGCCTTCCGAGAACATCGCGCGCTATGCGAAGCTGCCGATCGTGGTCGGCAAGGGCGCGAACACCGAGGCGGCGAACCTGATCGCGCTGCTCCATGATTACCCGGCGGCGGCGAAGCACGTTGCGGGCGCGGTGTGGATCGGCGAGCGGCGCTGGGACCTGAAGCTGAAATCGGGCGAGACGCTCGCGCTGCCCGACGATTATGCCGAGGCGCGCGCCGCGCTTGGAAATTTCGTGCGGATCGACCGGGATTCGGGGCTTGTCGACAAGGGCTTCAGCCGTTTCGACATGCGCCTCGCGGACCGGCTGACCGTGCGCATCTCGCAAAACGACAAGAAGCCCACGGTCGCACAGCCAGCCACGCAACCAGCAACAGGCGGAACAGAAATATGAGGGTTGGGCCGCTATGAGAGTCCGGAACACCGGCAGCCGGGGCGAACGCACGATTGCGGCGCTCGATATCGGCTCCTCGAAGGTGGCGGCGCTTATCGCCGTCAGCGACGGGGAGAGCCCGCCGCGCGTGATCGGCACCGGCCAGCGCGCCTGCACGGGTCTGCGGCAGGGCCTCGTCGCCGATCTGGAGCGCACTGAAAGCGCGATCCGCGCCGCGATGGAGCAGGCGGAACGCAATGCGGGCGTGACGGTCGAGAACGTTGTCGTCAGCGTTTCGGCGGGCGGGCTCGATAGCGAGATCGTGTCGGTCGAGGTCGATATCGGCGGCCAGCGCATCGAGCGCGGCGACATCGATCATGTGCTTTCCGAAGGCCGCGCGCAGCTCGACGCGGGCGGGCGCACGATCCTGCACGCGCAGCCCGCGCTCTACACGCTCGACGAGACGACGCGCGTGATGAACCCGCTCGGCCTCCATGCCGATCGGCTGGGCGTCGATATTCACATCATCACGGCGGACACGCCGCCTGTGCGCAACCTTGACCAGTGCGTGCGCACGGCGGACCTTGGCGTGCAGACGATCGTCGCGTCGCCGATCGCGGCGGGCCTTGCCTGCCTCGCGCCTGAAGAGCGCGAACTCGGCGTCGCGCTCGTCGAGATCGGCGCGGGCGTCACCAACGTTGCGGTTCACGTGCGCGGGATGCTCGTCGGCCTTTCGGTGATCCCGATGGGTTCCGAAGACATCACCGCCGACATCGCTTCCACCTTCTCCACCCGGCGCATCCACGCCGAGCGGCTGAAGACGCTGTATGGTTCGGCGACGACGAGCCCCCGCGACAATCACGACATGATCGAGATCCTGCCGATTTCCGAGGACGACGACGTCGAGCCGACGCGCGTGCCGCGCGCGCAGATCGTCGCGGTGATTCGCGACCGGCTCGACATGCTGTTCTCCGACGTGGGGGAACGTCTCAACGAAATGGGCTTCAAGGGACCGCGCGGACGCCAGATGGTGCTGACGGGCGGCGGCGCAGAGCTCAAGTGCATCGCGGACTTCGCGCAGGGGTTGCTCGGGCGGCACTGCCGGGTCGGCCGTCCCCGTGGTCTCGTGGGGCTTCCCGAGGCGCAGGTGGGCAGCGCTTTTTCGACGCTCGCGGGGCTCGCGCTCTACGGCGCGGAGGATCGCGAAGACCTATGGGCGGGCAGCGTCCGCGACGGCGGACAGATGCGCATGTCGCGCTCGCCGTGGGGCCGGATGATCGAAGTGCTGAGGTCCAACCTGTGATGACATACCAGATGTTGATTTTTTTTCGTCTTGGGGATTCACGCGGAATCGATCCTGTCGTAGTGTTTAACAAATGCGCTCTTGTGGGGGGCGCCGGCGCCAAAGGAGAGCATCATGAGTCTTGAGTTGCAACGCCCCGAGCTTACCGAACTGAAGCCGCGGATCACGGTAATCGGCGTCGGCGGCGCGGGCGGCAACGCAGTCGCGAACATGATCTCCTCGGGCCTCGAAGGCGTCGATTTCGTGGTGGCGAACACCGATGCGCAGGCGCTTTCGGCGGCAACGGCGGAAACCCGGCTCCAGCTCGGGCTCAAGATCACGCAGGGCCTCGGCGCCGGTTCGCGTCCCGAAATCGGCCGCGCGGCCGCTGAGGAAACGCTCTCCGAGATCGAAGGCGCGCTGGACGGTTCCCACATGTGCTTCATTACCGCCGGCATGGGCGGCGGCACCGGCACCGGCGCGGCGCCTGTCGTCGCCAAGGCGGCACGTGAGCGCGGCATCCTCACAGTGGGCGTCGTCACCAAGCCGTTCGCTTTCGAAGGCGCGCGCCGGATGCGTTCGGCCGAAGAGGGTATCGCCGAGCTTCAGAAGCACGTCGACACGCTGATCATCATTCCCAACCAGAACCTGTTCCTGATCGCCAACGCGAACACGACGTTCAAGGACGCGTTCGCGATGGCCGACCAGGTGCTGCACCAGGGCGTGCGCGGCATCACCGATCTGATGATCATGCCCGGCCTCATCAACCTCGACTTCGCCGACATCCGCACGGTGATGAGCGAGATGGGCAAGGCGATGATGGGCACCGGCGAGGCCGAGGGTGAGAACCGCGCCATCGAAGCGGCGGAAAAGGCGATCGCCAATCCACTGCTCGACGAAGTTTCGATGCGCGGCGCCAAGGGCGTCATCATCAACATCACCGGCGGCGAAGACCTCCGCCTGATGGAAGTCGATGAAGCCGCGAACCACATCCGCGAGATGGTGGACCCCGACGCCAACATCATCGTCGGCTCGGCGTTCAACGCGAACCTTGAGGGCCGGATGCGCGTGTCGGTTGTTGCGACCGGTATCGACGCCACCGCCAAGGTCGCCGAACCCGCGCGGCCTTCGACGACTGTCAGCGGTTTCGGTTCGGTCGCGGGCAGCTTCGCCCCGGCGGCGCCGATCCGCCCCGCTGCGGCCGCTGCACCGGCGCCCGAAGAGCGGCAGATCACGCTAGAACCGCCGGTGGTGGCCGAGGAACCGAGCCTCGTCGCCGAGGCCGAGCCGGTTCAGGAGGCCCAGCCGGGCTTTTCGGACAATGTGATGCCGCTGCGTATGCCCGAGCCCGTGCGCGAAGCCGCGCCCGAGCCGGTGGCCGCCGAGGCACCGCCCGCGCCGATCAACGAGCCGGTGGAGCGTCCCTATGTGGCGCCCCGCGCCGCGCGCGAGGAACCGCGCCCGGGTCCGACGCTGTTCGAGCGCATGATGAACCTCAGCCGGGGTGCTGACAAGGCGCGCGCCGAAGAGCCGCAGCCCGTTGCCGAGGAACCGGCCGGGCAGGATCCGCTGGAAATCCCGCGGTTCTTCCGCCGTCAGGTCAACGACTGATCCCAGGATCAGATGGAACATGGAGGGCCGGGCGACAGACCCGGCCCTCTCTGTTTCATGACCTTGCGGACGCGCGGCGCTTGACCGCAACGACGCTGCGTCGCAAATCGATGGCAAGAAGGGGAGAGGGATGGCGGGACCGCTTTCGGGCGTGCGTATCATCGAAATGGCGGGCCTCGGACCGGGGCCTTTCGCGGGCATGATGCTTGCCGATCACGGCGCGGAGGTGATCCGTATCGATCGGCCGGGCGGAATGCCGGAAACCGTGCTTGGCCGCTCGCGCCGCTCGATCGTCGTCGACCTGAAATCGCCCGAGGGCATCGCGGTGATGCGCAAGCTGGTGAAGACCGCCGACGGGTTGATCGAGGGGCTGCGCCCGGGCGTGATGGAGCGGCTGGGGCTTGGCCCCGACGTGCTGCTTGGCGACAACCCGCGGCTTGTCTACGGCCGCATGACGGGTTGGGGACAAACAGGTCCGCTCGCCCATGCCGCAGGCCACGACATCAACTATATCGCGCTTTCGGGCGCGCTGCACGCCTATGGCCGCGCAGGCGAGAAGCCGACGCCGCCGATCAACATGGTCGGCGATTTCGGCGGCGGCGGCATGATGCTCGCATTCGGTATGGCCGCTGCGCTGCTTTCGGTGCAGAAAACGGGAAAGGGCCAAGTGCTCGACGTGGCGATGACCGATGGCTCCGCCGTGCTGATGGGCATGATCTGGGGCTTCTTCGGGCAGGGCGCGTGGAAGGACGAACGCGGCGTCAACATGCTCGATACGGGAACGCACTTCTACGACACCTACGAATGCAAGGATGGCGGCCATATTTCGATCGGTTCGATCGAGCCGCAGTTCTACGCCGCGCTGCGCCGCATCGCGGGGCTTGAGAACGACGCCGAATTCGACGCGCAGATGGACCCGTCGCGCTGGGGACCGCTCAAGGCCAGGCTGACGGCGCTGTTCCTCACGAAGACGCGCGCGGAATGGTGCGCGCTGATGGAAGGCACGGACGTGTGTTTCGCGCCGGTGCTGTCACTCACCGAGGCGCCGTCGCACCCGCACAATGCGGCGCGCGGCACGTTCATCGAGGTGGGCGGGATGACGCAGCCTGCGCCCGCGCCGCGCTATTCGGAGACGGTGACGGATAGGCCGACCCCGACGCCGCGCACGGGGGCGGATACGGCGGCGATCCTAGGCGAACTCGGCTACTCGGATGCAGAGATCGTGGCGCTGGCGGGCGCGCGGGCCCTCGCGACATGATGCGCGCAGCCACCGCCCTGCTGCTGCTCGCGGCGACGGCCGACCCATCGCTCGCGCAGACGCGCAAGGAGAAGGACGACGGAGCGGTCGCGGCGCTGAGCAATCCGGCGCGGCTTGTCACCATCGGCGATCATGGCCGCAATTCCGGCGATTTCATGCTCGCGCTGAGCTTCTACGAACGTGCTCTCGGGATCGATCCCGGCTTCGTCCCCGCGCTCCGGGCCTCGACCGAAGTCGCGCTCGCGATGCGGATGCCGCAGGCGCTGTCGTATGCGGAGCGCTGGGTGCGGGCGACGCCGAAGGACGGGCTTGCGCACCTCGCGGTGGGCGCGGCGCTCGTGCAGCAGAACCGGCCCACGGAAGCGCAGAAGTCGTTCGCGCTCGCCGAGGCGGCGGGAGGTCCACCCGCGGCGATCGCCATGCAGCGCGGCCTTGCCTTCGATCTGCTCGGGCAGAGTCGTAACGCGCAGATCGCCTATGCGGATGCGATGCAGCGCGTGCCGGGCGACCGATCGATCGTCGAGCATCTGGCGCTCAGCCTCGCGATCGGCGGCGACAATGAAGCGGCGATGCAGCTCTTGCAGCCGGAGGCGGAAAAAGCATCCGGCCAGCCGAGTTTCGAACGCACGCTGGTGCTCGTCCACGCGCTCGGCGGGCGGCGCGATCTCGCGCGGCGCATCGCGACGGCCAACCTCAGCCCGCAGGCGGCCGCCGGGGCCGGGGACGTGCTCGAACGGATCGCCAGCCTGCCGACCCCGGCCGCGAAAGCGGCTGCCGTGCATCTCGGCATCCTGCCCGATGCAGGGCGACCCGCGCAGGCGCCGGCAGTCGTAGCACAGGCGCCAACATCTCCGCCGCCCGCGCCCGAACCCGAGCCCGAGCCGGCGGCGCCGGTGATCGAAAGTCCGCCGCCGCGCGCGCCGGAGATCGCGGCCGAAAAACCTGCGCCTGCCAAGCCTGCCGCAGCCAAACCCGCGCCGAAGCCGGAACCGCTGCCCGCCGGGTTGCCGAAGCTTTCAGCGTCGCAGCTCAAGGCGGCGCATGTGTGGCTGCAGCTTTCGAGCAGCCCGGACCGCGCGCTGATGACGTTCGACTTCGCACGCTTCAAGCGCAAGGCGAGCGTGATCGGCAACTATAACGCCTATGTGCAGAATGCCGACGGCACGCACCGCCTGCTGATCGGGCCGTTCCGATCCGCCGGAGATGCGCAGAAAGTCTCGCGCCGGTTGAAAGCGGCGGGGGTCGACTCCTACATCAACCGCGCGCCGGCCGGCTCCGCCATCGCGCCGCTCTGATGCTGGCGCCGTACGCTTCGAACCCCGCCGCGTCGCGGGGGCGGCTTCATTCCGAAAGCCCGAGCGCGCGCCGCGACGCGTTTCAGCGGGACCGCGACCGCATCATCCATTCGACCGCCTTCCGCCGCCTGAAGCACAAGACGCAGGTGTTCGTATCGCCGGACGGCGACCATTTCCGCACGCGGCTGACGCACAGCCTCGAAGTCGCGCAGATCGGCCGCGCCATCGCGCGCACGCTGCAGTTCAATGAAGACCTGACCGAAGCGCTCTGCCTTGCGCACGACCTCGGGCATCCGCCGTTCGGCCATGTCGGCGAGGACGTGCTCGCCGCGCGCATGGCGCCGTGGGGCGGCTTCGACCACAACGGCCACACGATCCGGATGCTGACCACGCTCGAGGTCCGCTACGCCGATTTCGACGGGCTCAACCTTTCGTGGGAAACGCTGGAGGGCCTCGCCAAGCACAACGGGCCGGTGACGGCGTCGGGCTGGGCGCTCGGCGACTACAACGCGCGCCACGATCTCGATCTCGCGACGCACGCGGGGCCGGAGGCGCAGCTCGCCGCGCTCGCGGATGACATCGCCTACGACAACCACGATCTCGACGATGGCCTCCGCGCCGGGCTGTTCACGCTCGGCGAGGTCGCGGCGGCGGTGCCGCTCGTCAGCGAGTGTCTGGACGCCGTGCGCGCGCGTCATCCGGGCGCGCCCGACGACCGGCTGGCGGCCGAACTCGTGCGGTTCCAGATCGGGCGCATGGCCGATGATCTGATCGAGGAAACCGCCCGGCGTCTTGCCGCGCTTGCGCCCGCCGATGTGGAGGCCATCCGCCGGGCCGGGGCGCCCGTTGTTCGCTTTTCGGAAGCGATGCAGGCGGCCGAGCGCGACCTCAAGCGCTTTCTCTACGCGAACATGTATTTCCACGCGCGCAACCTCGCGATGCGCGAACCCGCCGCCGCGGTGACGGGCGAACTGTTCGACATGCTCCACGACGATCCTTCGAAGCTGCCCGCCGATTGGCGCGAGCGCCTGCCCGAAACCGAACCGGCGCGCGCGCGCCACATCGCGGATTTCATCGCGGGCATGACTGATCGCTATGCCCTGAAGACCTTCGAAGCGCTGGGCGGGCAAATCGCCTTCCCACCGGGCGCGATCATCTGATCAGCCGGTGACCGCCTGCGCGCTGCGGTCGCTTCCCCGAAAGATTACCTGGTTCCGACCATTTGCCTTCGCCTTGTAGAGCTCCTGATCGGCCCAGCCGTAGAGGCGCTGGAAGCTGAGCGCGCGGTCTGCCGAGGCGACTCCGATGCTGACCGTGACGGCATGGCCGGTGCGCAGTTCGGGATGATGCAGATCGGCGATGCCGCGTCGCACGCTTTCGGCGAACTGGCGGAGGCCGATGGGGGTGAGCCCGGTGACGGCGAGCACGAATTCTTCCCCGCCGATGCGCCCCGCGACGCATAGCGGCCCTTCCCAGCGTTCGAGTCGGCGCGCGATCCGGCACAGCACGGCGTCGCCGGCCTCGTGGCCATAGGTGTCGTTGACACGCTTGAAATGGTCGACATCGATCAGCAGCAGGCCGAAGGGCTCGCCCGGCGCGGCGCGGCCCTCGATCATGAACTCGGCGCGATCCACGAAGCCCCGCCGATTGAGCAGGCCTGTGAGTGCATCGCGGCTGGCAAGCTCGCTCATGCGTGCCTCCGCCGCGCGCGCCTTGTCGCGCTCGTCGCGGAGGTGCGCGATCCGCAGCGTAACGGCGATCGAGAGCCAGATGGTCTGCAATGCCGCCGCGACGAGCATCACGACCTGCGAGCCGCCGCCATAGACCCAGTCATTCACGTCGATAACCTGTACCAGCGCAAGCGTCGCCATCGGCAGCCCCCACGCCCACGCGAGCGCCTTCGCATCCGCGTTTCCTGCGCGGCAGGCGTTGACGAGGCTGAGCGTGACAAGCGCGAGGACGGACAGGGTGAGCGCGCCGAGAACGGCAACCTGCCAACCGAGCGCCGGCCCCGTTTCCAGCGAGACGAGAATGCCGAAAGGCATGATGAAAAGACCGAGCGCGAGCGTGCCGATGCGGAGCGCGCGCGGTCCCATGTCTTTCCCCAGCGCCATAACGCCACTGATGGTTGCCAGCGTGACGGCGAGGCAGGCAAGAAAGGTGCAGATCTGCGATGACCAGCCGGCGATGCCGGGCGCGACGATGAGTGCGAGCTGAGACCAGAGCAGACCCCACGCGACCATCGTGACTGCCCAGAGCCCGTGCCACAGCAGGTAGATGCGGCGCAGCGCCATGCCCACCAACAGCGTGTAAAGCGCGCCGAGCGCGAGCAGCGTGATCGCGCTGCCGACGACCACAGGCAGCACGGCGGCCTGGGCATTGGCTTCATCGGCGTCGGGCAGACGGATTCTGAGCAGTTCGTGGCTCGCGAGTCCGTCGAAACGCAGAAGAACGGTCTTGACCGGCGCGGCGAGCATCGGGGGTTCGAACGCGATCTGCCCGCCGATCCGCCAGTGCGCGCCATAATTGCCCCGGCGCACGGTTTGCGAGGCGGTTCGGCCGTCCGCGTAAAGGAAAACCGCCGTCAGTCGCTCGAAGCGCGTTTGATGAACATAGACGATCCGCGAATCGGCGGGCGCATCGATCTTCAGCCACAGGCTGCGCTGCCGATAGTCGGCGGGCTCCCCCGAACACTCGAACGCGTCCGGTTCGGCTGCCGAAAGGTCCGTCACCGCATGGCAGAAGCGGGCTTCCGCGCGCGCCTCATCGCCCGCTGCAGCGGCGATAAGCGATAGAAATGCAAAGGCAATTACGCGGTACATAGGAACGGCGCACGCATACTCGTCGAAGGGGGCTCTTGTCAGCCCACCTTGCGCGAAGGGCTATAAGAAACCGTTACGGATGTTTTTCGAATTGGAAACGAGCACGCGACGCGCTCTGCCGTGCGGACGGTGACGGATGCTTGGCGCCCACGGGGAAAGCGGTGTAAGGCCCCGGGCAAATCTCATTTTTGCAGATAGCAGGCCTGGTCGTGAGCACTGTTTTTGAAACCTATACGGCGGCGGTCCACGCCGCGCTCGACGCGCTGGAGGCGGCGGGGGCGATTCCGGCCGGGCTCGACCGCAAGGCCGTGGCGCTCGAACCGCCGCGCGATCCCTCGCACGGCGACCTTGCCACCAACGCCGCGATGGTGCTGGCGAAGCCCGCAGGCAAGCCGCCGCGCGCGATCGCCGAGCCGCTTGCCGTTGAGCTTGCCAAGGCGTCGGGCGTCGCATCCGTGGAGGTGGCGGGGCCGGGCTTCATCAACATCCGCCTCGATCCTGCCGTCTGGATCAGCGAGCTGAACGCCATTCTCGCGGCGGGCAGCGATTATGGGCGCACGGGCATGGGCACGGGCGTGCACGTCAATGTCGAATATGTCTCGGCGAACCCGACGGGGCCGATGCACATGGGCCACTGCCGGGGTGCCGTCGTTGGCGATGCGCTCGCCGCGCTGCTCGAATTCGCGGGCTACGAGGTGACGCGCGAATATTATGTGAACGACGCGGGCGGACAGGTGGACGTGCTCGCACGCTCTGCGCACCTGCGCTATCGCGAGGCGCTGGGCGAGGATATCGGCGAGATTCCCGAAGGGCTCTATCCGGGCGATTATCTGAAGCCGGTGGGTGAAGCGCTGGCGGCGGAGTTCGGCGATGCCCATGTGGGCAAGCCGGAGAGCGAATGGCTGGCGCTGTTCCGCACGCGCGCCGTCGATGCGATGCTCGCGCTCATCAAGGCCGATCTCGCGCTGCTCGGCATCCACCACGACCTGTTTTCATCCGAAGCCGAGGTTCAGGCGGCAGGCGAGGCTGACCGCGCCGAGGCTGAACTGCGCGCGAAGGGTTATGTCTACGAAGGCGTGCTCGAACCGCCGAAGGGCGAACTGCCCGATGACTGGGAGCCGGTGGAACTGACGCTGTTCCGATCGACCGCATTCGGCGACGACGTCGACCGGCCGCTCAAAAAGTCGGACGGGTCATGGACGTATTTCGGCGCCGACATGGCGTATCACAAGCGCAAGGCCGAGCGCGCCGACCAGCTGATCGACATCTGGGGCGCCGACCATGCCGGCACGGTGAAACGGATTCAGGCGGCGGTCGCGGCGCTGACGGACGGCAAGCCGTTCGACGTGAAGCTCGTGCAGATGGTGCGCCTGTTCCGCGCCGGTGAGCCGGTGAAGATGTCGAAGCGATCGGGTTCGTTCGTGACGCTGGCGGACGTGGTGCGCGAGGTCGGCAAGGACGTCGTGCGCTTCATGATGCTGACGCGGCGGGCCGATGCACCGCTCGATTTCGACTTCGCCAAGGTCGTCGAGCAGTCGAAGGACAACCCGGTCTTCTATGTGCAGTACGCGCACGCGCGGATTTACTCGCTGGCGCGCCGCGCGGCTGAGGCGGGCTTCACCGTCGCCGCGCCCTCGGCGGCTGATCTTGCCCGGCTCGACGAGACCGAACTCGATCTCGTGCGGTTTGCCGCGCAGTGGCCGCGCATCGTCGAGGCGGCGGCGAACGCGCACGAGCCGCACCGCATCGCCTTCTACCTCGGCGATCTCGCCGCGGCGTTCCACGCCAACTGGAACCGGGGCAACGACGATCCTTCGAAGCGCTACCTGATCGCGGACGATCCCGGCATCACCAACGCGAGGCTGGCGCTGGCGCGTGGGCTGGGGCAGGTTATCGCGAACGGCCTTCATGTGATGGGTGTGACCCCGGTCGAGGAGATGCACTGAGATGGCGCGTGGCTACCGGGACGACGAGGACGACGATGCCCTGCCGTGGCTTGAACCCGCGGAGCCGGAGGATGAGGACGAGGCGCGGGCTTTTCCGTATCGCGGCCTCATTATCGCGGGCGCCATCATCGTGGCGACCGTCGCGGTGCTGTGGTTTGTGGTCGAGTGGATTGGCGGAGGCCGCGGCACAGATACGGTCGCGGCAACGGACGAGGTGCCGCTCATCCAGGCGCCGGAGGGGGCTTACAAGGTCCGCCCCGACGACCCCGGCGGACTCGATGTCGACGCCGACAGCCTGACGCACTCGGTCGCCGAGGGGCAGGATCCCGGGGGCGAGCTTGCGCTCGACGTGATCCCCGAAGAGCCCGTGCCCGTCATTCCGGCAGCGCCCGTTCAGAATGCGCCTGTGCCCGAACCCGGCACGGCGGCGCGCGCGACCGTGCCGCCGCCCGCACAGAAGGCGCTTCCCCCCGAGAAAGCCTTGCCGAAGCCAGTGGAAAAGTCTGTCGCGAAGCCGCCGGTCAAGGAAACGACGAAGCCGGCGCAGAAGGTTGAGACGCCAAAGTCGGCACCGAAGCCGGAGCCTGCGAAGCCTGCGCCGGCGAAGGTTGCAGCCGCGAAACCCGAGCCTGCAAAGGCGACGGGCAGCGTTACCGTACAACTCGGCGCCTTCAACAGCACGGCGAGCGCCGATCAGGTGTGGTCGAAGCTTTCGGGGCGCGTCGGCGCGCTCGGCGGACTGCGCAAATCGGTGCAGCCGGTCGAAAGCGGCGGCAAGACGCTTTATCGCCTGCGCGCGGGCGGCATCGCCTCCGAAGCACAGGCGACGAGTGTCTGCTCTGCCGTGCAGGCGGCGGGCGAGCAGTGCGTGATCGTGCGCTGAGCCGCGCGTGACGCCGCTGCTGCTCGGCCTTTCAGGGCTTGCAATCACCCACGATGAACGCGCGCTGTTCAAGGCGGCGGACCCGGCGGGCTACATTCTCTTCGCGCGCAATATCGACACGCCGGATCAGGTGCGTGCGCTGACCGCCGATCTGCGCGCGCTTTCGGGGCGTGATGATCTGCCGATCCTGATCGATCAGGAAGGCGGGCGCGTCGCGCGGCTCGGGCCGCCGCACTGGCCGCTGTTTCCGCCTGCGCGGCGTTTCGGCGAAGTGTTCGGCATAGCGCCGGTCACGGCCATCGAGGCGGCGCGGCTGAATGCCAAGGCGATCGCGCTGACGCTCGCGGACCTAGGTATCAGCGTCGATTGCCTGCCGGTGCTCGACGTGCCGGTGCCGGGCGCGCACGACATCATCGGCGACCGCGCTTATGCGCTGGAGCCCGGCGCGGTCGCCTCGCTCGGCGACGCGACGCTGCGCGGGCTGCGTGCGGGCGGTGTCGTCGGGGTCATCAAGCATATTCCGGGGCACGGGCGCGCCGCGGCGGACAGCCACCTCGAACTGCCTGTGGTAACGGCGGATCGCGCCGCGCTCGAAGCCGATTTCGCGCCGTTTCGCGCGCTCGCCGCCGCGCCGATGGCGATGACCGCGCATGTGCTCTATCAGGCGCTCGACCCGGATGCCTGCGCCTCACAATCGAAGATCGTGATCGAACAGACGATTCGCGGCACCATCGGCTTCGACGGCCTGCTGATGGCGGACGACCTCGGCATGAGCGCGCTTGGTGGCACGCTTCCCGAGCGGCTCGCAGGCGTGCTTGCGGCGGGCTGCGACCTCGCGCTCCACTGCAGCGGCGACTTTGCCGAGAATGCGATGCTTTGCGAAACGGCGCCCGCGTTGACGGCGGAGGCGCTCGACCGGCTGGTGCGCGCGATGGCTTGGCGCCGCGCCGAGGGCGAAACCGATGTCGCGGCGCTTGTCGCGAGGCGGGACGCGCTGTTAGTCTCCGCCGCATGACCGAGATCGTTTCGATCGACTTCAACGGCAACGAAAGCGAACGCCTGAACCTCGATATCGAGGGTTGGGAAGGGCCGCTTGACGTGCTCTTGCACCTCGCGCGGGCGCAGAAGGTCGATCTGGCGCGAATCTCGATCCTCGAACTCGTCGAGCAGTATCTCGTCTTCATCGCGGACGCGAAGACGCTGCGGCTGGAATTGGCCGCCGACTATCTGGTGATGGCGGCGTGGCTCGCGTACCTCAAGTCCTGCCTGCTGCTGCCGAAGGAGGAGCAGGAGGAGCCGAGCGCCGAGGAACTGGCGCTCCGCCTGCAACTTCGGCTGCAACGCCTCGACGCTATGCGTGAAGCGGGCGCGCGGCTGATGGCGCGCGACCAGATCGGGCGGGACGCCTTCATGCGCGGCGCGCCCGAAGGCGTCCGTGTGGTGAAGACCGCGACGTGGGACTGTGAGCTTTACGACCTCCTGAAGGCCTATGGCGCGATCAAGAGCCGGCACGGCCCCCGCGAGTATGCGGTGCGCCGCCGCCCGGTGTTCTCGCTCGAAGAGGCGCTGGACCGGCTGGAATCGATGCTCGGCACCGCGCTCGACTGGACCGTGCTGTCGAGCTTCTTGCCGGACGGCATCACCGATGAGGACTTCCGCCGGTCAAGCGTCGCGAGCAGCTTCGTCGCCGCGCTTGAACTGACGCGGCTCGGCAAGACCGAGCTGTCGCAGGCGGACAGCTTCGCCCCCCTCTTTCTCAGAAAGCGCCAATGAGCGACGCGATTGACGACGATCTCCGGTTCCAGCGCATCATCGAGGCGACGCTGTTCGCTGCCGACAAGCCGCTGACGCGCGAGCAGATCGCCGAGTTTCTGCCAGAAGGCACGCCGGTGCAGCCGCTGCTCGATGCGCTTGCGGAAAGCTATGCGCCGCGCGGCATCAACCTCGTGCAGCGCGGCGGCAAGTGGCATTTCCAGACGGCGGGAGACCTCGGCGATATCCTGCGGCGCGACGAGGATCAGACGCGCAAGCTTTCGCGCGCAGCGCTCGAAACGCTGGCGATCATCGCTTATCACGAGCCGGTGACGCGCGCGCAGATCGAGGAAATCCGCGGCGTTTCCATCTCGAAGGGCACGATCGACGTGCTGATGGAGGCGGGATGGGTGCGTCCGGCGGGCCGCCGCGAGGTGCCGGGGCGCCCGCTGCTGTATGCGACGACGCAGGGCTTCCTTGTTCACTTCGGCCTCTCCACGCGCCGTGACCTGCCGGGCCTTGCCGAACTGAAGGCCGCGGGCCTGCTGGAGCCTATCGATGCCGCGATGAACCAGCTCCAGTTCGAAAAGCCGCCCGAAACTCCGGATGTCGACGAGACCGACGCGGAGGAAGAAATGGACGACGAGGCGCTCTAGGATTCGCATTTTTACATGCGGGGGACTAGACAGGGGCGAAGGCGCTGCCGATATCGCGGGCGGCGGAAACGGAGTACGGACCATGGGTGGTTTCAGCATCTGGCATTGGCTGATTGTCGGCATCGTCGTCATCCTGCTGTTCGGCAAAGGCCGAATTTCGGACGTGATGGGAGACCTCGCCAAGGGCATCAAGAGCTTCAAGAAGGGGCTTTCCGAGGACGAAACGCCAGCCCCGCCCCGCCAGATCGGCCCGGCTTCACCCGATCAGACGATCCGCAGCGAAACGCCGCAGGAAACGCCGCGTAGCTGATAATCCTCCATCCGGACGGATAAATGTTCGACGTCGGCGCGCCCGAACTCCTGCTCATCGCGATCGTCGCGCTCCTCGTCGTGGGGCCGAAGGATTTGCCGCGCCTGCTGCGCACCGTCGGCAACTGGATCGGCAAGGCGCGCGCGACCGCGCGGCACTTTCGCACGGGTGTCGACGCCATGATCCGCGAGGCGGAGATGGAAGATATGCAGAAGCAGTGGGAAGCGCAGAACGCCGCGATCATGAAAGCGCATCCCGCGACACCCGAACCCCAGACACCGGCTCCGGACGGCCCCGTCGAAGGCGTGCCGCCCGCTGAAACGGCGCCCGATACCGGCAAGCCGCAGGCATGAGGGACATCGACGACAGCAAGGCACCGCTCCTCGATCACCTGATCGAGCTGCGCCAGCGCCTGCTTTATTGTGTCATCGCCCTCATCGTCGCGTTCGGCATCTGCTTCGCGTTCGCGAGCGATATTTTCGCCTTTCTCGTGCAGCCGCTGGTGAAGGCGAAGGCGTCGCAGCTGATCTACACGAAGCTCTACGAAGCCTTTTTCGTGGAGATCAAGGTGGCGCTGTTCGCGGCATTCCTGATCGCGTTTCCGATCATCGCGAACCAGCTCTGGCTGTTCATCGCGCCGGGCCTCTACCGATCCGAGAAGCGGGCGTTTCTGCCGTTCCTGATCGCGACGCCGGTGTTGTTCACCATGGGCGCGGCGCTTGCCTATTACGTGGTGATGCCGACGGTCTTCACCTTCCTGCTCGGCTTCCAGACGACGGACGCAGGCATTCCGCAGCAGGCGCTGCCGGCAATGGATGATTATCTGTCGTTCGTGATGGGGCTGATCTTCGCGTTCGGCTTCTGTTTTTTGCTGCCGGTGCTGCTGATGCTGCTGGCACGTGCGGGGATCGTTGACGTCGCGCAACTGCGCGCGTTCCGCCGCTATGCGATCGTCGGGGCCTTCGTGGTCGCGGCCGTGCTGACACCGCCGGACGTCATCTCCCAGCTGCTGCTCGCGATCCCGCTGATGGTTCTCTATGAGGCGGGCATTATCGGAATCGTTCTCACCGATCGCCGCGCGGCGCGTATGAAATCTGCCGAGGAAGCGGGGGACGCCGCCGAGTAGCCGCGTCCCCGTTTTCCCGATTCTTACGCTTAATTGGCCGTGTCTTCGACCGCTTCGCCGGCCGACTGGACGTCCTTGCCGACACCTTCGACCGTGTTGCAGGCCGCAGCGGCCAGCAGCGCAATGATAACAGCGAACTTTGCACCCATTTTATTGCGCATGTTCATTCTCCCATAAACTGCCCGGAGAAAACGGTTGTCGCCTCAATAGGTTTCATCGGACCGTTCCGGCGGCAGCACAAAAAGAAAAGAGCCCGATGCCGGCGGGGGGAGCAGGCAACCGGGCTCTGGTGGGACAGCGAGAGCGGGGGGCAAAGTTCGCTGTCCGTGCGGCATCAACGGCGAATCACCGGCATGGTTCCCTCGCGGGCGATAATTTTATTCCGCCATTTTCAGGGGGAATTCGACAATGTAGCAGGGCACGCCGGCGTCGAAGGTCAGGCGACCGCGAAGCTGGCGAACCATGCCGCTGACGATGCGTGCCGCAGCGCGGGTTTCCGTGGGTGCCAGCGGATCATCCTCCCCAAACGCATCAGAACAAATGGTCAATTTCCCGCCGCCTTCGGTGCGGCGGACATGGATATCGATCACCAGCTTGGCCCGCCCTTCCGCTGCCGCGAGGCGCGCCGCGAAAGCAATGACCTCGGTGATCAGGAAGGCGAGCGGCACGGCTGAGTCCTGGCTGATGTGCAGGCGCTCCAGATGCGTATTGATGCGGGGCTCGACAAGTTTCGCCGTGGGAATGATCTGCTGAAGGCTGGCGCAGAGATCGTGGGTGAGCGCCGTGAAGTCCACGCCTTGCGTGTCGCTTTCCTCATACAGCCAGCGGTGAACGATAGACAGAGCGCCGACACGCATCTGGATGCTCGCGTATGCGCGCCCCACGGAGCCGCCCTCGGCTTCGCGGGCCTGGATGCTGATAAGACTGGCAATGATCTGCAGATTGTTCTTCACGCGGTGGTGGACCTCGCGCGTCAGGCGGCGCTGTTCGGTGAGTGCGGCATCCACCTCGTGCCGCGCCTCCGCCATGTTCCTCGCCATCGCATCGAACGTCTCGGCGAATGCCTGCATCTCATCGGTCCGCCCGGCGCGCCCGGACAGGCGCACCCGGTCGTCGCCAGCGCCATAGGCGCGAACGCCTGTCGCCATGTTCTGCAGCGGGCGCACGACAAAGCGCCGCACGACCATCCAGCCGATGAGCAGCGCTGCGATCCACATCAGCGCCGGGGCAGCGATCGCAAGCACTTCGGATGTGGCAAGGCGCTCTGCGGGCACAACGGTGGTGAGTGCGAACGGCGCAATCGAGAGCGGGCCTGCCGCAACCACCTGATCGCGTCCGCCTGCTTCCGTGATACGGCGCACCGTCAGCAGGCCGCCTGGGGCCTTAATATCGGGCGGGGGAACACCGACGATCGGCCTTTCTCCCAGCCAGACCATCACGGCACCCTCCATCGCTGCGACCTCGCGCAGCCGGGTCTTCAGGCGGGAAACAGATGCCGTCGCGACAATGAGACCGGGTCCTTCCGCATCCGACGTCTCGCGAACCGCGAAAAATACGTGGTCTCCGCCCGGCCAGATCAGGTTTTCACGCTCTCCTTCTGCCGCAAGGCGCGTAAGCTCCGCAGCCGACGGCTTCGTTCCGCCGCGGCTTTGGCAGATCGGGCGGCCGAGCTTGTCCGTCCAGATGATGGCGTCAAATGTTTCCGCGTCGTCGAGCGCGTTTGCGGCTCCCGTGTTGCATGTCTGGCCGTCGTGGAGGCCGCTTCCGTTACGAAGTAGGGCGCGTAGAACCAGAAAATCGACGTTCAGCAGGTCGTCGACGATACGTGCGGTCGCGCGGAACTGGTTCTCGGCACGGATCAGCTCGGCTTCGCGCGTGCCGCGGATTCCATCCGCAGCAAGCACCGCGGCGAGAATACCGATCGGCAGCAATGCCAGCGTGAGCGCGACGGCAAGCTGGAAAGACAGCGAACGTCTTGGCCCCGAACCCTTGGTTTCTGTCTTTTCCGGCATCTTCCCAAACGAACTTAAGTATGGGGCGAAACAAAAGAAAGCCTCGACCGTTCCACCGCTGGGCGTCACTTTCAAAGGGGACCGGTCACCGTTCGGGCGTGATCCGGGTTTCAAGGAGGCAGAAGACAACATGACATTGGCTGCGAAACTCGCGCCGCATCTCCCGCTGCTCCGTCGCTATGCGCGGGCGCTCACGGGAACGCAGCGGGACGGGGACACGTATGTACGTGCGGCGCTGGAGGCGATCGTCAGCGCGCCGCAGGATTTTCCGCGCGATGTGGATGAGCGACTGGCGCTCTACCGCACGTTCCACGTCATCTGGTCGTCGTCGAACATCGATGTCGATTCCGACGAGCCGGCAGCATCCGATTTCGAGCGTGCCGCCCACCAGCGTCTCGCCGCGATCACGCCGCTGTCGCGCCAGGCGCTGTTGCTCACCGCGATGGAGGGTTTTTCGCACGAGGATGTCGGCTACCTCATCGATCTTGATCCGGACAGCGTCTCGGGCCTCGTGAAGGAGGCCATGGATGAAATCAGCCGGCAAACGCGTACGCGCGTGCTCATCATCGAAGATGAACCGATTATCGGCATGGACCTCGACAGCATCGTCCGCGACCTAGGCCACGACGTGACCGGCATCGCGGTCACCCGTGACGAAGCCGTGGCACTGGCGATCGAAACCGAACCCGGGCTCGTGCTTGCGGATATCCAGCTGGCCGACGACAGCTCCGGGATCGACGCGGTGAAGGACATTCTCGGGCGATTCTCGGTCCCGGTTATATTCATCACGGCCTTTCCCGAGCGTCTGCTCACCGGGGAGCGCCCGGAGCCGACGTTTCTCATCACCAAACCGTTCCAGCGCTCGACCGTTTCGGCGGCGATTGCCCAGGCGCTTTTCTTCAACAGCACGGCGGCGATGCGATGACGGTCCTTCCCGCGGCCTTGTGGGCATGCGGGAAGGGGCATAGCCTTCACACAACAGGAGCCAATGGCCATGGAACAGGACCACGAAACGGTGAGGACGAACGAGGCGAGGGCGGGAGAAACGCCGCATATCACTCGGTATATCCTTATGTTCTCGGTTGTGCTGGTGGTCGCGATCTTCGCGGCGATGCTGTTCTTCTGGTCACGCTGAAGCTTGGATCTAGGGGCATAGAATGATCGAACAGACGACCGCGCAGCGCGCCGGTGCCAGCCCGTTGGGCGCAGACGAGATCGGCGGGTTCCTGCGCTCTGCCTATGCGGAGGCGGCGACGCAGCCGCTCCCGCAGGTGTTCCTCGACCTGTTGGCGCGGCTGGAGACGAGCCCCGACGACACGAAGCAGGGGCAGCTTTCCGACAAGGCGTTCAAGGACGAGCTTTCGGCCGTGATCCCGCAGCTCCGTGCCTTCGGACGATCGCTTTCGGGCAATCGCGACATGGCGGACGATCTCGTGCAGGAAACGCTGCTGAAGGCGTGGGCGGCGCGGGATCGCTTCCAGGCCGGGACGAACATCCGTGCTTGGACCTTCATCATCCTCCGGAACCTGTTCCTCAGCCAGATGCGCCGGTCGCGCTTCAAGGGCGAGTGGGACGAGCTTGTCGCCGACCGGCTGCTTTCCGCACCGGCTGGACAGGACAAGCAGATCGAACTCGCCGATCTTCAGCGCGCGCTCCTCGAACTGCCGTCTGCGCAGCGCGAGGCACTGATCCTCGTCGGTGCTGGCGGCTTTGCCTATGAAGAGGCGGCGACGATCTGCGATTGCGCGGTCGGTACCATCAAGAGCCGAGTCGCACGTGGCCGCGCAGCGCTCGAGCTGGTGATCGCCGAGGGCAGGCTCCCGTCGCGGCGGGGTTCGAGCGCATCGGGCACGACGGCGCTTGACGAGATCATGGGACAGGTGGATCAGCTGGCGCGCGAATAACGAAAGGGCTCTCCTTGGCGGAGACAACGCCAGCGCTACCGGCCGAACTTGTACGTTTCCTTGCTGATGCGGATATCAATGCCGCACCGGAGGATCTGGACGCCTGCGCCCGCGCGTGGGCGCATTCACCGTATCTGCGCGCGCTCATGCGTCGCGAGGATGAAGTCCTCGTGCGCTACCTCGCGGAGGGACCCGAGTCGCTGATGGAATCGGCGCTCGCCCTGCTCGCTACCCCGGATGCGGACGGCGGCATGATGCGCGAAGCAAAGCGGATCGCGGCCATCGCCATCGCGCTTGCCGACATTTCCGGCCGCTGGCCGCTTGAGAAAGTGACGGCCGCGCTTTCGGACCTTGCAGACCGCGCCATCGACCGTGCGATCCGCATCGCGGTTGACGAGCGCATTCCTGGCGCCGGGCCGGACGGCTTCACCGCCATCGCGCTCGGCAAGCTCGGCAGCCGCGAACTCAATTATTCGAGCGATGTCGACCTGATCCTGCTCTACGACCGCGACCGGCTCGCCGTGCGCGAAGGTGACGATCCGGACAACACCGCTGTCCGTATTGCCCGCCGCATGGTCGAGTTGATGCAGACGCGCGATGCGGGCGGCTACGTGTTCCGTGTCGATCTGCGCCTGCGTCCCGCGTCGGAAGTAACACCGATCGCGATGCCGATCCGGGGCGCGGAGACCTATTACCAGTCCGAAGCGCTGGCGTGGGAGCGCGCGGCGTTCATCCGCGCGCGCGCGGTGGGCGGCGACGTGAAGATGGGCGTGGATTTCCTTGCCGCGATCGAGCCGTTCGTCTGGCGCCGCTCGCTCGACTACACGGCGGTGCGCGACATTCAGGACATGTCGCTGATGATCCGCGACCACTACGACGAACGGCAGGAGGTCGGCCCCGGCTACTGCCTGAAGCGCGGGCGCGGCGGTATTCGCGAGGTCGAGTTTTTCGCGCAGATCCACCAGCTGATCTTCGGCGGCCGCGACTGGACGCTCCGCCAACCCGCGACGCTTGATGCGCTCGCGGCGCTGGTCGCCGCCGAGCGCATCAAGCCCGATGAGGCGGAAACGCTAGCCGCCGCCTACCGCGTGCTGCGCACCGCCGAGCATCGCCTACAGATGCTGGAGGACGCGCAGACGCACCAGATCCCGACCCGCGCGCCGGAACGCAAGGGCCTCGCGCTGCTTTCGGGTTACCGCGACTGGGCGGCGATGGAGCGTGAGATCAAGCGCCATGCGACCGCCGTTGGCCGCATTTACGACGCGCTGATCGCAGAGGCCGAAGTGGACCGGTTGCCGCGCCAGCCGGCGCAGCTCAAGGCGGCGCTCAAGAAGGCCGGGATCGGCCCGCACGCCGACCTTGCCGACCTCATCGTCCGCTGGCGCGACCGCAGCTACCGCGCGCTGCGCAGCGATGCGGCGCAGCGTGAACTCGAAAGCGCGCTCCCCGGGCTCGTGAAGGCTTTTGCGGCAGCAGGCACCGGCCGCGAGGCGCTGCTGCGCTTCGACGATTTTCTCGGCGCGCTGCCCTCCTCGATTCAGTTCTTCGCGCTCATCGAGGCGAACCCGCGCGTCGCTCTGCTCCTCGCGCGCGTTCTGGAGCTGGCGCCGGTGCTCGCGGGCAAGCTCGCGCGGCGGCCGGAAATCGTCGACATCATGCTGTCGAATGAGGCGTTCGCGCCGCTGCCCTGCACCGACGACCTCACCGACATGCTGCGCGCGCGCCTGCGCCGCCACGATGCGCTCGAACTGAAGCTCGACGAGGTGCGGCGCTTTGTGGCGGAGCGGCGCTTCCAACTCGGCGTGCAGATCATCGAGGGCGCGGCGGACCCGATCCGCGTCGGCCGGGATCACGCCAAGCTTGCAGACGCCGCGATCACCGTGCTTGCGGACGCGGTGCAGGCGGAGTTTGCCGAAACGCACGGGCGCGTGCCTGGAGGGCGGCTGCTGGTGCTGGGCTTCGGGCGCTACGGCGGCGCGATCCTCACCGAGAAGTCCGATCTCGATCTCGTGTTTCTGTTCAGCGGCCACCACGAAGCGATGTCGGACGGGACGAAGCCGCTGCCCGCAACGACGTGGTTCAACCGGCTCGGCCAGCGGCTGACGGGCGCTCTCACCGTCAGCACGGCGGCGGGGCCGCTGTTCGAGGTGGACACGCGCCTGCGCCCTTCGGGTCAACAGGGGCTGCTTGCGGTCAATATCGATACGTTCGCGCGCTATCAGCAGGAGGACGCCTGGAGCTGGGAGCACCTGGCGCTCACCCGCGCGCGCGTCGTCTACGGCGCGGAGGAAGACCGCGCGGCGGTCTCGGCGGGAATCGCCGCAGCGCTAACAAAGCCCCGCGACACCGAGCGCTTCAAGGCCGAGGTGCTGGAAATGCGCGGCGACATGGTGAAGGCCCGCCGCGATGGCGGCCTGTGGGACGTGAAGCACGCGCCGGGCGGGCTCATCGATCTCGAATTCATCGTGCACTTCCTCCAGCTTTCGCGTCGTGAGGGCTTCGATCCCGATCTCGGCGCGGCGACGGCGCACTTCGTGAAGACGGGCGTGCTGCCTGAAGACGTGCTCGGCGCCCATGACCTGATGACGCGGCTGCTCGTGGTGTTGCGGCTCATTGAGGGCGATGAACCCTCCAAACAGCCTGCGGCCGCGAAGGCGATGATGGCGGCTGCAACCGGCATGGCGGATTTCGATGCATTGAAAGCCGCGCTGGAGGACGCCAAAAGGGCCGTCCTCGCCGCCTGGGAGGCGGTGTTCGCGGTCAAACGAAAGGCACGATGATGACGAAGCCCGGTTCGAAGGCCCCCGCCTTCACGCTCGACAGCGAAGACGGCCCGCTGTCCCTGAAGGATTTCGCGGGCAAGAAGCTCGTGCTCTATTTCTATCCCAAGGACGACACGACCGGCTGCACGCGCGAAGCGATCGACTTCACGGGGCTTCTGCCGCAATTCGATAAGGCGGATACCGCCGTGCTCGGCGTTTCGAAGGACACGGTCGCGAAACACGGGAAGTTCCGCGCGAAGCATAATCTTGGCGTCAAACTCGGCTCCGATCCCGACGCGAAGACCATCGAGGCCTACGGTGTCTGGGTCGAAAAGACGCTCTATGGCCGCAAATACATGGGCATCGAACGCGCCACGTTCCTGATCGGCCGCGACGGCAAGATCGCCGAGGTGTGGCACAATGTGAAGGTACCGGGCCACGCCGAAGCCGTGCTGAAGGCGGTGCAGACGCTTGGCTGACACAATCGGCGCGGCGGCCGCCGAGGTTCTGCTGACGGCCGATCCGGTGGAGAAGTCGGGGCTTTCACGGCACCACGCCGCGCGCTGGCGCGCGGGTGAACTTGGAGCCCTCTATGACGTGCCGATGCCGGACCGGCCCGCCCGGCCTCCGCGCCCCGAATTGCTGCCGCCGTCACGGATGCCGAAGCGGGGCAGGGCAGGATCCGAGCGCAGCCGGATCGCGCTGCTCCACGCGCTCGCACACATCGAGTTCAACGCCATCGACCTCGCGTGGGATGCGGCGGGGCGTTTCGGCGGTGCCATGCCGCAGGCGTTCACCGACGACTGGGTGGCTGTGGCCGATGACGAGGCGCGGCACTTCATGCTGCTTGCCGATCGCCTTGCAGAACTGGGCGCGGCCTACGGTGATCTCCCCGCGCACGACGGTCTGTGGGAAGCCGCGATGTCGACTGCCGATGACCTGCTCGCTCGGCTCGCCGTGGTTCCGCAGGTGCTCGAAGCGCGCGGGCTCGATGTCACTCCCGCGACCGAATCACGGCTTCGCGCGGCTGGCGATAAGCTCAGCGCCGATGTTCTGAACACAATCTACCGCGATGAAATCGTTCATGTTTCGATAGGGAATCGCTGGTTTCGACACCTTTGCGACGAACTGCGAATCGAAGCCGCCCCAACGTTCCAGCGCCTTGTCGGTTCCCGATTCAAAGGTGCGTTGAAACGCCCCTTCAACGACTCGGCGCGAATCGAGGCCGGTCTGACGCCGGCATTTTATGATTCACTTGCAAGCCCTTAGGCGGCTTGTCACCTAACGCTCCGGGCTCGGAGGGCATGGGGTCCAAACACGAGTTAGACGAATCTATTGCGCCAACATCGCGTTTGCGCAGTGCGGGGGTCTTATTTGGTGCTGGATATAATGAAGGTCGCATCCGGGTTTCGGGACAAGGTCGCAAAGCGGCTGCCCGAGCGGGAATTTCTCCATTACAAGCGCGATGTCGGCATGCAGGTGTACCGCCTGACGACGCGTGCGCAGGTCATCGGCCTCACCGGCCTTGCCGCGCTGCTCACCTACACGGCGGTGGCGACGGGCGCGATGATCGGCAGCAGCACGGTCGAAGCATCTGCGGAAAACGAAGTTACTGCCATGCGCGCCGAACTGGCAGCGCTGCGCCAGGGCGTCGCAAAAACCACGGCGCGCGTCGAGCAGCGCCAGCAATTCCTCGCCCAGCTCGTTTCGGGCAAGGCAGACCCGGCGCAGCTTGCTGCGTTGATGCCCGCGCTTGCGCCTGCCGCAGGCGTCGGCGGTTCGGCTGTCCTGAAACCGCTCGCCGAGCTCGACCGCGCGCAGCTTGCGCTCGCTGATCACGCCCGCACGGCTGCCGAGGCCCGCTTCGAGACATCGAGCGCGCTCATTCGCCGTCTGGGTCTTCAGCCGGCGCGCTTTCTAAAACAGTCGACTTTCGGCATGGGCGGCCCGGAAGAGACGGCGGATTCGCCGCTGGCGGGCGCAGAGCCGCAGTTCAAGGCGCTGTTCGTCAGCTGGCAGAAGCTTGACCTGCTCGAAAAGGGCATGAGCGCCATTCCGTCGCTGAAGCCGGTGAAGGCCTACACCTACACCTCGGGTTACGGCGTCCGCTATGATCCGTTCACGGGCGACACCGCGATGCACAAGGGCGTCGACCTTGCCGGCCCGGTCGGCGAACCGATCCACGCGGCTGCGGACGGCGTTGTCGTCGATGCGCGCTATCATCCGGGCGGTTACGGCAAATATGTCGAGATCGACCACGGCGCCGGCATCGTCACGCGCTATGGCCACATGTCGCGTCTCGACGTGAAAAAGGGCGACCGCATCGCTCGCGGCGAACTGATCGGCGGCATGGGCTCGACGGGCCGTTCCACGGGCAGCCACCTTCACTACGAGGTGCTGATCGATGGGCGCCAGGTCAACCCGATGCCGTTCCTCGAAGCCGGCGACCGGGTGCTCGCCGCGCAGCAGAGCGCGGGAGCCATCGCGGTCGGCGGTCCGGCCGAGCCGACCGGGAACTGAACACCTAACCGACGTCGGTATCCACACCCGTCATTGAACTGCTCACAGCAAACCCCTATCTCTGCGGCATGAGCGCACCTCATCTCACCGAAGCAGCCGCGGCGCGCGTTGCCGCCATCGCCACCCGGCAGGGCGGCGTGCCCGCGATCCTGCGGCTCTCCGTGGAAGGTGGCGGCTGTGCGGGATTCCAGTATCGCTTCGGCCTCGAAACCGAGATCGCGTCCGACGACCTCACCACCGAAACCGCGGGCGTGAAGCTCGTCGTCGATCCGGTAAGCCTCGATCTTCTGGAAGGTTCCGAGGTGGATTTCGTCGAAAGCCTCGGCGGCGCGTCCTTTCAGGTGCGCAACCCGAACGCCGCATCAGGATGCGGCTGCGGTACGTCCTTCTCGGTTTGACCGGGCGCCTGCGGGACGTTAGCCCTGCGCCATGCGTATCGCCACCTTCAACGTCAACGGAATCGCCGCGCGCCTGCCGCGCCTTCTTGAATGGCTGGAAAGCCGAAAGCCGGACGTCGCCTGCCTGCAGGAAGTTAAGTGCATCGACGAGCGCTTCCCGGCGGCGGATATAGAGGCGCTCGGCTATCACGTTCTCGTGCACGGTCAGAAGAGCTTCAACGGCGTTGCGATCCTCAGCCGCGAGCCTGCGACCGAAGTGCAGCGTGGGCTTCCGGGTGACGATACCGATGAGCAGGCGCGCTACCTCGAAGCCGATGTAAACGGTGTTCGCATCGCTTCGATCTACCTGCCCAACGGCAATCCGCAGCCGGGGCCGAAGTTCGATTACAAGCTCGGCTGGATGAAGCGACTGGAAGCGCGCGCCGCGCTGCTGCTTGCCTCCGAAACGCCCGCGGTGCTTGCCGGCGACTACAATGTCGCGCCGGAAGATCGCGACGTGTTCAGTATGCAGGTGATGGCGAACGATGCGCTCGTGCAGCCCGAATCCCGCGCCGCGCTGCGCCGGATCATCCATCAGGGCTGGACGGAGGCGCTGCGTGCCGTGCATCCGGCGGACGATCATCTCTATACGTTTTGGGACTATCAGGCGGGCTGCTGGCCGCGGAATGCGGGCCTGCGCATCGACCACTTCCTGCTTTGCCCGCGCGTTGCGGACCGGCTGACGAATGCGACCGTGGACCGCGAGGCGCGGGGGGCGGAGAAGGCCTCCGACCACGCACCGGTCTGGATCGATATCGTCTAGAGCGCCTTTTCGTAGACCCGGTAGGTTTTCGTGATCTTTGATTCGATGATTTCGGCGATCGACTTCATCGGGCCGTTGTCATCGAGCACCCAGCCAAGTTCGCCCTGCGTCGCGCCGTAAACGCCGACGGCCGCGCGGCGGATATGCTCGACCATCATCAGCGCCATGAAGCTGGCGAGGCGGCTGCCCTGCATCGATTTGCGCACCCCCATCAGCGGCACGCGCATACGGCGGACCTTCGGCGCGCGCAGCCGCCAGAGCAGCTTCGCCCAGCCGAATGGCAGCAGCTTGCCGTCGAGGTCGGCGGTCATCTCGTTGACGTCGGGCAGCGTAATCATGAACGCGACCGGCTCGCCGTCCACCTCGCAGATGCGGATCAGGTCTTCAAAGACGATCGGCTTCAGCTTCTTGCCGACATACGCCACTTCCGAAGGCGTAAGCGGGATGAATCCCCAGTTATCGGACCACGCGTCGTTCAGAATATCGAGGATCAGCGCGGCTTCGGAATCGAAACGCGACTTGTCGACATTGCGCATATGGATGCGGCTGGATTTCTCGGCGGCTGCAACGATCCGGTTGAACGCAGGCGGGAAACCGGTCGCGATCGGCAGTTCGTAGGTGTGCAGATCCTTGATGCCGGCATAGCCGCGCCCTTCGATCAGCGCTTCGTAATAGGGCAGATGGTGGCCCATCATCACGGTGGGCGGCAGTTCGAAGCCGCTGACGAGAAGGCCGGGCTCGTCCCAGATCGAAAGGCTGAACGGTCCGAGCGACCGTGTCATACCCTTGGCCTTCAGCCAGGCCTCTGCTGTGTCCAGAAGCGCCATGGCAACCGCCGGATCGTCGACGCATTCGAACATGCCGAATTGGCCCGTGCCCGCGCCCATGTGCTGAAGCACCAGCTGGTCGACCTGCGCGGAGATGCGCCCGACGGGCTTTCCGTCCCGCCATGCCAGCCAGAAGGCGGCCTCGGCGTGTTCGAACCAGGGGTTGCTCTTCGCGCCGCCGATCAGCCCGGCGACTTCCGATTTCAGCGGCGGCACCCAAGCCGGATCGCGCGCGTAGAGCGCCCACGGCAGGTCGATGAACGTTTTGCGGTCGGCCGCGCCCGCGACCGGCCGGATCTCGATGCCGCCCCCCATGCCGAGAATCAGGCCGCTTTTTTCATGCGCTGGCGGGGATGGCCTTCAGCGACGCCGCCGGACATCGAGGCTACCCACGGCCATTTCTCTGCGGCCTCTGGCGTGTAGCCGAGGTTGAACACCGTCTCGCTCTTCTCCGGGCGTTCGGCGCGCTGGTAGTAAGTGCCAAGCAGCTTGTCCCACATGAAGCTGGTGATGCCGAAATTGCCATCCTCGTCATGGAAGTGGTGTTCCATGTGACGCGTCTTCATCTCGACCAGCCACGGCGACTTCGGCTTGTAGGAGAGATGCTGGATGCAGTGGCAGAATTCGTAGAAGCAGGTGGTGAGCAGGCCCGCGCCGAAGCCCCAGGCCGCGCCGCCGATGCCGCCGATCGCGTAGCCGACCGGGATGGTGACGATCGCGATGGTCGGCAGCGTCGTGTAGAGCGCGCCGAACAGCACCTCGAGGTGGTTCGGGTCCTGGTGGTGATCGTAATGAATGCGCTTCCACGTCCGCGCCGTCAGCGGTGACTTGAACATCCAGCGGCTGTGGAGGACGTAGCGGTGCAGCAGGAACCACGCCAGCGGATAGGCCGCGACGGCGATGGCGACGGAGGCCGCGCCGCGCAGCAGCGTCGTGGGATAGGCATAAGCGACATAGGCGCAAGCCACCGTCAGCAGCAGATACGCCTGAATGGCGTAATACTGGAAATAGGCGACGACGAGCTCGCGGAACGTCATCTTCGACAGGTTGTGGCTCTTGCTCCACATGCCGAGCCGATAGCCCTTGAGCATCTGCATGGTACGGACCTCTGAGATTCGGGCGGCATTGCCGCAAACTACGGGGATCTTAATCCCGCCCCAATGCGGCAACTTTACGACGACGGCGTGGCGGGAGCCAGACCGATGCGCGCGCCGAGGCTGCCGAGCGCGCCGCGATCGGAGCGGGCGAGCCCGAAACGCAGGCCGAGCCAGATGACGCCCAGCATCAGCGCGAACATCGCGGGCAGCTCGATATAGAAGCGTGCGTGGGCGAGCCCGAGATCGGCGACCATGAGGATCGCCGCGCCCGCAAGCCCGAGGCCGACGCAGAGCAGGAAACGCCAGCCGAACGGCCGGAAACCGTGCGCGATGGTAAGCTCGGCGAGCGGCAGAAAGGCGTTGGAAACGCTTGCCGCCGCGACCGCCCACGCCATGCCGACGGCGCCGTCGATGGGTACGCGCCACCACGTAACTGCGGCCCACACGCCGATGGTAAGCACGCCGTTCAGCGTCGGCAGCAGGCGGTGGCCGATCATCTCGATCACCGGACGGGCCGGGCCGATCGCGGTTTCGATGGCGCGCCCCAGAACGAGCACGACAAGCACCGGCAGCGCGGCGACAGCGTCCGGCGTGAACAGCCACAGGATGCGGTCGCCGATCAGGCACAGGAACGCGGCCATCGGCAGCACGACCACGGTCGAAAGCCGCGTCGCGAAGGCGTAGAGCGGCTCGATGGCGAGGCGGTTGACGGCGGCCTGCGCGGCGGTAAGCGGCGCCAGCACATACTGGAACACCTGCTGGAGCAGCTGCGGGATCGTCGCCACCTTGCGCGCGATGCCGTAAAGGCCCGAGGCGACGGCGCCCGCGTTGCCCGGAATGAGCGCGTTGATGACGAGCGGCGGCAGGTCGATCAGCACGCGGTAGACGACGTTGATCGGCAGCAAGCTGATGCCGGTGACGAAGACATGCCGCGAAATTCGCCTGTCGAACGGTGTGTGCCACATGGCGCGGACATCGTAGTAGCGGGCGAGCAGGCGCACGGCGAGGATCGCAGTGACGAACAGCGACGCTGTGTGCGCGGTGACGAGCGCGAGCGTGTCCCACCCCGCGAGGAACAGGCCGAAGGCGAGCACGAGGCGCACGCACTGCTCCCAGAATAGCCGCAGCCGCACCTCGGGGCCGAACGCGCGCCGCGCGCGGGCCGCTGCCGTCACCAGCTCGATGAACGACCACAAAGGCAAGCCGGGCGCGAAGATCAGGATGGCAAGGCGCATGTCCGCCGCTTCGCGCGGGCCGGCGTTGACGAGGGCCGCCAGATCGCCCGCGAAGACCATCACGAGCGCGGCGACGATGATGCTCGGCACGACGCCGAGCAGAAGTGCCGCCTTCAGCGCGGCGAGCACGTCGCGCTCGCTCCGCGACTGCGGGATCACGCGCTGCAGCGCGCGCGTGATGGCAAGGTCTGCGACGTTGGAAACGGTGTTCACCGCCGCCCAGAGCACGGTGTAGACACCGTACACCGCGATGCCGAACATCCAGACGTAGGCGGGCTGCGACACCACCTCGACAAGCGCGCCGAGACGCGACAACGCTACGACGCCCGCGCCCTTGGCGACGTCAGACTTTCCAACGGCGGTGTTCATTCCTCGGTCCGGAACAGCACCGCTTCGCCGACGAGGAAGAACAGCAGGAACGGCGCCCAGCCCGCTGCCAAGGGCGGAACGGAGCCGAACTCGCCCATCGCCACCATGAAGTTGTCGGCCACGAAATAGGCAAAGCCCAGCACCATGCCGACGACCGCGCGTGCGAACAGCCTCCCTGAGCGGGCGAGTCCGAAGGCGGTCACCGCGCCGAGCAACGGCATCAGCACGGCGGAAAGCGGCAGCGAGACCTTGTGGTAGAGCGCGACGCGCAGCGAATCCGTACTGCGCCCGACGGATTCGAGCAGGCGCGTCTGTTTCCAGAGGTCGACGATATTCGTTCGGTCGGGGTCGGGCGCACGCATCGTGAAGCGGTCGGGCTCGATACCCGCCCCGAGCCGCATCTGCGGCGCGTGCGAAAGCGCGCCCGTGCGCACGGTGAAGATACGGACGTTCTCGAGCTGCCAGGCGTTGCGGTCCGGGCGGGCGCTTGCGGCGTTGATGATCTGGCGCAGGCGGCTACCGTCGCGGCGGTCGACGCGCACGCCATGAAGCACGGTCGACGCGCCGCTTCCGGTCACGCTGTCGGCATGGATGATCTCGCGCCCCTCGCGCACCCACACGTCGGTGAGCGGATTGGTGTCGATTTTTGCGTCGCGCCGGTATTCGGCCTTTTCCCACGCGATGAGTTCCGCATTCGTGCGCACCAGCACCATCTCGTTGAACGCGAAGTGAAACAGCGAGACGCTGAGCGCCGCCGCCATCATCGGGTAGAGGATTTGATGCGCGGAAAGTCCTGCCGCGCGGAAGATCGTCACCTCGCTGTTCTGGCTTAGCGTCGCCATCGTCACGAGCGCGCCGAGCAGCACGGAGAAGGGCAGGAACTGCGAGATGAGCTGCGGAACGCGAAGCTGCACGTAGCGCAGCAGCTCGGCGTTGCCGTTGCCGTCGATGGCAAGGATCTTGTTCGATTCCGTCAGCAGGTCGAGCGTCTGCAATATGGCGACGAGGCCGATCGCGAAGGCGAGCGTTCGCAGCATGAACATGCGCGCCGTGTAAGTCGCGATGGTGCGAGAGGGCCAGAATGTCAGCGCGCTGCTCATGCTGTGCGCACCCTTCCCAAGCGGCGCCGCAGCAGGCGCCACAGGCTGACGATCCACTTGGTGACGATGCCCGCGCCGCGCTCGATCATCGCGATCGGCTGGCCTCCCGGTACGTTCGCCAGCACGTGGAAGAACCACGCGCAGAGCAGGCTGAACGCGATGAAGCTGCCCCACTGGCTGAGCACGATGTCGGCCTTGCCCGCAGCGCCGGAGCGCTCGGCGGCTTCTGAAATCTCGTTATAGACGATGAGGATGGTGAGCGCGGCGAACACGCCAACCGCCGAGGTCGAGCGCTTCGGCGGCACCGCGAGCGCCACGGCGAGCAGCGGAATCACCATCACGGCGAACACCTGCACGAGCCGCCGATGCAGGTTCGCGCGCACGGCGTGCCGGTTTTCCTCGGTGGTGGTGCCCTGACCGAGATAGCCGACGCGGTAGAGTTCGGGGAGGGTCAGTTCATTGTCGTCAGCTTCGGCGCCCCGAATGCGGAACAGCTCGATCTGCGGCAGATCGATCGGCAGGTCGTGCATCCGGAAGCTCAGGACGCGCGGTTGCCTGTAGCCAGGCGCGTCGTGCACGAGCGTACCATCGGTGAGCCGCAGCAGGATCACGTCGGGATCGTCGGTGGCAAGAAAGGTGCCTCGCGCGGCGGTGACAGAGACGGTCTTGCCGTCCGCGCTCTGGCCGCTGACGAAGATGCCGCGCAGGTCGCGGCCATGATTGCGGCTTTCCTCGACGCGGAGCGTGGTGTTGCGCGCCACCTGCACGAACTCGCCCACGTCGATCGTCGCGCCGAGCGCGCCCGAACGCAGCTCGAATTCCAAGCCCTCATACGCATAGCGGCTGATCGGCTGGATGAAACCGACGATGAGCAGCGTGAGAAGCCCGAGGAGCAGCGCATACATGTAGGGGACGCGCAGCATCCGCATGTAGCTGATGCCGACGGCGCGCATCGCATCGAGTTCGCTCGAAAGCGCCAGATTCCGGAAAGCGAGCAATATGCCAAGGAGAAGGCCAACGGGAATTCCCAGGCCCAGATACTGCGGAATGAGGTTGCCGAGCATACGCCAGACGACTGAGGCCGGTCCGCCTTCGTTCACCACGAAGTCGAACAATTTCAGCATCTTCTCCAGCAATAGCAGCATGGCCGCGATCATCAGTGTCGCGAACAACGGCACCGCGATCAGCCGCGCCATGTACCTGTCGAACCGGGCCAGCATCTCTTGGTTTTGTCGATCCTTGGTCAAATTTTGGCCGCAAGCGGACCCGATACCACGGTGAGACAGGGATGCATCAACAATTTGGTGATTCGCGAAGGGGGAAGGTCGAGGAGGTTCATGGTGCTGAAGCGTTCAAATGCGGTTATCCGGGGGCTGGTCCGTTCGCTTGTCGCGTCAACGGTGGTTCTTGGTGCATTTTCAACGCCCGCCGTGGCTCAGACGATCATCGGCCCCGATGCCGCCGCCTGTGCGCCGGGCGCGCGCGGTCCGGCCGCGCTCGTGCGCGTGTATGGCTTCAAGGACCGCGAAGGGAACCTCCGTGTTCAGGTCTACAGCGACAAGCCCGACGAGTTTCTGGAAAAGGGCAAGTATCTGAAGCGCATCCAGCTGCCCATGACAGCGTCCGGCGACATGAACGTCTGCATGGCCCTGCCGCGTTTCGGCGAATTCTCGATGGTCGTGCTTCACGACCGCGACGTGAACGGCAAGCTCTCCGTCTCGAAGGACGGCGTCGGCTTTTCGGGCAATCCGAAACTTGGCCTGTCCAAGCCCGATTATGACGACGCGATGTTCGTCGCGCGCGACGGGGTGACGGTCGTCGATGTGATCCTGAATTACCGGCAGGGGCTGTTTTCCGTGAAGCCCCTTGTGGCAAGGCGCGACTGAATGGCCTGCGTCGCGCTCCTCTCCAATCCGCGCTCGACCGGCAACAAGGCCGCGTTGCCGCGCATCCGGGAGTTCGTGGCGCAGCACCCGAACATCTTCCACTACGAAGTGGGCGATATCTCCGAAGTGCCCGACGCGCTCGCCATGATCGCGCGCGTGAAGCCGGCTGTGCTCGTCATCAACGGCGGTGACGGCACGGTGCAGGCCGCGCTCACCGAGATTTACAACGGCCACCACTTCAAGGGCGCGGTGCCGCCGCTCGCGGTGCTGCCGAACGGCAAGACCAACCTTATCGCGCTCGATCTCGGCGCCGGTGCCAATCCGGTCGAGGCGCTTGGTAACATCCTCAAGATCGTGGAGACGGGTGTTGATCCGCACGTCGTCGCGCGGCAACTGATTGCGCTCAGCGACGGCATCGCGGCACGCCCGGTGTTCGGCATGTTCCTTGGCGGCGCTGGTCTTGCAGAGGCGATCCTGTTCTGCCGCAACAAGATTTACCCGCTCGGCTTGCCGAACTGGGTGAGCCATCTCATGGCGATCTTCGTGGTGCTCGCAAGCGTGCTCGTCGGCGTGGGTGCGCGCTGGAATCCCGTCAAGCCGAGCCCGATGCGCGTCTCGCTGCACCGTGGCGGCAAGCCTGTCGAGGGAAGCTTCTTCGTGCTGATGGTGACGACGCTCGAACGGTTGCTGCTGAATTTCGCGACGCCGTTCAACGATCACGGCGGATCGCTGAAGCTGATGGCGATCGAGCAGCGCCGGGGCACGATCTTCAAGGCGCTGCTTTCGGCGCTCGCCGGGCGGCTCGGCAGCGCGCGCTTCAACGGCCTTCACCTGCGCCGCGGCGACGAGATCCGCATTGAGGGCAAGCGCGCCAGCGTCATCCTCGACGGTGAGCTTTACGAAGCGGGCGAAGGGCATTCGATCGTGCTGACGCCCACCGCGCCGGTGTCCTTCCTCAGCCTCGCGGCATGACGGCGCTCGTGCCGCTCGTTGCGGCCGAGCTGGAAACGCCTGCCGCGCCCGAAGTCGCCGATTTCGCCAAGGCGATCGCCGGTCGTTGCGGTGGCGCCGCGCAGGCGGTGCTGTTCTACGGCTCGTGCCTTAGAAGCGAAGACCTCGGCGATTCGCTTCTCGATTTCTATCTGCTCGTCGATTCCTACAACCGCGCCTACACGCGCCGCTGGATGGCGACGGCGAACCGGCTGATCCCGCCCAACGTCTTTTACGCGGAGCATGAAGGCCTGCGCGCCAAGTTCGCGGTGATGTCCCTCGAAGATTTCGCGCATGCGTGCTCCCCGGATTGCGACAACGTTTCGGTCTGGGCGCGGTTCGCGCAGCCCTCGCGGCTCGTCTGGGTGCGCGGCGATGCGGCGCGTGCGCGCGTCATCCGTGCGGTTGCGACGGCCGCGCCGACATTGCTCAAGACCGCGCGGCCGATGCTGGACGATGATCTCAGCATCGAAGCGCTGTGGACCGGCGCCTTCGCGCTCACCTACGCTTCCGAACTCAGGTCCGAACGTGCCGGGCGTGGCCAGTCGATCTTCGAAACCGATCCCGCGCGCTATACCGCGTTTACCGCGCCCGCCATCGCGGACAGCGATCTCGCGGCGGAGGTGCGCGGCGGCATTGTGCATTTCCGCGCGCATACCGATCGCAAAGCCGGCGAACGCGCGTGGGCGAGACTCCGCCGCCGGGGCAAGCTGCTTTCGGTGCTGCGGCTCGCGAAGGCGAGTTTCACCTTCAAGGGCGGCGTGGATTACATCGCGTGGAAGGTGAACCGCCACGCGGGCGCGGGCATCATCGTGAAGCCCTGGCACCGCCGCTTCCCGATCCTCGCCGGGCTCGTGTTGTTGCCGAGGCTCATTCGCAAGGGGGCGGTGCGGTAGCGGCGATCGAAAATCGCGCGGCTGGAAACCGAAACTCGACTTCTGTGACGGCTTGGTCAAAAAGACGGAAACATCCGTTCGGGTGACCTTTCGAGGGGGAGGACCGTATCCAAACGCGAACCACCGAGATTGCTCCGGGCATCCACCGCGTGTCGACACATGTCGCTGATATTGCGCCGCCCGCGGGTTTCACATTCAATCAGTTCCTGATCGTTGCGGATGAACCCTTGCTCTTTCATTGCGGACCCCGCTCGCTCTTCGCATCGGTCTCGTCAGCCGTCGCAGCCATCCTGCCGCTTGATCGCCTCCGCTGGATCAGTTTCGGGCATATCGAGGCCGATGAATGCGGTGCGATGAACCTGTGGCTTGAAGCCGCGCCCCAAGCGCAGGTCGTCTACAGCCCGCTTGGATGCAATATCTCGGTCAATGATCTCGCGGACCGTGCGCCTCGGGCTCTGGGCGAAGACGAGGTGATGGATCTTGGCGGCAAGAGCGTTCGGCTTGTTCCCACGCCGCATGTCCCGCACGGCTGGGAAGCGCAGATGCTTTACGAGGAAACGACCGCCACACTCTTTTGCGGGGATGTGTTTACGCAGGTCGGGGACGGCGAGGCTGTAACGGCAAGCGACATTGTTCCGGCAGCCATGGCCGCAGAAGACATGTTCCAGGCAACCAGTCTCACGCCCGATACCGCACCAACGCTGCGCCGATTGGCGGATTTGGCGCCCAGCCTGCTCGCCGTCATGCACGGCTCATCCTTCCGGGGAGACGGGGCGGAGGCGCTTCGCAGGCTGGCCGACGAATACGAGCGACGCCTGAACGTCGCGGCTACGCGTTGAGCGAAATCCCCGCGATCTCCGCCGCCTGCACGAAGCGATCGATGATGATGTCCACCTGTTCGGCGCGATGCTCCGCGCAGAGCGAGCAGCGCAGCAGGAACATGCCAGCGGGCGTCGCGGGCGGACGCGCCATGTTGACGTAGACGCCAAGCTCGATGAGCGCGCTCCACATGCGCGCGCACGCTTCCTGGCCCGGCATCAGCACAGCGATGATGGCGCTTTCTGCGGTCTCGGTGGCGATCGTGAAGCCCTTGGCCTTGAGCCCCGAATGCAGCTTGCGACTGTTTTCCCACAGATGCTGGCGCTTGTTATGCGCGTGCTTCAGCTTGCGGATGGATGTCGCTGCCGTGGCGACGACGCTCGGCGGCAGCGAGGCAGTGAACACGTAAGGCCGGCAGACGAGGCGCAGCACCTCGAACTTCGGGTGGTTGGAAACGACGAAGCCGCCGACGGTGCCCACCGATTTCGAGAAGGTGCCAACGACGAAATCGACGTCCGCCTCGACGCCTGCGGCCTCATAAACGCCGCGTCCGTTCGGGCCGAAGAAGCCCATGCCGTGCGCTTCGTCGACGACGACCATGGCGCCGTATTTCTTGGCGACCGCGACCATTTCTTTGAGTGGCGCGATGTCGCCCAGCATCGAATAGACGCCTTCGAGGACGACGAGCTTGCCTGCCTCCGCCGGAAGGCGACCGAGACGCTTGTCGAGGTCTTCCACGCTGTTGTGACGGAAGCGCACGATGTCGGCGTTGCCCATCGCGCAGCCGTCGTAGATGGAGGCGTGGCTGTCGGCGTCGAGGATGATGTATTCGCCCCGTGCCGCCATCGTTGCCATCAGGCCGAGGTTCGCCTGGTAGCCGGTGGAGAAGACCATGGCGTGGCTGGTGCCGTAGAAATCCTTCAGCGCTTCCTCGACCTCGCGGTGGCCCTGATAGGTGCCGTTCAGCACGCGGCTGCCGGTGGTCCCTGCGCCGAATTCGTCGAGCGCCTGCTTGCCCGCCGCGATCACGTCGGGGTCGAAGGTCATGCCCATGTAATTATAGGTGCCGACGAGAATGGTCTCGCGCCCGTTCACCGTCGCTTCGGTCGGTGAATGGACCTTCTCCATCACGAGGTTGAACGGGTCGTTGACACCCGTCGCCAGCAGCGCGGCCTTTTCGGCGATGATCGGGTCGAATTTATCGAAAAGATCGCCCATCGTCTCGCCTCAGCCGTTCACGATCTTGGCGACGGCATCGGCAAGCTGGCCGATCGTCTCCAGCTCGGGGAGCAGGTTCATCGGCAGGATGATGTCGTATTCGTCCTCGATGTTGGCGACGAGGTCCATCACGGTGAGCGAGTCCAGCTCAAGATCGCTCGCGAAGCTGGTGTCCTCGGAGAGCGCGATCCCCTTGCGGTTCAGCGGCTCGATCAGTTCCAGCAGCTTTGGGAGGATGGTGTCGCGTGTGTGCGCCATGCGTATGTCCTGAAATGTCGTTGGGGCTCGATGCCAACAGATTGTGGCAGGGGATAGGCAGACAGGCGGTCTAAATCCAGCCTGCGTTCCGGTACCATGCCGCCGTTCGTGCGATGCCCTCTGCCGCGGGAACCTCAGGCGTCCAGATGCCGAGCGCGCGCAGGGGCGCGCTGTCCGCCACCCAGTCCGGATGCGCGAGATAGCGCGCACGGTCGAAGCTGAGCGCGGGCAAGCGCCCGGCGAGCTTCGCGCCGAGCGTGTCGATCGCGGCGCCGAGCCTCAGCGCCGCTGGGGGCAACGGAATGTAGGTCGGCGTCTTGTCGAGCGCTGCGGCGATATGCGCGGCCATCTCGCGGTGGCTGAGCCCGCCGGGCGTTCCATCGTCGATCTCGAAGGTGCCGCTTGGCGCCGGGTTTTCCGTGAGTGCGAGCAGCGCCCGCGCAAGGTCGGACACCTCGACGATCGAAAAGCGTCCACCACCCGGCAGCAGCGCCCAGCCGCGCGCGACGAGCTTGTAGACGTTCGCCGTCTCACGGTCGCCGGGTCCGTAGACAGCAGGCGGACGCACGATCGCTGCATCGGGGCGGGCGGTTTCGACGAGCGCGTCGGCGGCCGCCTTGGTGTTGCCGTAGATGGAAAGCGCCGGCTCGCGCGCTGCGAGCGAGGAGACGTGAACGAAACGCGGAACGTCCCGGCTCGCCTCCAGCATCGCGCGCGTGCCCTCCACATTGCCAGCAGCAAATTCCAGCGGCGTGCGGGCGTTGATGATGCCCGCGACATGGATCACCGCGTCCGCGCCCTCTGTCAGACGGGCGAGTGCATCGCGATTGCCGAGATCCCCCGCGATCCATTCGACGCCATGCCGTTCCGGTTGCGTGCGGCGCGCAAGCGCGCGAACAGCTTGGCCCTTTTCAAGCGCAAGATCGATCAGCTTCGACCCGACGAAGCCGGTTCCGCCGGTGATGGCGAGTGTCGTCATGCGCCGGGCGGCGTCAGGCCGCGATGTCGAGCGGCTGGATCTGGCCGGAGAGGTAGAGCGCGCGGGCCTTGGAGCGGCTGAGCTTGCCCGAGCTGGTGCGCGGCAGCGTGCGCGGCGGGACCAGTTCTACGATACAGTTCATGCCGGTGATGGCGCGCACCTTGGTCTTGATCGTTTCGCGCAGGTCGGCGCGTTCGGCGGCATCGCTGGTGCGGCACTGGACGAGCACGGCGGGCGCTTCCTCGCCGCCTTCCGTGGTGATCGAGAACGCGGCGATGTCGCCCGCCTTGAAGCCCGGAAGCTGCTCGATTGCCCACTCGATGTCCTGCGGCCAGTGGTTCTTGCCGTTGATGATGATCATGTCCTTGGCGCGGCCGACGATGTAGAGCGCGCCGTCCAGCATGTAGCCCATGTCACCGGTATCGAGCCAGCGGCCCTGCAGCGCTGCGCGGGTAGAGATTTCGTCGCGGAAATAGCCGGTCATGATGCTGGGGCCCGCCACGAACACTTTGCCGATCTGGCGGTCGCCAAGGCGGCGTCCGGCCTCGTCGCGGATTTCGATTTCCATGCCCGGCAGGGCGACACCGCAGTTCACGATCGCGCGCATCCGGCCCGTACCGGCACCAGTATCCTCGCGCTCGCCCGAAAGCAGACGCTCATCGACGAGATCGGTGACGATGCCCGTGCCCACCGGAGAAATGGTAACGGCAAGCGTCGCTTCTGCGAGGCCGTAGCTCGGCAGGAACGCACCGCCCGAAAATCCTGCGGGCGCGAACGCTTCCACGAAGGCGTTCATGACGTCCGGGCGGATCATGTCGGCGCCGTTGCCTGCCACGCGCCAGCGCGACAGGTCGAACCGCTCGGCGATATCGGTCTGGCTGGAAACGCGGCGCGCGCAGATGTCGTAGCCGAAGGTCGGCGAGTAAGAGAGGCTGTGGCCCTCATTGCGCGTGATGAGCGCGAGCCATGAGAGGGGACGGCGCGCGAAATCCTCAGTGGCGAGGTAATCGGCGGAAACCTGGTTCGCGATCGGCGCCATCAGGCAGCCGACGAGGCCCATGTCGTGATAATAAGGCAGCCAGGAGATGACGCGGTCGTCGCGGCGAAGCTGCACGCCGACGGCATGGCCGTTGAGGTTCGCGAGCAGCGCCTCGTGCGTGATTTCCACACCGTGCGGGAAGCGCGTCGAGCCGCTCGAATACTGGAGGTAGGCAATGTCGGCCTTGCGCGCCGACGGCAGCGCAGCGGGCTTCGCGTCGCGCGCCATGAAGTTCAGCCAGTCATGCGCGGTGCGGCAGCGCAGGCCGTGTGCGGCTTCCGCCACGATCGCAGCAAGGCCGGACGGCGCAAACACGATCTCGGGGTCGCAGGAGGTGAGCTGGCTGCGGATCTGCTCCACATAACCTTCGCGTCCGCCGAACGAGGTCGGCAGCGGCAGCGGCACGGGCAGCGCACCGGCGTATATGGCGCCGAAGAACAGGCTTACGAAATCCGCGCTCGTCTCGGCGATCAGTGCCACGCGGTCACCCGGCTTGATGCCGGCGGCGATCAGCCGGTAGGCGTTGGCGGTCGCATCGACCTTGAGGTCCGAAAACGTCAGGACGCGCGCGAGCCGCGCCCGCGCATCGAAGAAGTTGAGGCCGCGCTTGCCCTGCGCCGCATAATCCAATGCTTCGCCAAGCGTGTTGAAGTCCGCCAGACGGCGCGGCAAATCGTCGAGCGTCGGCGTTGGCGCCAGCGCCGTTTCATCGGCGCCGGACAGCGCAAGCGCGCTCGAATCCGAAGTGCGATTCAGCAAGTCCCCGAACCTCCTCAGCTCTTCTCGGCGCAGCGGCGGCTTTTCCTGCCGCTCATAAACCTCGCCAAATACACGACTCCTTGGCCACTTGCAAAACAGGCCAGCGTCAGCCTTTGCCGGAATGTGACGTTCAAAATTGGGTCCGACTATGGCAGGAACATGGCGTGCGTACCGAAAAAAGCCGAAAACCGCCCCCGCCGCTCGATGAGGAAGCCCTTCGCGCGCTCGCGCTTCGGTATGTGGAACGCTACGCGACCTCTGAAGGCAAGCTGGCATCCTACCTTACCCGGAAGCTGCGCGAGCGCGGCTGGGCCGGGGAACGCCCCGCCGACGTGGCGGCTATCGTCGTGCGTTTCGCGGAGTTGCGTTATGTCGATGATCGCACGTTTGGGGAGGCGCGGGCGCGGGGACTCGAGCGGCGCGGCTACGGCGCGCGGCGAATCGGGCAGGACCTGCGTGCGGCGGGCCTGGCCGAAGACCTGCGCGGAGAGATCACGGGCGCGGTCGACGCACGCGGGGCTGCAATAGCCTACGCGCGCCGCAAGCGCTTCGGACCGTTCGCGCGGGAAGCGCCCGATCGCGCAGCGCGGCAGAAGCAGTTCGCCGCGATGCTGCGTGCGGGCCACGATGTGCGCATGGCCGCCGAGATTCTCGACATGCGGGACGTGGACCCCGATTACGAGTAGCGCGCCCTCGCCGCCGCGAGGGCTTCGGGCGTATCGACATCCATGAAGATCGCGTCGCTCTCCACCGGCACTTCGACAATATCGTCTGCGAACTCGGCGAGCAGCGCCTTTCCGCCCACGTCGCCTTCAAGACCGCGCAGCCGCGCGAAATAGCGCCGGCCCCAGGCCACCGGATTCCCGCGCTTGCCCTTGTGCGCGGGCACCGCGATGCGGTTCGCGTCCGCAGCAGCAGCGAGGCTTGCGATATGCCCGGCGCTTACCTCCGGCATGTCGCCCAGCAGCACCAGGGCTGCCGACCAGTCTTCGGGCACGGCGGCTATGCCCGTTGCGAGCGATTGGCTCAGCCCCTCCGCGTAGCGCGCAGCGTGGACGCTCGGAAAACCGTAGTGCCCCGCCAAGGCCGCGATTTCCGCTTCGGCGTTGCCCGTGACGACGATCGCGGAAAGTCCGGCTTCTTTCACTGCGTCGAGCACGTGCGCGAGCACCGGCCTGCCGCCGAGGTCGGCGAGCAGCTTGTTCGCACCCATGCGCACCGAGCGTCCGGCCGCGAGCACTACAGCGCCAATGCTGCCGCCCACCGCCGGTTTCGGGCGGGGTTCGGGGCGGGGGACGTCGGCGAGAAGCCCGCCAGCGCCCATACGCGCGATGTCGCCGCCGCTGACGTCGAGCCCCGCCCAAAGGCGTTCGAGGACCCAGTCAAAGCCGTTACGGCGCGGGCTCCGCGCACAGCCGGGTAGTCCGATCACGGGGCGCGTGCCGATGCGGGCGAGGCACAGGAGATTGCCGGGGTCGACCGGCATTCCGAGCCGCAGCACCTCGCCGCCGGCCTGTTCGATCGCGGCGGGAATGACGTCGCGCCGGTCGCTGATCGCTGAGGCGCCGCTCACAAGGACGATGTCGGCATCTGCGGTCTCGGCGAGCACGGCGGCGAGTGCCTCTTCCGTGTGCGCGCAACGCATTTCGCGCCATGCGGCGAGGCCTAGCGCGGCGCAGCGCGCCTGCGTCACCTCGGCGGTTTTCGCGAGCAGCTTCGCCGATGTGCCGGGAAGTGTCGTCTGGATGAAGGCGACGCGGAGCGTCCCGAACGGCGCCAGTCGCAGGACGCCTTTCGCGCTGGCTGACGCGCTTCGAACCAAGGCTTCGGGCGCGGCGAAGGGAATGATCTTCACGGTCGCGACGATTTCGCTCTTGGCGGCGGGCGCGAACGGGGCGAGCGTGCCGAGCGTCACGGCCTCATCGTGGGCGTTCACGATGTCGACTGCGGCCGTTTCCACGAGCAGCAACCCGGCGGCATCGGCCACGATGTTGGCGCGGCCGTGCACGGGCGGATGGGCGGAGAGGCCGGGCCCGGCAGCAGCGGACGCCAGCAGGGCGGCAGCGGCGTCTTCGTGCAGATCACCGCTTTCAAGGGTGGCCACGACGAGTTCGTCGAGCCCTGCCGCGCGGGCGTCAGCGATGTCCGCCGCATCGAGGCGTTTTCCCTTGGCGATTCGCCGCCCGCCGACATGCGCGGCGTGGGCGAGATACGCACCTTCCGCAAGGTCCAGAGGGACACGTCCGAACTTCACGCGCCGCGCCGTACCGCGATCATCTGGGCGGCGATCGAAAGCGCGATCTCGGCGGGGTTCGCCGCGCCGATGGCGAGGCCCGCGGGGCCATGAACGCGCGCCAGCGCAGCCTCGTCGAAGCCCGCAGCGGCGAGCCGTTCGCGGCGGAGCGCCTGATTCTTCCGCGACCCAAGCGCGGCAATATAAAACGCAGGCGAGCGCAGCGCCGCGATAAGCGCAGGGTCGTCGAGCTTGGGATCGTGCGTCAGCGCGACGATCGCGCTCGCGCTGTCGGGCTTCCAGTCAGCGAGCGCCTCATCGGGCCAGCGCGGATCGACCGCGATGTGCTGGAAGCGCTCGGCGGCGGCGAAGCTCCCGCGCGGATCGACGACGAGCGGCACGTAGCCGAGCAGTTCCGCCATCGGCACGAGCGCCTGCGCGATGTGAACCGCACCGACGATCATCAGACGCCCTGCGGGCTCGTAAAGGCGCGCGAAACCTTCGCCTTCGCCTTCATGGGAAACACCATCGGCATCGGTGGTGACGCGAATGCTCTCACCGTTCGCGAACGCTTTGCCAAGGCGTTCGGCGAGGTCAGGGGCGAAGCCCGCATCGGACACCGGCTGCACCAGAACCGCGATGCGCCCGCCGCAGGCAAGGCCCACCTCCCACGCGCGGGCATCGGCAACGCCGTATTCGAGGCGTCTCGGCGCGTTGTCGGCGATCACGTCCGCCGCTACCGCGATCACGTCACCCTCCACGCAGCCGCCGCTCACCGAGCCTTCGAAGAGCCCATCGTCGCGAATGATAAGGTGCGCGCCCGCGCGGCGTGGCGCGGAACCCCATGTTTCAATCACCGTGGCGATCGCGGCCTTGTGCCCGGCGGCGATCCAGCCGCGGAGCGTCGCGATCAGCGCGGCGGTGTCGTCTCCGTTCACAGCACCAGCCAGAGCACCAGCGCGGCGACGAGCGCGATCACGATGCTGCCCCACACGGTTGGGGAAAGCCCGGGCATCTCCTCAGCGCCCTCGGAGAGATCGGTTTCGGGAAGCACCACGGGTGCAGGCTCTGGCGCGCCCTCACTTTCCACGCGCGCTTTGAAGGCTGCGAAGAAGGATTCGGCATAAGCCTTTGCGGTGCCTTCGATCAGCCGTGCGCCAAGCTGCGCGAGCTTGCCGCCGACGGTGGAACTCGCCTGCCAGGCGAGTCGCGTGCCGCCCGGGGCGTCTTCGAGCTTCACCGAAGCCTTGCCCTTCGCAAACCCCGCGACGCCGCCTTTGCCCTCACCGGAAATCACATAGGCGTTCGGCGCATCGATTTCGGAGAGCTCGACGGCGCCGGTAAACTTCGCGCGTACCGGCCCGACCTTGGCGTTCATCGTGCCCTCGAAGCGGTTTTCCCCTGCACGCTCAAGCCGTTCCACGCCATCGATGCACGCGGCCAAAACTTCGGGGTCGTTGAGCGCCGCCCAGACCCTTTCGCGCGGTGCCGCGATCAGGGTCTCACCGTTCAGTTCCATCGGCGCAAATCCTTTGTCTTGTCGCTTTGAAAATTAACTATATAGTTCGTTGTTACGGGGTTTTGTGGTAGCGTTCTTTCTCGGAAAATTAAATGTGCGTCGGAGGGGGTAATGGCCGAGCACGCGTTGCTGCCAGAGGGTGAGCACGTGTCCGACCTTGCCGAAGTCGCCGAAGAATGCCGCGTCGATGGCACGGTAAAGTGGTTCGATGCGGTACGGGGATATGGCTTCATCGTTCCCAGTGATGGGAGCGGCGATGTGTTGGTACACTTTTCCACGTTGCGCGAGGTTGGTCGCCGCACGCTGCCTGAAGGCGCGACAGTCGTCTGCATGGCGGTTGCGCGGGAACGCGGTCGGCAGGCGCGGCGTATCATTGAACTCGATTTGACGACGGCGATCGGGCCTGATCCCGAACTCGTCGTGCAGCGGGCTGCTGCGCGCGTCGATCCGATGCAGCTCATCGACGATGCGGGCGATTACGAGCGGCTTGAAGTCAAGTGGTTCAACCGCCTGAAAGGCTATGGTTTTCTCACGCGCGGGGAAGGTTCGCATGACATTTTCGTGCACATGGAAACCGTGCGTCGTGCCGGGCTTATCGAACTGATACCGGGCCAGTACGTGATGGCGCGCATCGCGGAGGGCGACAAGGGCCCGCTCGCCGTTGCCATCGCGGTCGGAGAGGCATAGAGCCCTTTTCATGAATTCCGTTCGTCATCGGCCGCTTCTTGCGGCCTTCCTGCTCGCGGCCATCGTGTCGGGCTGTGGCAGCAAGCCGTCCGCCGCCACGCAGGAACCTGCGGCCGAAACCGCTGGAGAGCCTGCGGTCCGGCGGCTTCGCACCGTCCCGCTCACCATCGTCACCAACGACGGCAAGCGGCATGTTTACACGGTCGAAGTCGCGCGCACGGCGGACGAGCAGGCGCAGGGGCTGATGTATCGCCGCGCGATGCCGAAGGATGCGGGCATGATCTTCCCGTTCCCGGCACCGCGCCCCGCGACGTTCTGGATGCGCAACACATATATCCCGCTCGATATGGTGTTCCTGCTTGCTGACGGGCGCATCGAGAGCATCCTTGCCGACGTTCCGCCGCTGAATGATGCGCAGCGCAGCTCGCTCGGCCCCGTCGCCGCCGTGCTCGAACTGAGTGCCGGAGAGGCCGCGCGGATCGGTGCGACGCCCGGCGATCTCGTCGAATACGACCTTCGGGACTTGCAAGGCGGCACGGAATAAGGCTCTAAGGCGCCAACTGAAGTCAGCGGAGCCGGCAATGGGTCTGTTCAAGTCGATTTTCACCTGGTGGGACGGTCCGACGTGGGGCACGCGCTACATGACGCGTTTCCACGGCGAGGAAGTCGGCCAGGACGCGGAAGGCAACCGCTATTTCCGCAAGCCCGGCAAGCGCGAGCGCCGCTGGGTAATCTATAACGGCTTCAACGAGGCGAGCCGTGTGCCCCCCGAGTGGCACGGCTGGCTGCACAAATCCACCGACGTGCTGCCGAGCGACTCGAAGCTGCCGCGCAAGGTGTGGGAAAAGCCGCATCACGCGAACCTCACCGGCACTGCCGCGGCATGGCAGCGTCCCGGCACGCTCGCGAGCGAGGCGCCGCGCGCCCGCGCGACCGGCGACTATGAAGCGTGGAGCCCCGAAGAGGCATGACCGCACTGTTCCGGCAGAACCTGATCGAGGCGATCGTCGGCGCGCTTGTCGTGGGCATCGCGGTCGTGTTCGTGCTGTTCTCGTATCAGCGGACGTCAGGCAATGTTGGCGCGGATCGCTACCGCGTCTCGGCGCTGTTCCCGAACGCCACGGGTGTCGCTGTCGGTACCGATGTGCGCGTCTCGGGCATCAAGGTGGGGTCGGTCGTCGATCAGTCGCTCGACCCGGATACGTTCCAGGCTCGGCTCGGCCTTTCGATCGACCAGCGAATCAAGCTGCCGCTCGACAGCAGTGCGGCGATCACCTCCGAAGGGATTCTCGGCGGCAGCTACATCTCGCTGACGCCGGGCGGCGACCCCGAGACGATGCGCGAGGGCGACGAGATCATCGATACGCAAGGTTCGGTCGATCTGATGACGCTGATCGGGGGCTTCATCAACCAGAGCGGCAAGTCTGAAAACAAGGCCGGCGAGCCTGCGCCAGCGGAGCCCGCCGCACCGTGATCCGTACGGCGGCCCGCGCCGCGTTTGGCATGGTGCTGCTCGCCGCGCCGGCGGTCGCGCAGCCCGCGCCTGCTGCCGAACCGGTGCCGGCTCCAACGCCTGCGGCGCCCAAAGCTGCGCCCGTGAAGCTCCCCACACCGAACGCGGAGCGCGTGCTCGTGATCGGCGTGCTCGACAAGGTGAGCAGCGAAACGCGTAACCTCACGTTGAAGCCGGGCGAGACCGTGCGCTTCGGCAAGCTGCGCATCGCGGCGCGCACCTGCGAGGCTTCGCCGCCGTGGCAGCGTCCGCACACAGGCGCCTTTCTTCAGATCGACGGGCCGGTGCGCGACAACACGATGAAGCGCCTGTTTTCCGGCTGGCTCTTCGCCGAAAGTCCTTCGCTCAACAGCTTCGATAATGAGCGCTACGATGTCTGGGTCAGAAGCTGCGCGATGCGCTTCCCGGACACGGGGCCGCGCACGATCGTGGTCGGCAAATCGTCAGGCAGCGCATCGAGCGCGCCGAAATCCGCATCCGAAACCCCGGTCGCGCCGCCGAGCAACTGAAGATAGGCTTCGCGCTTGATCTCCACTGCGCCGAGGCTGGCGAGGTGACCGGTCATGAATTGGCAATCGAGGAGCCGGAAGCCGCCGACGCGCAGACGCGCAACGAGATGCGCGAGCGCAGTCTTCGACGCGTCCGTGCGGCGGCTGAACATGCTTTCGCCGAAGAACGCGCCGCCGATCCTGACCCCGTAGAGACCTCCCACGAGCGCATCGCCTTCCCAGCACTCGACGCTGTGCGCGTGGCCGATGCGGTGCAGGAATGTGTAGGCCTCGCGGATCTGCCGGTTGATCCATGTGTCGGCGCGATCCGGTGCCGGCTCGGCGCAGGCGTCGATCACCGCGTCGAAGGCGCGGTCCACACTGTGCGCGAAGCGCTCCTGCTTCAGCGTTTTGGCGAGGCTGCGCGAGAGGTGGAAACCTTCGAGTGGCAGGATGGCGCGCTCCCGCGGCTCTACCCAGAACACGTCCTCGGCATCGCGGCTTTCCGCCATCGGGAAGATGCCGATCGAATAAGCGCGGAGCAGCAGCTCCGGGTCGAGCGCCGCGCCGCGCTGCTGCCGCGAGCTCATGCGAGCGCGACGCGCGCGCCCGCGTGACGCACCAGCCGCCCGGCAAGTTCGAGTTCGAGAAGCACGGTCTGCACCACCGCTGGCGGTTCGCCCGACAGGCGCACGAGTTCATCGATGGCAACGGGCGTGAGGCTGAGCAGCGCTGTCACGGCGTCGCGGGCGCTGTCGTCGGCGTCTGTGAGGGGAGGGGCTGAGAAGCGACTGCCGCCCGCGGCGAGTCGCGCGGCCCCGAAAGGCGCGATCGTCTCGGCGATGTCGGCGGCGGACTGCACGAGCGTCGCGCCGTCGCGAATCAGCTGGTTGCAGCCCTGCGCGCGCGGATCGAGCGGGAAGCCCGGCACCGCCATCACCTCGCGGCCCTGCTCGCCGGCGAACCGCGCGGTGATGAGCGAGCCCGAACGCGGCGCGGCCTCGACGACGACAATGCCTGCGGAAAGCCCGGAGATCAGCCGGTTGCGGCGCGGAAAGTGGCGCGCCTGCGGCTCGGTGCCGAAGGGCTGCTCGGCGATCACGAGGCCGCGTTCGTAAAGCGCAGCATAAAGCTCGGCGTTTTCGGGCGGGTAGATATTGTCGATACCGCCCGCGATCACGCCGATCGTGCCGCCCGAAAGCGCGCCTGCGTGCGCCGCAGCGTCGATGCCGCGCGCGAGTCCCGAGACGACGACGATGTCTGCGGCAGCAAGATCGGTCGCAAGCCCGCGCGCGAACCGGATTGCCGCTGCCGACGCGTTGCGCGCGCCGACGATCCCGATGGTGCGGCGGTGCGCGAGCGCGGGATCGCCGCGCATGGCAAGCGCGGGCGGCGCGTCCTCGATCTCGGCGAGCAGCGGCGGATAATTGGCCTCGCCAAGAAAGACGAAGCGGGCGCCGGCTGCCTCCACCGCTTCCATCTCGCGCTGGACTGCCACGAGGTTCGCAATCCGGAAGTTGCGGCGTCCGCCACGCTCTGCCAGCTCGGGAAGCGCTTCAAGCGCCGCCGATGCACTGCCATAGCGCGCGGTGAGATGCCGGTAGCTTACCGGCCCAACGTTTTCACTGCGAAGCAGCCGCAGCTTTGCGATGCGTTCGACGTCGCTGCCCGGACGGTCAGCCATTCGGATCGGGCGTGCCCCTGCGCCCGCCGATCTTGCCTTCGGTGCCCGCGCGCAGCCGCGCGATATTCTCGTCGTGCTTCGCGATCACGAGCACGGCCATCCCTGCGAACAGCAGCGCGGCATCCCAGCGTCCGGCGAGCGCGGGCGCCAGCGGAGTGAGAGTCACCGCCATCAGCCCGGCAAGCGAGGAATAGCGTGTAACCCCGGCCACCAGCAGCCAGACCGCCGCGAAGACGAGGCCCGCTGGCGGATGGATGGCGAGCGCGATGCCAAGCATCGTGGCGACGCCCTTGCCGCCGCGGAACAGCAGCCAAACCGGGAAAAGGTGGCCGATGAACGCGCCCATGCCGCCGAGGATGTCACCACCGTGAGCGAAGGTCTGCCCCAGCCAGACGGCAAGCGCGCCCTTGCCCGCATCGAGCAGCAGGGTAAGCGCGGCAAGGCTCTTTCCGCCGGTGCGCAGCACGTTGGTCGTGCCGATATTCCCCGATCCCAGGCGGCGGATATCGCCCATCCCGGCGAGGCGGGTGACGATCAGGCCGAAGGGAATCGCGCCCAGCAGATAGCCCACGACGAACCAGGTCCATGGATTGGCCAGAAGGGGTGTGTCGTCGAACATCGGCGCGGAACCTAAACGGAAGCCGTCGCGTTCGAAAGCCCCCTTTGCAAGACCGCGCGAAGGCATCGCCAAAGCCGTTTCGACAGCCTAGAAGACCCGCCATGACTGACCGTCTCCTGATCGCTTTCGCGCAGCTCAACCAGACCATGGGCGATCTTCGCGGCAACGCCGACGCCATGCTCACGGCGCGCGCGAAACAGCCGCAAGCGGACCTCATCGTCACCTGCGAACTCTCGCTCATCGGTTATCCGCCCGAAGATCTCGTGCTGAAACCTTCGCTCGTGCGCGCTGCGGAGGCTGAGCTTGAACGCATGGCACAGGCCACGGCGGACGGCGGCCCGGCCATTCTCGTCGGCAGCGTGCTCCTTGAAGACGGCAAGCTCTACAATGCGATGGCGCTGCTCGACGGCGGCGAGATCGCGGCGTGGACACGCAAGCACGAACTGCCGAACTACGGCGTCTTCGATGAGAAGCGTGTGTTCGCGGCCGGCCCGTTGCCGGGTCCGCTTCCCTTCCGCGGCGTCCGTCTCGGCGTGCCGATCTGCGAGGACATCTGGTTCCCGAACGTCTGCGAATGCCTCGCCGAAACCGGCGCCGAGATCCTGATCGTGCCGAACGGCAGCCCGTATGAGCTCGACAAGGACGACAAGCGACTATCACTCGCCGCGATGCGCGTCGCCGAAACCGGCCTGCCGCTTGCGTACCTCAACCGCGTCGGCGGGCAGGACGAAATCGTCTTCGACGGGGCGAGCTTCGTGATGAACGCGGACCGCCGCATCGCCGTGCAGTTCCCGGATTGGGAAGAGCGGACCACGCTCACCACCTGGTTCCGCTCGTCGAAGGGCTGGATCTGCGAGGAAGGCCACAAGCACCGCCTCGATCCGTACCCGGAGGATATCTATCACGCGATGCAGATCGGCCTTGCCGATTATGTGAACCGCAACCGCTTCCCCGGCGTCGTGCTCGGCCTGTCGGGCGGCATCGATTCGGCGCTGTCGGCAGCGGTGGCGGTCGATGCGCTCGGCGCCGACCGGGTCTGGTGCGTGATGATGCCGTCACGCTTCACGTCGCAGGATAGTCTCGACGATGCGGCAGAATGCGCGGCGATGCTCGGTTGCCGGCTCGACACCATCCCGATCACGCCTGCCATGGAGGCCTTCGACGCGATGCTCGCGCACGCGTTCGAGGGCAAGGCGCGCGACATCACCGAAGAGAACATCCAGTCGCGCATTCGCGGGATGACCTTGATGGCGCTTTCGAACAAGTTCGGTCACATGCTGCTCACCACCGGCAACAAGTCCGAGATGTCAGTCGGGTACGCCACGATCTACGGCGACATGGCGGGCGGCTATTCGGTGCTGAAGGACGCCTACAAGACCACCGTGTTCGCGCTCTCGCGCTGGCGGAATGCGAACCGACCGAAGCTCGCGCTTGGCCCTGGTGGGCCGGTAATGCCCGAGCGCGTCATCACCAAACCGCCCACGGCGGAGCTGCGCGAAAACCAGAAGGACCAGGATTCGCTGCCGCCCTACGACATCCTCGATCCCATCCTGCACGGCCTTGTCGAAGAGGAGCTTTCGGTCGCCGATATCGTCGCGCGCGGCTTCGAACGCGATACCGTGGCCCGCATTGAGCGCCTGCTCTACGTCGCCGAATACAAGCGCCGACAGTCGCCGCCGGGCGTCAAGATCGGCGTCCGCAACTTCGGGCGCGACCGCCGCTACCCGATCACCAACGCCTTCCGGACATCATGACCGTAACCACCCGCTTCGCCCCGTCGCCGACGGGATATCTGCACGTCGGCAATGTCCGCACCGCGCTTCACAACTGGCTGTTCGCGAAGAAGCACGGCGGCCGCTTTCTGCTGCGCCTCGACGACACCGACGTTGAACGCTCCCGCGCGGAGTATGCGGACGCCATTCGCGACGATCTCGCATGGCTCGGCCTCGTACCTGACGCCGAATATCGTCAGTCGGACCGGCTCGCCCGCTACGACGAGCAGTTCGAAACGCTGGTCGCGGCCGGGCGGATTTACGCCTGCTTCGAAACCGCGGAGGAACTGGACGTCCGCCGCAAGATCCAGCTCGCGCGCGGCCTGCCGCCCGTCTACGACCGCGCCGCGCTGAAGCTCACACCGCAAGAGATCGCTGCGAAGCAGGCAACGGGCGAACGGCCGCACTGGCGTTTCCGCCTCGATACGAGCGCGCATGTTCACTGGGAGGATTTGATCCGCGGCGATTCCCATATCGATCCCGCCTCGCTCAGCGATCCGGTCGTGCGCCGTGCCGACGGCTCCTACCTCTACATGCTGCCTTCGGTGATCGACGACATCGACATGGCCGTTACCCACGTCATCCGGGGCGAAGACCACGTCACCAACTCGGGCGTCCAGATCCAGATGTTCGAAGCGCTGGGCGCCAAACCGCCCGCCTTCGCGCACGAGGCACTGATCACGGGCACCGAAGGCGCGCTCTCGAAGCGGCTCGGCTCGGCAGGCATGGCGCATTTTCGGGAAGTGGGCATTGAGCCGATTGCCATCGCCGCGCTGCTCGCACGTCTCGGCACGTCCGATTCGGTGGAGCCGGTCACGCGCCTCGACCCGCTCGTTGATCATTTCGATTTTGCACACTTCGGCCGCTCGGCCGCGCGCTTCGACGAGGCGGAGCTGCGCCAGCTCAATGCGCGAATCCTGCATCAGCTCGATTACGATGCCGTCGCGGAGCGTCTGCCGCCGGGCATGGATGAAGAGGCGTGGACGGTGCTGCGCCCGAACATCGAAACCCTCGCGGATGCCGCGGACTGGTGGCGGGTCGTCGAAGGTCCGGTCGTTTCGACTGCCGACGATGCTGATTATCTGGCTCTTGCCGCCCACACGCTCGAATCGCTGCCGTGGGAATCCGGCATCTGGTCATCGCTCATCGGCGCGCTCAAGGCGGCGACCGGGCGCAAGGGCAAGGATCTTTTCCTCCCGCTCCGCCGCGCGCTCACGGGACGCGATCACGGGCCGGAAATGGCGGGGCTGCTGCTGCTGATCGGTCGAGACCGCGCCCTGGAACGGTTACGCCGCCGTACCAACTGAGCGTGGCGCGAATGATCTGCTCGGCAGAGGTGAGGGTGTTATAGTATAACACACGGGCCGGCATGTTGCCGGCGGTGGAGCGGCGCTGCCGTTCGGCAACGCATGGGGCGCCCCTCCCTTGGGATGGAGTCGTTCGATGAAGTCAGCGTTCCCGACCCCCCGTGCCCTGCGAGACAGCAGCGGCATTCTCATCACTGCAGCCGTTCATCTCGTCCTCGGCTATGTGGCGCTCACTGCCACGGGTATCGTCAAGGTTCCGAACATCATCCGTCCGCAGGCGCCGGTCTGGATCGAGGAAGTCGAGCCAGCCCGGCCCGAAACGCCGCCGCTGCCAGCCATGAAAGACGACGTGGACATAACGGTCGTCGAGCCCGTCCTCGTCGTCGACACGCCGCAGCAGGCACCGATCGTCCGCGATGAACAGACGCCGATTCTGCCGCGTGTTCCGGATGTCACCGGGCCGGTTGGGCCAGCACAGGTCGCGGAGCCTGTCTTCGTCGCGCCAAGCCTCGATCCGCGCTATCGTGATCGCTTCCAGCCCGCCTATCCGCCGGCATCGCGCCGTGCGGGCGAGGCGGGGAGCGTCGTGGTCAGCGTGCTCGTGGATGTGGACGGGCGCGTCGCCGATGCCGGAGTGGCGCGGTCCAGCGGCTATGAACGGCTCGATAGCGCGGCGATCCGGCAGGCCCTTTCCGCCTGGCGCTTCCGGCCCGCCACGCGCGACGGCGTCGCGGTACAGAGCCGTCACCAGATTACGGTGACATTCGTGCTGAACCCGTAAAGGCGTAACGCAGGCACTGGCGCGGGTGCGTTCGAAACCCTATCTGTGGCCCCACATGAGCACCGCCACAATTTTCGGGCGCATCCGCGCGCGCATCGCCGCTGTCGAACGACGTCAGTGGGTCATCGGCAGCCTTTCGGTGCTGATGACCTTCATCATCATGTTCACGTTCCTGATCGAGAACCGCTTCGGCTACCTCCCGCCCGATCCGATCATCGCCTACTTCAAGAACTGGGAAGACGGCCGCTCGCGCGCTGATGCGCTCGCCGAGCAGGAGGAAGAGGAGCGGCTGATGCAGGAACAGGCGGACGCGATCGCCGCGCAGCTCGATATCAACGCGGAGAAGGCGGCGCCCGAGCCTGCCGCCCCCCCCGAAACCAAAGAGCCCGCAAGCGAATGAACGAGGCGGCGCGGCTGATGGATGCCGCTATCCGCTTGTCGCTCCGCGGTCTCGGCCGGACCGCACCCAATCCCAATGTCGGCTGCCTCGTCGTGAAGAACGGCGTGGTGATCGCGCGCGGCTGGACGCAGCCGGGCGGGCGCCCCCATGCCGAAGCCGTGGCGCTGGAGGCCGCGGGTGCGGGGGCCGAGGGCGCCGAACTTTATGTCAGCCTCGAACCTTGCGCGCATGTCAGCGTGCGGGGCCCGGCCTGTGCCGATCTCGTTGCCGCGTCAGGTGTTGCCAGCGTTCACGTCGCCGTGCTCGATCCCGATCCGCGCACGGCCGGGCAGGGGGTCGCGCGTCTCCAGGCCGCGGGAATTTCCGTCACGGTCGGCACCGGCGAGGCGGCGGCGCGCGCGGCGATGGCGGGATTTTTCTCCCGGATGGAGCGTGGCCGTCCCCGGATCACGCTCAAACTCGCCATGTCGATCGACGGGCGCGTGTCGATGCCCGGCGGCGAGAGCCAGTGGATCACGGGCCCCGAGGCGCGCGCCCATGTTCATCTCGAGCGCGCGCTTGCGGACGTGATCGTCGTCGGGCGCGGTACGCTCGAAGCCGACGATCCTTCGCTCGATGTGCGCTTGCCGCGGCTGGAGGATCGCAGCCCGCGCCCCGCGGTGCTCAGTGCGACGCTCGATGCCATTCCGGCATCGGCAAGGCTCGCAGCGCGTGATGCGCTGCTGCTGGCGTCGACCGACGATCTTTGCGGGCTCGCCGTCAACGACGTGTTCGTGGAGGGCGGCCCAGCAACCGCGAGCACGCTGCTCGCCGCCGATCTCGTCGACCGGATGCTCGTCTACCGCGCCCCCATCGTGATCGGCGACGGCGCGCCCGGCGCAGGGCGAATCGCGCTCGAACGGCTGGCCGATGCGCACGGCCGTTGGCGGCTCACCGAAACGCGCACGTTCGGCAACGACCGACTCGAAGTCTACGCGCGGACGCGCTAAAGGGGCGCCATGTTCACCGGGATCATCACCGACATCGGCACCGTCACCCGCGTTGAAGCGCGCGGCGACACGCGGCTTACGATTGCTTGCGGCTACGACATGGCGGGCGTCGATATGGGCGCCTCCATCGCCTGTGCGGGCGTCTGCCTTACCGTGGTGGACAAGGGGGCAGACTGGTTCGCGGTCGACGTGTCTGCTGAAACCCTGTCGAAAACCGCCGCGTCGCGCTGGCAACAGGGCGCCAGGCTCAACCTTGAGCGTGCGCTGAAGGTTGGCGACGAGCTCGGCGGCCATATCGTCACCGGCCATGTCGATGCGGTCGGCCGCGTCGAATCGGTGGAAGCGGTGGGCGACAGCCACGCGTTCCGCATCTCTGCGCCCAAAAGTGTCGCCCCGTTCATCGCGCCGAAGGGCTCGGTGGCGCTCGATGGCGTCTCGCTCACCGTGAACACGGTGGAAGACAGGGCCGGCGGGGTCATCCTGTCGTTCAACCTCATCCCGCACAGCGCGGCGCACACCACGTTCGGCGATGCCGGCGCGGGAGACGCGGTGAACATCGAGATTGATGTGCTCGCGCGCTATATCGGCCGGATGCGCGACGTCGCGGCCTGACACGACCCTGTGACAAATATGGATTGCGATCACATCGTAGTGTGATACGCTGCCATCCTATGAGCCAGATCCTGATCGAAACGATTCGCGGCCTCGTCTCCAAGGGTGACGTGTCCCGCTCCGGCCTCGCCCGCGCGGCGGGGCTTCACGCCAACACGCTCCGCGACATCGATTCGCCCGAGTGGAATCCGACGGCTGAAACGCTCCGCAAGCTGGAGCTGTACATGGCCTCGAACAGCGACCGCCCTGCGCTTGTTCCGATCGAGGAGATCATCGAGGAGGCGCGCAACGGCCGCATGTTCATCCTCGTCGACGACGAGGACCGCGAGAATGAGGGCGACCTCATCATCCCCGCGCAGATGGCGACGCCCGACGCGATCAACTTCATGGCGACGCACGGCCGCGGCCTGATCTGCCTTGCGATGACGAAAGCGCGCGTCGATCAGCTCGGCCTCGGCCTGATGAGCCGCCAGAACGGCACGCGGCACGAAACCGCCTTCACCGTATCGATCGAGGCGCGGCAGGGCGTCACCACCGGGATTTCCGCTGCGGATCGCGCGAGAACGGTCGCGGTCGCCATCGATTCCGCGCGCGGTTCCGACGATATCGTGACGCCGGGCCACGTCTTCCCGCTCGTTGCGCGCGACGGCGGCGTGCTCGTGCGCACCGGCCATACCGAAGCGGCCGTGGATGTCGCCCGCCTCGCCGGGCTCAATCCCTCGGGCGTGATCTGCGAGATCATGAAAGACGATGGCACAATGGCGCGCATGGACGATCTCGTCCCGTTCGCGCGCCTGCACGGCCTCAAGATGGGGACGATCCGCGATCTCATCGCCTATCGCCGCCGCCACGATCATCTCGTCGAGTGCGTCGCGCAGGCGCCGTTCACGTCGGATTACGGCGGGGATTGGCGGGTGCTGTCCTATCGAAACAAGATCGACGGATCGGTCAATGTCGTGCTCCAGAAGGGCAAGGTCAGCGCCGACGAGGCGACCCTCGTGCGTATGCACGGGCTTTCCATCTTTTCGGACGTGCTCGGTCAGCCCGGTCCGCGCAAGCGGATCCTGCAGCGCTCGATGGAGGAGATCGGACGTCTCGGCTCAGGGGTCATCGTGTTGCTCACGGGCTCGGGTACGGACGGTCTGACGCGCGAAATTGCGGGTGAACGCGGCGAGGACATGGATTTGCGTTCCTACGGCATCGGCGCGCAGATTCTCGCCGATCTCGGGATTCACGACATGATCCTGCTCACCAATTCGCATCGCAACATCGTTGCGATCGAGGGTTACGGCATCAATGTCGTCGGCGAACGGCCCATTCCCACCAACTGAGATTACGGAAAGGCCGTTCATGGCACGCGTCCTCATCGTCGAAGCCCGTTTCTATGCGCACCTCAACGACATGCTGCTCGCCGGCGCACGCGCCGCGCTTGAGGATGCGGGGCACAGCCACGAGACGATCACCGTCCCCGGCGCGCTCGAAATCCCGGGCGCCATCGCGCTTGCGGCGGAATCCGGCCGCTATGACGCGTTCGTCGGCATCGGCGTCGTCATTCGCGGCGAGACCTATCATTTCGAGATCGTGGCGGGCGAAAGCGCGCGCGGGCTGATGGCGCTGACGATGGATGGCCTTGCTGTCGGCAACGGCATCCTCACGGTGGAAGATGAAGCGCAGGCGCTTGTGCGCGCCGATCCGAAACAAAAAGACAAGGGGGGCGAAGCGGCGAAGGCGGCACTTGCTCTCCTCGATCTCAAGAGCCGTTTCGCCTGACGCGTCTTTGGCGCTTGGGTTTCGAGGGCGGCGGCTCTACATAGCCGCCATGTCCTCCAAGACCTCATCCCCCAAGACGAAAACACAACGACCATCGCGCGCGACTGCGCGTCTCGCCGCCGTTCAGGCGCTCTATCAGCGCGAGATGTCGGGCGATCCGATCCCGAAGCTGCTGCGCGAATTCCATGAACACCGCCTCGGCCGCACCCTCGAGGATACAGCCTTCGCGCCTGCGGACGCGGACTTCTTCGACGATCTCGTTTCCGGCGTGGCCGCGCGCGAGGCGGAGATCGACGAACGCATTGCCGGCGCACTCGCCGAAGGCTGGACGCTTGATCGCCTCGACCGGCCGATGCGACAGATTCTGCGCTGCGGCGTCTATGAACTCGTCGCCCGTCTCGACGTGCCGCGGGCGGCGGCAATCAGCGAATATGTCGATGTCGCGAAAGCGTTTTACGAAGCGCGCGAGGCGGGTTTCGTTAACGGCCTGCTCGATCGTATCGCGAAGGACGTGCGCGAGTAGAGAGTTTGTGCGTCCCTCGACTTCGCTTGGGATGAAAAACCTTTCTACTCCACGATCATCATCCCGAGCGAAGTCGAGGGACGCACAAGAAGCTGGAGCAGTGATGCGCGAAGGCGAGATCATCGAGCGGCTGCTGCGTCCGATTGCGACGCACTCCGCAGCACGCGGCCTTGCGGACGACGCGGCGGTGTGGTCGCCCCCGATGGGCCGCGAACTCGTGCTCACGCACGACGTGATCGCCGAAGGCGTCCACTATCTCGGCACCGACGACCCTTCCGACATTGCGTGGAAGCTCGTCGCGGTGAATCTTTCCGATCTCGCCGCGAAAGGTGCGGAGCCCGCAGGCGTGCTCATCGGCCTTGGCCTTGCGCAGCCTGACGATGCCTGGCTCGAACGCTTCGCATCGGGCCTCGCCCGTGTGCTTGCCGAACACAGAACCGCGCTCTTCGGAGGCGACACGACGACCGGCGCCGCATCCGCCGTTCTCGGCTGCACAGCGATCGGACATGTGCCGCGCGGGCAATCGCTGTCGCGAACGGGCGCGCGGCCGGGCGACGACCTTTATGTCACCGGCACGATTGGCGACGCCGGACTCGGTCTTGCCATCGCGCGCGGCGAAGCGGCACCCGATCCTGCGTTACTCCGTCGCTACCGCTTGCCCGCCCCACGTCTTGCGATGGGGCAGGGCCTCGCGGCCGCGGGCGCGCACGCGGCGATGGATGTGTCGGACGGTCTCCTCATCGATGCCTCGCGTATGGCGAAGGCGTCGGGCGTGCGTGTCGAGATCACGCTTACCGACGTCCCCCTCTCGGAAGCCGCCGCCGCGCGCCTTGCTCCGGGCGATACGGGACGCCTCGCTGCGGCGACCGCAGGCGACGATTACGAACTCCTGATCGCCGCGCCGCCGGAAAGTCGCGCCGCGCTCTTAACGCTTTCAGAAGCCGCACGGCTTAGGCTCACGCGCGTCGGCCGCGTTTCGGCCGGCGAGGGGTTTTCGGTGATCGGCGAGGGCGGCGCGCCCGTGCCGGTTCCGCGTTTGGGGTACGAGCATGGGGCATGAAGCGCGGCAGGGAAGGCGGACGCTGCATGCGGGTCTCGCCGGCGTACTGCTCGGCGTGCTCGTCACCGCGAGCGTGCTTAGCGGTGAGACCTTTCGCCGGCAAACGGCGGACGCCTCCGATATCGCCTATGTCCCCGTCGAACGCATGACTCTGCCGGTTATGGGCGCATCCGGCCCGCAGAGCTACGTCGTTGTCGCCTTCACGCTGGAGGTGCCGCGCACCCGCCGCGCGTGGGTTCGCAAGCGGGTGCCTGCGGTGCGCCACGCGGTGAATGAGGCGGCGTGGCAGTCCAGTCTCGTCGCCGAAAGTGCCGACCGGCTCGACATTGAAGCGATGCGCGCGGCGCTGCTCGTGGCGGCCCGCTCAGCGCTCGGCCCGTCCAATGTCCGACAGGTCCGCATTCTGACGGCGGTTCCTGTCTGAAATCCGTAGCTTGCCTGTTGCCATTCCATTTGCAATGCTCCGCCCCGACATAAAGTCAAACTTGGGGAAACGCGCCTGCCTGCCCGGCAAGGGCGGGTAAGGCGAGCAGCAGGGGTTCGTTCATGGACGTTGTTGTTGTCGCCATATTGTGCGGCCTCGCGGCCGTGCTCTACGGCATTGTCACCACGAAGAGCGTAACAAGCGCCTCACCGGGCAATGCCAAGATGCAGGAAATCGCGGGCGCCATTCAGGAAGGCGCGGCCGCCTATCTCGGCCGCCAGTATCGCACCATCGCCGTCGTCGGCGTCGTCGTTGCGGCGCTCGTCGGTTATTTCCTGGGAGTCACGTCGGCCATCGGCTTCGTGCTCGGCGCCGTGCTTTCGGGGCTCACCGGGTTCATCGGCATGAACATCTCCGTCCGCGCCAACGTGCGCACGGCGGAGGCTGCGCGCGCCGGGCTCCAGCAGGGTCTCACGATGGCGTTCCGCGCCGGTGCGGTGACGGGTCTGCTCGTGGCGGGCCTCGCGCTCCTCGCGATCGCCGGCTTCTTCTACTATCTCGTCAACATGGCGGGGAATGCGCCCGATAGCCGCCTCGTCATCGATGCGCTCGTCGCGCTCGCATTCGGCGCCTCGCTGATCTCGATCTTCGCGCGTCTCGGCGGCGGCATCTTCACCAAGGCTGCCGACGTCGGCGCCGACCTCGTCGGCAAGGTCGAAGCGGGCATCCCCGAGGACGACCCCCGCAACCCCGCGGTCATCGCGGACAACGTCGGTGACAACGTCGGCGATTGCGCCGGCATGGCGGCCGACCTTTTCGAAACCTATGTCGTCACTGTCGGCGCCACGATGGTGCTGACTGCGCTTCTGGTCGGAACGGCTGCTGGCGATGCGCTCTACGGCCTCATGGGTCTGCCGCTCATCATCGGCGGCGTGTGCATCATCACCTCGATCATCGGCACGTTCTTCGTTCGCCTCGGTAAATCGCAGAACATCATGGGTGCGATGTACAAAGGCTTCGCGGTGTCGGCGATTCTTGCGATCCCGGCGCTCTGGTACGTCACCGGCATGGCGCTCGGCGGCATGGAGACGGAGATCGGCGGCCTCACCGGCCGTGCGCTCTTCTACTGCATGTTGATCGGCCTTGCCGTCACCGGCCTCATCGTCTGGATCACCGAGTATTATACGGGCACGAACTACCGCCCGGTGCGCTCGATCGCGAAGGCGTCGGAAACCGGTCACGGCACGAACGTCATCCAGGGTCTCGCCATCAGCCTTGAAGCGACCGCGCTGCCCACGCTCGTCATCTGCGCGGGTATGCTCGGCAGCTTCGCGCTCGCTGGTTACATCGGCATCGCCTTTGCGGCGACGGCGATGCTGGCGCTCGCGGGTATGGTTGTGGCGCTCGACGCTTACGGTCCTGTCACGGACAATGCGGGCGGCATCGCCGAAATGGCCGGCCTCGACAAGGACGTGCGCCAGCGCACGGACGCGCTCGACGCCGTCGGCAACACCACCAAGGCAGTCACCAAGGGCTACGCGATCGGTTCGGCAGGCCTTGCCGCGTTGGTGCTGTTCGGTGCCTACACGGCCGACCTCAACACCTTCTTCGGGGACGTTCAGGTCGATTTCGCTCTGTCCAACCCTTATGTTGTGGTCGGCCTCCTGCTCGGCGCGCTGCTCCCGTATCTCTTCGGTGCGATGGGCATGACCGCCGTGGGCCGCGCGGCGGGCGACGTGGTGAAGGACGTGCGCGACCAGTTCGCCACCAACAAGGGCATTATGGAGGGCACCAGCCGTCCGGATTATGCCCGCACGGTGGACCTGGTCACCAAGGCGGCGATCAAGGAGATGATCATCCCCTCGCTGCTGCCGGTGCTGGCGCCGATCGTCGTGTATTTCGTGATTACCGCCATCGCGGGTCAGGCGCAGGGCTTCGCCGCCCTCGGCGCGTTGCTCCTCGGCGTCATCGTCTCGGGTCTCTTCGTGGCGCTCTCAATGACTTCCGGCGGCGGCGCGTGGGATAACGCCAAGAAGTATATTGAAGACGGCAATCACGGCGGCAAGGGCTCCGAGGCTCACAAGGCCGCGGTCACCGGCGACACTGTGGGCGACCCGTACAAGGATACGGCGGGCCCGGCGGTGAACCCGATGATCAAGATCACCAACATCGTGGCGCTGCTCCTCCTCGCGAGCCTCGCCGCGCACTGATCTGCGCATCTGCGCGAAAAAAGCCCCGCCGGAGCGATCCGGCGGGGCTCTTTTTTTGCCCCTGGACGGGAAGGGTGGTTTATTGATCCCGGCTCGGGCCGGGGGCTACGGCGCCGACGGCACCGATGTTGCCGAAGATGTCCTCGAAGAAACCCGAGTCGCGGCCGTAAACCGGCGTCTTGTCGCCCGACGGTATCACTTGAACGATCTGGTCGAGCGTCTGGTCGCGGCTGACGCCGGTCACATTGCCCGCGCTGTCGAAGGTGATCTTCAGCATGTCCTGCGACGTCGGCTTCGACGGGAGGAAGGCCAGCTGGCTCGTCGTGCGGGCGAGATAGTACCAGCTGTTCTCGTCCCACTTGGAAACGAAGGTCGGCCGGCCCAGTGTCTTTTCAACAGAGGCGCGGTTGTCCACGCCCGGCGAGATCGCGGCGATCAGCTCCTGATCGGCAAGGAAGCCCTGCCGGTCGGTGATCCGCGTGCACGCGCCCAGCGCGACGACGATCGCAAGCGTTCCGACAACCCGTTTCACCGACATGGACACTCCTGACCCTGGCCTGATCCTGGCGCGCTCCGCGCATTGACCTCGCGGCCTCGCCACTCAATATGCATGTTGCCGCGGCCCCGCAAGCTGGAGCCGTGCCTCTTCGTTAGCGCTTACAGGATGAAACGGGACTGAACCATGTTGAAATGGCTGCAAAGGCGGAGTGCCGGGGCGGACGGAGAGGTGCGCGCGGCGGAGCTTTACGACGAGATCGTCGCCGTTGCGCGCCGACCGGACTGGTATGTATCGGGCGGCGTGCCCGACACCGTCGACGGCCGTTTCGACATGGTCGTGCTGGCGCTGTCGTTGCTGCTCGTCCGGCTCGAACGCGATGCGGACGATGCGCGCGCGCGTGCGCTTTCCAGCCTGCTCATCGAGCGTTTCGTGGCGGATATGGACGGCAGCTTCCGTGAGATCGGCATCGGCGACATGGTGATCGGCAAGCACATGGGCCGCGCCATGCAGGCGCTCGGCGGCCGGCTCGGCAGCTACCGCGATGCCCTTGCCGCGGATGCGGATTCCGCGCTGCTGCGCACGGCGCTCACCCGCAACGTGCTGCGCGGCGAGGATGTCGCAGCCGACCGGCTGGACTGGCTGGAGCTGAATGTGCGCGAGGAATGGGCGCGCTTCTCCGCGCGGCCGCTTTCGGAGTTTCTGGGATGAGCGAATTCGTGCGCATACTGGCGCTGGACGAGATCGGCGCGGGTGTCGAACGCCGTATCACGGCAAATCCGCAGGAGCGTGCCGCGCTTGCCGCGCGCTTCGATCTGCGGTCGCTGGACCGGCTGGATGCCGTGCTGACAGCCACGCCTGCGCCCGGCGGCGTCCGCCTGACCGGTCGTATCGAGGCCGAAGCGGTGCAGGCCTGCGTTACTTCCGGCGAGGATGTTCCGGCGCACATAGACGAACCTGTGGCACTGCTGTTCCTGCACGATCTCGGGCCGGCCGGCGATGAGGTCGAGCTTCACGAGGCGGACTGCGACGTGCTGCCCATCGAAGGGCGGAGCATCGACCTCGGAGAAGCTGCCGCGCAGACCTTTGGTCTTGCGCTCGACCCCTATCCGCGCGCGTCTGCCGAGGTGCTCGCTGCGGCGCGCAAGCGGCTTTTGAGCGAGGAAGAGGCAGCGGCGCGCGAGGCTGCCGAAAAGGCAAACGCAAGCCCGTTCGCGGTCTTGAAGCGCAACAGCTGAAAAGGAGTGCAAGACCGGGAAGCGTGGCTCCCCGGTCTTGCGTGAGATCAGAGACATGGGACTCTGGTATGGGCGAGAGCCGTTGCCCACGCGGCATCCTCTGCAAGCCCTGTGCCAGCGGCGAATGCAGAGACCGTCTCTGAACGCGGCCAACCCCTTGAATGGTTAATAAAAAGGGCGCCCGAACGGACGCCCCTTCAAACTGTAAATCGTGCCGACAGACTCAGAACGGCACGTCGTCGTCGAGATCGTCGTCGAAGCTCGGCCGGCTGCCCTGGCGCGATCCGCCGCCGCTTGCGCCGCCGAAGCCGCCGCCCGATCCGCCACTCGGCCCACCGCCGCCGTAGTTGCCGCCGCCACCGCCTTCACCGCGGCCATCGAGCAGGGTCAGCTCGCCGCGGAAACGCTGCAGTACTACCTCTGTGGTGTAGCGGTCCTGACCGGACTGGTCCTGCCACTTGCGGGTCTGCAACTGGCCCTCGACATAGACCTTGCTGCCCTTCTTCAGGTACTGCTCGGCAACGCGCGCTAGGTTCTCGTTGAAGATCACGACGTTGTGCCACTCGGTCTTCTCGCGGCGTTCGCCGCTCGCCTTGTCGGTCCAGTTTTCGGATGTGGCGATGCGCATGTTCACGACCTTGCCGCCGCTGCCCATCGTGCGCACTTCCGGGTCCGCGCCGAGATTGCCGATCAATATGACCTTGTTGACGCTGCCCGCCATGCCTTGTCCTTGTTCGCTTGGGGATCAGCCGATGAGTGCCCGGCTGATCCAGTACGTGAGTCCGGCCATGACATAGGCAAGAGCGAACAGGTACGCAAACATGAACAGCGGCCACTTCCACCCGTTGGTCTCGCGCTTCACCACGGCGAGCGTCGAGATGCACTGCGGGGCGAACACAACCCACGCGAGGAAGGCAAGCGCGGTGGGCAGGGGCCACGCCGTGCGCAGCCGTTCGACAAGGCCTTGCTGCAAGGCTTCGTCGTCGTCGGCCTGCAGGCTGTAGATCGTGCCGAGCGCCGCCACGGAGACTTCGCGCGCGGCGAGCGTGGGCAGCATGGTCATGCTGATCTCGTGATTGAAGCCGATGGGAGAGAACACCACTTCGAGCGCGCTGCCGATGCGCCCCGCGATCGAATATTCGATCGGGGATTCGTCGGAGCCTTCGGGGGGCACCGGATAGCTTGCGAACGCCCACAGCAGGATCGTCGAGGCGAGGATGATGCCGCCGGCGCGCTTCATGAAGACGACGCCGCGCTGCCAAAGGCCAATGATAAGGTCGCGAAGGACCGGCCACTGGTATTTCGGCATCTCCATCATGAAGCCGCTGCCGGCGCCGCGCGTTACCGTGCGTCGCAGCACCAGCGCCGCCACCATCGCGCCAACGATGCCGAAGAGATAGAGGCCGAACAGTACGAGGCCCTGCAGGTTCGCGAAGCCCACCTGCCGATCGGGGATGAACGCGGCGATCATTACGGCGTAGACCGGAAGCCGCGCCGAGCACGTCATCAGCGGCGCGATCAGAATGGTGGTCAACCGGTCCTTCGGGTCGTCGATGCTGCGCGTCGCCATGATGCCGGGAATCGCGCAGGCGAAGGAGGAGAGGAGGGGGATGAACGCGCGCCCGTTGAGGCCCACATAGGCCATCAGCCGGTCCATCAGGAACGCCGCGCGCGTCATGTAGCCCGATTGTTCGAGCACGAGGATGAACGCGAACAGGATCAGGATCTGCGGCAGGAACACCACCACGCCGCCGACGCCGGCGAGCACGCCGTCCACGATCATCGATTCCACCCAGCCTTCGGGGATCACGCTGGCCGCGATGGCCTGAAGCGCGGCGATTCCGTCCTCGATCCACGCCATCGGCGCTTCGGCCCAGGCGAACACCGCCTGGAACATGATGAACAGCAGCACGGCTAGGATCACGGGTCCAAACACGGGATGGAGAGCGACATTGTCGATGCGGCGTGTCGCGGCTCCCGCGCCGCCGGAAAGCGTGGTCACCGCGTCGGCGATGCGCTGCGCCTCGTGCTGCAGCGCGCGAATGTCAGCGCCCGGTCCCGCGGGCACGGCCTCGCGCATCAGCATCGTCGCCGTTTCCTGCCCCAGATCGGCAAGACCACGCCGTCGCACGGCAACGGTCGGCACCACGGGAAGCCCGAGAAGCTGGGAGAGCCTCGCCGTGTCGACCTTCGTGCCGTCGCGGTCGGCAAGGTCGATCATGTTGAGCGCGACAACCATCGGCCGCCCGAGCCGCGCGAGTTCGAGCACGAATCGCAGGTGGTTGCGCAGGTTGGTGGCATCCACCACGCAGATGATGGCGTCCGGCGCCCGCTCGATGCCGTGCTCGCCCATCAGAACGTCGCGCGTCACCTGCTCGTCGGGGGAATGCGGGCTGAGGCTGTAGGTGCCGGGCAAGTCGACGATCTCGACGTTCGAACCGTCGGGCAGCTGCATGGCACCGACCTTGCGCTCCACGGTGACGCCCGGATAGTTGCCGACCTTCTGCCGCGCGCCGGTCAGTGCGTTGAACAAGGATGTCTTGCCGGCATTGGGGTTGCCGACCAACGCCACCATCGGCACGGTGGTCACGGCATTCATTCGGCGGCCTCGGCCTGTACCCCGGCAGGTATAACGTTGACCTCGATCAGCCGCGATGCGGCCTTGCGCAATGCGATGACATTGCTGCCCACGCGCAACGCGATCGGGCAACCGCCGATAAGGCCGCGGTGCAGCAGCTCGATCTCGATGCCCTCGTCGAATCCCATTTCACGCAGACGCAGCGCCTCGGCGGCGTGCGTACCGGTTTCCCTGATCTTCACGATGCTGGCGGTTTGCCCGACCTTGAGATCCTCGATCTGCATGAACACTCTGATCTGCCCGTACTGTTGCGAGCGATTATCATGTTCAATGAGGCTTGACTAGGGCAGGCGCGACCTACGCGGCAGGATAACGCAGGCGGCCGAGGAAGCGGGAGAGGCGCGGGCGGTTGCCCGCCTGTTCGCGGAACCGCATCTTGGCCTTTTCCACCTGCATGATCGTGTCGATGCGGCGGCCGAGGAACGCGAACGTTTCCGCGTCGTCCTCGCTTTCGTCCTGCAGCCAATAGAGCAGTGTCGCGGCGTAGACGCCGCCAAGCGACAGGCGCTTGGTATAATGGTTGAAGTCGGTCGCCGTGTCGCCCGCGGCGCGCCACATGGCGTCGGCGCTGCGCCACAGCGTGCGTGCCGAAAGCGCGGCGTTCTGGGGCTGTGCGAGCACGGCGAACGCGCGGCGCACGGCTTCCTTGTGCGGCCGCGCCTGTTCGATGCGGATTCGGATCGCTGTGGTGATACGTTCGCGAATCTTCATGGCGGCGGTTCCGCGCCTCTCCATCTCGGCGGCCATGTCGCGGTCTGTCTTCAGAATCCAGGCATCGATCATCTCGGCCGCGCCGCTGGGGAACACCAGCCGCGCCCGATCCGCCGGTATGCCGACGGCCGCTGCGGCCGCATCGAGCGCCGCCGCGCTCCAGCCGTCGAACGCCACATTGGGTAACAGCGCTTCGATCAAGATCGGACGAAGCTCGTCGAGCGTCATGTCTGCGGGCGTGATGGCGTCGGTCATGGTCATGTGATACACGAGGCGCGTCGGCGCGTCAGCCCTTGCTGCACGCACGCGAATCTGCTAGATCGCGCCCTCTTTCCGCCGAGGCTTGCCTCCGGCGGCTCATTTTATTGTGCCGGGCAAACGGCAAAACTGGATTGGAGTAGACGGCCGCAATGCAAATCATCGTTCGCGACAACAACGTCGATCAGGCCCTTCGTGCGCTCAAGAAGAAGCTGCAGCGTGAAGGCGTCTACCGCGAGATGAAGCTGCGCCGTCACTACGAAAAGCCCTCTGAAAAGCGTGCTCGCGAGAAGGCCGCCGCCGTTCGCCGCGCCCGCAAGCTGGAACGCAAGCGCGCCGAGCGCGACGGCGTTCGTTAAGCCGGTTTCCGGCTCGAAAGGGGCCGGGTCTCGTTCAGGTTTCAGGTCTGGAGTGTGCGCTGATGGCGACTGTTGCGACGCGCGGTAGCGGCCTTGGCCGTTGGGTTCTGCTCATCGCGGTTCTTCTCGTCGGCATGGGCGCACTCGCATGGGCCGGAACACAGAAATTTGCGGTACCCAGCAATATGCAGACGACAGCCTCAGGCTTGATGTACGAAGTGGTCCGCGAAGCCGCCGGCCAGAAGCCGACCGCCGAGGACGTGGTGCTGGTCCACTATGAAGGTCGCCTGCTCGACGGTACCAAGTTCGATTCGAGCTACGATCGCGGCCAGCCCGCTGCCTTCCCGGTGAACGCCGTGATTCCCGGCTGGCAGGAAGGCATCCAGCTGATGTCGAAGGGCTCCAAATACCGCTTCCGCATCCCGCCGCAGCTCGCCTATGGCGCGGAAGGCGCAGGCGGCGTCATCCCGCCGAACGCGACGCTGGAGTTTGATGTCGAGCTCCTCGAAATCGCACCGCGCGAGGCTCTCGAACAGGGTGTGCTGGGTCAGTAAGACGGCTAGTCGCAGTCGGTGAGGGTGGCTGCAGCGCCGATCGTTTCCATCACCCCATCCAGATTTTCCACGATCTCCGCGTTCCAGAACCGCAGCACGCGATAGCCTTCGCCCTCCAGAAACCGGGTTCGCACCGCATCCGCTTCGATCTGGAACGCATGTCCGTCGCCATCGAGTTCGACAATCAGCCGCGCCCGATGACTCGCAAAATCGGCGATGTAAGGTCCGAACGGCACCTGCCTGCGAAACCTCAATCCCGGCAGCCGTTCACGAAGCGCGGACCAAAGTATCCGTTCGAACACGGTCGCGTCTCGCCGTAGTCGCCGTGCGCGGGGGATTGCTCCCGTCATTGGATAGCTTTTCATCCGGCCACCCTCACCCTCCCACCGCTTCGCGGCGGGCCCCTCCCTCTCCCATCAAGGGAGAGGGGATACAGACCAACCTCTCCCTTGATGGGAGAGGTTACGAAGCCTTGGCCGCAGGCCATAGGCGAAGTTGGTGAGGGTGGCTGTGCCGCCGTTACTCTTCCCCGTCCCGCAGCGAAATCCACGCCCGGTCCCCGCGCAGCGCGGTGAACCAGCTCACCGGGTTCCAGAATCGCTGGCTGCCGTCGAGCGAGAAGGTCGTGAACTCGGCGCGGCCGATCACATTCTCGATCGGCAGCAGGCCGAGCCCGCCCTCTTCGGGTGAGAAGCGGCTGTCGGCGGAACGGTCGCGGTTGTCGCCCATCAGGAACACATGGCCCTGCGGCACGAGCACGGGCGGTGTATCGTCGGCGTAGCTGAACAGCAGGTCGAGTACGGCATAGCTGCGCCCGCCGGGCAGCGTTTCGATGAAGCGCGGATAGCGGCAGAAGCGTGTTCCATCGGCCTCGGTCACGCGGAACTCCGGCCGCGCGCAGGGCATGTTCTCGGTTTCCAGAATCATCGTCGGCGATGCCGCCCGCTTCGGCACGGCGGTGTTGTTGAGGAAGAGCACGCCGCCCTGCATCTGTACGGTGTCGCCGGGCAGGCCGATCACGCGCTTGATCCAGTCCTTGTGGTCGCTCGGCGACTTCACGACCACGATGTCGCCGCGTTCTGGGAGCTTGCCGAACGCGCGGCCCTCCATCTTCGGCAGCACGGGCAGGAAGGGCGAGAGGTAGGAAAAGCCGTAGGGATATTTGCTGACGACGAGACGGTCGCCCACCAGAAGCGTCGGCACCATCGATTCCGAAGGGATGAAGAAGGGCTTGGCGACGAAGGACCAGATGCCCATCACCGCGATGCCGAGGAGCGCCGCGTAGCGCAGCTCCTTCTTCCAGTCGATGCCCGGTTTCCTGCCGCTCACAGTGCCCGCGCCGTGATGAGCACCATCGCCTGCGCCCACGGGTGGTCGTCGGTCAGTGTCAGGTGGATGTCGAGCGTGTGTCCCTCGGGCGTGATCTCAGCAAGCCGTAGCGCCGCGCCGCCGGTCAGTGCCAGCGTCGGCTGGCCCGAGGGGAGGTTGATGACGCCCATGTCGCGCAGGAACACGCCGCGCCGGAAGCCGGTGCCGAGCGCCTTCGAGCAGGCCTCCTTCGCCGCGAAGCGCTTGGCGTAGGAGGCGGCGCGCGTCAGCACGCGGCGTTCTGAGCGGGCGATCTCGATCTCGGTGAACACGCGGTTGATGAAGCGCACGCCGAACCGGTCGAGGCTCGACTGGATTCGCTCGATGTTGCAGAGGTCAGAGCCGAGGCCGACGACGTGTGGCAGGATCAGGCTCCCGGGGCGGTGGATGCGGCGCGGGCTTCGTCCATCAGCCGCCGCATTTCGCGGATCGCGGCGTCGAGACCGATGAACACAGCCTCCCCGACAAGGAAATGCCCGATATTGAGCTCGACGACTTCGGGAATCGCCGCGATCGGGGCCACGTTGTCGAAGCGCAGGCCGTGCCCGGCGTGCACCTCGAGGCCGCGCTTCGCCGCCAGCGTGGCGCCTGCGATCAGGCGCTCCAGCTCTTCGTCGCGTGACATACCTTCGGTCAGCGCATAGCGGCCGGTGTGCAGCTCGACGACCGCGGCACCCATTGCGGCGGATGCCTCGATCTGCTCGGGGTCGGGCTCGATGAACAGGCTCACGCGGCAGCCGCGCCCGGAGAGGCGTTCTACGAAGGTTCGCAGATTGGGCTGGTTGCCGACAACGTCGAGACCGCCCTCGGTCGTGCGCTCCTCGCGTCGCTCGGGCACGATGCAGACAGCATGCGGCGCATGGCGGAGCGCGATGTCCAGCATCTCCTCGGTCGCCGCCATTTCGAGGTTGAGCGGCAGGTCGATCTCGGCGGCGAGGCGGGCGATGTCGTCGTCGCTGATGTGCCGCCGGTCTTCGCGCAGGTGCGCGGTGATGCCGTCCGCACCCGCTGCCGCCGCGATCAGCGCTGCTTTCACGGGATCGGGATGCACGCCCCCGCGCGCGTTGCGGATCGTGGCGACGTGATCGATGTTGACGCCGAGGCGCAGCGGGCTCACGCGGCCGCCCTCGACCCGGGCTTCACTGCGGGCAGTGCGGCGAGGTCCTGCGGCAGCCGGTCGGCGGCGTATGTCGGGACATCAAGACGGATCAGCGAATAGAGCGGCACGCCGATGTCGGCGGCGCCGTTCGAGCGATCGACGAGGCAGCCGCCCGCGATCACCTTGCCGCCCGCCGCTTCGATGGCCGCGATGGCCTCGCGCGAGGAGAGCCCGGTCGTCACCACGTCTTCCATCATCAGTACCTTCGTGCCCGGTTCCAGCCGGAAACCGCGCCTCAGCTCGAATGTTCCCTGGGGCCGCTCGACGAACATCGAATCGACGCCGAGCGCGCGCGCCACTTCGTAACCGATGATGAGCCCGCCCATCGCGGGCGCCACCACCGCTTCGATCTGCCCGCGCAGGTCCGCCGGAATTTTCGCTGCGAGCGCCTTTGCCAGCCGTTCGGCGCGCGCCGGGTCCATCAGCACGCGCGCGCACTGCAGGTACTTCGGCGAGCGCAGGCCGGAGGACAGAATGAAATGCCCCTCAAGCAGCGCTTCGGCGGCGCGGAATTCCCCAAGAACCTCTTCGTCTGTCATGCCTTCATGCGCTCCACGGATGTCACGGCGTCGGTCGCCCTTAACGCACCGATGATATTCGTGAGATGCGCCAGATTGTCCACCTCGACATCGACCACGAAGGTGTGGAAATCGCGGTCGCGGTGGTGCGTGCGCATGTTCACGATGTTGGCGCCCTGCTTTGCAAGCACGCCCGTCATCGTGGCGAGGCTGCCTGTTTCGTTGCGAAGCACCGCGGAAAGCCGCACGACCGCGCCGTCATTGTCGTCGCCCCAACCAAGATCGAGCCATTCGCGCCCGTCCGCGTCGGCGAGCGTTGAGCAGTCGATCGTGTGCACGTCGATGCTGCCGCTCTGGCGCCGGATGCCGATGATGCGGTCGCCGGGGATCGGGCTGCAGCACTGAGCGAGATGCACTGAAACGCCGGGCGTGAGACCCTTGATCGAAAGCTTCGCCTTGGGGTTGCGCTTCGCCCGCCGCTTGGCGCGCGCGTTTAGGATGCGCCCCGGCAGCAGCGCGTCGATCACGGCGTCGTCCTCGATCCGGTGCGCGGCAAGCCCCATTACAAGGTCGTCGCGATCCTGCAGGCCGAGGCGGCCGAGCGCATCCGTGATCGCGGTGTCGTTCAGCTTCACGTCGAGCCGCTTGATGATATCGGCAAGCAGGCGTTCGCCGAGAGCGGCCTGTTCCTCGTGCTCCTTGTGGCGAATGAAGCGGCGGATCGCGGCGCGCGCCTTTGCCGTCACCACGAAGCTCTCCCACGTCGCGTCGGGCTGCTGGCGGGCGGAGCGCAGGATTTCCACCTGGTCGCCGTTCGCAAGCGTCGTGCGCAGCGGCACGACGCGCCCGTTCACCTTGGCGCCCACGGTTGTTTCGCCGATCTTCGAATGCACTGCATAGGCGAAATCCACCGGCGTCGCGCCGCGGGGCAACTGGATCAGTTCGCCCTTGGGGGTGAAGCAGAACACCTGGTCCTGATAGAGGCCGAGCTTGGCGTTCTCCATCAGCTCTTCGGGGCTTCCCGCCTGATCCAGGATTTCGAGAAGGTCGGAAAGCCAAGGGTAACGCTCGGAAGCGCGCGCGTTTTCGTCCTGCTTGTAGGCCCAGTGGGCGGCAAGGCCCATTTCGGCCTGTTCGTGCATCCCGCGCGTGCGGATCTGGATTTCCACGCGCATCTGTTCGCCGTGGATGATCGTGGTGTGCAGCGAGCGGTAACCATTGCGCTTGGGCGTCGAGATGAAATCCTTGAACCGCCCCGGTACCATCGGCCAGCGCTGGTGGATGACACCGAGCGCACGGTAGCAGTCGTCCGGCCGGTTCACGATCACGCGGAACGCAATCACGTCCGAAAGCTGCTCGAACGGGATGTGCCGTTCCTGCATCTTGCGCCAGATCGAAAACGGCCGCTTCTCGCGTCCTGCCACATCGGCATCGACACCGTGGCTGCCGAGCACGTCCTTGATCTCCGTGCTGATCCGCGTCAGCTGGTCGCCACCCGCGGCGCGCAGGCGTTCGAGCCGGGTGGTGATGGACTGGTAGGCTTCCGGTTCCAGCTCCCGGAACGAGACCTGCTTCATCTCGTCCATGAACTCGTACATGCCGATCCGCTCGGCGAGCGGCGCGTAAATGTCCATGGTTTCGCGGGCGATGCGTTTGCGCTTCTCCGGGTCCTTGATGAAGTGCAGCGTGCGCATGTTGTGCAGCCGGTCGGCGAGCTTCACCAGCAGCACGCGAATGTCGTCGGACATCGCGAGCAGGAACTTGCGGAAATTCTCGGCGGCGCGCTCGCTTTCGGTCTGCGCCTCGATGCGGGAGAGCTTGGTCACGCCGTCCACGAGCCGCGCGACGTTTTTGCCAAAGAGCGCCTCGACCTCTTCCGGTGTCGCGACCGTATCTTCCAGCGTGTCGTGCAGAATGGCGGTGGCGATCGTCTCGTCGTCGAGCTTCAGGTCGGTCAGGATGCCCGCCACCTCGATGGGGTGCGAGAAATAGGGGTCGCCACTCGCGCGAAGCTGGCTGCCGTGCGCCTTCACGGAAAACACATAGGCGCGGTTCAGCAAATCCTCGTCCGCGCTGGGATCGTAGGCCTTTACCTTCTCGACAAGTTCGAACTGCCTGAGCACACGCGCCTTTCTTTCATCCTCCCGTCACTATTTGGGGGCATGGGGCGGTGCGGGGCAAGGGGAGAGTTGATCGTTTTATGCGGCAGACGCTTTCATCGGCAAGTGCGTGTTGCGCAGGACGTTTCTGACTTTCAGCTCTTGAGTTCGCAGCGTCCTCTGTCGTTTTGTGTGAAACAGTGTTGTTCGGGGGAAAACAGAGAAATGCAATTTCATTTCTCAAAAGTAACGCTGGCGATTTTCCTGTCTTTACTCGCGGCACGGTTCGCCGTCGCGGCTCCGCCACCCGTCGAGATCTATGGGCAATTGCCCGGCTTCGAGATGGCTGCGATTTCCGGTTCCGGTGAACGCATCGCAGTTGTCGGCGTTGCCGCCGACGCGCGCAGGCTGATGGTTGTCGACAGGAACAACCAGCTCCTGCTCGCGGTGCCCCTGGGCGATAACAAGCTGCGCGATGTGTACTGGGCCGGGGAAGACCGGCTCCTGCTCGAAACGAGCCACACGGTTGATCTGGGGCCGAATTTTACGGCGGCACAGGCCGAACTCTCCTCAATCACCGTCGTGCCGCTGAATGGCGGCGCGGTCTGGAACATTTTCGACAAAACCAGGGAGATCACCGGCGGCGTTCGCGGATATTACGGGGCGATCGAAAAGCAGGGGCGCTGGTACGGCTATTTCGGCGGTATAACGCTCGCCGGCAATTCGCGGGATGGGCTTCACCTCGGAAACACATCGCCCGAGCTCTACGAAGTCGATCTGGAGACTGGCAGGCCCAGCCGGGTTGCGCGCCGTACCAACGGCCCGGAAACGTACCGGCGCTGGCTGCTCGATGAAAACGGCGCGGTGGCGGCGACGCTGGATTTCTCATCGCGGCAAGGCGACTGGCAGATCAAAACACCCGACAATCGCACGATCGTTTCTGGCAGGGCGCCTTTCGGAGATGTCGGCCTCGTGGGTCTCGGCAGTACGGCCGGCACGCTGGTTTACCGGATCGTCGACGAGGAAACAGGCGATCCGCGCTGGATCGAGCAGCCCTTGGCGGGCGGGCAGGGCAAGGAAATCACGTTTGGCGAGCAGGCGCGATGGCGGCTCACCGACAGGCGTACGCGCAGGATTATCGGGCATGTCGTCGAAGGCGACGTGCCGGTGGTGCGCTTCCACGACGCCCAGCGCGAAAAGGCGATGGAAGCGACGCGGAAGGCCTTTTCCGGCAAGCGCGTCGATCTCATCGACTGGAACGACGCCTTCGACCGCCTGATCGTGCGCACCGAGGCAACGGGCGAACCGCCGACATGGTGGATCGTCGACATCAAGGGCCGCTCAGCGAAGGTGCTCGGCGTTTCCTACACGGTCAAACCCGCGGATGTCGGACCCGTGCGAATGGTGTCCTACAAGGCGGGAGACGGGCTCGAGATGGCGGGTGTTCTCACGCTGCCGCCGCACCGCGAGGCGAAGGCCCTGCCGGTGGTCGTGCTCCCACATGGCGGCCCCGCCTCACGCGACTACCCGGTGTTCGACTGGTGGGCGCAGGCGTTCGCTTCACGCGGATACGCCGTGTTCCAACCGAATTTCCGCGGCTCGACCGGCCTTGGAACGGACTTTGAGCGGGCAGGGTACGGCGAATGGGGCCGCAAGATGCAGACCGACATTTCGGATGGGCTAGCCGAACTCGTGCGGCAGGGGCTCGTCGATCCGAAACGCGCGTGCATCATGGGCGCAAGTTACGGCGGCTATGCGGCGCTCGCGGGTGTCACGCTCCAGCAGGGGCTCTATCGCTGTGCCGTCTCCGTCGCAGGCGTCAGCGACGTGAAGCGCCTGTATACGACCGAGGCGCGGGAAAGCGGGTTCAACAAGACCCTGATCCGCTCGCTTAAGGCAGAGATCGGCTTTGGGCGGGATCTCGATGTCGTTTCGCCGCTTCGCCTTGCGGAGCAAGCGGACGCGCCGGTCCTGCTCGTGCACGGCAAGGACGACACGGTGGTTCTCCACGAGCAGAGTGCGGCGATGCACCGCGCGCTGCAGAGAGCCAAAAGGCCCGTAGAGTTCGTCACGCTGAAAGGCGAGGATCACTGGCTTTCCAAAAGCGAAACGCGGCTTGCCATGCTGAAGGCTGCGCTTGCTTTCGTCGAGAAACACAACCCTCCGACGCCCTGAAATGGGCTGCTGCGCTTGAAGGACGTTAGGAGAAACGAAAGCCAGAGATCGCGGTTTCGAGAACCTGCTCCCGATAATCGCTCCGGCCCGGCCTATCCGATGCGCCGGCCGCGACCATAAGCGGGATCAGGTGCTCCTCGCGCGGGTGGCTGGCGCGGGCCGCGGGGGCGTCTTCCCAGCGGGTAAGCTCTGCGGCGCGGATATCTGCATCCGCTTCCACGGCCCTGGTCAGCCAGGCGTCGAATGCATCCGAAGGCGCGGTGAAGCGCGGGTCGCCGTAGCCGCGCATATTGTGGAAGCTCATGCCCGAGCCAATGATGAGCACGCCCTCATCGCGCAAAGGGGCGAGCGCGGGGCCCGCTGCGAGGTGAAGCGCGGGATCGAGGCCGCGATCGATCGACATTTCGACGACCGGTATCGCTGCGTCCGGGAAGGCCACCTTCAGCGGAATGAAGACGCCGTGATCGAGCCCGCGCGCTGCATCGATGCTCGCCGGCAGACGGGCGTCGCGAAACAGCGCCGTAGCGCGCGCCGCGAGCGTGGGGTCGCCCGGCGCGTCGTAGCGTAGTTCATAGGTGTGCGGCGGGAAGTTGTAATAGTCGTACACCAGCGCCGGATGTTCAGCCCCCGTGAAGGCGAATCCTTCTGTCTCCCAATGGCCGGAAACGACGAGAATGGCACGGGGCCTTGCGGGCAGGGTTGCCGCGATGCCCCGGAGATACGCCTCCATACCGCGCCAGATGCCGCGCGGGTCGTCCATGAAGAAGCACGGGCCGCCGCCGTGCGGAATGAACAATGCGGGCTGTTTACTGTCGTGCATGAACGCGATGTGGGGCGCGGGCACGGCTTTGCAAAGCGCCGATTTCGCAAACCGGGGTTGCGCGGCCGGTAACGCTGCGCCTGAAACGAAAACGGCGGGGAAGACCCCCGCCGTTTCAGTTCATTGTTTGCGCCCGATCAGTCGTAGTCGGGAACGATCGGCGTCGGCTTGGGCGGCGCGGCGGCGGTGAGGCGGAGCGCTTCGGCGCTCTCGGCGAGGCTGCCGATCTCGTCCACCGTGTCTTCGTCGTCCATGATTACGCGCTGCATGCCCGAAACCAGCGCTTCGTTCAGCTGCACCGGCTTCACGGTTTCCTCGGCGATCTCGCGCAGCGCGACGACCGGATTCTTGTCGCGGTCGCGATCGATGGTCAGTTCCGCGCCGCTCGAAATCTGGCGCGCGCGCTGGCCTGCGAGCAGCACGAGTTCGAAACGGTTGGGAACCTTGTCTACGCAATCTTCGACGGTGACGCGCGCCATCGGGCAAACTCCAGCAAAAATCGGGAAATTCGTAAGGGCCGCGATGTAGGCGCGCGCGCAACAGGAGTCAAGGAAAAGCCCCGATCCCGATGTTTCGGTACATTGCACGGCCCGCCCCGGATGCTATGCGAAAGGCGGATGTCGACCCTCGAAATCATCGCTGCCCTGCTCGGCCTTGCCAATGTCGCGCTCGTCGTCCGGCGCAGCGTGTGGAACTATCCGTTCGGCATTGCGATGGTCAGCCTCTATGCGGTCGTGTTCTACGAGGCGCAGCTCTACAGCGACGCGCTGCTGCAGATTTTCTTCCTTGTTCTCAATGTCTACGGCTGGGTCAGCTGGCGGCGCGTGCAGCAGCGCGATACCGTTCCTGTGCGCTGGATGGGGTTTCGCGGCAACGCCGTGGTGATTGCCGTCACGGCGGTGCTCTGGTTCCTGTGGTCGAGCGTGATGCACCGTTTCACGGATGCCGCAGCGCCCTATGTCGACGGCGCCGTCGCTTGTCTCAGCGTGGCCGGACAGATCCTCATGGTGCGGCGCTTCGTCGAGAACTGGATTTACTGGATCGTGGTCAACATGCTCGCGATCGGGCTGTTCTGGTGGCGCGATCTTCCAGTCACGTCGGCGCTTTACACCGTGTTCCTGGGCCTCGCCTTCGCCGGGCTTTTCCAGTGGCGCCGCGCCGCGGCGGTGGCGGCATGAAGCGGCCCGCGAACGTCGTTCTGCACGGCCCCGAAAGCACGGGGAAGTCCACGCTCGGTGCCCGGCTCGCGGCGCACTACGACACGCGGCTGGTGCCCGAATACGGGCGGCTTTACTGCGAGGTGCGTGGCAGCGAAACCGATGCCGACGATCTCGTTTCCATCATGCACGGCCACGTCGCGCTCACGGAGGCGGCGCGGGAGCAGGCGGCGGAGCGCGGCGCGCGCCTCATCATCTCCGATACCGATCCGCTGATGACGGCGGCGTGGGCCCTGATGGGGCTTGGGCAGCGGCTTCCCGCGCTCGATGACTTCACTGATGTCGGCGATCTTTACCTGCTGATGGCGGACGATATCTCGTGGGTCGATGATGGCATCCGCCTGCACCGCACGCCGGAGGCACGCGCGCATTTCATGGCGCTGTCGCGGGCGGAACTGGAGCGCCGCGCGGTGCCGTGGGTGCTCGTTTCCGGTGATGCCGAGCAGCGGTTCGCCGCGGCGGTCGCGGCGATCGCGTCCGCCGGGATCGCATGACGGCGCTGCCCGTCCTCCACATCGATGCGCACATGCTGGTGATCGACAAGCCGGCCGGGCTTGCCGTGCATCCGGGGCCGAAGACGCCCCGCAGTCTGGAGGAACGCCTCGGCGAACTCACCTTCGGGTTTCATCGCCTGCCGCAGCCCGCGCACCGGCTCGACCGCGACACCTCGGGTTGCCTCGTGCTCGCGCGGCACCCCAAGGCCGCGAAGCGCCTTGGTCAATTGTTCGCGGACGGGCGGATCGCCAAGACCTATCTCGCGCTTCTCGAAGGTGTGCCGGAGGGCGAAGGCCGCATCGACGCGCCGCTCGCCAAGGTTTCGAGCGCGGAGGCGGGTTGGCGCATGGTTGTCGATCCGGCCGGCAAGCCTGCCGCCACACGCTGGCGCCTGCTCACCGCGCACGAAGGGCAGGCGCTTGTCGCTTTCTTCCCCGAAACCGGCCGCACGCACCAGATCCGCGTCCACGCTGCCCACGCGCTCGCGCCGATCGCGGGTGATCCGGTCTATGGCGATGGCGATGGCCCGATGCGGTTGCATTCGGCGGGCCTCGTCATTCCCTACCGCGACGAAGCACCCGTCTCCGTCAGCGCGCCGCTTCCCGAAGACTGGCCGTTCTGGGCGCGCGAGGCCGCAAATGAGAAGGGGCCGCCCTTTCGGGCGACCCCTTCCGCGTGACGAGACTGTAAGTCTTAGGCCTTGCGGCGACGACGGGCTGCCCCCAGCCCGAGGACACCGAGACCGAACAGCGCCAGCGCAGCCGGTTCCGGCACTTCGTCGATCGGCGGCAGGCCGAGACCGGCGAAGCCGTAGCCATACACGGTCTGGCGATCGCTCGCCGTCGTGTAGGAATAGGCTTCGACATCAACGTCGCCGAACGCTGCCAGCAGCGTGCGAACAGAGAACGCAGCGCCGATGTACGTGGTGAATTCAGCCGATTCACCAACTTCGAGATCGCCGAAGCCGAAGATGAAGTAGCTGCCCTTGTCACCGATCGAGTCGGAGATGTTGGTGTTGGCCTCCTGCGAACGCGTCACCATCGGGTTCGGCACGTCGAACGGGTTCGACGACGTGTGCAGGATATTTCCTTCCGGCGCGACGCCCGGAACGTAGATCGACGTGTAGTTGCTGCCGAAATAGCCCGGAGCAACGTCCCAATCGAGCGTGCGGGCATAACGCACGTCGGTTGCCGCGGCTGCGCCCGTGTTGGTGATCACCACATCGATCTTGAACAGCGTACCGCCATCCACAGCGGAATAGTTGTGAACGATGGTGAGGCCGTTGGACGTCACGACCGTGGACTTGGCGCTGCTCGCCGTCACGTCCGACATTGCCGCCGACGTGAAACCGGTCGAGCTGCCACCATAAACGTAATGGTTGCCATCGCCGTTGGCAGCCGCACCCCAGCCTTCGCAGAGGCAGCCGCGGTAAATCGCGTCGCCGCCGGTGTCGCCCGCACCAGCGAGGCGGAAGCCAACGCCGCCCGAACCGAGGCCGCCGTTGTCGAACAGGCCCATGCTGAGGTCGCCGTTGGTGATGGTGGTCGCCTGGGCGGTGCCCGCAATCGCGAGCGAGGCGCAGGCCGCCAGAATTGAGGTTGTGTAACGCATGATCTTATCCCCTCTGTGTTTGTACGCACGTCGGCGGAACGCTGCCAAACGGACACAATCGTCAAAACATGGGGAAAGCATAACGCGTGCCAAATCGGCGCGTGCGCGTACAAGTCACGGATTTGGGCCCCGTTTTTCCATTTCGAAAGCGGGGCGATCCTTTTGCGTACCTCAGCTGTGTAAAAAACGTCGACAGTGCGCGGCCCCGCGCTTGCCGAAAACCGCGCGCGCCCGTAATTGGCCTCTCCCATGACCGATCTCGCGCACATCCGTAATTTCTCGATCATCGCCCACATCGACCACGGCAAGTCGACGCTGGCCGATCGCCTTATCCAGCGGACGGGCGGGCTCACCGACCGCGAGATGTCGGAGCAGGTGCTCGACAACATGGATATCGAGCGCGAGCGCGGCATCACCATCAAGGCGCAGACCGTCCGGCTCGAATACATGGCGAAGAACGGCGAGACATACACGCTGAACCTCATGGATACGCCGGGCCATGTCGATTTCGCCTACGAAGTCTCGCGCAGTCTCGCCGCGTGCGAAGGCGCGCTGCTCGTGGTCGATGCCGCGCAGGGCGTCGAGGCGCAGACGCTCGCGAACGTCTACCAGTCGATCGAGCACGATCACGAGATCGTCCCCGTCATCAACAAGATCGATCTGCCCGCCGCCGACCCGGAGAAGGTGAAGGCGGAGATCGAGGACATCATCGGCCTCGATGCGTCGGAAGCCGTGCTCGCCAGCGCCAAGTCCGGCATCGGTATCGATGATGTGCTCGAAGCCGTGGTGAACAAGATCCCGCCGCCCAAGGGCGACCGCGACGCCCCGCTCGAAGCGATGCTGGTGGACAGCTGGTACGATCCCTACCTCGGCGTCGTCATCCTCGTGCGCGTCGTCAACGGCGTGATCCGCAAGGGGCTCAACATCAAGTTCATGGCCGGCGGCACCGAGCACCTGATCGACCGCGTCGGCTGCATGCGTCCGAAGATCGAAACGCTCGACGAGATCGCGGCGGGCGAGATCGGCTTCATCACCGCGCAGATCAAGGACATTTCCGAAACCCGCGTCGGCGACACCATCACCACCGTGAAGAATCCCGCGAAGGTGCCGCTGCCCGGCTTCAAGGAAGTGCAGCCCGTCGTGTTCTGCGGCCTGTTCCCAGTGGACGCGGCGGATTTCGAAAAGCTGCGCGACAGCATTTCGAAGCTGCGTCTCAACGACGCCTCGTTCAGCTTCGAGATGGAAACGTCCGCTGCGCTCGGCTTCGGCTTCCGCTGCGGCTTCCTCGGTCTTCTCCATCTGGAGATCATTCAGGAGCGGCTGACACGCGAGTATGATCTCGATCTCATCACCACCGCGCCCTCGGTCGTCTACCGGATGCACATGACGGATGGGACCGTGCAGGAACTCCACAATCCCGCCGATTACCCCGACGTCGTGAAGATCGATTTCGTCGAGGAGCCGTGGATCGAGGCGGTGATCTACGTGCCGGACGAATATTTGGGCTCGCTCCTGAAGCTCTGTCAGGATCGGCGCGGCATTCAGAAGAACCTCACCTATGTGGGCGGCCGCGCGCAGATCACCTACGAGCTGCCCTTGAACGAGGTGGTGTTCGATTTCTACGACCGGCTGAAGTCGATCAGCCGCGGTTACGCGAGCTTCGATTATCACCAGATCGGCTACCGCGAGGGCGACCTCGTCAAGATGTCGATCCTCGTCAACAACGAGCCAGTCGATGCGCTCAGCATGATCGTCCACCGCGTCGCCGCCGAGGCGCGCGGCCGCCATATGTGCGAGCGGCTGAAGGACCTCATCCCCCGCCACCTCTTCAAGATCCCGATCCAGGCGGCGATCGGCGGCAAGGTGATCGCGCGCGAGACGATCGCGGCGCTCCGCAAGGACGTCACCGCCAAGTGCTACGGCGGCGACATCAGCCGCAAGCGCAAGCTCCTCGACAAGCAGAAGGAAGGCAAGAAGCGGATGCGCGAGTACGGCTCGGTCAGCATCCCGCAGGAAGCCTTCATCGCCGCGCTCCGCATGGGCGACGAGGGGTAGAGGTTCAATTTAGGACGGTTGACAAGTATCTCCTCCGGGGCAGAGTATCCTTCTCTCTGGAGGTCGACCCGTGATGTGGAGAAACCGTTCGCGTCTTCTGGCGCTCGCATTCGCGGCGCTCTCGTCCTCCGTCTCCGCGATGCCGCATCAATCGCAGCAGACGCTCACCCCCCAAACCTACCGCCAGCGCTGCCTGTTCTGCCACAAGAGTGCCGCCCCCGAAGGCGTCGCTCCCGAGATCCTCATCGGCCTCAATCCCCCGCCAGGCGTAAGGCCTGCCGACGTAATGCCTAACATCAAATGCTGGCGCCGCTGCGAGAAGTGCTGGCCGCAACGGAAATAGCGTCCCGTTCCGGGACAGGGCGTTCAGCCCAGCAGCAGCGCTGACAGCACCAGCACCACCCCCGCCAGCGAGGCGAGCCACACCAACGTCCGCAGCTTCGGGACGCCCGCAGCATAGAGCGGCAGGTAAATGAGCCGCGCCCAGAAATAGAGGTGCGCGCCAAGCTCCGTCTTCCAGCCGAGCCGGTCCGCCGCGACCGCTGCCAGCAACACCGCTGCGAACAGCGGGAAGGTCTCGAAGAAGTTCGCCTGCGCCCGCGCCAGCCGTCCGGCGAGCGGCTTCAAGGGCGGCATCTCGCCGTCGCGCGCGCCCATGTTCCATTCGATGCCGTACTGCGCGGTCTTCACGTTCACGGCCCACAGGATGTGGACAAGGCCCAGCACCACGGCAGCGCCCAGCAGATAGAGTTCGATCGGCATGGTCATCTCTCCCCCTCGGAAGGGGCAGACGATCCCCTATTCCGCGCGGCTTCGCAAGCGGGGAGCAGGAACTTAGGCGGCGGCCTGATTGCGGGCGGCGTGATCGACCTCGGTCTTGATGCACTCGGCGAGCAGGAATGCGAGTTCGAGGCTCTGTCCGGCGTTGAGGCGCGGATCGCAGTGCGTGTGATAGCGGTCGGCGAGCGCCTCGTCGGTGATCGCCATCGCGCCGCCGGTGCATTCGGTGACGTTCTGGCCGGTCATCTCGGCGTGGATGCCGCCCGCGTGCGTGCCTTCGGCGCGGTGCACCGCGAAGAAGCCGCGCACCTCGGCGAGAATGCGGTCGAATGGCCGGGTCTTGTAGCCGCTGCCCGACTTGATGGTGTTGCCGTGCATCGGGTCGCACGACCAGACGACGTGGCGCCCCTCCTGCTTCACCGCGCGAACGAGCGGCGGCAGGCCGGCTTCTACCTTGTCGTGGCCGAAGCGGCTGATGATGGTTATGCGGCCGGGCACGTTTTCCGGGTTCAGCGTGTCGATCAGGCGGATGAGCGTGTCCGGCTGCAGGCTGGGGCCGGCCTTCAGGCCGAGCGGGTTGCCGACGCCGCGCAGGAACTCGATGTGCGCCGAGCCTTCGAAGCGCGTGCGGTCGCCCACCCACAGCATGTGCGCGCTGGTGTCGTACCAGCGGCCGGTCAGCGAATCCTGCCGCGTCATCGCCTGCTCGTAGCCGAGCAGCAGCGCCTCGTGGCTCGTGTAGAAGTCGGTGCCCTTCAGCTGTGGAACCGTCTCCGGGCTGATACCGCAGGCTTCCATGAAGGCGAGCGCGTCGCCGATCCGGTCCGCGACGTCCTTGTACTTCTCGGCCCACGGCGAGCGGCCCACGAAGTCGAGGTTCCACTTGTGGACCTGATGCAGGTTCGCAAAGCCGCCCTGCGCGAAGGCGCGCAGCAGGTTGAGCGTCGCGGCGGACTGCATGTACGCGCGCAGCATACGCTGCGGGTTCGGTTCGCGTGCGGCGCTCTCGAAATTGATGTCGTTGACGATATCGCCGCGATAGCTCGGCAGCGAGACACCGTTCAGCTCTTCCATGTCCGCCGAGCGGGGCTTGGCGAACTGGCCGGCGAGGCGGCCCACCTTTACCACCGGCATCCGGCTGGCGAAGGTCAGCACCACCGCCATCTGCAGGAGCACGCGGAACGTGTCGCGGATATGGTTCGGGTGGAACTCGGCGAAGCTTTCCGCGCAGTCGCCGCCCTGGAGCAGGAAAGCCTTGCCCGCAGCAACATCGGCAAGCTGGGCTTCAAGCGCGCGTGCCTCACCCGCGAAGACGAGCGGTGGATAGCTCGAAAGCTCGCTTTCCACGGCCGCAAGGGCAGCCGTGTCCGGATAAGTGGGAAGCTGCCGCGCTTCGGAATTGCGCCAGCTGGCCGGGGCCCAGGATCGCTCGGACGTCTTCATCGGGCGCCTTTTGGCGTGTCACTTGCACGAGCGCAAGCAATGCTTTTTTGGGCCACGGGGCGCTCCAAAGACGTGTTTTTTGCGACGTGGTTAATGCTCTTGTAACACTTCGTCGCAAAAAGAAGGGCTAAGGCAATGAATGCACTTGATATTAACTATTGATGCGTACATTGTTCACATGTTCCGGGGAGGCGAGGGGGAACTCCGATGCTGAAACAGTCGCCGGTTTTTGAACGCAAGGCACCAAGCAGCTACCATCACGGCAACCTTCAGGAGGCCCTTCTGAACGCCGGTCTGGAGCTTCTGGAACGGCGCGGCTGTGCAGAGCTTGCGCTCCGCGAAGTCGCTCGAGAGGTGGGGGTGAGCCCCGCAGCCGTCTATCGCCATTATGTTTCTAAAGAAGCGCTCCTTACCGCGATGGCCATCGAGGGGTTCAAACGCCTCACCGCCGTTCAGATCGAGCCGGTCTCGAACGCCGTGGTAACGCCGGTGCGTTTCGCAGAGATGGGCCGTGCCTATGTGCGCTTCGCGGTCCGCAATCCCGCGCTTTTCCGGCTGATGTTCAGCGACCAGATCGATTCCAGCCGCGATGCCGCGCTGATGTTCGCGATCGAACCGCTGACCGGCAACATCGAGGATGCCGTCGCCCGTCTCGCGGGTCCGCGCTTCTCGTCCGCGATGCGGCGCAAGGCGGCACTCCGCGCCTGGTCACTGGTGCACGGCCTGTCGATGCTGCTCATCGACGGCCAGCTGCGCATCGCGCACAGCGAGGTCGATCGCATGATCGAGGCCGTCGTCGACCCCAATCACGCGCTCGCCATTTAGACAGGCTCTAACGCATCAAGACAAGTTCTTCCGCCATCGTCGGGTGAATGGCGACGGTTTCATCGAGCTGTGCCTTGGTCAGCCCTGCCTTCACGGCAATCGCGAGCGGTTGCATGATCTCGGCCGCCTCAGGCCCGATCATGTGCGCGCCAAGGATGCGGCCCGACGCTTCATCGACGACCAGTTTGTAAAGCGACCGCTCGCTCCGGCCCGCCAGCACGTTCTTCATCGGCCGGAAGTCCGAGGCGTAGACCCGCACCGAACCATAGGCGTTGCGCGCCTGCGATTCAGTGAGGCCGACGGCGGCGATCGGCGGATGGCTGAACACGGCGGACGGGATGCAGCTATGATCGACACGCCACGGCTTACCGCCAAACACGGTGTCGGCGAACGCGTGGCCCTCGCGGATCGCGACCGGGGTCAGCTGGACACGGTCGGTCACGTCGCCCACGGCATAAATGTTCTCGACAGTGGAGCGGCTGTCCGCATCGACCTTGATCGCACCGTTTTCGGCCAGTTCGACGCCAATCGCCTCAAGACCCAGCCCGGCGCTGTTGGGCGGCCGGCCGATTGCGTAGACGAGGAGATCGGTCTCGATCGGTGTATCCTTCCCGGCATGGACGAGAAGGCTTCCGTCAGCCTGCTTCTCGACCTTGCGGAACGGTGCGTTGAAGCGGAAGTCGATGCCCTTCGCGGTGCTGATCGCCTGCAGGCGCTCGGCGAGCTGCTGGTCGTATTCGCGCAGCAGCCGGTCGCCGCGTAGCAGCAGCGTCACCTTCACGCCCAAAGCATTGAAGATGCCCGCGAATTCGTTGGCGATATAGCCGCCGCCAGCGATCACGACGCGTTTCGGCAGTGCTTCCAGATGGAACACCTCGTTGGAGGTGATGCCGTGCTCAGCGCCCTCGCAGTCGGGCAGGCCTGGGCGCGCGCCAGTAGCGATCAGGATCTTGTCGGCGGTGACGGTCTTGTCACCGATCCGCACCGTGTGCGCGTCCTCCAGCACGGCGCGGCCGAGAAGAATCTTCACCTTCTGGCTTTCGAGCGTTGAGATATAGGCCTTGTTGAGCCGATCGACCTCCGACAGCACGTTGTCGCGCAATGTTACCCAGTCGAAGCGCTTCGCTTCCACCGTCCAGCCGAAGTTGCGCGCATCTTCAAGGTCTTCGGCGAAGTGCGCGCCGTAAACGAGCAGCTTCTTCGGTACGCAGCCGCGAATCACGCACGTGCCGCCGACACGATACTCCTCGGCAATGGCCACGCGCGCGCCGTGGCCCGCGGAAATCCGCGCCGCGCGTACGCCGCCCGACCCGGCGCCGATGACGAAAAGATCGTAGTCGTGTGCGTTCATATTTGCGGTCCGGCCCTTTGTGGCAGTAGATTACGGCTGTGTAGCGTTCGGCTGACATGGCGGCCGACGCGGAGAAGGTAAGGTGAGATGACAACGGTCGCAACGGCGCCCCAGGACATATCTGCCCGGCGCAAGGTTCTACTGGTGGAAGATTCACCGCTTGTCGCCATGTCGCTCGAAACACTGTTCGAGGATATGGACTGGGACATGGAAGGCCCGGCCACCCGGCTTGCGGAGGCACTCGCACTTGCCGAAACGACGGATGCGGATATCGCGCTCCTTGATGTAAACCTCGACGGCGAGATGAGCTGGGCGGTCGCGGATGTGCTCAAGAGCCGCGGCGTGCCGTTCGTGTTCGCCACGGGATACGACGGTGCGTCGATGCTGCCGGAAACGCACGGCGATGCGCGGCTCGTAAGCAAGCCGTTCCAGATCACGGAGCTTGAAGTCCTGCTTCGCGAGATCGTCGGCGAAGCGCTTTAGCCGAGACGTTCCCGGGCGGCTTCCCAGTTACGGCCGTCGAAGGCCTCGATGGCGAAGCTCAGCGATGCATAATCATCAAGGCAGCGCGCGTTGACGCTGTACCCGTCTGGGTGCGAGCGCGGCACGTAGAAGCTCTTGATGCCGCAGGTCTTGCAGAAGAGGTGGCGGGCGATCCCTTCACCAAAACGGTACTCGCCGAGATTGTCGCTGCCCGACAGCAGACGGAATGCGTTCTGCGTGGCGATCAGATGCAGAAAACCCGTCGCCGAGCACATCGAGCAGTTGCAGTCGAGCAGCGGGATGACGCCTTCGTATACGTCCACCTCGAAACGCACCGCCTTGCAATGGCAGCCGCCTGAGAGCGTCTTCATTCGACGGTGACGGACTTGGCAAGGTTGCGCGGCTGGTCGACGTCCGTGCCTTTCGCGACTGCGACGTGGTAGGCGAGGAGCTGCACGGGCACGGCGTAGACGAGCGGCTGGATGAGGGGATGGCAGTCCGGCATCTCGATCGTCGCGATTGCGCCGTCCCCGGCCTTGGCGATGCCCGCCGCGTCCGAGATCAGCACGATGCGGCCGCCGCGCGCGGCAACCTCCTGCATGTTGCTCACGGTCTTCTCAAAGAGCGGTCCCGAGGGCGCGATGACGATGACGGGAACGCTGTCGTCGATGAGCGCAATGGGGCCATGCTTCATCTCGCCTGCCGCATAACCTTCGGCATGGATGTAGCTGATTTCCTTGAGTTTCAGTGCGCCTTCGAGCGCCATCGGATAGTCCGGGCCGCGGCCTAGGTAGAGCACGTCGCGCGCTGCCGCGACGAGGGGCGCCATCTTCTCGATCTCCTCGTCATGCGCGAGCGCGGCGTTGAGCGCGGCGGGCGCTTCGGCGAGGTGCTTCACGATCTCGCGCTCCTCCTCGGCGGTCATCTTGCCCTTGGCGCGCGCGAGGTTGGCGGCAAACGCCGCGAGCACGGCAAGCTGGCATGTGAACGCCTTCGTCGAGGCGACGCCGATCTCCGGGCCTGCATTGGTCGGCAGCAGCAGGTCTGCCTCGCGTGCCATCGAGCTGGTCGGCACGTTGACGACGACCGCGATCTTCTGGCCTTCCGCGCGGCAGTGGCGGAGCGCGGCGAGCGTATCCGCCGTCTCGCCTGATTGGCTGATGAAGAGCGCGAGCCCGCCCGGGTCCAGCACCGGTTCGCGGTAGCGGAATTCGGATGCGACATCGATGTCCACGGGCACGCGCGCGAACTTTTCGAACCAGTATTTGGCAACGAGGCCGGCGTAGTAGCTGGTGCCGCAGGCGACGATCGTCACGCGCTTCACTTCGGCGAGGTCGAACTCGGGGATGGGGAGGGCCACCTTGCCGTCGAGCGGCTTCAGGTAGGCCTGCAGTGTTTGCGCCACGACGACCGGCTGCTCGAAGATCTCCTTCTGCATGAAGTGGCGGTGGTTGCCCTTGTCGATCATCGCCCCGGAAACGCCCGAAAGCGTCACTTCACGCGTCACGGGAGTATTGTCGCGATCGAAGATCTCGATCTTCTCACGGCTGAGCACGGCCCAGTCGCCCTCTTCGAGATAGGCGATCTTCTGCGTCATCGGCGCGAGCGCGAGCGCGTCGGATCCCAGGTAGTTCTCGCCCTCCCCGATCCCGACGACGAGCGGCGCGCCAAGGCGGGCACCGACGAGCAGGTTGTCCCGGCCCTTGAACATCATCGCAAGCGCGAAGGCGCCGTGGAGGCGCGGCAGCACAGCCTGCACCGCCTCGATCGGCGTCTTGCCATGCTCAAGTTCGCGCGCGACGAGGTGGGCGACGACCTCGGTGTCGGTCTGACTGGCGAAGGTGCGGCCCTCGGCGGAGAGTTCGTCGCGCAGTTCCTTGAAGTTCTCGATGATCCCGTTGTGGACGAGCGTTACGTCGCCGACGATGTGCGGGTGCGCGTTGTCCTCCGTCGGCGCGCCGTGCGTCGCCCAGCGCGTGTGCGCGATGCCGATGTGGCCGGGCAGGGGGTCGAGCGCGAGCTTCTTCGCGAGGTTGTCGAGCTTGCCTTCGGCACGGCGGCGCTCGAAGTGGCCATCCACGATCGTGCAGACGCCCGCCGAATCATAGCCGCGATATTCGAGCCGCCGGAGGCCCGCGACCAGCTGGTCGGTGACGTCGCCTTTACCGAGAATGCCGATGATGCCGCACATTACTTCGCCGCTTTCTTTTTGGCCGTCATCGCCTCGCGGAATCGCGCGGCCCAGCCGGGTTTGCTGTCCTGAACACCGCGCGCCACTGCGAGCGCGTCGGCTTCCACATCCTTCGTCATCACCGAGCCCGCGCCGACGATGGCGCCGTCACCGATCTTCACCGGCGCGACGAGCGCGCTGTTGGAGCCGATGAAGGCACCCGCGCCGATCTCCGTCTTGTACTTGAAGAAACCGTCATAGTTGCAGGTGATCGTGCCTGCGCCGATGTTCGCCTTTGCGCCTACCGTGGCATCGCCGACGTAGGAGAGGTGGTTCGCCTTCGCGCCCTCGGCGAAGACAGCCTTCTTCGTCTCGACGAAGTTGCCGATCTTGACGCCCATCGCGAGGTCGGTGCCCGGGCGGAGGCGGGCATAGGGTCCGATTTCCGCCTTTTCGCCGATCTTCGCGCCTTCGATATGCGAAAAGGCATGGATACGCGTGCCTGCGCCCACGGAAACGCCGGGGCCGAAGACAACGCTCGGCGCGATGCTCACGTCGGCCGCGATTTTGGTGTCGAAGGCAAAGAACACGCTGCCCGGATCGGTGAGCGTGACGCCTTCCTTCATGAAATGGGCTCGGCGCTCACTTTGAAAGCGTGCCTCGGCGACCGCGAGTTCGGCGCGGCTGTTGATGCCCATCACTTCAGCCTCTGCGGTTTCGACGACGCGCGATACGCGCCCGTCCGCCTTCGCAAGCATGATGATGTCGGGCAGGTAGTATTCGCCTGCCGCATTGTCGTTGCCGACACGTTCGAGGAGGGGCCAGAGGTCGGCGGAACGAACGGCGAGAAGCCCCGAATTGCATAGGTCGATGGCACGCTCTGCAGCTGAGGCGTCCTTGAACTCCACCATCTTGCGGATCACGCCGTTGTCTGCATCGATGCGGCCGTAGGCGCCGGGATCGGCGGCGCGGAAGCCGAGAACGACGGCGGCAGGCGTATCCTTCTCATTGTTCAGCTTCGAAAGCATTAGCCGCATGGTGGCGCTCTCGATGAAGGGCACATCGCCGTAGAGCACGAGCACATCGCCGTCGAAGCCCGCGAGCGCCTCTTTTGCCTGAAGGACGGCATGGGCAGTGCCGAGCTGCGGTTCCTGCGTCACGACCACCGCGGCCGTATGCGCGACGGCCGCTTCCACCTGCTCGCGCCGCGCGCCGACCACAACGACCGTGCGCTCCGGCACGATCTCGTCGACGCTCGCCATCAAATGCAGCAGCATTGGCCGTCCCCCGATGGGGTGCAGCACCTTGTGCGTTTCGGATTTCATCCGCGTGCCCATTCCGGCGGCGAGGATGATGGCGGCGACAGGCCGGCGGCTCATAAAACTCTCACAGACTCAATCGATTCCCTGGGGCGATTCCTCGCGCCGCTGTGCCATATCGGGATTGCCATTTCCATAACGCCGGGCAAAAGGCTTGCATGAATCCGACACCTCCCTCCATCGTTTTCGACCTCGACGGCACGCTCGTCGATACTGCCCCGGACCTTGCGGCGGCGATGAACCACGTTCTGGCGCATTTCGGACGCCCGGCGGTGGATCCAGAAGCCGTGCGTCACATGGTCGGTCACGGCGCGCGCCGCACGATCGAGCGCGGTCTCGCACTCACCGGGGGCGGTGATGAGGCGATGCTGGATGTGGGCGTGCCGGTATTCCTTGAATATTATGGCGCCAATGTCTGCGTCGGCTCGCGGCCGTGGGAGGGTGTCGCGGCTTCGCTTGCTGCGCTTTCCGATGCCGGTGGCCGCCTCGCGATCTGCACCAACAAACCCGAACGGCTTGCTATCGACCTCATCAACGCGCTCGGCTGGGGCGATCTGTTCGATGCGATCCTCGGCGGCGACAGCCTGCCGGTCCGGAAACCCCACCCGGCGCACGTCCTCGAAACGCTGACGCGGATGGGCGGCGATCCGGCGCGTGCCGCGTTCGTGGGCGATTCGCGGCCCGACGTAGAAGCATCGCGGGCCGCAGGCCTTCCCGTGGTGCTCACCAGCTTCGGCTACAGCGACGTACCGCCGGACACGCTCGGCGCGGACGCGATGATCGACCATTTCGATGCGCTCGTGCCGACGCTCAAACGGGTTGCGCCCGCTCTTTTCGTCTGAACGCTTTCCGCGCGAGGTGCTCGGCCAGCATCAGCGGCGGCATCCGCAGCCAGTGCCCCCGGATGTAAAGCAGCCGGTCGCTGAGCTTCGCGCCCTGGTGGCCGAAGCAGTCGCGACCATGAAGCTTGCGGAGCGCGAGCCGATCGACGAGGTCCATGCGGCCGACGAGCGTTTCCGGCACGTCCGTTCCGTAAAGCCGCCGGGCAAGCCGCAGCGCGCGTGACAGCGGCACGCGAAGCTGGTGCCGGTCGGCGGCCTGGGTGAGCCGGTCCCAGAAGCCGGGCGTTTGCGCGAAGTCGCTCACGAGGCAGTGAATGTCCCACAGATTGCGGGTCCCACCCTCGAACTCTCCATCGTAGGCGACGTGCGCGGCGCTGTGCAGCAGCATCTCCGCGGGGCCGAGCACGAAGAGTCCGTCCGCCACAGCCACGCGGCTTTCGATGAGTGCGTCGGCATCTGGCTTCAGCCGCGCCGTAAGCGGCAGGATCGTGTGGTGCACGTCGATCACGCCGCCGCGCTCCTTGTGCACCATCGGCGGCAGCTCGTGCATCCATGTACGGTAATAATGGTCGTCGTAAGCGTTTTCCTTCGCCTGAAGCCAGCCATGCGCCAGCAGCGCGGCTTCAACGGCGGGAAGCGCGGCGCGCGGCACGAGAATGTCGAGATCACCGATTCGCCGCCCCTGCGCGGCGGGCAGCCCGGCATGGAGATATGCGGAGCCCTTCATCAGGATGACGGGACAGCCCACATTCCTGAGCGCCAGTCCGGCGCGGTCGATTTCCCACCGGGCGGCGAGATGATCGCCGCGGGTGATGTCGCGCTCTTCGGTGAGGCATGTCCATGCGCCCGCGGGAAGCGCATCCCACAGCGGCACGGCGCGCTCTGCGACCGTTCCCAGCAGCCGCTCGGCGCGACCGACGCGGATAAGCGTGTTCCAGCCGTCCGCCGACAGTGCCCGCATCGATTCGGGCTCGGAAAGCGCGCGGTGCAGGATTGCGGCCGGCGTCATGCCGTCACCTTCCGCCACAGCGTCTCGAAAAGTTCGAGCGCGTCGTCGCTCGATCCGTACATTATGTCGAAGGCGGGTGCGTGCGCGAGACAGCGCCAGACGGCCTCGAACCCGGCTTCCCCCATCAGCGCCTGATTGGTCGAGGAGGCAGCGAGGCGCACGTAGGTTTCGGTCCGTGTCATCGGCCGCCAAGCCGGCGCGGCGTTCTCGCGGAAGTGCGGAGCGACGACGAGCGCGATCTCGGCGGGCGTTTCCATTGCGTCGATCGCCGCGGCGGGCGGCAGCAGGTGCCGGATCGTGCCTTTTACCGTGCCTTCGAGCACCGGACCGAAGCGGTCGGCGGGCGCGCGGGCTTCCATTGCCGCGATCGATGCATTTTTGAGCGAGATGGGACGCGGGAAGGGGTGCAGCAGGGGCGCGTCGAGATCGAGCAGTGCGAACTCGTCGCCAAGATGACGCCAGCCCTCGCGGTACGCCAGCAAGGCCGACAGCGTGCTCTTGCCCGCGCCCGAATCGCCGATCAGCAGCGCGGCCTTGTCGCCGCTTGCCGATGAGGCTGCATGAACCACGACATGCCTTCGGTAGCCGACCGCCATCTGCAGGTTCATGCCCATTTCGAGCCCGAGCATCCCAAGTTCGACCGGCAGCGGCAACGTGTCGAACGGTTCGAAATCGCACTCGAGACGCAGGTTCGGGTTCACCCACCTTCGCAGCGGGCTCGAAGGGACGGCGCTCACGGCATAATCGTAGATGCCATCCGCCGTTTCGGCCGGATAGTCGCGGTAGAGCGCGTTCACCTCGTCGATGACGCGCCGGAAGGGCGAGCGCAGATGGAAGGACGCCGGGCCGATCCGCAGCGTCCGGGACGGCCAGCGGTCAGGCGTCATACGATGCGGTCGATAATGTCCATCGCGGCCATTTCATCGAGGCGCGCGGCGACAACACGGGCGATATCGTCACCATCGCCGTCGAGATCATGATGCTGTGCAAGCTGTTCGCAAACCTCCCCGATGCCGAGCGTCCGCTCGTGTAGCAGGTCGAGAATGGCGACGACAGCCGGGGAGACGACGTGCGTCATCCCCGAAGGCCGATGATAGACGAGCGTGAGGTCATCGACAGGGCGCACGACATAGGCTTCCCGCGCCGCGGCGCGGTAGCGCACGTCGATGCCCTCCGTCAGAGTTTGTGAACGAGCGAGGTGAGGCAGGTAAACCCGTTCTGACCCGGCTTCAGGTTCTTGATGTACTTGAGGTGGGCGTCGAACTGTTTCGTTGAATAGATACCGTCAGGCAGCCTGCCGGACTGCTGATAGTCGATCAGTTCCTGGCCGTAGTAGTAACCCTTGGGCGGGGGAGCGTAGCATTTGGTCTTGCCGCCGCCGCCATAACCGCCGCCGCCGTAACCGCCGCCGCCGCCGCCGTAACCACCGCCGCTATAGGCCACCATGCCTTCGTCATCGGCCGAGTCCATATCGTAGCCGTAGGCGTCGTAGCCCCTGCCGTCCTTGTCGCAGACCTTGTCGATCGGGATCTGGCACATGGCGAGCGATGTCGTAGCTCCGC
>NZ_JACESP010000010.1 GCF_013911755.1 Sphingosinicella sp.
GTGACCGCGGGAGCGACCCCGCAGGCTGAACGTCGATCTTCACGCTGATGCCGACCATGGTCTTGATGCGGTGGGCGAGCGTGTAGGCGTGTTCGGCGTGGGTTGCCGCGTCGGTGTCCTCGCGCGCCTCGACCGAGAGTCGCACCATGTCCATCCGGTCCGGGCGGGTGAGTTCGATCAGGAAGTGCGGCGCGAGTGCGGGGACGGACAGGATGTGCTCTTCGATCTGGCTCGGGAACACGTTCACGCCCCGGATGATCATCATGTCGTCCGACCGGCCGGTAATCTTCGCCATGCGGCGCATGCTGCGCGCCGTGCCGGGGAGAAGCCGGGTGAGGTCGCGCGTGCGGTAGCGCACGATCGGCATCGCCTCCTTGGTGAGCGAGGTGAACACGAGCTCGCCCTCTTCACCATCGGGAAGCACCGCGCCCGTCTCTGGGTCGATCACCTCGGGGTAGAAATGATCCTCCCAGATCGTGAGACCGTCCTTCGTCTCCACGCACTCCTGCGCCACGCCGGGGCCCATCACCTCGGAGAGGCCGTAGATGTCGACGGCATCGATCGCGAACGCGCTCTCGATCTCGGCGCGCATCGCCTCGGTCCACGGCTCGGCGCCGAAGATGCCCGTCTTCAGCGAACACTTCGCCGGGTCGATGCCCTGCCGCCGGAACTCGTCGAGGATCGCCAGCATGTAGCTCGGCGTCACCATGATTATCTCAGGCGCGAAGTCGGTGATCAGCTGCACCTGCTTCTCGGTCTGCCCGCCCGACATCGGGATCACCGTGCAGCCCAGCGCCTCCGCCCCGTAGTGCGCGCCGAGACCGCCGGTGAAGAGGCCGTAGCCATAGGCGACGTGCACCTTCATCCCCGGGCGACCACCCGCCGCGTGGATCGACCGCGCGACGAGGCCCGACCACGTGTCGATGTCGGCTTTCGTGTAGCCCACCACGGTGGCCTTCCCCGTCGTCCCCGACGAGGCGTGGATGCGGGAGAGCTTTTCCTGCGGCACTGCGAAGAAGCCGAACGGGTACGCGTCGCGCAGATCCGCCTTCGTCGTGAACGGGAACTTCGAAAGGTCACCGAGTGACTTCAGGTCGTCAGGATGCACCCCCGCCGCGTCGAACTTCGCCCGGTACGCCGGGTTCCCCGCATACGCATGCGCAAGGCTCCCGCGCAGACGCTCCAGCTGCAACGCCGATAGCTCGTCTCGCGACGCGTGCTCTATCGCGTCGAGGCCGATTCCGCTCACCGATGGATCACCTGCACAGTCGTGAACTCGGCAAGGCCGAGTGCGCCGAATTCGACGCCGATGCCCGATTGCTTCACCCCGCCGAAGGGGGCGTCCGGACGAACCATGCTGTGGCTGTTGATCCATGCACTGCCGCATTCGAGACGGCTCGCAAGTGCCGCGGCCTTGTCGATGTCGCCCGACCATATCGAACCGCCAAGACCGCTCGGGTTGTCGTTGGCGCGGGCAAGCGCATCCTCCACATCGCTGTAGCGGATGATCGGCAGTGCCGGCCCAAACTGTTCCTCGTCGACGATGGCCATGCCGTCCTTCGCCTCGGCAAGGATCGTCACCGGGTAGAACAGGCCTTCGCCTTCCATCGGCGCGCCGCCGCACAGTGCCTGCGCACCGTCCGCAATCGCGGCGTCCACCAGCGTGCGCACGCGGTCGAACTGCATCCGGTTCTGCACCGTGCCGAGCACGCTGTCCGCATTGCGCCCGTCGCCGACCTTCACGTTCGCCGCATACGCGACGAGCCGCTTGCACACCTCGTCGTAGATCGAATCGTGCACGTAGAGCCGCTTGATCGCCGCGCAGGTCTGGCCGTTGTTGATGAACGCGCCCCAGAACAGTTTCTCGGTCGCCGCGTCGAGATCGGTATCGGGCAACACAATCGCCGCGTCGTTGCCGCCGAGCTCGAGCGTCAGCCTCTTCAATGTGTCCGCCGCACTCGCCATCACGCGCTTGCCCGTGCGCGTCGATCCGGTGAACACGATCTTGTCGATCCCCGGGTGCACGGACATCGCGCGGCCGATTTCGTCCTCGCCTGCCACCGCATTCAGCACCCCCGGCGGCAGCGCCGCCTGCAGTAGCTCGGCGAGCCGCAGCGTCGCGATCGGCGTGTAGGGCGAAGGCTTCAGCACCACAGTGTTGCCCGCACGGATCGCCGGCATGATGTGCCAGATCGCGATCATCACGGGGAAGTTCCACGGCGTGATCGAACCGACAACGCCGATCGGTTTCCGGTGCAGCGTCACCTTGCCGGCAGCGTCGTCCTGAATCGTCTCCACGGGCAGGTCGAGGCTTGCGGTGTACCGCGTCCACGCCGCCGCGCCGCCGATTTCCCACTGTGAACCCATGCCGCCAAGCGGCTTGCCCTGCTCCAGCGTCACAAGCTCGGCAAGCTCCGCCAGGTTCGCCTCGATGATGTCCGCCATCGCGTTCACCGCCGCCTTGCGCTGCGCATCCGGCGTTGCCGCCCAGCCCGGGAACGCGCGCCGCGCCGCTGCGACCGCTGCATCCAGATCGGCCGCGGTCGCCGCGGGACAATGTGCGAACACTGTTCCATTCGCTGGATTGGTCACGTCAAAATGACGGCTGGCCTGGGCAGTCCGGCCATCAATCACCAAATTATAGCTTTGCGGCATTCAATCGCTCCGGGATCATTTCGTACGGGATGCACGCGTTCACGATCGGAACCTTACAGTGGCCCCGTTCAGGAACTCGAACACTAACCCGTATATCTTCGAGTTAATATTTCATTGACCCAATGCGCCGAGAATTCAAATCGCGTCTCGCCATGCGCATCGGATATAATTATTTAGGAAAAATACGATGTTATGCGCGCCCTGCCCGCCGTGCACCCATCCCCGTCCCTCATTCGCACTTAAATCGAATTTCTTCGACTATTGATGAAAACAGGGGGGTTGTCAACATCCTGAAAACGATGGAAACGGGGCAGATGAACATCAACGTGAAAAGCAGGCCGCCCGCGCGAAAGGCGACACAGGCGCGCGGCCGGGTGCGGCGAGCCGAACTCCTCGAAGCGGCGCGCGCCATGCTCGACACGCAGAACATCGATCAGATCGGCATGATTGCGGTTGCCGAGGTCGCGGGCATCCCGGCCTCATCGGCCTATCATTTCTTCCCCGAGATCGGCGATCTGTGGAAAGAGCTCGTGCGCACCCTTGCCATCGTGCAGGCCGCCGAAGATCTGATGCTTCCCGAGGTCGACGAGTGGGAAACGCTCATCGAACTGTCGCTTGCGCATCACCAGAAAGCCTTCAACAGCAACCGCGCGGCGCGCCAGCTGATGCTCGGGCCTCACACGCCCCCCGAAATCAAGCACGCCGGCTGCAAGGAAGATTTTCGGTTCGGCACCGCACTCTGGACCGCCGTGCGTCGCCAGTTCATCCTCCCCGGCCTTGCTGATTCACGCGAACTGTTCTTCAAGGCGCTTCTGATTTCCGACGTGTTCTTCTCGCTGTCGGTCGCCGATCACGATCGCGTCACCGATGAAGCGCTCGCCGAAGCGAAGCTCGCAATGATTTCTTACCTGCGCGCCTACCTGCCGACCCGCCTCGCGCGCGCCGGCGAAACGGACGCAGCGGCCTAGGCGGGCATCCCGCTCACCGGAACAGGCGTCGCCTTCATCTGCTCCATCGAAAAGGTGGAGCTGACGTCCGACAACCCCGGCACCTCGCTGATCAGCTGCTGATAGACGCGGTCGTAGTGCTGGATATCGCGCACCAGCATTTTCAGCAGATAGTCGACATCGCCGCTCATCCGGTGGCATTCCACGATCTCGGGGATCGCGCGGATCGCCGCGGCGAACCGCTCAAGCCACGCCTTGTCGTGCGACGAGATGCGGATCGAAACGAACACCGTCATCGCAAGGCCCAGCGCCGGCGCGTTCACCACCGCGACACGGCGCTCGATGATTCCGGCCTCCTCCATCTGCCGGATGCGGCGCCAACACGGGTTCGCCGACAGCGCGACCCGCTCCCCGATCTCCTGAATCGAGAGCGTCGCGTCGCATTGCAGGATTTCAAGGATCGCCCTGTCTTTGGAATCGAATTTCATAATCTGGTCAAAATCCTAGGATTCGTTCCAGAATATCTCTAGCCGCCCTGTGTTCCGACGCAACCTTGTGCGCGACACAACTTGCGCATCGTCTTTCGCACCGCGGCAGCGCCGTGGATGCGCTCCTTATTGCTCGATCACCTTGAAGCGCGTCAGCTCCTTCGCCGGCTCGGCCCAGTCGGGCTTCAGCGCTGCCGCCTGCCGATAATCGTCGTAAGCCTCGCGCACCCGGCCGAGCTTTTCGTGTGCGACGCCGCGCGCATAAAGCGCGACCTCGGGGCGGCTGGGCGTCAACGCGATGCCCCGCGACAGCAGATCGACCGCGACCGTCTCGCTGCCGCCGCGATGCAACACTGCGATCCCCTTGTTCACATAGGCTTCGGCAAGATCGCCATCGATGCCGAGCGCCGTGTCGTAGTCGGCGATCGCGTTCGCATAATCGCGGCCCTGCATGAACAGGACCCCGCGGTTCACATGCGTCGCCGCCCGCTCGGAACTGGAAAGCTTGTCGAACTTCAGCGCAAAGTCGCAGTCCGTAAACGCGGCGCGCCCGGCCCGGTTGAACTCGGCCGCCTCGTAGCATTTGCGGGCATAGCCGTCGCCGAGGATGGTCACAGCCGCATCAGCGCCCCCGGCGGCAGGAAGCACGGCCAGAATGGCCGCGAACCAATATCTCTTCGTCATGGCACCACCTCCCTGTCAGGGAAACGATGCGGCGCAGTCTACACCCGAAAGGCCTTCGATCCTAGGCGATGATGTCCGGCAGCAGTTGATCCCGCAGACTTTCGATTTCGTCCTTCAGCCGCAGCTTGCGTTTCTTCATCCGGGCGAGCTGGAGCTGGTCGCTGCCCGGCAGGATGCGGATGGCATCGATGGCGGCATCCAGATCGCGGTGTTCCTCGAGCAGCGACTCGAGGCGGGCCCTCACGTCGCTTTCATCCACGATGTCTGCACTCCGGCCACCGGTTCGCGAGTCGTCTGGTCATGGCGCTACCATAAGCGCGCGCGCGACAGCTGCGAGTCGTTTTGACGCGCGGCCGGCATATCGCCCAAATTCTGGGGACGAACCGACCCTGTCTCACCACAGATTGTGGTAAATGCGCGCTTCATCTCTTCCCCGCTGACAAGCGTTTCGAAATGTGTTCCACTCGCTCATCCTGATGCACTTCAGAGCAAAGGAGATCGGACTATGGTCGACGCACACCTGGCTGCGCTTTCGGAAAAACACGCAAACCTTGAAAGCCAGATTGATCAGGAAGTCCACCGACCGCTGCCCGACGAAATCCTCATCGCACAATGGAAAAAAGAAAAGCTGAGGCTCAAGGAGGTCATCTCCGGCATCCGCTAGACCGCGATCGCTTCAGGTTGATTCAACCTGAAGCGTGAATCGCTGTCTAAACTGTTGCTGACCTGGCTCAACGCTGTTCGAGCGCCGGCGCATTGTCGTCGGCGCCCGGAAAGCGGCCGCCGTCGATGCCCGCAGCCATCATGGCGCGCGCGCCGCGCATGAGCCGTTCGAGTTCGGGCCGGTAGGGCGCATCCTTCGGGCTGCGCGCGTATAGATCCTGCCAGACCTTGAGCGCTTCGTCGGGCTCGCCCGCCTGCAGCCATGCGAGGCCGAGGAAATAGGGTGGACCAGGATGCGCGGGGTCGATCGCCGACGCCCGCCCGAACGCCAGCCGCGCAGCGGGCGTGATGAAGCCGCCGGCATGACGCGTCAGCGCGTTGCCGAGGCCAACCCATAGGTCGGGGACGTCCGGCATCGCCTTCGCGGCGAGACTAAGCCCCTCGATCGCCTGCTCCGTTTTGCCCTGACGGCTGAGGATATCGGCGAACATCAGCCATGCGCCGACATCACCCGTGTTCTGCAGAAGCCGCCGGCGTGCGGCTTCAAGCTGCGGCGCGGAGTCGGCATCGATCGCACGCGGCGGCGCCGGCTTGCTCGGCAGCGCCGGGTTGCTCGTCAGCAGATAACCCGCAAGCCCCACGGCGAGCGCAAATCCCACCGGCAGCAGCGGCATCTTCATCCGCCACAGCACCGCACCGGTCAGCAGCGTCAGCACGGCGATGGCGATCCAGCCGCTCATGCGCCTTTCCTCCGGTAGAGCCGCCAAACGGCGACAGCGCCGATCGCAAGGAACAGCAGCGGCGCCGCCCAAAGCACGAGATTGGCGCCCGTCTTCGGCGGGTCGAAGGTCACGTAGTCGCCGTAGCGGCTGACGAGATACGATTTCACCTGTTCGGGAGTCTCGCCCGCCGCGATCCGCTCGCGCACGACCGCGCGCATGTCCGCCGCCATGTCGGCGTCGCTGTCGGCGATCGACTGGTGCTGGCAGACGAGGCAGCGCAGCTCGTGCATCAGCGCACGCGCCGCCGCCTCCTGCGCGGGCGGCAGCGCCGGCGCCTCCGCGGCGGCCGTGAGCGCCAGAAAGGCGAGCGGCAGCAGCGCCTTCATGAGCCCTTCGCCTCCTCGATATCCTTCAGAATCTCGGCCACCTGCTCGGGGCGTATCTGCCCGATGTATTGCTTGCGGATGATGCCCTTGCCGTCGATCAGGAACGTCTCGGGCAGGCCCGACGCGCCGAGGTTCAGCACCGCCTTGCTGTTCGGGTCCATGCCGATGCGGCGGAACGGGTCGCCGTGATCCTTCAGGAACGCCGTGATGTTCTCCGGCGTGTCGCGCACCGCGATGCCGTGGATCACCACGCCCTTGTCGGCGAGTGCCTTCAGCTGCGGCGCCTCCACGCGGCATGGCGCGCACCAGCTCGCGAACAGGTTCACGAGCGTCACCGTCCCTTGTCGAAGGTCGCCGTCGTTGAGGCCGGGGTGCAGTTCGTCCATGCCGACGAGGTCCATCGCGGGCACCGGCTTCCCCACCATCTTCGATACGACCACGCGCTGCTGCGGCGCGCCCATGCGGTAAACGGCAAGCGCCACGAAGCCGAGGAACATGAGGAGCGGCACGATCAGCGCAATGCGTCTTGCGGTCATTCCGTGTCCTCCCGCCGCCTGCGGCCCTGCATCATCGCGATGAGTCCACCGAATGCGGCCATCATGCCGCCGATCCAGATGAGCGCGATCATCGGCTGCCACACCAGCCGCACCTGCCAGCGCCCGCTACCGTCGCCGGGGCCGAGCACGGCGTAGAGGTTTCCGGTGAGGCGTGGCCAGATGTCGGTTTCCGTCGTCTCGTTGCCCGGGCTCACGAACGTGCGCCGTTCGGGCGCAAGCACCGTGGTAGCATCCGGTCCGGTCACGCTCAGCATGGCGCGGATCGCGGTGTAGTTCGGCCCCGCCGCAGGCGTGATATCGTCGACCTGCGCTGTATACGGCCCCGCGCTCAGTCGACCGCCCGGCGCAAGGTTCGCCAGCGTCTCGATCGTCCCCGCGCCGCTCACCGCGATGCCGAGCGTGGTGACGGCGATACCGAGGTGCGCGAGCGCCGTGCCCCACACGCTCGCCGGGATACGCCGGATGCGCTTCAGTTTCCGTCCGCGGAAGATCATCACGCTCGCCGCCGCGAGCCAAGCCGAAAGCGCGACACCCGCCAGCGCGAGCGGGCTTCGCATCCCGAGCGCCAGCGCAACGCCGATCGCCGCGACACCGAGCACCAGCGCCGGAACAAGTCGTCGGCCGAGCCCTGCCCAGTCCATCGCCCGCCAGCGCATCAGCGGCCCCGCCGCCATCAGCGCGACGAGCGGCAGCAGCAGCGGCAGCAGTGCGGTCTGGAAATACGGCGGACCGACCGAGACCTGCTCGCCCGTCGCGGCTTCAAGCAGCAGCGGATAAAGCGTGCCGAGGAACACGACGCCGAGCACCGCCGACAGGATGAGGTTGTTGACGACAAGGCTACCCTCGCGGCTCACCGGCCGGAACGGCGCGCCCGCCGTGACGGTGCCTGCGCGCAGCGCATAGAGCGTCAGTGCGCCGCCCACGTAGATCGCCAGCAGGATCAGCAGGAACACGCCCCGCTCCGGATCGACCGCGAACGCGTGCACCGACGTGAGGAGCCCCGAGCGCACGATGAACGTGCCGACCATGCTGAGTGAGAAGGCGACCACCGCGAGCAGCAGCGTCCAGTTCTTGAGCGCGCCGCGCGCCGCGAGCACGCCGACCGAATGGAACAGCGCCGTCGCCGCCAGCCACGGCATCAGCGAGGCGTTCTCCACCGGATCCCAGAACCACCAGCCGCCCCAGCCGAGTTCGTAATAGGCCCAGAAGCTGCCGAGCGTGATGCCCGCGGTCAGGAAGCTCCACGCGCCGAGCACCCACGGCTTCACCGCGCGCGCCCATTCCGGCGTAACCCGGTTGAGCACCAGCGCCGCCACTGCGAAGGAGAACGTCACCGAAAGCCCGACATAGCCGATGTAGAGGAGCGGCGGGTGGAACGCGAGGCCGGGGTCCTGCAGCAGCGGGTTCAATCCCGAGCCCTCGATCGGCGCGGGAACGATGCGCGCGAACGGGTTCGAGGCGATCAGCAGATAGGCGTAGAAGCCAAGAGCGATGAACCCCTGCGCGGAGAGCATCACCGTGCGGAACCGCTCGCCCAGCCCCTTCGCGCGGATCGCAGCGAGCGCGCCAAACACGGCGAGCACGGACACCCACAAAAGCATCGAGCCTTCATGGTTCGCCCACACGCCCGTCCATTTGTAGAGTTCGGGCTTCGCGGTGTGGCTGTTGCCCGCAACGAGCGCGACCGAGAAATCGGATTTCACGAATGCCCACGTCAGCGCCGCGAAGGCAACCGCACAGAGTGCCCCCTGCAGCAGCGCGGCTGGCACGGCGATGCGCCCGCCATCAGCGCGGAATCCGGCAAGTGCCTGCGCGAGCGCAAGCCCTGCGGCCAGCCACAAGGCTGCATGACCGATCTCGGGAATCACTGTTGGCGCCGCCCCGGAATTCTCATTGCCAGCGCCTTAGCACCGGCGCGCGCGCAATGCAGCCCGCTTGCGCGCTTTCGTCACGCCTGCGGCGGCAGAATGCCCTTAGGCGCAGAAAATCACGCCGTCGTGAATGCAGATCGTGGTGGGGAGTGCGGCAACGTATCGCCGTCCGCCTGCACGGGAACCTCAGTACCACGTGAACCGCGCATCCATGGCCCCGCGAAAAACCGCCCGACGCCGGGTTCGAAATGATCTGGACCGTCATTGCCGGCGGGTGCCACCTGCCGAGGGGCCGAACGATGCAGCTGTAAGGCGAAGAACTCTAGGGCGCCGGTTTTTCAGGCCGCGCCTTCGCCGCCGCCTCGGCCCTCTCCACCGCCTTCGCCACCTCGGGCGGCATGTAGTTCTCGTCGTGCTTGGCGAGCAGCGTTTCGGCCTTGAACGTCCCGTCCGCGTCGAAGCGGCCGTCGGCGATCATACCCTGCCCTTCGCGGAACAGGTCCGGCACGATGCCTGTGTAGTCCACCGGCACCGATTCCAGCCGGTCGGTAACGCGGAAATGGATGGTGAGCCCGTCCGCGCTGCGCGTCAGCGAGCCTTTTTCGACCAGCCCGCCGAGCCGGATCGCCTGCCCCGGCGCCACACCCTTCGCCACGACGTCGGCAGGCGCATAGAAATACGCCGCCTGATCCTGCAGCGCGGGAAGCGCCAGCGCCGCCGCGATGCCGAGCGCCGCCACTGCTGCGCCCGCGAGCGCGAGCCGTTGGTGTTTGGGTTTCATCGCCGCTCTCCCCGCAGCGCGTCCGCCGCCTTTTCGGCGCGGCGCATCGAAAGCCAGCTCCATGCGAGCACGCCGCCGATGCCGATGACGCCGGCCGCATAAGCTGCGATCACGAAAGGAAGCGCGTTCATGCTGCGTCTCCCGCAAGCCGGGCTCGGCGGGCGGCGATGCGCTGCTCGGCGATGATCGCGCGCATCCGCATCAGCACTGCCGCCGCCATCAGCAGGCCGAGCCCCGCGGCACTCGTCAGCAGCGGATAGAGCATGTCCGGGTGAATACTGGACCCCTTGAGCGTGATCGAGGCGGATTGGTGCAGCGTGTTCCACCATTCCACCGAAAACTTGATGATCGGCAGGTTGACGAGCCCGACAATGGCGAGCACCGCCGCTGCCCGCGCCCCCCGGCTGCGCTCGTCGAACGCACCCGCCAGCGCGACAACGCCGAGGAAGAGGAAGAACAGCACCAGCATCGAGGTCAGCCGCCCGTCCCACACCCACCATGTACCCCACGTCGGGCGCCCCCAGATCGATCCGGTGAGCAGGCAGACGCCCGCATAGACCGCACCGACAGGCGCCAGCGCCTCCAGCGCCACTTCGGCGAGCGGATGCTTCCACACGAGGATGGTGATTCCCGCGATGCCGAGCCCGAGATAGCTCCCCATCGAAATCCAAGCGGTCGGCACATGCAGGTACATGATGCGCACGCTTTCGCCCTGCAGATAATCGGGCGGTGCGTGGAACGCGCCCCACCACAGGCCCGCCGCCGTAAGCGCGAAACCAAGCACGAGCGCCGCCGCCGTCAACGGGCGGGCGAGCTTCAGGAACCGGGCAGGATTGGCGAACCGATGCATCAGCCTGTCTCATAAGCACTGTTTTCACTCGCCGCCAGCGCTTGCGCTCGGCGAATGCAGGCGTCAATTATGGCGGCATGTCTGCCGTCCGGCCAAGCGAGCGCATTGTCACAGGTCAAATCCGGATGATGCATAAGCACGCGGCGGCAATCCTCCATTGGAGAGTTCCATGCTTCGTTCCTGCCTTCTCGCCGGCGCCGCCGCGCTCGCCATGACCATTGCCGCCCCCGCTTCCGCCGAAACCCCGCCCCCTGCAGCCGTATCGAGCGCCGCCGTCGATGCGCTGCTCGCCGACTGGGCCGGCCCGAACGGCGGCGTGCCGCCGTGGGACAAGGTGGAGACGCCTCTGTTCAAGCCGGCGTTCGACAAAGCCTCGGCGCAGATGCTCGCCGAAGTCGATGCCATCGCGAACAACCCCGCCCCGCCCACCTTCGCGAACACGCTCGAAGCCCTCGAAAAGAGCGGCGAAGCGCTGAACCGCCTCGCCACGCTGTTCTTCGTGATGAGCTGGAGCAAGAACGATCCCGCGCATCAAGCCGTTTCGGCGGAGCTTCTGCCCCAATTTTCGGCGGTGGAAGACAAGGTCAACTTCAACCGCAAGCTCTTCGAGCGCGTGAAGGCGGTTTACGACGCGCGCGAGACGAGCGGCCTCAATGCCGAACAGAAGCGCCTCGTTGAAAAGAGCTACGAGAATTTCGTGCGCAGCGGCGCCAGCCAGCCGCCCGAAAAGCAGGCCGAACTCGGCAAGCTCAACCAGCAGCTCGCCACGCTCTTCAACGATTTCAGCAACAAGGTGCAGGCGGACGAAGACACGTGGGTCACGCTTGGCGAGGGCGATCTGGGCGGTCTGCCGCCTGCGCTCGTCGCCGGCTACAAGGCCGCCGCCACGGAACGCAAGCTGCCGGGCTATGTCGTCGTCAACACGCGTTCGGCGGTCGATCCGTTCCTCACCTTCTCCAGCAATCGCGCGCTGCGCGAGAAGGTGTGGCGCGCCTTCATCATGCGCGGCGACAATGCGAACGCCAGCAACACGCACGACGATATCCGCAAGATCGTGAAGCTGCGCGCCGACCGTGCAAAGCTGCTCGGCTACCCGAGCCACGCGCACTGGCGCATGTCGGACACGATGGCGAAAGACCCGCAGAAGGGCCTCGACCTCCTGATGCGCGTCTGGCCCGCCGCCCGGGCGCGGGTCGCCGAGGAAGTCGCCGACATGCAGAAGCTCGCGGACAGCGAGGGCGCGAAGATCACCATCGAGCCGTGGGACTACCGCTACTACATGGAGAAGGTCCGCAAGGCGCGCTACGACCTCGATCAGAACGAGTTCAAGAACTACTTCGAGCTCGAGAACATGATCGCCGCCTCCTACCACATGGCGGGCAAGCTCTACGGCTACAGCTTCAAGGAAATCACCGGCACGCTGCCCACGTTCCACCCGGACGTGCGTGTCTATCACGTCACGAACACGGCGGACGGCACGCACGTCGGCTATCTCTACCGCGACGATTTCGCCCGCCAGTACAAGCGTTCCGGCGCCTGGCAGAGCACCTATCGCGGGCAGGACAAGCTCGGCGGGCGCCAGCGTGACGCGATCGTCTCCAACAACAACAACTTCACGAAGGGCGCGCCGGGCGAGCCGGTGCTGATCAGCCTTGATGACGCGCGTACATTGTTCCACGAATTCGGCCACGCGCTCCACGCGCTCGCCAACGACACCACCTATCCCTCGCTCGGCGGCACGCCGCGCGATTTCGTGGAGTTCCCGAGCCAGGTGCACGAGAACTGGGTGCTGACGCCCGATATCCTCGATACCTATGCGCGCCACTACAAGACCGGCGCGAAGATGCCGCAGGCGCTGATCGACAAGCTGAAGGCCGCGGAAACCTTCAACCAGGGCTTCGAGACGGTCGAGTTCCTCGGCTCGGCCATCGTCGACATGAAGATCCACATGGACCCGTCGGGCAAAATCGATCCAGCGCAGGCTGAAAAGACCATCCTCGGCGAGATCGGGATGCCGCGCGAAATCGTGATGCGGCACCGCTTGCCGCAATTCGGCCACCTGTTCTCGTCGGACGCGTATTCGGCGGGCTATTACTCCTACCTCTGGTCGGACGTGATGGCGGCGGACGCGTGGGCGGCGTTCGAGGAGGCGGGCGATCCGTGGGATGCGGCGACCGCGAAGCGGTTCAAGGACATCATCCTTGCAACCGGCGACGCCATCGACCGCGCCGAAGCCTACCGCGCGTTCCGCGGCCGCGATCCGCAGGTCGAGGCACTGCTGAGGAACCGGGGCTTCCCAACCGACTGAGGGGCCAAAAGTGTCGGAGATTTTTACGAAAGTTATTGAAAATCACTCGCAACCATTGGATTTCCGCAAGATGCAGCATTTGGCATGAGGGTTGCTTTGTTTCGCATGTGAACCGGGATGGCAGAAGTACAACGCCCCCGGCAGGAGACAAACGATGAACAAGTTTCTGCTTTCCGCTGCCGCGCTTGGCACAATGGCCGCTTTCAGCGCCCCCGCCAGCGCTACCCTCGTGACCTGCCCCGCCGCACACATTGCGGACGGCACGTCCAAAGTTTTCAACGGCAGCCAAACGGCAGTTGACGCCTGTCAGTACGATGATGCGACGGGCAACAGCACGGTCGCAAACCTCACCAACATCAACATCTCAGCCTTCTATGGCTTCAGCGACTGGACGGACAACGGCCAGACGCAGATCAATCTCGCGGACGGCGCGGGTGGTTCGGGCACGTGGACGATCAACGGCGTCGATTTCGCCGCTTACGATTACATGATCGTGTTCAAGAGCGGAAACAGCACGCACCTCACCGGGTTCCTCTTCAACGAAGAGTTCTCGTCGGGCGGCTGGTCCACCCCGTTTACCGATCCGCCGTTCGACCTGCCGGGCGCCAGCACATCGAAGGACGTTTCGCACTACTCGATCGTGAAGCGCTACAACCCGGAAACGCCGCCCCCGGTCGACGTTCCGGAACCCGCGATGCTCGGCCTCTTCGGCCTTGGCTTGATGGGTCTCGGCATGGCGCGCCGCCGCCGCGGCTGAACTCACGATCTTCGTCACGCAAAACGGGCGTCCGGCAACGGGCGCCCGTCTTCGTTTTGGCGCAGCGCCTTGACGCCGCCACATTTTTCCGCCACATGCCGCCGTGACCGAACGTCGGCCGCAAGGCCCTGACGCGCCCGGCGTGATCGCTTCTTTCGGGAATTGAGCGCGCGTCTTCAGACGGTTCGGCCCACCGGCTTCCCCTCGTCACGCGGGTCGTCACGACACCGCACCCGCGTCCGCGCGCCAATTCCGGCAGCGCGGCATGGGTCCGTTTATTGAAAGACTGAAATGACCGATTTTCTCCAGTTCGGCCTTGGCGAGCGCATCGAAAAGGCGCTCACCGAAGCGAACTACACCGTCCCGACGCCGATCCAGCGTCAGGCGATCCCGATCCTGAAGCAGGGTCACGATCTCCTCGGCATCGCGCAGACCGGCACGGGCAAGACCGCGGCGTTCGCGCTGCCCTCGCTCGATTACCTGTCGCAGACGTACAAGCCGCTGAAGTCGCGCGCCGCGCGGATGCTGGTGCTGGCGCCGACGCGCGAGCTTGCCAGCCAGATCGCCGAATCCTTCCGCACCTACGGCAAGTTCCTGCGTCTCACCATCACCACGGCGTTCGGCGGCGTGCCGATCGGGCGCCAGGTGCGCGCGCTGCAGCGCGGCGTCGACATCCTCGTCGCCACGCCCGGCCGTCTCATCGATCTCGTCGATCAGAACGCGCTCGATCTCTCGCAGGTCGAGGTGTTCGTGCTCGATGAAGCCGACCAGATGCTCGACCTCGGCTTCATCCACGCGCTGCGCCGCATCGTCCGCATTCTGCCGAAGAAGCGCCAGTCGCTGTTCTTCTCGGCGACCATGCCGCCCGCGATCGCGGAGCTTGCCGCGCAGTTCCTCACCAACCCCCAGAAGGTGGAGGTGAAGCCGCAGGCGACAACCGCCGAGCGTGTCGCGCAGCATGTCATCCACGTGAACGCGTCCGAAAAGCAGGCGCTTCTCACGATCATGCTCCAGGATCTGGGCGCGGACATGGATCGCGGCCTTGTCTTCTCGCGCACCAAGCACGGCGCTGACCGCGTCGTCCGCCACCTGAAGGGTGCGGGCATCGCCGCCGAAGCGATCCACGGCAACAAGTCGCAGCCGCAGCGCGAGCGCGCGCTCGGCCTGTTCCGCTCGGGCGAGGTCAAGATCCTCGTCGCCACCGACATCGCCGCGCGCGGCATCGACGTGCCGGGTGTCAGCCACGTGTTCAACTTCGAGCTGCCGAACGTGCCGGAGCAGTATGTCCATCGTATCGGCCGCACAGCGCGCGCCGGCCGCGAGGGCATCGCCATCGCACTGGTATCGGACGGTGACGAGCGAAGCTACCTGCGCGACATCGAACGGCTGGTCCGTCAGAAGCTGGAACCGATGCCGTTGCCTGAGAATTTCCTCACCCGCGCCGCCGCGCTCGCGAAGCCGGTCGCTCGCACCGACGGCAACAGCGGCGACCAGCGCGGCTTCTCGCACGGCGAGCGTCGTGACGGCCGCCGCGACGGCGGTCATCGCGGCGCGCCCGCCCATCGCGGCGAGCGCTCCGGGGGTGAACGCTCCGGTGGCGAGCGCCGCGAAGGCGCCGACGGCCAGCGCCGTCATTTCGGCGCGCCCAAGCCGAAATATTCGGCGAAGCCCGCCCACGGCGGCGGCAACGCTGGCGGTCGCGGCAATCCGGGCGGCGGCCAACGCCGCCAGGGCCGCTAACCCAACCTTCCCTCTCCCCATCGGGGAGAGGGACCAAAAACCCTATCGGTTTCTGTTCTGATAATCCTCGCGCACGCGCTGCGCGAGCCGTCCGCTCGCAATATCGTCATAGCTCGCGATGTTATTGGCCATGCTTTCGGATTGCTGGCGCGCCACGCCTTCCATGTCGCCTGCGTACTGCGGCAGGAAAAACCAGTGCTGCGCGGGGTGGGCGCTGTAAAGCGCGCGGAACTTCTCGATCAGATCGCGCTCGGCGATCAGCCGGTCGCGCTGCGCCGCCGCGCCGCGCTGGTTCATGTCGGGGATGCGGACGGGCTTCGGCCGCATGATGTCCCACCACGCGAACGGATAGTCGGGATCCAGCTTCTGCGCCTCCGCGGCCATCGCATCGCCTGCTTCGCCACTCGGCGCAGCGCGCGCGGCGACCACCATCAGCGAGACATCGCCGGTTTTCCGCGCCAGCGCCTGCATGTCCTCCACCAGCTTGGTGCGGCCGGTAACCGCATTGCCCGCGTCGAAATACAGCTGCGCGGCGTCCAGCTTCTTCGGCGCATATTCGGCATACAGCGCCTGCATCTCGGCGAAGGCCTTCGCCGGATTGCGCTGCATCATGTGATAGATCCAGGCGTTGTTGAAATGGTCCGCGGCCGATTCGGGATCATCGATAATCATCTGCGGCTGCGCCATCGCATGAAGGTCGCCCACCTGATCGCGGATCACCGCAGTATCTTCCTTGATGAGCCCGAGCTGTCGCCCGACAGCCTCGGTCGCGGACTGGCCCTGCCCCACCAGCATCAGCAAAAGGAACGCCGCAGTCGCGAACAGGCCGAAGCGAAACGCGTCGCACGGTGCGCACTGCACAACCGCTTCCACGGCGCCTTCGTCCGCTGCGTTCACGATGAACGCGCGCTGCAGGCAGAGCAGCGCCGCGATGCCGGTGATCACCGCAAAAATCAGCACGAGCACGTCGGCGGATAGAAATTCCGCGAAGAAGTTCACAAGATCGCCGAAGAGCCCCACTGCCCCGCCGATGATCGCGAAGAGCGATGCCTTCGCCGGCCAGATGATCCGCTTGACGATACCGATGCGCGAGTCTGACATGCTCCACTCCCTCGAATGCCGCGTCGTTTCCCAGCCATAACAAGCGCGTAACGGTGTATCCACCCCTTGCCGAAGCCTTGTGTCGGGATTTTCGTGCTTTCTGCGTCGCGGCGCTATGCTAGTGGGCCGTTGGGTGCAGGCGGTTACGGGAATGCGATGGCGGTAAGGGAAAACAGCGCGAACACGCCCGTCCATGCGCACGAGAGCCGCGCCCGTAGCCTCGCGAAGGCGGTCTCGTGGCGCTTCGTCGGCACGCTAGACACGCTGATCCTGTCGTTCCTCGTTCTCACCTTCCTCGCGCCGCTGCTCGGCGCGCGCGAAACCGCGACGCAGGCGGATAATCTGCACACAGCGGGCTACATCGCGGTAGCCGAGGTGATCACGAAGACGCTGCTTTATTTCCTGCACGAACGGCTCTGGTCGCGAATGCATTGGGCGGTGCGGACCGACCGGCACGGGCGACGCATCGAAGGTTTGCGCCGCAGCGGCTCGAAGGCCGCAAGTTGGCGCGTCCTCGCCAGCCTCGATACCGCGCTCCTCGCACTGCTCTTTACCGGGCATCCGCTCACGGCGCTCACCATCGGCGGCGGCGAGGTGGCGACGAAACTGATCCTCTACATCTTCCACGAGCGCGTGTGGGACCGCATTCCCTATGGGCGCGGAGAGGACAGACACACGTGACCGACCTCGCCCCGCTCGCCGATCTCGGCATTGCGCTCGCGCTCGGCCTGCTCGTCGGCGTAGAGCGCGGCTGGAGCGCGCGAGGCGAACCCGCCGGCGGCCGCGTCGCCGGTTTCCGCACTTTTGGGCTGCTCGGGCTGCTCGGCGGCCTTGCCGGTATCATGCTTTCGGAAGCGCGGCTTCCGGCCGTGCTGCTCGTCGCCGCCGCCGCGCTGGCGCTTGTTGTCGGCTATGTCCGCGACATGGCGAAGGACAGCAATGCGAGCGTCAGCGCCACCACGACGATCGCAGCGCTCATCACGCTCGGGCTCGGCCTCCTTGCCACCACGGGCAACGTGCTCCTCGCCTCCGTCTCGGCCGGGGTGATGGTGCTGCTGCTCGCGATGCGCGAGGAACTGCACGCGTGGATCCGCGGCCTCACCGCCGCCGAGGTGAAGGCGGTGGCGCGCTTCGCGCTCATTTCCATCGTTGTCTGGCCGCTTCTGCCTGACGCCGCCTACGGCCCCTATAATGCATGGAATCCGCGCAACATCTGGTTCGTCGTCGTGCTCGTCTCGGGGCTGTCGTTTGTCGGCTACGTCGCGGCCCGGCGCTTCGGCGAGGTGCGCGGCACGCTCGCCACGGCGGCGGCAGGCGCGCTCGTTTCGTCGACCGCCGCCACCGCCGCCCTCGCCCGCCGCCTCGCTGCGGGCGACGATCCGCCCGCTCCGGCCATTGCAGGCATCGCGCTTGCAGGCGCGGTGATGATGGCGCGCACGCTCATCCTTGCCGCCGCCGTCGCCGGCTTCGTCGCGCCGACGCTGGCGTGGATCGTCGTGCCGGGAGGACTCGCCGCGCTCGCCGCCTCAGCATTCGTCATGCGCCACAATCTCCACACGCCCTCGCGCGCAGCGCCGATGACCTCTGCGAACCCGTTCGACATTCTCCCCGCGCTCGGCTTCGCCGCGCTCATCGCGGGCGCTTCGCTGTTCGCGCGCTGGGCGGAGGCGCGCTTCGGCGACGCCGGCCTCGGCGTCATCATCGCGCTCACCGGCACCTTCGACGTCGATGCCGCCACCGTCACGCTCGGCGCGCTGCCCGCAGGCAGTCTCGATCCCGTCACGGCGGGCGCCGTGCTCGGCATCCCCGTGCTGCTCAACACCGCGTTCAAGGCCGCGATCTGCATCGCCCTCGCCGGCTGGCGCAAAGGCTGGGCGGCGGCCGCGACGCTGATGTTCAGCTTCGCGGCCGGCGGCGCGGGCCTTGCTGCGCTGGTTATTGCCGGGTAGCGACCTGCGGCGGCTCAGCCGTCGCCTCGGTGATGAGCTTCCGCGCCTCGCTGATCGCTGCCGCCTCCTTCAGCTTGCCGCTGTTCACTTCGTCGGCGATTTCCAGCAGACGCCCGGAAATGACGGTGCCGGTGTCGGCCTTCTCGGCGACATGGATGCCGCCACGCTTCGCCGCGACCTCATCCCAAAGCCTGCGCACCGCTGCCCAATATGCCTTCGTCTTCGCCCAGTAATCGTCTGCCGCCTTCACGTTGTAGCCGTCGAACTTCGTGTAGGTGTTCAGCACATATTCCTGCACGATCGGGCGCAGCTTGCCGTTCTCCTCGGCCATCTTGGTGTTGTCCTGCCAGTGGATCCAGCCCGTGGGTGTCGGCTGGTGGCGATTGATCGAGAAGTAGCGGTCGTACACCGGGTTTCGTACCGCGTCGCGCCGCGCAAGCGGCCGCCATGTCCAGTTGGAACGCCAGCGGCGGATGCCCGCCTGCGTCTCCCACTGCCCCCACCCGGCATAGCGCGGGCTGTCGTCCACCTGCCACACGGTCTGCGACCAGCGGCCCGCGCGCATCCGCTCGGGCACATCTTCCCACACCCAGTTGCCGTCGCCTGCGTAAACCAGAACCTTCGCAGGCTCGTAATCCCAGTCCTGCCGCCAGTGCTTGATGATGAAGGGCTTGTCGTTCTCGTCCTCCACAACCAGCAAATGCTGCAGCACGATGCGGCGGCCGGTATCCTCGATCACGCGCACCACCTCGTGCCCACCCGATCTTTTGGGTTCGAGCGGCGTGTAGTCGGTCGTCCACGGCGTCGATTCCTGCATTTCGAAACGCACGCGGTAGTTCCCCGCCATCGCCAGAATGTCGGCCCGGTCGGCGTCGAATGACGCCTTCTCGGCGGCGGCGGTGCGCTCCGCCACGGGCTTGTCGGCGAGCGCGGGCGAAACGGCGATGGCGAGCGCGAAGAGGCTCGCGCCGAGGGTCTGGTAGATCGGTTTCATGGCTTTCATCCTTGGGTTTAAAAGCGGAACGTCGCGGAGACGCTCGCGTTGCGTCCGGGCTGGGTGTAGGCGTCCTTGATCGCGGAGCTGTCGGCGACGCCGCGTACGTCGCTCCACCAGGCGTATTTCCTGTCGGTGATGTTGAAGATGCCCGCGCGCAGCGTGATCGCCTCGCCGATCCGCACGAACGCGGTCGCGTCGAAGATCAGGAAGTCGCCCGGCCGCCAGCAGGCGCTGCTGCACGCGCCTTCGGCATCCTTGATCGATTTCTGCGCGCCGAACGTCGCGATCACTTGTCCGCCGAACCGGCCGCCCGTCTCGCGATAGCCGAGCCCGGCAACCACCTTCAGCGGGTCGATCGTGTCGAGCGGCGACTTGACGCCGTCCTCATTGGTCAGCGTGCCATCGGCGTAGCTGACGGAAAGCGTACCGGTGAAGCCGCCCCGCTTCACCTCAAGCTTCGCTTCCGCACCGTCCACCTTCGCCGCGTTCACGTTGACGAACTGGTAGATCGCAGGGTCCGCGGGCGTGAAGCTTCCACTCACCATCTTCTGCAGGATGAAATCATCGAACTTGGCGTGAAACACGCTCGCCTCGAAGCGCACGGCCTCGCTCGTCACACGGAAACCGCCTTCGATGCTCTCGCTCTTTTCCGGCCCAAGATTCGGGTTGGGGATCGAGGTGTAGCCCGATGCGAGGTTCGAGAAAAACTGGTTCACCTGGCTCGGTTCGGGCGCCTTGAAGCCGCGGCCATAGTTACCGAACAACCGCACCGCCTCGCTCAGCTTCACAACCGCGCCGACCTTTGGCGACACGCGGGAATCGCTTTGCCCCGCGCCCGCGAACCCCGGCAGCAGCGGATCGTCCTTGGGCGAGAGTTTGTAGTGATCGAAGCGCAGCGCCGGGAACAGCGTCACGACGCCGTCCGCGAAGCTGATCTCGTCGCCCACATACAGGCCGGCGAGCGTGTAGTCGGTCACCGGGAACGCCCGCGTCGGATAGGTTTCGCCGAACGGCGGCACCGTGCCGCCGCGCACGCCCTTTTGCCGCGTTTCGCTGATGTCGCCGCCGAAGCTGACGCGGTGTTCGATCGCGCCCGTCGAGAAGCCCGCGCGGAATTCCGCCGAGGCCCCGATCACGCGGTTGTCGAACGTGTTGAGCCGGGTGCGATCCGCAGCCGGGGTGCGATCCTCCTCGGTATATTGCCGGTCCTTAGCGTCCTGCCAGTAGGCGCCGACGCGCGCATAATCGATTGCGCCTGCGCCCGCCCACGTCCAGTCGGCGGCGGCGCGAACGCGCTTCCCCGTGTCCCACGCCTCCAGCCGCTCGACCGTGGCGCTCCGCCCCGAAAGCACGTTCGCATAGAGCGACGTGTCGACGTATTCCCCCGTCAGGCGCACCGTGTGTCCGCCGCCCGGTTCCCACACCAGCCGCCCGAGCAGTGCGTCGGATTTGCCATCCTGCGGGTTCGGCGTCGTACGCAGCGATCCCAGCCGGTCGTCGGTGCCCTTGTTGTCGAGTTCCTTGTAGTCGCGCCGCGTGTAGGCGATCATGCCGGAGACCGCGCCGCCGCGTGCGGCAAGGATCGCCGTCTCGCCGAACTCCTCGTCCGCCGAACTATAGCCGCCGCGCACCAGCCCGCCGACACTCTCGCCGTCCTTCAGAATGTCCGAAGGATTGCTCGTCACGAAACTCACCGCGCCCGAAAGCCCGTCGCTCCCGTAAAGGGCCGAGGCCGGACCGCGCAGAATCTCCACCGATTTCACAAGTCCGATGTCGACATAGTCGCCGCGCCCCACGCCCTGCGCACCGAAGCTGAAACCGTCGGGCACGCGCACGCCGTCCACCTGGATGAGCACGCGGTTGCCGCCGATGCCGCGGATCGTGAAGCCCTCGTTGCCCGCACGGCCCGTGGTGCCGAGCGCGGCGCCGAAGCGTGCGGGCGCGCGGCGCACCGAAACGCCCGGTTCGAAGCGCACGAGATCCTTGATGTCGGTGACGAGCGCGTCGGCAATGCGCTGTTCGTCGATCACGGTCACCACCGCCGGCGCATCATCGATCGAGATCGGGCTGCGCGTCGCCGTCACCGTGATCGTGCCGTCATCGAGCGCCGCCGCGTCCTCCGCCGCCTGCGCCGCACCCACGGACATTCCATAGCAAAGAGCAGCCGCCAGCGCGGCCCGCGAAGTTGAAATCACTGCTACCCCCAAAAACAAATGCCACTGTTGATAATGCAATTGATTCTCATTAGAATCGATTCTCGATACTTGTCAATGAGACGCATGTGCAATTTATGGAGCCCGAATGACGAACCCGCTTGAGGACCTGCTCAGAAAACCCGATCTGCGCGATCTCGCGCGCACCCCGACGCACATGGTGATGGGCACGCGACTGGTGGTGATATGCCAGCGTGCCGGCCACGACCCGCGGGACGCGCTCTCCGAACGCCTCGGCAGCCCCCTCGCTGCGACGCAGTTGCTCAATGCCGTGCAGATCGTCGGCGATCACTGGCCGGATTGTTTCCTGATCAGCCCGCCCTGCTGCCGGGGGCTGGGGCCTGACGAGATGGCACTTTCGGCAATGACGGCGGCGGCGGCGGCAAACGACCGGCCGCGCTTCGACACCGCCTGCCGTGAAATGCTGGACGCCGAGGCGCGCGACGCGACCTATGCGGCGCTCAGCGCCTTCGCCCGCGCGCTCCCGCCGCGCGCGACAGCGCCGGCCTGCACGCGCCAGCCGTAGTTGTCAGCGCCGTCCCTTCCGCTTTAGGATCGCCGCCTTTGGGGGGAGAGGCGGAATGCAGGATCATAGCCAGATCGGTGGACGTCCGGCCGCGGCGAAGCGGAGCAACACGCGCCGCCTCGTCGTTACCATCCTGATCATCGTGGTCGTCGCCGCCGTGCTCGGCTATTTCGTCGTCGATATTCTCGAGACCGCGACCCGCGCGATGAAGGGCGGGTAACACTTCGGCAACCCGCGCGCCCGATACCTTGTGCCTGCAAAAGCAGTGGAGCGGATCGATGCGTATCTTTCGCCGTCTTCTCGTCAGCCGCAGGGGCGCGACCGCCATCGAGTACGCGCTCGTCGCCGCGCTTATATCGCTCGCCGCGATCATCGCCTTTCAGACGCTCGGCCTCTCGCTGGTCGATGTGTTCAGCAGCATCACCAATGCCATGACAGGCTGATCGACACGCGCAATTGTTCCTGATATGTTCCCTTCGTTCCGATTCGAAGGGGAAGGACGATGACCGATCTCGTGCTCTACACGAACCCGATGTCGCGCGGCCGCATCGCGCGCTGGATGCTGGAGGAGGCAGGCGCGGATTACCGCACCGAAATCCTGGAATACGGGACCACGATGAAGGCCCCCGAATATCTCGCCATCAATCCAATGGGCAAGGTGCCCGCGATCCGCCACGGCGACACGGTCGTCACCGAGTGCGCCGCGATCTGCGCCTATCTTGCCGACGCCTTCCCGCAGGCGAATCTCGCCCCCGCGCCGAAGGATCGCGGCAGCTACTACCGCTGGCTGTTCTTCGCGGCAGGTCCGCTCGAAGCCGCGATCGCGGACCGCACGCTCGGCGTCGAGGTCCCCGCCGACAAGCAGATGATGGTTGGCTACGGCACCTACGGCCTCGTCGTCGATACGCTCGAAAAGGCCGTCTCCGCAGCGCCGTATGTCGCGGGCGACACCTTTACCGCCGCCGACGTCTATATCGGCTCTCACATCAGCTGGGGCATGCAGTTCGGCACGCTGGAAAAACGCCCCGCGTTCGAAGCCTACTGGAAGCGCCTCGAATCCCGCCCCGCGCATCTGCGCGCCACCGAACTCGACGACGCGGACATGCCGAAGCAGGGCTAGGACGCTATCGCGGTTTGAAGAGGCGTTCGATGATCCCGGCCGCCTCTTCCGCCGCATCCTCGGCCGATTGGCCCGAAAGCGCCGCGAGCCACGACATGCCGATGCCGACCGCCGCGATGGTCCGTACCATCTGTTCGGGCGTTCCGGCGATTTCGGTCCCGCTCGCCTTCACCAGCGCCTCCACCATCTGCCGCTGCTCGGCGAGGTTGCGTTCGATCACGGGCCGGATCGCCGCGCGCAGATAATCCGCCGAAAGCGCCGCCGCCATGAGGTGAAGCATGGCGCTGTCCAGTTCGGCGGAGCTGAGCCCGGTCGGTCGCTTTTCCTTCATCAGCCCCGCAAGATATTCGGCCCAGTCCCTCGGAGCCGGCACCGCTGTCTCGTGCGTCGAAAAATGCTCGAGCACAGCGACGACGAGTTCTTCCTTGCTCGCGAAGTAACGGTAGATCGTTCCCGCGCTCAGCCCTGCGGCCTTGCGGATGTGTTCGATCGACGTTCCTTCCACGCCGTGGGCGCCGATGCACGCAAGCGCTGCCTGCAGAATACGCTCACGCTGCGCTGCCATATGGGCAGAGTCCCGCTTCGGCATAACTCTCCTGCGTGTCCGTTCCCGTGCTGGTAATGCGCACATATTATAATGAACAGAAATTCATTATAGCTTGACGATGCTTTGCGCAGCGTTGAATGAATATCAATTCATTATGCGAGGAAGCGGTATCATGATCGGGACAAGGCGCATACGGGCGGGAAGCGGCATGGTGCTCGCAGCGACACTTTTGTTCGGCGCCGGTGCGCTTGCGGAGCCGGCCCCGCGCGCCGACCATCATATGCATATCCAGAGCGCGCTGATCACGGATTGGCTGGACGAAATTCAGAAGGCGATGCCCGGCGCCTTTGAGGGTCTTTCCGGCGACATCTTCAAGATACGCATGGGCAGCGATGCCGTGCAGGAGCTTGATCGCGCGGGCATCCGGCGGGGCGTGCTGCTGTCTGCCGGCTATATGTTCGGCTTCTCCGCCATCCCGCTCGCACCGGAGGAAATGGCCCGGCGGATGCGCGCCGAAAACCGCTTCAACGTCGATCAGGCGCTGGCGTCGAACGGCCGTCTCGTCGCGTTCGTCGGCATCAATCCGTTTCTCGATAACGCGCTCGGTGAACTCGAATACTGGGCGCACCAGCCCGGCGCTTCGGGCGTGAAGCTCCACCTCGGCAACAGCGGCCTCGATCTCGGCAAGCCCGATCAGGTCAAAACGCTGGCCGCCTTCGTCGCGGCTGCCAGCAAGGCGCGGATGCCGCTCGTCGTCCACCTGCGCGGCGCGGCGCCATTCACGAATGCGAACATCTCAACGTTCATCGACACGGTGCTGTCAGAGGCGGGCGATCTCCCCGTGCAGATCGCGCACGGCGGCAGCTTCGGCGGCATCGATGCCGCAACCCTGGAAGCACTTCGCCTCTATGGCGAGGCGATAGAGCGCAAGGCGCCGGGCACCGCCAACCTCGTGCTCGATATCTCTGCCGTCGCCCAGCTCGATCTTTCGAAGCTCCCCGGCGTTCCCAAAGACAGCATTGAAAGCCGCACCGCCGACGAATGGCGCGCCGCCTACGTCGCCCAGATGCGCAAGATCGGCCTCGACCGCTTCGTCCTCGCCAGCGACTGGCCCGCACTCACGCCCCCGGCTGAATATTTCGCCGCCGAGCGGAAGGCGCTTCCGGTAACCGACGCCGAGTGGGCAGTGCTTTGCGAGAACGTGGCGCCGTATCTGGACGAGAAGTGGCGGGGCTATAGGCTGGAAGTCGCCAAAGACTGACCAGCGGGCCCCTCCCGCCCCTAAAACAACCGCGTGATCATATAGAAAATCGCCCCCACCGCCGCTGATGCGGGAATGGTGATGAGCCACGCCATCACCACGTTCTGCGCGACGCCCCAGCGCACGGCGGAGGCGCGGCGGGCGGTGCCGGCGCCGACGATGCAGCCGGTGATCGTGTGCGTCGTGGAGACCGGGATGCCGAGAAGCGAGGCGGTGAACAGCATCACCGATCCGCCTGCCGACGCGCTGAAACCCTGGTGCTGCGAGAGCTTGGTGATGCGCGATCCCATCGTTTCGATGATCTTCCAGCCGCCCGAAAGCGTGCCGAGCGCGATCGCGACGTAGCAGCTGATCGCCACCCAGTGCGGCACGTGGAATTCGCCCTGCAGATAGCCGGTCGAATAGAGCAGCACGGTGATGATCCCCATCGTCTTCTGCGCGTCGTTGAGGCCGTGGCTGATCGAATAGGCGGCGGACGAGGCGAGGTGCAGATAGCGGAAGCCGCGTTCCGCCCCCCGCGCGGTCGCGTCCTTCATCGCCCAGCTCGTTGCGAGCATGACGAACATCGAAAGGATCATGCCGAGCAGCGGCGAGAGCACGATCGCGATCAGCGTCTTGTTGAGCCCGCTCCATTCGATGCCGGACATGCCCGCGTGCGCCACGCCCGCACCGATGATGCCGCCGACGAGCGCGTGGCTCGACGAGGACGGAATGCCCTTCAGCCACGTGACGACGTTCCAGAACATCGCGCCGATGAGCGCGCCGAACACGACGGCGGGCGTCACCATATCCTTGTCGATCAGGCCCTTGCCGATCGTTTCGGCGACCTTGTGCAGTTCGGGGAAGATCAGGCTGAGGAAATAGGCGGCGAAGTTGAACACTGCCGCGAAGGCCACCGCCTGCACCGGCCCGAGCAGGCGGGTCGCGACCACCGTGGCGATCGAATTCGCCGCGTCATGGAGCCCGTTCAGAAAATCGAACGCCAGCGCGATGAGGATGAGGCCGACAAGCAGCGGAAACGCGAGTTCGTGCATCGTTTCGTGTCGTCAGGCGTGATCGATGACGATGCCGTCGATCTCGTTCGCGACATCCTCGAGCGCGTCGACGATCCGCTCGAGATGCTTGTAGACTTCGCGCGAGACGATGAAGCGCAGCGTATCGCTGGCGCCGTAATCCTTGAACGCCTTCTTCACGCCGATCGCGTGAATCTCGTCGGCATGGCCTTCCATGCGCACCAGGCGCTCGGTGAGTTCGTGAAGCCGCTGGCCGTTTCGTGCCACGTCGCGCAGCAGCGGCATCGCCTCGGCAACGAGGCGTGCGCCGTCCACGATGATCGCGGTCATGTCGCGCATTTCCTGCTCGAAGTCGTTCACCTCATAGAGCGAGATCGCCGCCACCGTTGCCTGCATCTCGTCGATGGCGTCGTCCATCGCGCCGATCAGGCTGGTGATCGCACCACGGTCGAACGGCGTCAGGAAGGTGCGGCGCACCGTGTGCAGCACCTCGCGAATGATGTCGTCGGCGTCGTGCTCGCGTTCCATCACCTCGCGGATATGATCCTCGGCCGACGAACCGTTTTCAAGGAGCCGCGCCAGCGCGTCCGCCGCCGCAACCACGGTCATCGCGTGCGCCTCGAACAGCTCGAAGAAGTTGCCCGTCTTGGGAAGCAGACGCTGGAACCAGGCAAACATGTGGGGGATCCTCGATTTGTGGGCCACGGCCGTCAGCATCCCGGTGCGGCGGGCGGCGGCATTGAATTCGGATGCGCCGAAGGAGCGGATGAGATCGCTGAGGTCACTCTCCTCCACCGCGTCGGCGGCTTCGGCAAGCGTGAACCAGCGCCGTTCGCGCTCGCCCTGCTCCTTCCAGTTCTCCAGTTCGCGCGTCACCGCGAGCGGGAAGACGTCGACGTCCACCATCAGCGACGCGCCGTTGCTGCGCCGCTTGCGGTAGCGATAGGAACCGAGCGGCGTCGGGCACACCGCGCCGCGCACGCCCGCCTCTTCCTCCGCCTCGTCGGCGGCAGCGGCGTGCGGCGCCATTCCCTTGGTGACATTGCCCTTGGGGATCACCCAGCGCCGGCTGCTCCGCGAGGTGACGAGAAGGATGCGCACGGGCGCATCGATCGCGGGTCCCTCCGATCGATAGGGCAAGGCGGCGATCTGACGAATGAAATGTCTCCGAGGCTGCGGCAGCGACAGTTTTGTGACGGTCTGATGACAGATTTTTTAACCCGTGCAAGCGTGACACAAACACTTAGGATTTGACCTAAGTATTTCGATGCCCTATGCACACCCTCGAAAGGAGCTTTGATGATCCCGGGAATGCACACCGCGCCGCCGCCGCCGCCACCGCCTGCGGTGATCGACGGCATCTTCCGCGCACTGTCGGACCCGACGCGCCGCAGCGTACTCGAACGGTTGAGCGCGAAGTCCGCCTCGGTCAGCGATCTCGCGGCGGACTACCGGATGGCGCTGCCCTCGTTCGTCGCGCACCTCCGGGTGCTCGAAGGCGCTGGGCTGGTGCGTTCGAAAAAGGAAGGGCGGGTCAGAACCTATGAACTCGCCCCCGAACGGCTTCAGGTCGCCGAAGACTGGCTGGGCAGGCAGCGCACCATGTGGGAGCGCAGGCTGGACCGGCTCGATGCCTATCTGCTGAAAATGAAGAAGGAGAGATCCGAATGACGTCCAACCTGTTCCCGTTCACTCCCGATCCCACGCTCGACCTCGTGCTCGACCGCGAGATCGACGTTCCCGTCGAGCTCGTGTGGGAGGCGTGGACCAGCCCCGAGAGCATCAAGGAGTGGTTCTGCCCGAAGCCGTGGTCGGTGAGTTCATGCGAGATCGACCTGCGCCCCGGCGGCCGGTTCAACACCGTGATGCGCTCGCCCGAGGGGGATGAGTTCCCGAACAGCGGCTGCTATCTCGAAGTCGTGCCGAACAAGCGCCTCGTTTTCACGGACACGCTGCTCCCCGGTTTCCGCCCTTCGCCGAAGCCGTTCTTCACCGCCGCGCTCCTTCTGGAGCCGACCGCGACCGGCACGCGCTACACCGCCATCGCCATCCACGGCAACGAGGAGACGCGCAAGCAGCACGAGGAGATGGGCTTCCACGACGGCTGGGGCACTGTCGTCGACCAGCTTGTCGCGCACATCAAGGCGTCGATGCACTAGGAACCAGCGGCGCCCGGAAGCGTTTCGGCGAACAGGGAGTCGCCGCCCGTTCCGGGCGGCGGACAACACGAGGAGAAACGCGATGCGAACGGCTCTGGCACTTCTGGGCGCCGCAATTGTCATCACACCGGCTGCGGCCGCGCCCGTCACGATGCAGCTTCATCTGACCGGCGCCGCCGAGGTTCCGGGCCCGGGCGACCCTGACGGCAAGGGCACCGCGAGTGTCACGATCGACGGCGCGAAGCCCGAAGTCTGCTACACGCTCGCCGTCAGCGGCATCGATACCGCCACGATGGCGCATATCCACAAGGGCGCCAAGGGCGTCGCCGGCCCGCCCGTCGTCACGCTCGATGCCCCTGCGGAGGGAACGTCGAAGGGCTGCGCCAAGGCCGAGGCGGATGTCGTCGCGGCGATTCTCGCAAAGCCCGCCGACTATTACGTCAACGTCCACAACGCCTCGCATCCGAAGGGCGCGCTGCGCGGCCAGCTCCGCTAGCGGCTACTGCGCCGCCAGCTTGTCGGCGGTCTTCGTTTCAAAATCACTGGCATCGTGCCGCTCGCGGAGTTGTTCCTCGAGCGGCCCGGTGGCGCGGTTCACGATCCGCCCACGCCGCACGCCCGTTCGCGCGGCCAGCTGCTTGGTCCAGCGCTGCACGTGTTCATATTCGTGGGTGGAAAGGAACGTCGCGGCCTCGCCATAAAGCTCGCCGCGCAAGAGACCGCCGTACCAGGGCCAGATCGCCATGTCGGCAATCGTATAGTCCGCGCCCGCGATATATTCGTGCTCCGCCAGCCGCCGGTTCAGCACGTCGAGCTGCCGCTTCACCTCCATCGCATAGCGATTGATCGCATATTCGATCTTCACCGGCGCATAGGCATAAAAATGCCCGAAGCCGCCGCCGAGGAAGGGCGCGCTCCCCACCTGCCAGAACAGCCACGACAGCGCCTCCGCCCGCGCCGCGCCGCTTGTGGGCAGAAACGCTCCGAATTTTTCCGCGAGATAGACGAGGATCGCCCCGCTCTCGAACACGCGCACGGGTTCCGCGCCGCTCCGATCGACAAGCGCGGGGATCTTCGAATTCGGGTTCACGTCGACAAACCCGGATCCGAACTGGTCGCCTTCCAGAATGTTGATCAGCCACGCATCATACTCGGCGCCCGAATATCCGGCCGCGAGCAGCTCTTCGAGCAGGATCGTCACCTTCTGCCCGTTGGGCGTGCCGAGCGAATAAAGCTGCAGTGGATGCTTCCCCACAGGCAGAACCTTGTCGTGCGTGGGCCCCGCGATCGGCCGATTGATCGAAGCGAACCGTCCGCCGCTCTCCCGATCCCATGTCCAAACCTCGGGGGGCACATATCCGGTCGGTTCGCTCATCGCTGGTCTCCTGTCTTGCGGAAGACCACAGGTAAGCACGCACGAACCGGTTCGCCACCCCCGGCGAAGCGTCAGCCCCGGCCCGGCAGCATCCTGAGGAGCGTGTTGTCGCGCATCACATAGTGGTGAAGCAGCGCCGCGGCGGCGTGCAGGCCGATCAGGTAATAGCCCACCTCACCGGCGGTCTCGTGGATTTCCTCGACCTGTTCGGCAAGCGCCTCGCTGGGCGACACGAGCGGCGGCAGCTCGAGCCCGAAGAAGGGGATCGGCTCTCCCTCTGCGCTCAGGATCAGCCACCCCGCAATCGGCATCCCGATCATGAAAAGATAAAGCGCCGCGTGCACGGCGTGCGCGGCTGCCGTCTGCCACACCGGCGGACGCGGGGCGATCGCAGGCGTACCGCCGGTCACGCGCGCCGCGATCCGGAGCGCGACGAAGATCAGCACCGAAAGCCCCAGCATGAAATGCAGCGACTTCACGAACTCGCGCGTCTCGCTGCCGCGTTCGAACAGCACGCGCATCTCGATCGTTGCGAACACGGCCGCCAGAAGAAGCAGCATAACCCAATGCAGCGCGACCATCGCCTTGCCATAGCGCGCGCCTGAAACCGATCCGTTCGTCATGATCTCACCCGTTCGATCTGCCCACCGACCACCGCGCTAGCACGCAGCCGCTGACACTTCGCTGACGGGGCGAGGAACGCGACCAGGCTATCGTCTGGCGGCGTGTGCGATCCTGCGGCCGACCTCAACCGTCCGAGTTGTCGACCACGTCGGCGCCGGGGCCGTTCTTCTTCATCGATTCGATGGCGTTCTTCGCGCTTGCCTTGCTCGAATAGCCTTCGGTCGTGAACATTTTTTCGGAATTATATTTGAAGGCGACCCGGTATTCGCCCGCCTTGTCCTTGGTGATTTCGAACGTGTACGCCATGCTCGTTCTCCCTGCCCGTTGACGCGGCTCAGCCTAACCGGAAGCGTCTGACGCGCAAGGCGATTCAGCCGTCGCCCTGCCGGAGCGCAGCCGCCGCGGCGAACGGCGCGAATGCGGTAACGACGAGGCTCGACGCCGCGAGCAGGCGCAGCTCTCCGGCGCTGCCGAAAATGAGCACGGGAAGCGCGAGCGGCAGCACGATGAGCCCGGCAAGCGCAGGCCCGCCGCGCGCACCTGCGACGAGTGCGGCGGCCACCAGCCCCAGCCCGGCGAGCGCGGGCGTGCCGAGCGCAAGGCCCGTGACGAGCGCGGGCACATCGGCGTTCAGCATCGCCCCGCCGATCACCGCCGCGACGAGCAGCGCAGGCGCGAAGCCGAGCCAGTGCGCGATGAGCCGCGCCGCCATGATGGTTTCCACCGCGATACCGCGCACGCGGAGCTGATCCATCGTGCCGTCGGCGACGTCCTCGGCGACGAGCGTCCCCACCGGCAGCAGCGCCGCGAGCAGCGCCGCCACCCACAAGCTTCCCGCGCCGACGCGCGCGAGCAGGGCGGCATCCGGACCGATGGCAAACGCGGTCATGCTCGCAACCATCAAGAAGAAGACGAGTGGAATGAGCCCGCCCGCGCCGATGTCCACGCCGCGCGAGACAAGGCGCCAGAAGCTCACAGCGCCAGCTCCCGCGCGCCGGGCACATCGGTCTCGCCGTGCGTCACCACGATCGCGCCTCCGCCCGCTGCAAGATGGTCGCCGATCGCCGCCGACAGGGCCTTCGCATTCGCCGCATCGAGCCCCGCGCCCGGTTCGTCGAGCAGCCACAGATCCGCGCCCGAGGCGATGACCCGCGCCAGCGCCGCGCGTCGTTTCTGCCCCGCCGAAAGCATCCTGACCGGCACGTCGCCGAGCGTTTCCAGCCCCAGCGCAAACCGGGCCTGCGCCCCGTCCATCCGCGCCCACCAGCCGAGTTCCTGCCCAAGCGTGCGTCCCGGCTTCAAAGCGTTCTCATGCCCCAGCCAGGCGATTTTCGCCGGGTGTTCGATGCGCCCCGCCGCGGGCGGCAGCAGCCCGGCGAGGCAGCGCAGCAGGCTCGATTTGCCGCTGCCGTTCGGCCCCGTCACGCGCAGCGCCTCTCCGGCAGCAACGGCAAGCGAAAGATTTTCGAACAGCAGACGCCCGCCGCGCACGCAGGCGAGATTTTCGGCGCGGATGAGCGTGTCCCCCATGCCTTCCGCCCTAACGGCTCGCGTCTGCGCGCGCTACTTCTTCTTGGGTTTTTCAGGCTTGCTGCGCACGGCCCCCGTCTCGCGCAGCGCGGCCTCGACGCCCGGCACGGCGAGCGCCTGATAGGCGCATTCGCCCACGGTCCAGCCATAAGGCGTCTGCCGGAGCGCCGTCACCACCCGGGAGCCGGCGGGGGCATCAATGCGACCCCAGTCGTCGGTGTTCAGGATTTCGTGCCGCGTGGGCTTGCCGGGGCCGGGCCAGATGTCGATTGACTCCGCACCCTTGCCCTTCAGATACTGGATCACCTCGATGCGCTGGAACAGCGTACCGTCGCCGCGCGGCAGCTCGCGCACGATGCCGTCGATCACCAGAGCTTCGCTCGCCAGCAGGTATTTCGCGGCTTCGTCCGCATCCCGCTGCACCAGGATCGGGAGCACGCAGCGCGCCGCAGCCGATCCGCTGAACCCGGCGACCGCCAGCAAGGCCGCAGCCGCCAAACCACGCTTACGCATTACGACCCCTCCGTTTTCCCTTTTTCGGGAGTGTACCACAGCGGAGAGGTCGTTGCGATTCCGCATCGACTACGTGCGACGCCGGCGACCAAGCGCAAGCCCGGCGAGGCCGAGCCCGAACAGCGCAAGCGCCGCCGGCTCCGGCACATCCGCGGTCGGGGTTTCGATAATCGGAAGCACCGTCGCGGTTTCAGGAACCGCAGCGGCCCAGACGCGCACCGCGTTCCACGTTTCGGCGACACCCGAAAAGCGATCCTCGATGCCGGTATAATATTCGTTCAACACCCAGTCCGCACCGCCCGTGCCGAACACCACGACTTCGGTGAGATATTCGCCGAAGTCGTAGACGAAGCTGTCGATGCCGCCGAGTGCGAAGTCCTCGGCGTGCCACGCGTCGCTGCCGCCGGTCCAGAACGCCGAAAAGTCGGTCAGCTCATTCGCGGTCAGGAAGCCGTCGAGGTTCAGGTCTTCGCCCGAGAAGCTGCCGCTGACGCTGGCGCCGTCGTCATAGTCCTGCTCGAAGTTGAAGCTCACCGGCGCGGCGTTCGCGCTGCCCGCGATCAGCATGGCGGCGGCGGAAAGGAAGAAAGCGCGTTTCATGTTCGGTACTCCTGTCTCAGATCTCGAAGCCGACGACTCAAGAACCGTGCCAGTTGCGGAGTTCCGCCATCTTAATGATTAACGCGCATTCCCTCTGTAAATACCGCCGACGCTTCGCCGTTCATGTTCCTGAATAAATTCAAAATACTTATGGTTAATAGAACGAATCCGTAACAATATTCAGCGTTTGCCAATCGTTTCAGAAAAGAACGCCGCCTGATCGTGCCATAGCTGCTGCCACGCCGAGAAGCGGATCAGCCCGTGGGACTCACCGGGCAGCAGCACTGTGCGGACGTCGACACCCTGCCGCCGCAGCTTCTGCGCAAGGTCCACCGTTTCGCGCACGTCGACGTTCATGTCGTTGTCGCCGCTGAACAACACCACCGGCGAGCGCCAGCCCGCCACCGCGCCAAGCGGCGATGCCGCGAGCGCCGCCGCCTTGTCCGCCTCGCCCACGCCGAAGAACTCGCTGGGGTTCAGATGCCCCGGCACCGGCGAGGGCCAGCTCCAGTCGAACACGCCGTGGATCGCTGAGCCCGCCGCGAACACGTCTGAATTGCGCGCCAGCGCATGTCCGGTGAGCAACCCGCCGTAGGAGCCGCCCCAGATGCCGATACGCTTCGGGTCCACGTCGGCGCGCGCGGCGAGCCAGCGCCCCGCGCCCAGCACATCATTATATTCGGACGCCTTGCGCCACGCCCGCCCCGGCGCCTCGCGGAAATCGCGCCCATAGCCGACGCCCGAGCGGTAGTTGAGCGCGAGCACGACATAGCCCATCTCCGCGAGCCGCCGGTTCATCGCATAGTCGTTCGCGTAATATCCGCTGAAGTGGAACGCCGGGAACATCTGCCGCGTCGGCCCGCCGTGCACGTAGACGAGCGCCGGGTGCGGCCCCTTGCCTTTCGGCAGGAACAGTTGCCCCGGCACGCTCTCTCCGTCCGATGCGGTAAGGCGCACCTGCTGCGGCGCGGGTGCGGCGAAGCTGTGGCGGTAGCCGTAATCCGCGGGCGTCTCCGCATAGGCCACCTTGCCCGTCGCGCTGTCCACGATCCGCAGCATCGCCGAATTGTCGGCGTCCGCCCCCGTCACCGCGACATGCCGCCCGTCGCCCGCCGCGCTCGCCAGCGCCAGCACGACGTCTTTCGTCTCCACCGCGCGTTCGCGCCCGCTGGAAACGGTGATGAGCGAGGCCTGGCGCGTATCGAGATCGCGGCAGTTGTGGATGACGAACAGCGTATCGGGCGCAGCAAGCTCGCTCTCCGCGACTTCGCATTTCTCCCCCGTCAGCGCACGCACCTTGCCGCCGCTCGCCGCATAGAGCCGCGCCCAGCCGTCTTCCTCGGCGCGGAACACCACGGTCTTGCTGTCGGACCAGCGCAGCAGCCCTTCGTCGTCGTCGGAGATGTAGGAGCCCCCGCGCGGTCCCGATTGCCACAGCGTCTGCGCCTTGCCGCCGCTCGCCGCCACCGTCTCCACGGCGACCGGCTGGTTTTCGAGGTTGTCGTAGGTCACCGTATGCTCGCGCCCCGGCCAGCGCAGGTACGCGACCGATTTGCCGTCGGGCGAAAGCACGGGGTGGCTCAGCCGGTCCGCGCCTGTCACCAGCCACGCCACGCGGTCGCTGCCGAGCGTATGGCGGCCGAGGAAGGACCAGCCGCCGCGATCCTGCACGAAGAAGAAGCTCTTGCCGTCCGCCGCCCACGCGCGCTGCGCGAAGGCCGCGCCGCCGCGCACAAGCATTTCCGGCTTCGCATCAGCGGCACCAACGGCCACGGCCCAGAGGTCCGCGCCGTTCCGATAGACGAGCCGCGATCCGTCCGGCGTGAATTCCGGCGAAGCGCCCTCGCCGATCTTCACCGGCGCCGCGCCGCCCGCGCTGGAGACGAGCCACAGCGTCGCCTTCGGTGGGGTCAGCAGGCTCGCAGGGTTATACCCGCCCGCCGCAAAGCCCGTCGTGAATGCCACGTAAGCGCCGTCGGGGGAAATCTGGATGCCGGTGATCGGCGTGCCGTCCACGTCGCTTTGCGCGTGGAGCGCCGTGCGCTTGAAGCCCGCGCCGCGCGCAGCGAAGAGCTGCGTCTTGTCGCCCTGCTGCACGGTCCACGCGAAAGCGCCCGCGCGCGATGCGCTGATTTCGGTCGCCATCGGGAAGGCGAGGAACGCCGTGTCGTCGGCGGCAGAGGCAGCGGACGCCGCAGCGAGCGCCGCGCCGGCAAGCAAGAAACGGGAAACGAAAGATGAAACGCGCATGACCGGGAGCCCTCCTGCTGAACGAAGGGGCGTGCGCCAGCGGCGCTATTCTCCCCTCGGGCGCTTTATGTCCCGATCTTATCCGAGCGCACCTGATTGGCAAATGCCTTTCCAGGCTTTGCGACGATCGCCCCGCCATCGTCGTCCCAGCGCATGAGCGAGAGTTTCGCCGCGTTAGCGCGCTGGCGGCGGTCCGGGAAGTGGCGGTGCGGATAGGCGTGGGTGTCGAGCGTGCGCGCCAGCCGGTGGATTTCCGACTCATACTGCGCGAGCAGGCGGGGTTCGATGGCGGCGTCGCGCCGCATGATGGCGATCTGCTCCTGGCGGAGGAGTCGGTTCAGGTCCATGAATTTCCCTTCAAGCGTGGCGAGCGGTCAGGCGTATTGCAGGGCGTCGCGGATCCTGGCGCCCGCAGCGCGCGAGCGGAGTGTGTCGACGGCGGCGCGGCAATCGGTTTCGCTGCGATACCCGGCGGCCTGCGCCAGGATCGTCCCGCTGGGCGCGCAGAAACGCCAGCGCCAGTCTCCGCCGCAATGGATCGTGGAGGTGAGGCTTTTCTCTTCCCCGCAATACACTTCGAAATAGCACACGGGTGCGAGGTTCAGCCGCAGTTCCGAATAGGTTTCGTCCGCGTCGTCGTTATCCGGTTCGCTGCCTCTGAATGAAGCCAGCGAAAATGTTTCGCGATTTGCATTTGAAAGCACACGATTTCTCCTGGATGAGCAAGCGGGAGCACGAAGTCCCCCAGTCACGAGACGCTTGCGGCCAGAAATCGGGTGATGACGACTCCTAGCATATTTTCGGGTTGGCGGCGAACGCCAATTGGGGATCTGGCCGTTATTTCGGCCGGTTTACGGTTTTCTGCTGGTCGGCCTTGTGGATACGGTCGAGCTCTTCGGCATCGACTTCAAAGGCATAGGCCTTCCCCCCGCGGCGCACGTAGAGAAAGGCGGAAACGCCCTTGGGGTCTCCGCCGTCTGCGGGAAGAACCGTGTCCAGCTCCACCTGATATTCGCCCGCGGGCAGCGTGCCGTCGATCCCGCTCAGGGTGAAGGCACGCGCGAAGGCCAGCGTCCGGCGTTCAGTCGCCGTCATTCTTCGGTGGCGGCCACCAGCTCGCGTTCCGCGTCGCGGGCGAGCTTGGCGGTCCGCACCTTTTCGCCTTCCAGCAGGTTTTTGGTGTGCTGCCGTGCGAGTTCGATCCAGCGGTCGCGCGCCAGGATCGCCTGTTGCCTCACGTTCGTCAGCACCGCCTCGGTGATGGCACGCTGGGCACTTGCGATCCGCTCCTGATAGAATTCCGTCTGGTCTTTCATGTGGAGCCCTTTCGCTGGAAGATCGGCGCTTAGCCGATCAGGTCATAAACGATCTGCCGAAGCTGCAGGCGCGTCAGCCCGGAGGGCTCGCGCCGCGTGCCCGTGGGGGGCGCTGTGTTCGGCAAAGAAGAAGCTGTGCGGCGCGCCGGGTTCCGGCGTCCGTTTGTCATTTGGGTTTGCATATCTGTCATTTGTCTTGGCCGCGCTGATCGCGGCATCATTGTGTTCTTGAAGCGTGTTCGCTTCGCAGTCGTGGGGCGGCCCGGCGAGTTTCGCCAGGCCTCCCGAACCCGTGAAGGGCTGTCAGGCCGATTTCAGGCTGACCGCACTCGTGCGGCCGCGCTGATCGCGCTCCAGCTCATAGCTGACGCGCTGGTCCTTATCGAGCGTCTCCATGCCCGCCATCTGGACGGCGGTGATGTGGACGAACGCGTCTTCGCCGGAGCCTTCGGGCGCGATGAAGCCATAGCCCTTCTGGGCGTTGAAGAATTTTACGGTGCCGATAGGCATAGTGTGTCTCAGTATTCAAATCGTGATCGTACCCGCGCACCACATGGCGGCGGGTGCCGAGAGGCCGGTGTTCTGAAAAGGGGTGCCGGAGCGCCGCAATCCGTCGCGCGCAACGTCAGCGAGACCTATATAGCGCATGTGGGGTTAATTTACAATGTCGGGGGATAGGCATGCCTAATATAAATTAGGCGGCTCTTCCATTGCTTCAGCCTTTAATAACAGCTTTGGTCAGCTCGCTGATCCGCGCATCAATGTCCACATCTGATACTTCAATTTTCAATTTATCTTGGATGAATTGGTGGCGAGCATCACTCTCCCGCAGGATCTCTGCCCACGTTTTGACCCAAAGCGTATAATTATTTCCCGTTTGCGCTACGCCACGCGCCCGATCGGACTGGTTGATTCGCGCTTCAACGGAGTCATCATATTCGCTGGTTATTAGAAAGAAATGCCACCGGGTACTAGTATGGCTGAAGTCCGGCTGCGTTCGCATGGCATTCATATAATCTTCAACCTGACAAGCTCTTTGCGACCAACCTTCAGAGAAGGGCGCTTCAGTTCGATCAGTAGATATTCACGATTGCCCTGCTCAGGACCCGGTACCACCCGCCCGAGAAACTGGTCCACTCGGCCGCGTTTACCATCTTGCTTGGTGACCTTTTCCTTTTTTCCTTTGCTACCAAGATCATGGGCGACACGTTCCATTACTCGAGAAAGTCCTGCCTCTGGCAAGGTAAAATGAAACTGCTCACCAAACAGCCAAGTGTTATCGCGAACTAGCGCATCAAGATGGCCGCGCTCTTTCACAGTTTGGCGGTACTTGGGTTCAAAAACCATGCTGCGCAGAATGGACAGCGTCGCTACACGATCAGCGATTAGACTCGAAGACGATATGATGTTTCCAAGTTCAGTACGCTGTAGCAACTCAGAAAACTCGTTTTGCTGCGCCTTAGGTAAATTGACGACTGCCCGGAGGATCGTCGAAAGTGCGTCTGGGTTGTGCTTCACCGCCTCCTTGAGAAAGGTAAGCGTCATCAACTTCAATGAGCTGTCAGCGCGAGCGAACTCGCGCGAGTGCGACGATACTGCATAAGTCGCAATATCGAAGACCTGACGCTCACGTTTCTCCACCTCGTCGCTGGGCTCTCCCTCGTATGGATACGCCCCTTGGTCCTTCAACTCTTGGATCAAGCCCCTCGAAAGATCAGCCTGTCGCTGCCGAAAATAGTCCTTCAGATCCGATCGGATATGTTCGAGAACATGCAGAAAGTCAGGATCGTTAATGCCTTCAAGGTCCAAGAGATTTGCGTCTGCAAGCTCGCGGAAGAAAGAGCTATATGCATAGGCTGAGTAGGTAAAGTTCGGCGCCGTAACGTAAGCGGCCTGTGAGCCAAGAACGATTCCGTTGTCTCCACCAAAGAAAATTTGGCGGCTTTCAGTCGGCGTACTCCACTCGATAACCTTAACACGAAGATCTTCAATAATTCTATTTGGACATACAATAGTACTTTGCGGGATATCGTGCGTCTTATGTATTGTGATACGTGGATCAACTTCGAAACCGTTAAAGTATATTCGTGCATCTGGATACTGTAGAACGTAAGGGGCGAAAATTGTACTGAATTGACGGAATGCGTCAGGGCTGTCTAGAATATCTAACGCCTCTTTCAGAGGCGATAGTTCAACTGTTGTTCCAATATCATCTTCGGTTTCGATCGCGTCGGCTCGATCACAATTTTCCAGATTGTTAGCCTGAATGGTCAGCGTCAACGCAGAGCGTTTTCCGTTTTTTTCTGACACACTCGTCCAGCGCGCGCGCCGGGCGAGCGAGAAGAACTTCAGCCGACCACGACCTTCTTTGCCATGTACCGCTCGCTCAAGCGCTTTCGTCTTTACTGTCGTGCGTTTGTGAGAAGCGCCTAGGTTGCTAAAATCATGATCCGCACGTTCCGGTGCGATCCCATGCCCATTGTCTATGATGCGGATCGCCACGATCCCGCCGAGTTCGTTTTTTTTAAGCTCTACCCGGACCTCGGTCGCGTCGGCGTCGAGCGCATTCCAGACGAACTCCGCGATCCCCTTGATAGGATCACGGGTGCTGGCATCCTTCTCGAGGAAGTCCTGTTTTGCCTGTAGGCTTAGGATCGTCATTCGTATTCCCACTCGTGATACGATGGCTTAGCCTGAGTAGTTAGATATCGCGAGAGGGAACGCTCGAAGTTTGACCGGGTGCGGGGACCTAAATCTCGAGAGCTATCGCCGTTCGGTCCAGTCAACATTTTGACAAGCCCCTCTGCGACTTTCGTCCCCTTCCCAACCCCGCTCCCCTTCGTTAAAGCAGCCCCGACTCCGGCGGTTGCTGCGCTGCAATAGGCGCGTACGGCCGGGCCTGAATGGCAAGACAAGGGGATCGTGAAGATGACCGCCACCGGACGCGACAGCCTGAACACCCGCCGCACGCTGAATGTCGGCGGCCGCGAATTCGCATATTATTCGATCCCCGCCGCCGCCGAGCGCTTCGGCGATTTCTCGGCGCTGCCCTTCTCCATGAAGGTGCTGCTGGAAAACATGCTGCGCTTCGAAGATGGCGACACCGTCACCGAAGGCGACGTTGAAGCCTTCCGCTCCTTCCTCAACGCCAACCTCGGCGAGCGCGAGATCCAGTATCGCCCCGCGCGCGTGCTGATGCAGGATTTCACCGGCGTTCCCGCCGTCGTCGATCTCGCCGCGATGCGCGATGCGATGGCGAAGCTCGGCGCGGACGCGGAAAAGATCAATCCGCTCGTCCCCGTCGATCTCGTCATCGATCACTCGGTGATGGTGGACGAGTTCGGCACGCCCAAGGCCTTCGGCCAGAACGTCGCGCTTGAGTACGAACGCAACATGGAACGCTACAAGTTCCTGAAGTGGGGCGCGCAGGCGTTCCGCAACTTCCGCGTCGTGCCGCCGGGAACGGGCATCTGCCACCAGGTGAACCTTGAATATCTGGCGCAGGCGGTGTGGACCTCCGAAGACGCGAGCGGCGCCACGGTGGCCTATCCCGATACGCTCGTCGGCACCGACTCGCACACCACGATGGTGAACGGCCTCGGCGTCCTCGGCTGGGGCGTCGGCGGCATCGAGGCGGAAGCCGCGATGCTCGGCCAGCCCGTCTCCATGCTCATCCCCGAAGTCGTCGGCTTCAAGCTCACCGGCCGCATGGCCGAAGGCATCACCGCCACCGATCTCGTGCTCACCGTCACGCAGATGCTGCGCAAGAAGGGCGTCGTCGGCCGCTTCGTCGAATTCTACGGCCCCGGCCTCGATGCGCTCAGCCTCGCCGACCGCGCCACCATCGCCAACATGGCGCCCGAATACGGCGCCACCTGCGGCTTCTTCCCGATCGACGCCGAAACCATCCGCTACATGCGCTTCACCGGCCGTGAAGACTGGCGCTGCGAAATGGTGGAAGCCTATGCGAAGGCGCAGGGCATGTGGCGCGATGCGTCGACGCCGGACCCTGTGTTCACCGACACGCTCGGCCTCGATCTTTCCGAAGTGCGCCCCAGCCTCGCCGGCCCGCGCCGCCCGCAGGACCGCGTGCTCCTCGAAGATCTCGCCGCCGGTTTCGAAGCCGAGCTTACGGGCAGCTTCAAGGTGGCGGACCCGAAGAAGCGCGTTTCGGTTGATGGCGCGAACCACGATATCGGCCACGGCGACGTCGTCATCGCCGCGATCACCAGCTGCACCAACACCTCGAACCCGGACGTGCTCGTCGCCGCCGGTCTCGTGGCGCGGAAGGCGCGCGCGAAGGGCCTCGATCGCAAGCCCTGGGTGAAGACAAGCCTCGCGCCCGGCTCGCAGGTCGTCACCGATTATCTCGAAAAGGCCGGGCTGCAGGCCGATCTCGACGCCATCGGCTTCGATCTCGTCGGCTATGGCTGCACCACCTGCATCGGCAACTCGGGGCCGCTCCCCGCGCCGATTTCAAAGGCCGTGAACGAGGGCGACATCGTCGCCGCGTCCGTCCTTTCGGGCAACCGCAACTTCGAAGGCCGCGTCTCGCAGGATGTGCGCGCCAACTATCTCGCCTCGCCGCCGCTCGTCGTCGCCTATGCGCTCGCGGGCACGGTGCGGAAGAACCTCGCGGTCGAGCCGATCGGCACGGGGTCGGACGGCGCGCCGGTGTTCCTGAAGGACATCTGGCCGACCAATCAGGAGGTGCGCGCCACCGTCGAGTCCTCGCTCGATGCGGACATGTTCAAGGCCCGCTACGCGCACGTCTTCAAGGGCGATGCGCAGTGGCAGGCGATCGATGTGACGGGCGGGCGCACCTACAGCTTCTCGTCGGTCTCGACCTACGTGCAGAACCCGCCGTACTTCGAAGGCCTCACGATGACGCCGAAGCCGCTTGTCGATATCGTGAACGCGCGCGCGCTCGCCGTGTTCGGCGACTCGATCACCACCGATCACATCTCGCCCGCGGGTTCGATCAAGGCCGATTCCCCGGCCGGCACCTACCTCACCGAGCATCAGGTGAGCCGCGCCGACTTCAACTCCTACGGCTCGCGCCGCGGCAACCACGAAGTCATGATGCGCGGCACGTTCGCGAACATCCGCATCCGCAACAAGATGCTCCCCGGCGTCGAGGGCGGTGTCACCCGCCACGTCCCCTCGGGCGAACAGCTTGCGATCTATGATGCGGCGATGCGCTACAAGGCCGAAGGCACGCCGCTCGTCGTTCTCGCGGGCAAGGAATACGGCACCGGCTCCTCGCGCGACTGGGCCGCGAAGGGCACCACGCTGCTGGGCGTGCGCTGTGTCATCGCGGAAAGCTACGAGCGTATTCACCGCTCGAACCTCGTCGGCATGGGCGTGCTGCCGCTCCAGTTCCAGGGCAGCGACAGCGCCGAAACGCTCGGCCTCACCGGCGACGAGCTGTTCAGCATCGATGGCGTTGCGGACCTCAAGCCGCGTCAGGAGGTCACGGTGAACTTCACGCGTGCCGACGGCACCACGGGTTCGTTCGTCGCGCGCTGCCGCATCGATACGAACAACGAGCTGGAATATTTCCGCAGCGGCGGCATCCTGCACTACGTGCTGCGCAACCTCGCCGCCTGAAGATACGAGAGGGCGGGTTTCAGGCCCGCCCTACTCCCATTCGATCACCTGCCAGCCGCGCACCTCCGCAAGCGCGCGCAGTTTCGGGGTGGGGTTGATCGCAAAGCCTTCGTCCGCCCATTCGAACATCGGCGCGTCGCTGTGGTGGTCTGAAAAGAAGCGCACGTGCAGCGTCTCGCGCGGCGGCAGCGCAGCCGTCACCATGTCGCGCTTCGCGCCGTCGTAGCAGTTTTCGCCGTCCAGCCTCGCCAGCACCGCGCCCGAAGCGTCGCGGCGGGATTTGGTGCCGACCACGTGCTCGACGCCCAGCCGCGCCGCGATGTCGTGCACATAAAACGCATAGGATGCCGTCGCGATCACCACGGTGCGGCCTTCCGCCTTCTCCGCGTCGATCCGCGCCTGCGCGCCCCGGAACGTGCGCCCCGGCACCATCCAGCGCGCGAAGCCCTCGGCGCGCGGCGCGATCCGGTCCATCGGCACGCACCGGCCCATCAGCAGCCGGTGGTTGATCTCTTTGAGCCGCCCCCGGCTGACGAAACCCGCGACGTAGGCCCCGCCCGCCAGCAGCGACACCGGCAGGAACAGCAGCCGCCACGGCGCCTCGTGCCACGCCCAGTAGATCAGCCAGGGCGAATAGGAACCGCCCCGCGTGATCGTCCTGTCCATGTCGAAAACGGAATACTGTATTAGGTTACTCAAACAGCCTCCAGCGCTTGCCTGAAGTCCGCGACTAGATCGTCTACATGCTCAACCCCGATCGACACCCGAACCAGATTGTCACTAATCCCCAGCTCCGCCTTCCGCGCGTCAGGCACCGACAGATGCGTCATCGCCGCCGGATGACTCGCCAAGCTCTCCGTCCCGCCGAGCGAGACAGCCAGCTTCACCAGCGTCAGATTGTCGAGCAACCGAAACGCCTCCGCCTCCCCGCCCTTCACGATCACCGAGAAGGTCGAACCCGACCCCGTACAGTGCCGGTCGTATATGTCCCGCTGCGCACTCCCCGGCTCGAGGAACCCGAGATACCCAACCCGCTCGATCTTCGGATGATCGCGCAAGAAGGCGCAAAGCGTCCGCGCATTCGCCTCCGCCCGCTCCATCCGAAGCTGCACCGTCTCAAGGCTGCGCAGCAGCATCCACGACGTGTGCGGATCCGTGATCGTCCCGATGGTATTGCGCAGCGCTAGGATCGGCGCGAGCGCGGCCTTAGTCCCGATGCACGCCCCGCCCACCAGATCGGAATGCCCGCCAACATACTTGGTGAGCGAGTAGAGCGAGATATCCGCGCCGTGCCGCGTCGGCGCCTGAAAGACGGGGCCGAGAAACGTGTTGTCACACATGATGATCGGCGTCTCGCCCTCCGCGAACACCGCATCCCGTGCGGCAGCAACCGCCTCGATATCGACGAGATCGTTCGTGGGGTTCGCTGGACTTTCGAGATAGATCACCGAGACGCGCCCCTTCGCCTTCGCAGCGCGGAGCGTCTCCTCAATCGCCTCGCGGCTAGCCGACGCTCGAAAATCCATCCAGCCGACCGAGAACTTGCCGATCACGGCATCGATCAGCTTTTCAGTCGCGGCATAGAGCGGCGCGGAGTGGACGATAATGTCGCCCGGCCGCACATAGGCCATTAGCGCCGTGGTAATGGCCGACATGCCGGTCGAGAAAACGAGCGCATCTTCCGCGCCTTCCCACAGCGCGAGCCGGTCCTCCAGGATCTCCTGATCGGGACCATTGAACCGGCCGTAGACCAGGCCCTCCGCACCACCGGGACGCCGCCCGATGATACCTTCGAAGAACCGCTTGCCGTCCGCTGCGCTTTCGAAAACGTAGGTGGAGGTCAGAAAGATCGGCGGCTTCAGCGCACCCTCAGACAGCGTCGGGTCGTAGCCGTAACCCATCATGAGCGTAGAGGGGTGGAGCCGGCGCCCGCCAAGCTCCAGCGACTGCGGCTTCATCGCACGGCGGCGAGCCGGCGGCGGTTCTGCGTCTGTCATGTCCACAACCTATCCCTCTACCAGCGTGTCTGCAACGCATACGCCCTCAGACAGAACCAGGCGGATCATCGGTAATAAAAAAGCCCCCGAGTCGGGGGCTTTTTCGTGTTGAGAGCGGCAGCAATGCCGCTCCGTGGCCACAGCGCCTAGAGGTAGCTGCCGCCGAACAGCCAGTCCCAGAAACCCTTCGCGGGCTGAGTCGGCTTACGAGTTGCATTCGTACGCATTTTTGTTCCCCGGCATCACAGTGATGGCAACCTGCCATGCCGGTATTTATGCTTAACGAATACGGTTTACAAGCATTAACCGCTAAGATTAACCACTCGCCTTAACCTTGGCGGGATAGTCGATCATCTCCTTGAGGTCGGCATCCTCCATCGGCCTGGCGATGTGGTAGCCCTGACCGCGATCGCAGTGAATCTGCGCGAGCGCAAACAGCTGCTCGGGCGTTTCGATCCCTTCCGCGACGACCTCCAGCCCCAGGATATGCGCAAGCTCGACGGTCGACACCATCACTGCACGATCGGCCGGACCGTTCAGAAGTGCGTTGGTGAAACGGCGATCGATCTTGAGTTCGGTCGCCGGAATCTTGCGCAGATACTCCAGCGTCGACATGCCCGTGCCGTAATCATCGATGGCGATGCCGATGCCAAGCGCACGAAGCTCGTTGAGTGTTGCGAGCGCAGCTTCCCCCTCAGCGATTGCAGCCGTCTCCGTAATTTCGAGGACGAGAGCATCCGCAGGGATCTGATAGCGTGCGAGCATGGACCGAACGACATCCACGATCATGCGGGACGAGAGTTCGCTCGGCGACAGGTTGACCGACATCCGGAACGCCGGATTGCGGCGCAAAACATCGCGCGTCACGGCACCGGCACGATCGAGCACGAAGGCTGTGACCTTGCCGATTCGGCCATTGCGCTCGGCAACCTCCACGAAATCCATCGGGCTGATGGGGCCCCGCACCGGATGTGTCCAGCGCACCAGCGCTTCTGCGCCGGTGATCATCGCCGTTCGGAGATCGAGCTGCGGCTGATAGGCAACCCAGATGTGGCCCGCTTCGAGCGCATCATCGAGTTCACCGAGCAGCGACAACTTCCATTCCTTGGCCTTCGCCGTCGCCGGGTCGTGCACCATCCAGCAGACGCCTTCCTCGCTGGCCGCGTGCGCGGCGGCAAGGGCACTGGCGAGGCGGTGCGACATCGGCAGCGCGGTTTCGCGGTCGATCCCGAAGGCAACATCCACATCATAGCTGCGCTCGGCGACTTTGATGGGGCTGCGGAAGATGAGTTGCATCGCCTTGAACTGGTCCACGACCAGTTCAAGTTCCGAAGCGTTGGTGAGCCAAACGAAATTGCCGTCGTCGCCATGCCAGAGCTGCGCCCCGGTCGTACCGATCGACAGGCGCGCAGCGATGAGCTTGGTAAGTTCGTGTTCGAAATCGGGGGGCAGCGTGCTGACGATGTCCGCAAAGCGGCGCACGCGCGCGGCGACCAAAAGCTCCGACGAGACGAGATCCTCGCGGCGTAGCATCGCGTTGACGGTGGGGAGACCCGAAACGGGATGCACGAGACCAAGCTCTCGCCGACGTTCGAGCACCTGCCGCCACGCGAAGGCGACGAGCGAGCCGCCGGCCAGCAACAGCGCGGGCGCCACTTCGACGAACACGTGCGCGTGTTCGAGGACCAGTGGCAGCATGAGAAGCGCGGCGAGGCCCGGCACGCCGAGCATCCATTTGAACCGATTGCTGCCGTAAAGCAGCACTGCGGACACAGCGGCAGCCAGGAGCCACAGCGGCCACCAGCCGAGAACCGTCGGCCGGCCGACCTTCAACGTTTCCGCGCCGAGAACCGTGACGAAAACGCTCGTGGCGTGCCCCTGCCCCGGCACCGCGAGGCGTGTCGAAAGCGTTTTCGAATTGAGCCCCACCACGACCGTACGGCCTTTGATGTCGAGTTCCGACTGCCCGGCGAGAACATCGGCCGCACTCGCATAGGGGATCGATGCCAGTGTGTAGGAATAGTCGACCGGAAACCGCTCGCCCAGCGGCCCATCCACGCCAGCGATCGCCGTCTCCATCGACCTGCGCACCCGGTCTCCGATCACCTGCCGATAGGCAAGATCGGGTATGCCGTTCCAGTAGCGCAGGAATTTCATCGTCGAGACCACCTCGGCGGTGTCGCCAAGGCTCGACGGCTCAAGGACTCGCGTCTTTCCATCGGCGCTGTAATCGTTCGTGCTGGCCAGGAACACGGCGCCCGGATGCCGGTCTATGACCTTCGCAAACGCGCGGTCTCCCTCCGGATCGAGCGGCGGCAGATAAAGATCGAAGAACACCCGGTCGGCACCGGACGCAAAGAGCCGATCGGTCAGCGCGGCAAGGCGCGCACGGTTCCACGGCCAGGGGCCCTTCGCCGCGATCGACTCGTCATCAATGCCGACAACGACCACCTCCCCGCTCACCGGCTGGGCGCGGATCTTGTTGCGCAGCGTCAGAAGCGCAAGGTCCGCCGGTTCCATGAAAGCCGCAATCCCCATGAGGCCCGACACGAGCATCAGCCACAGCAAAGGCTTGCGCTTTTGCGCAAGCGCCGTGATCGGCTCGAGGGCGCGCGACAGGGACATGTCGGCATGGTTACCGACTGAACCTTAAGAAAAGCTACCAGATGCCCTGCGAGGACGGCAAAAAAGCGCGCAAATCCGGCCTCCACCGTGGGCCGGTACCCGCGAAACGGATACGCCTATTCGCGAAGCTCGGCACCAGCCGCGCGCGCCGACGCGACGATCTTACCGGCAATCGCGGAGAGTTCCTCTTCGGTGAAGCTGCGCTCGTCGGGCTGCAGCGTTACGCGCACGGCGAGCGAGCGTTTTCCCGGTTCGATGCCTGCGCCTTCGAACAGGTCGAACAGACGAACCGCCACGATGCGCTTCGGCTCGGCCTTTTGCACCGCGCGCAGCAGCGCGTCCGCCGCAAGCGCTTTGTCGGCAACGAATGCGAAATCGCGCGTCACCGCCTGCAGCGCAGGCGGCGCGAACACGGGCCGGCTGCGCTTGCCGCGCGGTGCAGGGATGGCGTCGAGGAAGATCTCTGCGACGGCGACGCGGCCTTGAAGATCGAAGGCACGGGCAAGGCGCGGGTGAAGCTCACCGAACTCGGCAAGGATCGTTTTGGGGCCAAGACCGAGCTTCGCTGAGCGGCCCGGATGATACCATGCGCTCGCACCCGTGAAGGCCTGGGCACGTTCCACGGGCGCACCGGCGGCGGCGAGCAGCGCCAGCACCTCGGCCTTGGCGTCGAAGACGTCAAAGCCCTTCGCCGCACCTTCACGCCAGTCCTTCTCCTGCTTCGCGCCTGCCAGCACGATGCCAAGTGTGAGCCGCTCGCCTTCGCCGAGATAGCGGCGGCCAAGTTCGAACAGACGGATCGCGGCCGCGCCGCGATCGCTGTTGCGCTGTGCGGCGGCGATGAGGCCGGGGAGCAGCGAGGGCCGCATGACCGCGAGGTCGGCCGAGATCGGGTTTTCCAGCATGAATACGCCGCCGCCGAAGCGCTCGGCCTCCTGCGGCGCAATGAAGCTCCACGTCACGGCCTCGTCGAGACCACGCGCGGCGGCGGCACGGCGGAAGGTACGCTCGGTAAGCTGGGCGGGCGTTGCCGTGGGCTTCGCGACGCCCTCGGCGCGCGGCAGCGGTGTTGAGGGAATCGCGTCGAAGCCGGAGATGCGGACGACCTCCTCGACGATGTCGGCGGCGCCGTCCACATCGCGGCGCCACGACGGGGCGGTGACGCGCCAAGTGTCCCCGGTCTCGACCGCGAAGCCGAGGGCGGCGAGGATTTCTGCCTGCTTCGCCGGATCGACCGCGACGCCGGTCAGGCGCTCGGTGAGGTCCGGCGTGTAGTCCACCTTGGGAGCGACCTCGGGCGGCTGGCCCGCGCGGAGTTCGCGGCTGGGATCACCGCCGCACAGGTCGAGGACCATGCGGGTGGCGAGCTGGAGCCCGCCTTCTAGGAAGGCCGGGTCGACACCGCGTTCGAAGCGGGCGCGGGCATCCGAGGTGAGGCCGAGGGCGCGGCCGGTCTGGCCGATGCGCGCCGGTTCGAAGTAGGCGCACTCGATGAGGATATCGGTCGTCTCGGTCTCGACACCCGAATGCTCGCCGCCCATGATGCCCGCGATGTCGTGAACCTCACGGTCGTCGGCGATCACGGTCATTTCGGGATCGAGCGCGTAGGTCTTGCCGTTGAGTGCAACCACGCTCTCGCCTTCAGCCGCGCGGCGGGCGACGATGGCGCCGGAGAGCTTCGCAAGATCGTAGACGTGCAAGGGCCGGCCGCGATCGAAGGTGATGAAGTTGGTGATGTCGACGAGCGCCGAGATCGGACGCAGGCCGATCGCGGTGAGGCGGCGCTGCAGCCAGTCGGGGGACGGGCCGTTCTTCACGCCGCGCACGACTCGGCCGAAGAAGGCAGGGCAGCCTTCGGGATCGTCGGTGCGGATTTCGATCGGGCAATCGTAGCCACCTTCGATGGCTTCGACCGTGCCCGGCTTCAGCGTGCCGAGGCCGAGCGCGGCGAGGTCGCGCGCAATGCCGCGCACGCCCATGCAATCCTGCCGGTTCGGCGTGACGGCGACCTCGATAACGGGATCATCGAGGCCGAGCACTTGCGCAAAGGGCGTGCCGACTGCGGGCGCGCCGGGAAGGTCGATGATGCCGGTGTGTGCGTCCGAAAGCTCAAGCTCGCGCTCCGAACACATCATGCCGTGCGATTCGACGCCGCGGATGGCAGCGACCTTCAAGGTCACGTCGATGCCGGGAACGTGCGTACCGGGCGCCGCGAACACGCCGTAGAGGCCCGCGCGCGCATTGGGCGCGCCGCAGACGACCTGCAGGGGCTCGCCCGCGCCGGTATCCACCTTCAGGACCTGGAGCTTGTCGGCCTGCGGATGCGGCGCGGCTTCCAGCACCTTCGCGACGCGGAACGGCGCGAGGCGATCCGCGGGGTTATCGACGCCTTCAACCTCGAGCCCGACGCGGGTGAGGCCAAGCACGATCTCGTCTAGCGTGGCGGCGGTGTCGAGGTGGTCCTTCAGCCACGAAAGCGTGAACTTCATGCGCCGACTCCTCCCGAAAGCGTGGGTACGGCGAGGGGCGAGAAGCCGTAGTGCTTCAGCCAGCGCACATCGCCGTCGAAGAAGGCGCGAAGGTCGGTCATGCCGTATTTGAGCATCGCCAGACGGTCGATCCCCGCCCCGAAAGCGAAGCCCTGCCATTCGGCGGGATCGAGCCCGCACGCCGCGATGACGCGCGGATGCACCATGCCGGAACCGAGGATTTCGAGCCACGAGGCCTCACCGCCGATCTTGAGCGTGCCGCCTTCCCAAGAGCAGCCGACATCGACCTCAGCCGAGGGTTCGGTGAACGGGAAGTAGCTGGGGCGGAAGCGCAGCGTCACGTCATCGACCTCGAAGAAGGCCTTGATGAATGTTTCCAGCGTCCACTTGAGGTGCCCCATGTGGATGTTCCGGTCGATTACCAGCCCCTCGAGCTGGTGGAACATCGGCGTGTGCGTGGCGTCCGAATCCGAACGGTAGACACGGCCCGGCGCGATGATGCGGATCGGCGGCTGCTCGCTCATCATCGTGCGGATCTGCACGGGCGATGTGTGCGTGCGCAGCAGGAAGCGGCGGCCTTCCTTCGCGAGCTGTTCGGGGAAGTAGAACGTATCGTGCATCGCGCGCGCCGGGTGCGATTCCGGGATATTGAGCGCGGTGAAATTGTGCCAGTCGTCCTCGATCTCCGGGCCGGTCGCGACCGCGAAGCCGAGATCGGCGAAGATTTCGGCAAGTTCGTCCATCACTTGGCTGACCGGATGCACGGTGCCAAACCGGGCGGGCTCGACGGGAAGCGTGACGTCCACCGCCTCGGCGGCGAGCTTGGCATCGAGTTCGACAGCCTCAAGCTCCGCTTTCCGCGCGGAAAGCGCGTCCGAAACCGCCTCGCGCAGCACGTTCAGCGCCGCGCCCGCGACTTTCCGGGCTTCCGGGTCCATGCCGCCCAGCGCCTTCAGCTTCTGCGTGATCGCCCCCGATTTGCCGAGTGCCGCGACGCGCAGCGCCTCGACGGCGGCGGCATCGGGTGCGGCGGCGATTTTAGCGAGCCACTCGCCCTGCTCGGCGGAAAGGTCGGACATCATTGAACCCCGGTTTTCAAAAGAAAAAGGCGCGGCCGCTGCCGTAAGCAGCGCCGCGCCTTACCATTGCTTTGGTTCGCGTTTGTTACGCGGCCTTCGCGAGCGCAGCTTCTGCCTGCTTGACGATGACCTTAAACGCGTCGCCCTCGTGGACGGCGAGATCGGCGAGCACTTTGCGGTCCAGCTCGACGCCGGCCAGCTTCAGGCCGTGCATGAACCGGCCATAGGTGAGGCCTTCTTCGCGGACAGCGGCGTTGATGCGCTGAATCCAGAGTGCGCGGAAATTCCGCTTCTTCACCTTCCGGTCGCGATAAGCGTACTGGCCGGCCTTTTCGACCGCCTGACGCGCGATGCGGATGGTGTTCTTCCGGCGGCCGAAATAGCCCTTGGCTGCCTTCAGGATCTTCTTGTGCTTGGCGTGCGTGGTGACGCCGCGTTTGACACGTGCCATGCGTTATCCTCCTATTTCAGGCCGTAAGGCGCCCACTGCTTCAAGACCTTCTTGGTCTCGCAGTCGGCCAGCACGTCGGTGCCGCGGTTTTGGCGGATATACTTGGAATTATGGCTGATGAGCCGGTGGCGCTTTCCGGCGACACCATGCTTGAGCTTGCCAGTCGCGGTGATCTTCAACCGCTTCTTGACGCCGCTCTTCGTCTTGAGCTTGGGCATTTCCGTCTCCTTGAAACGCTATAAGACCGCCTCGGCAGCCCACACTGGCCGGGCGGTCACGTTTTCGAAGCGCGCGCTATAGCGGGGACACGCGAGAAGGGCAAGAGCAGCCTGCGTGTTCGGCAAAGGCATGACAGGATCGAAACCTGCTTGCAGAAAGGCGTGTCCGAATGACCTCGGCAACGACTCAACACCACGAAGACACGATGAACGATCATCAGAAGACCACGGCCCGAACCTGCCTTGCCGCCGGGTGCGCGGGCTACATCGTATCCTTCTCCGGCCGCCGCGCGCTTTACATCGGACGCACAGCCGAAATCCACGTCGAGCCATTTCCCGGCCAATAGGCCGCAACGGAACGATTCCCGTGGATCGTCAATCGCGCTAGATGCGCGGCATGACCATCATGCAATCCCTGATCGCCTTCACCGCCGCCGCGACCGTGCTGACACTGACGCCCGGCGTCGATACGGCGATGGTGCTGCGGAGTGCCACCACCGGTCCACGCAGCGCGGCGTTCGCAGCGCTCGGCATCGGGCTTGGCTGCCTGATCTGGGGCGGCGCCGTCTCGCTCGGCCTCGGCGCACTGCTTGCGGCCTCGGAAACCGCCTTCATGATCGTAAAATGGGCCGGCGCGGCGTATCTTCTTTATCTCGGCGTCGGCCTGCTCCTGAAACCGCGCAGCGCGCTTGCCGTGGGCAGTGCCTCGACCGACGGCAGCGCGGGCGAGGCCTTCACGCGGGGGCTCGTCACGAATCTTCTCAACCCGAAGATCGGCGTTTTCTACATCACCTTCCTGCCGCAGTTCATCCCGACCGGGGTCGATCCCGCGGGGTATTCGTTCCTTCTTGCAGGCGTGCATGTCGTGCTCGGCACCTTGTGGTTCGCCGTGCTGATCGCCGCGACCGTGCCGCTCGGCCGGTTCCTTGCGCGGCCGCGCGTTGTAAAGACGATGGACCGGCTGACCGGCGGCGTCTTCATCGCGTTCGGGCTGAAACTGGCGCTTTCACGGCAGGGCTGAGCCTATCCGAATAGCCCTGGCTGCACGGCTGCCACCGCCGCGCCTTCGTGCGCGAGCAGCCAGCGTTTGCGTTCGATGCCGCCGCCGAAGCCGGTGAGCGAGCCGTCCGCACCGATCACGCGGTGGCAGGGCACGATGATCGCCACGGGGTTCGCGCCGTTCGCCGCGCCGACCGCCCGAACGGCGGCCGGACGTCCGATGGCGGCGGCCTGCTCCGCATAGGTACGGGTTTCGCCTGGCGGGATACGCCTGAGCGCCGCCCAGGCCTCCTTCTGGAACGCCGTGCCGCCCGGATCGACCTCGACGCCTGCCGCCGCCGCGAAATCGCCCGCGAAGTAGGCCGCGAGCGCACGGGACACGACCGCGGGCGCCGCTTCCTGCATTTCGAGCACCACATCCGCGCCCTGATAGCGGGCGAGCAACGTTTGAAAACGATCGTCCTTGTCGGCCCATTCGAGCGCACGCACGCGGCCGTCCGCGCCCCAGACGCAGAGCATGTCGCCGGTCGGCGTGCCGATTGCCGCGGCGGCAAGAGTGTGCCTAGGGGAACGCGAGATCATCGCCGCACGTTAGCCCCCTCATGCAGACGTCGTCCATCCGCACAAGGGGTCGGACCTGGGGCCGATCCGGCCGCGACACATGGGACCGGTTTCCCGGTCCGGTGAAACTCGCCCTGAAAGTTGTAGCGTGGGTGATCGGCATTCTGTTCCTGCTATGGCTGGTCTTGTTCATCACCAAGGGGCGCTTCCTCGAACGCCCCTTCGAGCGGATCGCAACCGGCATCGTCGGGCGCGAGGTGCGCGTGGGCGGCGATTTCCAGCTTTATTCGAACCCGCACATCAAATTCCGCGCCGAAAGACTGGTTATCGACAATCCGGACTGGACCGAAGGCGAGCGCTTTGTCGATTCGAAGCTGATCGACCTGCGGATCGACATCCTGCGGCTGATCTTTGGCAAGATGCTGTTCCGGCAAGCCACGCTGGAAGATACGCATTTCGCGCTGGAATGGGACAAGGCGGGCGCGCGCAACAGCTGGACCTTCGGCGAAACACGCGGCGAGCCCTTCCGGCTTCCCGAAATCCGACGCGCGGCCATCACCGGCGCGACGCTCGCCTATCGTGACCCGCCGCGGCGGCTGATCGCCGATCTCGCCTTTGCGCCAATCGCGGCGCGCTCGAGCCGGTTCGGGGAGGCGATCGGCTTCAAGGGCGGCGGCACCTCGATGGGCGAGGCGTTCCGCGTGACGGGCCGCCTCGAGAGCCCGGACGCCACGGCGGGAGGCGGGCGCAACGATCTGACGGCGCGGATCGACGTGGGCGACAGCCGCATCGACGTCGCGGGAATGCTGCCGGGCGCGACGGAACTGGACGGCGCAGTGCTGAACCTCCGCGCCCAGGGCAGCAATCTTGCAACGCCCTTCCTGCTGCTCGGCGTCGCCGTGCCCGAAACGCGACGCTTCGATCTGGGCGGCGAGCTGCGGCCCGTGGGCAACGAATGGCGCATGACCAAGATCGCAGGAACGTTCGGCGAGAGCGACCTTTCCGGCAGCATGACCGTGCGGACCGGCGGCAAACGACTGTTCATCGCGGCAGACCTCGCGAGCCGCGCGCTCGACATTCTGGATGCGGGCCCCTGGATCGGCATACCGCCCGAACGGTTGGAGAGCATGGGCGGCAAGGGCGCGATCACCACTGAGGGCGGGCGGCCCCGCGTGCTGCCGAACGCGCCGCTGAACGCCGAAGGGCTGAGCCGGTTCGACGCACGCATCGCGTACCGCGCCGCGAACGTCCGCACGGGCACCATCCCGCTGCAAAACCTTCGCCTCTCGCTCGGGCTCGATAACCGGCTGTTGACGCTGAAACCGGTGCAGTTCGATTTCGCGGGCGGCACGCTGACCGGGAATATCAACCTCAACGCCCGCCGGTCGCCGGTGGTGACGCGCTATGACATCAGCCTGACCCCCGTCCGCATCGCCGAGCTGCTGCGCGGCTTCGATGTCGAAAGCACCGGAACGAATGGTGTTCTGAAAGGCCGGCTGGATCTAACCGGATACGGCAACGACGTGCGCGAATCGCTGGGATCGGCGAGCGGACGCATCGCGGTGGTCCTGCCGCAGGGCGATTTCTGGATTCGCAATGCGGAGCTTCTCGAACTCGACATTGGCGACTTCGTGGAAGCCGCGCTCGGCGACAAGCTGAAGGAACCTGCGCGCATCCGCTGCGGGCTCATTGCCTTCACGGTGAAAGACGGAGTGGGACGCGCCGATCCCATCTTCATCGATACGCGCAAGAATGTGATCCGCGGCGGCGGGCACATCAGCTTCAAGGACGAAAGCCTCAACCTCGCGGTGGAGGCCGATGCCAAGAACCCCAGCCTATTTTCCGGCCAGTCGCCGATCAGCGTCGGCGGTTGGTTCGCGGCGCCGACAGTAAACCCGATCTCGGGCGAACTGGCGAGCCGCGCGGCGGTAGGCGGCATCTTGGGGGCGCTGATCTCACCGCTCGCCGCGCTTGTCGCGTTCATTGACCTCGGCGACGAGGACGACACGGACTGCGCGCCAGTGCTGGCTGGGGCGAGCGGCGCGGCGGTGCGGGCGGCAGACAAGGCTGCCGAGAAGACAAAGTCGGACAGCTAACCCAGAAGGCGCCGCGACACTTCGGGAAGCAGCGATGGGTCGCCCAGCGCGATGACGCTGCCGTTGCTGTTTCGGTCGAGGGGACGGCCTTCCCAGTCCGTCATCGAGCCACCCGCACCGATCACGATGGGGGCGAGCGCGGCGAAATCGTGGAGCTTGAGGTTCGCCTCGACGACGACGTCGATGTGGCCCGCCGCGACAAGGCCGTAGTTGTAGCAATCCCCACCGTAGACGAGTTGTCCGGCTGCCGCAGCGAGCGCCTCGAAGCGCGCACGCTCAGCCGCGTGGAAATACTGCGGACCGGTGGAGGCGATGAGCGCCATCGACAGCGCGGGACAGCGACGCGTGGTGACGGGCGTGCCGTTCAGCGTGGTCGCCTCGCCCTCCGCGCCCATCCAGCGATCTCGCCCGATCGGCTGATCGATGATGCCGAGCACAGGGCGGCCCTCTTCGAGAAGCGCGACAAGCGTACCGAAGATCGGGCGCCCGGCGATGAAGCTGCGCGTACCGTCGATGGGATCGAGTACCCAGACACGCGACGCGCCGGGATTCGAAGCACCGAACTCCTCACCGACAATGCCGTCGCCGGGGCGCTCGGCTTCGATGAGCGCGCGCATCGCGGTTTCCGCCGCGCGGTCCGCCACCGTGACGGGCGAGGCGTCGCCCTTCGTCTCGACCTCGACGCGGGCGCGGAACCACGGGCGGATCGCTTCGCCCGCCGCATCGGCAAGCCGGCGCGCGAACGCGAGGTCGTCGGCGCGGCTCATGGTTCGACTTTCCTTGCCGGCACCGCGCGGCTAGCGTGCGCGAAATTGTTCAGGGAATCATGCATGAAGCTCTATATGTCCTACACCTCGCCCTATGCGCGCAAGGTGCGCGTGTTCGTCCGCGAACTCGACCTTGAGGATGCGGTCGACGAGGTGCCGGTCAATCCGCTCGACGACCCCGACGATCTCGTCTCCGTGAACCCTGTTTCCAAGATCCCCGCGCTCATCACCGACGACGGTACGTCGGTGCACGACAGCCGCGTCATCCTCGCCTACCTCGCGAGCCTGAGAGACGCGGGCGACCTCTATCCCGCCCCCGGCGACCCGAAGCGTTGGGCAGCAATGACGCTCGCCGCGCATATCGATGCGATCCTCGACGCCGCCGTTGCGTGGCGCATGGAAACGCAGCGCCAGCCGGGCGAGCGCTCCATCTTCTGGCAGGGCCGCTGGCGCGGCAAGATCGAGCGCGCGCTCGACGCGCTCCCTGCGATGCTAGACGCCGCGCCCGCCTATCGCCGCTACGCCGAGATGCTCTCCGTGATCGCACTCGAATATATCGACTTCCGCCATCCCGTACTCGATTGGAAGCGCACGCGGCCCGAGCTCACGAAGCTCCACGATGACTGGGCCTCGCGCTCTTCGATGGTGGAAACGCAGTTTCCAGCGGCTTGATGGTGCATATCGTTTCGGTGCCGGGAATGCTTGGCCTGCTCGGACTCGGCCTCGCCGGCATCGGAGCGCTACGCCGCCGTCGCTGACCCTCGGCAAGCGAACGAAAATCGGGGCGGCCCCTTCCGGGGGTCGCCCTTTTTCGTCTGGCTGCAATCCGTTATTTTCGGAAACCATACTGCGCGTGGTCGGGGAGAGAGGATTCGAACCTCCGGCCCCTGCCTCCCGAAGACAGTGCTCTACCAGGCTGAGCTACTCCCCGACGCGCAAGCGATGACCGCTGTGGGCGGAAGCCCTCGGGACAGCGGACGGCGGCTTATAGCGGCGAGGTTTGCACCCCGCAAGCCTCAGCTTCGTGCCGCCGATATCATCTCGTCGACTGCCACGAATTTCTCGCGCGGGGCGCCGCCGCGCGCCCGCGCCACCTCGGCGGCGTCGATCTTCTGCCAATCCCGGAATGTGACGATGTCGATGCCCTTTTCGGCCGCGAGCGCATCGAGACCAGCGCGGCCCATCTTGTCCGAGGCCGTTACCTCCGCCGCGATCAGGTCGGCGATGGCGTAGCCGTCGGGCCGGTTCGTGCCGATCGTGCCGGTGGGGCCGCGCCGCGCCCAGCCGACGCAGTAAAGGCCGGGCGATATGCGGCCTTCGTCGTTCACGAAGCGGCCGCCGCGCTCGTCGTAGGGCACGCCCGAGATCGGAAGCGTGCGGTAGCCGATGCAGCTGACCACCATGCCGCAGGGGATGTCGATCATCTCTCCGGTGCCTTCGGCGCGGCCTTCGACGAGGCGGGTGCGTTCGAGGCGGAGCGCTTCCACCCTGCCCTCGCCCAGCGCCTCGACCGGGCGGAGGAAGTAGTCGAAGTAGACGCGGACGGGCTTGTTCGGGTCGGGGGCGGTGGCGGCGAAGGCGCGCAGGGTGGTGACTACTTTGCGGAGACCCGGCTCGAGCGCTTCGTCTTCCTCGACGGGCGGGAACACCGCCGGATCGACGACCGGAGAGGCGCGAGCAAGCTCGCCCATCTCACCGACCTCCTTGGGCGTGAAGCTCACCTGATGCGGGCCGCGGCGGCCGATGATGCGGATCCGCTCCACCTGCGATGTGCCGAGCGCATCGACGGCGTGCTGGACGATGTCGGCGCCTTCGAATTCCTCCGGCAGCTTCGCAAGGATGCGGGCGCAGTCGATCGCGACATTGCCGTTGCCGATGACGACGACCGTCTCGCTTTCGAGCGGCGGCGCCAGATCGACGAAATCGGGGTGCCCGTTGTACCAGCCGACGAACGCGGCGGAGCCGAGCACGCCCGGCAGATCCTCGCCCGGGATGCCGAGCGGGCGATCGGTCGGCGCACCGGTCGCCAGCACCACGGCGTCGTAGAGCCCGAGGAGTTCGGCGACGGAGATGCCGCCGTCGCCCACCGGCACGTTGCCGACGAAGCGGACATTGTCCGACAGCGCCGTCTTCTCGTAGCGACGCGACACCGCCTTGATCGACTGGTGATCGGGCGCGACGCCCGCGCGGATCAGTCCGAAGGGCGTGGGCAGCCGGTCGATGATGTCGATACGCACATCGCCGCTGTTGAGCTTCTGGGCGGCTTCCGCTGTATAGTAACCTGCCGGACCCGAACCGACGATCGCGAGATGAAGCGTCATTAAACTCTTCCCCACAGGTCGTTTTTTCCGATGCTAGACTCGCGAGGCGCGATGTAAAGACGCTTTGAGTGGGGGGTCTCGTGTCGTGCTCGTGCTGTCTGGAATCGCCATCATCGTGCTCGGCTTCATGGCCCGGCTCAATCCCCTGCTCGTCGTCGCGATCGCGGCGCTCGCGACGGGCATCGCCGCCGGTCTCGACCCGGTCGCGGTGGTTTCCGCGTTCGGCAAGGCGTTCAACGACAATCGCTATGTAAGCGTGGTGTGGATCGTGCTGCCGGTGATCGGGCTGCTTGAGCGCTACGGATTGCAGCAGCGCGCGCGGACGCTGATCGCGGGCCTGAAGGGCGCGACCGTGGGCCGCCTGCTGATCATCTATCTGATCGTCCGCCAGATCGCCGCCGCGCTCGGGCTGACCTCGATCGCCGGACACGCGCAGACCGTGCGGCCGCTCGTCGCGCCGATGGCGGAGGCGGCGGCGGAAGTGCAGGGCGGGGGCGATGCGGAGACTCGCGAGGAGGTGAAGGCGATGGCGGCGGCGACCGACAACGTCGGGCTGTTTTTCGGCGAGGACATCTTCATCGCGATCGCTTCGATCCTGCTCATCAAGGGCACGTTCGAAACCTACGGTATCATCCTCGCGCCGCTCGAACTCTCGGTCTGGGCGATCCCGACCGCGATCGCGGCGCTCCTCATCCACGGGGCGCGGCTGATCCTGCTCGACCGGCGGCTGGGCGCACGATGATCGGGCTTCCCGCGCTCTACACGTTCGCCGGACTTATATTCGCAGCCTTCGCGCTCGGCAGCCTGCGCGACCGCAGCAATGCCAAGCGGCTGGGGAATGCTGCATTCTGGGGCCTGCTGTCGCTCAGCTTCCTCGCAGGCGATCAACTCGGCGATCTCGGCAACGGCGTGCTGGTGCTCGGCCTCGTCGCGCTCGCGGGCGCAGGCGCGCTCGGCAGCGGTTCGGCGAAGTCGACGAGTCCGGAAGAACGGACGGCGCTTTCGGCAAAGCTCGGCAACCGGCTGTTCCTTCCAGCGCTCGTCATTCCGGTTGCGGCGCTCGTCGGCACCGCGGCGTTCAAGGCGATCAGCGTGGGCGGCGAACCGCTCTTTGACCCGAAGCAGGTGACGCTGCTGTCGCTCGGCATCGGGGTCGTGCTCGCGCTTGCCGTCTCCATGCTCTGGCTGAAGCCGCCGCTGCGCGCGCCGCTTGAGGAAGGGCGGCGCCTGATCGATTCGGTGGGCTGGGCGGCGGTACTGCCGCAGATGCTTGCGGCGCTCGGCGCGGTGTTCGCGCTGGCGGGCGTCGGCGAGGTGGTGGGCGAGATCGCGGGCGCGCTGATCCCAGATGGCAGCCGGTTTGCAGCGGTCGCGGTGTATGCGTTCGGCATGGCCGGCTTCACGATGATCATGGGAAACGCCTTTGCCGCCTTCCCCGTCATGGCGGCGGCGATCGGCGTGCCGGTGCTGATCCACGGCATGGGCGGCAACCCCGCGGTGATCGGCGCGGTTGGGATGCTCGCGGGCTTCTGCGGCACGCTGATGACGCCGATGGCGGCGAACTTCAACATCGTGCCCGCCGCGCTTCTGGAACTCAAGAATAGGAACGGCGTGATCCGCGCACAGATCGCGACGGCGCTGCCGCTGCTCGCCGTGAACCTCGTCATCATCTATATCTTCGCGTTCCGATGAGTCTTGACCCTCCTCTCGCCGCCCGCTTCGCGCGCATCGCGCTTGGCCACGTGGGGCAGGAATATCCGAACAAGATGGACCATGTGCTCGACGGCCCCGCCGACGCGCTGGGGCCGCGCGCGCTGCATCCGATCTTCTACGGCAGCTACGACTGGCATAGCTGCGTGCATAGCTGGTGGCTGCTGCTGACGATCCGGCGACTTTTTCCCGATCTGCCCGAGAGCCGGGAGATCGCCGCGCGGGCGGACGCGGCGCTGGCAGCGGCGAACGTCGCGGGTGAGATCGCGTATCTGGAGCGGCCCTCGTCGGCGGGCTTCGAACGGCCGTACGGCTGGGCATGGCTGTTCGCACTGCACGGCGAGGCCGCGCGCCATGCGGACAAGCGCTGGGGCGCGGCGCTGGCGCCGCTCGCCGAGGTGTTCGCGTCGCGTTTCAAGAGCTATTTCCCGAAGCAGCTCTACCCGATCCGCAGCGGCACGCACGCGAACACGGCATTTGCCTTCATTCTTGCGCTGGAGTGGGCGGACACGCACGACGCGGCGATGGCGGCACTGATCCGTGAGCGGGCGGGAACCTATTTCGGGACGGATCGCGATTGCCCGGCGTGGGAGCCGGGCGGCGACGAATTCCTCTCTTCGACGATGGTCGAAGCGATGTGCATGAAACGCGCGCTCCCCGGCGACGCGTTTGAACGCTGGCTCGCGGCTTTCCTGCCGCGCCTTGGCATGGGCGAACCGGCGACGCTGCTTCGCCCCGCCGCCGTGCTCGACCGCAGCGACGGAAAGCTCGTCCACCTCGACGGCTTCAACTTCACACGCGCGTGGGGCTGGCGCGAACTCGGCGATGCCGACGCGGCGGCGCGGCACCTCGCCGCGAGCCTGCCGCACATTGAGGAGGACTACATGGGCTCCCACTGGCTGTGCAGTTTCGCGCTGCTCGCCCTGCATCCGGAAGGACGGACATGAAGGCTTTTATCCCTCTCGCCTGCCTGCTCGCAGGCTTTGCGCCGCTCTCGTCGCAGGGGGTGATCGACGCCTCTCGGCAGGAGGAATGGCGGCAACTTGTCCCGGAGAACACGCTCTACATGGACGTGGGCGGGAGCACGGTGGTGTTCGAGCTGGCGCCAGAGCTGGCGCCGAACACCGTCCGCAATATCCGGACGCTGGTGCGCGAGGGTTTCTTCGACGGGCTCAGCATCAACCGCGCGCAGGACAATTACGTGGTTCAGTGGGGCGACCCGGACGCGGAAGACCCCGCTAAGCAGCGCAAGCAGGGCATCCCCGCGACGCTTGCCCCCGAATTCGGCATCCCGGCGGCGGGCACAGCCTTCACGGCGATTCCCGGCCCGGACGGCTTCGGCGAGCCCGGATTCGTGAACGGCTTCGCGGCGACGCGCAAGGACGGCGCGGTCTGGGCGACGCACTGCTACGCCGCGCTCGGCGTCGGGCGCGCGGAGGCTGCGGATAGCGGCAACGGCAGCGAGCTTTATGTCGTGATCGGCCACGCGCCGCGTCACCTCGACCGCAACGTCACGATCGTCGGCCGCGCGATTTCGGGCGTCGAGGCGCTTTCCAGCCTGAAGCGCGGCAGCGGAGCGCTCGGCTTTTACGAAACGGCGGCCGAGCGCGTACCCATCACGCGCATCCGATTGGGCAGCGACGTGCCCGCAGGCGAGCGCCTCGACATCGAGATCATGCGCACCGACAGCGCTTCGTTCGCGCGCTATGTGGACACCCGCGCGCACCGCACGCGCGACGGCTGGTTCGTGCACGAGCCGGGATTCATCGACCTCTGCAATGTGCGCGTACCGCAGCGCGCGCGTGTCCGGCCCTGAACGCCTGGCCGCAAATAGCTTGTCCGTTCGGTCAATCGGTCGCAGGTGAGCCGCAAGTATGGCAGTATAATTCAAAATAATGCTAAAGACGTGAGCAGAAGCGGACATTGACCGGAATCAAGTCCGGCACATGGAGCGGTGGTTGACCAAAGTTTGCGAAGATTGCGTTGTTCGCGACCGGTCGCTGTGCGGCACGCTCGATGACGCCGCGCTGACGGAAATGTCGCGCCTGGGGCGCAGGCGCAAGCTTGCCGCGGGCGAGTCGCTGCAGTTCGAGGGCGATGACAACATCCTGTGCGCGAACGTGCTGGGCGGTGTGCTGAAGCTCAGCTCGCTCACCCCTTCGGGCGACGCGCAGACCGTCGGGCTGCTTTACCCTGCCGACTTCATCGGGCGACCCTACGCCGACACGGTGGACCACGACATCACCGCGCTGACCGAAGCCGAGGTGTGCATCTTCGCGCGCGCGCCGTTCGAGCGCATGATGGCGGAGAACATGCAGCTTGAACGTCAGCTGCTCGAACGCACGCTGAGCGAGCTTGAACGCAGCCGCCGCTGGCTGCTGTTCCTGGGCCGCAAGAGCGCGAGCGCGCGGCTCGCGGGGCTGCTCATCGATATCGACCGGCGCATGGCGCAAACGGGCTGCGGCGCCGACCTCGGCGTCGGCCAGTTGATCCAGCTTCCGCTGACCCGCACCGAAATGGCGGACGTGCTCGGCCTTACCATCGAGACGGTGAGCCGCGAACTCGGCAAGCTGAAGGACGCGGGTGTGATCGCCACCGAAGGCCGCCGCGGCCTCCGCATCCTGAAACCGGCCGCGCTCAAGACCATCATGGACAGCGAATAGGCGCCTATTCGGACTGCTTGCGGTAGGTGAGGCGCCCGTTGCCGCGCAGCATCACCAGATCATCGCCTTCGACGACGAGCGGCTGGTCCTTGAACGGGGGCTGGCCGAGGCTGTTCGGAACGAGGCGGAAGGTGAGATCGTTCGCCCCAGCGAGATCGACCGGGAACGGCGCCGACAGGAAATCGAAAACGCCGAGCCCGAGCCGGAGCGACGTAACGCGAATCCCTTCCCCGAGGCTCGGCATGTAGCCGTAGGACTGCGTATAGCCCTGAACCTCCTGGCCTTCCGCGAGCGTCAGGATCACGTCCACGGGCCAGCTCATCGGCGAACCGTCCGGCCCCGTCACCTGCACGCGGAGCGGAAACTCTGCACTGCGCGTCGCCGAGACCGGCTCGAAGACGGGCGACTTCCATTCGGGCTCGGTGGTGAGCAGGATGCGGTTGCCGTCGCGCACCCAGCGGCCCTCCCCCACCTCGTCGAGCGCACCGTAGGTAAGGCCGTAGCGGAAGCGACCATCGGCGGTGAGTTCGAGGCCCGAAGCGGCCTCGCGAACGCCTTCGAGACGGTAGACGCCCTCGACCCCCGCAAACGCGGGTGAGGCGGCCAGGAGCAGCAGGGCTGCGAGGCTTTTCATGTTCGTCTCCCGAAAAGAAAGTGCGCGGCGAGCGCGAGCGCTGCCCCCGCCACAGCGAGCGCGCTGTCCTTGTGCGCATCGAAGACATCGCCCTGCGTGCCCATGAACGCAAGACCGAGATCGGGCGCCACGACAAGCATCGCCGCCCATTCGAGCAGTTCGTAGATCGTGGAGAGCGCCGCGATCCACATCCAGGCCGACAGATGGGTCCATACCCGGCCCGCCGCACCAAAGTGCGCCACGGTTTCCCGCATGGGCAGAGCAAGCAGCAGACCGAAGAGAAGGTGTACGAGCCGGTCGTAGGGATTGCGGACCGTGCCGCCGAGCTCTTTCAGCCAGAAGCCGAAAGGCGCTTCGGAATAGGTGTAGTGCGCGCCGTAGACATGCGCGGCGAGGAACAGGAACACCGCCAGCGTCGAGAGGCGCGAGAAGCCGACGCGGCGGTCGAGCCACACGAAGATCGGCAGACCCGCGAAGACCAGCAGGTTTTCAAGCAGCCAGTCCTCCCGATAACTCGGCGCAACGGCAAGCCAGCCCCACAACACGGCGAAACCGGCGACCAGCGGCGCGCGGACCGAATCGCGAAAAAATCCATATTGGGGGCAAGCGTTCATGCCGCGCGCGAATCAAGCCAGATGATTGTAAAAACAAAGCTTGCACGGGAACGTGCAGGGGTCAAAAGCAGAAAAAAGTCGGCAGCAGGTCGGCAAACGTCGGGGTGACATGTTCGATACGCACGGCCGCATCAAGTGCGGCACGCTCTCCGTGCCCGATTTCCAGGGTTCGCTTGCCGACTGGACGATCCTTCTCGGCTATCAATGTATCGAAACGGGCAAGGTGCCGATCGAGCTGGCGAACGGCTGGGGCGCCATCAAGACGCTCGGCGCACGCACGGCGCTGCTCGCCCCGCCCGGCGGCGGCGACACCGCGTTCATCCGGCTCGTCGAGCAGCCCGCCGTGCTCGCGTACCTGCCGATGCGGACATACGGCTGGGTCGGCTATGAGCTTACCGTGCGCGACGTCCCCTCGCTCCACGACCGGCTGCGCGGCAGTAGCATCCGCACCCTGACCCCGCCCGAGCGCGCACCGGACGGCAACGGCTGGACGCCCATCGAAGCGACCGGACGCGCGGGCGAAGTGCTGTTCTTCAACGCCGTGACCGACACGCTGCGCGACCTCGAATTCCCGCGCGCGGTCGCCGATGTCGACCGCATCATGGTCGCCATGCTCGCTGCCGCCGATCGTGCCGCCGCCGTGCGCTTCCATGTCGACGCATTGGGGTTTTCGGAAGGCGGCACATTCCGGCTACCCTATCCCATCATCAACACCGCCTTCGGGCTTCCGCCCGAGACGGAGAGCGAGGCGACGGTGATCAGCGTGGGACGCATGCCGGTGTGCGAGATCGACCAGTTCCCGCCCGGAACGACGGAGCGCAAGCAGCTGCTCGGCTACCTGCCGCCCGGAAACGCCATGGTGAGCTTCGCAGTGCGTTCGCTCGACGCGATCCGCGCGCCGCTGATCGCGCCGCCGGAGGCGCTGGACGGGCCGCTCTATGCCGGGCGCCGCACCGCCTGCACGCGCGGAGCGGCGGGCGAACTCATCGAGCTGATCGAAGTGGGCGGCGGGTTCTGATGGATTCCGAGCCTTCGGTCGCCGAGCGCATCCGCCAGTCCCGGCGCCGGATACAGAGCGAATCGGAAGACGCGCTGCGCTTCCTTGGACGCCTGCGCAACGCCCGGATGGTGGGCGCGGTGGCGCCGAGCGGGCCCGCGCTCGCGCGGCGCATCGTTTCGGGCATCGACCCGGCGCGCGGCGCGGTGCTGGAGGTCGGCGCGGGGACCGGCGTGTTCACCGCGGCGCTCATCGCACGCGGGGTGCCGGCCGAGGCGCTGACCGCGGTGGAGGCCGATCCTGTCTTCGCGGCGCTGCTGCGGGCGCGGTTTCCGGAAGTCGAGATCGTGGAGGGCCGCGCGGAGGACGTGCTGGGCGAGGGCGGCCCGCTTGCCGACCGGCGCTATGCCGACGCCGTCAGCGGCCTGCCGCTTCTCAATTTCCCCCCCACGCTCAGGCGGCGTATCCTGGAGGCGATCTTCGCCCGGCTTATGGAGGATGGTGCGCTCTATCAGTTCACCTACGGCCCGCGCGCACCGCTCGGGCGTGGCAGCCTCGCCGCGCTCGGCCTCGTTGCCGAGCCGGCGGGCCGCGTGTGGCGCAACCTGCCGCCCGCAACCGTGTACCGGATCCGGCGCCACGCCTGACTGTCTTGCGCGATCAAGACAGTGCGCTAGACTTGACGCATGGCACAGCCTGTCTGCTTCGACATTCCGCACCGCCTCGGCCGCGACGAGGCCCGCCGCCGCATGGACAAGGGGCTCGGCGATCTCGACCGGGCGATGCCGTTCGCCTCGCGCATCGGCAAGACATGGCAGGGCGACCGGCTGGTGATCGAGGTGACGGCGCTGGGACAGGTGACGACCGCGAACCTCGACGTGGCCGAAGACCGGGTCAGCATTGAGCTCGCGCTCCCCGGCCTGCTCGGCATGTTCGGCGAGAAGATCGCCGGCGTTTTCCGCAAGCGCACGACCGAACTGCTCACCGACGGCCGGACCGACGCCTGATGCTGGCCGCCCTGCTCCTTCTTGCCGCCGCCGCCGAAACGCCGGACGCGATGGCAGTCTACCGCGAGGCCACGCGCGCCGAACGCCCGTGCCGCGAAGCGGCGGCACGCGGCGAGATCATCGTGTGTGCACGGCGCGACAGCGTCTATCGCGTGCCGTTTCGCGAGGCCGACCCCGGCAGCCGCGCCGCACGCGCCGCGAATGTCGCGGCCGAGCGCGAAAAGCTGCACGGGCGCGCGGTTGATGCTGGCGGTATCATGAGCTGCTCTGCCGTGGGGCCGGGCGGCTTCACCGGCTGCACCAAGGGCATCGACCTCATCGGCTCTGCAAAGACGGTTCTACGCGCGGTCGATATCATCGACTAGCGCCGACCCTCATCGCACACCGCTTGCGAAGCGCGGCGCGGGAAGGCAAGAGGCGGGGTCTTGTTTCCGGGAAAGGTCGCGTATGTCAGGACGTTCGCTGTTGCATCGAAGCTGCGCCGTTGCCGCAATCGCTGTCGCGGCGGCGCCTGCAATGGCAGCCGAGGAGGCGGCAAAGCCTGTGCTTCCCGACATCGTCGTCGGCGCGCAGCTTCGCCCCCAGCCGATCGAAACGGTTCCGCTAGCCGTCTCGGCACTGCTTTCGGGCGAGATCGAGGCACGCGGCATCGACGAGCCGCTCGATGCCCTGCGCGGCATTCCGAACACGATCGCGGCGCATGTGCCCGGTTTCGGCAGCGACAATGATTATGTGATCCGCGGACGGGACGGCGTCGCCACGGTGATCGACGGCGTATACGTCGGACGCGGCGCGGCCACGAATTACGGCTTCTTCGATATCGACCGCATCGAACTGCTGCGCGGGCCGCAGGGGCCACTTTACGGCCGCGACACGAGCGGCGGCGTGCTCCACATCCTGAACCGCACGTCGGGCGACCGGACGAGCGGCTATGTCGACGGCGCCTACGGGCGTTTCGGCACCTACCAGTTCCGCGCAGGGCTCGACGTGCCGATCGGCGAGCGCTTCTCGCTCGGCCTTTCGGGATACTGGCGCAAATCGAACGGCTATGTGCGGAACTCCACCACGGGCGACCGGCTGAACGAGGACGACGGCTGGGGCCTGCGCGCCGCCGCGCACGCAAAACTCTCCGACACGCTGACGTGGACGGGATCGATCGCGCGCATGGAGAGCACGGCGCTCTACGCGCCCGATTTCGAATGCGACCCCGCCGCCCCCGCCGACTGCAAGGGCCGCTTTGCTTCGACGGGCTATGCCGAGACGGTCGGCCCGAACCATTTCGGACCGATCGGCGTGAGCGGGCGCAAGGCGAGCTTCGGCCTGGGCAATTCGGCCAAGACCTATCTCGCGACCTCGCGCATCGCATGGATGCCGAGCGAAGCCGCCACCTTCGAGGCGATCACCGGCTATGTCGATACCAAGCGGCAGCACGGCATCGACCTTCGCGACGGGCGTGACGCGCCGACGATCGCGGACCCCGTGCCCGCCGCGCGCGGCGATGTTTACGGCGGCTACACGATCCTCGGCGACACGCATTTCAAGCAATTCTCGCAGGAACTGCGCCTGAGCGGTACGCTCGCGGGCGGCTTCGTGAATTACGTTGCGGGCGTTTCCTATGCCGAGGAGGACGGCCAGAGCGACCTTGCCGACATCTTCACATCGACCGACAGTATCGCGAGCCTTCTCGCCGACCGACGCGTGGCGACCGAGACGAAATCGAAATCCGCCTACGCGCAGGTGGACGTGAACGTCACCGATGCGCTGACGCTGACCGGCGGGCTGCGCTACAGCGACGAGGATCTGCGCTTTGGCCTGACCGACAATCGCGCGGGCTGCGCCGTGCTTCCGGGCGGCTGTTTGGAGGACGCACTCGTCACCGCAGGCGTGCCCGCGAAGATCAGCGACAGCTTCTGGTCACCGCGCTTCGCCGCCAGCTTCAAGGCGAACGAGAATGCCATGCTCTTCGTATCCGCGACACGCGGATACCGTTCGGCGGGATGGAGCGAGCACGGCGCGACCACCGCCACGATCCGTCCCTATGCGGCGGAATCGATCTGGAGCTATGAGGCAGGCCTGAAATCCGCGTGGTTCGAGCGCCGCCTCGCGATTGATCTCACCGGCTTTTACGCGGACGGCAGCGACGCGCAGATCGTGGATGGCGGTTTCGATTATGTCGGCACCGCAGGCTTCCGCAACAAAGGCATCGAGCTGGAAATCGCGGCTGTGCCGCTCACCAATGTCACGGTTCGCGCCGCTGCCGGCTGGCAGGACGCGAAATACAAAGCGGGCAGCGCGGTTCGTGCCCAGCAGGCAGCTTGCGGTGCGGAACTTGCGGCAGGATTGATCGCCGGCGCATCGGGGCCGGACAATGCGCTCTCGTGCGGCAGCGGCATCGTCACGGCCGCCGGAGACATCGCTGACCCGGTCCGCGCGCCCAAATGGACATTCTCCGCGGGCGCAGCGTGGGACATCTGGCTGCCGCCGGTCTCGGGCTCGATCGTCACGCCTTCGGTGGACGTGACCTATCGTTCAGCGATGGAAACGGGAGCGGCTAACGCCTCACTCTATACCGGCAGCGAGACCGGCGTCAGCGGTACCATCTATCCCGCCAACCCCTACGGCGGCGATTTCCTCACCGGATCGCGGTCCAAATCGCAGCTTCTGGTGAATGCGGGGATCGCGCTGCGGACCGACGACAATTTCTGGCGGGTGAGCGTTGAGTGCGAGAATTGCCTGAATGAGACGACGGTCGATGCCTCACTCGGCAACGTCTCGTGGCTGAACACGCCGCGTGTGTGGATGCTTCGCGCGCGCCGCCAGTTCTGACAAATCGCGCGCCTTGACTTCCCGCTGTCACATATGCGGGACAATGGTGCCCGCGACATCTTGAGGGGATACCATGCGCGCGTTCGTCACCGCTTTGCTGCTTGCCACCGCCACACCCGCAATCGCCGCGGACATGCCGAAAAACGTGATCGTGATGATCGCCGACGGCGCCGGGCATAACACGCTCGCCGCAACGCGCTTCTGGACCGGGCGGCCGCTCACGATGGACACGGGGCCTTGGGTGCGCGCCTCGATGGTAACTTACGGCCTTCGTATGCAGCGCAAGGTGCCCGAAGGCGGCGATCCCTACGCGCAGGATCCTGATGCCGTCTACGACCCCGCGAAGGCGTGGGACACGCGCCCCGTGAAGGGCATGGCGGAAAAAGGCAGCACCTATCCGGCGCTGTTCGCCGGATACCAGTGGCACCGCCGCATCGCACCCGACAGCGCCAACACCATGTCCGCGATGATGACGGGCGTGCGCACCTTCGACGGCGCGATCGATGTGGACGGCGCCGAAAAGCCCGTGCGGTCCGTCGCTGAAGCGGCGAAGGCGGCGGGCAAGATGACGGGCAGCCTGTCGAGCGTGCCGTTCAACCACGCGACGCCCGCAGCCGGCGGCGGCGCACACAATCCCGACCGCGACGATTATCACGGCCTCGCGCGCGAAATGTTCGCCGGATCGCTCGACGTGATCGGCGGCGGCGGCAACCCGGACTATGACCAGGACGGCAAGCCGATCACCGACGAGCACGCCGAAATCCGCTTCAAGTTCATACCGCCCGAGCTGTGGGCGGAGTTGAAGGCCCCGACCTCGCGCTGGAACCTGGTCGAGACGGCGGGCGACATCCGCGATCTTGCCGACGGCAAGGCGACCTCGGCGAAGCCGCTGGCGATGATCGCCGCGGTGAACCCGACGCTGCAGGCGCAGCGCAGCTATCCGGCGAACGTCGCGCGCGGCACGGCGGACCCGGGCGCGGTGCCGCTGACGCCCGGCATGGTGAAGCTCGACGAGATGGCGATCGCGGCGCTGAAGCACGTCGGCACCGACCCCGACGGCTTCTTCATGATGATCGAGGGCGGCGCGGTCGACTGGGCGATGCACGCCAATGATTTTCCGCGCATGATCGAGGAATACATGGCGTTCGACGACGCCGTGCGCGCCGTGGTCGCGTGGGTCGACAGCCCGGAAAGCGCGGCAAGCTGGGACGACACGCTGCTCATCGTCACCGCCGATCACGACCACCTGCTCTATGGCCCGAAACTCGACGAGCCGTTCCAGCGTGTGACCAACAACGGCGCGGGCAAGCTGCCCGGCTATTCATGGGCGTGGAACTCGCACTCCAACCAACTCGTCCCCTTCTTCGCGCGCGGCAAGGGCGCGGAGCTGCTGAAAGCCGAAGCCGACCAGATCGACGAGTATACGGACAAGGAGGGCCGCAAATTCGGCTACGGCCGCTATCTCACGCAGCCTGAGATGGGCGCATTTCTGATGAAGACGCAGGGAAAATAGCGGGGAAGATGGTGGGCGCGGCAAGGATTGAACTTGCGACCCCTGCGATGTCAACACGTTCTCAGAAGACTAAGACAGTCGACTCACTTTCACAACTTCTTGTAATTTAACAACTTCCTCTAACGCTCTTTTTGAAAGTTACCGGCATTCCCTGCCATAATCAAGGGTCCGGTGTGTCAGGATTGTGTCAATATTGACCGCCTGATGAACAGCTTTGCCTAACCCTCCCTTCCTTACTCTTCCCAATTTTTTTAAATTTTTTTCGCCTGCGGCCCATTCCGCAAGTGATTGATATAGCCTGATAATATTATCTATCTTCATATCAAATAAACTAAATAAACAATATCAATTTGCATGGCATTGACGTCGTCAAGTCAATCCCTAATTAAACGCCCAAGAGCGGTTCACTTTACGCATCCCGGCGTCAGTAATGTTCCAATCGAAACCAAGTTCATAACTTTCCATATAGTTATATATAGAGAAATATGAACTTACTTATGATTATATTCTTAGGTTTTAAATTTATGCTTAAATTAAGAAAAAGTCTTATTGAAGAGATTATTATTAAACCTAAATTGGACCCGTCTATAAAGAAACTTTATACATCCAAGTCAAAAGATTTGGCTTTGAATGATTTAAATAATATACTTTTAAAGCTTTTTGAAAAATATTGTGAAAGGAAATTCTATCTTTCCTCAATTGATCCCGGTTCAGGAAAAACAACTTTAATTTATGAGTTTTTAAAGGAGTTAGATTTTATTAAATGTACTGCGGAGTGTTCTATCGTAATCTTCTTCAATACCATTGAAGAGATTAAATCATTTATAGCTATTGCCGGATTAGATTACGACGACTTCGCCGTTTGGTGCTCCGATAGCGTTTTGAGCTCTTATGGTAGGGGCGCGGATAACAAAGAATTAGCCCGCATTCTTTTGACCACGCAAGAAAAGTTCCGCAGATACATCCGGGAAAGCTTCGAGAAATGCGAAGAATTTTACTTTTTAGGTAAACCTCGCTCACTCCGGATTTGGGATGAATCGCTGTTGCCTGCCACTCCCAGATCAATTCCTATGGATGAGATGGTCAAACTGTATGCGCCTTTGCGGCATCGTTGGGAGACGTTCATCAAGGCATTGGAGGCGGTTCAGACCACGGTAATGGCTAGGCCTACCGGTGAACTTGTTGAATTCCCCAGCTTTAAGGATTTCCCCTCCCCCGACCAACTTAAGGAAATCATAGGAATCACGGACAAGCATCGGGACTTAGTGAGCGATCTCACCTCTCTTCAGGGGCAAAGGCTCGAAATCAGCAAGGACTTTGGTGGTGGCAAATCCATTATTGGCCTTATCCGTCGCATTCCGGATGATTTTGCTCCCGCTGTGATCCTCGACGGCTCAGGGCGTTTAAAAGCCACCTACAGCATTTGGGAAAAACATAAGCGGAATCTGGTCAGGCTCCTTTCCCATAACCATGACTATTCCCCTTTGACGATCCATCATTGGAATCGGGCATCGGGAAAAACGGAACTGTTGCATTCCCATCATAGGGAGGAAATCCTCAAACACGTTGCAGAGGTGATCAATCGTGACCGTGAGGAGTGGCTTATCATTCATCACAAGGATGACGAGAAGCTGAAAGGCTATAGCCTTGAAAACGAGCTTAGAAAGTTGGTGGCGAACCCTGATCGCCTGCATTTCCGGCATTGGGGCTTACACAAGGCCACGAATGAATTCCGTGACATCAAACATGTTATGGTCATCGGCCTTATGCATTACCGTGAAAGTGACTACAGGGCGATCTATAGGGCTGCTTCGGGCACGAAAGCATGTGCCCCCATTGACAAGAACGATATCGGTCACCTGAAGCGGTCGGAACATCAAGACCATCTGTTACAGGCCATTTGTCGTAGCAATGTCCGGAACGTAGATGAGGACGGCAAATGCGGTGACGCTGTCGCCTACATCATTGGCAAGGGCACGGTAAATAAGGGCATGTTGGAAGAAACGTTCCCGGGTTGCACCGTCAACACGTGGGAGCCTGTAACCAAGCTCCTCACAGGTAATGCCGCCAAACTGATCGATGGGCTTCGGAAACGGTTCTCAGAGGGCATAACGTCGATAACCAAAAAGGCGATCAGGGAAGAAATTGGTGTTAGTGCAAGCGCATTTTCTGAACTTCTGAAGAGAAAGAATGTGAAAAAGTGCATTTCTGAAGATAAAATCGTAATTTTGAATAAGATATTCAAGAAAAAAGAGTAACGCTATTAATCAATATGCCCTAGAATCTGTTTTAAAGCCCGTAGAGCACGTTTTGATCATGCTCGGCTACCATGGTGCCCAATTATCACCCTCCTTCTGTGTGGGCTTTAAAAGACATTATAGAGGCATATGTTAAAAGTCCGTTCTAATTTTCAGAGGCGAAGTCCTAGAAATAATTGAATACTGCCCGTACCATTAGGTAAATGTTTGTGAACTTAAATTAAAATAATTCACACTTTCGCATTTATAAAAAGAATTATTTTCTTAAGGTAAGTTTAAGTAACTTACTGAATTTATTGATATTTCAGATTTTCGATTTAGAATTAACTTGGATTCATGAGATTTGCTGTTCATTCGAATTGCAATTTATCTTTATAATACTGAAAATGAATGATGAGTTTTAATTTTCACACAGAAACGTTCTCAAAAGTGGGGAAATACGGCCGGAACTGAGCGTCAAAGGCCTTTAATCAGGTCCGATGCATCCAGCCCAAGGGCTTGGGCAACGTCCACAAACTCGACGATATCCAACCTGCGTTCCCCAATCTCATACCGGGAAACGAACTGCTGATGACGATTAAGCAGGGAAGCTAGGGAATCCTGGCTCAAAGCCTGAATCTTCCTTGCCTCGATCAGCTTCTCGATCAGCGCCCGGTATCGAGCGTCATGAAAACCTTTGCCGTGTTGAGAGACCCTTGCCTGCATAACAGGCCATGTCAGTGATCCGAGTATTTACACCAAAAGCGTGTAGATGTAGTGAGATGTCCAGCAACTGAGGGGGAAAATCATGTCGTCTTTTAAGCTTAATAGCATTGCATCCGTTTCGTTTGCAGCCAGTCTTGCCCTCGTAGGATCAGCTTTGAGTGGCACTGTTCAAGCGCAGCCCAAGGCTAAGGCAGAGCCAGAGGCATGTGCAAAGCTGAGAAACGACTATGAGGATGCTAGCAAAAAGCTAGCTTTGAACGATGCTAGAAATAGACATGATAATAGCGCCATCCGGGCCACCATGAGAGAAACAGAAAATAGCAATATTATCAGTCAATCTCGAATGGTTTTCGATATTATGAAATCAAATGGATGCAAACTACCTGACCATATTCCGTCTGCATCATTCTACTCAATTTCTGCGGCATTTTGCGCTATTTCTCCAAAAGATTCATGCGACATTTCCGAATGGAAACGCAATAAGAGCGAGCAGAATCAATGAATAAGCGCTCTATCGTCGCCATACTCGTTACGGCTTTTTTCTCCGTCCCATCATTTGCGGTCAGCATGGATGAATTGTGGGAAATGATGAAAACACAGCAAGACTTTTCATCTGAAAAATCAATGCTTTCCTTAGAATATTGCCTCTCAAAGGGAATCAGTGATTGGGGTTATCCGACCGTTGTGCACGGAGAAAAAACAGTCGAGATTTATGGCGCTGGAATAATCAAGATTTTAGATAATGGAGTGAACCGGGAAATAAAATCTAAGTCTAGAAAAATATATGACGACAGGTTGCGTGGCGCGATTGAAAAATGCTTGTAGTTTCTTTTAGCACTTTTTCTCCACCCTCTGAATAGCAGCCCGAGACACCCCATATTCCTTTGCCAGAATGCCCAAGGAAGCCCCCTGAGCACGCTTCTGGCGTATGACTGCCTGTTGATCAGAATTTAGCGCTGATGGCCTTCCCAGAGCTTTCCCCGATGCCTTTGCACGTGCAAGACCTGATTGGGTCCGTTCGATTAAAAGGTCACGCTCAAACTCGGCAACAGCGCTTATGACTGCCATTGTCATCTTTCCTGCCGCACTGGTTAAATCTACACCTCCAAGGGCAAGGCAATGGACCCGGACTCCTTCATCAGCGAGCTTTTCGACTGTTGCCCTAACGTCCATGGCATTCCGGCCTAAGCGATCAAGCTTGGTCACGATCAGCACGTCACCCGCTTCAAGGCGATCTACGAGCTTTGCAAAGCCCTTTCGCTCCATAGCTGCAACAGAGCCGGATATGGTTTCCTCAACGATACGCTTGGAATCCACGGCAAAACCGGCAACTTCAATTTCACGCACCTGATTGGAGGTTGTCTGATCAATGGTTGAAACCCGGCAATAAGCGAAGGTGCGTGTCATACTTCGAATCCTTGTATCTAAAATGTAGATCGAAATATGAGTATGTAACGAAAATGAGTCAATCTATTTTTCGATACACCTTATGGGCTTGTAACGAAAACGGAGGTTATCGATCCGGCTGGGTTATCGCATTGATTATTGCGGCTCCAAGAGAGCACCTTGAGATGCACGAGCATCGAGCTTCGCCTGCAACTGCGCACCATCAGAAGTGTAAAGCGGTGCTTCAAATCGCATATCAAGCGCTGGATCAATAACGATGACGCGTTTGTGTGGTTTATAGAACCTCCACCGCGTCTCCAAAGTCGCTACATGGTGCATTGCGCTGCCCATTGCGGCTTTGATGGCGGCTTTGTTGGCGCCTTCTGCAAAGCTGAAAATAGCCTCGCACTTATCGAGCAACGCAGCGACACGGCGATTCTGCTGTTGCCTATGGATGCCTTTCCCACGCTCAGATGGCGCAACGTAGCCCGAATATATACTTGCAGCGTTCGTTGGAAAGATGATCTTTTGGTCCACATACGGCATATAGCTCTCGGTTGTCGGAATGCCGAAGCTCCAGGAAACGAGCTTTCCATCTCTTACCAACGTAACTGCTACGCCGCCTCGCGCAATGCGGGATTTCGCATCAGCAAGGAAGGTGTCCCGGTCGTGCCATCGCTCGATAGGTTCAAATCGCTCAAGAGCATCGATAGAATTCACCTCAAATGGCTCAGTCCACTTGAGATTATCTCGGTCCCGGTTGTCAGCCCGAAAAACCCAAAGCTGACGCGTCGACCAGAAACGGTAAACGACTGGCTTTTTAGAAAGAGCTTTCCACAGCCTTTTGATCATACGACGGCCTCCCTTCGGCGCTAAGAGATCATATCTCTGTCGAGATTAATTTTCCCTGCCCGCATGGGCTAATCGCGGAATTTACTTGGGTCTGGAAGAAGGACATTCGCAGACTGCCAATCCCGCTTGGGCCGCAAAAGCCTTGCCAAGTGCCTGCCAATCAGTTCACGACCCGCGTCTTGAAGGGCACGTTTTCTTACAAACGATGATATCTTGCGCGAAAAGAGATTTTCCAGTTTCCGATTACCAACCTCACGCGCCAAATGCATAAGATGAAAGGCATGTTCTGCCGCGCCATCTTCTTCAAGTATCCAATTTTCAACCTTTTGCTCTATACCCTTCAAAGGAACTGGGCCTTCCTCTACCCCCAACAGATGGAGCGTAATACCGGTCCGCACACATTTCGCACATTTACCACAATTTTTTGCGTTAGATGACCAGCAGACTTGGAGATATCTATATATTTCTGGATCGCTCGCAATTGCCGCAGTCTTCTGAACACGCGTTGCTTCAAGGCCAATATGTTCGATTTTGGTGCTATCCGTCGACCAAAGGGGGTCTAGAAGCGGGTGACTTCCCCATGGCTTCAACATTCTATAATTAAAGCTCGATGATATTAAAAATCTAGAACAATATGAAGAAAGTGCCAAGCCAGCTAGGACTGGACCATGCAAAAATCTCCAAGATATTTTGGTATCTGATGAAAATTGCCTAGCGCTATAATCAATAGAAATCAATTTTTTATCAAAATTACTAGCAAATCTTTGCAAGTGGATTTCAGCGTTTTCACTTTCTTCTTTGGAACTAACAGGTTCAAATTCTTTTAAAAAGATTAGATGACTGACCGAATTTTTGTGTTTTAAAAACGTATAAAGAGAGTCCACACCGCCTGAAAAGCTCATACCTACAATCGACATGTCTTTTTGTTTATGCATTGTTTTTGATTTAACATTTACTCGATTAAGATTTGGACTCCATTGGTTCAATAAATTCTGTACAGCCGTTAAACTCGATAAAAAGCCATCTTCGACAAAAATGTCGTCATATACTTCTATGTCTATCCTTTCAAACATTGCCAAAAGGATAGCCGTAGCTACCGGAAGTTCAGCGCTATCTGGGTTAATAAATGAGAATTTATCTTCTAGATGAAGCTTGTATTTACCAATATGAAATTCTGTTACAAAATTATTGTTAGTTCTTCGGATGTTAATCGATGACATCTCTATATGTCCCTAATGCAATATTTAAATTGCTATTCAATATTAATTTGTAATCGATCTTATTCCGTCATGTATTTCGGAGTATGGGTGAAAGCTTCCATCTTTTGTATAAACCGGAGAGCTAAAATCTATGCCAGTTTCATTGTCCATGAGAATTGTCTTTTTGATGGGAATAAAAAGTATCCATCTAGTTTGTATAGTTGCAACGTGTCTCATGGATATTTTGACTAGATATTTAATCTTTTTGACATCATCACTACGTGAAAGTGCGAATACGTATCGAAAATTATCAAGTAAATTATTGAATTGAATCTCTTGTTTATGGCTGCAAGTTTCCCCATCTTGCATTTCGAGTTTCGTGCAATCTGACAGAAATCTTGCGGATCGCCGGGGGTAAACAATCTCCTGATCGACCCAAGGAATGTAACTTTTCCCCGAAGGTGCCGCAAAATTCTGCACCATAAGAATTTTCTCCCCTGCCGACGTGGGGCCTAAGTCGCTCGTCTCGACGCGACCTTCTCCTTCTAAAAGAAGTGTGTTGTTATGCTGCCATTGCTCACAAAGCTCAGAAAACGGCAAATTTGCGCTGGGCTTCTCAGCACCTCTCAACGAGAAAAGCCGATTCTTAGTGGCTTGATCTGCCATAAAAATTAGCACTTCGCGCGTATGCCAAATTTTATAAAGGCGTGCGCTGTTGCCGATCGCGGCAAAAAGGCGGCAAAGCATTGGTCCCCCTGTCGGCTTCTTACGAACTAGCGCTAGGCGTATTAAGGCAAGCTTACTCGTTGCAAGATGGTAACGAAATTCATTTTTGATGTCATGTCATGGCAATTTTGACGGTAAAGATATGGTCCGAGCGCCGGTCATGAGGGCTTTATGACGCCGGGAAATGCGTTACGCTGCTGCCTGCAACACAAAGATTGGCTGAGAATGGGGCATGGGGGGCTTCTACGAAGTGCCGAGAGAAGCCTGCCTATGCCGATAGAAAATGTCGGTTGGGGTGTTGGGCGACCGTCATCGAGCAGGACTCCCAACCGACAGCATAGCTAACTTCGCAGCAATGTCTTGTGGACGTAGGTGGGCATAACGAAAGAGCATCCGCGGGTCGCGATGACCGCTGATTACGGCAATCTCTGGGATACTCAGCCCAAGCTCACAGAAGCGGGAAATCGCTTCGTGGCGTAGGTCGTGGAACCGAAAGTCAGATAGACCTGCCCTGTCTCTGGTCCGTTCCCATGCCATCTGGAATGCGTTGACCGTGATTGGGAAAACCAACCCTTCCTTTCCCTCTTGGGCACGCTCTGAGAGCACATTCAAAGCGCCATCGTTCAAGGGAATGGTCCGACCGTAGCCCGTCTTTGACCAAGGGATATGGGCAATACGGCTTTCCATATGCACATGCTCCCAACGGAGATTGAGGATTTCAGAGCGACGAAGGGCAGTTTCCAAAGCAAATTGGACCACAGGCCCTACGAGCTTGTTTCTCGTTTGCTGAAGGGCAGCATGAAGCCGTGGCACCTCATGCTTCTCAAGCCTTCTCGTCCTTGCATTGTTCAAACGGGGAAGAGCCAAATCCTTCACAGGGTTCTGAGGCAGGGCATATCCCCACTCTATTCTGGCTATGTCCAAGGCGTGATGGATGAGGGAAATTTCCCGCCTGATCGTTCCGGGCTTCACCGTTCGAAGCCTCTTGTCTCTGTATACAGCAAGAGCCTGCTTGGTCAGTTCCCCAAGCGGCAGGTCGCAGAGAGCATCCCGTAGCAGCTTCTCCAACCTGTTCCGTTCACTCTCTTCGCTACGCTTACGGGGGGTCACCTCTTCAAGGTATCGGCGAATCACATCCCCAAGGGTGACGTTCTTTAGAAGCTTCGGATCAGCGGCAGGTTCATGCTGATCAATCCTATTTTCCTGAGCCCTTCCCCATGCTTGGGCATCCGCTTTTGATGAGAAGGTCTTGTAGAGGGATGGGTAACCTTTGCGGCGGACCTGTACGGACCAACCCTGTCCCCTTCTCGTAATCGTCGCCACTTCCAAACCTCGCTGTGTCAAGAGTGTGTCAGCGAGCGAAAAAGGAAGAATAATCCAGCAAAAGCCGGAGAATTTTTGTTTTAATTACAAGGAGTTGATGGTGGGCGCGGCAAGGATTGAACTTGCGACCCCTGCGATGTCAACACAGTGCTCTACCACTGAGCTACGCGCCCACGCGGCGTGCCTTCTAGGCGAGCGCCGGGCGCGGCGCAAGCCGCTTATTCGCCTTCGAAGATGCGGTCGATTTCGGCGACGAGATCGCGCAGGTGGAAGGGCTTGGAGAGCACCTTCGCGTCGCTCGGCGCGCCCGAGCCGCGGCTGAGCGCCACGGCGGCGAAGCCAGTGATGAACATGACGCGCATCGTGGGTGCGAGCTGCGCGGCGCGCTGGGCAAGCTCGATGCCGTCCATTTCCGGCATGACAATGTCGGTGAGCAGCAGCCCGAAGCTGCCGGTCGCGATATGCGGCAGCGCCGCCGTGCCGCGATCCACGGCGACGACCTCGTAGCCCGCACGGGAAATCGCGCGTTCCAGGAAAAGACGCATGGAGTCGTCATCTTCCGCGAGCAGGATGCGGCCCGTGATGCGGCCTTCAGGTTGTGTCGTCATGGTCTTATCCGCCGCTTCTTACGGCTGAGGACTTAACATTTCCTGTCGTGGGCTTGCCAGCCCGAAACCCGTGGCGCCCCTCTTTTGCTTTCGCTTCGCCAGGGTTAGGCTGACGCCCATGCCGCACCCTGCAGACCATCGCACTTGAGCGCCGAACCCTCTGTCTCCGCGCTGATGCCCGGACACTTCGTTTCGGGTCCGCGCGGCACGCCCGCACCGCTGGTGCTCGCATCGCCGCACAGCGGCCGCGCGCTGCCGCCCGGGTTTCTCTCCGCAGCCGCGCTCGACATGAACGGGCTGCGCCGCGCCGAGGATGCCTATGTCGACGAGCTGCTGGCACCCGCCGCCGAATCGGGGGCGCCACTGATTACCGCACGCTGGGCGCGGGCCTATGTCGATCTGAACCGCGATCCGCAGGAGATCGACCTTTCGATGCTGAGCGATCCGGCGGCGGCGGGGCCGGTGAAAGCCACCGAGCGCGTCCGCTCCGGGCTCGGCGTGCTGCCGCGCCTCACCGGGCCGGGGCTTCATATCTACCGCGAGCGGATCAGCAGCGCGTCGGCGCTGCAGCGAATCGCCGCGGTGCACGCGCCCTATCATCAGCGGCTTGCATCGCTGATCGAGGACGCCGCCGCCTGCCACGGTTATGCGCTGCTCATCGACGGCCACTCGATGCCGCCACTCTCCCTCCCCGCGCGGCAGCGGCCACAGATCGTCATCGGCGACGCGGGCGGCACGTCCGCGCCCGAATCGATTGTCCGCTACGTGGAGGCCCACTTCCGCCGGGCGGGCCTGCGCGTCGCGCGCAACACGCCCTACGCGGGCGGCTATACGACGCGCTTCCACGCCGCGCCCGCACGGAACCGATTCGCGATCCAGATCGAGATCGACCGCACGCTCTACATGGACCCGGACACGCTGGAACGGCACGCCGGCTTCGATTCCGTCGCAGAAACGCTGAAAAACCTGGTGACCGAGCTTCTGGGCTGGCTTCCGCAAATGTTCGGAAGACCGCAGGCCATCGCAGCTGAATAAAGCCGCCTGAAAGAAAAAAGGTCACTTCGACGAAACGTCGAAGTGACCAGGGTTCAGGGAGGACGTGGCATCATCCTCGTCAGATGATGCTACGCGGGCGTGCCGCGCAAAAGGGGGGGAACGCAGCGCCGCCTGAAATCTAGATGGGCCGGAATTGTTAAGTTTTCAAGCGTCGGTCCGATTTTTTCGCAAAAAAGGGAGCATCCGCGACAAAACGTCGTCTCGATCGATGAAATGGTGCTTCAAAGCGCCGAGGACGTGCAGAACAACGAGCACGAGCGCAAGGAACGCGGCGGGCCCATGCAGCGCATGGAAGACACCGCGGCCGGCCTTCCCCAGCGGCGAATCGGGAAGCGGCACGAGATCGAACCACACGAGCGGCCATTCGGGGCTCGCGGCAAACGCCCAGCCGCTCAGCGGCAGGATGAGAAGCAGCACATAGAAACCGATGTGCGTGAAGCGGGCGAGCGCGATCTCCCACGCTTTCATGTGCGCGGGCAGCACGAGGAAGCCCGCCTTCAGCCGCAGCACGAGCCGCCACAGCGTGAGCGCGAGGACCGTGATGCCGACCGACTTGTGGATGCCCATGATGGCACCGCGCTCTGCGTCCGGGAGCCCTTCGGCGTAGACCGCGCCGACGATATTGCCGAAAACGAGAACGGCGATCAGCCAGTGAAGCGTGATCGCCGTTCGTGAATAGCTGCTGTGAACCGTCGCCATGAGACCCCTCCCGCGATTGCCCTGCACGTACCGGAACTCTAAGGCGAATCCCCTGCGGTGCAAGACAGCGCGGGCGGGCGCTCAGGCCTCCGTCTTTTCCGCCGCGGCCTTCGCCGCGCCCTGCGAGAAGAGGTCGGTGACGTAGGACAGCGAGAAGAGGTGCGCATACATCAGCGGCAACATGCCGTTCTGGATGAGCTTGCGCGCCTGATCGCCGCGCAGATCACGGATCTTGTCCTGCGAGATCATCTTGAAGCCGCGGTAGATCGCGGGCTGCGCCATGCCGTCCATCTGGATGGAAACCTCGCCGTCCATCAGGAACTCGCCCTTTTCGAGCTCCTGCACGAATGCCTGCGTCTTGCGCATCGAGTTTTCGAACTGCTCGCAGAACTCGAGGACGTTCTTCACGACATCGGTCGCCTCGCCTTCCTTGAACAGCGGCTCGCCTTCGTCGGCGCCGAGATCTTCGGACGTCTCGTCGAAGCAGAGCGTCAGCTCCTCGGACTGCGGATTGATCCGCGCGAGGAGAAACGGATAGCGGCGCACATAGGCAGGCACGTAGGTGCCGGCGCGCCAGTTGCCCGCTTCGTCAACGAACAGGTTCTGGCCCTCGCTGAGCGAGGTGAGCGCGAGCGGCACGGGCGTCTGGCCCGCCGCGAAGACGATCGGGTAGTGGCGCTGCACGAGGTGGAACTCGTCGACCGTGATCGGAATCGCGTGCAGGGCGCGCGCGAAGGGCGCTCCCGTCCGGGATTTCAGCCCGAGCGTCTGATGCACCGACGAGGAAAGCGGCGCGAGCGCGTTGTACAGCGGCGGCAACTGGGCGGCTTGCGGATTGGTGGCCATTGTGTTCCTTCAGGCGCAGGTGCGGAGTTGAAATTTGGCGGATCGTTTAGGCGGTCTGCCGCTTCGCGGCAAGCGAAGAGCGGGAACGGAAAAGCGCGAACACGATGGAATCTACGAGCCTGATCGAACATGACACGGGGCAGGACGCCCGCGAGATCGCGCTTGTCGATCCCGCCGGCTTCGAAGCGTGGCGGGACGCGCTGCCGGCGCGGGCGCGCGCCGCCGTGGACGCCGCGCAGTTCAAGGGCGCGGCGGGCGCGCGGGTGATCCTTCCTGGGAGCGAGGCGGAAAGCTGGAGCGCCGCTTTCGGCGCCCCCGCTACGCTCGGCCCGTGGGATCTCGCCGGTGCCGTGAAGGCGCTGCCGCCGGGACGATACCGAATTGCCGGGCGCGAACCGGGCGCGGCGGCGCTCGGCTGGATGCTCGCGCATTACACGTTCACGCGCTACCTTTCAGAACCCAAGCCGATCGAACCGCGCACGCTGCTCGTCCCCAAATCGGTCGATATCGCCGCGCTCGGAAGACTTGCGGACGGGCAGGTGCTGGTGCGCGATCTCGTGAACACGCCCGCCGAGGACATGGGGCCCGAAGCGCTGGAGGCCGCCGTGCGCGATGTCGCGCGCCACCACGGCGCCGAGGTGAAGGTCACGGTCGGCGACGATCTGCTCGCAGCGAACTTCCCGACGATCCACGCCGTGGGCCGCGCCGCCGCCGCCGGCCGCGAGCCCCGGCTGATCGACATGGGCTGGGGCCGCAAGGGCGACCCGAAACTGACGATCATCGGCAAGGGCGTGTGCTTCGATTCGGGCGGGCTCGACATCAAGACCGCGGGCAACATGCTGCTGATGAAGAAGGACATGGGCGGCGCGGCGCACGCGCTTGCGCTCGCGGGGCTCGTGATGGGTGCGAAGCTGCGCGTGCGGCTGCGCCTGCTGATCCCGGCGGTCGAGAACGCCATCGACGGCGGCGCATTCCGCCCCGGCGACATCATCAAGACGCGCAAGGGCGCCACCGTGGAGATCGGCAACACCGATGCCGAAGGGCGGCTCGTGCTCTGCGATGCGCTCGCGCTCGCGGACGAGGACAGCCCCGAGATGATCCTCGACTTCGCGACTTTGACCGGCGCAGCGCGCGTGGCGCTCGGCCCCGATCTCCCCGCACTGTTTGCCAACAACGAAGCCCTTGCCGAAGGGCTGCTCGAAGGTGCGGACACGAGCAGCGACCCGCTGTGGCGGATGCCGCTTTGGAAACCCTATGCGGAGATGCTGAAGTCCGATGTGGCGGACATCAACAACAGCCCTTCGGGCGGTTTCGCGGGCGCGATCACGGCAGCGCTCTATCTCGAAAAATTTGTCGATCCGAAAACGCCGTGGGCGCATCTTGACACGTTCGCATGGATGCCTGCGGCGAAGCCGGGGCGCCCAAAAGGCGGTGAAGCGCTAGGTCTCAGGGCATTTTGGGCGTATATCGAGAGACGTTACGGCACCCATCGCACCGAATGAACGCTTCAACGGGTTAACCTAAAATATCAACACATCATTAACGCCCGTTAAAATATGGTGACCCGAAACGAGATAACGGGTGAAAAAACCATGTCCCTCTCAGGCCTAGACGACCGGATCGATGCGCTGCTCTCCCCCTGGATGCAGACGGTGATTGCCTATGTGCAATCGAACCGTCCGGATCTTACCAACCGGCAGATGGCGCTGCTGCTTGTCGTCTACCTGACGCAGGGACCGCACACGGTGCGCGGCCTTGCCGCCAAACTGAGGGTTTCGAAGCCGGTCATCACGCGGGCACTCAACACGCTCGGCGCCTTCGGCTATATCCGCCGCCAGAAGGACGAGAGTGACCTGCGCAACATCTTCGTCGAGCGGACCGCGCAGGGCCACGAATTCCTCGAAACCTTCGCAGGAATGATCGAGGCGACACAGGGCCATGCCGAACGCAGCAACGCACGCGAGGATCGCGCCTACATCTAGCGCCGAACGTCCGGACCCACGCACAAACGCGTGGCGCGATGACCTTGCCGATGTAGCCCTTGAGGGGCTTGTCGAGGCGCCGCGCTTTGCCGCGCCGATTCGCCATCGGCTGGCGGCACAGCAGGCGCCTATCCGCAAGACGCCGAAAGCGGATGCCGTGGCCGTGAGCGAACTTCTTTCAGGTGAAGCCTTCGACGTGCTCGATGTGTCGGGCGGTGTCGCTTGGGGATACAGCGCTCACGACCATTATGTCGGCTATGTCGACGCCGCGCTGCTTTCCGAAGGCGCGGAGGTGCAAACGCACCGGATCGCCGCGCCGACCGCTCTCGTCTTCGCGAAGCCCGACATCAAGGCCACGGTGATCGGCGCGCTGCCGATGGGCGCACAGACCAGCGCCGCAGCGCATGACGAGAAGTTCGTGTCGGCCGCCGGGGGCTATGTTCACAGGCGCCACATCGCCGCGATCGACGAATATGCTGCCGATCCGGTCGCGGTCGCCGAACTTTTCCTCGGCACACCTTACAAGTGGGGCGGCCGCACGCGCGGCGGGATCGACTGTTCGGGGCTCGTGCAGGTCGCGTTCGGCGCTTGCGGCATCGCCTGCCCCCGGGACAGCGACATGCAGGCCGCGCTCGGGCACGAGGTCGAGGACCGGCGCTATCGACGCGGCGACCTCGTGTTCTTCCCCGGTCATGTCGGTTTCATGTTCGACGAGACGCGGCTGCTACACGCCAACGCCTTCTTCATGTCGACGGTGATCGAGCCGCTCGACGACGTGATCGGCCGCCTGCTGCCGCAGTACGACCAGCCCGTGACGGCGGTTCGACGGCTGGGGGACTGAGGTTGTGCGTCCCTCGACTTCGCTCGGGGTGAAACACTTTTTGCGCTAAGACCACCATCCCGAGCGAAGTCGAGGGACGCACCGGGCCTATAGTTCGCCGCGTTCCCGGCGGATCGCGCGCCACTTCACGACGTTGGCGTTGTGCTCGGCGAGCGTGCGCGCGAACACGTGTCCACCGGTACCGTCCGCCACAAAATAGAGCGCATCGGTGGTTTCCGGGTCGAGCACGGCTTCAATCGACGCGCGCCCCGGATTGGCGATCGGTCCCGTGGGCAAGCCCGCCTTCGCATAGGTGTTGTAGCCGTTGTCGGCGCGCAGTTCCGACTGGCGGATGCGGCGGCCGAGCGGTTTGCCCTTCGTGATCGGGTAAATGACCGTGGGATCGGCCTGCAGCATCATGCCGATGCGCAGCCGGTTTGAATACACGCCCGCGATCGTGCGGCGTTCCTCCGCCTTGGCGGTTTCCTTCTCGACGATGGCGGCGAGGTTCACGGCCTCCTCGGGCGTCTTTACGACCGACGAGGATTTGCGCGCGGGCCAGAGTTCGGCGAGCGTTTTCGCCATCGCGTCCTGCATCCGTTTCAGCACGGCGCCGCGCGGCTCGCCGCGCTCGAAGCTGTAGCCGCCGGGCAGCACCGAGCCTTCCGCCGGCACATCGACCTCCCCGGTAAGCAGGTCTTCCGCCATCAGCTTTTCATGCACGAGGATGGACGGCAGGCCTTCGGGGATGATGATGAGTCGCTGCAGCGGTTCGCCGTGCTGGAGAATGCGCAGGATCGCCGCCGCGCTGCTGCCCGCGGGGATGCGGAACTCGCCCGCCTTGATCGGCGCGCCGGAGCCGAGCACACGCGCCATCAGCCGGAACGCGTCCGACGAGCGGATCGCGCCGGCCTCTTCGAGGCGGACGGCAGTGGCGGCAAGCGATGCGCCGCGCGGCACGATGATGTCCGCATCCTTCGCGAGCGGGCCCGTGGCGGTCCATTGGAACGCGAGCACGGCAGCAGCCGCCAGCGCCGCGACGACGATGGCGACCAGCAGTTTTTTCATAAAGTCAGAGCGCCTTGACGATCAGCGAGGCGTTGGTGCCGCCGAAGCCGAAGCTGTTGTTGAGCGCGGCCTTGATCTTCCGTTCGCGGGCGACGAGCGGCACAAGATCGACACCCGCGCAGCCATCGCTGGGGTTTTCAAGGTTGATCGTCGGCGGGGCGATCTGATCGCGGATGGCGAGCAGGCAGAAGATCGTCTCGACCGCGCCGGCGCCGCCAAGCAGATGCCCGATCGCGCTCTTCGTCGACGACATCGAGACCGCGTCCATGGCGCTGCCGAACAGGCGGCGGACGGCGCCGAGTTCGATTTCATCGCCGAGCGGCGTCGAAGTGCCGTGGGCGTTGATGTAGTCGATGTCGGCGGGGTTCATGCCCGCCTTCTTCAGCGCCATCTGCATCGCACGGAAGCCGCCGAAGCCTTCCGGATGCGGCGCGGTGACGTGGTAGGCGTCTCCGGTGAGACCGTAGCCGACGACTTCGCCGTAGATCTTCGCGCCGCGGGCCTTCGCGTGCTCATACTCCTCAAGCACGACGACGCCAGCGCCCTCGCCCATGACGAAACCGTCGCGGTCCTTGTCGTAGGGGCGGCTGGCGCGTTCGGGCTGATCGTTGAACGCGGTCGAGAGAGCACGCGCCTGCGCGAAACCAGCGATGCCGAGTGGGCAGATCGCGCTTTCAGCGCCGCCCGCGAGCATGATGTCGGCGTCATCAAGCGCGATCATGCGCGCAGCATCGCCGATCGAGTGCGCGCCCGTGGAACAGGCGGTGACGACGGCGTGATTCGGGCCCATCAGGCCGTACTTGATCGAAACCTGACCCGACACGAGGTTGATGAGGCGTCCATGCACGAAGTGCGGGCTGACGCGGCGGGGTCCCTTTTCGTGGAGCACGATCGATTCGGATTCGATGCCCGGCAGGCCGCCGATGCCCGAGCCGATCGAGCAGCCCGCGCGCAGCTTCTGCTCGTCGGTGAGATGGGCAAGGCCCGCGTCCTCGATCGCCTGACCGGCGGCGTCGATACCGAACTGGATGAACAGGTCGACCTGGCGCTGGATCTTGTGATCGACGCGCTTCGAGACGTCCCAGCCATCCTCGCGGCCATCCATCTTCACTTCGCAGGCGATCGTGCACGCCTGATCCGAAGGATCGAACCGGGTGATGCGCGCGGCGCCCGACTTCGAGGCAAGGATATTGCGCCAGCTGGATTCAACGTCCCCGCCAAGCGGTGTGACAAGACCCAGTCCGGTGACGACGACGCGGCGCATTCGGTTCTCCCGTGTCCTGATAACAAGCGAGCGGCCCTCCGGCTTTTTCCGGGGAGCCGCTCGTGATTCCGTGCCGTTTGATTCGGCAAGCGTCCCCGTGTCAGGCGGCGCTGTTTTCCTCGATGTAGCCGATCGCGTCCTTCACGGTGAGGATCTTCTCGGCGGCATCGTCAGGAATCTCGACCCCGAACTCTTCCTCGAACGCCATCACCAGCTCGACGGTGTCGAGGCTGTCCGCGCCGAGATCGTCGATGAAGCTCGCGTCCTCGGTCACCTTGTCCGGCTCGACGCCGAGGTGCTCGACGACGATCTTCTTCACGCGTTCTGCGACATCGCTCATATAAATGGTCCCCTAGAAGAACAGACTGATGTTTGAAGTTGGCAGTAGCCGTGTGTCAGTGGCCTTGCAAGTCCCCGTGTCGCTCAGATCATCGCCATTCCGCCGTTCACATGAAGCGTCTGGCCGGTAACGTAGGCCGCTTCACGGCTGGCGAGATAGACGACCGCGCCCGCCACATCGCTTCCTTCGCCGAGACGGCCGGCCGGAATTCGGCCGGTAAGCGCCTCTTTCTGGGCATCGGGAAGCGCGTCGGTCATCGCCGAAACGATGAAGCCGGGCGCGACGCAGTTCACGGTGATGTTGCGGCTGGCCACTTCCTGCGCGAGCGCCTTCGACATGCCGACGAGGCCGGCCTTCGACGCCGCGTAGTTCATCTGGCCGGGGTTTCCGGTGGCACCGACCACGGATGTGATCGAGATGATGCGCCCGAAACGCGCTTTCATCATGGGCTTAAGCGCCGCGCGCGAGAGGCGGAAGGCGGCTTCGAGGTTGATGCGGATCACGTCCGTCCACTCCTCGTCCTTCATGCGCATGGCGAGGTTGTCGCGCGTGACGCCCGCATTGTTGACGAGGATGTCGATGCCACCCATCGCCTCGACCGCCTGACCGACGAGCGCGTCGACCGCCGCACTGTCCGAAAGGTTGCAGGGCAGGATGTGCGTGGTGCCGCCGATTTCGGCCGCCACGGCCTTCAGGGCTTCCTCGCGCGTTCCCGAAAGCGCGACCGTCGCGCCCTGCGCCACGAGCGCCTTCGCGATCGCCGAGCCGATGCCGCCGCTCGCGCCGGTGACGAGCGCCTTCATGCCGGTGAGATCGAACATGTTTGCCTCCCCTAGAGTGTCTTTGCCGCGGCTTCGATGTCGTCCATCGAAACGAGGCTGAGCGTTGCCGCATCGGGCGTGATGCGCTTGATCATCGGGCCGAGCACCTTGCCGCCGAATTCGACGAAGCTGTCGACGCCGAGACCCGTCATCGCAAGCACGCTTTCGCGCCAGCGCACGGTGCCGGTCACCTGCTCGACGAGGAGGCGGCGGATTTCCGCCGGATCGGCAACGGGCGCAGCGGTGACGTTCGCAACCAGGGGCACGAACGGCGCGGCGATGTTAGCGCCCGCCAGCGCCTCCGCCATCTTTTCGGCGGCGGGCGCCATCAGCGAACAGTGGAAGGGCGCGGACACCGGCAGCAACATGCCGCGCTTCGCGCCGAGCCCCTTGGCGATCTCGATGGCGCGCTCGACGGCGGCTTTGTGGCCCGAAATGACGACCTGCCCCGGCGCGTTGTCGTTCGCGGCCTGGCAGATTTCACCCTGCGCGCCTTCCGCGGCGGCCTTCACGGCGGCTTCGAAATCAAGGCCGAGCAGCGCGGCCATCGCGCCTTCGCCCACCGGCACCGCCGCCTGCATCGCCTGCCCGCGCAGCTTCAGGAGCCGCGCCGTCTCGGCAAGGCCCAGGCTGCCGGCCGCGCACAGCGCCGTGTATTCACCGAGGCTGTGGCCCGCCACGTAGGCGGCCTTGTCGGCGAGCAGCAATCCGCCTTCCTTTTCAAGCACGCGGAGCGCCGCGATGGCGTTCGCCATGATCGCGGGCTGAGCGTTCTCGGTGAGCGTGAGATCGGCCTCCGGGCCTTCGAACATCAGCTTGGAGAGGTTCTGCCCGAGCGCCTCGTCGACCTCCTGAAACACCTCGCGCGCGGCCGCACTCGCAAGGCTGAGCGCCTGCCCCATGCCGACCGCCTGGCTGCCCTGCCCCGGAAAAATGAATGCGCGTGCCATAGGGGCCGCCCCTTCTTCGTTGGTTACGATGCCTTCGGCAGGCGCTTAGTGATGTCCGTGCGCACGCGCAAGCGACAGAGGAATGTTGCGATTCGGCTCCGAATCGTTAAGGTTCGCGCGGTTTTCATTCGCCGTGATGAACGGCCCGTTCAGCAGCGGGCCATCATTGCCGTGTAATAAAGCATGGTCAAAGGCTTGGAGCGGAGGGCCTCTTCAGGCGTTAATGTGCCGAGATTCGGTACGCTGGACCCGAAACTGGGAGTGGAAGGATTACAATGACGTTTGTTTCTCGCTTGACGATGGCTGCCGCGCTCGCGCTTGCGGTTCCGGCCGGCCTTTCGGCGCCGGCCATGGCGCAGGCGCTTTCCTCGGGCGTCGGCAAGCCGCTGCAGGAAGCCTCCAAGCTCGCGAACGCGGGCAATAATGCCGCTGCCACCGCGCGCGTGAACGCCGCCCGCAGCGCCGCAAGCACCGCCATCGAGCGCCGCAAGGTCGCCGAAATGGCGGCGTTCGTGCACACCAAGGGCGGCCGCTGGGCCGCTGCCGCGCAGGAACTGGAAAGCATCGGGGCGCCTGCCTCGCAGCTCGCGCCGCTCTATTACCGCGCCGGCCAGCTCGACAAGGCGATCGCGCTCGGCAAGAAGACCGGCGGCGTGCAGGGCCAGACGATCGTTGCCCAGTCGTATTTCCGTCAGGGCAACTTCAAGGGCGCCGCGGGCGTCTACCAGAACCTCATCAAGCAGCACGGCGCGCGCGAAGGCTGGCTGCAGAGCCTCGCCAACGCCCAGTACAAGATGGACGACAAGAAGGGCTACCTCGCCACGACCGAGCGGCTCATCAAGATCGATCCGTCGCCGGCGCGCTGGCGTGCTCTGCTCATCGACATGAAGAACGGGCAAATGCCCCGCGAAGCGAAGCTCGCGCTCTTCGAGCTGATGGAGCAGACGGGCAACATCACGAAACCCGAAGATTATCAGGAATATGCGAAGCTCGCGATCGTCGCGAACCAGCCCGCGATCGCCAAGCGCACGCTGGAAAGCGGCATGAAATCGGGCGCAATCCCTGCAAGCGACGCGATGAACGCGCGACTTCTCGAAGCCGCCGCCAAGCGCTCTGCCGCCGCTACCGCGGGCGTCAGCAAGCTGCCGAAGACCGGCGCTGGCCAGTTGCAGGCCGCTCACGTCGCGTTCGGCGCGGGCGATTATGCCAAGGCCGCCTCGCTTTACGGCGCGGCAGCGAAGGCGGGTGGCGCCACGGCGGATCAGGCGAAGGTGCTGGGCGGCATCAGCCAGCTGCGTGCGGGCAACCGTTCGGCGGCAGCGGCGACGTTCAAGAGCGTTCCCGAGGCAAGCGGCTTCAACGGCGTTGCCGCGCTTTGGGCACTCTACGCCTCGACGAACGCAGCCTAACTGCGCTTGCCTTTCCGGCGCTTTTGCGCCATAGGGCCGTCACCAGCGGCGGGGAGCCAGGCTTCCCGCCGCTTGTTTTTGTATCCCGTAGCCAGCCGGAGGGGCGGCGGATTGCCCGTCGTCAGCGATCGGTATTTGAGGAGAAGATAGGACCATGCCCTCTTACGAGCATGTTTTCCTGGCGCGCCAGGATCTGTCCACCGCGCAGGTGGATAGCCTTGCCGAAACGTTCACGAAGATCATCGAGGACGGCGCGGGCAAGGTTGCAAAGACCGAATACTGGGGCCTGAAGAGCCTCGCCTACCGCATCAAGAAGAATCGCAAGGCGCACTACGTGCTGCTCAACATCGAGGCCCCGGCCCCGGCGGTGCACGAGCTGGAGCGCAACATCGCGATCAACGAAGATGTGATTCGCTATCAGACGATCCGCGTCGACGAGCTTGAAAAAGAGCCTTCGGCGATGATGCGCAAGAGCGATCGCGGCGACCGCGACTCGCGCGGACCGCGCGGTGATCGTGGGGATCGCGGCGACCGTGGAGACCGCGGTGGCGATCGTGACCGCGGCCCGCGCCGCGAGCGTGAAGGAGAATAACGATGGCACGCCCGTTTTTCCGTCGCCGCAAGACCTGCCCGTTCAGCCGGGCCGATGCGCCGAAGATCGATTACAAGGACGTGCGCCTGCTTCAGGGCTTCGTCTCCGAGCGCGGCAAGATCGTGCCGAGCCGCATCACCGCGGTTTCGGCCAAGAAGCAGCGTGAGCTGGCCAAGGCGATCAAGCGCGCCCGCCACCTCGGCCTGCTGCCGTTCCTCGTTCGCTAAGGAAGGATAAGACCCATGGCTATGGACATCATCCTGCTTGAACGCGTCGAGAACCTCGGCGGCATCGGCGACGTTGTTTCGGTGAAGCCGGGCTACGCCCGCAACTTCCTGCTGCCGCGCGGCAAGGCGCTTCGCGCCAACGATGCCAACAAGGCGAAGTTCGAGGCGAACCGCGAACGCATCGAGAAGGAAAACGCCGAGAAGCGTTCGAGCGCCGAGACGGACTCGAAAAAGCTCAACGGCGCGAAGATCGTGCTGATCCGCGCGGCTTCGGATGCCGGTCACCTTTACGGCTCCGTCGCCGCGCGCGACATCGCCGAGGCGCTGACCGAGGCGAACGGCATCGCCGTCCACAAGAACCAGGTGGTGCTGAACACGCCGATCAAGGCCCTCGGCATTCACAAGGTCCGCGTGGCGCTGCACCCGGAAGTCAGCATCGAGATCGAGGCGAACGTCGCCCGTTCGAGCGACGAGGCAGATCTGCAGGCGCAGGGCGTCGACGTGCTTGCCGACATGTTCGAAAAGGACGTGAGCGGCTTTACCGAAGAGCGCGACCCGAACCTTGAGCCGGGCGAATTCGCCGCTGAGGGTGAGGCTGAGGCCGAAGGCGAAGCGAACGCCTGACAACAGGCTTCGTGACAAAAAAGGAAGCGGCGCGGGGCAACCTGCGCCGTTTCTTTTTAGGGATCAGTGCTTTCGGAAGATTAGCGACAGGTTGTTCGCGGGCATTTCCACGAAGCCTTCGAAGCCGAGCCCGTTCGTGCCGGCTTCGGTCCGCACGTCCTCCAGCATTCTGAGGCCCCAGCGCGCATCGCGGGATTTGAGGTCGGCATCGAAGGCTTCGTTGCTGGGTGCAGTCGGCGCATCGGCGCGGCGGAACGGCCCGTAGATGTAAAGAAGGCCGCCCGAAGGGAGGCGCGTGCCGACGCCGCGCATCAGCCCCTCCGTCGCCGCCCACGGACTGATGTGCAGCATGTTGATGCAGACCGCGGCATCGACGCCTGCCACCGGCCAATCCGCCGCCGCCGCATCGAGCGCGAGCGGAGCGCGCACGTTGGGCAGACCCTCGGCCGCGACCCACGCCGCGATCGATTCGCGCGCCTCGGGCGAAGGATCGCTCGGCTGCCAGACGAGACGCGGCCGCGCCCGCGCGAAATGCACGACGTGCTCGCCCGTGCCGCTCGCCAGTTCAAGGATCAGCCCCGATTCGGGCAGCAGCGGCCCCAGCACCTTCAGAATCGGATCGCGGTTGCGCGCGGTTGCCGGGGCAAAGCGGCGGGCGGCCCGAACGGGTTCTGACACGATGAATCTCCGGATCTTTCGCGATACGATGAACGGAGCGCGGCACGGGTTCAATACGGTCGATCACCCTGCGCGTGGATTGTTATGTTCGGGCGCCCGGACACAAAACGCCGCCGCGTGACGAAGGGAGAGATCGCCATGTCATCCATTGCCCCCTGCCTCTGGTTCAACGGCAATGCCGAGGAGGCCGCGAATTTCTACGTGTCGCTGTTCCCGAATTCATCGATCGACGTGATTTCGCGCTACGGCGAGGGCGCGCCCTTCCCTGCCGGAACGCCGCTGCTGATCAGCTTCACGCTCAGCGGCCGCCCGTTTCAGGCCCTGAACGGCGGGCTGCACTTCACGTTTTCCGAAGCCGTTTCCTTTTCGATCGACTGCGCCGATCAGGCGGATGTGGACCGCTACTGGGATGCGCTGACAGCAGATGGCGGCGAACCCAGTATGTGCGGCTGGCTGAAAGACCGCTTCGGCGTTTCATGGCAGGTCGTGCCCCGCACCATTCTCACCATGCAGCAGAACGGCACGGCAGAGCAGGTCGCCCGCATGATGGACGCACTGCTCAAGATGCGGAAGCTGGACGTGGCGACGCTGGAAGCCGTGTTCAAAGGCTAGCGCGCGGCGTTTTCCTCGGCGAGGCGGAGGACGCGCAGCACGTTGCCGCTCCAGATCTTCTCGATGTCCGCGTCCGAGAAGCCCTCGGCGCGGAGGCGCTCGGTGACCTTCGGGAGCCCGCCGATATCCTCGAGGCCCTTGACGCCGCCGCCGCCATCCCAGTCCGCGCCGATGCCGACATGGTCGACGCCCGCCACCTTGATGATGTGGAGCAGGCTTTTCATGAAGGCTTCGAAATCGGTGTTCTGGATCGGCATCACCGCATCGAGCGCGCGCGTTTCGCGCGTCAGCTTCTTCTGTTCCTCCGGCGTCATCGTGCCGATGTTTTCGAGCTGGGCGAACAGCGCGTTGCGTTCGGGCGTGAAGTTCATCGGGGCGAGGAACACCGTGGTGACGCAGATCACGCCGCCCGCCTCGGCAAGCTTGCGAATGCGCGCGTCGTCGAGGTTACGGGGCTGATCGGAGATCGTCTTCGAACCTGAATGCGACAGGATCAGCGGCGTCTTTGACAGCGCCAGCATCTGGTCGAACGCCGCGTCAGACGAATGGCTGCCGTCGATCACGATGCCGAGCCGGTTCATCTCCGCGACCCACTGGCGCCCGAGCGGGCTGAGACCGTTCCACTGCGGCGTGTCGGTCGAAGAATCGGCAAACTGGTTGTTCTTGCCGTGCACCGGCCCCGCGAGACGCACGCCGAGATCGTAGAAGGTCTTCAGCAGCGAGAGGTCTTCGCCGATGGGATAGGAATTCTCGATGCTGAGCCAGCCGAAGCGCTTGCCGGCGGCATCCATGCGCTTCGCGTCGGCGGCGGTCGAAATGAGCGCGATGCGATCGGGGAACTTCGCCAGCGTCGCACGGATGAGATCGGCGCGGCCGAGCGCGAACGCCTTCGCCTTCGCGAAACCTTCCGCCGTCACAGGGCCCTGTTCGGTGTAGATGACGAAAAAGCCGCCATCGAGATCGCCTTCGTCCATGCGACCCATGTCGACCTGAACAAGATCGGTGTCGTAGCTGTGCTTGTCGCCGAAGCTCCAGCCCTGGCGCGCGAAGTGCATCGGCGTATCGAGGTGGGTATCGAGCGTGAGCGTGCGCTGGTGGAGCGTTTCGGCGTTGGCCGGAAATGCGGCGGCGAGCAGGATAGAGGCAAGAACACGCTTCATTTCAAATCTCCCTTTTCATCATCGCGAAAGGCTTGCCGGTCGATCGGATCCGAAAAACATCGTCCCGGATCGACCGGCGCACGCTCGCCGAGTTTCAAAGCCCGAGGCCCTGGGACAGCGACGGGTTATCGCTCCTGGCGATCGCGATGGATATGGTATTTCTTACGCTGGCGTCGCCCGGCTCCTGACGATCTTTGCAACGCCGAGCGTGAGCAGCGGCACGACGAACACCGCGAGCATGATGTAACCGAATGCGCCGTAACCCGACGCTATGAGATCGATAAGGCCGACCCGTGCGGCGACGAAGCCGCAGACGAGCAGAACCGCCGCCGAAACCCCAAGACGGGCAAGCGGCGTAAAGCGCTTGCCGCGCGTTTCCGCGACACCGGCAATGCGCTCGTTGAGCGAGGTGATGATGCCCACGCCCGTTTCAAGCAGCGCGCAGAAGATCATCAGCTGAAAAACGATCTGAAGCCATGGCGCTTCCATCCGGCGCAGCAGGAAATCGGACGGCAACGCGACATTCGCGATTTCCGGATAGAACGCGACCATGCAGAGGAAGAAGACGATCGCCGGAATCATCGCGAGCGGACCGGCGACGACCCCCGCGATCACCGCATCGCGCGGCCGTGTGAAGTTCGTCACGAACGAAAGCACGGCAATCGCGCCGACCACGTTGTAGCTGGCGTACGTCAGGCCGCCCATGACCCAGCCTGTTGTGGGAACATCGAGCGCCAGAGACGGCGCGATCCTGTCTCCGAACGTCGACAGCGCGAGTATGAGGAACACCGCGTAGGTCAAATAGATGAAGCTCGAGGCGTATTTGAAGACGTGCTCCACGCCCGCATTGCCGAAACTTGCCGTCGCGGCGATCGCGAAGACGAGGAAGAGCGTGCCGACAATCTGCGGCAGGCCGAACACCTCCGCGCCGATCGTGCCCGCCGCCGCCGCAACGACGGCCAGAATGAGCACCAGCAATGCCAGATAGGCGATTTCGAAAACCACCCAGCCCGGACCGAGCAAGCCCTTGAAGAAGTCGCGGTAGTTGTAGAGCGAAAATCGATACGAAAACAGGAACGTCACCGCGCACACCGCGCTCCAGACGAGCATGGCAAGCAGGATGCCCATCAGCCCGCCGAAGGGACCGCTGCCGAGAAAGAATTCGGCAAGCTCGCGGCCCGTCGCATAGCCGCCGCCGATGACGACGCCCTTGAAGATGAGGCCCGGTAGCAGGAAACGCTGGAACCACGACGGCTGTGTGGTTGTCGTGGTTGTCATCAATATTATCCCAGGCAGTTGTCGACGAGTTTCTGGAAAGCGGCACCGCCGCGGATCGGGTCCGCAACCGGGAGGCCGAGGCGCTTGCTTTCCGCTTCCATAAGAGCTTCGGCCGCCGCGGCGTCCATGCCGCTGGTGTTGAATGCGATGCCCGCGCAGCGGATCGCCGGGTTGGTGCGGCGGCCCAGCAGCAGGTTGAGTTCGATCGTCTCTTCAAGGCTCGGGATCGTATAGCCCGGCGCCCCGAGGATCTCCGCACGCCCCGGCTGGTGGCACACGACGATCACGTCGGGCTGGCTCCCGTGCAGAAGGCCGAGCGACACCGCAGCATAAGCCGGGTGGAACAGCGAACCCTGCCCTTCGATCACGTCCCAATGATCAGGCGCTGCGTCCGGGCTCAGCACCTCGGCGGCGCCCGCCTCGAAATCAGAGACCACGGCATCCATCGGAATGCCGCCGCCCGCGATCATGATACCGGTCTGCCCGGTGGCGCGGAAATCGGCGTCCACGCCGCGTTCCGCAAACGCGTTTGCGAGTGACAGCGCCGTGTATTTCTTGCCGAGCGCGCAGTCCGTTCCCACCGTCAGCAGGCGCTTGCCCGTCCGCTTGCGACCGGTGCCCACCGGCAGACCCGCCGGCGGGACGCGCACGTCGATCAGGCGCCGGCCGTGCTTCGCGGCCGCCTCGGCAAGCTCGGGGACATCCCCGAGCCGGACGTGCATGCCGCTGACGAGATCAAGGCCGGCTTCGAGCGCTTCCACGAGCGCAGGCACCCACGACGGCGCAATGCCGCCGCCGCCGGGTGCAACCCCGATCACCATCGACCGCGCGCCCCGCGCATAGCCCTCCGCAGGCGTCATCTCGGCCAGACCCGCCGTCACTGTCCCCGCCGCAAGCCGGTACTCCCCCACGCACTTGTCGCCCGCCCAGTCGCGAAGACCGAACGCCGTCTTTGCATAACCACTTTCTACAATGTCCCCCAGAAACAGCAAATACGGGGTCGGAAGCCGAAGCTGGGCATTACCGGGGAAAGACGACATGTGCATGGGGACCAGTCTGTTCTCTTGGCTAGAATGAAAGATCGAGTGCGGCCGTGTGCGCCGCACCGTGAATACAAGTTACCATCGTTCGATCCTGCCCCCTGTTTTACCGCCCGGACTTCATGCCCAGGTCGCACCCAACAGCCGCCTGAAATTCCCCCCCAGGATGGCTGTGATGTTCTCGTTCGAATATTTGCGGCGGATGAGTTCCTCGACGAGGTCGTAGGTCTTCATCGGGTGATCGAAGCCGTCGGTGTCGATCTTGTCGCGGAACGCGTAGCTCGACTTGTAGCCCGCCTTCAGCATCTTGTACTGATCGGCGGGCATGTCGTCGTAGCCGTTGAGATCGGCATCCGAACCGATGCCGACGTGATCGACGCCGATCAGCTTCACGACATGATCGATGTGATCGACCACGTTCGCGATCGTCGTCGGCTCCTTTTCGCTGACGAACATGCGCACGCCCGTGATGCCCATCACGCCGCCCTTCGCGCCGAGCGCCTTGATCGCCTCGTCGGTCTTGACGCGCGGGTGGTTGACGAGCGCGCGGCAGTTGCTGTGCGTAATCGCGATGGGTTTGGGCGAAATGGCGATGGCGTCGAGCGTCGTGCGGTCGCCGCAGTGCGAGACGTCGACCAGCATCCCGACCTTGTTCATCGCCTCGATGATCGCCGCGCCGAAATCGGTGACGCCGCCATCGACGCGCTCGGTGCTGCCCGAGCCGAGGAGGTTCTGGCTGTTGTAGGTGAGCTGCGAGCAGCGCTGGCCGATCTCGTAGAACGCCTTTACGTCTTCCACCTTGCGGAAGTGCTCGGAATTCTGGACGCCCATGATGACGGCGCACTTGCCTTCACGCTTGGCGCGGTCGAGATCCTCGGCCTTGCCGACGAGCGAGAACACGTGCGCGTTGCGACCGGCAAAGCCTTGCCACGCGGCGAACCAGCCCAGCGTTTCGGCATAGGCATCCGGGCCGCCCACGCCGACGGCATTGTGGAAGCCGGTGATGCCGCTCGCGCGGAAATCGGCGGCGTCCTTCTCGCTGAGCGGGTTTGCGTAATATTCAGACCGGAAATCGATCTTCAGCGGCGCGAGCATATCGATGACAAGCGATTGCTTGACGAGATCGACAGCGCGCTTCGAATAGGCCTTCGTTGCCGCGGCGTGGGCGCGGAACATGCCCGTATTGATCATCGGAAAACCCGTCACGGTAGCTGCTGCAACCGCGCCGCCGATCAGCTGACGCCGTGAAACTCCGGGCAACGTAGCCATCGCTTCTCTCCCCTACCTGATGATTATCCTGATCAGGATTAGTAGTCCTGATCGGAAAATTGTCAATCAGGGATCACGCCGCCGTCACTGGACGGGCTTGGCGACAGCGCCGCCCTTCATCACGAATGCGGTGGTTTCCAGCGCCCTGATGTTGGTGAGCGGATCGCCCTTCACAGCGACGATATCCGCCGCCTTGCCAGGCGCGAGCGTGCCGATTTCGTTCGACAACCCGGCATGATCTGCAGCCCACACCGTTGCTGCACGGATCGTTTCCAGCGGGGTCATCCCCGCCTCCACCATCAGCGCGAATTCCTGCGCATTGTCGCCGTGGGCGGAGACGCCGGAATCGGTGCCGAACGCGATCTTCACGCCCGCCTTGTGCGCGCGCCGCAGCGCATCGACCATCAGCGGCCCGACCTGACGCGCCTTGGCGCGCACCGGCGCGGGCATCCACTCCGCCGTCTCGGCGCGCTTCTTCACCGTGTCGCCGGCGAGCAGCGTCGGCACGAGATAGCTGCCCTTCGCCTTGAAGAGCTTGATGGATTCAGCGTCAAGGTAGGTGCCGTGCTCGATCGAATCGACACCAGCGCGAAGCGCGGCATTGACCCCGTCCGTGCCGTGCGCGTGCGCCGCCACCTTGCGGCCGAGCCGGTGCGCGGTTTCCACGAGCGAAGTGAGTTCCGCGTCGCTCATCTGCTGGCCGAGACCGGCGGCAGTGTTCGACATCACGCCGCCCGTGGACGCCGTCTTGATGACATCGGCGCCGCTCTGAATCGCCTGGCGCACCGCGCGCGCACAGTCGTCCGCGCCCGAGCACAAGGTCGGCGAGCGGTAGAGATCGAGGATTTCCTGGCGGTAGCCGTGAATGTCGCCGTGGCCGCCGTGTGCCGCCACGCCGCCCGCCGCGATGATGCGCGGCCCTTCGACCTTGCCCGCCGCGATGGCGTTGCGGAGGCCGTAGATGGCCTGCGGCTCGCCGCCGAGATCGATCACGGTCGTGAACCCGGCGCGCAGCGTGCGTCCGGCGAAGACGACACCGTCGAACGCCGAATCCGTCGCCGATTTGCTGAGCGCCTCGCTACGCTCGTTCGGATTGGATTCGCCCGTGATGTGGACGTGGCTGTCGATGAAGCCCGGCATCACGAAGGCGTCGCGCAGATCGACGACCTTGCCCTCGCCCACATAGCCGTCGCGAATTTCGGCGATGCGGCCGTCCTTGACGACGATGGTTTTCGCCGTCTCGACCCGGCCGGTGCCCGGGTCTGCAAGCAGGCGGCCAGCCTGAATATAGGTGGCAGGGCTATCGGCCGCGGCCAGTGCCGGCGCCGTCGCGGCTGCAAGCAGCAGCCCGCAAAGAACAGACTTCATGATCTTCCCCCTCAAATAGGCTTCGTTCAGGCGTCCCGGCCCCAGACGTTGTCGGGACAGCGCACATATCCATCCTCGTAAACGATGCTGGGTTCGCGATCCTTCGCAAGGAAGATCGGTCCGTCGAGATCGACGACATCGCAAAGCTGGCCGACGACGTAGGCGGGCGCCATCGCGAGGCTGGTGCTCACCATGTTGCCGACCATGACGCCGAGCCCGAGTTCGCGGGCCTTGCGCGCCATCGCCAGCCCTTCGGTAAGCCCGCCGCACTTGTCGAGCTTGATGTTGACGACATTGAAGCGCCCGACGAGGCCGGGAACGTCGGCGAGCGTCAGCACGCTCTCATCCGCAGCAATCGGGATGGGACACGAGAAGCCGTCGAGGTCGGCTTCGGCACCGCGACGAAGCGGCTGTTCGAGCAGCTTCACATCAGCCTCGACGAGCACCTCGACGAGCGCCGGAAGATCGGCAATGCCGTAGCCCTGGTTGGCATCGACGCCGATCCAGCAATCGGGCCGCGCCGCACGCACGGCGCGAACGCGGGCGATATCGTCTTCAAGATCGCCGGTGAGCTTCAGTTTCAGGGCACGTGCCTGCGCGTATCCGACCGTGGCGCCCTCCGCCATCACTTCGGGCGAATCCGCGCCCAGCGTCATGGTGGTGAGCAGCGGACGCGAGGTTTCGAACCCCGCAATGTCCCACACGCTGCGCCCGGTCTGCTTGGCTTCGAGTTCCCAGAACGCGCAGTCGAGCGCGTTGCGCGCGCCGCCTGCGGGCATCAGCGTCTGGAGACCGGCGCGGTCGATGCCGCGCTCGATCTCCGGACGTACAGCTTCGATGGCCTGAAGCATCTCAGGCACATTATCACCCAGATAATAGACGCCGGAAGCCTCTCCCCGCCCCGAATGGACGCCGTCGGAAAGCGTGACGACGACCAGATCGGAGTGGGTGAAGACGTGCCCCGAAATCCTGAACGGCTTCGCCAGGGGCAGGGACTCGACAGCAACTTCAAGAGAGAGCTTTCCGGCAACCGACATTAGAATTGAACTCCAAAGCTGATGAGATGGAAGGCGAACGCGGCCCACAGGATCACGACCGCGGCGAGAAGCACGAGGATGCTCCACAGCTTAGAGAACCAGCCGCGACGACCCGTCCAGACGAGAAGCAGGTTCCATGCCGCGACGGCAACCATGCCGATGAAGGCGATCGTGCCGACGATCTGGAGCAGGTAGATAGCCCAGTCCATAGCACCGCCGAGCAGGTGGAAGTCCGACATCATCGCGGCGAGCGTCGCGACCCAGCCGATGAGCACCAGCGTCACCACCGCCGCGAAGCCGCGGACGAGGCGGAACGCCTTGAGCTCCTTGCCGGCAAGGGCCAGCTTCGCGCCGTAGCGACGACGGGCGATGGCGCCGATCGGCCATGACAGTGCCGTGAGGCCGAGGATCGCGAGACCCGCGATCACGCCGGGCGACAGCCAGCCGGGCGAGGCGTACCACACCGGGCGCTGAAGCATCATGATCGCCGAGATGGCATCGATGCTGACCCAGTCGACCTTGCCGTCCTTGAGTTTCGCGGCAAGGCGGCCATGGCCACCGACCTCTTCCCAGACGAAGGGCGCGGTTTCGACCCACTTCGAATCCTCACCGCCCGTGTTCTTGAACGGGAGGATGAGGTTGCCCTTGTCGTCGACACCGATCTTCATGCCGCCCGCAAGGTCGAGCGCCTTCATGAAGCTCGATTCCGGACGCCGCGAGCTGATGTACGTGCCCGCCAGCATCTTGGCGTGCTCGGCCGCGGTCTTTTCATCGACGCCGGCCTTGATCGTGCGCTCCATCGGGAAATACCGATCGGCGAACCCTTCGAACAGCGTGCTGCGGATGGGGCCCGTGACCCCCTCCTTGCCCGAGCTGTTCATCGAAATGTAGATGCCCACGTTCTCCTTCGGGAACAGCATCAGATCGGAATGGAACCACTGCGTATCGCCGCCGTGGCCGATCGCCGTCTGCCCGTTGATCCGCTGTTCGTAGAAGCCGAGCGCCATGCGGTTCAGAGGCGGCAGGATGGTGAGCGTCGTCGTGTGCATCATCTTCGCGGTTTCGGGCGACAGCAGCGGCCCGCCGTTCGCGAGATGCGCGATCATGAACTTGCCCATGTCCGCGCCGGTCGAGGCGAGGCTGCCTGCGGGCGCGAGGCCGATGACCTCATAAGGCTTCGGTTCGCCTGATGCCGTCGCATAGCCCTTCGACACCAACGGCTGCAGCCTCTCGGGCAGCGGCTGGCGGAAGCTCGAATGGTTCATGCCGAGCGGCGCGAAGATGCGCTGGTCGATATAATCGTCGAACGACATGCCGGAGGCGCGCTCCACGATGTAGCCGGCAAGAGCGGTCGCGTAGTTCGAATAGGCAGGCGTCGTGCCAGGCGCGAAGATGCGTTCGGGCGTCCAGCGTTTCAGAAGGTCGCCGAGCGGCGCTTCCGGCTTGCCTTTGGAGATGAGACCGCGAATCTGCTCCTCGAAGCCAGCGGTGTGCGTCATGATGTTGCGCAGCGTGATGGGCTTGCCGTCGCGCGGCGGAATCTTGAAATCGAGGTAGGTGTTCACATCGGTGTCGAGGTCGAGCTTGCCCTCCTGAACAAGCTGCATCACCGCCGTCCAGGTGAACAGCTTCGATACCGAGCCCGGACGGAACAGCGTCTTTTCCGGATCGACCGGGGTACGCTTCTCGACATCCGAATAGCCGTAGCCGCGTTGCGTCAGCACCTGGCCGTCCTTCACGACGACGACGACGGCACCTGCCACCGCGCCGCGCGCGAGCGCATAGGGCATGTATCCATCGAGCCACGCATCGACATCAGCCTTGGTGAGCGCGGGCGCGCTCGGCACCGGGATCGGCACGGCGGGCGATGCAGCCGTCACCGCCACGGGATTGACAGGTACCGGCGCAGGCGCGGGCTGCGCCAGCGCGGGCAACGCCATCAGGGCGATCGCCCCCGCAAACAGAGATTTCAGTGAACCTCGCATATTCCCCCTCCAAAACTCATCTCGCCGCAAGGCGGCATGTTGGATTGCGTGTTCAACGCGGACGGGATACCGTGCGCGAGAATACGTTGTTTTGTCCCATGCAGACAATAATGATCCTATTTAGAGAATTGTCAAACAGGATGATACAAGAGGAACCATGGCGGATCATCGGGGTGCAGGCGTGAAATCGGACAAACCTACGCTGGGCACGCTATTACGCAGCCTTCGCACCCGCAACGACTGGACGCTGAAGGAGATGAGCGAACGGAGCGGCATCCCCGTCTCCACGCTCTCCAAGGTCGAGCACGACCGCCTGACGCTCACCTATGACAAGCTGCTGCAGCTCAGCCAGCGCCTCAACATCCGCATGTCGGAGCTGTTTGCCGAGGAAGATCCGCAGGAAGCCGCAGCCGTCACCGGGCGGCGCAGCATCGGCAGCCAGGACCGCGCGATCCGCGTGAAAACGAACAACTACGACTACTTCTACCTGTGCACCGAGCTCAGGCGGAAACGGATGATCCCGCTGGTGACGCGCATCCGCGCCAAATCCGTAAAGGAGTTCGGCGAGCTGGTGCGGCACCCCGGCGAGGAGTTCGTTTACGTCATCGAAGGCCGCATGGTCGTTCACACGGAATATTACGACCCGATCGTGATCGAGGCCGGCGAATCGATCTACCTCGATTCGAGCATGGGTCACGCCTATGTCGTCGGCGAAGGCTGCGAGGAGGCGCTCACCATCGGCGTCTGTTCGGCGGCCGAGGGCGACCTGATGGATTCGCTGATGAGCCTGCACGGCGAGGAACCGGGCGGCATTCACGAGGTTTGACCGCGCCGCGGGAACTTTCCCGCGTGTTCACCTATATTGCAGGCATGGCGCCGCGCTTTTCCTGGATCGAAGCCCATCCGACGGGCATTTACCTGCCTTCGGCCGACGCCTGGATCGACCCCGCCGTCCCGGTCGACCGCGCCATCATCACGCACGGCCATTCGGACCATGCCCGCGGCGGACACCGCACCGTGCTCGCCACGCGCGAAACGCTTGCCATCATGGAATGCCGTTATGGGCCGCAAACCGGGCAGTCGCTCGGCTACGGCGAGACCCTCCGCATCGGCGATGTCGACCTTCGTCTTGTGCCGGCCGGGCACGTGCTCGGATCCGCGCAGGCGGTGCTGGAGCGCGGCGGCGAACGTGTTGTCGTATCCGGCGACTACAAGCGCCGCCCCGATCCGACATGCGCGCCTTTCGAGCCCGTGGCGTGCGACGTCTTCGTCACCGAAGCGACGTTCGCGCTGCCGGTGTTCCGGCACCCGCCGATCAGGGGCGAGATCGACAGGCTGCTCGCTGCGCGGCAGGCGCAGCCTGACCGTGCCATCCTGATCGGCGCCTATGCGCTCGGCAAGGCGCAGCGCGTGATCGCCGAACTGCGCGGGAGCGGACATGGTGGCCCGCTGTTCATTCACGGCGCACTGCAGCGCCTGTGCGACCTCTACCGTGAACTCGGCGTCGAGCTCGGTGAGCTTCGTCCCGTCGCCGGTCTGAAGCCAGCCGAACTTGCGGGCGAGATCGTGCTCGCACCGCCCTCCGCGCTGAACGATCGCTGGTCGCGGCGGCTCCCCGATCCGGTAACGGCGATGGCGAGCGGCTGGATGCGCGTGCGCCAGCGGGCACGGCAACGCGGCGTCGAGATGCCGCTCGTGATTTCCGATCATGCCGACTGGGACGAACTGACCGGCACGATCAGTGAGATCGCCCCCGGAGAAGTGTGGGTGACGCACGGGCGGGAGGATGCGCTCGTCCACTGGTGCCGCGAGCGGCAAATCACCGCGCGCGAACTCGCGCTCGTGGGCCGCGAGGATGAAGACGACTGATGCAGGCGTTCTCGCAGCTGCTCGACAGCCTCATCTACACGCGCTCGCGCAATGCAAAGCTCGATCTCATCGGCGCCTATCTCAAGACGGCGCCCGACCCCGACCGCGGCTGGGCGCTCGCCGCACTCACCGGGGAGCTTTCGCTCCCTGCCGTGCAGCCGAGCATCATCCGCGCGCTCGTTGCCGAGCGCGTCGACCCGGTTCTGTTCGGGCTGAGCTATGACTATGTCGGGGACCTTGCGGAAACCGTGGCACTGATCTGGCCAGGCGGGGAGACACCTGCCGCACCGCCAAGACTTTCCGAGGTGGTGAATGAACTGCAGCTGATGACCCGCGCGCAGGCGCCCGCGGTGATGACGCGGCTGCTCGACCGCCTCGACGCAAACGCCCGTTTCGCGCTCCTCAAGCTCGCGACCGGCGGGATGCGCGTCGGCGTTTCAGCGCGCCTCGCCAAGACGGCGTTTGCGGGAGCCTTCGCGCTTGATCCCGACGATGTCGAGGAAGTCTGGCACGGCGTCTCGCCGCCCTACGCCGCGCTCTTCGCCTGGGCTGAAGGCGATGGGCCCCGCCCCGCGCCGGAGGATGCGCCGGTGTTCCGCCCGTTCATGCTCGCGCACCCGCTCGAGGACCGCGATATCGACCTTTCGGACTTCGCTGCCGAATGGAAGTGGGACGGCATCCGCGTGCAGCTCGTGCACGTCGGCGGCGAGACCCGGCTTTACAGCCGGGCGGGCGACGACATCACGCGGAGCTTTCCCGATGTGGCGGAGAGCTACCGCACGCCGGGCGTGCTCGACGGCGAACTGCTCGTGCGCGGCGATTTTCAGGGCGGCGAGGCCGCGAGCTTCAATGCGCTGCAGCAGCGGCTTGGCCGCAAGACCGTGTCCCCGGCGATGCTGCGCGACTTTCCGGCTTTCGTGCGGCTCTACGATATCCTGTTCGATGGCCCGGAAGACCTTCGCCCGCAGCCGTGGACGGAGCGGCGCATCCGGCTCGAAACCTTCATGTCACGGCTGGACCGCGACCGCTTCGACCTGTCGCCGCTCGTCGACGTGTCCGATTTCGCCGCGCTTGAAGATTTGCGCCTCGGCGCGCGCGATGCGGCGATCGAGGGCCTGATGCTGAAGCGGCGCGACGGCCCCTATGTCCCCGGTCGGCGTGTCGGGCTCTGGTACAAGTGGAAGCGCGACCCGCTCGTGGCGGACTGCGTGATGATGTACGCGCAGCGCGGGCACGGCAAACGATCGAGCTATTATTCGGACTACACGTTCGGCTGCTGGACCGAGAACGGCGAGCTGCTGCCGGTGGGAAAGGCCTATTCGGGTTTTACCGACGAGGAGCTGATGATGCTCGACCGCTTCGTGCGCAACCACACGGTCGCGCGCTTCGGCCCCGTGCGTGAGGTGGAAAAGACGCTGGTGCTGGAGGTTGCCTTCGATTCGGTCCACGCCTCGAAACGTCACAAGTCCGGCCTTGCAATGCGTTTTCCGCGCATCAGCCGCATTCGCACCGACAAGCCCGCCGCCGAGGCCGACCAAATCGAAACGCTGCGCCGCATGGTGAGCTGAACCGCGTTTAGACCGGCGGCAGGATTGCGGGACGCAGGCTCCGCGCCCGCCACATATCCCCGAGCATCAGCCGCCACTCGCGGAAGGCGAGGGTGAGCGGGTTCGCGGTCGCCGGGCGGTGGGCGAGGCCGTAGCGGATCGGTTCGCCTTCCACCTCTTTCGCAAGCGTGCCGAACAGCCGGTCGAACACGATGAGTACGCCCCCGTAGTTGCGATCGATATAGGCCGGGTTCGAGGCGTGGTGCAGCCGATGATGCGCGGGCGTGTTGAACACCCACTCGATGGGCCCGAGCCGCCCGACCGCCTCGGTGTGCAGGAAGAACTGGTAGCGCAGGTTGAACGCGAGCAGCGTGAAGACGAGCAGCGGATCAAACCCCGCCAGCACCAGCGGAACGTAAACGATCCAGCCCGCCGAGAAGAGATTTGTCCACCCGAGCCGGAGCGAGGAGAGCAAGGTCATCTGCTCCGCCGAATGGTGCACCGAATGCGTCGCCCACATCCAGCGGATGCGGTGGCTGGCTCGGTGGAACCAGTAGTAAGCGAATTCCACGGCCAGGAAACCAGCGGACCAGGTCCGCCAGTCGGCAAGCGCCCAGCGCACGAAGGCATGGTCCCATGCGAGGCTGAACACGCCAGCGAGCGCAAGGCCGTTCAGCAGTCCAAAGGGAATGTTGCCGACGACGACGCCCAGCGTCGTCAGTGCCGTGCGGGGGTCGTAGCCGCGTCCGCTCCGCAGGCGCCAGAGCGCCTCGGCGAGGACGAGCGCGGCGACGAACCCCAGCCAGAGCGGCGAGCGCTGGAGCAAGTCCACGTCACTGCCTCCCGGCCTTCATCATCTCGGCTTTATTTCGGAAGGTTTCGCGCTCCGCCGTATCGACCTTGTCGTCGCTGTTGGTGTCGGCGAGGTCGAACACCGGCGTCGGCGCGGCGTCCATCTCTGCGCGCGTCACCTTGCCGTCGCGGTTCGCGTCGGCCTCCGCGATCAGGCGTTCGAGCCGTTCGCCGGCTTCCGGCCGGAACTTCAATATTCGCCCGAAATCGGATTCGCTGACGACACCGTCGTCGTTGCGATCGAGCGTATCGAAGCGCGCGCTGCGGTTCTTCAGGAACTCGCTGCGGGTGACGACGCCGTCGCCATTGGCATCAGCCTTGTCGAAGGCGGCAGCGCCGTCACCACCGCCCCAGCGCTGCGCAGCGGCGGGGGGCGCTATGAGCGTCGCAGCGGCGAGGGCGATCAAAATTCTGCGGGTCATTGAAATCATCCTGGAGAAAGGGCGGCCGCGCCCCGGCTGGGGTTGTGGTGGGGCGCGGCCAGTCGGAGGGAGGATACGGGTCAGGGTCCTCAGTCGTTGCGGGTCACGGTCCCGCTCTTCGTTGTGGTTGAGCCGTCGCGGTGGGTGCGCGTCGTTGAATAGTCGGCGCTGCCGTCGCCGTTGGCGGTCGCGGTGGTGCTACGGCCGAAGGTGGTGCCGCTGTTGGTGGTCGTCGTGCGGCCGCCCGTGTAGGTGCCGTCCTCGACCGACCTGCCGCGCGAGGACACATAGCCGCGACCTTCGCTGCCCTGCACTGACCGCGTGACCGCGCGGCTGCCCGGTTCGCGCGAGACGCTGCGCTGCTTGACGAGGCTTCCGTTCGCGCCCTGCACGTTGACGACGCGGGTACGGTCGCGTGCCTCGGCGGGAAGCGCGGCGGCGGTGAGCGCGGTCGTGCCGATCGCCGCGAAAACAAAGAGGTGCTTCATCATGGGTCTTGCTCCGGTTCTTCGTTCGATGCCGACGGCTCTTGTCCGTCTTCGCTCGGTGTAGAGGGCTCGCGTAAGCGGCATGCTTCGGCAAGGTAACGGACGGTAACAAAATGTAACGGCAGCGCCGTGCCCCGTTCCCCTCGCCGCGCGGCTGCGGCACAAACGGGCGCATGGGCAGCAGCTTCATCGCCGTCGTCGAGGACGACAACGAAATCCGCGCACTCGTGACCGGGCTCCTCGCGCGCGAAGGCTTCGAGGTTTCCGGGTGCCGATCGGGTGCCGAGCTCGACCGGCTGCTCGAACGCCAGCGCGTCGACCTTGCCGTACTCGACATCATGCTGCCGGGCGAGGACGGGCTTTCGATCTGCCGCCGCCTGCGCGCGCGTGGCGACCTTGCCGTGCTGATGGTGACGGCGAAGGGCGAGGACGTCGACCGCATCATCGGGCTCGAGATCGGCGCCGACGACTATCTCGCCAAGCCGTTCAACCCGCGCGAGCTGGTGGCGCGCGTCCGCGCCATTTTGCGCCGCACGCGCGAAACGAACCGCGTTTCGGTCGCCGCGCAGCCTTCGGAGCGCTACCGGTTCGGCGGCTGGACGCTTGATGTGGGCGCCCGCGCGCTGGCATCGCCTGCGGGAGACGCGGTGGACCTCACCGGCGGGGAGTTCGACCTGCTGCTCGCCTTCATCACGCACCCGCAGCGCGTGCTGAACCGGGACCAGCTTCTGGACTGGACACGCGGGCGCAGCGCCGGCCCCTTCGACCGCGCCATCGACGTGCAGTTGAGCCGCCTGCGCCGCAAGCTCGGCGACCATGGCGGCGCAGCGCTCATCAAGACCGTGCGCGGCGGCGGCTACCTGTTTGCGGCAAGCGTCGAGCGGGACTGAGCGCCGTGTCCAACCTTGGCCTTCGCATCATCGCCATCCTGCTGTCGGGGTTCGTGATCATCCAGCTGCTGCTGGTGACGGTGACCGCGCTGCCGACGCGCGGCGATGATCGGCGGCCTTACAATCTCCCCCGCCCCGCCGATGTGCGCGTGCTCGCCGAAACGCTGGAAGCTGCCCCGCCCGCACGGCGTGCGGAGCTGCTCGATGTGTTCAACGGCTCGCTTTACACGCTGAGGCTCGCGCCCGGTATCCCCGCCGGCTTCGAAGGCGGCCTCCCGGAACTGCGCGCAAGTTACGCGGCAGCGCTGCCGGACCGCACGGTGACGCTCACGTCGCGCCGCCCGCTGATCGGCCGCGCACTTCGGGAGCAGCCATGGGCGGGGCGCCTGTTCGCGCCGGTGCAATTAACGGTCGGCCTCAAGAGCGGCGAAACGCTCGTCATCGAAAGCCGCCCCTCATCGGTCGTCCGCACCTATCTGCGCCGGCGCGCACTAATGGGCGCGCTTGGCGGCTTGCTGCTGCTCGCGATCCTCACGGCCGCGGTACGCCGCGCGACGAAACCGCTCGTTCGCCTCTCCGCCGGGGTCCGCCGCTTCGGCAGCGAACTCGATGCGCCCGACGTGCCCGTGGAAGGCGCGCGCGAGATGCGCGAGCTCGCAAGCGCCTACAACGACATGAAGCGGCGCATCGCCGACCTTGTCGGCGAACGCACGCGCATCCTCGCCGCCGTGGCGCACGACATGCGCACCTACATCACGCGGCTGCGGCTGCGCGCCGACTTCATCGACGATCCCGAACAGCGCCGGAAGGCCGCCTCCGACCTTCAGGAAATGTCTGCGATGCTCGACGACACGCTGCTTTTCGCGCGGCAGGACGCGAGCAACGGCCCCGAGCCCATGCATCTCGATATCGATGCGGAGATCGAGGCGGTCGTCGCGGTACGCCGCGAAATGGAGGAGACCGTCTGGTTCGACGCGGGCGCGAAAGGCGCAGCCGTGCGCCTGTCGCCGCTCGCGCTGCGGCGCATCCTCGCCAATCTCATCGACAACGGCCTGCGCCACGGCACGGCGGTTTCGCTCAGCACGACGCGCGAGGGTGAAACGGTCGAAATCCGTGTCTCCGACAACGGCCCCGGCGTGCCTTCGGCCGCGCTCGCCCGGCTCGGCGAGCCGTTCGGACGGCTCGACCCCTCGCGCGACCGCACGACGGGCGGCGTCGGGCTTGGGCTTGCCATCGTACGCGCGCTCGCCGAGCGGAGCGGCGGCACCGTCCGCTTCGCCAATCAGGACGGCGGCGGCCTCCTCGCCTGTCTCAGCTTTCCCGCAGAGCCTCCAGCGCGCGGATAGTCTCGTCGCACCATTCGATCTGCGCACGTGCGCCGCGAATGCCGAAATCGAGCGGCGCGAGCAGATAGATCAGCGTCCTGCTCGTCCGCCCTGCGCGGATCGCATCGTCGTAACCCGCGCGAAACGCCTCGAACGTGGCCAGCTCGTGCGCGAGCTGGCGCCGGTAGTCCGCAAGGTGCGCAATGCTCACTTCGGGCGCGACGTGGCGGCCGAAGAACAGCTTCAGCAGATATTCGTTGCGGATCCCCGCGCTTGAAACCGGCGCGGCGAGCCAGTCCTTCAAGGCGTCCCGACCGGTTTCGGTGATCGCGTACTTGCGGCTCTGGCGGCGTCCGCGGCCTTCCGCGCCCACGCATTCCACCAGCCCCTCGGCCTCCAGCTTCTGCAGGATCGGATAGATCTGGCCGAAGCTCTCGTTCCAGAAATAGCTGGTGCTGCGCCCGATCGCCTTCTTGATGTCGTAGCCCGAGCGCGGCCCGCCGGCGAGGAAGCCGAGCACGGCGAAAGCCGATCGGTTTTTGCCCAGGCGCTGTGCGGCATTGGTCATCGTTGCGGGGCGTCTCCCGTTATTTGACGCAGGTCAAGGTCTGGTGAGCAGAACGGCTCCATGTCAGCCTCAGAAACTGCGGCATTATGCCGACCAAACGGCGGGGACCGGTTATGGAATCACTCACATTCAAGGCCTTCGGCTGGCTGGGGGCGGCATTGATTGCGATCATCGCAATCGCGCTTTCGGCCGATCAGGGATTTGCGATCCACATGGCGATCGTCGCGGCCGCGGCACTGCTTGCGCTCGCCGCGACGCTCTCGGGCGCGGACTACACCGTCGCGCGCGGCATCCTCAAGGCGCCGGCCGACACCGGCCACTATGATGACGATCCCGTCCGCTGGGGCGTGATCGCGACGGTTTTCTGGGGCGTGGTCGGCTTCCTCGCCGGCCTGTTCATCGCGCTCCAGCTGGCCTTCCCGGTCCTCAACCTCGGCTTTGAATACACCACGTTCGGCCGGCTGCGGCCGCTGCACACATCGGCGGTGATTTTCGCATTCGGCGGCAACGCGCTCATTGCGACGAGCTTCTACGTCGTGCAGCGTACGTGCCGCGCTCGTCTTGCGCTGCCCGGCCTCGCCCGCTTCGTGTTCTGGGGCTACCAGCTCTTCATCGTGCTCGCCGCCACCGGCTACGTGCTCGGCATCACCGAGGCGCGCGAGTATGCCGAACCCGAATGGTACGTCGACATCTGGCTCACCATCGTCTGGGTCGCGTATCTCGCGGTTTTCGTCGGCACGCTCCTGAAGCGCCGCGAGCCGCACATCTACGTGGCGAACTGGTTCTACCTGTCCTTCATCATCACCATCGCGATGTTGCACCTCGTCAACAACCTGTCGATGCCGGCCAGCCTGCTCGGCTCCAAGAGCTACAGCGCCTTCGCGGGCGTGCAGGATGCGCTGACGCAGTGGTGGTACGGCCACAACGCGGTCGGCTTCTTCCTCACCGCCGGCTTCCTCGCGATGATGTATTACTTCGTACCGAAGCAGGCCGAGCGGCCGGTCTATTCCTACCGGCTTTCCATCATCCACTTCTGGTCGCTGATTTTCCTCTACATCTGGGCGGGTCCGCACCATCTGCACTACACGGCACTGCCCGACTGGGCGCAGACGCTCGGCATGGTCTTCTCGATCATGCTGTGGATGCCGAGCTGGGGCGGCATGATCAACGGCCTGATGACGCTGAACGGCGCCTGGGACAAGATCCGCACCGACCCGATCATCCGCATGATGGTGATGGCGCTCGCCTTCTACGGCATGAGCACCTTCGAAGGGCCGATGCTCTCCATCAAGGCGGTGAACAGCCTGTCTCACTACACAGACTGGACCATCGGCCACGTTCACTCCGGCGCTCTGGGCTGGAACGGCATGATCACCTTCGCGGCGATCTACTACCTGACCCCGCGCCTTTGGAACCGCCAGCGGCTCTACTCGCTGCGCATGGTGAACTGGCACTTCTGGCTCGCGACGGTGGGCATCGTGCTCTACGCCGCGTCCATGTGGGTCGCGGGCATCATGCAGGGCCTGATGTGGCGCGAATATGGGGACGACGGCTACCTCGTGTACGCCTTCTCCGAGGTCACCGCAGCGATGCTGCCGATGTACCTCATCCGCGCCGCCGGCGGCGTCCTCTACCTCGCCGGTGCGCTGGTCATGGTCTGGAACGTCTGGCTGACCATCGCCGGCAAGCTCCGCGCGGAGAAGCCGATGACCGAAACCCCGTATGACGCCGCGGCGGACCGTCCGCTCGCCCCGCAGCCCGCAGAGTAAGGACGCGCGCAATGGCATCCCGTTTCTTCGATCACAAACGTCTTGAAAAGAACGTCACCCTGCTCGGCGTCGCCGCGCTCGTCGTCGTCGCCATCGGCGGCATCGTGGAGATCGCGCCGCTCTTCTGGATCGACTCCACGATCGAGAAGGTGGAGGGCGTGCGTCCCTACACGCCGCTCGAGCTCGCAGGCCGCAACATCTACATGCGCGAAGGCTGCTACAACTGCCACAGCCAGATGGTGCGCCCGTTCCGCGACGAGGTGGAGCGCTACGGCCACTACAGCCTCGCGGCGGAAAGCATGTACGATCACCCGTTCCAGTGGGGCTCCAAGCGCACCGGTCCGGACCTCGCACGTGTCGGCGGCCGCTATTCGGACGAGTGGCACGTCCAGCACCTCACCGATCCGCGCTCGGTGGTGCCGGAATCGATCATGCCGCCCTACGCGTTCCTGAAGGATCGCCCGCTGAAGGCCGGCGACATGACGAAGCACCTCACCGCGCTCAGCCGCGTCGGCGTTCCCTACGATGCCGCTGCGATCAAGGCGGCGAACGACGATCTCAAGCTCCAGACGGACGAGTTCGGCGATCTCGAGGTCTTCCAGAAACGCTACCCCAAGGCGCAGGTCCGCGACTTCGACGGCAATCCGAAGCAGCTCACCGAGATGGATGCGCTCGTCGCCTATCTCCAGATGCTCGGCACGCTCGTGGACTTCCAGGCCGCCGCACCGCAGGAGCAGCCACGATGAGCTACGAGACGCTCCGTCATCTCGCCGACAGCTGGGGGCTCGTCTTCATGAGCGTGACATTCCTCATCCTCGTCGGCTGGACCTTCCGCCCGAAGGCGCGGGAAGACCACCAGCGCGCCGCCAACATGATTTTCGATCAGGACGACCACAATGGCTGAGAACAAGCGCATCGACGAGCCGACCGGCACCGAAACCGTCGGCCACGAATGGGACGGCATCGAGGAACTCGACACGCCGCTTCCCCGCTGGTGGCTGTGGACCTTCTACATCACGATCGTTTGGGCGCTGATCTATACGATCCTGTTCCCGGCCTGGCCGATGCTGGAACGCGCCACGGCGGGCGTGCTCGGCTGGTCGAGCCACGGCGAGCTCGACGCGCAGCTCGCCGCCGCAGACGCGAAGCTGCTGCCGATCCGCGAAGCGATCGGCCGCACGCCGGTGGAGAACATCCCCAATGATCCCAAGCTGCTGCAGGCTTCGATCGCCGGCGGACAATCGACCTTCAAGGTCTACTGCGTGCAGTGCCACGGCTCCGGCGCGGCAGGCGCGAAGGGCTATCCGAACCTCAACGACGACGACTGGCTGTGGGGCGGCGACATCAACGCCATCCACTACACGATCGAGCATGGCATCCGGAATCCCGAACACGACGAAACACGGCTGTCAGTGATGCCCGCGTTCGGACGCGACGGCATCCTGACGCCCGCGCAGATCAGCAACGTCGTCAGCTACGTCCAGCTCATCTCCGGGCAGGGCAAAGCCTCGAAGGCGACCGCGCGCGGCGCACAGATCTACGCCGAGAACTGCGTCTCGTGCCACGGCGCCGAAGGCAAGGGCGACCGTGCACAGGGCGCACCGAACCTCACCGACGGAATCTGGCTCTACGGCGGCGACCGCGACACGCTCGTCGCGACCGTCACCAACAGCCGCCAGGGCGTGATGCCGCGCTGGGGCAACCGCCTCGACCCGGCAGCCGTGAAGATGCTCGCCACCTACGTACATTCGCTGGGTGGCGGCGAAGCGCCTGTCGTCACCGCGGCCGCAGATGGAAGCGGCGATGTCACACCCTGAAGAACTGAAGGGCCTCAAGCCCTCGCTCTACGAGGCCCGGAAGGGCGTCTATCCGAAAGCGGTGGACGGCACCTTCCGGCGCCTCAAATGGGCGATCATGGCGATCACGCTGACGATCTACTACGTCACACCGTGGCTGCGCTGGGACCGGGGGCCCTACGCCCCCGACCAGGCCGTGCTCGTCGATCTCGCGCACCGCCGCTTCTACATGTTCTCGATCGAGATCTGGCCGCACGAATTCTATTATGTCGCGGGCCTGCTCATCATGGCCGGCATCGGCCTGTTTCTCGTCAC
>NZ_JACESP010000011.1 GCF_013911755.1 Sphingosinicella sp.
TCCCTATGTCCGAGACAGTCTCATACGGCTTCCAGGAAGTCGACCCCGAGGAGAAGACGCGGCGCGTCGGATCGGTCTTCGCGCGCGTCGCCGCGCGCTACGACCTGATGAACGACCTGATGTCGGGCGGGCTGCATCGGTTGTGGAAAGACGATTTCGTCCGCGCCGTGAACCCGCGCGCCGGCGAGCATATCCTCGACATGGCGGGCGGCACCGGCGACATCGCTTTCCGCATGGCGAAGCGCGGCGCACAGGTGACGGTGGCCGACATCAACCCGGCAATGCTGGACGTGGGCAAGGAGCGCGCAAGGAAACGCGGCATCGAAGGCCTCGAATGGTCGGAACAGAACGCCGAGGTGCTGAGCTTCGATGGCGCCAGCTTCGACGCCTACACGATCGCCTTCGGCATCCGGAATGTCACCGACATCCCGGCCGCACTCCGCGAGGCGTACCGCGTGCTGAAATTCGGCGGGCGCTTCTTCTGCCTCGAATTCTCGCGCTGCGAATGGCCTGTATTCGCCGACGTTTACGATCGCTATTCGATGAATGTGGTCCCCAAGATCGGCAAGGCGGTGGCGCGCGATGAGGAGGCCTATCAGTACCTCGTCGAATCGATCCGCCGTTTCCCGGATATGTCCACATTCAAGTCGATGATCGCCGAGGCCGGCTTCGCGCAGACCACGGCGCGCCCCATTCTCGGCGGCGTCGTCGCCATGCACAGCGGCTGGAAGATTTGACCGCCGGCTTCGTCCATGCCTTTCGGATGCTGCGCTGGGGCCGAACGCTCGCGCGGCACGGTGCGCTGCGCGAGATCGAGATCGCCCCGCAAACGCCGCCGCTGCTGCGCCGGATCGCAAAGCTCGCCCGGTTCGGAACGGGGGCGCCCAAAACGCCGCACTATGCCGACGCTTTTCAGGCGCTCGGCCCCGCCGCGATCAAGCTCGGACAGGCGCTCGCCACGCGCCCCGATCTCGTCGGGCCGGATGCCGCGAAGGACCTGACCCGGCTGCAGGACAACCTGCCACCCGCACCGTTCGCCGCCGTGAAGGCCTCGATCGAGGAAGCGTTCGGCGTTCCGCTCGAATCGCTCTATTCGCGTTTCGACGAAGTGCCCGTCGGCTCCGCGTCGGTGGCGCAGGTGCATCGCGCCGTCACCACCGACGGGCGCGCCGTCGCGGTAAAAGTGCTGAAGCCCGGCATCGAGGCGGATTTCGCGCGCGCGATCGAGACCTACGAATGGGCTGCCGTCCGCGCCGAAACGATCGGCGGCGAGCTCGCCCGCCTGCGCCCGCGCGCCACGATCGCCTACTTCCGCCGCTGGGTGGAGCGCGAGCTGAACCTCCGCATGGAGGCCGCGTCCGCGTCCGAACTCGCCGCCGCGCTCACCCCCGAAACCGGCTTCGTCGTGCCCGAGGTGGACTGGGCGCGCACCAGTCGCCGCGTGCTCACCATCGCGTGGATCGACGGGGTGAAGCTCACCGATCTGGCCGCCGTCGACGCGGCAGGCATCGACCGCAAGCTGCTTTCGCAGACGCTCGTCCGCAGCTTCCTGCGGCAGGCGATCGGCCACGGCTTCTTCCATGCGGACCTGCATCAGGGCAACATGTTCGCGCTGCCCGACGGGCGGCTCGCCGTCGTTGATTTCGGCATCATGGGCCGCATCAACCGGCAGGCGCGGCTCTGGCTCGCCGAGATCCTGCACGGGCTGCTCACGGGCAACTACGCGCGCGTCGCCGAGATTCATTTCGAAGCGCAATACGTGCCGCCGCACCACGACATGGCCGAGTTCGAAACCGCGCTGCGCTCGATCGGAGAGCCGATCCGCGGCCTTCCGGTGAAGGACATTTCGATCGGCAACATGCTCGACGGGCTGTTCGCGGTCACCCGCCAGTTCGACATGGTGACGCAGCCCCACCTTCTGCTGCTCCAGAAGACCATGGTGATGGTGGAGGGCGTGGCGCTGGCGCTCGATCCCGACGTCAACATGTGGGAAATCTCCGGGCCGTTCGTCGGCGACTGGATGCGGGACGAGCTTGGGCCCGAAGCGGTCATCGCCGACCGGCTGGTGGAGGGCGCCCGGGCGCTCGCCGGGCTGCCGGACCTCTTGCGACGGCTGGAGGCGACGGTGCCGAACCCAGGTGCCGCGCCGCCGCTGCCACCGCTCGCGCCGCTGCCGATACGACGGGAAACGTCGCGCACGGCATGGCTGCTGCTCGGCGCCGGCATCGGCGTGGGCCTTGGCTGGCTGGCGATGACGCTTTAGGGTCCGGCGCGTGGGCAAACGCATCCTTCTTATCCTCTCGGGCGGCATCGCCGCCTACAAGGCTCTGGAACTCGTCCGGCTGCTCCGGAAAGACGGTATCGGCGTGCGCGCGGTGCTCACGCAGGCCGCGCAGCAGTTCGTAACGCCGCTCAGCCTCGGCACGCTTACCGAGGACAATGTTTACACCGATCTCTTCGACCTGAAGGACGAGCGCGAGATCGGCCACATCCAGCTTTCGCGTCAGGCCGACCTTGTCGTCGTCGCACCCGCGACGGCCAACATTCTCGCGAAGATGGCGGGCGGCATCGCCGACGACCTCGCGACGACGCTGCTCCTTGCGACCGACAAGCCGGTGCTCGCCGCGCCCGCGATGAACGTCCGCATGTGGCTGCACCCCGCGACGCAGCGCAACATCGCGCAGCTCCGCGCCGACGGCGTCACCATCATGGAGCCGGACGAAGGCGACATGGCCTGCGGTGAGTACGGCCCCGGCCGTTTGCCCGAACCCGAAGCGATCCTGGCGTCGATCCGCGCCATGCTCGCAGCGCCGCTCAGCGAGGCACAGGGCGCCACCGCGCGCTTTGGCCAGAACCCGCCCCCACTCACGGGAAAGCGCATACTCGTCACCGCCGGGCCGACGCACGAACCGATCGACCCTGTGCGCTACATCGCCAACCGCTCATCGGGCAAACAGGGCTTCGCGATCGCAGGCGCGCTCGCAGCACTGGGAGCGGACGTAACGCTCGTGGCCGGCCCCGTGACGCTCGCGACGCCGCCCGGCGTGCGCCGCGTGAACGTGGAAACCGCGCGCGAGATGGCCGCAGCGGTCGAGACAGCGCTTCCCGCCGACGCTGCCGTGATGGTCGCCGCCGTCGCCGACTGGCGCGCGGAAGCGACGGATCAGAAGATCAAGAAGGACAAGGGCGGCCTCGAAGCGCTCCCGCTCGTCGAGAATCCGGACATTCTCGCGGGCCTTTCGAAATCGCCGAAGCGCCCCGGCCTCGTCATCGGCTTCGCAGCCGAGACCGAAGCAGTCGTCGCGCACGCCAAGGCCAAGCTCGCGCGCAAGGGCTGCGACTGGATCGTCGCCAACGACGTTTCCGGCGACGTGATGGGGGGCAGCCGCAACCGCATCCACATCGTGCGCGCGGACGGCGTCGAGGATTGGCCGGACATGGAAAAGGATGCCGTCGCCCGGCGCCTCGCACAAAGGATCGCAGATGAACTCACCGATTGAAATCCGCCTGAAGCGCCTCCCCCACGGCGAAGGCCTGCCCATCCCCGCGCTCGCGACGCGCGGTGCGGCGGGCATGGATGTGGTGGCCGCCGAAGACGTCATCATCCCCCCGGGCGGCCGCCATGCCGTCGCCACCGGTTTCGCCTTCGCGATCCCCGAGGGCTATGAGGTGCAGGTGCGCCCGCGCTCCGGCCTTGCGCTCAAGAACGGCATCACCTGCCTCAACACGCCCGGCACGATCGACGCGGACTATCGCGGCGAGGTGAAGGTGATCCTCGCCAATCTCGGCGGCGAGCCCTTCGCCGTGAAGCGCGGCGAGCGCATCGCGCAGCTTGTCGCGGCGCCGGTGCAGCAGGCGCACTTCGCCGAAGTCGAAGACCTCGACGAGACGGCACGCGGCGCCGGGGGCTTCGGTTCAACGGGCCGGTGAGCCTTACCGACCAACAACTCGAACGCTACGCCCGCCACATCATCCTGAAAGAGATCGGCGGGGCCGGTCAGGCGAAGCTGCTCGCCGCGCGTGTCGCCATCGTCGGCGCGGGCGGACTCGGCAGCCCCTGCATCCAGTATCTCGCGGCTGCGGGCATCGGGCACCTCACGGTCATCGACGACGATGCCGTCGACCTCTCGAACCTCCAGCGCCAGGTCTTGCACGGCACCGACGACTTGGGCCGCGCCAAGACGGAAAGCGCGGCGGACGCCGTCGCCCGCCTCAACCCCGACGCAGCCGTCACGCAGCACCGCGTCCGTCTTGATGCGTCAAACGCAGCGACGCTCCTGGCCGGACACGACGTGATCGCCGACGGCTCCGACAGCTTCGAAACCCGCCGCGCCGTCGCCGATGCCGCACTCGCGCTGCGCATCCCGCTCGTCGCCGCCGCCGTCGGTCCCTTCGAAGGGCAGATCGCCACCTATCGCGGCTGGGAAGCGGACAAGCCCTGCTGGCGCTGCTTCGTCGGCGACGCTGCGGACCGCGAGGGTGCGACCTGCGCCGAGGCGGGCGTGCTCGGGGCACTCACCGGCGTGATGGGCGCGATGCAGGCGCTGGAGGTGATCCGCGAGATCGTGCCCTTTGGCGATTCGCTTGCCGGGCGGGTTTTGCTGTATGATGCGCTTGGCGCCCGGATACGAACCGTGCGGCTGCCGAAGGACCCCCGATGCCCGTCATGCGGAAAAGCGTGAAACAGCAAGGCCTTGCGCTCATCTTTGCCGAGGCGAACCATGCGCGCCTGCATGGCGGGCTCAGCCTTGCACTCGCCGCCGCCGCGCTCGGCCGTCCGGTTCGGCTGTTCTTTCAGGGCGAAGCGGTCTGCGCGCTCCAGATCAAGCGGCACTGGGCGGGCGACAAGTCCTACAAGGCGGGCGGCTTGCCGCTGCTGTCCGATCTTCTCGATCAGGCGGTCGGCCTCGGCCTGCCGATGATGGCGTGCGAATCAGGCATCCACCTTTGCGGCCTTAGCGCGCCGAACCTGATCGCCGGCGTCGAAACCGGGGGCCTCGTCGCCTTCCTCGCCGATGCGCGCGCGGATGACCTGCTGTTCGTGTAAAACCGGGCTAATCTATCGTTTCGCCCTTGTAGACACCCCACAGATCGACCGCGAGCACATAGCCGTTGCGCCCGCCGAGCGAGAGGCGGCACCAGCCTTCGTCGCAGACCTGGATGTCGGCGACCACGCCCGGCTCCGCGCGCCACACCGGCGGGCTCGAAAACTCGGCGCGGGCATAGAGATTCGCAACCTTGCCGCGTACCATCGCCGTGCGCTTGCCCGAAAGCAGGTTCTTGTTCATCCAGCCCGTTTCGCCATCCGGATCGCGGATCTGCCGCCAGATGCCCCATTCGCGGATCACCTCCACGGGAAGCCCCTTGCGCTTGTAGGTCCATGTCACCGGGTAGGCCTCGCCCGGCCCCGCGCGCATGTTGGCTTCGCCAGAAGCAATGGAGACCCAGCGCGGCGTCGGCAGGCCTGAAAGTCCCTTGGTGGCGTCCGAATCCTGCGCCGCAGCGGGCGTTCCCGCAAAACCGGCGGCGAGCAGCAAGGCGATCATGCGTTTCATACCGCTATTGAATCGAAACCGCCCCGCCATGCAAGCACCTCGCTTGCGCTCTCGGCCTTGACGCGGGTGCGAGGCGATCCTAGCCACAGCACATGGAAGAACGCCCCCGCCGCCCGCGCGTCGTCGTCACGCGCCGTCTGCCGCAACCGGTCGAAGCGCGCATGAGCGAACTGTTCGATGTGGTTTTCAATACCGAAGACAAAGCGATGTCGCAGGGTGAGCTCGCCGCTGCGATGGCGGATTGCGACGTCTTCGTCCCCACCGTGACGGATACGATCGATGCGGAACTCCTCGCCGCCGCGCCGCCGCGGCTGAAGCTGATCGCGAACTACGGCACCGGCGTCAATCACATCGATCTTGTCGCAGCGCGCGCCAAGGGCATCATGGTCACAAACACGCCGGGCGTCCTCACCGACGATACCGCCGACCTCGCCATGTCGCTGATCCTGTCGGTGCCGCGTCGCCTCACCGAAGGCAGCCGCCAGCTCTATTCGGGCAAGTGGGACGGCTGGAAGCCGTGCGACGTGCACGGCCACCGCATCACCGGCAAGAAGCTCGGCATCATCGGCATGGGCCGCATCGGCCAGGCGATCGCGACACGCGCGCGCGCCTTCGGGCTTCGCATCCACTACCACAACCGCCGGCCTTTGGCGGACACGGTCGAAGGCATGCTCGGCGCGACCTACTGGGACGATCTCGACGCGATGATCGAGGCGGTGGACATCGTTTCCATAAACTGCCCGCTCACCGACGATACGCGACACCTCTTCAACGCACGGCGCATCGCGCTGCTCGGACCGGACGGCTATCTCGTCAACACCGCGCGCGGCGAAATCATCGACGAGGATGCACTGGCCGACGCGCTGGAAAAGGGCGTGATCGCAGGCGCGGGCCTCGATGTGTTCGAATACGAGCCGCGCATCAACCCGCGACTCATCCCGCTCAATAACGTCACGCTGCTGCCGCACATGGGCTCCGCCACGTTCGAGGGCCGGCAGGCGATGGGCGACAAGGTCGTCACCAACATCCGTGCCTGGGCCGATGGCCACCGCCCGCCCGATCAGGTGCTCGAAGGCTGGCTCTGATCGGGGGAACCCCCGCCCCCACACTGCGTTGATCCTCCGATGGGGCGTTATGTGGGAGACTTGTCATGCGTAAGTCTATGATTGTGCTCGCTTCGGGCGCGCTCCTTGCACTGGGCGCCTGTACCGGCAGCCGAACAGTGGACAGCGGCCTTGTCGGCGCGGGTGTCGGCGCCGCGGCGGGCGCGGTGGTCCCTGGCGTCAGCACGACCGAAGGCGCGGTGGCCGGCGGTGCAGCCGGCGCGATATACGGCGCAGTGACGGACGGCGACGCCAAGCGCGGCAGTAAGAAATACTGCCGCGACCGTTACCCCAGCGATTCACGTGAATACGATCGCTGTCGCCGCGATCGGTAGAACCTCGTGAGCTGTGCGATTCAGCAATCGCGCAGCTCACTCCAAAACTCAGTCGCCGGTCAGGATCCTGTCGACAAGCTGCTTCACCGTCGGAATGAAACCGTTCGAATAAAACGGGTCCGTCGAGAAGTGGTGCGCGCTGTGACCGGCGAACATGAGGTTATCCTCGGGCGGTGAGCCGTGCGCGATATCCTGAAGCGTCTTCTGGATGCAGAAGGAACGCGGATCGGCGAGCCGCCCGGTGCTGTTCTTGTCGAGGTGCTCGGCCCACGCGCTGAAGCGGCATTGCGAAAGGCAGCCCATGCAGTCTGCCTGATCCTTGCGCACGGTCTTCGCCATTTCGGGCGTTTCGAACACCAGCGTATCGTCGGGCGTTTTCAGGGCCTCGGTATAGCCTTGGGCGTGCCAGCCGCGCGCGTGCAGGAGGTCGTCGCGCGTGACGTAATAATGCTTGTTGCCCGGAACACCGACGTCGAGCAGGTGCGTGCGGTGGTCGTGCGGTTCGGTGGAAATGCCGATCTGACGCTCGGAGCGGTGGATGAGCTCTTCGAGGAACGGCGTCCTCACGGCCGACGAATAAAAGCCCGTCGGCGAAAACGCCTGCAGCAGGATGTCGCCTTCATTGAGCGTAGTGAGCTTGCGCTTCCACACGTCCGGGATCGGGCTTTCCTGCGTCAGCAGCGGCCGCGAGCCGAACTGGAAGGCGATCGTGCCGAGTTCCGGGTTGTCGATCCAGTTTTCCCACTCGCGCAGATACCAGACGCCGCCTGCCATCACGATCGGCACATCGTCGGAAATCCCGACCTCGCGCATCGTGTCGCGCAAGTCCTTGACACGCGGATAGGGATCTTGCGGGCGGAGCGGGTCTTCGGCGTTCGAAAGTCCGTTGTGTCCGCCGGCAAGCCACGGGTCTTCATAGACCACGGCGCCAAGCCATTCGGGCGCTTTGCTATAGGCGCGCTTCCAGAGCGCGCGGAAGGCACGCGCCGAGGAGATGATCGGATAATAATAGGTGCTGTGCCGCGCGGCGATCTCGCTCAGCTTGTAGGGCATACCCGCGCCGCAGGTGATACCGTCGACAAGCTCGCTCGCCTCTTCCAATATGCCTTCAAGGATGCGCTGCGCGCCGCCCATTTCCCAGAGGACATTGATGTTGATGCCGCCTTGGCCGCCCGCGATCTCGTGCGCGCGACGGACCTGCTCGACGCCGCCTGCGATGCCGTAGGCGACCAATTCTTCGTGGCGATCCCCGCGTGTGCGGCCGCGATAGATTTGCGGGATGATGTTGCCGAGCGCATCCGTGCTGTCGGCGTTCACCGCCGAGACGGTGCCAAGCCCGCCCGCCGCGGCCCACGCGCCCGACGATGCATGGTTGGTCGCCGAAACGCCCTTGCCGCCCTCAACGAGCGGAAGCAGTTCGCGCCCGCCCATGCGGATGGAATTCAAAAGCTTCATCGTACCTGTTGTCGTTTCTCAGCCCGCTTGCGCCCCTCCGGCGCGTCTCCCCTCACGAGCTATAAACCAACGGGAGCGCGATTGGGGGCCAAAAGTTGCCCAGCCGTCAAATAGACAGGGGGAACCGCCCGAAGACGGTTCCCCCCGGAATGTGTTCGTCAGTCGCGGTCGCCGGCGATGAAGTCCGGCAGACCGCCGCCCTCGCCTTCGCTCGACTCTTCACGACGGGGACGGTCGCCGCCCTCGCCGCGATCCCGGCGCGGGCCACGATCACGGTCACGGCCACCACCGCCGCCGCGTCCACGGTCGCCGCCACGGCCGCCGCGATCTCCACGATCGCCGCGGTCGCTGCGCTCACCGCGCGGGCGTTCCTCACGCGGCGGGCGCGTGTCGGGCAGTTCCTCGCCCGTCTCCTGGTTGACGAGGCGCATCGACAGGCGAACCTTGCCGCGGTCGTCGATGCCGAGCACCTTGACCTTCACCTCCTGGCCTTCGGTGAGCACCTCGGAAACCTTCGCGACGCGCTCTTCCTTGATCTCGGAGATGTGGACGAGGCCGTCCTTGGCGCCCATGAAGTTCACGAACGCGCCGAAATCGACCATCGACACGACCTTGCCGTTGTAGATCTTGCCCACTTCCGGCTCGGCGACGATGCCGATGATCCAGTTCTTGGCGGCTTCGATCTTGGCAATGTCCGAAGACGCGATCTTGATCGTGCCGTCGTCCTCGATGTCCACCTTGGCGCCCGTCTCTGCGACGATCTCGCGGATCACCTTACCGCCGGTGCCGATCACTTCGCGGATTTTGTCCTTCGGGATCGTCATCGTCTCGATGCGCGGCGCGTGCGCCGACATCTCGGTGCGGGTGCCGTCGAGCGCCTTGTTCATCTCATTCAGGATGTGCGCGCGGCCGGCCTTCGCCTGGCTGAGCGCCACCTTCATGATTTCCTCGGTGATGCCCGCGACCTTGATGTCCATCTGCAGCGAGGTGATGCCGAGCTCGGTGCCCGCCACCTTGAAGTCCATGTCGCCGAGGTGATCCTCGTCGCCGAGGATGTCCGAAATCACCGCGAAGTCCTTGCCTTCGAGGATGAGGCCCATGGCGATGCCCGAAACCGGACGCTTCAGCGGCACGCCGGCATCCATCAGGGCCAGCGATCCGCCGCACACCGTCGCCATCGACGACGAGCCGTTCGACTCGGTGATGTCGGCGATGACGCGCATCGTGTAGGGGAACTCTTCCTTCGCCGGCAGCACCGGGCGCAGCGCGCGCCACGCCAGCTTGCCGTGACCGACTTCGCGGCGGCCCGGCGCGCCGAAGCGCCCGACTTCACCGACCGAGTACGGCGGGAAGTTGTAGTGCAGCAGGAAGTTTTCGTGGCTGATGCCGTAGATCGCATCGATCATCTGCTCGTCGTCGGCGGTGCCGAGCGTCGTGGTGACGATCGCCTGCGTCTCGCCGCGCGTGAAGAGCGCGGAGCCGTGCGTGCGCGGCAGAACCTGCACTTCGGCCATGATCGGGCGCACGTCTTCCTTGCCGCGGCCATCGATACGGCGGCCGTCCTTCAGGATCGCGCCGCGAACGATGTCGGCTTCCAGCTTCTTGACGAGCTTGCCGAGCTTCAGCTTCTCAGCCGGCTCTGCGTCAGCGAAGGACTCCTTCGCCTTGGCGCGTGCGGCGTCGAGCGCGGCGACGCGCTCCTGCTTCACGGTCAGCTTGTAGGCGGCTTCGATGTCCTTGCCGACGAGCTTCTTGAGCGTCGCCTTCTTGGCGGCGGAATCGTCGTCGAGCTTCAGCTCCCACGGATCCTTCGCGGCCTTCTCGGCGAGGCGGATGATCGCGTCGATGACCTTCTTGCCGTTCTCGTGAACGAACATCACGGCGCCGAGCATGACTTCCTCGGAAAGCTCATGCGCTTCCGATTCCACCATCAGCACCGCGTCCTGCGTACCGGCGGCGACGAGGTCGAGCTTCGAGCCTTCGAGGTTGCGGCTGGGGTTCAGCACATATTCGCCGTCGACGTAGCCGACGCGGCCACCCGCGATGGGCCCCATGAACGGCACGCCCGAAAGCGTCAGCGCGGCCGACGCCGCGATAAGCGCCAGCACGTCCGGCTCATTCTCGCCGTCATAGCTCAGCACCTGACAGATCACGTTGATCTCGTTGTAGAAGCCTTCCGGGAACAGCGGACGGATCGGGCGGTCGATGAGGCGGCTGGTCAGCGTCTCATGCTCGGTCGGGCGACCTTCGCGCTTGAAGAACCCGCCGGGGATACGGCCCGCAGCCGAGAATTTTTCCTGATAGTGCACGGTCAGCGGGAAGAAATCCTGGCCTTCCTTCACCGACTTCGCAGCCGTCACGGCGCAGAGCACCACGGTTTCACCGAGCGTCGCGAACACCGCGCCGTCGGCCTGACGGGCAATGCGGCCCGTTTCCAGGGTCAGCGTCTTGCCGCCCCACTGCGTTTCAACTTTGTGGATATTGAACATGTGTTTTTCCGTTTCCTTCGCAGCCGGTCAAAAACGGGCCCTATGCCCGCCCGGCCTCCATCATCCGTCGCCGCGCTTGTCGCGGCCGACGGTTTGCGCACGGTGGCAGGCATTTTCGCGCCCGCCGTACCTTCAATACGAAACGGGCGCCGTGCGCGGCGCCCGAGACGAACCTTTTACTTGCGAAGCCCGAGCTTCCCGATGAGGTCGGTATACCGCCCCTCGTCCTTGCGCTTCAGGTAATCCAGCAGCGTGCGCCGCTTGTTCACCAGCATGAGCAGACCGCGCCGCGAGTGGTTGTCCTTGGCGTGAGTCTTGAAGTGCTCGGTGAGGTTGGCGATGCGCTCCGAAAGGATCGAGACCTGAACTTCGGGGCTGCCGGTGTCGCCTTCGGCGCGGGCATGTTCCTTGATCAGCGCTTCCTTGCGCTCGGCTGTAATCGACATCGTGACTCCTTCGTTCTAGAGGTTGAAGCCCCGCTCCACACGGACCGTCCCCGCTTCAACGCGGGCGAGCGCGACGGGCACCTCGCCCAGCATCGCGACCACAAGTCCGTCCGGTTCGGGACGTCCGGCGAGCGTCTGGCCCGATTTGAGCCGGGCCGCTTCGCCGGGGTTGACCGCCAGAGCCGGGATGTCGTCCAGCCCCGCGGTCAGCGGCAACAGTGCCGCTATAAGGCGCTGCTCCATAGCGAGTTCGCCGAGTTTGTCCAGCGATATCGCGCCTTCGAGGCCGAACGGCCCCGCCTTCGTGCGCCGCAGCATGATGACGTGGCCCACCGTGCCGAGTGCCTCCGCGATATCCCGCGCCAGGCTCCGCACATAGGTGCCCTTGGAGCAGGACACGGAGAACGTCGCCGTCTCGCCGTCCGCTTCTACCAGCCGCAGCGCATGTATCGTGACCGCGCGCGGCGGCAGCACAACGACCTCGCCGGCGCGCGCCCGCGCATAGGCCCGCTCGCCATCCACCTTCAGCGCCGAATACGCAGGTGGGCGCTGTTCTATGAGGCCCGTGAAGCGCGGCAGAACCGCCTCGATCGCGGCACGCGCCGGGCGTACGTCCGATGTCGCGACCACCCCGCCTTCAGCGTCATCGGTCTCCGTCGCGACGCCGAAGCGGACCGTGAAGTCGTAGGCCTTGTCGCCGTTGAGCATCCGGCCAGTGAGCTTGGTCGCCTCGCCGAGCGCGATCGGCAGCACGCCGGTTGCGAGCGGATCAAGCGTGCCGCCGTGGCCGATCTTCGGCTTGGGAAAGCCCGCCTGCCGCCACAGCCGCTTTATCGCGGCAACGCCCTGCGCCGAGGTCAGCCCCAGCGGCTTGTCGAGGATGATCCAGCCATTCACGCGGGCGGCTGTAGCGCCCCGCGCCCGACCTGTCAGTCTTCTTTGCGCTCGTCGGCCGTTTCGGCCTTCGCCTTCTTGCCCGGGTCTTCCGCCGTCACGAGGCTCTTCAGCTGACAGGTGCGACCCTCGACAAGGATTTGCCCGAACTTGTCGAGCGTGCCGGTGCCCTTGGTGATGAAGCCGATCTTGGTCGCGAAGCTCAGGCCCGTGCACGGTCCCATCGTCTCGGCATAGTACCAGCGGCCGGTCTGACCCTCGATATAGAGCGCATGGTCGTTTTCAGCGCGGAAGTTTCGGATGCCGGAGGTGTCGGCAAATGGAATGCGCGCCTCTTCGCCAAGCTTTGCGTGCGGCGCGGCCGCGCCCGCCGGAACGGCGGAAAGGAGCGCGGCGACGACGCCCGCTCCGACAGCATGGAAAATGGTCTTCATGCCCTGTCTCCTTCGCCCCGCTTTTCGCACCCGCCGACTGAACGACGACTGAGCGTCGAGGTCAGTTCCCGTTCAGGTGGCGAGACGCTCCAGGAAATGTTTCCGGCAAAGCGCGATATAGCGGTCGTTTCCGCCGATATCGGTCTGCGCACCCTCGCGCACCGGTGTTCCGTCGGCATCGACCCGCAGGTTCATCGTCGCCTTGCGCCCGCATTCGCACACCGACTTCAGCTCCACGAGCTTGTCGGCAATCGCGAGCAGCCGCGCGCTGCCTTCAAACAGTTCGCCGCGGAAATCGGTGCGGAGACCATAGGCGAGCACCGGAATGCCGAGCCGGTCGCACACCGCTGCGAGCTGATCGACCTGCTTGCGGCTGAGGAACTGCGCCTCATCGACCAGCACGCAGCCGATCGGCGCCGCGTCATGTTCGGCCGAAATGATGACGTCGAGATCGGTATCGTCCGAGAAGGGAATCGCCTCGGCCTCGAGCCCGATCCGCGAATTGATGCGCCCCCGCCCGCCGCGATCGTCGACCGCCGCCGTGAACAGCAACGTCCGCATCCCGCGCTCGACGTAGTTGAAGCTCGATTGCAGCAGCGTCGTCGATTTCCCCGCGTTCATCGAGGCGAAGTAGAAATACAGCTTCGCCATCAGCCGAGCGTTTCAACGGCAAGCGGCGACGTATCTCCGACAGCCTTTGCGAAGCGGCGATCGAACGTCTGGAATGCCGTGGCCCCGGCCGATGCGGCAAGATGGAGGAGGTCACCGAGATCGCCTTTCTCCGCGAACCGGCCAAGCGCCCAGCGAACGGCATCGGCTTCCGGCACGACGACGCCCGGCAAATCGATAAGGGTCGACAACGCATCGGCGATGTTCACGCGCGAAAGCCCATAGCGCGAGCTCAGCACCCAGCCTGTTTCGAGAAGTACGGTCAGCGGGATCATGGCCCCGGCCTTCAGCGCACGTTCCGCGGCCTCCGTCTGTGCCGGGGTGTCACGCATCAGCACGCGCACGAGAATATTCGTGTCGACCGCCTTCACCAGTCGCCGCGCGCGCCTCTTTCGGCCCACATCCGGCCGACCGCCTCGTCCATTTCCTCGATACTGATAGGCGGACCTTTATACGGCGGCACGCGAGACCGGAAATCCGCCAGAAGCTCATCAAAGCTCCGTCCCGATTTCTGCTGTACCGGCCGAAGCAGCACGCCGCCGTTCACCGTGATGACGTCGAGTTCCTGCCCTTCGGCGAGGCCGAGCTGGGTCCGCACGTCCTTTGGGATCACCACCTGTCCCTTGGCCGAAAGTCTGGTCCGCGCGTTCATATAGGTAAGATACGTCTTACCGCAGCACGCGTCAATCGTCGCCGAGGTCGCGTGCCACCTTGGGGTCGCGCAGCAGCGCGTCGATACGGCTGGCTTCCTCGTAGCTCTCATCGAGCCGAAACTTCAGCTCGGGCGTGTATTTGGTGGACATCGACCGCGCCACCTCGCCGCGCAGGAACTTCGCATTGCGGCGAAGCGCGGCAAGCACCTCGTCGTCGTCGCCGCCGAGCGCCTTCACGAAGGCGGTGGCGATGCGGAGGTCCGGCGAGACGCGCACTTCGCTCACCGAGACGATGTGCGTTTCGAGCACGGGATCGCGCACCTCACCGCGGCCGAGCACGCCGGCGAGCACATGGCGCACCTGCTCGCCGATCCGCAGCAGCCGGACCGATTTGCCCTCGGGGGTCTGCATCTGGCGCATAGGCGTTCCGCGCGAACGCCCTAAAGCGTCCGCTCGCGCTCCTCGACCTCGAACGTCTCGAGGAAGTCACCGGCCTTGATGTCCGTGGTGTTTTCCAGCGTGACACCGCATTCGAGGCCCGCACGCACTTCGGCGACATCGTCCTTGAAGCGGCGCAGCGAGGCGACGGCGCCATTGTAGATGATGACATCGTCGCGCATGACCCGGGCCTTGAGCGCCTTGCGAATGACACCTTCCAGAACGAGCAGACCGGCGGCCTTGCCGTGCTTGCCGGCCTGGAACACCTCGCGGATTTCGGCGCGGCCGACGACGTGTTCGATCTTCTCGGGGCCGAGTTGGCCGGCCATCGCCGCCTTCACATCGTCCACGAGATCGTAGATCACGTCGTAGTATTTGAGCGCAACGCCGCGCTGCTCGGCGATCTCGCGCGCCTTGGCGTTGGCGCGCACGCCAAAGCCAATGATCGGCGCGCCTGAAGCGCCTGCCAGCGTCACGTCGGATTCGGTGATGCCGCCGACGCCCGAATGCAGCACACGGGCCTTGATGTCGTCGGTGGAGATCTTGTTCACCGCCGCCACGATCGCCTCGACCGAGCCCTGCACGTCGCCCTTGACGATGAGCGGGTATTCAAGCGCCTGCTTTTCCTTGAGCGCCGAGAACATCGTTTCGAGGTTCGCAGGCGCCTGCGTCGTGCGCTTGCGCTGCACAACCGAAGCGCGATACGCCGCGATCTCGCGGGCGCGCGCCTCGTTTTCCACGACCGCGAACACATCGCCCGCCATCGGCGTACCGGAAAGACCGAGCACCTCGACGGGCTTCGACGGGCCGGCTTCCTTCACCTGCACGCCGCGATCGTCGACAAGCGCGCGCACCTTGCCCCACTCGGCGCCGACGACGAAGATGTCGCCGACACGAACGGTGCCGCGGCTGACGAGCACGGTCGCGACCGGACCGCGGCCCTTGTCGAGCTTCGCCTCGATCACCGTGCCTTCGCCCGGACGGTTCGGGTTCGCCTTCAGCTCCAGAAGCTCGGCCTGCAGCAGGATCGCGTCGAGCAGCTTGTCGAGGTTCGTCTTCTTGAGCGCCGAAACCTCCACGTCCTGCACGTCGCCGCCCATGTCCTCGACGACGACTTCGTGCTGCAGCAGTTCCTCGCGGACCTTCTGCGGCTTGGAACCCGGCTTGTCGCACTTGTTGATCGCAACGATCATCGGCACGCCCGCAGCCTTGGTATGGCTGATCGCCTCGATCGACTGCGGCTTCAGGCCATCGTCGCCCGCAACCACCAGCACGACGATGTCGGTGACGTTCGCACCGCGGCCGCGCATTTCGGTGAAGGCTTCGTGACCGGGCGTGTCGAGGAAGGTGACGATGTCGCCGGTGGCGACCTTCACCTGATACGCGCCGATGTGCTGCGTGATGCCGCCGGCCTCGCCGGAAACCACATCAGTACCGCGCAACGCGTCGAGCAGCGAGGTCTTGCCGTGATCGACGTGACCCATGATGGTGACGACCGGCGGACGCGGCAGCAGATCGCCCGTGTTGTCCGCCTCGCCTTCGAGGCCGATTTCGACGTCCGAATCGCTGACGCGCTTGATGTTGTGGCCGAACTCGGTGACGAGCAGTTCCGCCGTATCCTGGTCGATGGTCGTGTTTATCGTCGCCATCGAGCCCATCTTGAACAGCGCCTTCACAAGGTCGGCACCCTTCTCGGCCATGCGGTTCGCGAGTTCCTGCACGGTGATCGCCTCGGGGACGACCACGTCGCGCACCTGCTTCGCCTGGTTGGCACCGCCGATGTGGGCGCGGCGCTCTTTCTCGCGCGCGCGGCGAAGCGCGGCGAGGCTGCGGGCACGGCCGTTCTCATCGCCTTCGAGCGCGCGCGTGACGGTGAGCTTGCCCGAACGGCGATGGTCGTCACCGCGTCCGCGCGCGGGCTTCGGCGTTTCCTTGCGGACGGGCAGCGGCGGGCCACGGCGCACGCCGCGTCCGTTGTCGTCGTCGGAAGCCGCGACTTCGCGCTTTGCCGCCGGTGGGGATACGACCGGGACTGAAACCGCTTCGGGTTCCGGCGCGGGCGCAGGCTCGGGTGCAGCCGGCGCGGCTTCGCGGGCTTCTTCCTCGCGGCGCTTTTCCTCGGCACGGCGGCGTTCGGCCTCGGCGGCCTCGGCACGCGTGGCCTCCTCGCGGCGGCGCTGGTCTTCCAGCATCTGGAGACGCGCTTCCTCGGCCTCGCGCAGCAACTGCGCCTGCCGCTCCTGACGCGACATCAGGTCGTTCGGCGCAGCAACAGGGCGCGGTTTCGGGGCTTCAGCCGCGGGCTTCGGCGGCGCAGCCACAGGCGCGGGCGCCTCGGGCGCCGCTTCCACGACCGGCGTTTCCTCGGGCGCGCCATCGGGCCGTCCGAGCACGCGCCGACGCTTCACCTCCACGACGACGGACTTCGTCCGGCCGTGGCTGAAGCTCTGCTTGACCTTGCCGACGTCGACCGTGCGCTTGATTCCAAGCGGTGCACGCGCGCCCAGCTTCGGTTTGTTATCGTCGCTCATTCGTACCCTTCACAACTCAAGTCCAGCGGGCGGTTCATCGCCCTCAATTTCGATTCCGTCCTGCAGGCCGAGATACGCGCGCCAGCGGCCGACCGCAGACTCGACGCGAAGCGCCGCCTGCCGGTCGCGGACCGCGGCGTGTACCACATTGGCCTGCCCGAGCGCCAAGGACAATTCATCCCGGCCCGCCGGCAAGGCGATTGCTTTGGCCTTTCCGCCCGCCGAATGCAACCGCTGCGCCAGCTTGCGCACCCCGTCGGGCGCCGCGTCGGCGGCGTGCAGCACAAGCCGCGCTTCGCCGCTGTCCACCGCCCCTGCGATGCGGTCGCTGCCGAGCAGTAGATTGCCCGCGCGGAGTTCCAGCCCGAGCCGATCGAGCGCCGCGCGTTTCAGCCCGGCCTCGATGCGATCCGCCATGCCTTCGGGCACGCGCTTCACATCGCCCTTGAAGGCGCGTTGCAGCGCGCCTTTCAGCTTGCCCTTGGCCTCGGCCTCCGCAACGAGCGCACGGTCGGGGCTCACCCACGCGCCGCGGCCCGGCGCGCGCGCGCCGATGTCCGGCAGAACCTCGCCGTCGGGGGAAAGAGCGAGCCGCACCAGTGCGTCCCGCCCCTCGCGCTCACCGCTTATTATGCAGCGACGTTCGGGCTCATGCTTCGGCATCCGCGGGTGCGTCCTCCCCGGATGCGTCTTCGCCCTCGAACCAGTGGGCGCGGGCCGCCATGATGATGCGGTTGCCGTCCGCTTCGCTGAGACCGTACTCCTTGAGCACGCCCTCGCGCTTGGAAACGAGTTCGTCGGTCGCGAGATCGCCGAGATCGTCGAGCGTCTTGATGCCCGCCTTGCCGAGCGTCACGAGCATCTTCTCGGAGAGTCCCTCGATCTCCGCAAGCGCGTCTTCCACGCCGAGCGACCGGCGCTCCTCGCGGGCGGCGGCTTCGCGGCGCTCCAGCCCCTCGGTGGCGCGATTCTGCAGCTCGCCGGCCAGATCCTCGTCGAAACCTTCGATCGCAGCCAGCTCCTCGGTCTCGACGTAAGCGACTTCCTCGAGCTCCGTGAAGCCCTCTGCGACGAGCAGCTGCGCGAGCGTCTCGTCGACGTCGAGTTCGTTCATGAACATCTCGGAGCGCTCGACGAATTCCTTCTGGCGGCGTTCGCTCTCGTCGGCCTCGGTCATGATGTCGATCTGGTGACCGGTGAGCTGGCTCGCAAGGCGCACGTTCTGGCCGCGGCGACCGATGGCGAGCGAAAGCTGGTCGTCGGGAACGACCACCTCGATGCGCTGCTCTTCCTCGTCGATCACGACCTTCGCCACTTCGGCGGGCTGCAGCGCGTTCACGACGAAGGTCGCGATGTCGGGCGACCACGGGATGATGTCGATCTTCTCGCCCTGCAGTTCCTGCACGACCGCCTGCACGCGGCTGCCCTTCATGCCGACGCACGCGCCGACCGGGTCGATCGACGAATCGCGGCTGATGACGCCGATCTTCGCGCGGCTGCCCGGATCCCGCGCGACCGCCTTGATCTCGATGATGCCGTCGTAGATTTCGGGCACTTCCTGCGCGAACAGCTTCTTCATGTATTCGCCCGCCGCGCGGGAGAGGAAAATCTGCGGGCCGCGGTTTTCGCGGCGCACATCCTTGATGAGGCACCGCACGCGGTCGTTGACGCGCAGGATCTCGCGCGGGATCTGCTGGTCGCGGCGGATGACGCCCTCGGCGCGGCCAAGGTCGACGACGACGTGGCCGAACTCGACGCGCTTGACGACGCCCGTCGTCACCTCGTTCACGCGGTCCTTGAATTCCTCGTACTGACGCTCACGCTCGGCATCGCGCACCTTCTGCACGATCACCTGCTTGGCGGCCTGCGCGGCAATGCGCCCGAATTCGATCGGCGGCAGCGGATCGACGACGAAATCGCCGATGGCGCTCTTCTTGTCGCGCTTCTGCGCATCGACGAGGCTGATCTGCTTGAAGTGATCCTCCGGCGCCTCGACCACTTCGAGCACGCGCCACAGGCGCATCTCGCCAGAGACCGGATCGATCTTCGCGCGGATATCGTTCTCCGCGCCATAGCGTGCGCGCGCCGCGCGCTGGATGGCCTCTTCCATCGCCTCGATCACGATCATGCGATCGATGGACTTCTCGCGCGCAACGGCATCGGCAATCGCCAGCAGCTCGGCCTTGTTGGCGGAAATCGCGGTGGCCATCAGTCGTCTTCCTCTTCTTCTTCGTCTATCGCGTCGGCGCCCTCGCTGGAGAGCGGCTTCGTAGCCTTGATGAGATCATCGGTCAGCACCAGCTTCGCGCTGGCGATACTTGCAAACGGCACTGCGGTCTCGCCGAGTCCCTCGACCGCGATGCGCACCATAGCATCATCGAGACCGAGAATGTGCCCCTGAAGTCGCTTCCGCCCCTCCACCGGTTCGGCGAGCTGCATCTTCGCGACATATCCGGCCCAGTCGGCAAAATCCTGAAGCCGGGTCAGCGGCCGGTCGATGCCGGGCGAACTCACTTCGAGATTATATTCGTCCGGAATCGGATCGACCTCGTCGAGCATGTCCGACACGCGGCGGCTGAGCGCCGCGCACTGATCGATGGTGAGCTGCCGTGTCGCGGGATCTTCCGCCATCACCTGCAGCGTCAACCCGCCAGCACCCTTCATCAGCGCGACACGCACGAGGTCGAAGCCCATCGCGGTTGCGATCGGCTCCATCAATGCCTCGAGCGCTTTCGTGTCCGTCAAATCCGGCTTCCTTGCGGATAAGCCCCATCGGCGCCGGCCCCGAACCCTGGAACCGACCTCCGCTTGGACTACCCATGTGGAGAACGCCGCTCATATAGGCACAAAGCCGCCGGCCCGCAAGAGCGGCTCGGTTGGCATTTGTCAGCGAGGGAACATCGGCTTAGCCTGCGCGTTCCCCCCGACTTTTGGAGACATTGCCGCAATGATCCGCACCTTCACCACGCTCGCGCTCGTTTCGGCCGCCGCCCTCGCCGCGTGCGGCGCGAACGGCAGCAGCGCCGGTAACGCCGTCGAAGCCGACGCTCCTGAAGCCGCGTCGAAAGGCGAACCCTTCGCGAAGGCGGAAATGGGCAAGTTCGCCGAGCCTTGGGCGATGGCCTTCCTCCCCGATGGCCGCATCCTCGTCACCGAAAAGAGGGGCGTGCTGAAGCTCGTCCGCCCTGGCGGCGATACGGTTGAAATCGCGGGCGCGCCCAAGGTCGATTACGGCGGGCAGGGCGGCCTCGGCGACGTCGCGCTGCACCCGGATTTCGCAAACACCGGCTACATCTATCTGAGCTACGCCGAAGCCGGAGACGGCAACACGCGCGGCGCGGCCGTGGCGCGCGGCAAGCTGGTGCTGGAGGGTGCGCCCCGGATCGAAGGCCTGCAGGTGATCTGGCGGCAGGAACCCAAGGTCACGGGACGCGGCCACTACGGCCACCGAATCGCCTTCGGTCCCGATGGCATGATGTACGTGTCGAGCGGCGAGCGGCAGAAGTTCGATCCCGCGCAGGATCTGAACGCCAACCTCGGCAAGATCGTCCGCCTCTCCGACACGGGCATGATCCCGTCGGACAATCCGTTTTACGATCAGGGCCGCGTCAAGGCGCAGGTGTGGGCCTACGGCATCCGCAATCCGCTCGGCATCGATTTCGACAGCGAAGGGCGCCTGTGGGAAATGGAAATGGGTCCGGCCGGGGGCGACGAATTGAACCTGATCCGGAAAGGCGTGAACTACGGCTACCCGAAGGTTTCCAACGGCGACCATTATGACGGCACGCCGATCCCCGATCACAAGCCCGGCGACGGCTTCGAACCGCCCAAGGTGTTCTGGAACCCCGTGATCTCGCCCTCAAGCTTGCTCATCTACAAGGGCGACCTGTTCGCCGATTGGAAAGGCGATGCCTTCATCGGCGCGCTTTCCGGCGAGGCACTGATTCGCGTCGACCTTGACGGCGAAACCGCGACCAAGGCGGACGAGTGGCCCATGGACGCCCGCATCCGCGCCGTCGAGCAAGGCCCGGACGGCGCGATCTGGCTGCTCGAGGACGGTAGCAACGGCCGCCTGTTGAAGCTCACGCCCGCGTCTTGAGCCTCAGGAATCGGTCCAGACCGGATCGCGCTTCGCGATGAAGGCGCCGATGCCCTCGCAGGCGTCGGCCGCCATCATGTTTTCCGCCATCACGGTGCCGGCATAAGCGTAAGCTTCGGCGAGCGGCATCTCGCGCTGCGCGTAGAAGGCGCGCTTGCCGATGCCGACCGTCAGCTGCGATCGCCCCGCGATCTGCGCCGCCAGCGCCATCGTCTCGGCCGTGAGCGCTGCATCCTCAACCACGCGGTTGACGAGGCCGATCTCGGCGGCGCGCGGCGCATCGATCAGATCGCCCGTCAGCAGCATTTCCATCGCGTGCTTCGCCGAAAGGTTGCGCGTCAACGCCACCATCGGTGTCGAGCAGAACAGCCCGATCCGCACCCCCGGCGTCGCGAACCGCGCGGCCTTGCCCGCCACGGCAAGGTCGCAGCTCGCAACGAGCTGGCACCCGGCCGCCGTCGCGACGCCCGCGACCTCGGCAATCACCGGGCAGCGGTGGTTCACGATTTCCTGCATCAGCCGTCCGCACGCTTCGAACAGCCGAATGAACGCGCCGCGCCCGCCGTCCTCCGCGGTGCGCGCGGCGTCCATTTCCTTGAGGTCGTGCCCGGCGGAAAACACATGCCCCGCCGCCGCGATCACGATGACCCGCACGTCGCGGTCCACATCCGCCGCGCGGAGGGCCGCGCGAAGCGACTCGATCATGGCAAAGGACAGGCTGTTGCGGCTCTCGGGCGCATTGAGGGTGAGGCGAAGAACGCCGCCGTTCAGCGCAGAAATTACACGGGTATCGTTTGTCATGTCGTGCGTCCCTCGACTTCGCTCGGGATGAAAACCGTCTACACTCCCACGTCCATCATCCCGAGCGAAGTCGAGGGACGCACCACGCCAGCCCTATCGCCGCAAATACCGAAAGTACCAGATCGGCCGCCCCTCGCCCGCCGCCCATTCGCCGTAGCGCGTCGGCGGCCAGTCGTCGGGTCGAGTCTCCCAGTCGGAGGGATGTTCCGCAAGCCATTCAAAGTCCGCGCGGCGCGCCATCTGCATCACCGCCCATCGCATGTAGACGGGATGATCGGTGGCAAGCCGGAACTCGCCGCCCGGCTTCAGCTTGGCGGCGATCAGGTCGAGCGGCCCCGGATTGACGAAACGCCGCTTCGCGTGCCGCGCTTTCGGCCACGGATCGGGGTGAAGCAAATAGACGCGCTCCAGCGCGGCATCCGGCAGACGCTCCAGCACATTCAGCGCGTCGCCGTCGTGCACGCGCACGTTCGTCAGCCCCTCGTCCTCGATATGACCGAGCAGCCCGGTCACGCCGTTCAGGAACGGCTCGCAGCCGATGAAGCCCGTTTCCGGTCGTGCGCTGGCGTGGGCAACGAGGTGCTCGCCCTTGCCGAACCCGATCTCCAGCTCCAGCGGGCACGCCTTGCCGAACAACCGCGCCGCATCCAGCGGGCCCTCTTTGGGCACCGCCACAGTGGGCAGCAATTCCTCGACAAGCCGCTGCGCCCGGTTACGCAGCGCAAACGCCTGTCGCCTTCCGTAAAGTCGGCGGATGGTGGTCGGATCAGACATCAAAACTCGCTGGTCGATTATAGAAGATAGGTCGGAATCCGGGTCAGGCCGAGCCGAAAAGGATGACTTTCGAGAACCGGCGCGCAGCGGACAAGGGTCCGTGAGCACCGGAAGCGCAGAAAGTCGTGCTTTGCAGGCCGGCCTGGCCCGGATTGCGGCCTATCTTGGGCGGCAGGCCTTGCCTTCATACTGATGCCGATGCAACCGGTATTCCTTGCCGTTCCAGCGCTCGACCGGGAAGCAGAAGCCGGGGCCGCCGATCTCGATGTCGGGCCAGCCGCCCGCGCCCTTCGTGGTCAGCAGGTTCGGAATGCCGGGCCCGCCGGTGATCCGTTTCCATCCGCCCGCCGCCTGCTTGCTGACGACCGAATAGCCCATGCCCGTGTTGCCGAAGCAAAAGCTGCTGCCTTCGGAGATGACGGCTTCGGGCTGGCCGTCGCCGTTCAGATCGCGCACCAGGTCGATCGCGCCGGGCGTATAGGCCGCCGTGCCGGGATCGCCGCAGCCTTCCCAGCGATTCCCCTTCTTGGCAAACCCCGCAGCCTTGAACGCCGCCGCCGTATCGGCGGGCGAAAGCTTCATATCCGCCGCCAGCGCCATGGATGCCGAAAACGCCAACGCACATACGCCAAGACAGAGAACACGCATGGCTTCCTCCCTCGCCCTGTTGGAAGCGCGGAGCCTACGCCTTTCAAAGCGAAAGCGGAACGATTCGTCCTAATGCCGGAAGTGCCGCATCCCGGTAAACGCCATCGCGAGGCCCTTTTCGTTCGCCGCCGCGATCACCTCGTCGTCGCGGATCGATCCGCCCGGCTGGATCACCGCCGTCGCGCCCGCGTCCGCCGCTGCGAGGAGCCCGTCCGCGAACGGGAAGAACGCATCGGAGGCCACGGCCGAACCCATCGTCTTGGGCTGCGACCATCCCGCCGTCTCGGCAGCGTCGCGCGCCTTCCAGGCGGCGATGCGGGCCGAATCGAGCCGGCTCATCTGCCCCGCGCCGATACCCGCGGTCGCGCCGTCCTTGGCGTAAACGATGGCGTTCGACTTCACATGCTTCGCGACGCGCCATGCGAACAGCATGTCGGCAAGCTCCTGCGCAGTCGGCTGCCGCGCGGTGACGATCTTCATATCCGCCTCGGTGATCGCGCCATTGTCGCGCGATTGCAGCAGATAGCCGCCTGCGATGGTCTTCAGCGCAAGACCGCCGCGCGCCGGGTCCGGCAGCGCGGTGAGCAGCAGACGCAGGTTCTTCTTCTTCGCGAAGATCGCAAGCGCAGCCTCATCGGCGTCGGGCGCCACGACAACCTCGGTGAAGATACCCGTGATCGCCTCCGCCGCCGCCGCATCGAGCGGACGATTCACCGCGATGATGCCGCCGAACGCCGAGATCGGATCGCACGCAAGCGCTGCGCCGTAGGCCTCGGCAAGGCTCGCGCCCGTCGCCACGCCGCAGGGGTTCGCGTGCTTGATGATCGCGACCGCCGGACCGGCGTCCTTGAACTCGGCGATGAGTTCGAGCGCGCCGTCGGCGTCGTTCAGGTTGTTGTAGCTGAGTTCCTTGCCCTGCACCTGCCGGGCCTGTCCGATGCCCTTGGTGTGCGGCCCGCGCGGCGCATAGAACGCCGCCTTCTGGTGCGGGTTCTCGCCGTAGCGCAGCTCGCCGCCGCGCGTCATCGCGACCGTCAACGTGTCGGGGAACAGAACGCCCTGATCGCCGAATGCGAACCAGGAGGAAATCGCACTGTCGTAGGCCGCCGTCGCCGCGAACGCCTTGGCGGAGAGACGCTTGCGAAGCGCAAGATCAGTCGCCCCGTCATTGGCGTCGAGCGCCGCGATGAACTCGCCGTAATCGGCGGGGTCGGTGAGGATCGCGACAAAGCCGTGGTTCTTTGCCGCCGAGCGCACCATCGAAGGCCCGCCGATATCGATATTCTCGATGATCTCCTCTCGGCCCGCGCCCTTCGCCACCGTCGCCTCGAACGGGTAGAGGTTCACCACCACCACATCGATCGGCGTAATGTCGTGGTCGCGCATCGCGGCGGCGTGCTCGGGATGGTCGCGCAGCGCCAACAACCCGCCGTGCACCTTCGGGTGCAGCGTCTTCACGCGCCCGTCCATCATCTCGGGGAAGCCGGTGTGTTCCGACACGTCCTTCACGTCGAGTCCCGCGTCGCGCAGCGCCTTCGCCGTGCCGCCGGTGGAGAGCAGCTCCACGCCCCGCGCGGCGAGCGCCTTGGCGAGGTCGACCACGCCCGTCTTGTCCGAAACCGAAATCAGTGCCCGGGTGACCTTCACCGGCATCTCGCTCATCGTCATGTCCTGCCTGTTATTTGCTTGCGCGCTTGAACGACCAGTTGATCGTCGCGCCGCCGTCTTCCGTTTCGCCGCTGACGACGATTTGCGCCACGCTGCGATGTTTGCCGCTTTCGTCGACGAAGATGCTCTCGTCAACCGTCAGGCGGCCGCCGCGCACCTTCATCTGCCACACGCGCCCCGCCGCGAGCTTCACGAGCGCGCCCTTGCCGTCCGCGGTCGGTGTCGCCTCGACGCCGGGTGCGAGGTGGAAGCGCACGTCGAACGGCAGCGCCTTGCGGCGGCCGAGCAGCCGCGTGACCCGCACGGGTTCAAGCGCATCCTCGCCGCGGACGTCGCGTCCGTCGGCAGAGAGGAAGATGCGGCGGCGATGCAGAACTCCGAAGCGTTTCGCATAGCCGTCGTGCGTCGCGTCGAGCCAGCAGCCCTCCTCGCTTTCATGGCGCGTGACCACAACCTCGCCCACGCCCTTGCCGAGCCCGCCGGCGCCAAGTAGCCGCGTTGAATTCGTGTCGTTCACGATCAGCGTCGAATGCGCCGCCGTCGTGCGCAGCAGCCCGGCAAGCGCGTCCGGCAGCGCCGTCGCCGCGCCGTCCCCGCCGCCGCAATTGATGATCATGCGCGCGTCGCCATCCGACATTTCGAAGGCGAGCGTTCCTGCGTGCGCGCCGCTACCCGCATCCTTGGCGGGCGGCGGACCGGCATCGACGACGATCACGGTCTTGCCCGCGTCCATGCGCTGAAAACCCGACGCCGCACCGTTCCGCGTCGGCCGCACGTTGCCGCCCACGAGCGCGAGCGCCTTCGCGATCCGTTCGGGGGCGCAGATGTTACCACCATGAATCGCGGCAAGCCGCCCGTCGCCAAGCAGGAGCCCTTTCGCACCCGAGGCCAGCGTCTCGATCGCCTCGGCGACAACTTCGGATACTTCGGTCTTGCGCGCTTCATAAAAGGCCCGGAGCGTCAGCAGCCGCTCCAAGAGCGCCAGCGCATCCGAAGGCCGGCGGCTGGCAACGCCGCCGCCCGGAAGCAGCACGTCTTCGAGCGCCTTCCGCAGCGCGTTCTCGGCGCGCACGGTCCGCGCCGCCCCCTCGGGCAGGATCAGCCCCGCCGCGAGCAGGCCCGCGGCCGCCTCCACGCGCGGCATCCCCTCCGGTATCTTTTCGCACGCCCGGTCCACGTGCCGCGCGGCACGCGCGAGATGGTTGAGCACGAGGCTGCGATAGATGGGCTCACTGCGTGAAAGGATGTAGGGCGCATAGAGCGGCCAGAACATCAGCCGCCGCCCGGCAAGATCGGCACGCCACGCCAGCTCGTCATACTCGCGGTAGCTCGCAAGCCACGCCTCGACGACGAGTTCGGCGACGATCGCGCCCTTCTTCCGGTCGCTCGCCGCCGCGAGATCACGCAGCCATTCGAAGCCATGCACCCACTCGCGCCACGCGAGCGGCGCGCGCGTCGTCGCGAAATTGAGCGTGCGAATGGCTTCCGTATGCCCGCCGAAGCTCAGCTTGCCCGCCGCGATCTCGCGCCCCGCCGCGACATCGCCCACGATCGGGTCCGCCGTCACGGCGAGCAGTTTCAGCGGCGGCCGCCCGCGCAGCTTGCGGTTGTGGAGCGGCGTCGCATAGCCGATGCGGGCGAGCTTTTCGGAAAGCCGCGCGCCGAGCGTCCGCGCGGCGCCGCGTCCACGCGTCAGGCGCTGGCCATCATCCCTGCCGCCTGCATCGCTCACGCCGGGCCGCCTCCCCTGAGGCGCGCGATGTTTGCCCCGTAGGCATCGGGCCCGCCCCGGAACGTCGCCGTGCCCGCGACAAGCACGTCCGCACCCGCCGCAATCGCACGCGGCGCGGTCGCCATGTCGATGCCGCCGTCGACCTCCAGGTCGATCGTCTTGCCGGTGGCGTCGATCAGCTTCCGGATCGCCTCGATCTTGCGAAGCTGGCTGTCGATGAACGACTGCCCGCCGAAGCCGGGGTTCACGCTCATCACGAGCACGAGGTCGAGGTCTTCGATCACATAATCGAGCACCGAAAGCGGCGTCGCCGGATTGAGCACGACGCCCGCCTTCTTGCCGAGCGCGCGGATCGTTTGGACGGTGCGGTGCAGGTGCGGCCCCGATTCGGGATGCACCGAAAGAATATCCGCGCCCGCCGCCGCAAAGGCTTCGAGGTAAAGGTCGACCGGCGCGATCATCAGATGCACGTCGAAAGGTTTCGCCGTGTGCGGCCGCAGCGCCTTCACCACAGCGGGCCCGATCGTGATGTTGGGCACGAAATGCCCGTCCATCACGTCGACATGAATATAGTCCGCGCCTGCCGCATCGATGCGCCGCACTTCGGCGCCGAGGTCGGCAAAATCAGCGGAGAGGATGGAGGGCGCGATACGGACGGATTGCTGCATGTGACCGGCTTTAACATCCCGTGCCGGGAGGTCAAATTCGCGGCTCAAACCCGTGCGATGCGCGCCATGAAAAACCCGTCGAGGCCTCCGTCTGCGGCAAGCTGGCCGGGCAGCGTGCGCACGAAACCCTCGGAATTCGGCGCGATTCCAGCAGGGAGTTCATCCCCTGCCACCGGAACCACGCGCGCCCACGGCGTTCGCGACAGGAACGCCTGAACCTGCGACTCGCCTTCATCGCGTTCCAGCGAGCAGACGCAGTAGAGCATCCGTCCGCCGGGCTTCAGCGTGTCGAACGCATGATCCATCAGCGCCGCCTGCATCCGCGCGAGTTCGCCGATCTGGCGCGCCGATTTCAGGTGCAGGACGTCCGGGTGCCGACGGAAGATGCCGGTACCCGAACAGGGCGCATCAAGCAGCACAGCGTCGAGCGGCGCAGGCGGTTTCCACTTCAAAGCGTCGGCCGCAACCACGTCCGCCGACAGACCCGTCCGCTCAAGATTCTCGCGCACCCGCGCAATGCGATTTTCGGAAATGTCGAGCGCGATCACCTGCGCGCCCGCGCTCGCCAGTTGCAGCGTCTTGCCGCCGGGCGCGGCACAAATGTCAGCGACCGTCTCTCCCGCCTTTGCGCCCAGCAGCCGCGCCGGCAGCGACGCCGCCAGATCCTGCACCCACCAAGCGCCCTCTTCGAATCCGGGCAGCTCTTCGATGCGCCCATGCCGCGCCAGCCGGACATGGCCAGGCACCAGCGACGTACCGCCCAGCCGATCCACCCACGCCGCCGTCTCGGCCGCATCGCGCAGCGTCAGGTCGAGCGGCGGCTCTGTTCCAAGACCCACGGCGGCGGCTGCGACCACATCCTCGCCCCACGACGCGCCCCAGCGCACCGTCCACATGTCGGGCAGGCTTGGCGGAGACGGCAGCGCGGCACCCTGCTTCAGCAACGTCGAAAGCACGCCGTGCGCGAGCCTGCGCGGCCCGCCTTCGAGCAGCGGCAACGCCGTCGCGATCACCGCGTGCGGCGGCGTTTCAAGCAGGATCGTCTGCACGAGCGCCATGCGCAGCACCATCCGCGCGCGCGCATCATCGGGCAGCGGCTTCTTGGTCGCGCTGTCGATCAACGCATCGAGATCGGGAAGATGCCGCAGCACGCCCGAAACGATGGCGCGCGCGAGGCCGCGATCGGCGGGTGCATCAAGCTTGCGGAATGCACGGTCGATGCTGCGGTCAAGCGGCTCGCCGCGCCACAGCACGGCTTGCAGGAGCGCGAGCGCCGCGGCGCGCGCGGGTACACCGGAAATCTGCTCCATGCTCAGCGACGACGCTTGAGCGGATCGAGCGCGCTCACACGGCCGCGCGCGGCGGCTTCGTTGATGCTTTGCGGGCGCGTGCCCTGCCCCATGTCCTGCGCGATGCGGCTGAGCGCCGCGACGCGGTTTTCAGGGTTCGGGTGCGTCGAAAAAAGATTGTCCATGCCGCCGCCCATCAGCGGCTCAACGATATAGAGCTGCGCTGCGGCCGGATTCTTCTGCGCATAGGGATTGGGGATGCGTGCGGCACCTGCCGCGAGCTTCTGCAGCGCCGATGCAAGCTTCATCGGCTTGCCGCTGATTTCGGCGCCCGCGCGGTCCGCGCCGTATTCGCGCGTGCGGCTGATCGCCATCTGCACCAGCATCGCTGCGAGAGGCGCCACGATCACCGCCGCGATGATCGCGAGCGGGTTGCGATTGTTGCCGCCCGCGAACAACGCGAAATTGCCGAGCATCGAGATTGCGCCGGCCAGCGTCGCCGTCACCGTCATCAGCAGCGTGTCGCGGTTCTTCACGTGGCCGAGTTCGTGCGCCATCACCGCCTCGATCTCGTCGCGGTCGAGGATACGCAGCAGGCCCGTGGTTGCCGCCACCGCCGCGTTCTCCGGGTTGCGGCCCGTCGCGAACGCGTTCGGCGCATCGGTATCGATGATGAACACCTTCGGCATCGGCAGCCCCGCACGCAGCGCGAGGTTTTTCACCAGGCCGACGAATTCCGGCGCGCTCCGTTCATCCACCTCGCGCGCATTGTGCATCCGCAGCACCATCTTGTCCGCGTTCCAGATCGCGAACAGGTTCATGCCGCCGGAAATCAGAAGCGCGATCAATGCGCCGCCGCTGCCGCCGAGCATGTAGCCCAGCCCCATGAACAGCGCCGTCAGCGCCGCCAGCAGCATCACCGTCTTCATCTGACCCATGTCACGCGAGGCTCCTTCAGTCCTCGCGTCACATTATCGGGATGCGCCCGCCCCGCTTCAAGACTTTCCGCTGCCGAGGAAACTTCCGATGCGCTTGAAATAGCTGACCGGGAACAACCGCGTCATCAGGTCGATGAAACGCGCGTCGCCGCCGATCAGAACACGGTGCTGTCCGCGTTCCATGCCGCGGATGATCGTCTCGGCCGCGTCAGCGGGCGTCGTGCGCGCCGACTTTTCAAATTCGTCGCCCGAATCGAGCGCGTTGGTGCGCCCGTCCATGCCCTTGATGAACTTGGCGTTGCGGGCGACGTTGGTCTTGATCCCGCCTGGGTGCACGCGGATCACATTGATTTGCGGGTCGGTTTGCCCAAGTTCCAGATACAGCGCCTCGGTAAGCCCGCGCGCCGCGTATTTGGAAGCGTTGTAGGCGGACTGGGTGGGATAGCCCATCATGCCGAACACCGAAGAGATGTTCACCAGCCACGCATTGGACGATTTGCGCAGGTGGGGAATGGCATGGCGGCAGCCGTTCACCACCGCATCGAAATTCACCGCCATCACCCGGTCGAAATCCGCCTTCGGCGTGTCGGTGAACGGGGCCACCACCGAAAGCCCCGCGTTGTTGATAATACCGTCGAGCCCGCCGTATTCGGCAGCCGCCGCGTCGATCCAGCCTTTCAGCGCGACCTCGTCGGTCACGTCGAAAGCCGCGGCGGTATTGGGGTAGTTGCCGAGCATTCGAGTGGTTTCAGCAAGACCGGCCGCATCCTTGTCGCAAAGCGCCAGCTTAGCGCCGCGCTTCGCGAGCGCGAGCGCCAGCGCGCGGCCGATGCCGCTACCCGCACCGGTCACCGCGATCGCACGGCCTTCCAGGCTTTTCATGTCTTCCGCCTCCCCCTATGTGGCACGCATCGTGCCGTGCCCGCCGCCGGGCGCACAGCTATGAATATGTGGGAGAGGGCGATGGAAGAGCAGAAGCCCGCGAAAACGGCGAAACCGAAAGCGCCGCCGAAGGAAAAGGAAGAGGGCGGCCCCGCCGGCCCCGATCCCGTGCGCTACGGCGACTGGGAAAGAAAAGGCATCGCCGTCGATTTCTGACGGCGATGCCTGTTTAGAAACGCCGCAGCCGGGGGTGGCTGCGGCGTTGGGGGGGGGACGTTATGCGGTCTTGCGGCGGCGGCGCGCGGCGAGCGCACCGACGACACCCAGGCCGAACAGGCCGAGCATTCCCGGCTCGGGCAGCCAGATCATGCGCAGGTCGCCGCGCAGCATCGCGTTGATCTCGTCGAGATAGTAAGAGACGCGCGTATCGCCCGACAGTTCGCCGAAGCTGGAGTTCGTGCAGGCGCTCGATACGGGCGTGACGCCCACGTCGACGCCGGGCGCATTCGAATCGGGATCGATGAAGCCCGGGCCGCACCCGCCGTCGAACACGCCGCCGGTGATGCCGAACGAGGTGATACCCGCAAGAAGCCCCGCAATGAACGTCGGTCCGCCCGAGTCGCCCGGAGAGCTGTTCACCTCGGTGCGCACGCCGTCGATGACAACGCCCGTATCATGCGCAAAGCAGAGCTCGAGGCCGCCGCAAAACGCGCGATCGACCGTGCCGAACACGTCGTTCTCGTCGAGCCCGCTATCGAAGTCGAATAACAGAACGCCGTCGCCCACATCGGAGAAGATGTCGCTGCCGAGGCCTTCGTAGATGTTGTTGCCGGCGCGCTTGTCGAAATCGTCGGTCGCGGGCGTGATGCCGCGCGTGCCCGCCGTGCCTTCGCCCGTCGAGCCGAAGCCCACCTTGGTGTGGATCTGACCGAGTTCATCGTTCTCCGTGTAGACGCCGTAGATCTCTTCGCCGTTCGACGCCGATTTCTTCAGCTTGATGAAAGCGATGTCGTTGCTCGGAAAATCGAAGCCCGGATGCACCCAGTAGCTGAAGGCTTCGTATTCGGCATCGAAGGTCGTACCGGCAAGGCCATTGCCTGCGCCGGTGCGGAAACGGATGCGGTTGAGATCGGAATCGTCAACGCAGTGCGCCGCCGTGACGACGACATCCGCGGCGATGAAGGTGCCGGTACACACGGTAATGAACCCGGCCGCATCGAGCGAGTCGGTGTTCATGATGAGTCCGCCGACGCCTGAATACGCGCTTGCCCCCACTTTGAACTGCGGATCGTTGACTTGGCCTGCGCTCGAAACCACCAGCTTCGGCTGCAACAGCGCCTTGTTGTCGGCCATCGAAACCTTGGTGATTCCGCCGGCGAGCGCCGACGACGAAGCAACCAGCCCCAGCGCAATTGCAGAGGCTCCGACGAGTATGGATTTTTGCATTTTCCCACCCTGATACCAGAGACGCAAACCCCTCCCAGCAGGGGTACGCACGGCGTGCCGCGTGGCGACACGCAGATGGGGGCACCCCAAGCAAGAGCCGCGCCACCCTGGCAAAGGCGTGCGAAAACATATGGTTAATATTACGTCGCAGAAATCTTGTTATTCATATGTAAAATTTGCCGACAGGCAGCGACTCAAATGTCCTCGCTGCGCAGCGGACGGGAGAGCAGTTCGGCAATCACCATGTCCACCGATGCGCTGCCATCGAGCAGGCTGCACACCGCGCGCGTGATCGGCATGTCGACGCCAAGTTCGTCCGCCGCCGCCTGCAGCACCGGCGCTGTGAACGCACCTTCGGCCACCGTCAGCCGGTCGCTGAGCAGTTCCGACGCCGTTTTGCCCTCGCCGAGCCCGTGGCCGAGCGAGAAGTTGCGGGACTGTGTCGAGGAGCAGGTGAGCACCAGGTCGCCGAGCCCGGAAAGCCCGCGCATCGTTTCGGATCGCGCGCCCTTGGCGATGCCGAAGCGCAGCATTTCGGCGAAGCCCCGGCTGATGAGCGCGGCGCGCGCATTCTCGCCCAGCCTCCGCCCGACGACGACGCCGCACGCGATCGCGAGCACATTCTTGATCGCCCCGCCCACCTCCGCACCGATTACGTCATCCGTCCAATAGGGGCGGAAGCGCGGCGCCGCGATGCGCGCGATCAGCCGCTCGGCGAGCACGCGGTCGGCGCACGCGAAGGTGATCGCCGTCGGCAGCCCCATCGCCACTTCGCGCGCAAATGTGGGACCCGAAAGCACGGCGAGCGGCGCCTCCGGCAGCACCTCCGCCGCTACCTCGCCGACAAGCTTGCGCGTCGCCGCCTCGATGCCCTTCGCGCAAAGCACGATCGGCGTGTCGCGGCCGGGCACGCCGCCAAGCACGCTCCGCACATGCTGGGCGGGCGCCACGACGAGCAGCACGCCGCAATCGCCGAGCGCATCAAGATCACCCGTTGCGGTGATCGTTTCGGAAAGCCGCACGCCCGGCAGGAACAGCCGGTTCTCGCGCGCGCTGTTGATATCCTCGACCACCTCGGGTTCGCGCGCCCACAGCACGACATCGCCGCCCGCCGCTGCGACTTCCGCAAGCGCCGTGCCCCACGCGCCGCCGCCGATCACGCCAACCTTCATGCCTTCACTCCTGCCCCGCGCACCGGCTCCGCAGCCGGGTCGAGCGGCCAGCGCGCGCGCGCCGGCACGTCGAGCGTGTCCGTGTATCCAGCGCGCAGCCGTTCGATCCCTGCCCACGCGATCATCGCCGCATTGTCCGTGCAGAGCGCGAGCGGCGGCGCGGTGAAACCGATGCCACTGTCGTCGGCGAGCCTCTGCAGCGCCGCCCGGATCGCACCATTCGCCGCGACCCCGCCCGCCACCACGAGCCGCGTCGCCTCGGGCATGCGATCCATCGCGATCCGCGTTCGGTCGACGAGGCAGTCGACGACCGCCTGCTGAAAGCTCGCCGCAAGATCGGGCACCGATCCGCCGGCTGCGCGCAGCACCGCGCTTTTCAGCCCCGCGAACGAGAAATTGGAATCCCCGCTCCCCACGAGCGGACGCGGCAGCGGCACCGCTTTCGGGTTGCCGTCCCGCGCCGCGCGCTCCACCGCAGGGCCGCCTGGAAAGCCGAGACCCAGGATCTTCGCCACCTTGTCGAACGCCTCGCCCGCCGCGTCGTCGATCGTCGTCGCGAGCCGCCGGTAGCGCCCGACACCCTCCACGCCGAGCAGCTGACAGTGCCCGCCGGAGGTCAGCAGCAGCAAGTAAGGAAACTCGAGGCCAGGGTCCGCCAGCCGCGCCGAAAGCGCATGGCCTTCCAGATGGTTGACCGCGACGAGCGGCTTGCCGCTCGCCAGCGCCAGCGCCTTGCCGGTCACAAGCCCGACCATCACCCCGCCGATCAGCCCCGGCCCCGCCGTCGCCGCGACGGCATCAAGATCGCCGAAACCGAGCCCCGCCTCGGCCATCACCGCCTCGACGAGGGGTGCCAGCCGGTCGACATGCGCGCGCGCCGCGATCTCGGGGACGACGCCGCCATAGGGCCGGTGCGCCTCCTCCTGCCCCGCGATGCGCTGGGCAAGAATGGTGCGGTTTCCGTCGACGAGCGCCGCCGCCGTTTCGTCGCAACTCGATTCAAGACCCAGAACGATCATATTGTCTCCGCGGTCGTAACTAGATACGCCGCCCCCCATGCACAAGGCTGAGCCTCTGAAACTCGGAACGCGCGGATCGCCGCTCGCGCTCGTCCAGGCGCGCACCGCCGCTGCCGCACTCGTCGCCGCGCACGGCTGGAGCAACGACCGAGTCGAGATCGTCCCGATCAAGACCACCGGCGACAAGGTGCAGGACCGCCCCCTCGCCGAGATCGGCGGCAAGGCGCTGTGGACGAAGGAGCTGGACCGTGCGCTCCTCGACGGAGACATTGATTTCGCCGTCCACTCCGCGAAGGACATGGAGAGCATCCGCCCCGATGCGATCGCGCTCGCCGCCGCGCTGCCCCGCGCCGACGTGCGCGAGCGGATCATCGGCGTCTCCGGCCTCGACGCGCTCACGTCCGGGATGCGCGTCGGCACCACCTCGCCGCGCCGCGCCGCGCAGCTCCTCGCACGCGTGCCCGGCCTCGGCCTCGTGCCGTTCCGCGGGAATGTCGCGACGCGCCTCGCCCGCATCGAAGCAGGAGAGGCCGACGCGACGCTGCTCGCAAGCGCCGGTCTCGGCCGGCTCGGGATGCACGATGTCGGCACGCCCATCCCTGTTGAAGATATGCTCCCGGCGCCGGGGCAGGCAATCATCGCGATCGAGGCACGCGCAAACGACGCCGATGTGCGCGGTCTCCTCGCCGCGATCAGTGATGCCGACGCGATGACGGCGCTCATTGCCGAACGCGCCTTCGCCGCGGCACTCGGCGGCAGTTGCCACAGCCCGGTCGCCGCGCTCGCGGAGCGAGACGGCGCAGGTTTTCGCCTTCGCGCGGAAATCCTCGGCCCGGACGGCCAGGAACGCATTGCAGGAGAAACGCGCTTTACCGAAACCGACGCGGCATCCGCCGCCGAAACCCTCGCCAAAACCATAATAAATCGGGCGTCACCCGCCCTTCGGAGTCTCTTTGTCGCATGACTCGTGTTTTGATTACCCGTCCGCAGCCCGGCGCTGCGGAAACTGCTGATCGTCTCCGCGCGCTCGGTCATGAGCCGCTCGTCGTTCCCCTGTTCGTCGTGGCAGCCAAGGAATGGGCGCCGCCGCCCACAACAGAGGCGATCATGCTGACGAGCGCTGCCGCGGCGCGCGAAGGCGGCCCGGCGATGGCGCCATTTCTGGGCCTGCCGTGTTTCTGCGTCGGCGCCCGCACCGCTGCCGCCGCGCGCAACGCCGGTTTCACCGACGTTCGCGCGCCCGATGTGCGCGATGGCGGCGAACTGCTCGCGGCCATCGCAGCGGCGGGCATCCGAAGCGTGCTCCACCTCAGCGGCGTTGAAATCGCAAGCTACGCGCCGCCCGCGGGCCTGCAGCTTGATCGGCGCGTCGTCTATGGTGCCAGTTTCCACGGCTGGACCGACGAGGAACGCGCCACGGCGCAGAGCGCAGACGTTGCGCTCGTCTACTCGCCGCGCGGCGGAGAAGCCGTCGGTGCGGCGCTCGGCGCGCACCGCAAGGCCATGCGTCTATCCGCGATCAGCCGCAACGCCGCCACGGCCGCGGGCGAGGGCTGGGCCGCGCGTGCGGTCGCAGCGTCTCCCGATGAGGACGCGCTGTTTGCGGCGGCCGGGCTGTTGTGCGAGAAGCAGGCTGGTGAGGCACCGCTGACGAGGACCGGATGATCGACGACGAAACCCGCGAAGCGCCGCGCCCGCGAAGCGCCGTTCCCTGGGTGCTCGTGGCGGGGCTTGTGCTGTTCGCCGCTGGGTTGCTGTTGAGCCCGTGGTTCGAAACGAACGTGCGCACGCGTCTGCCCGGCGCATTGCAGCGCCCCGATGTCGAATCGCTCGCGGCGCGCGTGGAGCACGAGGCCGGCGCGATCACCGCGCTCGAAGCGCGCGTCGCCGCCCTTGAAACCCGCCCGGCAACGCCCGTGCCGCTCGGCGATGCAGCGGATACACCTCCCGCGCTGAACGATCCGGTGCCGCTCGCGCTCGGCACCGGCCCCAGCTCGGAGCGTCTCGCCCGGCTGGAAGCGCGCATCGAGGCGCTCGATCGCGGCCAGGCGCAGGCATCGACACGGCTCGACAACGTCTCCGCCGAGCTTGCAGGCCTCAACGTCAAGATCGAGCAGGTCGGCGGCAGCGCCGCGCGCTCGATAGAAGCGGCTGCCGAAAGCGCCGAAAAGGCGCGCGGCGTGCTGCTGGTCACGGCAGCGCGGCGTGCCGCGGAACAGGGCCAGAGCCTCGCGGTGCTCGCCCCGGCGCTGCGCCGTCATTTCGCCGCCGCCGATGCCGACGCCGTCGAACGCTTGCTCACCGCGTCTCCAAGCGCGCCAACGCTCGCCGTGCTGCGCCAGCGGTTCGCACAGATTCGCCCGCAGCTCGCCGAAAGCGCCGCGCCCGAAAAGGCGGATACGCTTTGGGAGCAGTTCAAGTCCGGCCTCGCCAGTCTCGTGCAGGTCCGCGAGAAGGGAGCCGCCGCGGCCCGCACCGCCAACGAAGCGCGGCTTGCGGATATGGCGACGCGGCTTTCGCAGGGCGATGTCGCGGGCGCGCTCCTTGCGATGCAGCGGCTTCCGGCACGCACGCAGCAGCTCGCCCGCCAGTGGCGCATCTCGGCGGAAGCCTACGCGAACAGCTACGGCGCGCTTCAGCAGCTCGAAGCCTCCGTGCTTCTGGAAGATACCGATCTGCCGCTCACTGTACCTGCGGACAAGAAGCAAAAGCCGACGCAATCGCTGTAGCGGCAAGCCGTTCGCATTCTTGTGCGCAATTCAATCCAAGCTAAGACAGGCGGATGATGGAAGCCCTTATCGAACTGTTCCTGCAGCCGGCCACATGGGCGGCGCTGGTCACGCTGATCGCGATGGAAGTCGTGCTCGGCATCGACAACCTGATCTTCATCTCGATCCTCACCAACAAGCTCCCCGAAGCGTCGCGAGAGAAGGCCCGCCGCATCGGCATCGGCCTTGCGCTCCTGATGCGCCTCGGCCTGCTGGCGACGGTCGCCTTCATCGTCACGCTGGTGAAACCCGTGATCGAGCTGTTCGGGCAGGGCTTCTCGTGGCGCGACATCATTCTCATCGCGGGCGGCCTCTTCCTCGTATGGAAGGCCACCAAGGAAATTCACCACAGCGTTGATCCCGCACCCAACGACGACGTCTTCGATACGAGCAAGGCTGTGATGACGTTCGGCTCGGCGATCACGCAGATCATCCTGCTTGATCTCGTGTTCTCGATCGATTCGATCATCACGGCCGTCGGCATGACCGATCACGTGCCGATCATGGTCGTCGCGGTCATCGTCGCGGTCCTTTGTATGCTGCTCGCCGCAACGCCGCTCGCCAACTTCATCGACAAGAACCCCACCGTCGTCATGCTCGCGCTCGGCTTCCTGCTGATGATCGGCACCACGCTCATTGCCGAAGGTTTCGGCGCGCACGTGCCCAAGGGCTATATTTACGCGGCGATGGCCTTCTCGGTCCTCGTCGAGATTTTGAACATGCTGTCGCGCCGCGCGAAGCAGCGCCGCCAAGGGAAAAACGATTGACCGCATATCTTCACAGGGGCGACCTGCCCGCAGACGTCCTCGCACCCGGCGCCATCGCCGTCGACTGCGAGGCGATGGGCCTTAATCAGCTGCGCGACCGGCTCTGCGTCGTGCAGCTTTCGGACGGCGGGGGCGACGAGCACCTCGTGCAATTCCCGCTCGGCGAGTACGACGCGCCGAACCTGAAAGCGGTGCTCACCGATCCGTCGCGGCTCAAGATCCTGCATTTCGCGCGCTTCGACGTCGCGCTCATCCAGCAGTATCTCGGCATCGTGATGGCGCCCGTGTGGTGCACGAAGATCGCGTCGAAGCTCATCCGCACCTACACCGATCGCCACGGCCTCAAGGATCTCGCGCGCGAGGTGATCGGGCAGGACATCTCCAAGCAGCAGCAATCGTCGGACTGGGGCGCCGATACGCTCAGCGAAGCGCAGATCGAATACGCCGCGTCCGACGTGCGCTATCTGCACCGTATCAAGGCGATCCTCGAGGAACGGCTGGAGCGCGAAGGGCGCACCGCGCTTGCGCAGGCCTGCTTCGATTTCCTGCCGACGCGCGCCGCGCTCGACCTTGCCGGCTGGGCCGACAAGGACATCTTCAGCCACGAAAGCTGAGCGGCGGAAGATGACACAGGCCGCCGACGAACTCGCAAGCGATCGCCGCCGCTGGGCGATGCCGGGCAGCGCGTGGGATCGGCAGGTCGTCATCCTGAAGCGCCTGCTGCCCGCGACAGCGGCGGTGATCCTGCTCGCCTGCCTCATCTGGCCGCTCACCGCGCAGCAGGAATTCAGCTTCATCTTGTCGCGCGACGCGGTTGAAAAGGCGGGCGAACGCCTGCGCATGGAAGCGCCCATGTATCGCGGCGAAGACAGCAAGGGCCGCCCGTTCAGCATCCTTGCGGACGAGGCCGTGCAGCGCACCTCGAATGAACCGGTCGTCGAACTGAAACGCATCGAAGCGCGCCTCGATATGGAAGAAGGCGTCGCCACCGTCACCGCGCCGAGCGGCCGCTACGATCTCGAAGCGGAAAAGCTGAATGTCCTCGGACCGGTCGTTTTCCACCGCCCCGATGGATACGTGCTGCAAACGGGTGACGTCGCGGTCAGCCTGCCGACGCGCAAGGTGACAAGCGCCGGACGCGTCAGCGGTCGTATGCCGCTCGGCTCGTTTTCGGCCTCCCGTCTCGATGCCGACATGGAAACGCGCGTTGTCACCTTGTCAGGCGGCGTGAAAATGCGGATTACGCAGCGATGATCCGCTCCGCCCTCCTCCTCGCCGCAGCCGCCGCGCTCGCACTTCCCCTTGCCGCCTCGGCGCAGAGCGGCTTCGGCAGCTCGGCACTGAAGGGCCACGACACGCGCGCGCCCATCGATATCGATGCCGCGCGCATCGAGGTGCGCGATCGTGATTCGCAGGCGATCTTTTCGGGCGCGGTTCGCGTCGTGCAAGGCAACATGACGCTGAGCGCCGCGACGATGCGCGTGTTCTACGAAAGCGCCGCGGGCGGAAACCTTGCGATCACCCGGCTCGATGCCGAAGGCAGCGTCCAGCTCGTGAGCCCGAGCGAGCGCGTCAGCGCGCGCCTCGGCATCTACGATGTCGAAACCCGCCAGATCACCTTCGTCGGCGGCGTCGTGCTCAATCGCGGCGATAGCGTGCTGCGCGGCGAGCGGCTGGTCATCGACCTTGAAAACGGCCGCTCCACGCTCGACGGCTCGGCAAGCGCGACGGATGGCGGCCCGCGCGTCACCGGCCGCTTCGTGGTGCCCCCGCGCGGTTCGCAGTAACCGCACACACGACCCTTTTTATGCTGTCTGGTTCCGTTCGGCTTGCATTGCCGAAAGCGACCATGCACAAATTGCGCCAAGTGGTCACCGGGCGGCCGGTTCCTGCATTTGTCGTTAAGTATTCGTGAGGTAGAAAACCCGCCATGAGCGAAGTCATGACGATGGAGGACGAAACTCCCGCGGTCGATACCGAACGCGGTCTCGCCGTCGTGTCCATCGGCAAGCGCTACGACAAGCGCGTCGTGCTGCGCGATGTGTCGCTCGGCGTGCGCCGTGGCGAGGTCGTCGGGCTCCTGGGACCGAACGGCGCGGGCAAGACCACCTGCTTCTATTCGATCATGGGTCTCGTGATGCCCGATTCGGGGCGCATCCTCCTCGACGGCATCGACATCACCGGCCTCCCCATGTACCGCCGCGCCGCGCTCGGCGTCGGCTATCTGCCGCAGGAAACATCGATTTTCCGCGGCATGACCGTGGAAGACAATATCCGCGCGGTGCTCGAAGTCGCGGAGCCGGACCCGGCCGCGCGCGAGGCGCGGCTCGATCAGCTGCTCGGCGAATTCTCGATCGCGCGCCTCCGGAAGGCGCCCGCCATGTCGCTGTCGGGCGGTGAGCGCCGCCGCTGCGAAATCGCCCGCGCTCTCGCCGCGAATCCCTCGATCATGCTCCTCGACGAGCCGTTCGCGGGCATCGACCCCATCTCGATCGCCGACATCCGCAATCTTGTCGGCCACCTGAAGGACCGCAACATCGGCGTCCTCATCACGGACCACAATGTTCGCGAAACGCTGGAGATCGTGGACCGCGCCTGCATCATCTACGACGGCCGCGTGCTCTTCGAAGGCACGCCCGAGGCGCTTGTCGCCGACGAGACGGTGCGCAAGGTCTACCTCGGCGAAAGCTTCAGCCTTTAGCGTATGGCGATCGGTCCGCGTCTTGATCTGAGGCATTCGCAGCAGCTGGTGATGACTCCCCAGCTGCAGCAGGCGATCAAGCTGCTGGCGCTGTCGAACCTCGAGCTCGAAAGCTACATCAACGGCGAACTCGAACGGAACCCGCTGCTCGAAGCGGCCGGCGAGGCTCCCGCCGAACCCTCCGATGCACCCGAAATTGCTTCCGACGACTGGTCGGTGCCCGAGCCGGTGGGCTCGGACCAGCTCATCGCGGCAGGCGCGGGCGATGCCGATGCGCCGCTCGACGTCGATCACGCCGCCGAAACCTTCCACCACGACTGCGCGAGCGACATGCCCGCCCCCGGCACCGGCGGCCTCGACGGGAGCCTCAGCGTCGCCGGTCCCACGGTCGCGGGCGCGGGCGGCGGCGAGGACAGCGAAGGCTTCGACGCCACGCTCGCGGCCGAACTCTCGCTCCACGACACGCTCCTCTCCCAGCTCGCGGGGATGGACGATGTGCAGCAGATCATCGCCCGCCACATCATCGATCTCATCGACGAGAGCGGCTATTTCACCGGTGACCTCAATGAAATCGGCGCACGCCTTCAGGTGCCCACCGCCGATGTCGAAGCGGTGCTGAAGATCATCCAGACCTTCGAGCCGACCGGCGTCGGCGCGCGTTCGCTCGGCGAGTGCCTCGCGCTGCAGGCGATGGAGGCGGACCGCTACGATCCCGCGATGGCGATGCTGCTGTCCAATCTCGACCTTCTCGCGCGCGGTGAGATGGCGACGCTGCGCCGCATCTGCGGCGTCGATGCCGAAGACCTCTCGGACATGATCTGCGAACTCCGGGCCTACAATCCGAAGCCCGGCCTCGCTTACGGCGGCGAGCCGCCGCAGCCGATCATGCCGGACATCTTCGTCGCGCGCACCGTATCGGGCGGCTGGGCAGTCGAGATCAACGCCGCGACGCTCCCCCGCCTCCTCGTCAACCGCAGCTATTATGCCGAGCTTTCGGGCACGGGCGGCAAGGCCGCGAAGAGCTTCCTGTCGGACTGCCTGCAATCCGCGAACTGGCTCATCAAGGCGCTCGATCAGCGCCAGCGCACCATCATCAAGGTGGCGACCGAACTCGTCCGCCAGCAGGAGGCGTTCTTCCTCCACGGCGTCCAGCACCTGAAACCCTTGAACCTCCGCGCGATCGCCGACGCCATCGGGATGCACGAATCGACCGTCAGCCGCGTCACCTCGAACAAGTACCTCTCGTGCGAGCGCGGCCTCTTCGAGCTGAAATACTTCTTCACCTCGGCGATTCAGGCGTCGGACGGCGGCGACGCCGTTTCCGCCGAATCGGTGAAAACCAAGATCCGCGAACTCATCGACGGCGAACGCGGCGGCAAGATCCTCTCCGACGACAAGCTCGTCGAGCTACTCAACGAAGCCGGTTTCGACATCGCCCGCCGCACCGTCGCGAAATACCGCGAAGGCATGGGCATCGGCTCCTCGGTCGAACGCCGCCGCGCCGCCGCGATCCAGAGCGCGGCTGCGTAGGGACGCACAACCCCCCTGCCTCAATCCCGCAGCAGCTCGTTGATCCCCGTCTTGCTGCGCGTCTGCGCGTCCACGCGCTTCACGATCACCGCGCAATAAAGCCCTGGCCCGCCGTCCGTGCCCGGCAGCGTGCCCGGCACGACCACCGAATATGCCGGCACCCGCCCGCGCATCACTTCGCCCGTCGCGCGGTCGACGATCTTGGTGGAGGCGCCGAGATAGACGCCCATTGAGAGCACCGCGCCCTCTTCCACCACCACGCCCTCGGCGACTTCGCTGCGCGCGCCGATGAAGCAATTGTCCTCGATGATCACCGGCCCGGCCTGCAGCGGCTCCAGCACGCCGCCGATGCCGACGCCGCCCGAAATGTGCACGCCCTTGCCGATCTGCGCGCAGCTGCCAACCGTCGCCCACGTATCGACCATCGTGCCCTCGCCCACATAAGCGCCGATGTTGACGAAGCTCGGCATCAGCACCGCGCCCTTGGCGATATAGGCGCCGCGTCGCGCGACAGCGCCGGGCACCACGCGGAAGCCTGCCGCGCGAAACCGGTTCTCGCCCCATCCGGCGAACTTCGAAGGCACCTTGTCAAACGCCGGCGCCCCGCCCGCGCCGCCTTCGACAATGGCATTGTCGTTGAGGCGGAACGACAGCAGCACCGCCTTTTTCAGCCACTGGTTGACGCGCCACGCGCCATCCGCCTTCTCGGCAACGCGATACGTGCCCGCGTCCAGCCCTTCGATCGCGGCCTCTACCGCCTCGCGCACCGCGCCGGTGGTGGAAAGGCCGAGCCCTTCGCGTTCTTCCCAGGCCTGATCGATGATGGCGGCGAGATCGGTCATGCTTCTACCCCTGTCGTAATGAAATGAAGCCAGTCGCCGACGTCGGCGATCCGGTGGTCGATGCTGTCGTGGTCGGCCTGATAGCTGCCGCTTTCGGCGCCGTTGTCGGCCCACACCGTGGTCATGCCCATCGCCTTCGCGGGCACGAGGTTGCGCGCCATGTCCTCCACGAACAAGGCGCGTTCGGGCCGGATGCCGTGCGCCGCGCAGAAGCCGTGATAGGCGTTCGGATCGGGCTTCGGGCGATAATCCATGGCATGAATGTCATACACCGCCTCGAACACGCTGCCGAGGCCGAGCCGGTCGAGCACCTTCTCCGCATAGACCGTGTCGGCGTTGGTGAACACGAGCTTGCGGCCCGGCAGCTTGTCGAACGCCGCCGCCATGCGGCCGTCCGCCTCCAGCACGCCCATGTCGATATCGTGCACGAAGCTCAGGAAGTCCGCTGGCGCCACGCCGTGCCCATCCATCAGGCCGCGCAGCGTCGTGCCGTGATCGTGGAAGAACCGCTTCTGCACCCGCCGCGCTTCCACCGCGTCGCAGCCGATCAGTCGCATGATGTATGCGCCCATGCGCTCGTCGATCTGCGCGAACAGGTTCGCGCGCGGCGGATAGAGCGTGTTGTCGAGATCGAAGATCCACGTCTCGATGTGGCCGAAGGCGTCCATGCCGGGGTCATGGCGACGAGCGGCGGATTTCGCAAGCATTTGGTAATGCCTTTGCGCGACGATTCTGCCATCAGGGGTGCGACAGGAACAACAGGGGTGCTGGCGGATATGCGCCGACGCGTCAGGACGCAGTATCGCGGGTTTACCGCTGTTTCGACTCTATGCCTCGCCGCACTGCTCGCGGCATGCGGCGGCGGCGGTGGTGGTTCGGGCCCGGTGTCACCCGGCACGGTGACGCCGCCTCCAACGCCGACGCCGACGCCCACACCGACGCCGAGCCCGGTCTATGATACGCCCGAATACAGCCGCTCCAATGCCACCGCATCGGCGGGCGCGATCGCGGCATACGAAGACGGCGCGACCGGCGCAGGCGTGAAGATCGCCGTCATCGACAGCGGCGTCGATATCCAGAGCGCCGAATTCGCGGGCCGCATCGATTCGGCGAGCCGCGACATCGCAGGCGCGCGCGGCGTCGACGATACCGACGGCCACGGCACCTCGGTCTCCGCCGTCGCGCTCGCAGCGAAAAACGACAGCGGCATCCACGGCCTCGCCTTCGACGCCACATTGATCGCGCTCAGAACCGACACGCCCGGCACCTGCACCTCAAGCGACGGCTGCTCGCATTCGGACAACAACATCGCCATCGCGATCGATACGGCGGTCGCGGCAGGCGCTCGCGTCGTCAACATGTCGCTCGGCGGCGAACCGCCCAATTCGCGCCTGCGCACCGCGATTGCGAACGCGACCGCAGCGGGCGTCATCGTCGTCATCTCGGCGGGCAACGACAGCCTCGCGAATCCGGATCCCTTCGCCCAGATCGCAAGCGATCCGGCCGCGCGCGGCCGCGTCATCATCGCAGGTTCGGTGAACGATACCGATGCGCTTTCAAGCTTCAGCAACCGCGCGGGCAGTTTCGCAGCGCACTACATCGCCACACTCGGCGAAGGCGTCCGCAGCTTCGATCATACCGGCACACACTATTGGTTCAGCGGCACGTCCTATGCCGCCCCCGGCATCGCCGGCGCCGTCGCCTTGCTCGCCGACGCCTTCCCCACGCTGAGCGCGGACGAGATCATAGACATTCTGTTTCGTACTGCGCGCGACGCAGGCACTGCAGGTGACGACACGATCTTCGGCCAGGGCATTCTCGATCTCGTCCGCGCCTTCTCGCCGATCGGCGCCACCTCGCTTCCGGGGAGTAGCGTGCCCGTCACCAGCGACGCGGGTTCGCTCGCGGTGCTCGGCGGCGCGCTCGGCGACGGCGGTGATCTCACCGGCGCACTTTCCGATATCGTCGTTCTCGACAGCTACGGGCGTGCCTACGTCGCCGATCTCGGCGCGGGCGTCTCGCGCATCGCCCCCGCGCCGCGCCTCGCCGCCGCGCTCCAGACCAACACCGAGGAGGCGCGCGATGCCTTCGGCGTCGCCGGCTACAGCCTGTCGTGGAACGCCGCCGTCAGCACGCGGCCCTGGCTCGGCCTTGCCCAGTCCGGCGGCATCGATGCCCGCGCGGACGTAGCCGCACGCGTCACGCGCGGTTTCGTCACCGGCAGCGTCATCCCCGGCACGGGTGTCGGCTTCGCGGCCGGCTACGGCGCGGACGATCTGCTTGCAAACATGGCGGGCACACGCGCGCCGGGTTCGCGCTTCATTGCGAGCGGCGATGCGCTGCGCGACGACGGCGTTTCCATCGCGGGCACGCGCGCCGCGGCGGTGAGCCAGCGCATCGGCAGCTGGACCTTCGGCATGGCCGCAGGCACGGGCGAAACCCGGTCGCTGCGCCCCGGCAGTGCGTGGGATCGCCGCCGCGACGCGGACGCCGTGCGGCTGTTCGCCGCCAGCGCCTCGCGCCGCCTCGGCGCATCAGACATCAGCGTCACGTGGAGCCGCCTCGACGAAAGCGGCAGCATCCTCGGCGCCGAAGGCTCGGCAGCGCTCGGGCTGACGCGTGCTTCCAGCAATTTCCTCGGCCTCGACTGGGCGATGGATGCCGGGCACGGCTGGCGCGTCGCGGCGCAGGCACGCGGCGGGCTCACCCATCTCGATGTCGCCGCAGGCGGCCTCGTTTCGGGCGCGAATGCACTCCGCACCCTCGCCTTCGCGTTCGACGTGACGAAATCGGGCGTGGTCGCGCGCGGCGATGCGGTCTCGGTGCGAATCGCCCAGCCGCTGCGCGTCGAAGGCGGCGCGCTCCGCGCCGATATCCCGACGAGCTACGACTACGAAACCGAAACCGCAGGCTACACCCGCCGCACCTTCACGCTCGCGCCCTCGGGCCGCGAGATCAGCGTGGAAGCCGCGTGGTCGGTCCCCTTCGCCGGGTTCGGCCACCTCGACACGAACCTCTTCTGGCGCCGCGACCCCGGCCACATCGCCGCGCTCGACGACGACATGGGTGCAGCGCTCCGCCTCAGAGCGCGGTTCTAGCCTCATCGAGGTGGCGCACGGCGTCGTGTGCAAGCCGCACGACCTCGTCGTCGAACTCGGCTACGGTCGAAAGCGGCTTGCCGCACTCGGTGCAGACGATCCAGTCGCGTTCCGCAGGACGCTCCGAGACCGCAAAGTCCGTACCGCCGCAGTTCTCGCATTTCAGGCTAACCCTGATTCCTCCAGTCATGGCCAATCTCCCCGGTTATGCTTTTGTTGCAAAGCTATCGGGCTCGCGCGCGAAGTCGAGTCGTCTTGTGCGTAGGGACACCCCCGAAAAGACAGAGGGCCGGCATTCTCAAGCGTGAGAATGCCGGCCCTCCGCGCGTTTTGGGCGTGTTTCCGACAGGGGGGATCGGAAACGGCGCCCCGCGCTCTCAACACAGCAGATCGGACTGGGACGTGCCGATCAGCTGTCGCCGCGCTCCGCGCGACGTTCCGCGCGCTTCGCCTCGTGCGCCGCACGGCGCTCGTCGGGGCTCAGCGTACCATCCTTGTTGGCGTCGGCGGCGTCGAAGCGCGCAAGCGGCTTCGCCTTCGCCTCGGCGAGCGTGATGCGCCCATCCTTGTTCGCGTCGGCGGTTTCGAACCATTTCTCGCCCAGGCCGCCCCAGCCCATGCCGCCATGATGCATCATGCGATGGCCCTTGCGGCCGTCCTTGTCACCGTCCTTGAACTTCATGCGCAACTCGCGGCGTTCCTTGCCGTCGGCCTGGGCGGTTTCGCGGCGTTCGGCCCACTTGGCCTTCATCCCGGCGTGGTGTGAATCCCACTCGGTGCGGCTGATCTGGCCGTTCTTGTCGGCATCCATCGCAGTGAACATGTGCGCGCGCGCTTCGGCCATCTTCTTTTCGGCCTCGGCCCTGCGCGCCTCGATCCCGGCCTTCAGTTCCGCCTCACTCACCGCGCCGTCCTTGTCGGCATCGGCCTCGGCGAAGCGCTCGGCGATCTTCTTTTCAAGGTCCGCGCGGGTCTGCGGTGCGCTCCAGTGCGACGCCTTTTCCGGCGGTGACGGCGGCGAGGGCTGGGCGATCGCGGGCAGCGCCATCAGCGCGGCTGCCGATGCGCCGATCATAAGGAATGTCTTCACGTTCGTACTCCGTTTCAGCATCTGATTACCTGCCTATACGCAGCCCGTGCTGACTCTCCCTTGAATATGCCGTTCATCAATGCGAAGGGCGCGCGTACTTCGGTTTTTCGCGAAAGGTCTGGTTGGATGTCTGATATCAAGCGCGTGGTTCTGGCCTTCTCGGGCGGTCTCGACACGAGCGTGATCCTGAAATGGCTTCAGCAGACCTATGCCTGCGAGGTCGTCACCTTCACCGCCGATCTCGGCCAGGGCGAAGAGCTCGGGCCGGCGCGCGCCAAGGCGGAGCTGATGGGCGTCAAGCCTGAGCACATTTTCATCGACGATCTCAAGGAAGAGTTCGTGAAGGACTATGTGTTCCCGATGATGCGCGCGAACGCGCTCTACGAGGGTCTTTACCTGCTAGGCACGTCGATCGCCCGGCCGCTGATCGCGAAGCGCCAGATCGAGATCGCCAAAATGGTCGGCGCCGACGCCGTCTCCCACGGCGCCACCGGCAAGGGCAACGATCAGGTCCGCTTCGAGCTGGGCTATTACGGCCTCAACCCCGACATCAAGGTGATCGCACCGTGGCGCGAGTGGGATCTCACCAGCCGCACCCGCCTCATCGAGTTCGCCGAGGCGCACCAGATCCCCGTCTCCAAGGACAAGCGCGGCGAAGCGCCGTTCTCGACCGACGCGAACCTCCTCCACACATCGTCCGAAGGCAAGGTTCTGGAAGACCCGTGGGAGGAAGTCCCCGACTACGTCTTCTCGCGCACCGTGAACCCGGAAGACGCGCCCGACACGCCCGAATACATCACCGTCGAGTTCGACGCAGGCGACGCGGTCGCGGTCAACGGCGAGCCTTTGTCCCCCGCCAACCTCCTCGCCAAGCTCAATGACTACGGCCGCACGCATGGCATCGGTCGTCTCGACCTCGTCGAGAACCGCTTCGTCGGCATGAAGTCGCGCGGCATGTACGAAACCCCCGGCGGCACCATCCTCCACACCGCCCACCGCGCCATCGAGCAGCTCACCCTCGACCGCGGCGCCGCCCACCTCAAGGACGAACTCGGCCCGCGCTATGCCGAGCTCGTCTACAACGGCTTCTGGTTCAGCCCCGAGCGCGAGATGCTCCAGGCCGCCATCGATCACAGCCAGCAAAAGGTCAGCGGCACCGTCCGGCTCAAGCTCTACAAGGGCTCGGCATGGGTCGTCGGCCGCAAGTCGCCGAACTCGCTCTATTCCGAAAAGGTCGTCACCTTCGAAGACGACGCCGGCGCCTACGACCAGCGCGACGCCGAAGGCTTCATCAAGCTGAACGCGCTGCGCCTGCGGCTTCTGGGGCGGCGGGGCTGAACGGTTCTGCCGCGCACGATGTGGCCATTCGATATTGCGCAGCCAGAAGTCCTAGAATGCCCAACGGCAGGATGGGCCACCCTTGCATGTTAAAGATGAACACGATTACCGGTGTCAAAAATGCAATTGTGATCGCGAGGCGTTCTAAAAGGCTGAGCCATCGCTGGTAGCGAGCGAGGGTCACAATCGCAGCCAATGACACCACTGTCATGTCGTAGTTAAATGCATAGGGCAAAATCAGGAATGTGGCTGTGGCAACGATAAGCCCCAGATCTTGGTTACTTATGCGTCGCCATGCGGATATCAGAACAACAGCTATTGCGGTCACCGCGATAGTGATTTGCAGTATACCTGCGACGGCTTCTCCGCAGATCAATCGAAAGCTGACCCAAACCGTGGGCATCATCCTTGGATAAAGATACTTGATCGGGTCTATATCCGTAATCAAATCGTTCTGGTATCCGAGCGTATCAGTAATCCATTGCCTCCAAAGCTCAAAACCAAACAGCGATCCGCTAGTAGCTACGAGCAGCAAGGTGATAACCGTAGCTGATCCGAAGGCGCGCCACTCGCCGCGAACAACAAGTACAAGGGGAATAAGAACTCCAAGATGAGGCTTGATTGTCATCAGGCCAAAAAGCACTCCAGCACGAAGCGGGTGCTGACTCAGCCAGGCAAATCCCGCGAGCAGCATAGCCCCGATTACAAAGCCATAATGTCCCGCCCAAATGTTGATCATGGAGGCCGGCAGGATGATGACGGACCAAAGCGGCACGGTGGTGCCGGAAACGTAAGACTTTGCCGCTGCAACGAACGCACCGCCACTTACAATTATCCAAGTCAGCAATGCCGGCACGTACCCCATAAGCGCAAAAGGAAATATGAACAGAAGAACATGCGGAGGATAGGAAAAATTATGAATGCCAATTCTGGGGTCGATAATCTTCCTTTGAAATTCTGCATACGACACTAGGTCGTATAAGTCTTCTAGATTTCCATTAAATAATATATTTGCGCCGGTCCAAACATTTACAAAATCACGACCTATTAATGAATTGCTTGCCGTAACAATAATACCGTCAGCACCCATAATATCTGATGCTAGATAAATTCCCCCTCCAAAAGCGCCAAATAATATCAAGAAAATCAAAAAATAATTGTTTTTATCATTTCCTTCTGTATTATTTTCTTTATATTTTCTTCTGAATACAAATAACTTGTAAAATGAGAAATTAAACCCCATTGCAAATATCGTTGCACCCGCGAAAGCAGAAATTATAGGTACACCAGCGTAGGTAAGCGTAGAGAACACGACCGCATTGATTGCGAGGCCGCCTAGCGAGGCGAGGACGTAGCGGCGAAACTCAAGAAGAGTTGGGGCGGTCGTTATCCGAAAACTCCAACGTCGATTACCAAGCCATGTCGTAACAATTGCCAAAGCCAAGGATGGAAATTGTGCCAGATAAGGTGTGAGACCAATCTGGGTCAGCAGTTCCAAACAGACTGTTGCAACGACAAAGGCCACGGCGCCGACGACAAGGAACATCGAAGTTTCGCGAGCGATACTTTTCACGGCGTGGGCAGCCCGCGCTGCATCAGGAGGAACATGCGCTTCAACTCAACGCGCGAGCGCGATACCGAGTCCAGTATGAGTCCGCAGATCGCCGACATCACGGCGATGATCATCAGTGCGGCGGCGAGGACTGCCGTGGGGATGCGCGGCACAAGGCCCGTTTGAAGGTATTCAGCAACGACCGGCAGGCCAAACACCAGCGACGCGAGCGTAAGCAGCGTGGCCAGCCCCCCGAAAAAGAATGCGGGCCGTGTTTCCTTCAGCAGCAGAAAGAATACTGACAAGATACGAAACCCGTCGCGGAAGGTGCGAAGTTTGCTCTCGGAGCCTTCCGGACGCACGCCGTAATCAGTCTCGATCTCCGCGACCGGCAGCATTAGTTGGCTTGCGTGAACCGACATTTCGGTTTCGATCTCGAAACCGCGGCTCACCGCCGGAAACGACTTCGCGAAACGGCGGCTGAACACTCGGTAGCCGGAGAAGATGTCGCTGAAATCGTCGCCGAACATCCACTGAAACACGCCGTTGAACAGGCGGTTGCCGAGTGCGTGTCCGGATCGTCCTGCGTCCTGCCGCACACCGCGCCGTGTTCCTACGACCATGTCGAGCCTGCGCTCGACGAGCGCCTGCACGAGTGTCGGCGCATCTGCCGCCGCGTACGTGCCGTCGCCGTCCGCCATCACATAGATGTCAGCGTCGACCTCGGCGAACATGCGGCGCACCACATGCCCCTTGCCCTGCCGCATTTCGCGAATAACGATCGCGCCCGCATTCTCGGCCACGCGCGCCGTGTTATCCGAGGAGTTGTTGTCGAACACGTAGATGACCGCACCGGGAAGCGCCTCCGCAAAGCCCGCGATCACGTCCGCAATCGTCGCGGCCTCGTTGTAGCACGGCAGCACGACGGCAGTCGAAAGCCCGACGCGCGGATGCGCGGTGTCAAATTGGGAGGCGGAGGGCAGGGAAACCATTGTCGTTCCTCGGCAGACGGAGTGATCTGATGCCGCCGAACCTAAAGCGGCGATGGCTTCCAACTGGTTAATATCGCGGCCCTTCGAAGCCGACTGTTAACCATGCTCGTCGTAGATCAGCGCGCATGAATACGGATCGGACCCGCGGCTTCCTCGTGCCGCTGCTCATCATCTGGCTGCTCGCCGCGCTCGCGCTCACGATCGTGAACCGCGCGGATATCGCCGCGCTCGACCTTCCCGATACCGACGACGCGCAGCGGCTGATGCAGGTGCGCGACTGGCTCGGCGGTCAGGCGTGGGGCGATGTCGACCAGCACCGTATGAACCCGCCCGCGGGCGCGAACATGCACTGGTCGCGCCTCGTCGACCTGCCGATCGGCGCGATCATCGTCGTCACCGAGCCCGTTTTCGGCCGCGCCGTCGCCGAGCGTATCGCCGGCACCGCCGTGCCGCTCCTTGCGCTTCTCGTCACGATGGGCGCCGCCGCGCTCGCCGCATTCCGTCTCGCCGGGCGGCAGGCGGCCATCCTCGCGGCGGTGTTCATCGCTGCAAGCGGCCAGATCTTGTCACTGTTCAAGCCGCTCAGAATCGATCACCACAACTGGCAGATCGCCTTCATGCTCTGCGCCGTCGCCGCGCTCGCCGATCCGCGCCGCCGCTTCTCGTCGGGTATCCTTGCCGGTCTCGCCACCGTCGCAGCGCTCGTCATCGGACTTGAGATGCTCCCGCACCTCGTCGTCGCCGGCGCCATCCTGGTTCTCGGCTGGTGCCGTGACCCGGCACTCGGGCGAGTGCTCGCGGGCTACGGCGTCGCACTTGCCGTGGGCGCAGCGCTTGCCTTTCCGGCGTTCGTGCCACCCGCGCGCTGGTGGTCCGCCGCGTGCGACGCCTTCTCGCCCGTCTATGCCGCGCCGCTCGTGTTCGGCGGCGCGCTTGCCGCGATCCTGCCGCAGATCGATGTGCTCACGTCACCGCTGAGGCGCGCTATCGCGGCGGCGATCGGCTTCGCGAGCGTCGGCGTCGCCGTGCTCGTCGCCTTTCCGCACTGCGCGGGCGGCCCGATGGCGATGCTCGACCCCGCGTTCCTGCCGGTCCTCGCCCGCATCAGCGAGGCGCGTTCGATCGTCAGCTACCTCGGCACCGAGCCCGAAACCGCGATCGTGTTCGGCCTCTACCCCTTCATCGGCATCGCCTGCGCGTTCGTGATGCTGCGCCGCGCGGACGCCGACAGCCGCTTCGGCTGGGCCCTCGTCTTCGGCCTCCTCGCCACCACGACATGGCTGATGTTCCTGCAGCTCCGCGCTGCGACCGGGCCGAACGCGCTCGCCGCGATCGCCGCAGCCGCCGTCGCAGCGATGCTGCTGCCCCGCGCCCGCGCGATCCCGTCGACACTGCCGCGCCTCGGCGCAACCATGCTCGTGCTCGTCGGCCTCACCAGCGCGCTTCCCATGTTCGCCGCGCTCGCGACGAAGCGTATCGGCGGCTCCGGCAATGCCGCCCCCGCGACCGCACCTCTCCCCTCGTGCACCGCATCCGCGACACTCGCGCCGCTGAACGACGTGCCCAAGGGCATCATCGCCGACGTGTTCGACATGGGGCCTGCGATCCTCGTCCACACGCCGCACAGCGTCATCGCCGGCCCCTACCACCGCAATGCGGCCTCTATCGCCGATTCCGTCCGCCTGTGGCGTGCAGGAGACGATGAAGCGAAGGCCATCGCCGCCCGCTACAGCGCGACCTATATGCTCGGCTGTGTCGGCACGAACGACCTCGCGGCCGCGAAAAAGGAAGCCCCCGAGGGGTTGTGGGCGCGGCTTGAGGGCGGAGAGGTTCCCGCGTGGCTCGAACCCGTGCCGATGCCCAAGGGTTCGCCCCTGCGGCTCTATCGGGTCAAAGGCTGAAGCTCGCCCGGATTCCGTCGATCACATACTGCGCAGCGAGCGCGGCGAGGATGACACCGAGCAGCCGCGTGATCATCGCCTCGATCTTCTCGCCGAGCAACCGCATCAGCGGCCCGGCGGTCAGAAGCGCGAGCAGCGTCAGCGCCAGCACGATGCCGAGTGCGGCAAGCACCACGCTGCGCTCCACCCAGCCGTTCGCCTGCGAGGTGAGCAGCATCACGCTCGCGATCGAGCCCGGCCCGGCGAGCATCGGGATCGCCATCGGGAACACCGAGACGTCCTCGATCTCCTTTGACGCCACCTCCTGCGCGCGCGAATTGCGCCGTTCGGTGCGCTTTTCGAACACCATTTCGGACGCGATCAGGAACAGGAGGATGCCGCCAGCGATGCGGAACGCATCAAGGCTGATGCCGAGCGCCGCGAGCATCCCCTTGCCGAGGAAGGCGAAGAAAAGCAGCACCGCCGCCGCCACGAGTACCGAGCGGATCGCCATCGAGCGCCGCTGCTGCGCGGAGGCGCCCGCCGTCAGCGAAGAATAGATCGGCGCACACCCCGGCGGATCGATCACCACGAACAGCGTGGCGAGCGCCGAGATGAACAGCTCCGTCACGACAGGCCTTCGGGTGCGGGTAGCCCGGCGCGGCGATGCGCGGCGACGAGCGTGTTGCGCAGAAGCACGGCGATCGTCATCGGCCCGACACCGCCCGGCACCGGCGTCACCGCGCTCGCGGTCTCCATGGCCTCGGCGTAGGCAACGTCGCCGACGAGCCGCGTCTTGCCCTCGCCGCGTTCCGGCGCCGCGATGCGATTGATGCCGACATCAATCACGACCGCGCCCGGCTTTAGCCAGTCGCCGCGTACCATTTCGGGGCGGCCGACGGCAGCAATCACGATATCCGCCTCGCGCACCACCGAAGGCAGCTCAGCCGTGCGGCTGTGCGCAATGGTGACGGTTGCGTTCGCCGCGAGCAGAAGCTGCGCCATCGGCTTGCCGACGATGTTCGATCGGCCGATCACGACTGCGCGCTTCCCCGAAAGGTCGCGGCCGATCCGGTCTTCGAGCAGCATCATGCAACCGAGCGGCGTGCACGGCACGAGCCCGGGAAGCCCGGTCGCGAGCCGCCCCGCGTTCACGATGTGAAACCCGTCCACATCCTTTTCGGGGTCGATCGCCTCGATCACCGCGCTCTCGCGCATGTGCTTGGGGAGCGGCATCTGCACCAGGATGCCGTCGACGTTCTCGTCCGCGTTCAGCGTTTCGACGAGCGCGATCAGATCGGCCTCGGGCGTGTCGGCGGCCAGCCGATGCTCGAAGCTCACCATGCCGGCCTCGACTGTCGCCTTGTGCTTGGAGCCGACATAGACCTGGCTCGCCGGGTCCTCGCCGACGAGCACGACCGCGAGGCCCGGTCTGCGCCCGGTCGCCGCGAGAAACGGCGCAACCGCGGCGGACACACGTCCGCGGAGGCCATCGGCAAATGCCTTGCCGTCGATACGCTCAGCCGTCATTTGAAAACTTTCAGCCCGCCATGATGTCGAAAACCAGCGCCGGAACCAGCCGCTGGATGAGGATGAGGCCGAGTATCAGCACCATCGGCGAAAGGTCGATACCGCCGAGATCGGGGAGCACGCGCCGGATCGGCCGCATCATCGGCTCCGTCAGCCGGTCGAGCCCGGTCAGCAGGCTGCGGACGAATTGATTACTGGTGTTGATGACGTTGAACGCCACCAGCCAGCTGATGATGACCTGCGCGATGATGATCCAGATCACGAGCTGGATGACCATCGTGAAGATACCGAGCAGAGCTGCGACCGTATTCATGCGAGTCCATTCCTTGGCACACCGTGCAGGCCTGTCTCCTAACCGCGCACCGAAACGGTGTCCACCGCGTCCTCCGCGCCGAGCCCGTTCTCGATCGCATCGATCGCGGCGAGCAACCCCGCTTTGTCGCAGCGCGCCGCGATATCCGCCTCGATCGCGAGCACGCCGGGCGCGATCTCGCCGTACAGGCGCTCGCCCTCCGCCGTCAGCGTCAGGCGCGAGGTGCGGCCGTCGCGGTCGTCGGCCTCGCGGCGCATGAGCCCGCGCGCGATGAGTGCGGAAACGGCGCGGCTCACCGTCGCTTTCTCCATCGGCGTCATCCGCACCACGTCCTGCGCGCTCCGCCCCGGCTTCTCCGCGACCGCCGCGAGCACGCGCCACTGCGGCGAGGACAGCCCGCAGCCTTCATAGACGCGCGCGAGCCGCTGGCTCAGCCGGTCGGAGAGCACCGCGACGCGGTAGGGCAGGAACGTGTCGAGACGGATCGGAGGCATATCGTTCCACTTGCAACAAGTTTCATATGAAACTAATATCACGGAATAACGACTCGAAGCAAATGAGGGAGAGAGCGTCAATGGCCGACCTTTTCGAAAACCCGGCAGGGCTCGACGGATTCGAATTCCTGGAGTTCTCCGCGCAGGATCCCGCGCTCATTGATCGCGTGTTCCGCCAGCTCGGTTTCACCCCCATCGCGAAGCACCGCTCGAAGGATGTGACGCTGTACCGGCAGGGCCACGTCAACTTCCTGTTGAACGCCGAGCCGCGCTCGCCCGCCGCCTTCTTCGCCGAGGAACATGAAGCCGGCGCCTGCGCGATGGGCTTCCGCGTGAAGGATGCCGCGAAGGCTTACGCGCACGCCGTCGCGAACGGCGCCGAACCCATGCCGACCTCCACGGGCTGGATGGAGCTTCGCCTCCCCGCCATCAAGGGCATCGGCGGCAGCCTCATCTATCTTATCGATCGCTACGGCGACGATGCCGACATCTACGATATCGATTTCCGCTATTTCGAAGGCGTCGACCGCCATCCCAAGGGCGCGGGGCTGGAGATCATCGATCACCTGACGCACAACGTCTATCGCGGCCGCATGAAGTTCTGGGCGGAGTTCTACGAGAAGCTCTTCAACTTCCGCGAGATCCGCTACTTCGACATCAAGGGCGAATACACCGGCCTCACCAGCCGCGCGATGACGGCGCCGGACGGCAAAATCCGCATCCCCCTGAACGAGGAAGCCAAGCAGGGTGGCGGTCAGATCGAAGAATTCCTGATGGCGTTCAACGGCGAAGGCATCCAGCACGTCGCGCTCTCCACGAGCGACATCTACTCCACGATCGACAGCCTGAAGGCGCTCGGCCTGCCGTTCATGACCGCGCCGCCCGAGACCTATTATGCGATGCTCGATGAGCGCCTGCCCGGCCACGGCGAGCCCGTCGACGCGATGAAGTCCCGGGGCATCCTGCTCGACGGCTCCACCGAAAACAACGACCCGCGCCTGCTGCTCCAGATCTTCTCGGGCAACGTGCTCGGCCCGGTGTTCTTCGAAATCATTCAGCGCAAGAAAGACGAAGGCTTCGGCGAGGGCAATTTCAAGGCGCTGTTCGAATCGATCGAGCGCGACCAGATCGAGCGCGGCGTGCTCGAAACCGCGGAGGCCTGAGCCATGAAGCGCTACCTCAATTTCCCGCTGGTGAAGGGCGAGGCGAGCCGCCAGGCGCACGCCGATCTTCCCGAAGGCACCTACGAGCGCGAGATGTCGAAGGAGGGCTTCTTCGGCCCCGCCGCCTTCTTCTATCACCGCAACCCGCCGACAGCGTGGACCGATTTCGACGGGCCGCTCGCGCCCCGCGCCTTCGATCTCACGCAGATCAACGAAGCACCGAACTCGCTCTGGTCCGCCCCGGTGGTACTCCACAACAGCGCCACCGAAATCCGCCTGTGGCGTCTCGCCGACGCCATGACGGCGCTCGATCGCAACGGCGACGGCGATCAGCTGCTGTTCGTGCACCGCGGCAGCGGCGATTTCTTCTGCGATTTCGGCCATCTCGCGATCGGTCAGGGCGACTATGTCGTGATCCCGCGCGGCACGATGTGGCGCATCGTGCCCACCGAGCCGCTGCAGATCCTCGCCGTCGAGGCGACGAACTGCAGCTACACGCTCCCCGACAAGGGGCTGCTCGGCCCGCACGCGATCTTCGATCCGGCGGTCATGGATACGCCCGAGATCGATGAGGCCTTCCACGCGCAGCAGGGCGACACCGAAACGCGCGTCGCTGTAAAGAAGCGCGGGCAGGTTTCGTGGATGACCTATCCGTTCAACCCGCTCGACGCGGTGGGCTGGCACGGCGAGCTTTCGGTCGCACGCCTCAACGTGCGCGACATCCGCCCGATCATGAGCCACCGCTACCATGTGCCGCCCTCGGCGCACACGACGTTCCTTGCCGACCGCTTCGTCATCTGCACCTTCGCGCCGCGCCCGTTCGAAACGGACCCGAAGGCGCTGAAGGTGCCGTTTTTCCACAACAACGACGATTACGACGAGGTGCTGTTCTACCACGACGGCGACTTCTTCAGCCGCGACAACATCCACCCCGGCATGATGACGCTGCACCCCTGCGGCTTCACGCACGGCCCGCACCCCAAGGCGCTCACCCGGATGTTCGAGCAGCCCAAGCCGATGACCGACGAGTATGCGGTGATGATCGACACGCGCGATCCGCTCGAAATCGGCGAAGCGGCTTCCGCTGTCGAATGGACCGGTTACAAGGATAGCTGGAAAAGCAAATCCTGAAGGGGGCCCACATGAAACCCATGATCCTGTCCGCGGCGATGCTGTGCCTCGCCGCGCAGACGGCAACTGCCGCCGCGCCGAATTCGCCGCAAGGCACCGCCGCGCTCAGTCTCTACAAGGACATCGTCGAGATCCGCTCCGCCGCCGGTCACGGCAAGGTGCCCGAGGTCGCCGCGCGCGTCGTCAAGGATCTGAAGGCCGCTGGCTTCGCGGACGCGGACATCAAGGTCGTGCCGATGGGCGAGACCGTGTACCTCCTCGCCCGCTATCCGGGCAAAGCAGGTAGCACGAAGCCGCCCGTCGCCTTCCTCGCGCACATGGATGTGGTGGACGCGAAGCCGGAGGACTGGTCGTTCGATCCCTTCGTCCTGCGCGAGAAGGACGGCGACTTTCTCGGCCGCGGCACGCTCGACAACAAGATGGGCGTCGCCCACCTGACGCGCGCCTTCGTCGATCTCAAAAACAGCGGCTTCGTACCGGACCGCGACCTCTACCTCGCCTTCTCGGGCGACGAGGAAACCGGCATGACGACGACGCGCGCGCTCGTCGACGCGCTGAAGCCCGTGAAGCTCGAATATGCGCTGAATTCGGACGCGGGCGGCGGCGCGCTCACGCCGGACGGCAAGCCCTTCGGCTACGGGATGCAGGTCGCCGAGAAAACCTTCGCCACCTTCGACGTGACGATCCGCAACGAGGGCGGCCACTCAAGCCGTCCGCGCAAGGACAATGCGATCTACGATCTCGCCGCGCTCCTCAAGAATGTCGAGGCGCTCAAGTTCCCGATTCAGGCGAACAGCGTCACGCGCGCCTCGTTCGGTGCGATGGCGAAAGAACTGAAAGCCTCGCAGCCACAGGTCGCCGAGATGCTGCGCCGTTTCTCCGAAAACCCGAACGATGCCGAGGCCGCAGCCGCGCTTGCATCGAGCGAAGAGTTCGAGCCCGAAATGCGCACCACCTGCGTCGCCACGATGCTGAACGCGGGCCACGCCGAAAACGCATTGCCGCAGCGCGCGATCGGCACGGTCAATTGCCGCATCTTCCCCGGCGTGGACGTTGCGACCGTGCAGGCCGCGCTCGAACAGGCCGGCGGCAACCCGAAAGCCGAATGGAAGGTGCGCGGCACGCCGACGGCAAGCCCGGTTTCCGAACCCCGCCCGGACGTGACCGCCGCCGTGAAATCGGCGCTCGCGCTGCACTATCCCGGCGTCGCGATCACGCCCTATCAGGAATCGGGCGGCACCGACGGCATGTGGTTCCGCATCGCGGGCGTGCCCACCTTCGCCGTGTCGCCGATCTTCATGGACATGAAGAAAATGCGCGCGCACGGGCTTGATGAGAATGCGCCCGTCGCCTCGTTCTACAACGGCCTCGATTACTGGCCGCACCTTATAAAAACGCTTGCCGGAGGGAAGAAATGAAGCTTGCCAGCCTGAAGGGCGGACGCGACGGCCGTCTGGTCGTCGTCTCGAAGGATCTCGCGTGGTGCGCTGACGCCTCCGCCATCGCCCCGACGCTGCAGGCCGCGCTCGACGATTGGGACGTGGCAGCGCCGAAGCTCGAAGCCCTCGCCACCGATCTCGCGCACGAAGTGATCCCCATGATGCGCTTCCACGAGCGCGAGGCGCATTCGCCTCTCCCGCGCGCGTATCAATGGGCGGACGGCTCCGCCTATGTGAACCACGTCGAGCTGGTGCGGAAAGCGCGCGGCGCCGAGCTTCCCGAAAGCTTCTGGACCGATCCGCTGATGTACCAGGGTGGCAGCGATTCGTTCGTCGGCCCGCGCGATGCGATCGTGCTTGCCGACGAAAGCTGGGGCTGCGACCTCGAGGCCGAGGTCGTCGTCGTCACCGGCGACGTGCCGCAAGGTCTCTCGCCCGAGGACGCGCGCGCACACATCCGCCTCGTCGGTCTCGTCAACGACGTGTCCCTGCGCAATCTCATCCCCGCCGAACTCGCCAAGGGTTTCGGCTTCCTCCAGTCCAAGCCCGCGAGCGCCTTCTCGCCGGTGTTCGTGACGCCCGACGAGCTCGGCGCCGCGTGGGACGGCGGCAAGCTTCTCGGCACGCTCAAGGTCGATCTGAACGGGCAGCCGTTCGGCCGCGCCGAAACGCATGTGGACATGACCTTCGATTTCGGCGTGCTGATCGCGCACCTCGCCAAAACACGCGATCTCGAAGCGGGCTCGATCATCGGCTCGGGCACGGTTTCGAACCGCGACGCGGGCGGCGGCCCGGGCAAGCCCCTCGTGCAGGGCGGCCTCGGCTATTCGTGCCTCGCAGAGGTGCGCATGGTCGAGACGATCCTGTCGGGGAAGCCCGAAACGCCGTTCCTCAAATACGGCGACACGGTGCGAATCTGGATGGACGACGGCACGGGCCACAGCATCTTCGGCGCGATCGAACAAACCGTCGCGGCGAGCTGAGGCGCCGCTGTTTCCAACCTGTTAACGCCTGATGGGGCAGGGTCACGCGCACTGTATTCAGGGAGCGCGTACATGACACTCGGCAGCAAGGTTTCAGCGCTTCGCCGCGCAAAGGCGCTGCCGCCGGTCAGCACGGGCTCGCAGGAACGCCGCCTGCATATGCAGGCGCACAATTACTGGGCGACGCTGCCGCGTGCGGGCAGCGTGCCGCGCTGGAGCGATTTCGATCCGATGCTGATCGAGGACCGCTGCACGCAGAGCTTCGTCATCGATCTCGACGAAAACGAAGGTCCGCACCTCCGCCTGATCGGCGAGGCGCTGCAGGCCGAAGGCGGCGTCGATACCGACATCATCGGCCTCGCCGACGCGCCTCCGGGCTCGCTCCTCATGCGCATCAGCAGCTATTTGCCCGAGCTCCTCAGCCGCGCGGTACCGCTGTCGGTGGAGGCGCCCTACGAAACCGCCACGGGCCACCCCGGCATCTACCGCGCATTGCTGATGCCGTTCACCACGAACGGCGGCGCGATCGACGTGGTCTTCGGCGTCGTCAGCTGGCGCGAAACCACGCGCGAAAGCGAACGTCCGGCTGCCGCGCGCATCGTTCCCATCCGGGGCTGAATTTCCGAAAGCGTGTTAACCGGCAGTGATGAAGCGTTCCAGCTTGCCCAGCGTCTGCTGCCCAAGTTCCACGGCGCCGAACCCCTTCGCGTCCTGAAATTCCGCCGCTGTGCTGAAGACCATGCCCAGCGTCACCTTCGTCGCCCCGTCCTGTTCCTCAAACGCGGCCCAGGCGTCGGCGTGCTTGGGGCCGTTCTCGCCCCAAAGCAGCGCGTAGCCGATCCGCTCTTCGGGGCGGACCTCGTGGTAGAGATGATGGTTCGGGAACACGGTACCGTCAGGCCCGATCATGTCGAACACCCACTCGCCGCCTGCGCGCAGATCGATCCGCGTCGTGCGGCACGAAAACCCGTCCGGTCCCCACCATTGCGGCAGCGTTTCGGGATTCATCCACGCGCCCCACACGATCGATTTCGGCGCCTTGATAACCCGCTGCAAAATCATGGTGCGCTCGGCGACGGCAGCCAGATTATCGAGGCCGGCGCCGAAACCCTCCCGGTAACCGGCCGCCATATCTTGCGCGAGTGAGGAAAGCTGCACCGTCACGACCAGCCGACTGTGGCCGTCCGCATCTTCGAACCCGGCCGTCACCAGCGCCGCCGATAGCGTCGCGCCTTCACACGAGATCACCTCATAGTTCACGCTGCGCGCCGCCGGCTGCAGCACAAGCCAGCCGTTCTCGCAGCGGATGTCAGGCTCGCCTTCCACCTTGCAGAGCGAAATCTCGCGCCCCCCGACACGGGGATCGCTTTCCAGCATTTCGACGGTCACGGAGGGCGAAGGCGAAGCCCAGATCGCGCGTGCGGCCGGTGCCGTCCACGCCTCCCACAGCACGGCGGGCGGCGCAGCAATGCGGCGTTTGAAGGTGAGTGTCGCAAAGGGACTTTCGCCCCCCGATGCCGTCCCGTCGAAGGCCTGTGTCATTCCTTGCTTTCCTTCATCACGTTCATCACGAATGCGTCCAGCCGATCCAGCCGGTCTTCCCAGATCGCACGATGCTCATCGAGCCATGTCCGCGCCGGTTCCAGCGCCTCGGGAACAAGCGCGCAGGTGCGGACCCGGCCGTCCTTCGACGTGGTGATCAATCCCGCGTCCTCGAGCACCGAAAGGTGCCGCATCACCGTGGGCAGCCGCAGCCCCGTGGGATCGGCCAGATCCGTCACGCCCGCCGGTGTCGCCGCGAGCCGCGATAGGATCGACCGCCGGGTCGGGTCCGCCAGCGCATGGAACAGCCGCGAAAGCTCGGGATCATGCTTAGTCATGTTGCTAAGTAATTTGCGACGCGGCGTACGCGCAAGCAAAAACTTCGCTGATCAGCTAAGTTTCACGCGTGGCCGGCTTTTTATTTGTCAGCGGGAACGCGCGATCCCTATATTGGGGAGTACGAGGCGACACAGTCGTTTCGTCGTAACCGGAGAGTGGATGTCTGAGCTTGTACGATAAGGCTCTCTGAACCTCAGAGAGCCTCGTGAATTCAAAGCCGCCGGGTGCAGTGCGTCCGGGGTGTTTTTCACGCCTATCTTACGAGACTTCCATGAATATCTCACGAAATGAACAGCGTGCGCTGCACGTTCTGGCCCTTGGTGGCCGCATTCTGCACGAGCGCGGCGATGGCGCCAAAATCACGTCCGTGGCCTGCGTCACACGTGAAGGGATGTTCCTTGCCGGCTTCGACCTGACGGTTTTCAACCAGCTGCGGCGGAAGCGCCTCATCGAATCCCGGTCGGGCAGCCCCTATCGGATCTCGAAGCGCGGCCGCATCTCCGTCCGCGCGCAGCTCGACAATCAGGGGGTCTGACACAAGGCCGGGCTGTGTCGAGAGATACAGCCCGGCTGCCCATCGGGGCCGCGGCAAAGCTGATGCGGCTATTTGCCTTCATGCGGCAGTTGCAGTGACGATCCATGTTGCCGCACCCAAGCTCACCTTGCCATCCCGCTCGCGCGCTCGCAGTGCGGTACGGACCTGCGGTTCAGCTTTCGGCAGAAGTGCAGGCGTTTCCCTCAAGACCTTCCCCAGGGCGCCAACACGCGTGATCACCTTCAACATCGTGTCGGCGTCACCGCTGGAAATATCGGCATTGTATGCTTCGATACGGATACGTTCGAAGTCCGCCGATCGAAGAACGCGACTGATGGTATCGGCATCCTCGAAGCTGAACGGCGTGGCATCGACAATAATTGGCAAACCCGCTGCTTCAACGGGGAAGAAATCTAGTTCGTTTTCCCGCATTGATCGCCAGCAGATGAAACCGATCCTGCCGCCACGTCTCAGCATTCTATGTATGTTTGTAATTGCTTGCGTCGGATCAGCAAAGAACATCGTTCCAAACCGGGAAAAGACGCCATCGAAACTCTGGTCAGGCAGCGCAAGACTGGCAGCATCCTCCTGCAACAACGTTACCTGAGACAGGTGAGCCGTCCTTGTACGCGCAACAGCTAAAACACGCGGGGCTATATCGACGCCAACAACGCGGCCACTCGGACCCACGCGTTCTGCGAACTGCAGGATCGTCTCTCCCGCACCGCAACCGACGTCCAGAATCGTCTGTCCCGCTGCTGGAGCCAAGGCGTCCATAGCGACCAAGCCTAATGGAGACATTTGCAAATCGATCAGATCTGCCAAGTCAGCCCGAGCCTGATCACCAACGTATTGCACGACCGAATGCGCTTCCATGCCACCAGACTGAACAGGGAAAAGCATAACTGCAATGCAATCGAAAGCGATCACCCCACAGCACGTGTGCAATCGGCATGATCATCAAACGAAAAGGGCCGACGCGAATCCGCGCCGGCCCCTCCTGCGTTCGATCCTCCCCGAATCGATTGCGGCTGCTCGTTTAGAGCAGTTCGATATTGCCCGCAGCGACCTTGCCGCGGCGGTCGCGTGCCAGCTCGAAGCTGACGCGCTGGCCTTCGGCGAGGCTCGTGAGACCGGCACGCTCGAGCGCGCTGATGTGCACGAACGCGTCCTGCTTGCCGTCGCCACGCGAAATGAAGCCGAAGCCCTTCATCGTGTTGAAGAACTTGACCGTGCCTTCGATGCGTTCGCCGGGCGTGAAGTCGTCGTCCATGGCACCACCGCCCGACGGACCGCGGTCGCGGGCCGGACGTTCGGGGCGATCGGGACGCTCGGGCGCCTCGCCGTCGACCACGAGATCGGAAGCCGAGAGGCGTCCGCCGCGATCGAAGATCGAGAACGTGACCGGCTGGCCTTCATCGAGCGTCGTGCGACCGGCGCGTTCGACCGCGCTGATATGCACAAACACGTCTTCGCCGCTGTCGCGGGCGATGAAGCCGAAGCCCTTCGTGGCGTTGAACCACTTGACCGTGCCCGAAGCCGTGCCGAGCGAGGTGCCGGCGTCACGGCCTGCGCCGCCCCCGAACCCGCCGCCACCACCGGCACCGCCGCCGCGGAAACCACCGCCGCCGCCGCCGCCACCGAAGCGGTCACCGCCTCCGAAGCCGCCGCCACCGCCGCCGAAGCGGTCACCACCGCCGAAGCTGCGACCGGCATCGTAAAAATCGTCGCCACCGCCGAACGAATCGCGTCCTCCGCCGCGGCGGTCATAGCCACGGTCCCCACCGCGCTTGCGGCCATCAAAACCCATGTCGTGATATCCAGTCTGAATAACGTCGGCAGCCGGGCGCATGCCGCCACAGCACTGTCGTTCTCGGCCTAATTCTATTCGCGGCGTTCGACAGCCTGCTGTTCCCAAAACAAAATCCGTGCGCCCACGGACATTCATGACGAAGGCCCACACCAGTCTGAAACTGACATGAACTTCGCTAGCCTACAGGAGATTCGCGCAATCTGCGAGCAAAAAAGAAGCGTTCTCAATTCTTTCCGGTACGGGCAAGCGCGGCCTGCACTTCAGCGTGCCGCGCGGCGCTGAGCGGCAGCCGCGCGAGCACGAGCGCGGCCGGAATCAGGATCACCGGGGGCAACACGATCCAGAAGCCCTCGACCCACAGCAGCGACCCCGGGGTGCTCGCCGTCGCCGCTTCGGCGCTGAACCCGACAAGCGCGAGAATCGGGAACAATATCCCCACCGGCAGCGCGTAGCCGAGCTTCATCGCCGTCGTCAGCACGGCATTCAAGAGCCCGATCCGGTCCGCGCCGCTCGCCAGCCGCTCCTCGTCGCCGACATCGGCAAGCATCGCGCGAAGCAGGAAGCCGGGCGCGGCATAGGGCGTTCCGGCAAGCCCGATGGCAAGGTACGACAGCCACGCCTGCGCGGGATCGAAAACAAGAAACGCCGCGACGTGCAGCGCCGCCCCGCTCACGCACGCGGCGGCAGCGGCACGCTGTTTGCCGAGGCGCGCGGCAAGGCGCAGCCACAGTGGCAGCGCCAGGAGGCCGCTGCCGAAGTAGATGAGCAGCATCACCGCCGCCCCGGCCTGCGTGAAGCCGAGCAGGCGCACGAACACGAACTCGAAGAGCGCGCCCGTCACGCCCGGCGCGAGGTTCACCAGCACGTCGGCAAGCAGCAGCATCGCCAGCGTCCGGTTCGAAAACAGCCGGCGGATATCGGCCCACGTGATGCGCGGGTGTTCCGCCTGCGCCGCGCCCTCGCGCGCGCCGACGAGCGCGCCGATCACCGTAAGCGGAATGATGGCGAGGATGAACGCGCCCATCAGGTGCACCGGCCTCGGCGCCTGCGCGCCCATCACCTGCCCGAGCACGGCGGGAAGCACGAGCACGGTGATCAGCCCCACGAGATGCCCGCCGATCCACCAGCCGTAGACGCGCGAGCGCTCGTGATAGTCGCCCGAAAGCGTCGCGCCCCATGCGATGTGCGAGACGTTCAGCATCGAATGCCCGGCAAACAGCAGCATCAGCCAGCCGAACAGATACCAGACCGTGATGCCCGGCGTCGCGAAGAACACCGCGACCGTGGCGACAAGCAGCGTCAGCCCGCCCGCCACCAGCCAAGGCCGGAACCGCCCCCAGCGGCTGCGCGTGCCGTCCATGAAATGCCCGAGCAGCGGATCGAGCGGCATGTCGAGCATCCGCACGAGGAAGAAAACGAAGCCCACGGCGGCAAGATCGAGCCCCAGCGTGCCCGCGTAATAAGGCGGCAGATAGATGACGAGCGGCAACCCGAGCGCGGCAACGGGAAGGCCGGGGCCCGCATAAGCGGCAAGCGTGCGCGTCGGAAGCCGGGTCACACGGCCCAGCTTATCGGTTGGGGCGCGGACGCCGCCCTAGCGATGCTGGGAGGATCACCCCCCGGCTTCGACGAACCGCCCACGCTGTTCGACAGGCGTATAGCAAGTCCCGGCGTCGCAGCGTATGAACCCGTCATGATCGTTTTTCCCGAAAGGACTTCATTCATGACGCGCACCTTTGCGTCGGCCTTCGCCATCGCGCTTTCGCTCACGCTCGCCGCCCCCGTCTCGGCCCAGGCCCCGGCGGCGGCCTCTGCCGCGGCGCAGAACCCCGCCCATCAAGCACTCTGGCAGCTCTTCCAGGATTCGGACGAAGCGAGCCTCAAGCGCAATCCGATCAATGCGCTGTTCCGCGGCGACATGCGCTACGCGGACCAGCTTGGCGACTACATCACCGACGCCTACTTCGCGGCAGAGCGGGCGGCAGGCGAAAGCGACCTTGCGCGCCTGAAGGCGATCGACCGCAGCGCGCTCGATGCCACCGACCGCATCGCCTACGACGTGTTCAAGTGGCAGACCGAAGAGGCGCTCAAGGGCCTGACCCCTGAGATCCTCGCGCTCACCGTCGTGCGCCCGGTCAATCACTTCAGCGGCTTCCACACCTTCTACCCCTCGTTCGCATCGGCTACCGGCGGCGCGCCCTTCGCCACGCTTGCCGACTACGAGAACAACCTGAAGCGCCACCAGGATTATGTCACGCTGCTCGATCGCTCGGTCGGCCGCTTCCGTGAAGGCATGGCATCGGGCGTCGTCGAAACGAAGCTCACGATCAACAACGTCATCGAGCAGCTCGCCACCCAGCTCGCGCAGGCGCCCGAGGATTCGCCCTTCTACAGCCCCGTCACCAAGTTCCCCGAAGGCATCTCCGCCGCGGACCAGGCGCGCCTTAAGGCCGAGTACCGCGCGATCATCACCGGCAAGATCTATCCGACGTACCAGCGGCTGCACGATTTCCTGAAGACCGAATATCTTCCCGTCGCCCGCGATCAGGTCGGCCTCTCCGCCATGAAGGGCGGGCCGGTGCTTTACGCGCAGCTCATCGAAAACACGACGACGCTGCCGCTCAAGGCCGAAGACATTCACAATATCGGCCTTGCCGAGGTGAAGCGCATCAAGGCCGGAATGGAAAAGGTGAAGGCCGAGGTCGGCTTCAAGGGCACGCTGCCGGAATTCTTCGATTATCTGCGCAATGATCCGCAGTTCAAGCCGCAGTCGCGCGAGTGGCTGACCCAGAAATACTTCGAGATCGGCAAGGCGGTCGACGCCAAGGTGCCCGCGTATTTCTCCACCGTGCCGAAGTCTCCGCTCGATATCCGCCCCTACGAGCCGTTCCGCGAAAAGCAGCAGGCGGGTGGTTCCTACCAGCAGGGCACGCCAGACGGCTCGCGTCCCGGCATCTTCTATTTCAACGCCTATGATCTGCCCTCGCGCACCACGCCGGGCATGACGACGCTCTACCTGCACGAAGGCGCGCCGGGGCATCATTTCCAGATCAGCCTTGCGCAGGAAAACGCGGCGCTGCCGAGCTTCATGCGCTTCGGCGGCAACACCGCCTACATCGAAGGCTGGGCGCTCTATGCCGAAACGCTCGGCTATCCGATGGGCTTCTTCGATGACCCGTACCAGCGCTTCGGCACGCTCTCGGACGAGATGCTGCGCGCGATGCGGCTCGTCGTCGATACCGGGCTGCATTCGAAGGGTTGGACGCGCGATCAGGCGATCGAATACATGCTCGCCAACAGCGACATGGGCCGCACCGATGCAACCGCAGAGGTCGAGCGCTACATCGCCATCCCCAGCCAGGCGCTCGCCTACAAGGTCGGCGCGATGAAGATTCAGGAACTCCGCGCCCGCGCCGAAAAGGCGCTGGGGCCAAAGTTCGACATCCGCGATTTCCACGCGCAGGTGCTGATGACCGGTGCCCTGCCGCTCGCGGTCCTCGAAAAGAAGATCGACGACTGGATCGCGTCGAAGAAGTAAGCGTCCGATAAAGCCGCCGTTCCGGTCCAGCCGGAATGGCGGCTATCAGGCCGCCGGCCTACACAGTATAGGCCCCACCCATGCTCCAGCTTTCCTGCCTCTGCGGCCAAATCCGCATCGCGACCGAAAAACGGCCCGACTACATCCACGAATGCAACTGTACGCTTTGCACGAAGTCGGGCGCGCGCTGGGCCTATTATCATCCGTCGGAGGTCAGCGTCGAAGGCCCGACAAAAGGCTATTCTCGGCAGGACAAGGATGATCCGGCCGCGGAAATCCATTTTTGCCCCACGTGCGGCGCGACAACGCATTTCACCCTCACCGAAAGCGCCGCCTTGAAGTTCGGGAACAGCATGATGGGCGTCAACATGTGGCTGACGGACGAGAAGGATCTCGCCGGAATCGAACTGCGTTATCCGGATGGTCGCGCCTGGTCGGGCGCGGGTGATTTCAGCTATGTGCGCGAGGCGCGCATTCTCGGCTAGGGTGTGTGGGGATTCGGTTCAGGCCGAGGCGAAAACGGTGGATTTCGAGAACCGGCGCGCAGCGTACTTACAGTACGTGAGCACCGGAAGCGGAGAAAGCCGCCGTTTGCAGCCGGGCATGGGCCGAATACCCACACACCCTAAATTTCGACCTGGCTGCCCAGCTCCACGACGCGGTTCGTCGGCAGCTTGAAGAACTCCATCGCCGTCGCAGCGTTGCGCAGCATCCACGCGAACAGCTTTTCGCGCCAGATCGCCATGCCCGGCTTCGGCGCCGCGATCAGCGTCTGGCGCGAAAGGAAGAAGCTCGTCTGCATCATGTCGAACTTCGGCCCGCAGGCGTTCACGGGCGAGAGCGCCTTCGGGATGTCGGTTTCCTGCATGAATCCGTAGCGCAGCTTCATCCGGTAGAAGCCCTGCCCCAGATCCTGCGTCTCCACCACGTCGCACGTCTCGACGTAGGGAATATCCTCGATCGCCACGGTGAGCACGATCACGCGTTCGTGCAGCACCTTGTTGTGCTTCATGTTGTGGAGCAGCGCGTGCGGCACGCCGGTGGGCTCCGATGACATGAAGATCGCGGTGCCGGGCACACGGATCGCGCTGTTCGCGGCGGACTTCACGAAGATTTCCATCGGCATCGCGGCTTCCTGCATCCGCTGGCGCATCAGCAGGCGGCCCTTCGACCATGTCGTCAGCATCGTGAAGGCGACGACGCCGATGAGCAGCGGGAACCAGCCGCCGTCGGGAACCTTGGTAAGGTTCGCGGCGAAATACGCGCCGTCGACGATGAAGAATGCCGCGAGCAGCGGAATGGCGAGCCACGACTTCCATTTCCAGAGCGAAAACAGCACGACGGCCAGCAGGCACGTGTCGATGAGCATCGCGCCCGTCACGGCAATGCCGTAAGCGGCGGCAAGGTTGCTCGAATTCTGGAACATCAGCACGAGCAGGATCACCGCGGACATCAGCAGCCAGTTGATGACCGGGATGTAGATCTGCCCCTGCGTCGAGGCGCTGGTGTGCTTGATGGTGAGGCGCGGCATGAAGCCGAGCTGGATCGCCTGATGCGTCACCGAAAACGCGCCGGAGATCACCGCCTGGCTGGCGATCACGGTGGCAAGCGTGGCAAGCCCCACAAGCGGCAGGCGCAGGGCTTCGGGGGCGAGCATGAAGAACGGATTGCGGATCGCCACCTCGGCCTCGGCGGGCGTCATGCTCACGATCATGGCGCCCTGCCCCATGTAGTTCAGCATCAGCCCCGGCATCACGAACCATAGCCACGAGAAGCGGATCGGGCGGCGCCCGAAGTGCCCCATGTCGGCGTAAAGCGCCTCCGCGCCCGTCACGGCGAGGACGACGGAGCCGAGCGCGAGGAAGGCGAGCCAGCCGTCGAGCAGGAAGAACTGGAAGGCGTACCACGGGTTGAGCGCCGTCAGGATCTCCGGGTCTTTCGCGATGTTCACGATCCCGAGCACGGCGAGCACCAGGAAGTAGAGCACCATGATCGGGCCGAACAGGGCGCCGACCTTGGCGGTGCCGCGCGCCTGGATCAGGAACAGGAAGACAAGGATGAACACCGCGATCGGAAGCACCAGCGGTTCGAACGCGTCGTTCACGACCACGAGACCCTCGACCGCCGAAAGCACCGAGATCGCCGGGGTGATCATGCTGTCGCCATAAAAGAGCGCCGTGGCGAACACGCCGAGCATCACGATCACCACGCCGAGCCGCGCGTGCGCGGTCCTGCGTGAAATGAGCGCCAGCAGCGCCAGGCTGCCGCCCTGCCCCTTGTTGTCCGCACGCATGATGATCGTGACGTACTTGATCGTCACCACCAGCATCATCGACCAGAAGATCAGGCTGACGACGCCGTAGACGTGGACTGCGTCGAGCGCGAGCGGGTGGTGACCCGCGAAGGTTTCGCGGAACGCGTAGAGCGGTGAGGTGCCGATATCGCCGAAAACGATGCCGATCGCGGCCACCGCCAGCTTGGCGATGCCGTCATGGCGGTCGGAGGACGACGCGTGTGGGTTGTGGGGTCCGGTCATGGACGGATGCGGGGCATCGGTGCCGCGGTTAGCGGCACGAACCCCTGTAATCCTTGTTCTGCCGGGTCATGCGACTCATGCCTCAAGCTGCGTTGTTCCGAACCGAAGCGGCGGCGGCGACTAGCATAGCGTGCCGCACTGCACAACAGGCGTGCGAAACCGCTCACTCACCCACGATCCTGCGGATGCTGACCTGCGTCACCAACCGCTGCACGCCGGGCAGCGCCGCCAGCAGCTCGCGGTGCACGCGCTCGAAGCTGTCGCCTTCCTTCACCAGGATTTTCAGCATGTAGTCCGAATCGCCCGTGATCAGGTGGCCCTCGGCGATTTCGGGCGCGCGCGCGACCGCAGTTTCGAAGGCGGAAAGCGTTTCCTTGCGCTGGTCTGTGAGCGTGACGGCGACGTAGACGGCGGAAGGATTGCTCCGTGCCGCGGGCGACAGCACGGCGCGATAGCCGCGGATGAAACCCGAATCTTCCAGAAGTTTCACGCGCCGGTGGGCCGCCGATGCGGACAGCCCGACGCGATTCCCCAGCTGCTCGCTCGTCAATCCCGAGTCGATTGCAAGCTGGGCGATAATCTTGCGATCGATCTGATCCAGTTCGGACAATTTCCCGAAATCCTCGTCTATCTTCGAATATTCTCTACACAAGAGGCGTCCCCGCGCGCAACTTCGCAAACTTCTCCGACGTGATTTCCGGTAGATTCCCCTCAATTCATCAAGATGAGGGAGAACAGTCATGCGCGTCGGAGTTCCAAAGGAAATCAAGGTTCACGAATATCGTGTCGGCATGACGCCGGCCTCGGTCGCCGAGCTTACGCAGGCCGGCCACGAGGTTTTCGTCGAAACGGGCGCGGGTAGCGGCATCGATTTCGGTGACGACGCCTATATCGCGGTCGGCGCGAAGATCCTCGCGACGCCGCAGGAAGTGTTCGCCGCCGCCGACATGATCGTGAAGGTGAAGGAGCCTCAGCTCCACGAAATCGCCTGGCTGGAGCCGCGCCACACGCTCTTCACCTACCTGCATCTCGCCGCCGACAAGCCGCAGGCCGAAGCGCTGATGAAATCGGGCGCGACCTGCATCGCTTACGAAACCGTCACGAACGCGCAGGGCCGCCTGCCGCTCCTCCAGCCGATGTCCGAAGTCGCAGGCCGCATGGCCGTGCAGGTCGGCGCGCATTATCTTGAAAAGGAACAGGGCGGACGCGGCATCCTGCTCGGCGGCGTGCCGGGCGTGGCCCCCGCGAAGGTTTCGATTCTCGGCGGCGGCGTCTCGGGCTTCAACGCGGCGCAGATGGCCGTCGGCCTCGGCGCCGACGTGACGATCTACGACGTCTCGTCGACCCGCCTCGCAGAACTCGATGCGCTGTTCCAGAACCGCATCAAGACCGTCTACGCGAGCAGCGCCGCCGTGGCGCGTGCGGCGGAGAACTCGCACCTCATTATCGGCTGCGTGCTGATCCCGGGCGCAGCAGCACCCAAGCTCGTCACGCGCGAGATGCTGAAGACGATGAAGCGCGGTTCGGTGCTCGTTGACGTCGCCATCGATCAGGGCGGCTGCTTTGAAACCTCGCACGCGACGACTCACAGCGACCCGGTCTACACGGTCGAGGGCGTCATCCACTACTGCGTCGCCAACATGCCTGGCGCCGTCGCCCGCACCTCCACCTTTGCGCTCAACAACGCGACGCTGCCGTTCATCGTGAAGCTCGCGAAGCTGGGCGCAGAGGGCGCGATGCGCGCCGATCCGCACCTTCGCAATGGCCTCAACGTCGCGGGCGGGTTCATCACGTACAAGGCGGTCGCCGACGATCTCGGCCTCGCCTACCGCGCCTGGGAATAAAACGCTTCACCTGAGCGAAGCCAAAAAAGAAGGGCCGGAGGCGATGCCTCCGGCCCAACTGTTTTCGGACCGACAGTCGTTCAGAAGCGGAACGCGAGGCCCGCCAGAACCTGATCGGCCGCATAGCCGCCGTCCATATCGCGGTGGCGGTATTCGGTGCGGATGCTCGCCGACTCGTTGAGGCCGTATTCGAGACCGCCGCCATAGAGCAGGCCGTCCGACCAGCCCTTTTCACTCGTGGAAGCGACGCCCGCGATCGTGGAGACCGTCGAGACGCGCGTCTTCTCGGCGCCATAGCCGACCCGGCCGTAGACGAGCAGATTCGGCGTCGCGAGGAAGCCCGCGCGAGCACTCACGTCGTAATTCCACTTGGGATCGATCTCTGCGGTCAGACCCGCGATCGGCGTATCGCGCAGCGTCTTGCCGCCCATGCCGATGCCGGCCTCGACGCCGACCAGGAAGTTCTGGCCGATACCGTAGTCATAGCCGGCGAACACACCGTAATCGATGCCGTTGCGGCTCTTGTCGAAATCCTCAACGCCGGGCAGGCCGAAGTCGAGATCGACCGACCGTTTGCCCCAGCCGATCTGGCCGCCGACGAACGCGCCGCCGATGGCGCCCGCATCCTGAGCAAGCGCGGACGCCGGGAGGAGGGCAGTCGCGAGCGCGGCAAGAATAAGCTTTTTCATGAACACACCTCTACAAAGATTGCACTGTCCGCGAGGGGAGAGCCTTGCGGACGGCGGAGAGGTGGGAGCGAATTGCGGCCGAGAAATGGCATGGCGGCATGCCTTCGGCGAACGACCGTCGGAAACGGGACGAACGGCATACGCGCTTCGACGAACGACGTTCAGCGCACGTTAAACCGTCATATCGGGTGGAAAAGAGGCTCTAAAGTGCCTCTTCGGGGATCGCGAACAATGTTTCCGCGCCGCGCGTCACCGGCCCGAGCAGAGCCGCCGCCTGCGGCAGGAACTGTTCTGCGAAGAAACGCGCCGTCACGATCTTCGCATTCAGGAACGCCGGATCACCCTCGCCTGCCGCGAGACGCTTCGCTGCTGCCGCCGCCTGCTTCGCAAGCAGCCAGCCGCCGACGGTAAGGCCGAACATGCGCAGATACGGCGTCGCGCCCGCGGCATTGTCATCGCCGCCGCCCTCGGCAAGCCAGATGGTCGCGCTTTCGAGCGCGGCGAGCGCGTCCTCCAGATAGGGCGCCAGCTCGGCCGTTTGCGCAAAATCCGCGCGCATGTCCGCAAATAGACTCTTCCAGCGGACCTGCGGCAGCTTGCGCCCCACGAGATCCATCGCCTGGATGCCGTTCGTTCCCTCGTAAATCGGCGCGATGCGCGCGTCGCGGTAGTGCTGCGCCGCACCCGTCTCCTCGATGAAGCCCATCCCCCCGAAAACCTGCACGCCAAGGCTCGCGACCTCGACGCCGACATCGGTCGAGAACGCCTTCGTCACCGGCGTCAGCAGATCGGCAAGCGCCTGCGCCTCGCGCCGGGCTAGTTCGTCTATTTCAGCGTGCGCGCGGTCGACGGCGGCCGCATTCAGATAAGTGAGCGCCCGCGCCGCTTCGGTAAGGCCGCGCATCGTCATCAGTGTCCGCCGCACATCGGCGAATTCGATGATGCGCCGCACCTGCACGCGCTCCTTCGCGTAGGCGAGCGCGTGCTGATATGCGCGCTCGGCGATGGCAACGCCCTGCAGTCCCACGTTGATACGCGCGTGGTTCATCATCGTGAACATCGCACGCATCCCGGCGTTCTCGTCACCGATCATGAAGCCGACGCAGTCGTCGTTGTCGCCGTAGCTCATCGTGCAGGTGGGCGAAGAATGAATCCCGAGCTTATGCTCGATCGAAACGCAGCGCAGGTCGTTGCGCGCGCCCAGAGAACCGTCCGCGTTCACCAGAAACTTGGGTACGATGAACAGCGAAATGCCCTTGGTGCCTTTAGGCGACCCCGGCGTGCGCGCGAGGACGAGGTGGACGATGTTCTCCGCCACGTCATGCTCGCCCCACGTGATGAATATCTTGGAGCCCTTGATGCGCCACGTCCCGTCTTCCGCAGGCGTCGCGGTGGTACGCAGCGCGCCGACGTCCGTCCCGGCCTGCGGCTCGGTGAGGTTCATCGTGCCGGTCCATTCGCCCGAGATGATCTTGGTGAGGTAGATCTGCTTCTGATCCTCGGAGCCGTGCGCCGTCAGCGCCTCGATCGCGCCCTGCGAGAGCATCGGGCACAGCGACAGCGCCATGTTGGCGCTCGTCGTCTGTTCCTGCACGGCGGTGGCAAGCACGAACGGTAGCCCCTGCCCCCCGTATGCGGGATCGGCGCCGAGCGTCATCCAGCCACCTTCGACATAGGCCGCATAGGCATCGCGGAAGCCCGCGGGCAGCGTCACCACGCCGTTCGCCAGCTTGGCGCCCTCAGTATCCCCTATGCGGTTCAGCGTCGCGAAAACGCCTGCGGAGAGCTTCCCTGCCTCTTCCAGAATTGCATCGACAAGATCCACGGTCGCCGCCTCGAAACGCGGCAACTGCGCGAGACCGGGCAGGTCTGCGATGGTTTCGAGGACGAAGCGCTGCTCGGTGACGGGGGCGGTGTAGGTCATTGGCGGCCATCTATCGCTTGTGAGAGGAAACGGCGCGGGTATAGCGGGGGGCTGTGAGCGGGCAACCTGATCTTTTGAGCACTGAAACCGTGCCGCCGGACACGGCAGGCGTCTCGCTCGCCGCCGCGCTGCTGCGCACCGGCTCGGTCGTCGCGGTCCCCACCGAAACCGTCTATGGCCTCGCCGCAGACGCCACGAACGCAGACGCCGTCGCGCGCATCTATGCCGCCAAGGGCAGGCCCTCGTTCAACCCGCTCATCGCCCACGTCAGCGGCGCCGACATGGCGGCTGAGCACGTCGAGCTGTCCCCGCTCGCGCGCCGCCTCATCGACGCCTTTTGGCCAGGACCGCTGACGCTCGTCCTGCCGCGCAAACCCGGCAGCCCTATCGCTGCCATCGTCACCGCAGGCCTGCCGACGCTCGCCGTGCGCTGCCCCGATCACCCCGTGCCGCAAGCCCTGATCGCGGCGCTCGGCCGCCCGCTCGCAGCCCCTTCGGCCAACGCCTCCGGACAGATCAGCGCAACGCGCGCCGAACACGTCCTGAAAAGCCTCGGCGGTCGCATCCCGCTCATCATCGACGGCGGCCCATGCAAGGGTGGCATCGAATCGACAATCGTCGCCGTGGACGGACACCGCCTGCGCCTGCTTCGCCCCGGCGGCGTACCGCGAGAGGCGCTGGAGGCCTTCGCCCCCATTTCGCTTGGCGGTAGCGGCATCGAGGCACCGGGCATGATGGAGAGCCATTACGCGCCCTCGAAGCCACTCCGCCTCGACGCGCAAACCGCCTCGGACGACGAGTTCCTGATTGGCTTCGGGGCTATCTCAGGGGATATCAGCCTTTCCCCGACAGGCGATGCAGTCGAAGCCGCTGCCCGCCTGTTCGACTGTCTGCACGTCGCCGACGCGAGCGGAGCGGACGCCATCGCCGTCGCCCCCGTGCCCTGTGAGGGCCTTGGCGCCGCGATCAACGACAGGCTCCGGCGCGCCGCTGCACCACGCTGATTTTCGCTGTCCCTCGAATATGTTATGCGTGAGCCGCCGCGCATGACGCGGTCCTTCAGGGTGAGGGTATGAGCATGTTTGATCTCAAGAAGCTCACAGCGGAACTCTTCGGTACCTTCTGGCTCGTTCTCGGCGGCTGCGGCAGCGCCGTGCTGGCCGCAGCGTTTCCCGACGTCGGCATCGGTCTTGCCGGGGTCAGTCTCGCATTCGGTCTCACCGTACTCACCATGGCCTTTGCGTTGGGTCCAATCTCGGGCGGCCATTTCAACCCGGCCGTCACGCTCGGCCTCGCTGCGGGCGGGCGCTTTGCTTGGAAGGACGCGCCCGGCTATGTCGTCGCGCAAGTCGTCGGCGCGATCCTTGCGGCGCTCGTGCTCTACACGATCGCGAGCGGCAAGGCCGGTTACGCGGGCGGTCTCGCCTCGAACGGCTTTGGCGAACATTCGCCGGGTGGCTATTCGATGACGTCGGCGTTGTGGACCGAGATGGTGATGACGTTCGGGTTCCTGATCGTCATCCTCGGGGCAACGGCAAAGCGTGCCTCGCCGGGGTTTGCGCCGATCGCGATCGGGCTTGCGCTGACGCTCATCCACCTCATCAGCATCCCGGTGACGAACACGTCGGTGAACCCGGCGCGCTCGACGGGGCCGGCGCTGATCGAGGGCGGGATTGCGCTGGAGCAGCTGTGGTTCTTCTGGGTTTACCCGATCGTCGGCGCTCTGGTTGCGGGCTTTGTATACAAAGTAGTCTGGGACGAATGATGCGTTGACAGACGCCCTGTTGCGAATGATTATCAATATATTCGCAACAGGGATCGCATCATGGCGACGATTGCCGAAATAGCCGACTACCGGGGCGGGCCGTGGCTGAACCTTCCGCCAGACAGCCGGACGATTCTGTGGGCGCTGCGGCGGCTCGTCATCGGATGGCCGCGCCCGCCCTGCCTCCACGCGGCGCTCATCGAGGCCTACGGCGACAATGCCTGCGGCATCGAACACCTGCTGCGGTGCCTGCTGACGGGCATCGCGATACACGGCAGACAGCGGCTGGAGATCGGCGCGCCCTGCTGCGCGGCGCTGCTGCCGCACGAGACCGAACTGCTGGAAGCGATCGGGCTCGACGGCGCCGAACCCGACCCGTCCGCACTCGTCCGGCTTTGCGACAATCCTGCGGCGGCCCCGCTTTCGGTGATCGCGGCGGGCATTCGCGCAGCCGTGATCGGCGCTGCACATTAGAAGAGTTTCCGTTCGCGCGGCCCTGATTTATGTTCCGCTCAAATTGGCGGAAGAGGGACCGCATGACCGAACATTTCGACATGATCGTCGTGGGCGCCGGCATCTCGGGCATCGGCGCGGGCGTACACCTGAAAAAGCACTGCCCGGATCGCAGCTACATGATCCTCGAAGGCCGCCCCGGCATCGGCGGCACGTGGGATTTGTTCCGCTATCCCGGCATCCGATCCGACAGCGACATGTACACGCTCGGCTTCAACTTCAAACCGTGGACCGACCAGAAGGCGATCGCCGACGGCGATTCCATCCTGCGCTACCTCGATGAAACCGTGCGCGAATACGGCCTCTCCGAGAAAATCCGCTTCGGCCACCATGTCGAGGCCGCGGCGTGGGATTCGCGCACCGCACGCTGGACGGTGACGGCGCGAACCGACGGCAAACCCGTGCGGTTCACCTGCAATTTCCTCTACATGTGCTCGGGCTACTACCGCTACGACGCGGGCTATACGCCGCAATTCGAGGGCGCTGAGAGCTTCCGGGGCCGCATCATCCATCCGCAGCACTGGCCGCAAGACCTCGACTATGCGGGGAAGCGCGTCGTCGTGATCGGTTCGGGCGCGACCGCCGTCACGCTTGTTCCCGAAATGGCGAAGACCGCGCATGTCACCATGCTGCAGCGCTCCCCAACCTACATGGTCTCGCGGCCCGCCGAAGACCGCTTCGCGAACTGGCTGCGGCGCTGGCTGCCGCCGATGCTCGCCTACAACATCGTCCGCTGGCGCAACGTCGCGCTGCAGCAATGGGTCTTCCGGCTTGCGCGCAGCAAGCCCGAGAAGCTGAAAAAGAAGCTTCTCGGCGGCGTGCAGAATCTGCTCGGCCCGGACTATGACGTGAAGACGCACTTCACGCCGACGTACAACCCATGGGAGCAGCGGCTCTGCCTCGTTCCCGACCACGACCTGTTCGATGCGATCCGCGAAGGCCGCGCCGATGTTGTCACCGATCACATCGACCGCTTCACGCAAACCGGCATCCTCCTCAAATCAGGCAAGACGCTGGACGCGGACATCGTCGTGACCGCCACCGGCCTCGAACTGCTGTTCATGGCCGGGATCGACGTGACGCTCGACGGCCGCAAGGTCGAGTTTCCGAAGACCTACGGCTACAAGGGCATCATGTTCTCGGGCGTGCCGAACCTTGCGGTCGCGTTCGGCTACACCAACGCCTCGTGGACGCTGAAGGCCGACCTCACCAGCGAATATCTGTGCCGCGTGCTCAACCACATGAAGGCGACCGGCACCGACACGGCGACCCCCACGCTTACCGACCCGGACATGGAAGCCGAGCCGTGGATCGACTTCTCCTCGGGCTATTTCAAGCGCGGGCTTCACCAGTTCCCGAAGCAGGGCAAGGCGGTGCCGTGGCGGCTCAACCAGAACTATGCCGGCGACGTGAAGATGTTCCGCCACGCGCCCGTCGACGACGGCGTGCTGCGCTTCAGCAAGGCGGCGGATGTGCCAGCGCAGCGCGCGCCGGAGGCAATCGCGGCGGAGTAGGCTGGATCAGTTCCAACAGAATGATGTGTTTGGTTGCAAGCTCAGCGCTGTGTGTAGATATGCGCAAGTGGAGCTGTGCGCGTTCACAGACGGGAGAGGCGCCCGAACGCACAGTTCACCGTAGCTTGTCGGAGTGTCAGGTTGGGAAAACGGGATTTTATCAAGACGACCAAGCGCGCTCTTGTTTTCGTGGCGCTACTCGCCTTGATCCTGATGTTATTAGGCGTTCTATTTTTGATTCTGATTGGCTTTACTTTTATAGTCGATCCGGGACACGCAGAGACACGCGGCATTTCAATCGGCATAGTGACAACAATCGCCCTGCTCGCCTTGCCCATCATTTGGGGAATCTGTCGGACGACTTCCTATCTAAATGCACCGGAAGGCAATATATTCTTAAAGCCCGGCGCAAATGCTCACTACATTATATATATTCATTCGATTCCAAATAAAGTTATATATCCGATAAACATAATTATATTATTAATATTATTTTCTCCTTTTCTGATCGTTAATATCAAATTTCACAATGTTAATGTAAATCTTTTCATTTCGACGACAGTATTTATTATATACTTTTTTTCTATGTTAATATTATATTATAATATAATTAAACGCTTTAAAATATTGCTGAGGAAGCGCTTTAAAGACCACGCCGCTCTATGGACAACGGAAGACGGTGTTGCATTTGAAAGACTTGGAATTCTTCCTTGGCACAACATAGTGCGCTTCACGCGCATGAACCTTCGAGGAAATGACTTCATACTCATTCATGGAAGCGACCTTCCCGAAAATTTCGAACGGTATAGGTTTCCTTTTACAGAGAGCATAGTTTTCGGCCTCGGCAAGGCCGTTGAGGAACCCAAAGTCATATTAGAAGCACTGCAAGCGGAACAGGCTCGCCATCAGCCAAGCGCAAGCACCTAGAACCGGTTACAGCCTCAACTCAGCTTCTGCTTTTAAGGCGGTCGGCGTATTTTTCGCGGAATTTCCGGACCTTGGGGCCGACGACGAAGTTGCAGTAGGGCGTCGTGTCGCCGGTCCGCGCGTAATATTCCTGGTGATAGTCTTCGGCCGGATACCATGTGCCGCTCTCGATGGTCGTGACCACCGGGTCCGGCCACAGCGCCGCAGCCTTCACGATTGCCGCCTCTGCCGCCGCGCGCTGGGCATCGTCCTGCGGAAAGATCGCCGAGCGGTACTGCGTGCCGACGTCGTTGCCCTGCCGATTGAGCGTCGTCGGGTCGTGGATGTGGAAGAAGATGTCGAGCAGCTCTTCGTAGCTGACGACCGCCGGATCGAAATGGATCAGGATCGCTTCGGCGTGGCCGGTGTCGCCGCCGCAGACATCCTTGTAGGTCGGGTTCGTCGTGCGTCCGCCGATATAGCCGGATTCGACCGCCGCAACCCCCTGAAGATCATCGTAAATCGCTTCCACGCACCAGAAGCATCCACCTGCGAGGATTGCGGTTTCCATGGGCATGTTCCATTCGCTCCGTTCAATGTCGCCGCGCTTCCGACCGACCGCTGCGGCGGCATGTCGCAAGCCGGTGCTCTGGCGATTAACCACCAACATTATGTATATTCGCGGCAACAGAATACAAATTCTTGCGGATTGAGCCCGCGCCAAAGGCGGGCTCGACTTGTAAATGCGGGATTAATCCGTAACATTATAGTAACCAATCAACGCTCGCAGCGGGGCCGTGTCGCGAGCGGAATGAAACAAAGCATCAACGGGGCCCGCCGACGCAGTTGCGCGGCGAGCATAGGGCAGGTTTGGTTATGAATATCGCTGCTGCTGGGAAGCTGGCGCTGTGCATTTGCACCGGCGCCGTGGTTGGTGCCGGGGTGAACGAAGCCCGCCACAATGCCGACAAGCCGAAGGCCGTGAAGACGGCTTCCAAAAATCCTGCCCGTAAGGTCGTGCAGTTCCCGTGCGAACCCTACATCGTGCAGGATCAGATGATGCGCGACGCGCAGATTCCGAGCGACTTCGAGGCGACCGACCTTCCCGAATATGCCGAGCTGATCCTGCCGGGCGGCGGGGGTTCCGGCGGTGGCGGCGGCGACGATGATGGAGACGGCGGCGGCGATGGCGGCGGCGGCACGAATCCGGTGCCCGAGCCGGCCATGCTCGCGCTGTTCGGGCTCGGTGCGGCCGGTCTCGTCGGTGGCCGCAAGTATCTGCTTCGTCGCAAAAGCTGAACACAATCGCGCTAGCGGGAGGGCATGAGACTTTTCCTTGCCCTTTCGCTCTCGCTCATGCTTGCTTCCGGCGTGACCCAGGCTGCCGAACGTCCTGCCGAACGCCCCATCGTGATCGCGCATCGCGGCGCGAGCGGGCTTCTTCCCGAGCACACGATCGCCGCCTACACGCGCGCGATCGACGACGGCGCGGATTTCATCGAGCCGGACCTTGTGCCGACGCGCGACGGCGTCCTCGTCGCGCGACATGAGAACGAGATTTCGGGCACCACCGACGTTGCGGCGCGCCCGGAGTTTGCCGATCGCAAGGCAACCAAGACCATCGACGGCGCCGCCGTCTCCGGCTGGTTCACCGAAGACTTCACGCTCGCCGAACTGAAGACCCTGCGTACCCGCGAACGCCTGCCCGAGCTGCGCGGCACGGCGAACGACGGCCGGTTCGAAATTCCGACGCTGGACGAGATCATCGCGCTCGCCAAAGCGCGCGGTGTGGGCATCTACCCGGAGACCAAGCACCCGTCGTATTTCGCCGCGATCGGCCTTCCGCTTGAGAAAAGGCTCGTCGCCGCGCTCGATGCCGCGGGTTGGCGCGATGCCGATGCGCCGGTCTTCATCCAGTCGTTCGAAGTGGACAATCTGAAGCAGCTGAACACGATGACGGGGGTGCGCCTGATCCAGCTCGTCGCGGCCGAAGGCGGACCTGCGGACGGGGCGCGCCAGAGCTATGCCGAAATGCTGACGCCGGAGGGCCTCAAAGCCGTCGCGGCCTATGCGGACGGCATCGGCCCCGAAAAGACGCTGGTGATCCCGCGCGGCGCGGACATGCGCCTTGCCGCACCGACCCGGTTGGTGTCAGACGCGCACGCGGCGGGCCTGAAAGTGCATCCGTGGACATTCCGGGCGGAGAATTACTTCCTGCCCGCCGACCATCGAACGGGCGAAGACCCGCGCGCGCACGGCGATCTTCTCGGCGAAATTCGCGCCTACCTCGCCACCGGCATCGACGGGCTGTTCAGCGACTTCACGGCTGAAGCCGTCGCGGCGCGCTAACGGTCGAAGGGGTTCTTGCCGCCGCGCAGCGTCAGGCGGATCGGCACGCCGGTGAAGCCGAGATCGTCGCGGAGCGAGTTTGCCAGATAGCGGCGATAGCTTTCGGGAAGCTCGGTCAGGCGGTTGCCGAAGATCACGAATGAAGGCGGCCGCGACTTCACCTGCGTGACGTAGCGCAGTTTCAGGCGCTTTCCATCGGGCGCGGGCGGCGGATTGCGCGCGAGCGCGCCTTCGAACCAGCGATTGAGGCGGCTGGTCGGCACGCGCTGGCTCCACGCGTCGCGCTGCTCGAAGGCGGCCTTGAGCAGCGTATCGAGACCCTTGCCGGTCATCCCCGAAACCGCGAGCAGCGGCACACCCTTGATCTGCGCGAGGCCTTCGTCGAGCGCCTTGCGGACGCCCTGGAACAGGCGGGACTGATCCTCCGCCGCATCCCACTTGTTGAGCGCGATGACGAGCGCGCGGCCCTCCTCGATCACCATGTCGGCAATGCGAAGATCCTGCGCTTCGAGGCCGAGCGTCGCATCGAGCAGCAGCACGACGACCTCGGCGAAATCGATGGCGCGGCGCGTATCGGCGACCGAGAGCTTTTCGAGCTTCTCGTGCACCTTCGCCTTCTTGCGGACGCCGGCGGTATCGATCAGGCGCACGGGGCGGCCTTCCCAGTTCCACTCGATCTCGATGCTGTCGCGCGTGATCCCCGCCTCGGGCCCCGTGACGAGACGATCCTGCCCGAGCAGCGTGTTGATGAGCGTGGACTTGCCCGCGTTCGGGCGCCCGACGATGGCAAGCTTCAGCGGGCCTTCCGCTTCGTCTTCGCCTTCGAACGCATCGCCCGCCGCGACGATGGCGGCGTCAACGTGCGGCGCCAGCGCCTCGAACAGATCGGCAAGCCCCTCGCCGTGCTCGGCGGAGATGCCGACCGGCTCGCCAAAGCCGAGCGCATAGGCTTCAAGAATGCCCGAGTCGCCCGAGCGGCCTTCCGCCTTGTTGGCGACGAGCACCACGGGCACCTTCGCGGTGCGCAGCCAGTCCGCGAAGTGGCGGTCCATCGGTGTGAGGCCGGCGCGCGAATCGATGACGAGCAATGCCGCCGCCGCGTCTTCGAGCGCGGCTTCGGTCTGCAAGCGCATCCGCCCCGAAAGCGTCTCCGGCCCGGCCTCTTCAAGGCCCGCCGTGTCGACGGCGATGAACTCGAGATCGAACAGCGTCGCCTCGCCCTCGCGGCGGTCGCGCGTTACGCCGGGCGTGTCGTCGACGAGCGCGATGCGCTTTCCGACGAGCCGGTTGAAGAGCGTCGACTTGCCGACGTTCGGGCGCCCAATGATGACGACCTTGGGCTTTTTGCTGGTCATGGCTTTAACGGTAAGCGCTCAGGCGGCCGTCTTCGGAGAGAATGTAGAGCGTGTTGTCCGCGACCACCGGCTCGAGGAAGATTTCGTCCGCCACTTCGTTCGTGGAGACAACCGCGCCGTCCGCCGGCGACACCGCGACGAGATCGCCCTCGCTGCTCGTGAGATAAAGGCGATCCGATGCCAGCACCGGCCCCTGCCACATGATCGGGTTCTTGCGCTTCTTGACGTTCCGCCAGCGCGGGAGCTGCGTCACCCAGCGCACGCGCCCGTCCGAGCGCTGCACCGCCACGAGTTCACCGTCCACGGTCACCGCGAAGATATATTCGCCCGCGACCCAGGGCATCGAGGTGCCCGCGAGGTTGCGTTCCCATACGCGCTGGCCGGTCGACAGGTCGAGGGCCACCATGCGGCCGCCGTGCCCGATCGCGTAGACCCGGCCGTCGCTGATCACCGCTGAGGCATCAATGTCGCTGAGCGCGGCGAGCGAGGTGGTGGAGCCGGTGCGGTTGAGCGCATCCTGCCAGACGCTGCGCCCGTTTTCGACGCGCAGCGCAATAAGCTCACCGCTTGAAAAGCCGACAACCGCGGTGCCGAGCGCAACGGCGGGCGCCGCGGTGCCGAGCAGGCCGGCGGGCTCGACGGTCGCGGCGTTTTCCCACAGCGTTTCGCCGGTCGCGGTGGAGAGCACCTGCAACTGGTTGTCCTGCGTCATCACGAAGAGCTGCGAGCCCTCGACGGCAGGCGCGCCGCGCAGCGGCATACCGATATCGACGCGCCACGCCTGCGCACCCGTCGCGGCGTCGTAAGCGGCAACGAGACCGTAGCCCGAGGTCGCATAGACGCGGGCGCCGTCGGTGGCGACACCGCCGCCGAACGCGACGTTCTGGGATTCGCCGTCCTTGCGCAGCGTCGCCGACCAGAGCTGGCCGCCGTTTGCGGCGCTGAACGCGCGCACCGCCGCCTGGGTATCGATCGTGTAGACACGTCCGCCGGAAACCACCGGGCCCGACGTCAGCCGTTTCGTCCGATCGCTGCCGCTGCCGATCGAGACCGACCAGGCGCGCGAGGGATTGGCCCGCAGGCTGAGATGCCCGAGCGCCTTCGCCGCGCTGCCGCCCGGCTGTGTCCACTCCGCATTGGCGACGGGCGGCGGAAGCGCGACCGTGGTGTTCGCAAGGTCGGGGTCAGCGGTCGTCCGCGCCTCGTAGCTGAGCACGGCGAGGCGCTCTCCGGCGATCTTCGACTTGTTCTTCTCTCCGCCGCCGCGGAAGATTCCGCAGCTGGCAAGCGCCACGACCAGCGGCACGACGACGATAAGCGATTTACGCATCAATTCTTTCCGGTTGTCGGTTCGGCTGCCGGAGCATCCGCCACGGGGGCAGCATCGGGGGCAACGTCGGGGAGGCTGCCGAGCGAGGCGGCGAGCTGCTGCGCGCGCTGGCGCAGCGACGGTGCGATGGTTTCGTCTGACGAGATCGCGGCGAAGATCGGCCCCGCGAGTTCGGGCTTGCCCTGCGCCATGTAGGCGACCGCGAGCATCTCTCCGGCAACGCCGAACCACGGCGCGCCGGGCTGCGCGAGCGGCTTCAGTCGCGTCACGATCTCGGCGGGTGCGAGCGTATCATATTCGACGCGCACGGCGGTGATCGTCGCAAGGTCGCGCAGCGGCTGCGGCAGCTTCGCGTCGGCGGCAAGCGCCTTATATTCCGCAAGCGCCGCGGCATTGTCGCCGTTTTCAACGGCGCGCGACGCCTTGGTGAACCGTGCGAGCGCCGTGTAGCCGCCGTAGTTTCCGGTCGCGAAGCGCTCGATTTCCTCGACGGCCTTGGCGTTTCCGATTTCGAGACCCTGCTGCGCGGCGGAGAATTCCTCGCTGAGCACGCCGGCATTGCGGACCTGCTCCTCGCGCCACCAGAGGAAGCCGGCAAGCGCGACGAGGCCGACGCCAATCGCAATGACGATCCAGCGCCCGTAGCGGTTCCAGAAGCCGGAAAGCTGATCCCGGCGAAATTCCTCGTCAACCTCGCGGATGAAGGCGTCTTCGGGCGCTGTGCCCGATGGTTCCCTGGCCAATGTCGTGCCTCTCAAATTGTGCGCGGGACCATAGCGATGGCCGCGCGCGCACGCAAAACCCTATTTTTCTTCGTCGGCCCGGTAGAGGTTGTCTTCCGTGGGGAAGGTCCGCGCGCGCACATCGGCCGCATAGTCCTTCACCGCGTCCGCCACCACCTTTGACATCGCGCCGTAGCGCTTCACGAACTTGGGCGTGCGCTCGAAAAGGCCGAGCATGTCTTCGGCAACCAGCACCTGCCCGTCGCACTGCGCCGAAGCGCCGATGCCGATGGTGGGGCACGCAACCGTCTTCGTGATCTCGATGGCGATCGGTTCCATCACGCCTTCGATCACGATCGAAAACGCGCCCGCATCCGCCATCGCCTGCGCGTCAGCGACGATCGACCGGGCCTCCACGTCGCTCTTGCCGCGCACGCCGTAGCCGCCGAGGATGTTCACCGCCTGCGGCGTGAGGCCGACGTGCGCCATCACCGGGATGCCGCGCGACGTGAGGAACTCCACCGTGGGCGCCAGCACCTTTCCGCCTTCGAGCTTCACGGCCGCCGCGCCGGTTTCCTTCAGAAGCCGCGAGGCGTTGGTGAACGCCTGCTCGGGCGAGGCTTCGTAGCTGCCGAACGGCATGTCGACGATGACGGCGGCGTGATAGCTGCCACGCACGACGGCGGCGCCATGCGCGCACATCATCTCCATCGTCACCGCCACCGTGTGCGGCAGGCCGTAGATCACCTGCCCCAGCGAATCGCCGACGAGCAGCATGTCGCAGTGCGGATCCATGATCTGTGCCATGCGAACCGTGTAGGCGGTGAGCATCACGAGCGGCTCGCCGCCCTTGCGCTGCCGTATGCGCGGCACGGTCAGGCGCTTCATCGGCGCCGGGGTGGGGTTGGCACGGCTCGTCGAGGTGTCGAGCGTGAGCGTCATCGAGGTCGTAGACATGCGCGGCTTGTAACGCCTCCGCGCGGGCGTGGAAAGCTCAGCGGATCAAGGCGGCGTAAACCTCGGGCTTGAAACCGGCGACGCGCGTCTTGCCGTTATCGAGAATGGGGCGCTTGATCATCGAAGGCTGCGCCAGCATCAGATCGACCGCTTTCTTCGCATCAAGCTTCTCGCGGTACGCATCCGGCAGCTTGCGGAAGGTGGTTCCGGCGCGATTGAGCACCGTTTCCCAGCCGAGTTCCTTCACCCACGCTTCAAGGCGGGGCCGGTCGATGCCCGCTTTCTTGTAGTCGTGGAACGTGTAATCGACGTCGTTCTGCTCAAGCCAGGTCCGCGCCTTCTTCACCGTGTCGCAGTTCGGGATGCCGTAGAGCGTGGTCATTGGAACCTCGTTGATGTTTACCGGCTCATGCGCCTTACGGGGATGTCGAAGTGCATCACATCCTCGCGCGCGCCGAGCCCCGTGTAGAGCGCGACGGCGGGATCGTCACCATAGTCGGCCTGAACGTAGATGACCCACGCGCCGCGCGCGGCTGCGATCTCCTGCAACCGCCGGATGAGCGTCGTCGCGACGCCCTGCCTTTGGTGCGCCTCCGCAACGGCAAGATCGTAGATGTAGACCTCCGACCGCTCCTGCTCGAACTTTTCCAGCACGTAGGCCGCAAGACCGCCGACAACGACACCATCCCGCTCGGCAACAAGCGCGATAAAAGTGTCCTTCGCCAGCAGTCGCCGGAGCCATGCATCGCCGGGCGGCTTTGACACATAGCTTTCGGCATCGCCGAACACGTCCGCAAACAGCGTGTTCATCGCGCGCAGGCTCGCGGAATCCGCTGCGCCGAGCTGCCGGATGCCGATCATTCGGGCGTGCGCCGCTCCGTGTTCGGATAGCGGACGCCGAGCTGTTCCATATAGGAGCCGTAGCGGGCGGGGTTATAGTAGTGCTTCCGCAGCTCCGGCCGAAATTCGTCCATCCGCTTGCGGTTGAGCAGGATCGGCGGCGTATCTTCGGCCGAAAGGAAGGACACGTACTTCTGGTCCTTCGTCTGCACGTCGGTGAAATAGGTTTTCGCCTCGGCGAGCAGCGCGGGCTTCGTCATCAGATCGACGACCGTCATCGCCATCGCCATCGCGCCGTTCACGACGCCCTTGTGCGCGATCGGCGTCGCCATCGCGATCGCCGAGCCCCAGTGATGCGCGGGGATGCCGGGGATATTCGAGGGATAGGTGAGCGTGATCGTCGGCACCGTCCACGAAATGTCGCCGATGTCATCCGAGCCGCCGATGTAATTCTCTTCCGGCGGCGGACGCAGCGCATCGACCTTGGCCTTCAGTCCCTCCTCGGGGGCGCCGAGATTGTGCTGCACGGTCTTTGCGAAGGCCTGATCGTCGGCGCTCCATGCGGGCATTCCCACAGCGCTGATGTTCGCCCACGCCGCCTCGGCGAGCGGCTTGTTGAAGTGGCGCGGCGCCGCGACGCCCAAGATACGACGCGTGACCTTCGTGTCGGTCATGGCCGCGGCGGCGTCTGCGATGCGGTTGCCGATCGCGAAATTCTCCTTGATGCGATCGAAGGTCTGCTCGCGGAAATAATACCAGACCGACGCCTGCGGCGGCACGACATTGGGCTGATCGCCGCCGTTGGTGATGACATAGTGCGAACGCTGCTGCAGGCGCAGATGCTCGCGCCGCATGTTCCAGCCCATGTTCATCAGCTCGACCGCATCGAGCGCGCTGCGTCCGAACCACGGCGAGGCGCCCGAGTGCGCGGCCTTGCCATCGAACGTATAGGAGGCCGAGATCATGCCCGTGCCCGCCGCCTCACCCCAGCTTGTCGTGAAGCCGCTCGACACATGCGCGAAGAGAACCGCGTCGGCATCCTTGAACACGCCCGCGCGGACGAACCACGCCTTGCCGCTGAGAAGCTCTTCGGCGACGCCCGGCCAGATCATCAGGCGGCCGGGGATGCCTTCGCGCTGCATCACCTCCTTGGCGGCGAGCGCGGCGACCACCACGAGCGGGATGCCGCTGTTGTGCCCTTCGCCGTGACCCGGCGCTCCCGGCACGATCGGATCATGATAGGGCACGCCGGGCTTCTGCGAGGCCTGCGGCACGCCATCGATATCGCTGCCGAGCGCAATCAGTGGTCCGCCGCTGCCCCATGTCGCCGTCCAGCCCGTCGGCAGCCCGGCAACGCCGCGCGTGACCTTGAAGCCGTTCTTTTCGAGAATGTCGGTGACGTAGCGGCTGGTTTCGGATTCTTCGAAACCGATCTCGCCGAAGCTGAAGATCGAGTCGGTCATCTGCTGCGCGAGTTTTCCGCGCGCCTCGACGGCCTTGGCGACTTCAGCTTTCAGCGCGGCGTTTTCAGCGGCTGCTGCCGCACCCGGAAGAAGCGCGAGACACCCCGCGAGCCCCACGACAAACGCTGAACCGCGAAATCCCTGCTTCATGCCCCACCCTCCTGCAAGCTGCTCGACAAACGTCTGTCCGCAAACTTGCCACCCGGTAGGCGCGAACGCCAATGCCTATCGAGGCGCTCGGCGCCTTATTCCCACTCGATCGTGCCGGGCGGCTTCGAGGTGTAATCGTAGACGACGCGGTTGATGCCCTGCACTTCGTTCACGATGCGCGTTGCGACGCGGCTGAGGAAGGCGGCGTCGAAGGGGTAGACGTCCGCGGTCATGCCGTCGACCGAGGTTACGGCGCGGAGCGCGCAGACGCGGTCGTAGGTGCGGCCGTCGCCCATCACGCCGACGGTGCGGACGGGGAGCAGCACGGCGAACGCCTGCCAGATCGCATCGTAGAGACCTGCCTTGCGGATCTCTTCGAGGTAAATGCGGTCCGCCTTGCGCAGCGTGTCGCACTTCTCCTTGTCGACCTCGCCGGGGATGCGGATGGCAAGGCCGGGGCCGGGGAACGGGTGGCGGCCGACGAATGCCTCGGGGAGGCCGAGTTCGCGGCCCAATGCGCGGACCTCGTCCTTGAAGAGTTCGCGCAGCGGCTCGACGAGCTGCATGTTCATGCGCTCGGGCAGGCCGCCGACATTGTGGTGGCTCTTGATCGTAACGGACGGCCCGCCGGTGAACGAGACGCTTTCGATGACGTCCGGATAGAGCGTGCCCTGCGCGAGGAAATCGGCGCCGCCGATCTTCTTCGCCTCGGCCTCGAACACGTCGATGAAGGTCTTGCCGATGAACTTGCGCTTGGCTTCGGGATCGGAGACCCCCGCTAGACCGGAGAGGAACAGCTCTTCGGCGTCCACGTGCACGAGCGGGATGTTGTAGGCCCCCCGGAACAGCGAGACGACTTCCTCCGCCTCTTGCGAGCGCATCAGGCCGTGGTCGACGAACACGCAGGTGAGCTGTTCGCCGATCGCCTCGTGGATCAGCACCGCCGCGACCGCCGAATCGACGCCGCCCGAAAGCCCGCAGATGACGCGGCCCTTGCCGACCTGCTTGCGAATGTCCGCGATCTTGGCGTCGCGGTAGCCCGCCATCGACCAGTCGCCCGCGCAGCCCGCGACGTGGCGCACGAAGTTCGAAAGCAGCTTCGCGCCGTCCGGCGTGTGCACGACCTCCGGGTGGAACTGCACGCCGTAGAAGCGGCGCACATCGTCGGCGATGGCCGCGAAGGGTGCGCCGTCCGACTTCGCGACGACTTCGAAACCCTGCGGGATCGCCTCGACACGGTCACCGTGGCTCATCCAGACCTGATGCTTCTCGCCGGTGGCCCAGAGGCCGTCAAACAGATGGCAATCGCGCACGATCTCGATGAACGCGCGGCCGAATTCGCGGTGGTCCGACGGCGTGACCTTGCCGCCGAGTTCAGCGCACATCGTCTGCTCGCCGTAGCAGATGCCGAGCACCGGCACGCCCGCCGCGAACACGGCGTCCGGCGCCTTCGGGCTCGCGCCTTCGGTGACGGAGGCCGGGCCGCCCGAAAGGATGATGCCTTTGGGCTTCAAACGCTCCACCGCCGCCTCGCCGCCCGAAAACGGCACGATCTCGCAGTAGACCCCCGCCTCGCGCACGCGCCGGGCGATGAGCTGCGTCACCTGGCTGCCGAAATCGAGAATGAGGATGGAATCGCCGTGGGGAACGGTCACGCGGGGCCTCGAAGATCAGAACGTGGGAATCCGGCCGGGTTAACGCTGCAGGGGGGGCGTGTCCAGCCATGGCTTTGAAGGCGGCGAAAGGTGACGACGTTTGTTCGAGACGCCCTTTCCTTACGGTGTTTCGCCCACTCCTCACAAAAGCTTCCGCGAATCGTCACGCCGCTGTCAGGCGCCACGCCGAGACATGGTTAACGCTGGCGCGGGACGCCAGTGCAATGCCAACCGTCCTTACAGGGGTATTCGTATGCTCAAGCTTCTCCTCGGCGCTGCCGCGTCCGCCGTTTTCGCCGCCTCCGCCCACGCCGCCGTCATCACGCCGGTTTCGGCGACCGCCAGCAGCACGTTCAACAACGGCTTCTACAACGCCGAAAACCTGATCGACGGCAGCGGCCTTTCGGGCGGTCAGCACGATTCGAACTTCGCCAACATGTGGATGACCGACCTCGGCGCAAGCAAGGCGCAGGTGACGTTCGACCTCGGCGGCCTCTTCAACCTCGCGAGCGCGGACATCTGGCAGTTCAACTTCGGCACCAACACGCCGGTGATCTCCACGCTCGACCGCGGCGTGAAGGATTTCCGCGTGCTCGTTTCGCTCGACGGCGCGAGCTTCAGCGAGATCTTCACGGGAACGCTCGACCGCGCGCCGGACGGATCGCCGATCACCGCGCAGACCATCGCACTGTCGGGCGCCGCGCGCTTCGTGCAGTTCGATATCCTCAGCAACTACACCTACGGCACGATCTACGAAGCCTGGGAAGCCTCGGGCCTTTCGGAAGTGCGCTTCAACAGCGCGGACGTGCCGGAACCGGCCAGCCTCGCGCTCGTCGTGCTCGGCCTCGGCGCGCTCGGCTTCGCCCGCCGCCGCCGCGCGATCTGACCTCTCCGTCCCCGCCGGGCATGTGCGCGGCGGGGACACGCCTTCCCTCTTGAGAGACGGCGCAAACCCGCCTACATACGGCCTCACATCAAGAGTTGGGTTCAGCCCAACGCCAACCTGCTTTCCGGGCAAGGTGGCGCTCCCTTCGGGGAGGATGTGGCCGAGCCGGCAACCAAACGGATCAAGCCACCGCGTCTTACCCGGAAAGTGACCCGAGGATAGACGCGTCGATGCCGATCAAGATTCCCGACGACCTGCCCGCCCGCAGCACGCTGGAGCGCGAAGGCGTGATGATCATGGGCGAAGCGGACGCCGTGCGGCAGGACATTCGTCCGCTGCGCATCGGGCTTCTGAACCTGATGCCCAACAAGATCCGCACCGAAACGCAGATCGCGCGGCTGATCGGCGCGACACCGCTGCAGATGGAACTGACGCTGGTGCGGATGAGCGACCACGTGCCCCGCAACACGCCCGCCGACCACATGCTGTCGTTCTACCGGCCGTGGAGCGACGTTCGGGACGAATATTTCGACGGCTTCATCACCACCGGCGCGCCCGTGGAGCTGCTGCCCTTCGAGGAGGTAAGCTACTGGGACGAACTGCGCCGCGTGTTCGACTGGACGCAGACCAACGTGCACGGCAGCTTCAACATCTGCTGGGGTGCGCAGGCGGCGGTGCATCACTTCCACGGCGTGCCCAAGCACGCGCTGGACAAGAAGGCGTTCGGCGTTTTCGAACACCACAACCTCGCCCCGGCCTCTCCCTATCTGCGCGGCTTTTCGGACGATTTCGCGATCCCCGTTTCGCGCTGGACCGAAGTGCGGCGCGAGGATCTGCCGGAAGATCACGGCATCGTCGTGCTTGCCGAAAGCGCCGAGACGGGGCTCTGCCTGCTCGACGACCCGCAGCACCGGTCGCTGCACATGTTCAACCATGTCGAGTATGATTCGACGTCGCTCGCCGAGGAATATTTCCGCGACCGCGACGCCGGGAAGCCGATCGAGGTGCCGAAGAACTACTTCCCCGGCGACGACCCTTCGGCGACGCCGCAGAACCGCTGGCGGAGCCACGCACACCTGCTGTTCGGCAACTGGATCAACCAGCTCTACCAGACCACGCCGTTCGACATGGCGGACATCGGCCGGAGCTGAGCGGGCGCGGCTACCAGCCGACGCCGGGCTCGGCGAGATAGGCGAGTTCGTCGGTCGTTGACGCACGATCGAGGATCGCGTTGCGCGTCGGATAACGACCGAAGCGTTCGATGACGGCGGCGTGATCGCGCGCGAAGTCGATCTGATGTTCGAGACCAGGCTCCGCGAAGCAGCGCAGCGCAAACCGCTGCACGCCGCGATCCTCGGCGTGCATCAGCGGCATGTAGAAAAAGCCGCGCCGAATAGGCGCGAGCTGCCGGTGCCAGCCCTCGCCGATGCCGAAGAGCGTGAGATCGAGCGCGGCGGCATCCGCTTCGAACGCACGCGGGGTATCGCGGTGAATGTTGCGCGAGAACTGATCGAGCAGGATGATCGCGGCGAGCAGCGTATCGGCATCGCGCGTCCAGGGCGAGGTGTCCGCAAGCGCCCGGTCGCGCAGCGCACCGAAGCGCCGAACAATCTCTGCATCGAGGTCGGCGGATTTCGTCCAGTGCTGTTCGGACGTCAGTTCATCGAACCAGAAATGAAGAACGGCGGCGGACTCTTCGCGAACGGACAAAGGCTGGTCTCCTGCAGGAAGGGGGGGGATGCAGGAGACCAAGCCTAGCCGTAGATGGCTGCAAGAGCCAGTCAGCGACCTGCGTAAGCGCTTTCGAAGCGGAAATCGGTGATGCGGTCATTGCGGACGTAGCAGGTGAAGCTCTCGTCGCGGCGGTTGTCGTCGCGGTCGCTGCCGCGCAGCTCGACGCGGCCCGAGACGCGGTACTCGCCGCCCTGCCGATCGAGCCCCCCGATATCGTTCACGCGCGCCTCGCGGCCGTAGCGGCTGCCGAGGTCTTCGGCTTCGCGTGCGCACGTGGAAATCGCGGCGCGTTCTTCCTGCGTGCGGTTGTTCCAGTCGCGGTCCTGCCAGCCCCAATCGCTATTGCCCGGACGGCCGTAGGTGCCGTCGCGGTTCCAGTCGCCTTCCGGCTCCCAGCCCGAATCGAGCGGACGTTCCCGCTCTTCCTCTTTCTTCTTCTTGGACGCGCCGGAGAGAACGGCGATAAGGCCGCCCGCGACCACGGCGCCGACGATCGCGTCGCCAAGATCGAAACCGTCGCCACGGCGGTGGCGGCGATAGTAGCGGCCGTCGGCATGGGCTTCCGATACGCCGAGCGGCGTGTTCGCGAAACCGGGAATACCCGCCATTGAAGAGACCACGATGGCCGTGGCGATGCCGAAACCCGTTACCTTGCGCATGATGCTACCCCGCGATGATCTGCCGCGAGAATGCGCCGGGCGAGCTTTATCCGCGATGAACCGAAATCGCCTCCAGCGCGGCGCGAAGACCGGCGGGAAGCGGCACGGGGCGGCGAGTTTCGCGGTCCACGTAGACATGGATGAAAAAACCCTCGGCGGCCGCTTCGGCCTCCCCTTCCGCAAACAGCCCGACCTCGTAGCGGACGGAGGAGGTGCCGATGTGGGCGGCACGGATCCCGGCTTCGATCGTCTGCGGAAAGGCGAGCGGCGCGGCATAGCGGCAGCCGGTTTCGACGACGAGGCCGATGACGGCGCCGCCGTGGATGTCGAGCACGCCCGCCTCGATCAGATGCGCGTTCACCGCCGTGTCGAACCAGCTGTAATAGACGACGTTGTTGACGTGGCCGTAGACGTCGTTGTCCGCCCAGCGCGTGGTGATGCCGCGGAACGCGGCGTAATCGGCGCGGGCGCGGAAGGGTTCGCGGCTCAAAGCGCGGCCTCGTAGAGACGGCGCGCGTCCGCAAGGTCGATCTCGCACGGATTGTTGATGAGCAGGCGCTGCTGCTTCATCGCTTCGGATGCAAGCAGATCGAGGTCGGCTGCCTTCACGCCGACATCGCGCAGGCGCGCGGGCACGCCGCAATCGGCGGCAAGGGCGACGAGGGCTTCGACGAGGCCCTGCGCCTGCGCCTGCCGACCGAGAGAGGCCAGGCTGGAATCGAGGATCAGCGCGAGGTCGGCGTAGAGCGGCAGGGCGGCCGCCATGTTGTGGCCGAGCACGTGCGGCAGCATCAGCGCGTTCGACAGCCCGTGGGGGACATGGAAATGCCCGCCGAGCGGATAGGCGAGCGCGTGCACGCCCGCGACGGGGGCATTGGCGAAGGCGACGCCCGCGAGGTGCGACCCGAGCAGCATCGCGCCGCGCACGTCGGGATTGGCGGGATCATCGCAGGCTTGGCGGATATTGGCGCCAAGGAGGCGGAGCGCTTCCTTCGCGAGGGCGTCCGACAGCGGGTTCTTGAGACGCTTCGTGGTGAACGCCTCGATGGCGTGGACCATCGCGTCGATGCCGGTGGCGGCAGTGACACCGCGCGGCAGGCCGAAGGTGAGCGCCGCGTCGAGGATCGCCCAGTCCGCATAAAGCGGTCGCGAGACAACGCCCTTCTTCTCGGCGCCGCCGACGGTGAGGATCGCGATGGGCGTGGCTTCCGAGCCGGTGCCCGCCGTGGTGGGGATGAGGACGAGCGGCAGGCGCGCGCCCTGCGCCTGATCGACGCCGTAGATGCTATCCAGATCATCGCCCGAGCCAAGCAGGTAGGCAACCACCTTGGCGACATCCATCGGGCTGCCGCCGCCGAAGCCGATAACCGACGTGACCCCGGCCTCGCGCCCGGCCGCGACGGCGGCAAGCGCGGTTGCAGAAGAGGGGTCGGCCTCGACGGCATCGAACACCAGCGCCCGGTCACCGAGCGCACCCAGCATCGGATCGGCAAGGCCAAGGCCGCGCACGCCTTTGTCTGTGACGACGAGCACGGGGCCTTCGGGCACGAGATCGGGAACGGACGTGCTGCGGCCGGTCCCGGAGAGCACGCGGGGGCCATAGTCGAAGCGGAAGTCGGTCATGGGCCGCACCCTATTGGCTCACCCGAAAAAGAAAAGGGCCGCACCCGAAGGCACGGCCCCTGTTCTTTCAGCGAAAGCGCCTGATCAGGCGGCTTCGGCTTCGTCGTATGATTCGACCGGACCAGAGTCCTGGCCCTTGGCGCTGGTGTCGCGATCGACGAACTCGATGATCGCCATCGGCGCGGCGTCGTCTCCGCGAATGCCGGCCTTCAGCACGCGGATGTAGCCGCCGGGGCGACCCTCGTAGCGCGGTCCGAGCACCTCGAAGAGCTTCTTCAGCTGTGTTTCGTCCATCAGGCGCGACTGCGCGAGACGGCGATTGGAAAGGCCGCCCTTCTTGGCGAGCGTGATCAGCTTTTCAACGTACGGGCGAAGTTCCTTCGCCTTGGGCAGCGTGGTCTTGATCTGCTCGTGCTTGATGAGCGCGGCGGCCATGTTGCGGAACATCGCCTGACGATGGCTCGAGGTACGGCCGAGCTTACGGTGTCCTACGCGGTGACGCATTTTGTCTTCCTTCTCGTTTGTTCACGGAGCCGTGCGAGGTACTCCGGACCAGGCGGCAGAAACCGGGCGCCGCCCAAACCCGTGCGGGGTAAGGCCGAAGCCTTAGCCCCCAATTCAGCCCATGATTTCCTGTTCGAGCTTCTTGGCGAGTTCCTCGATGTTCTCGGGCGGCCAGCCCGGGATTTCCATGCCGAGGCGAAGGCCCATCTGCGAGAGGACCTCCTTGATCTCGTTGAGGCTCTTGCGGCCGAAGTTCGGCGTGCGGAGCATCTCGGCCTCGGTCTTCTGAACGAGGTCGCCGATGTAGATGATGTTGTCGTTCTTCAGGCAGTTCGCGCTGCGCACCGACAGTTCCAGCTCGTCCACCTTCTTGAGGAGGTAGCGGTTGATGGCGCCTTCGTCTTCCTGCGCGGCGGCAGCCGTGGAGGGAACGGCGGCAATCGCGGTCGGCTCGTCGAAGTTGATGAACAGCGCCAGCTGGTCCTGAAGGATGCGCGCCGAATAGGCGAGCGCATCATCCGGCGTCACGGTGCCGTCGGTTTCGATCGTGAGCGTCAGCTTGTCGTAGTCGAGTTCCTGGCCGACGCGGGTGTTTTCCACCTTGTAGGCGACCTGACGCACCGGCGAGTAAAGCGCATCGACCGGCACGAGGCCGATCGGCGCGTCCGCCGGACGGTTCTGCGAGGCAGGCACGTAGCCCTTGCCGGTCTCGACCGTCAGTTCCATGTTGAGCGTCGCGCCCTCGTCGAGCGTGCAGATGACGAGATCGGGGTTCATGATCTCGATATCGCCCGTCACCGAGATCTGGCCCGCGGTGACTTCGCCCGGACCTGACGCGGTGAGGTGCAGACGCTTGGGCATGTCGTCGAGCATCTTCACCGCGACCTGCTTCACGTTGAGCACGATGTCGGTGACATCCTCGCGCACGCCCGTGAGCGAGGAGAACTCATGCAGCACGCCATCGATCTTGATCGAGGTGACGGCAGCACCCTGCAGCGAGGAGAGCAGCACGCGGCGGAGCGCATTGCCGAGCGTGAGGCCGAAGCCACGCTCCAGCGGCTCGGCGACGAACGTCGCCTTCCGCGCCTTGTCCGCGCCGGCCTTCACTTCGAGGCTGTTGGGTTTCTTCAGTTCCTGCCAGTTCTTTGCAATTACGGCCACTGTCTTCCCCTTCGCGGGCTGGCGGGCCGGAGCCCGCCGCATAGGATTTTCGGACGAAACGCTTCGGCGAAACGCGCGGACGCGCTCAGACGCGGCGGCGCTTCGGCGGACGCACGCCGTTGTGCGGGATCGGCGTCACGTCGCGGATCGCGGTGATCTGGAAGCCGACCGCCTGCAGCGCGCGGAGTGCCGATTCGCGGCCCGAACCCGGGCCCCGGACTTCGACTTCCAGCGTGCGCACGCCGTGCTCGGCAGCTTTCTTGCCGGCGTCTTCCGCTGCGACCTGCGCGGCGTAAGGCGTCGACTTGCGGCTGCCCTTGAAGCCCATCGTGCCGGCCGACGACCAGGCAATCGCATTGCCCTGCGCGTCCGTGATGGTGATCATGGTGTTGTTGAAAGAGGCGTTCACATGCGCGACGCCCGAGGTGATGTTCTTGCGCTCGCGGCGTTTGATGCGAGCCGGTTCCCGTGCCATTTCGAATAGCTCCCTTTTGCTCGCTTATTTCTTCTTGCCGGCGATCGGCTTCGCCTTGCCCTTGCGGGTGCGGGCGTTCGTGTGCGTGCGCTGACCGCGGACCGGCAGGCCCTTGCGGTGGCGAAGGCCGCGATACGAAGCAAGGTCCATCAGACGCTTGATGTTCATCGACGTCTCACGGCGGAGGTCACCCTCCACAGTGTGATCGCGGTCGATCATCTCGCGGATCTGGATGACTTCCTGATCGGTGAGGTCCTGAACGCGGCGTTCGGCCGGGAAGCCGAGCGTCGAGCAGATCTTCGCAGCGGTGGTACGGCCGATGCCGTGAATATAGGTAAGGGCAATCACGACGCGCTTGTTGGTCGGGATGTTAACGCCCGCAATACGTGCCACAGACGGTTCTCCTAGCTCCACAGGCCGCGTGGGCGCGCGGGCCTATCTCAAAGCGTGAAACCCCAATGAACACACAAAACCGGCGAGCACGCGTTATGCGCCGCCGGAATGCGATACATTCGGGATGTGGGGGAGATAGGAGCCGAATCGGCCCCTGTCAAGCGGCGTCAAGTGGCCGGGCGACGCCGGTGTCAAGATACGAAACGCAGCGGCCGCCGGAACGGGCCCGCCCTTCGCGGTTGACGCGTGCATCGCATATCGCCATCGGCGGTTGCAATATCGTGAACGGGGGATCGCATGGCTGAAGCCGGACAACTGCCGTCATCGACGCGGCGCGTGCTGACGGCGAGCCTCGTGGGCACGGCGGTGGAGTTCTACGACTTCTATATCTACGTGACGGCGGCGGCGCTGGTGTTCGGGCCGCTGTTCTTTCCGGCGGAATCTCCTTCCGTTCAACTGATGATGTCGTATGCGAGCTTCAGCATCGCGTTTCTCGCGCGGCCGCTCGGCGCCAGCGTTTTCGGCCACTTCGGCGACCGCATCGGGCGCAAATCGACGCTCGTCGCGTCGCTGATGCTGATGGGCGGCTCGACGCTCGCGATCGCCTTCCTGCCGACCTACCAGACGGCCGGCTGGATCGCGCCGCTGCTGCTCTGCATCCTGCGCTTCGGGCAGGGCTTCGGCCTTGGCGGCGAATGGGGCGGCGCGGCGCTGCTCGCGGTGGAGAACGCGCCGCCGGGCTGGCGCGGGCGCTTCGGCATGTTCCCGCAGCTCGGCGCGCCAGTCGGCTTCATCGCGGCGAACGGTCTGTTCCTGATCCTCGGCCTCACACTGACGCAGGAGCAGTTCTTCGCGTGGGGCTGGCGGCTGCCGTTTCTTGCAAGCGCGGTGCTCGTCGGCGTCGGCCTGTGGGTGCGGCTGAAGCTGACCGAGACGCCTGCCTTCGCTGCCGCGATGGAACAGGGGCCGCCGCCGAAGGTGCCGCTTGCCGAGCTGCTGAAGGATTACTGGCGCGAGACGCTGGCGGGCACGCTCGCGGTCGTCTGCTGCTTCGCGATCTTCTACCTCGCGACCGCGTTCGCGCTCGGCTACGGCACGACGACGCTCGGTATCGCGCGCGAGACGTTCCTGTCGATCCTGCTCGGCGCGATCCTGTTCATGGCCGTGGGCATCCTGATCGCGGGCTGGCTTTCGGACGTGAAGACACCGCGCTTCATCCTGATGGCGGGCTGCGTCGGCACCGTGCCGACGGCGCTTTTGATGGCGCCGATGATGGAAGGTGGGGCGCTATTCCCGATCTTCGCATACCTGTCGCTTATGCTTCTGATGATGGGGTTCGTTTACGGTCCGCTCGGCGCGTTCTTGCCCGGCCTGTTTCCGGCGCGCGTGCGTTACACGGGCGCATCGATGGCGTTCAACGTGGGCGGCATCCTCGGCGGCGGGCTCGCGCCCAACATCGCGCAGGCGCTCGCCGACCGGGGTGGGCTTGCGCCGGTGGGGCTCTATCTCGCGGGCGCGGCGACGGTGAGCTTCCTCGGGCTGCTGATGGTCAAGCCGGAGCCCCGCTGACGTTTCAGGCGTGCGGCAAGGGCTTGTCGCGCAGGAGCGCGAGCAGGTCGCGGTAGGCGGGCTCGTTGGTGGTTTCCGCAAGCTTCGCTTCGAAGGCGCGGTAGGTATCGAGCAGGGTGCGGCCGAAGGGCGTGAGGCGCGCGCCTTTGTCTGCGCCGCCGCCCGCGGTCGTCTCCACGACGCGGTCTTTCCAGCAGCGGTTGAGACTGTCGACGAGGAGCCAGGTGCGGCGGTAGCTCATGCCCATCGCCCGGCCCGCGCCGGAGATCGAGCCTTCGCGGTCGATGGCTTCAAGAAGGTCCGCCTTGCCGGGCCCGATCGCGGGCTCGCCGCCGCAGAAGATCTGCGCCTTGAGCTTGAGCGGGCCGATGATCGCCACGCGGCTCAGTCTTTGGGAAACAGCGCGGCGAGGCGGGTGAGCTGTTCGTTCAGCACCTGGCCGACGAGCGGCGCGGTCGCCGGGACATCGAAGCGCATGTGCCCGCCGACGACATAGGTCTGCGTGATCTCGGTGCCGTTCGGGACGGGCTTCAGCGCCCACATGAGCGTGGCGGCGACGCCTTCGGATTGCAGGGGCCCGAGCCCGCCGACCAGGCGCAACGTGCTGCCGGGCATGGCAAACACGACGCGCATGTGCTCGACCGAACCGCCGTCCGGCAACGCCTCGCAGAAGCAGCCGCCCGCCTTCGCATCGAGCGTGAAGTTCGCCGCCTTGCCCGAATAGCTGTGGTCAGGGTTCCAATAGCGCGCGGGCGCGACAAGCGCCGCCCAGACAGCTTCAGGCGTGGCCGCCGCGACGGCCTTGTTTTCGACGACGAAGCCGCTTTCGCCGATCTTCACGTCCGCAGCGGCAGGCGCGGCGGCAAGCACCAGCACGGGTAGAATGTAGCGCATACGTCCCTCCCCTCAATTCAGAGCGGAAGTGTGCCCGAAAAGCGCGTCAGGCGTCCAGAATTGCCGCGATGCTGGCAGCGACGTCGCCCATGTCCGCCATGCCATCGACGCGCTGCACGAGGCCGCGCGCTTCGTAGATCGGCAGGATCGGCGCGGTCTTGGCGCGGTATTCGGCCATGCGCGTGCGGACCGTCTCGGCGTTGTCGTCGGGGCGGCGCTTGAACTCGGTGCCGCCGCAGACGTCGCAGACGCCTTCGGTCTTCGGCTGCTTGAACGTGTCGTGGTAGCCTTCGCCGCACTTCGCGCAGGTGAAGCGGCCCGTGATGCGCTCGACAAGCGCGTCTTCATCGACATCGAGCTCAATGACGTGATCGAGGCTGCGGCCACGCGCGCTGAGGATCGCATCGAGCGATTCCGCCTGCGCCGCGGTGCGCGGATAGCCATCGAAGATCGCGCCCTTATCCGGGCCCATCTCGTCGAGCTTGTCGCCGATGAGGTCGGAGACGATCTCGTCGGAAACGAGCTGGCCCGCGTCCATCACGGCCTTCGCCTTGAGACCGACCGGCGTTCCCGCCTTCACCGCCGCGCGAAGCATGTCGCCGGTCGAGAGCTGCACCATGCCGCGCTCTTCGACGAGCTTGCTGGCCTGCGTGCCCTTACCCGCCCCCGGCGGGCCGAGCAGTATGATGTTCAACGCCGATTCCCCCTCAGCTTCGCCTTCTTGATGAGCCCCTCATACTGGTGCGCAAGCAGATGCGACTGAATCTGCGCAACCGTATCCATCGTTACGTTGACGACGATGAGAAGGGAAGTGCCGCCGAAATAGAAGGGCAGCGCGAACGACGAGATCAGGAATTCGGGGATGAGGCAGATGAGCGTAAGATACGCCGCGCCGACCACCGTGATGCGCGTGAGCACATAATCCAGATACTGCGTCGTCTTCTCACCCGGACGAATGCCGGGAATGAAACCACCCTGCCGCTTCAGATTGTCCGCCGTCTCCTCAGGATTGAAGACGACCGCCGTGTAGAAGAAGCAGAAGAAGATGATGCCGAACGCGTAGAGCGACATGTAGAGCGGCGAGCCGTGCTGCAGCGCGGTGGTGACCGCGATCATCCATTCGTTCTGCGAATTCTGCCCGGCGAACTGCGCCACGGTGAGCGGCATCAGCAAGAGCGACGAGGCGAAGATCGGCGGGATGACGCCCGCGGTGTTGAGCTTCAGCGGCAGGTGCGAGCTTTCGCCCTGCGACATGCGGTTGCCCACCTGGCGCTTTGGATACTGCACAAGGATGCGTCGCTGCGCGCGCTCCATGAAGCAGATGAACGCGATGACGAGGATGACCGCGAGGATGATCGCGAGGATGACGATGCCCGACATCGCGCCGGTGCGGCCCTGCTCGAAGAGACCCGCAAGCGCGCCCGGGAGCGTCGCGACGATGCCCGCCATGATGATGAGCGAAATGCCGTTGCCGATGCCGCGCGCAGTGATCTGCTCGCCGAGCCACATCAGGAACATGGTGCCGCCGAGCAGCGTGATCATCGTGGTGATGCGGAAGAACCAGCCCGGATCGAGCACGGCCGACGCGCCCTGGCCCGCGCCCCAGCCTTCGAGGCCAACCGCGATGCCGTAGCCCTGGAACAGCGTGAGCGCCACTGTGCCGTAGCGCGTATACTGGTTGATCTTCTTGCGGCCGCTCTCGCCCTCCTTCTTCAGCTGCGCCATGGTGGGCGACAGCGAGGTCATGAGCTGCACGATGATCGAGGCCGTGATGTACGGCATGATGTTGAGCGCGACGATCGACATGCGTTCGAGCGCGCCGCCGGAGAACATGTTGACGAAATCGAGCACGCCGCCGCGCGTCTGATCGAACAGAAGCTCGAGCTGAATGGGATCGATGCCAGGCAGCGGCACGAACGAGCACAGGCGGAACACGATGAGCGCGCCGAGCGTGAACCACAACCGCTTCTTGAGGTCGGTCGCCTTGGAGAACGAGCCCCAATTGAGATTGGCTGCAAGTTGTTCGGCTGCTGACGCCATCACATTACCCCGGAAAAAGCTCTGCCCTGCCCCCGATACGGCCGGCGACCGGAACTAGATAGGGCGCGGGACGGCTTTGCGCCATGCCCACGCCCCGAAAAATCCGTGTCAGCCCTCGGCGGACTCAGCGGCAACCGTCGTGGTGACCTTGCCGCCGGCCTTCTCGACCGCCGCGAGCGCGCCCTTGGAGGCACGCGCGACGGTGATGTCGAGCTTCGCCTTCAGCTCGCCCTTGCCGAGCAGGCTGACGCCGTGCTTCGACTTGCGGATGAGGTTCGCGGCGAGCAGCTCGGCAGCGCCGATGGCGGCCTTCGCATCGAGCGTCTTCTCGTCGATCGCGCGCTGGATCGTGCCGACGTTGACGATCGCGTAATCCTTGCCGAACGGGTTGTTGAAGCCGCGCTTCGGAAGACGCATGTGGAGCGGCATCTGGCCGCCCTCGAAGCCGTTGATGGCAACGCCCGAACGGCTGGTCTGGCCCTTCTGGCCGCGGCCGGCGGTCTTGCCGAGACCCGAACCGATGCCGCGCGCAACGCGCGTACGGCTCTTGCGGGCGCCCTTGTTGTCCTTGAGATCGCTGATTTTCATTGTGTGCACTCGCTTTCGCTATGTTCGCGCCAAATTCGAAGCCCTCTTTCGCGGAGAAAGAGGGCTCGAACCTATTCTAGTTGATGACCTGCACCATGTGCTGGACCTTGCGGATCATGCCGCGGACTTCGGGGGTGTCCTCAAGCTCCGACGTGCGGTGGAGCTTGTTGAGGCCGAGCCCGACGAGCGTCGCGCGCTGGTCCTTGGTGCGGCGGATGGGCGAACCCACCTGCTTGAGCTTGATCTTCGCCATGATGACTTACTCCGTGACCGCGTCGGCTTCGACCTGAACGGCAGCGCCGGACACATCGCCGCGACGGCCGATGAGGTCGGCGATCTTCTTGCCGCGACGCTGGGCAACAGCCTTCGGAGAAGCCTGTTCCTTCAGCGCCTCGAAGGTCGCGCGGATCATGTTGTAGGGGTTGTTGGTGCCAACCGACTTCGTGACGACGTCGGCAACGCCAAGGCTTTCGAACACGGCGCGCATCGGACCGCCGGCGATGATGCCGGTGCCCTGCGGCGCGGAGCGCACGTAGACCTTGCCGGCGCCGAAGTGGCCGAAGCCGTCGTGGTGCAGCGTGCGGCCATCGCGCAGCGGCACGCGGAGCATCGCCTTCTTGGCGGCGGCGGTGCCCTTCGAGATCGCTTCCGGCACTTCGCGGGCCTTGCCGTGGCCGAAGCCGACGCGGCCCTTGCCGTCGCCGACGACGACGAGCGCTGCGAAGCCGAAGCGCTTGCCGCCCTTCACCGTCTTCGAGACGCGGTTGATGTGGACGAGCTTCTCGATCAGCTCCTCGCCCGGCTCCTGACGCGGCTCGCGACGATTGCCGCGGCCGCCGCGGTCGTCACGACGACCACGTCCGGCGCCGCCTTCGCGGCCCTGTCCGCCGCGACCCCGACGGCCCCGGCCTTCGGTCTCGACCGCTTCCGCCTCGGGGGCGTCGATCTGGGTTTCGTCAGCCATACTAGAACTCCAATCCGCCTTCGCGCGCCGCCTCGGCGAGCGCTTTCACCCGGCCGTGAAACAGGAAGCCGCCACGATCGAAAACAACCTGCGTCACGCCTGCCGCCTTCGCCCGCTCGGCAAGGCGCTTGCCGACATCGGTCGCCGCCGAAACGGTCGCGCCGGCCTGGCCCTTCACGTCCTTGTCCAGCGTCGAGGCAGACACGAGCGTCTTGCCCGCGGCGTCGTCGATGATCTGCGCGTAGATGTGCTGCGACGAGCGGTGCACCGAGAGGCGGGGACGCGACCCGGCCTTCAGCCGAAGCCCCGTCCGCACGCGGCGGCGGCGCTGTTCGAATGGTGTGAGTTTCTTGCCCATCGCTACTTCTTCTTGCCTTCTTTGCGGAAGATGAATTCGCCGCGGTACTTGATGCCCTTGCCCTTGTAGGGCTCCGGCTTCCGCCAGCGACGGATTTCTGCAGCCACCTGGCCGACCTGCTGACGATCGATGCCCGAGATCTCGACCGTGGTCTGATCGGGCGTCTTCACCGTGATCCCCTCGGGGATCGCGAAGTCGACATCATGGCTGTAGCCGAGCTGCAGCTTCAGGGTGTTGCCCTGCGCGTTCGCGCGGTAGCCGACGCCGGTGATCTCCAGCGTCTTCGTGAAACCCTCGGTGACACCCGTCACCAGGTTCTGCACGAGCGTGCGCTGCATACCCCAGAAGTCGCGGGCACGCCGCGAGGCGTTCGCCGGACCCACGGAGATGCGACCATCCTCGACCGCGTAGCTGATGTCATCGTGCGTGACGATGCTGAGCTCGCCCTTCGGCCCCTTCACCGACAGCCGGCCATCGGCCAGCGTCGCGGTGACGCCTGCAGGTACGCTCACGGGTCTTTTTCCAATGCGTGACATCGTCAATACCCCTAGAAGACCTGGCAGAGCACTTCGCCGCCGACGTTCTGCTCACGCGCTTCCGCGTCTGAGAGAACGCCCTTCGGCGTCGAAACGATGGTGATGCCGAGGCCATTGCGGACGCGCGGCAAATCCTTCGCGCCCGAATAGACACGGCGGCCCGGCTTCGAGACGCGCTGCAGGTGCTGGATCGCCGGCTGGCCTTCGAAATACTTGAGATCGATACGAAGCTCGCGCATCGCCTGGCCGGTGTCTGCGGCAGAATAGCCGCGGATGAAGCCTTCGCGCTGCAGCACGTCGAGGACGTGGCTGCGCAGCTTGGAGGCCGGGGTGAGGACAGAGTCCTTGCGGGCCTGCTGACCATTGCGGATGCGGGTCAGCATATCGCCCAGCGGATCGGTCATCGACATGGGATCGATCCTTTCCTTACCAGCTCGACTTCGTCACACCCGGGATCAGGCCCTTGTTGGCCAGTTCCCGGAGCATGATGCGGCTCAAGCGGAATTTGCGGTAATACGCACGCGAACGGCCGGTGAGTTCACACCGGTTGCGGATGCGCGTCGGGTTTGCGTTGCGCGGGATCTCGGCAAGCTTCAGGCGCGCCATCAGACGCTCCGTCTCATCCTTGCTCTCGTCGTTCGCGATCGCTTTCAGACGGGCATACTTGCCCGCATATTGCTTCACGAGCTTCTTCCGACGCTCGTTCTTGTTGATCGAACTCAGTTTCGCCATGACTTAAGTTCAGCTCCTCTAGCGGCCGCTTACGCGGCCTTCTGGGTTTCGTCGCGGTCGGTGAAGGGCATGTTGAGCGCACGCAGCAGCTCGCGGCCTTCCTCGTCCGTCTTCGCGGTGGTGGTGATGATCACATCCATGCCCCGGACCTTTTCGACCTGGTCATAGTTGATCTCTGGGAACACGATCTGCTCCTTGATGCCCATCGCGTAGTTACCGCGGCCGTCGAACGACTTCGGGTTCACGCCCCGGAAGTCGCGCACGCGGGGCAGCGCGATGTTGATGAGACGATCCAGGAATTCCCACATGCGGTCAGACCGCAGCGTCACCTTCACGCCGATCGGCATGCCTTCGCGCAGCTTGAACTGCGCGATCGAAACGCGGGCCTTGGTGACCACCGGACGCTGGCCGGCGATCTGCATCATCTCGGCAAGTGCCGCGTCGATGCGCTTCTTATCCTGCGTCGCATCGCCAACGCCCATGTTGAGCACGATCTTCTCGATGCCTGGGACTTCCATGGCGTTCTTGTAGCCGAAGCGCTCGGTGAGCGCGGCGCGCACCTCCTCTTCATACACCTTCTGAAGGCGCGGCTTCACGCGTTCTGCCTTAGCCATTGATCACCTCACCCGACCGCTTGGCGACACGCACCTTGCTGCCGTCTTTCTCGATACGGAAACCGACGCGGGTCGGCTTGCCGGTCTTGGGATCCTCAAGCGCCACCTTCGACGCGTGGATCGGCGCCTCGCGACGCTCCAGCCCGCCCTGCGGATTCGCCTGGCTCGGCTTCACGTGGCGGACCACGATGTTGATCCCCGACACGACGACCTTGCCGTCCTTCGGAAGCGACTTCACGACATCGCCATGCTTGCCCTTGTCCTTGCCGGACAGGACGACGACGCGGTCACCCTTCTTGATCTTCGCTGCGGACATTTAGAGGACCTCCGGCGCAAGGCTGATGATCTTCATGTGCTTCTTGGCACGCAGTTCGCGCACCACCGGCCCGAAGATGCGGGTGCCGATCGGCTCCTCGCTCTTGTTGATGAGCACGGCCGCGTTCGAATCGAAGCGGATCACGGTGCCGTCGGCGCGGCGGATGTCCTTCGCGGTGCGAACGATGACGGCGCGGTGCACATCACCCTTCTTCACGCGGCCGCGCGGCGCTGCTTCCTTCACCGAGACGACGATCACGTCGCCAACGGTTGCGAAACGGCGCTTCGAACCGCCGAGCACCTTGATGCACTGCACCCTTTTCGCGCCGCTGTTGTCCGCGACGTCGAGGTTCGTCTGCATCTGGATCATGTCAGCTCACCTTTTCCGTGACGCGCCACGTCTTCAGCTTGGAGATCGGCGCACATTCTTCGATCCGCACGGTGTCGCCGGCCTTGAAGGCATTGGCTTCATCATGCGCGTGATATTTCTTCGAGCGGCGGATGATCTTGCCGTACAGCGGGTGCTGAACCCGGCGTTCGACCTTCACAACTACCGTCTTGTCGGTCTTGTCGGAGACTACCTGCCCGACGAGGACGCGTTTCGGCATCGTTATTCCCTTCAGGCTTCGGCCGCGGCGCTGGCGCGACCGCGTTCGTTCTGCAGCGTCCGGATACGCGCGATGGTGCGGCGCACCTCGCGCACACGGCTCGCCTTTTCCAGCTGACCGGTCGCCGCCTGGAAGCGCAGGTTGAACTGCTCCTTCTTCAGCTGGGCAAGATCGGCGGAGAGCTGGTCGTCAGTCTTGGTCTTGAGGTCTGCGTGCTTCATGGCTGCATCCCCTCCTTAGTGCTGGTCGCCAAGACGAGCGATCAGCTTCGTCTTGATCGGGAGCTTCGCGGCGGCGCGTTCGAAGGCGCCGGCGGCGACCTCGTAGCTGACGCCATCAAGCTCGAACATCACGCGGCCCGGCTTCACGCGGGCAACCCAGTATTCCGGCGCGCCCTTGCCCGAGCCCATGCGGACTTCGGCAGGCTTGCGGGAGACCGGAACGTCCGGGAAAATGCGGATCCAGAGGCGGCCCTGGCGCTTGATGTGACGCGTGATGGCGCGGCGCGCGGATTCGATCTGGCGCGCAGTGACGCGCTCCGGCTCGAGCGCCTTCAGGCCATAGGCGCCGAAGTTGAGTTCGGTCCCGCCCTTGGCGTTGCCGTGAATGCGGCCCTTGTGGGCCTTGCGGAACTTGGTGCGTTTCGGTTGCAGCATCTCTTATCGCCTTCTGACAGGAATCGGTCCTCGATCAGGCGACGCAGTTATGGTCTTTCGACCTTAACGCGCCGGCCGGACTCCCGACGTCTGTGCATCCATCATGATCCGGTCCTGCGCCAGCGGGTCGTGGTCGAGGATCTCACCCTTGAAGATCCAGACCTTGACGCCGCAAACGCCGTAAGCCGTGTGAGCCTGGCCTTCCGCGTAGTCCACGTTCGCGCGCAGCGTGTGCAGCGGAACGCGGCCTTCACGATACCATTCGGTTCGCGCGATCTCGGCGCCGCCGAGACGGCCCGAGCAGGTGATGCGAATGCCTTCGGCGCCGAGACGCAGTGCCGACTGAACGGCCCGCTTCATGGCGCGGCGGAACGCGACACGGCGCACGAGCTGGTCAGCGACCGACTGTGCGACGAGCTTTGCATCGACCTCGGGCTTGCGGATTTCGACGATGTTGAGCGAAACCTCGCTCGACGTCATCGCGGCGAGCTGCTTGCGCAGCTTGTCGATATCCGCACCCTTCTTGCCGATGATCACACCCGGACGCGCGGCATACACCGACACGCGGCACAGCTTGGCCGGACGCTCGATCACCACCTTCGAAATCGCCGCCTGCGGCAGCGTCTTCATCACGAAATTGCGGATCTTCAGATCCTCGAGCAGCAGACGACCGTAGTCCTCGCCGTCCGCGAACCAGCGCGAGTCCCAGGTGCGGTTGATCTGCAGCCGCAGGCCGATGGGGGAAGTCTTGTGACCCATATTACGCTCCTGCCTCTTCGTCCGCTTCGCGCACAACGATGCGGATGCGGCTGATCGGCTTCATGATCTTCGCCGAGCGGCCGCGTGCGCGCGGCGTCCAGCGCTTCATCGTGATCGACTTGCCGACGCTGGCTTCCTTCACCACGAGCGCATCGACGTCGAGGTTGTGGTTGTTTTCCGCGTTGGCGATCGCCGAGGCGAGAACCTTGCGAACGTCAACCGCCATCGCCTTCGTGGAGAAGGTGAGGATGTTAAGCGCATCGCCGGCTTTCTTGCCGCGAATGAGACCGGCGACGAGGTTCAGCTTGTACGCCGAACCGCGAACGGTCGTCGCCACCGCGAGCGCCTCGCGCTCGCCGACACGACGGGGGTTTGCAGCCTTGCTCATCGCTTACCTCTTCGCCTTCTTGTCGGCGGTGTGGCCGAAATAGGTGCGCGTCGGCGCGAACTCGCCGAGCTTCATGCCCACCATGTCCTCGTTGACGGTCACCGGCACGAATTTCTTGCCGTTGTAGACGTTGAAGGTGAGCCCAACGAACTGCGGCAGGATCGTCGAGCGGCGCGACCAGGTCTTGATCGGCGCACGCGCACCGGAATCCTGGGCGGTCTCGGCCTTCTTCAGAAGGTGCAGGTCGACAAACGGACCCTTCCAGACGGAACGCGCCATGGCTTACCTCTTCTTCTTCGCGTGACGCGACCGGATGATCATCGCGTTCGACGCCTTCTTGCGGTTGCGCGTCTTCGCGCCCTTGGTCGGCTTGCCCCACGGCGTCACCGGGTGACGGCCGCCCGAGGTGCGGCCTTCACCGCCGCCGTGCGGGTGATCGACCGGGTTCTTCGCGACACCGCGCGTGAGCGGGCGCTTGCCAAGCCAGCGGTTGCGACCGGCCTTGGCGAGGTTCTGGTTCGAGTTGTCGGGGTTCGACACCGCACCAACCGTCGCCATGCAATCGGCGGGGACGTAGCGCTGTTCACCCGAACCGAGACGAACGATCGCCATGCCGCGGTCACGTCCGACGACCTGCACGTAAGTGCCGGCCGAACGCGCGATCTGGCCGCCCTTGCGGGGCTTCATCTCGACGTTGTGGACGATGGTGCCGACCGGCATCTGACCGATTTCCATCGCGTTGCCCGGCTTCACGTCGGTCTTCTTGCCCGCGACGATGGTGTCGCCGACGGCAAGACGCTGCGGTGCGAGGATGTAGTTCAGCTCGCCGTCCTCGTATTTCACGAGGGCGATGAACGCCGTGCGGTTCGGGTCATACTCGATCCGCTCGACAACAGCCGCCATGTCCCACTTGCGACGCTTGAAATCGACGATGCGATAACGACGCTTGTGACCGCCGCCGATGCCGCGCGCCGTGGCGTGGCCCTGGTTGTTGCGGCCGCCGGACTTGTGCAGACCTTCGGTCAGGCCCTTGACGGGCTTGCCCTTGAAAAGCTGCGACTTGTCGACAAGGACAAGGCCGCGGCGCGCTGCGCTGGTGGGGTTATAGGATTTGAGCGCCATGGCTTAGATTCCCGTGGTCACGTCGATCGACTCGCCTTCGGCGAGCGTCACGACGGCTTTCTTCGCGTCGGAGCGGATGTAGCGCTGACCCTTCCAGCGCTTCGTCTTGCCCTTGGCGATGAGCGTGTTCACGCCCTTCACCTTGACATCGAACAGCGCTTCGACCGCCGCCTTGATGGCGGGCTTGGTCGCGGTCTTCGCGACGTGGAACACAACCTGATTGTATTCCGACACCTGCGTCGACTTCTCGGTGATGACCGGCGACAGGATCACGTCGTAGTGCTCCAGCGCGATCTCGGCCTTCTTCGCGGCTTTAGCCATTGAAGCGCGCCTCCAGCTTTTCGACCGCCGACGTCGTGAGGACGAGGGTGTCGTGATTGAGGATGTCGTACACGTTCGCGCCGATCACGGGCAGCACGTCGACCTTGTAGAGGTTCGCGCATGCCAGACGGAAGTTCGCGGGCGTGTCACCGTCGATGAAGAGGCCGCTGGTGATGCCGAGCTTGCCGAGCTGCTCGCGCAGCGCCTTCGTCTTGGCGTCCTTCAGCTCAAGGTCCTTGACGACGATGAGCTTGCCTTCCTTGGCCTTCGCCGACAGCGCGGTCTTGAGGCCGAGGACGCGGATCTTCTTGTTCAGGCTCTGCTCGAACGAACGCGCACGCGGACCGTGGGCCTTGCCGCCGCCGATGAAGATCGGCGAACGACGGTTGCCGTGACGGGCCGTGCCGCCGCCCTTCTGGCGACCGAACTTCTTGCCGGTGCGCGCGACATCCGAACGCTCACGCGCCGCGCGGGCATAGCCGCGACGGTTGGCGAGCTGCCAGTTGACGACGCGGTGCAGGATGTCGGTGCGAAGTTCGAGACCGAAGATCTCGTCGTTCAGTTCGACATCGCCGGCAGCCTTGGCGTCGAGGGTCTGTACCTTGACCTTCATGTTCAGCCCTCCTGGCCGTCGGTGGCGGTTTCGACCGTCTCGGCCGGCGTTTCCGCCGGAGCCTCGACGGGCGCCGCTTCGTTGTTGTTGGCGCTGCGGACCGCCGCCGGATACGGCGCTTCGCCCGGACGCGCGACCTTCACGGCATCGCGAACCTCGAGCCAGCCGCCCTTGTGACCGGGGACCGAACCCTTGACGAAGATGAGACCGCGCGCGGCATCGGTGCCGACGATCTCAAGGTTCTGCTGCGTGCGATTGCGGGCACCCATGTGACCGGCCATCTTCTTGTTCTTGAAGACCTTGCCGGGATCCTGGCGGTTACCCGTCGAACCGTGCGAACGGTGCGAGACCGAAACGCCGTGCGTCGCGCGCAGACCGCCGAAACCCCAACGCTTCATGGCGCCGGCGAAGCCCTTGCCCTGCGTGGAACCGGTGATGTCGACGTACTGACCCGCGATGAAATGGTCGGCCGAAAGCTCGGCCCCCACATCGACGAGCGCGTCTTCGGACACGCGGAATTCGACAACCTGCGCCTTCGGCTCGACTTCGGCCTTGCCGAAGTGGCCGCGCTGCGGCTTGGCGACGTTCTTAACCTTCGCGGTGCCGGCACCAAGCTGGAGCGCGACATAACCGTCGCGGTCCGCAGTGCGCTGCGCGACGACCTGGCAGCCTTCGAGGCTGAGGACCGTCACGGGAACGTGCCGACCGTCATCCTTGAACAGCCGGGTCATCCCCACCTTCTTTGCGATCACGCCAGTGCGCATGATCTTGTTCCTTCCTCTTCAGAGGCCCGCTGCGCGCAGCGGGCTTGAGTTAAAACGTCAGGCTAGGCCTGCAACTTGATCTCGACATCCACACCCGCGGCGAGGTCGAGCTTCATCAGCGCGTCCACCGTTTGCGGCGTCGGCTGAACAATGTCCAGCAGGCGCTTGTAGGTGCGAACCTCGAACTGCTCGCGCGACTTCTTGTCGACGTGCGGCGAGCGGTTCACGGTGAACTTCTCGATGCGCGTCGGCATCGGGATGGGTCCGCGCACCATCGCGCCCGTCCGCTTCGCCGTGTCGGCGATTTCGCC
>NZ_JACESP010000012.1 GCF_013911755.1 Sphingosinicella sp.
GCGATCGACCGCATTCGGGCGATGCACCGCACGGCCGCAGGACAAGCCCTGATCCCGCAGCTGCTTGCCGAAGGCGAGCGCTGGCTGAACCGCATCGAACTCATCCGTGAGGGCGCGATCGGTGCCCGCATCCTGATCGCGACGCGGCGGGACCGCGCGAGGCGCTAGGCGGAAAACCAGTCAGCGCGGGGGATGCCGAGCGCGTGGAGAAGCACGGTAAGATCGCCGCGACGAATCCGCATGTCTGCCGCATCAGCAAGCTTGGGCTTCGCGTGATAGGCGACGCCGAGGCCCGCCGTCTCCACCATCAGCAGGTCGTTGGCGCCGTCGCCGATGGCGATCGTCTCGGCGAGCGCTATGCCTCTCTCCTGCGCCGCGCCGGTCAATGCCTCGCGCTTGGCATTCGCGTCAACGATCGGCGGCACCACCTTGCCGGTGAGCACGTCGCCATGCGTTTCGAGCACGTTGGCGCGCGCTTCGTCGAAGCCGATCATTTCCGCAACCGGACCGGTAAAGCGCGTGAAGCCGCCCGAAACAAGCAGCGTGTAGACACCGTGCCGCCGGAGCGTCCGCACAAGCGTCTGCGCGCCGGGCGACAGGCGCACCCGGTCGCGCAGGCAATCGTCTATGGCCGCGACAGGGAGTTCGGCAAGCAGCGCAACGCGGCCTTCGAGCGCACCGATGAAATCGATCTCGCCGCGCATCGCCGCCTCGGTCACTGCGCTGATCTCGGCCTTGAGCCCCGCGTAATCGGCAAGCTCGTCGATGCACTCGACCGTGATCATCGTCGAATCCATGTCGGCGATGAAAAGCCGCCGCCTGCGTTCCGCTGCCGCCTGAACGATAACGTCGGCGTGCGGCACCGCAGCCTCCACGGCGTCGCGTACAGCGGCGGCGGGACCGGTTCCCGAGAACTCGGCGACAGCTTCAGCTTCCGTCCAGCGCGCTGCCCCTGCGTCCATACCGGCAGCGGCAGCGGCATCGCGCGCCGCGCTCACATCGCCCGCGGATAGACGCTCCGATCCCACGATTGTAACAAGCTTCATGACCTCGCCTTCCTTGCCGCCGCTGGCGGTCATTGCAGGACCGACTGCCAGCGGCAAGTCAGCATTCGCGCTGCGCATGGCGGAAACGCGGCGCGGTGTCATCATCAATGCGGACGCAAGCCAGTGCTATCGCGACCTCAGCATCCTCTCCGCCCGTCCCTCACCCGCCGAGACCGCGCGCGCGCCGCACCGGCTCTATGGATTCCTCGAGGCCAAAGCTCCGCTCGGTGCCGCAGGGTGGGCCGCCCTCGCACGGCGCGAGATCGCGCGCGCGCACGATCAGGGCCTGCTTCCGATCCTTGTCGGCGGCACAGGCCTTTATCTGCGCACGCTGCTTCAAGGTATCGCGCCGGTCCCCGAAATCGACCCGGACGTCCGCGCCCTGGTCCGTGCGCTCGATACCGCAGCACTCGCGCAGGCGCTTGCCCGCGAAGACCCGGCCATGGCCGCGCGCCTCCACCCCAACGACACGCAGCGCATGGCGCGTGCGCTGGAAGTGAAACGCAGCACCGGCGTCTCGCTCGGCGATCATCAGGCGCAGCTTTCGGGCGGATTGCTTGGCACGGTGGCGCTGGAGCCCGCCGTCGTCGAGATCGACCGGGACGAACTCGGCCGCCGCTGCGACGCGCGCTTCGATACGATGCTGGCGGACGGCGGCCTCGACGAGGCCGTGCGGCTGCTCGCCATGCACCTCGACCCGGCGCTCCCCGTGATGAAGGCGATCGGCGTCCCGCCGCTCATCGCTCATCTCAAGGGTGAAGGTACGCTGGAAGCAGCGATCCTACGCGCGAAGCTCGATACGCGGCGCTACGCCAAGCGCCAGCGCACGTGGTTCAGGAACCAGACGCCGGATTGGCCGCGGCTTCAACCTTAGACGCTTGATCGAGGGTCTCGCGCACCTTCTGGGCGAGGCCCTCCATCGTATACGGCTTGCGGACGGTCGCGGCTGGCGGATCGAGCGGCTCGCCATCAACACCCGTGCGGGCGAAACCGCTGGTGTAGAGAATGCCAAGCTCAGGCCAGCGCGACAGCGCCTCTCGTGCCAGTTCATCGCCGTACATGCCGGGCATTACGATATCGGTGAACAGCAAGTGGATGCCCGGGTGTTCGTCGAGGATTTCGAGCGCTTCCTTGCCGTTCGCGGCGTGGCGCACCGTGTAGCCGAGCTCGCGCAGGTTCTCGACCGTCACCATGCGGAGCTGGTCCTCATCCTCCACCACAAGGATCGTCTCTTCGGAGCTTCCACCCGCGAGCGGCCCTTCCGCACGCGGGACCGATGGAACGACGCGCCCGATGATCTGCACGGGCAGATAGATATCGACACGCGTGCCTTCGCCCGGCGTGGACTCGATCGAGATATGACCGCCGGATTGATGGACGAAGCCATGCACCTGGCTGAGACCGAGGCCGGTTCCCTTGCCCACGGCCTTTGTCGTGAAGAAGGGCTCGAAAACACGCTCGACCACCTCCGGCGGCATTCCCTGCCCCGTGTCGGTGACGCTGATCAGCGCGTAGGCGCTTGCCGCCTCGCCTTCCGGGAGCGGTTCGCCGTTCGGCACATAGCGCGTGGTCTCGATCCGGAGCGTGCCGCCGTCGGGCATCGCGTCGCGCGCATTGGCGGCGAGGTTAATGATGACGTTCTCAAGCTCTCCGGGATCGACGAACACCGGCGGAATATCATCTCCGAATTTCGTTTCCACGGCTATTCGCTCGCCGAGCGTGCGGCCAATCAGATCGACGACGCCTTTCATCAGCGTGTTCACTTCGACAGTCTGCGGATTCAGCGACTGACGCCGTGAAAACGCGAGCAACCGCGCCGTCAGGGACGCGGCGCGGGTCGCTCCCTCGCGGGCATTATCGATCAACTTCAAGACACGCGCATCTTCCGTGCTGATCCGCCGCTTCAAAAGGTCGAGGCTGCTGATGATGACCGCGAGCATGTTGTTGAAATCGTGCGCGATACCGCCAGTGAGCTGGCCGACGGCCTCCATTCGCTGCGCCTGACGAAGGCGATTTTCGGCCGCCTCGCGCGATGCGATTTCGGCGCGGAGCGCGACGTTCGCCTGCGTCATTTCATGCGTGCGGGCAGCGACCGCCGCCTCCAGCACGTTCCGCCTGATCTCCCCGGCTTCCTCGCGCTCCAGCGCCAGCTTGGTGCGGTACACCATGTAAGCGAGCGCGATCATGGAAATGAGCGCCGCCACCAGCAGCGCAACACCGAGCGCCGCCAGCCTGTAGAGCGACTGCGCGCCGAGCTGGTCGCGCTTTACAACCTCCTGCTGCCGCCGGTCGAGAACGGCGCGCTGCTCGGCGACGATCTCGTTCATCATCGCCTGAATCTCGTCCATCAGGCGACGGCCGTAGCCCGAGGCGACGTCGATCCGCGCCTCCTCCATGCGGCCCCGGCGGGTCATCTCCACCGACCGTGCCATTTCCTCCAGCTTGAGCGCGATGAGCCGCCGCAGCACGACGAAGCGCGCCGTCTGCCGCTCGTCGCCTTCGCCGATTCTGGTCTGCATGTCATCGAGCACGGTCGAGCTACGCGCGATCGCAGCCTCATAGGGCTCAAGGAACACCGGGTTTTCGGTGAGCACATAGCCGCGCTGACTGCGCTCTGCCTCCTGAAGCGCATTGATCGCACGCTCTGCAGCAACAAGGCTCTCGAAACCCTCGCTGGTGCGGGCAACGGCTTCGGTGCGCGTGCGTTCGATGTCGACCGCGCGTTGAAACGCGGCAAACGAAATCGCACCGATGCCTATGAGCGCGGCAAGCAGCGCGAAGACCCCAACGACAAAATGCCAGGTCCGGGTTCCGGTACGGCGATCCTCGAACCCGGTGGAAACGGTAGCGTCATCCATCCGGCGCATCTTGCCGAACTTGACGATCGAAGGCGAGGCCTCAAAGCGCCACACCTATTTTGCATCTATCATGCGCTATTAAATTTAAATTTGTACGAATATTTCAAGAGGTGGGGTTGCCCTGAACGTTTTAATCTCGTACATGCGCGGGCCGAATCAAGGAAACCATGGCTGTGAACGAACAGAAAACCGGAGCGGAAAATCTCATCCAAGCGCTGACCGAGCTCGGCGTCGATACCGTTTTCGGCTATCCGGGCGGCGCCGTGCTGCCGATCTATGACGCGCTGTTCCAGCAGTCGGTGATCAAGCACGTCCTTGTCCGCCACGAGCAGGCCGCAGTCCATGCAGCTGAGGGCTATGCACGTTCGACCGGCAAACCCGGCGTCGTGCTCGTCACCTCCGGCCCCGGCGCGACCAATGCCGTCACCGGCATCACCGACGCGCTGCTTGATTCCATCCCGGTCGTCGTGCTCACCGGGCAGGTCGCCACGCACCTCATCGGGTCGGACGCCTTTCAGGAGTGCGACACGGTCGGCATCACCCGCCACTGCTCCAAGCACAACTATCTGGTGAAAGATCCGGAGCGGCTGGCGGACATCGTCCACGAGGCGTTCCACATCGCCACCTCCGGCCGCCCCGGCCCCGTCGTCATCGACATTCCGAAGGACGTTCAGGTCGCGCGCGCGGGCTACCGCAAGCGTTCGGCGCTGCATAACGGCTACAAGCTGCAGCTGAAGGGCGAACTGAAGGACATCGAAGCCGCCGTCGAAATGCTGGCGAAGGCCGAGCGTCCGATCCTCTACACGGGCGGCGGCGTCATCAATTCCGGCAACGGCGCCGCGCAGCTTCTGCGCGAGCTGGCCCGTGTCACGGGTGCGCCCGTCACCTCGACGCTAATGGGCCTCGGCGCCTTCCCAGCCGCCTCGCCGCAGTGGCTCGGTATGCTTGGTATGCACGGCACCTATGAAGCCAACATGGCGATGAACGAGTGCGACCTGATGCTGTGCATCGGCGCCCGCTTCGACGACCGCGTCACCGGGCGCCTCGACGCCTTTTCGCCGAATTCGAAGAAGATCCACATCGATATCGACCGCTCCTCGATCAACAAGAACGTGAAAGCGGACCTCGGCATCGTCGGCGACGTCGGCCACGTCCTTGAAGACATGCTGAAGATCTGGAAAGCGCGCGCCCACAAGGCCGTCGACCAGAAGGCATGGTTCGCGAAGATCGACGCGTGGCGGACGAAGGACAGCCTCGGCTTCCGGCAGACCGGCAAGGAAATCCTGCCGCAATACGCGATCCAGCGCCTTTACGAGGCGACGAAGGCGAAGGCGCCGATCATCACCACAGAGGTCGGCCAGCACCAGATGTGGGCCGCGCAGCATTTCCATTTCGAATCGCCGCGCAAGTGGCTGACCTCGGGCGGGCTCGGCACGATGGGTTACGGGCTCCCTGCCGCAATCGGTGCGCAGATGGGCAATCCCAGGGCGCTCGTCATCGACATCGCGGGCGAGGCCTCGATCCTGATGAACATTCAGGAGATGTCCACGGCCATCCAATATCGCCTGCCCGTGAAGGTGTTCGTGCTCAACAACGAGTATATGGGCATGGTCCGTCAGTGGCAGCAGCTCACCTACGAGAGCCGCTATTCCGAAAGCTACAGCGAGGCGCTCCCCGATTTCGTGAAGCTCGCGGAGGCATACGGCTGGAAGGGCATCCGCATCGAGGACGTTGATGGCCTCGACGCCGGGATCGCCGAGATGCTGGCGTATGACGGCCCCGTGTTCGTCGATTGCCGCGTCGCAAAGCTGGAGAATTGCTTCCCGATGATCCCGTCCGGCGCCGCCCATACGGAAATGCTTCTGAATTCGTCCGACGTGAAGGGCGAACTCGACGAAGACGCGCAGGCGCTCGTCTGATGCGCGATCTCGGCCCCATCCGGCGGCATACGCTCGCCATCACCGTCGACAACGAGTCCGGCGTTCTTGCGAAGATCGTCGGCCTGTTCTCCGCGCGCGGCTACAACATCGAAAGCCTGACCGTGGCGGACATCACGGAAACACACGATGTCAGCCGCATCACCATCGTCACCTCCGGCTCGCAGGAGGTTATCGACCAGATCGAAGCGCAGCTCGACCGGCTCGTGACCGTCCACAAGGTCAGCGACCTCACCGAGCTTGGGCCGCACGTCGAGCGCGAGATGGCACTGCTGAAGGTCACGGGCGGCGGGGACAAGCGGCTGGAGGCGATGCGCCTTGCCGACATTTATCGCGCGCGCGTCGTCGACGCCACAATCGAGAGCTTCATTTTCGAGATCACCGGGTCCACCGAGAAGGTCAACACGTTCATCGCACTGATGCGCGAGGTCGGCCTTGTCGAGGTCGCGCGCGGCGGCGTCGTCGCCATCTCGCGCGGCAAGGATCCGAGCTGAGTTTTTCGTTTTTCCTCCCAATTCGAACAGAGAAAGTCCTGAAATCATGCGCGTTTATTATGATGCCGATGCCGATTTGGGCCTCATCAAGGGCAAGAAGGTCGCGATCGTCGGCTATGGCAGCCAGGGCCACGCCCATGCGCAGAACCTGCGCGACAGCGGCGTCGCCGAAGTCGGCGTGGCGCTCCGCGAAGGCTCGGCCACCGCGAAGAAGGCCGAAGCCGCCGGCTTCAAGGTGTTCTCGAACGCCGATGCCGCCAAGTGGGCGGACGTCATCATGGTGCTGGCACCCGATGAGCATCAGGCCGCGATCTATGCGAACGACCTCGCGCCCAACATGAAGGAAGGCGCCGCGCTCGCCTTCGCGCACGGCCTCAACGTCCACTTCGGCCTCATCGAGCCGCGCGCCGACATCGACGTGTTCATGATCGCGCCGAAGGGCCCCGGCCACACGGTGCGCAGCGAATATCAGCGCGGCGGCGGCGTGCCCTGCCTGATCGCCATCGCGCAGGACGCGACCGGCAACGCCCACGATGTCGCCCTCTCCTATGCGTCCGCCGTCGGCGGCGGCCGTTCGGGCATCATCGAGACGACGTTCAAGGAAGAGTGCGAGACCGACCTGTTCGGCGAACAGGCCGTGCTTTGCGGCGGGCTTTCGAGCCTCATCATGGCGGGCTTCGAAACGCTGGTGGAAGCCGGCTATGCGCCTGAAATGGCCTATTTCGAGTGCCTGCACGAAGTGAAGCTGATCGTCGACCTGATGTACGAAGGCGGCATCGCCAACATGCGCTACTCGATCTCCAACACCGCCGAATACGGCGACTACAAGACCGGCCCGCGCATCGTCACCGAAGAGACCAAGGCTGAAATGAAGCGCGTGCTCGCCGATATTCAGCAGGGCCGCTTCGTCAAGGATTTCATCCTCGACAACCGCGCCGGCAACCCGGAACTCAAGGCTGCGCGCAAGAACCAGAACGCGCACCAGATCGAAGAGGTCGGCGGCCGCCTGCGCGCGATGATGCCGTGGATCGGCAAGAACAAGCTCGTCGACAAGGCCGTGAACTAACACGCTCCGTCACAAGAGCTTCGGTTGACAGGAACGGCGCCCGCGGCACAGGCTGCGGGCGCCGTTTCCCGTTTCAGGAGCCCCGCCATGAAAGCCCAGCTTGTCGCCCTCGCCCTCATCGGCCTCACAGCCCCCGCATTCGCCCAGGGCCAGCAGGGCGCAGAGGCCGCCGCGAAAGTCGCCGCCGGCACCTATACGGTCGATACCGATCACACGCAGATCGCGTGGGGCATCAACCACCTCGGCTTCAATGTCTATTACGGCATCTTCGGCGGCACGACCGGCACGTTGACGCTGGACCCCGCGAAACCGGCGTCTGCGAGCGTCTCGCTGACCATACCGGTCGACCAGGTGACGACGACCAGCGAAAAGCTGAACGCACACCTCAAGACCGCCGACTTCTTCGACACCGCGAAGTTCCCGACCGCCACCTTCAAATCGACGGCGGTCGTCGTCGACGGCCTCAAGGCGAAGATCACCGGCGATCTCACGATCAGGGGCATCACAAAGCCGGTTGTGCTGGATGCGCGCTTCACCGGCGCGGGTCCCAACCCGATGAGCAAGATCGAAACGGTGGGCTTCGAGGCGCGCGCCACCATCAAGCGCAGCGATTACGGTATCAACTATGCGCTCCCCGTGCTCGGTGACGAGGTCAGCCTGCACATCACCGCCGCTTTCGAACGCCGCCCGTGATCGCGGGCGGCGTGTCGGGCAAACTTACAGAGAGATTATAGCTAACGCGCTGTTAACTATCGTCTATCGTGCAAAAGCTCAACTCTTCGATTCTGGCATCGTCCCTGCATCTGATGGACCGAACACGGTTTGATCAGAGGATTATGTCATGAAGTATGCTTTCGCTTTTGCCGCCATGCTCGCTTCCACCAGCGCGGCGGCTGCTGTGATCTCGTCGTCCGTGGGCGGCGTCCCGGTCGGCGCCAACGTCTACGAGAGCTTCGACGCGATCGGCCCCGGCGGCACGACTGCGAGCGGTATCACCGTCTCGTTCTCCGGCACGGATGCTGGCACGGCTTCGCTTCCGAACGTCGGCGGCAAGTATGCGGCGCCCTATGTTTCGGGCGGCAACGGCACGCTGTTCGGCAACGCGCAGGCGGATGGCCAGGACGTCACCCAGTATCTGACGACCGGCATCGGCAGCGTCACGCTCGATCTTGGTGACGATCACCAGTATTTCGGCATCCTGTGGGGCTCGGTCGATACCTACAACTCGCTGGCCTTCTATGCGGGCGACACACTGCTCTTCACCTATTCCGGGTCTGATGTGGCCGCAGTCGCCAACGGCGATCAGGGTGCAGCCGGCACCTACTACGTGAACATCAATTCGGACACGGCCTTCAACAAGGTGGTCGCCTCCAGCTCGGGCTATGCGTTCGAGTTCGATAACGTCGCGCTCGCCTACAAGCCGATCACCGACGTGCCCGAACCGGGCGCGCTCGCGCTCTTCGGTCTCGGCGCGATCGGCATTGCCGCCGCGCGTCGCCGCAAGGCCTGAACAGCTTCGTTCTCAGGTGGAAAGGGCGACCTCCGGGTCGCCCTTTTTCTTTGTGTTCACAAGATGCTGTCGCCCATTTTTACAGTTCCGTGATCGTTCCTTCTGCCTTAACCATCGAAACGGTTGATGTGGCACGCGGCGGGAACGCTGGCACTGCTTTTGCATTCACACTGTACAAGACAGTGGAGAGGAAACCGGCAATGATCGTTCGGTATGGTATAGCAGCCTTGGCAACCCTTCTGGCAGCGGCCCCGGTCGCCGCTGAGCCCGTGGAAAACGGTTCGGAAGTCGCCGCCCTCCTCTCCGATCTCGAGGGTCGCTGCTGGGCCGTGGACATCGACGGTGCCATTCTCGATGCAGACGCCATGGCGCAGATCGAAGGCCCCATCGATATCGAACTCGAATGCGTGATGAGTGAAATCAAACCCGCATCCGCCAGTCCGAACCACAAGGTGCCGCTGCCCGCGAACGTCATCTGACGCCGTTCGGGGCTGGACAAACCCGGCCGTTTCCCACATAGACTGCCGCCCATGATGCGGCACAACAGCCTCGCCCTTTCTCAGCGCGCTCTTCTCGCGCTCCTTCGACTTACGCGCCCTTAGGCGCGCGGGTTTTGCTGTCTGGCGCTCTGGACGCGCCGCCGCCTAAGGGTCTCGATCGAACCGAACCGCAAAGGTTCGCATCTGTTTTTCCGAGATTTTGAAGGTGTGCCATGTCCAGCCAGAACTATGTGAAGATTTTCGATACCACGCTGCGCGACGGCGAGCAGTCTCCCGGCTGCTCGATGAACCTCGCCGAAAAGCTGCGCGTCGCGGAACAACTGGAGGCGCTTGGCGTCGATATCATCGAAGCCGGCTTCGCCATCGCTTCGGAGGGTGATTTCGAAGCCGTGCAGGCCGTTGCTCGTCAGGCGAAGAAGGCCACGGTCGCCAGCCTCGCGCGCGCTGCCGTCGGCGACATCGACCGCGCTTGGGCCGCGCTCAAAGACGCGAAGAGCCCGCGTATCCATACGTTCATTGCCACCTCGCCGCTCCACATGCGCGTGAAGCTGGAGATGGAGCCGGAGGCGGTGCTGGAGAAGATCCGCGCCTCGGTCAGCCATGCCCGCAACCTTTGCCCCGACGTGGAATGGTCGGCGGAAGACGCGACGCGCAGCGACCTCGACTTTCTCTGCCGTGCGGTCGAAACCGCGATCCGCGCCGGTGCCTCCACGATCAACTTGCCCGACACGGTCGGCTACGCGACGCCCGAGACCTACGGCGCGATGTTCCGCGACGTGATTTCACGCGTTCCCAACGCGGATCAGGCGGTCTTCTCCACCCATTGCCACAATGACCTCGGCCTCGCCGTCGCCAACACGCTGGCGGCAGTCGCGGGCGGCGCGCGGCAGGTGGAATCGACGATCAACGGCATCGGCGAGCGTGCGGGCAACGCCGCGCTTGAAGAGATCGCCATGGCCCTACGCGTGCGCCACGACGTCATGCCTTACGAAACCGGCGTCGAGACGCGCGAGATCACCCGGGCATCGCGGCTCGTCTCGGCCGTCACCGGCTTCCAGGTGCAACCCAACAAGGCGATCGTCGGCGCCAACGCCTTCGCGCATGAAAGCGGCATCCATCAAGACGGGATGCTGAAGGACGCGAGCACCTACGAGATCATGACGCCGGAATCGGTGGGACTCTCCGAATCCAGCCTCGTCATGGGCAAGCACTCGGGCCGCCACGCCTTCCGCCAGAAGCTGGAAGAGTTGGGCTACAAGCTCGGCGACAACGAGTTCCAGGACGCCTTCAAGCGCTTCAAGGATCTCGCCGACGCCAAGAAGCACGTCTACGACGAAGACATCATCGCACTCGTCGATGACGAGACGATGCGGGACAATCAGGCGATCCAGTTCAAGGAGCTGGAAATCTACTGCGGCTCGCACGGTCCCCAGCGCGCCATCCTGACGCTTGAGGTTGATGGCGAGGAGCAGACCGTCACCACGCGCGGCAACGGCCCTGTTGACGCCGTGTTCAAGGCGATGCGCAAGATCGTGCCGCACGACGACGCGCAGCTGACGCTGTACGAGGTCCATGCCGTCACCGAGGGCACGGACGCGCAGGCGACGGTCAGCGTCGTGCTCGCCGAGGACGGCCGCACCGTGCGCGGCACGGGTGCGCATGTTGATACGATGGTCGCGTCCGCGAAAGCTTACGCAAATGCGCTCAACAAGCTGATCGTGAAACGCGGCCGCAGTGAACTTCCGGCGGTGGCGCGCGCAGGCAACTGAACGCCGACGGCTGAACGCTGATTTCCGGCATCCGGGCGGGCGCACGGTTGCGCCGCCCGCGAAGTCATGGTTACCAGCGGCCATGTCGTTGGGGTCGCGCATCAAAATCTGCCTGGCGTTTCTGATTGTCGCAGCGGCCCTCCCCGCTTCGGCGGGTACGGTCGCGCGTTTCCAGGACAACAGGCTCGCACTCTACAGCGAGAATGGCGACGCGCGCGTCCTGCGCCGCAGCGACCTGACACCGCTGCTGCGTGGAAAACCGGACTGGTCGGTGACTGCGGACATCGCCGCGCTCGGCAAGGCCGAGAAGAAGTCGTGGCACCTCGTCGATGCCGATTGCCTGCCGCCGACATTCGAGCGTTGCCTGCTGTTCCTTGCGGAAACCGGTCGTCCTGGTGTCACGCTGCGCGAATACGACGCGCAGGCGGGCGGTTTCGTGCCGAACGGCTTCAGGCTTCCGCCGGGGCCGACGCAGGCGATCTGGTACGACGACAGTCGCATTCTCATCGCCGCCAACACCGGGCCCGGATCCCTGACGAGCGCCGGCGTGCCGCGCCTGCTCAAGCTCTGGACACGCGGCCAGCCCGTGTATGTGGCAACGACGATCCTCGCCGCACCGTTCGATGCGCGCGGCATCCGACCGTTCTTCTCGCTCTCGGGCGGCGGCCTTTTCCACGCCGCCGAGGTGACGACCGCGAGCGGCGCGCATGAACTTTATCACTTCGGCTGGGCGCAGAATTTCCGTCGGTCGCAGTTGCCGACCGACGCGCGGCTGCTCGACTTCTTCCAGGGCCGCGCGATCGCCGTGCTTGGCGACGGCGGCTGGATGACATCGGACGGCCGCCTTCCGCCGGGCAGCCTCGTCGCCTATCCGATGGCACCACTGCTCGGCCCCGCCAGCCAGACGCTGCCCGAGCTTGCCTACACGCCGCCCGCAGGGTTCCGCATCATCGCCGCGAAGGCCGGTCGAGACACGCTTTACCTCCACCTGCGCGGTGCATCGGGCGACCGGCTGGTTTCGCTCAGAAAAGGCGCGCCGAGCTGGCCCGCCGCAAACATCGCGCTGCCCTCCGCCGGCGCGCTCGAACTCGTCGCGGCGAGCGATCTTGCGGACATCGCGCTCGTCGTCAGCGGCAGCGAATTCCATATTGTGGGTCGGGGGCGAACGCGTACCATAACGCCATGACGTCTTCCGCCCCGCTCGATCTCATCGCCGCTCTCCGGCTCGCACTCACGATCTTCTGGCGGCAGTTCGCGCCGATCATCCTGCTCGGCCTCGTTTTCCTTACCCTGCCTGCCGTTGCGCTCCGTACGCTCAGCATTGCCACAACCGACGCGCCCGATCCGGCGCTCGGCACCATCGCCGAAACGATGCGCTGGCTGCTCGTGATGATCTTCTTCTGCGCCGTCACCGGCGGCATTCTCGCCCGCACGAGCGATCCGCGCACGTTCATGCGCGCAGGGCTCAGCCGGCTCCAGCCGGGACTCGTCGTCGCTCTCATCATCGGCATCGGCCTCATGACGATGCGCATCATCCTGCTGCTGGCCTCGCGCCTGCTGCAACTGGGGCAGATGAACTCGCTGCTGTTCACCGCCGCCTGCATTGCCGTCTTCGCCGTATGGGTGCTCGCCATTCCTGCGGCGCTCCAAGAGCGGCAATGGCCGATGGTCGCGTTTCAACGCTCAGCCGAGCTCACGCGCGGCAACCGCTGGCGCCTGTCCGCGCTGTGCATCCTCATCGCGCTCGCCTTGATGCCGGTGGTCATGGCCGTCCGCTTCGTCGTCTTTCACGCCGCGCAGACGCCGCAGCAAGTCGCTGCGATCGTCCAGTCGATGACGATCACCTCGCCCGCGCTCTGGATCATCCAGCTCTCCACGCTACTCGTTTACGGGCTGCTGTCGGTGGTGCCGGCGGCGCTCTACCTGACGCTTGCGGGGCGCAGATAGAAAAAGGGCGCCGCCTTCCGGCAGCGCCCCGTTTTCCGCAAAAGCCGTGAGGCTTAGCGCGAGTAGAACTCGACGACGAGGTTCGGTTCCATGCGGACCGCATAGGGCACCTCGTCGAGCGTCGGCACGCGCACGTAGGTCGCCTTGCCGTCGCCGTCGACCGAGACATACTCGGGAACTTCACGCTCGCTGAGGCCCTGCGCCTCGAGAACCAGCGCCATTTCCTGCGCCTTCTTGCGCAGCGAAAGCACGTCGCCCGGCTTCACGCGGCGGCTGGCGATGTTGCACTTCTCGCCGTTCACCTCGATGTGGCCGTGGTTCACGATCTGACGCGCGGCGAAAATCGTCGGCGCCCACTTGGCGCGGTACACGACCATGTCGAGGCGCTGCTCAAGGAGACCGATCAGGTTCTGCGAGGTATCGCCCTTCATGCGGACGGCTTCCTCATAGACCTTGCGGAACTGCTTCTCTGTAACGTCGCCGTAATAGCCCTTGAGCTTCTGCTTGGCGCGGAGCTGGATGCCGAAGTCGGAAAGCTTGCTCTTGCGGCGCTGACCGTGCTGGCCGGGGCCGTATTCGCGCTTGTTCACCGGGCTCTTCGGACGGCCCCAGATATTCTCGCCCATGCGGCGATCGAGCTTGTACTTTGCACTGCTGCGCTTCGACATGCGCCATCCTTTCAATTCGCGTTCAAAAGTGCCCGGAACCGCACCATCCTGCCATTCACAGAATGCGGCGCCTGCTTCACCGGACGTGCAGGGCCAATTGCGAAGGCGCGCGTCTAGCGGGGCTGTTAAAGACTGTCAACGTGTTTACCGCCCACGGCCTCCGCAGAACACCGATCCAGCCTTGCAAAGACGCCAATCAAGGAGATAGTTTCTTGCAAGCAACGGTGGGGCGAGTCATGAAGAATCAGTTGTGCGCGGCATATGCGTTCTTACTCTCAGCCCTTCTTCCATTTCACGCTATTGCAGAAATGTCCGACGCAGCCCGACTTTTTGGTGCGCGCGAAAGCATGGAATCCGTCAGCTTGTCGCCGCTCGGCGATTATGTTGTTTACAAGACACCCGCCAGTTCGCGCGGAACACACTTCATTGCGGCCCATATCGCCACGGGTAAGCAAAATCTCGTCACTACGTCATCGTTCGAACGGGCACGCGTCTCGGACTGTGAATGGGCGAAAAACGATCGACTTACGTGCCTTGTCGAGGGCGAACAGCGACTGGCCGGCACGCCGATCGGGTTCTCGCGAATGTTCGCCGTTGGCCGCGACGGCTCCAACCTGAGGATTATCGGCACACGAAGCAACGAGCGAACGCTTGAAATCAATCAGTTTTCAGGTGGCATTATCGACATGTTACCCGACGACAAAGAGAACGTGCTCATGCAGGTACCCATCCTTGAGGAACAGTCGACCGGCACACGTCTCATCGCTCCAGAATCGGGAATCGGCGTCAAGCGTTTCAATATCTACAAGGGCACGTCCGCCATCGAAGAGCGCGCCGGAGAAAACGTGAGCCGCTACATAACCGACGGGGATGGCCGCGTGCGCTATCGCATCGTGCGCGTGGTCGACCGCAATCAGAATTATACCGGCAAGAGCAATCACTGGTACCGGAGCCGGGACGACAAAAAATGGAAGCCGATAAGCCTCTCCGATGAAGCCTACGTCTACGGTTTCGATGACAGTGGTGACAGCATTTACGTTACGGAGCCGGTGGATGGCCGCGATGCGCTCGTAAAGATCACACTCGAAAGCGGTGCCAAGCAAACGGTGTTCGCGCACGACCGGGTCGATGTCGCCGGCCTTGCGCAGATCGGCAAAAGGAAACGTCCTGTTGGCGTCTATTACTTCGATGAATACCAGCACATCGAATATTTCGATCCGACACTGAAGGCGCTTACCAAAAGCCTGTCGAAGGTGCTGCCGGGCAAAACCATCACGCTCCTCAACACGTCATGGGATGAAAACCGCATTCTCCTGCTCGCGAACGCGGACGATGATCCGGGGAAATATTACGTTTTCGATCGCACGAGCCGCGAACTCATGCTCATCAGCGGCGCACGAGACCAACTTGAAGGCAAGACGCTCGCAAAGTCTAAGCCGGTGAATATCCCCGCTGCTGACGGAACCCGTATTCCCGGCTATCTGATGCTCCCGCCGGGGATGGAAGGCAAGCGGCTGCCGCTTGTGGTCATGCCGCATGGCGGTCCCTCATCTCGCGACACCTGGGGATTCGATTGGCTTCCTCAGTACCTCGCCGCAATCGGTTATGCGGTGCTCCAACCCAATTACCGCGGCTCATGGGGTTATGGAGACGAATGGCTCGGCGAGAACGGTTTCCAGGGCTGGCGCCAGGCGATCGGCGACATCAACGACAGTGCCCGCTGGGCCGTTGCGAGCGGGATCGCAGACCCAGGACGCCTGGCGATCGTGGGATGGAGCTATGGCGGGTACGCTGCCCTGCAATCAAACGTCGTCGATCCCGCGCTCTACAAGGCTGCCGTCGCGATCGCCCCGGTCACGGATTTTGCGCAACACGTCAATGATAAGCGAAATTTCGTAACAGGCCGCCTCGTCAGAAATCTTGTCGGCAGCGGGCCGGAGCTTAACACCGCCTCACCCGCGAAGAACGCCGCCGCCATTCGCGCCCCTGTCTTGATGTTTCACGGCTCGATCGACCTCAATACGAACGTCAATCAATCGCGCTCCATGGCGCGCGAGCTTCGCAAAGAAGGCAAGTCGGTTGATTATGTCGAGTATGACGGGCTTCAGCACGGTCTTATCGATAGCGACGCTCGCATCGACATGCTGACGCGCATCCGCGCGTTCTTGCAGGACAATCTGCGCTAGGGCCGTAGAAATCCGAAAAGGGTCCGCGTTCGCTATTGCGACAGCGAACTGCCGACAGTGCGGTGCCGACGGAAATGATCTTCGGCGGCGTTCTTGTGGATCGCTCCCTCGGCTTCCCATACACTCTTGGGCTTGCAAACCTTCGCTGGCCGCAAGCGGGTGCCGACCTCAGGCTCGGGTCGCTTGCAGACCATCGGGTCAGCCTCTTCGCCAGCCGCAGAATCCCGTTCCGGAGACGCAAAGGCCAAGCCGCCGAAACCAAATACGACCCATACGGCTGCCAAAATCCTAGCTCTCACACGATACTCCCTGTGACTTCGGGGCTGCAATTCTACCCGGATAGCGCGCAACTTCAATTCCGCTCTTTCGTCAGCGCCGTGATGACGCCCCTCAGCGTTCGTACCTCCTTTGCCGAGTAGCCCGGACGGGTAAGCATGTTCCTGAGCGTGCGGCGCGAGGCGGGTGCGCGGCTTTCGACGCGGAAATATTCCGCCGCATCCAACGCTGTCTCGAGCTGGCCGATGAGGCCTTCGAGGTCGGCCTGGGGGGCCGGGCCTTCGTAGTTGTCGAAAGTAGACGCCTCGCCCACGCCGGCTTTCGACCATTCGTAGGCGAAGAGGATGACCGCCTGCGCGAGATTGAGCGACCCGAATTCGGGGTTCACCGGCACGGTGAGGATCGCCTGCGCGAGCGCGACATCGTCGGTTTCAAGGCCCGAGCGTTCGGGGCCGAACAGGATCGCGGTGCGCCCGGCGCGGCCGCGCGTGTCCTGCGCGGCCTTTCCGGGGCCGACGACTTCCTTGGTGAGCCCGCGCTTGCGCACGGTGGTGGCGTAGACGAACGCGCAGTCCGCCACAGCGTCGGCGACAGTTTCGTAGACGCGGGCATTTTCGAGCACGATGTCGGCACCGCTCGCCGCCGGACCCGCATCGGGGTTCGGCCAGCCGTCGCGCGGGGAGACAAGGCGCATCTCGGCGAGCCCGAAGTTGAGCATTGCGCGGGCGGCCTTGCCGATATTCTCGCCCAGCTGCGGCCGCACCAGCACAATGGCGGGCGGCGGCGGACCGGCCGCCGCGCCGGTCACTTCGCCCCCGTCCTCGCGACGGTTTCGATGGCGCCGATGAACTCCTCGAAGTCCTTCGCCTCGCGGAAATCGCGATAGACGCTGGCGAAACGCACGTAGGCGACGGCGTCGAGGGTCTTCAGCCCTTCCATCACCGCCTGCCCGATCACCTCGGCCTCGATCTCGGCCTCGCCGATCGCCTCCATCTGGCGGACAATGCCGGACACCAGCCGCTCGATGCGCTCGGGCGCGATCGGCCGCTTGCGGCAGGCGATCTCGATGGAGCGGGCGAGCTTGTCGCGCTCGAAGACTTCCTTGTCGCCGGACTTCTTGAGGATCACCAGCTCGCGAAGCTGCACACGCTCGAACGTCGTGAAGCGCGCGCCGCACGCCGGACACTGACGACGACGGCGGATCGCGCTGCCGTCTTCGGTCGGACGCGAGTCCTTGACCTGGCTATCCTCGCCTCCGCAAAACGGGCAGCGCATCGCTCGTCCCCCCTTCCCCGACCTTGTGCGTCAGAGCCCCGGATAGATCGGGAAGCGGTCGCAAAGCGCCTTCACGCGCGCCCGCACGTCCGCCTCGACCGCACCATTGCCCTCGGCGCCGTTTGCGGCAAGACCATCGAGCACATCGGCGATCATGTCGGCGATCAGCGTGAACTCGGCCTGCCCGAAGCCGCGCGTCGTTCCGGCGGGCGAGCCGACGCGGATGCCGCTCGTTTTCGTCGGCGGGAGCGGATCGAACGGCACGCCGTTCTTGTTGCAGGTGATGTGGCTGCGCTCCAGCGTCTCGTCGGCATCCTTGCCGGTGAGGCCCTTGGGGCGAAGGTCGATCAGCGCGAGGTGCGTATCCGTGCCGCCCGCGACGACATCGCAGCCGCGCTCCTTGAGGCGACCAGCGAGTGTCTTCGCATTGGCGATCACCGCCTGCGCATAGACCTTGAAGCTCGGATCGAGCGCCTCCCCGAACGCCACGGCCTTCGCGGCGATCACGTGCATCAGCGGGCCGCCCTGAAGGCCGGGGAACACCGCCGAGTTGATCTTCTTTCCGATCGCCTCGTCATTCGAGAGCACCATGCCGCCGCGCGGGCCGCGCAGTGTCTTGTGCGTGGTGGTGGTGACGACATGCGCGTGCGGCAGCGGGCTCGGGTGCAGCCCCGCCGCGACGAGACCGGCGAAGTGCGCCATGTCGACGAGCAGATACGCGCCCACCTTGTCGGCGATCTCCCGGAAGCGCGGGAAATCGAGCGTGCGCGGATAGGCCGAGCCACCCGCGATGATGAGCTTCGGCTTGTGCTCCAGCGCCAGCCGCTCGACCTCGTCGAAGTCGACGAGGTGATCGCTTTCGCGCACGCCGTATTGCACGGCGTTGAACCACTTGCCGGACTGCGCGGGCGGCGCGCCGTGTGTCAGGTGGCCGCCGGCGGCGAGGCTCATGCCGAGGATCGTCTCGCCCGGCTGTACCAGCGCCATCATCACCGCGCCGTTCGCCTGCGCGCCGGAGTGCGGCTGCACGTTGGCATAGGCGCAGTCGAAGAGCTTGCGCGCGCGGTCGATGGCAAGCTGCTCGACCTCGTCCGAAGGGGCGCAGCCCTGATAGTAGCGCTTGCCGGGATAGCCCTCGGCATACTTGTTGGTGAACACGCTGCCTTGCGCTTCCAGAACGGCGCGGCTGACGATATTTTCGGAGGCGATCAGCTCGATCTGGTCGCGCTCGCGGGTCAGTTCCCTGGTGATCGCGTCGAAAACCGCCTTGTCGGCAGTGGCGACACCGTCCGTGAAAAACCCGTCCTGGGCAAGCGGCGTGGCGGCGGCGGTGCTCATGCTCGTATCTCCTTCGTGGGCTACGCCGACAATTTGTCGACGCGCCGCTGGTGACGTCCGCCCTCGAAGGGCGTGTTCAGAAATTCATTGAGGCAGTCGCGCGCCGTCTCGATGCCGATCAGGCGTTCGCCGAGCGCAAGGATGTTCGCATCGTTGTGCTGGCGCGACAGCCGGGCCATCAGCCCGTTCATGCAGAGCGCAGCGCGCGCGCCCTTCACGCGGTTCGCCGCGATCGAAATGCCGATGCCGGAGCCGCAGACGACAACGCCCTTCTCGGCCTTGCCAGAGGCGACTGCTTCGCCGACCGCGCGGCCGAAATCCGGGTAATCGACGGACTCGCCGCCGTTCGTGCCGAGGTCGAGCACCTCGTGACCGGCTTCCTTCAGCCAGTCCGCAACAGCGGACTTCAGGACGTAACCGGCGTGGTCGCTGCCAATGGCGATAACGGACATGGAGCGGCGGGCCTCATGCAAGCTGCGGGTGCGATTCGCGTGAGCGCACTATCTAGGGGAGCGACCCTTCCGGCGCTACCAAGAATTGTAACACAGGGCTGCGCTGTGCGTCCCTCGACTTCGCTCGGGATGAAAACCCTTCTTACGCGACGATCATCATCCCGAGCGAAGTCGAGGGACGCACAACCTCTACGCTATTCAAAAATCCCCCTCAGATCGAGCGTCGCCGTCTTCCCCACGGCCCCGTAGTTCGCCTTCAGCCACTGCTCCGCCTTCACCCGCCCCAGGTCGCGCAGGGCGGTGAGGAAAGGCCAGTCCGCATTTACCTTGGTCGCCGGCGAATAGGCGGCAAGCTCCTCCCCGCCGTCGACACGGTGCATCAGGATCTTGCGATACCGCCTCCCCGCGACGATCTGGCCGGTCTCGATCAAGCGGTCGACGAACTCGACGGCGCGCAGTTCGCGCAGAAGCGAGCCGTTGAAGGCGATCTCGTCAATGCGGTTGTCGATGTCCTCGACGCTGGTGGGCAGCTGTCGGCGCTCGATCGGGCTGACCTGCACCAGCAATATGTCTTCCGGCCCCGGGTGGTAGAACAGCGGGAACAGTGCCGGATTGCCCATGTAGCCGCCATCCCAGTAGGGCTCGCCGTCGATCTCGACCGCCTGAAAGAGCTGCGGCAGGCAGGCGGAGGCGGCGAGCACATCCGCCGTTACCTCGTGACCCGAGAACACGCGCACCTTGCCCGTGAACACGTTGGTGGCCGCGATGAACAGCGTCAGCGCCCTGCAACTCCCGATCTTCTCGAAATCGAAGGAGTCAGCAACGATATCGCGCAGCGGATTGAAACCCGCGGGATTGAACTGATACGGGCTCATGGCACGCGATACCTGCCGGAGGATTTCGCGGCCCGACGTGCCGTGCCCGGTCCACGCCGCCCACCAGTCGCTCCACGGCGTATCGCGCACGGGCACGAACATCGCCGCGTCGGAAACACGCTTCCAGAAGCGGTCGAGACATTCCCGCGCGCCGTCGCGACCGCCCGTCATCCAGCCCTGCGCAAGCGCGGCGGCGTTCATCGCGCCCGCGCTGGTGCCCGAAATGGCGGAGAGTTCGATGCGCTTGTCCTCGAGCAGCCGGTCGAGAACGCCCCAGGTGAACGCGCCGTGGCTGCCGCCGCCCTGAAGCGCGAGGTTGATGGTTTTCGTCGCCATGACGGGAGCTTAGCGTGCGCGGTGCGGCTTGCCTATCGAGGAAGTGTATTGCATAAATAATACACAAACAGGGAGGTTCCATGCGCATTGCCACGCTTGCCCTCATCGGGGCCGTCATCGCCTTCCCGGCTGCCGCCGCGGACACTTCAATCATGGTGCTCGGCACCTACCATTTCTCGAACGCCGGTATGGACAAGGCGAACGTGAAGGCGGACGACGTGACCGCCCCTGCCCGGCAGGCGGAACTCGAACGGCTGACGGACGCGCTCGCGGCGTGGAAGCCCGACAAGGTGCTGGTGGAATGGCAGTATCCCCAGCCGTTCACGGTTCCCGGATACCGAGCATTCAAGCCCAAAGACCTGGAGACGAAGACCAACGAGGTCGTCCAGATCGGCTTCCGGCTGGCTCGAAAGCTCGGCCACGCCGAGGTCTACGGCTTCGATGAGCAACCCGGACCCGGCGAGCCCGACTACTTTCCGTTCGGCCCAGTGGAAGTCTTCGCCACCGCCCACGGACAGAAGGGCGAACTCGACGCGGTGTTCGACTATTTCCGGCGGCAGGCCGAGGCGCAGACGAAGGCGCAGGAAACTCAGTCGATCTCCGAACTGCTGCTCACCATCAACGACCCTGCCCGCAACGCGGCCGAACACGCGAAAGGCTACTACGGCATGCTCCGCTTCGGCGACGGCGAGGATCAGCCGGGCGCCGTGCTGAACGCCATGTGGTACATGCGAAACGCCAAGATGTTCGCCAAGATCGGCCTTATCGCGAAGCCGGGCGAGCGCGTGCTGGTGCTCGTCGGATCAGGCCACAAATACTGGCTGGAGCATTTCGCCGGAACGACGCCGGGTTTTGTTGCCGTAGACCCGCGTCCGTATCTCGAAAAGGCCCGTTAGGCCGCGATGCGCATTTCCAGGCGGTCCCAGATTTCCGCGAGCGCGCGGACGAGGTCGTCCATCATCGCTTCGCTGTGATTGGGGCCCGGGGTGAAGCGCAGACGCTCCGTGCCGCGCGGCACTGTCGGGTAGTTGATCGGCTGCACGTAAACGCCGTACTCGATGAGCAGGATGTCGCTGATCTTCTTGCACTTCGCGGGATCGCCGACGAGCAGCGGCACGATGTGCGTGGTGGACGGCATCACGGGTAGACCCGCGCCCTGCATCTTCGTCTTCAGCATCTCGGCGGCGGCCTGTTGACCCTCCCGCTCGACGGAGGACGATTTCAGGTGGCGCACACTGGCGAGCGCGCCGGCGACGAGCACCGGCGCAAGGCTGGTCGTGAAGATGAAGCCCGGCGCGTAGCTGCGGATCACGTCCGTCAGCGTCTTGGACGCCGCGATGTAGCCGCCCATGATGCCGAACGCCTTGGCGAGCGTGCCTTCGATGATGGTCAGGCGGTGCGCGACACCGTCCCGCTCCGAAATACCGCCGCCGTGGTCGCCGTACATGCCGACCGCGTGGACCTCGTCCAGATACGTCAGCGCGTTATACTTGTCGGCGAGGTCGCAGATTTCGGCGATCGGCGCGATGTCGCCGTCCATCGAGTAGACGCTTTCGAACGCGATCAGCTTCGCAGCGTCCCTTGGCGCCTCGGCAAGCAGCTCTTCGAGATGTTCGAGATCGTTGTGACGGAACACGCGCTTCTCGCAGCCCGCGCCGCGGATGCCCGCGATCATCGAGGCGTGGTTCAGCTCGTCCGAAAACACGATGCAGCCCGGCAGCAGCTTGCCGAGCGTGGAAAGCGTCGCCTCGTTCGAGATATAGCCCGAGGTGAAGAGCAGCGCGGCTTCCTTGCCGTGAAGCTCGGCAAGCTCGTTCTCAAGCTCCAGGTGATAGTGCGTGTTGCCGCCGATGTTGCGCGTGCCGCCCGAGCCCGCGCCGACGTCGCGCAGCGTCTCTTCCATCGCGGCGATCACGTCCGGATGCTGGCCCATGCCGAGATAGTCGTTCGAGCACCAGACGGTGATCGGGCGCGCGCCGTTATGGCCGGCGAAGCAGCGCGCGTTCGGGTAGTTGCCCCGATTGCGCAGGATGTCGATAAAAACGCGGTAGCGGCCCTCGGCATGAAGGCGATCGATCGCGTCCTGGAAAATGCGGTTGTAATCCACGCTCTCTAACCCGTCCTGCCCGCCGTTTTGACCGCTTTACATCGGAGGTGGCATCGCCGTCACCCCACTTTATGTCGCAGCCTTCTGTTGCGATTTATTCGCAACTTTAACGAGGAGCTGGAATGACTTAGATCAATTTCTCGACAAGAAAGCTGTCGATGGCGAATTTCGCGGCCCAGTTGAGGTACGCCCACTGGCCGTATTCACCGTCGATCGGGAACGAGCCGCGCACGCCGCCGACGAGATCGGGATTGCCGTCCACGGCGATCGTGCGGCGCACGAAGCCATTCAGACCCTTGCCTGCCTTGACGAAAGCGTCGCCGCCGCCGAGCGGAGCGAGATAGAACAAGCTTTCGGCAATCTGCACATTGCCGGTGAGGCACGACCACTCGACCGCCGCCGACCAGTCCGACCTGAGACGGCCCGGAAGTGCGCCGTCGCCGCGGAGCGCGCCGACGAGGGCGCGCGCCATCTTCAGCGCCGCGTCGAGGTAGCGCTGCTCGCCCGAAAGCCGGTGCGCCTCGACAACGCCGCGCAGGTAGTAGCCGAGCGTGTGTGTGAGCGGCTTGTCCTTGTGCTGCAGGCAGCAATCATCGACCCAGCCGTTTGCCTGCATCTTGCCCAGCGCCCAATCGACCTGACGCAGCCCGGCTGCGCCATAGCCTTCGCCGGGCGTGGTGCGCTCGGCTTCGAACAGGCCCCACGATACGTGCGTTTCATAGGCCTTTTCACCCGCGTGCGTGAACGGCGACGGGTGCGAACGCCAGCAGCCGTCGGGATCGAGCGAATCCCGGAGGAAGCGCGCGGCGCCGTGCATGGCGTCCAGATACTTGGCGTCGCCGAACGTGCGGGCGCCGATGGCGAGGCCGATCAGGATCTGGCCGGTGTTGAAGGTGACGGACTTCACCGGCACGGCATCGATCTTGCCGCCCTGGAAGCCGCCGTCTTCGAGCTGGATCGCGCAGAGCCAGTCGAGCATCCGCCGCGCGCGGGCTTCCTCGCCCAGCACCAGCAGCGTCGGGATGATGTAGCCGGTGGTTTCGGGGTAGCTCGTCGCCCAACCCTTCGCGACGTGATAGTCGCGCGCGACGCCGCCGTCGGCAGTGGCCGAGCAATCCTGCGCGCGGCCGAGCCATGCGGTGCAGGCCGCCACGGCAGCATCGATACCGGGATCGGCGAACGGCAGCCCGGCTGCGTCGCGTTTCTTTGCCTCGCGCTCGGCGGGGGCAAGCTGGAAGTCGTTGTAGAGCGATTTCAAAGTATCGAGCATGGGCTCCACCTAGCTGGAGTCGGTTAAGGTTTCATCGCCGTCCGGCGAGGCCGAGCTTGCGTGCGATACGATTGCCGCCGACGGAGAACCAGGGGCCGGGATCGTCAGCGCGCCAGAGTGCGTCGACCGCCCGCCAACCGGAGCCCGATTTGGGCACGACCGCGCCGGATGCGACCGCGCCGGGATCGCGCCAGCCTAACCGGTGTTTCGGCTGGGCGTCGGGCAGCGGCAGGCGCATCTGATCGGCGAACTGCACCGCGGGCAGATTCACACCGTTCAGCGTCGCCAGCTCCGATTGATAGTCGGTACGGCAAGCGGTCGGCTCGATCATGATGAACGCGCCCGTTATCGCGTGGCGCTTGAATTCGAGGCTGCCCATGCCCTGAAAGCGCGCCGCGGCGAAAAACGCCTGCGTGTCGGCGGCGAGGCGCGCGTGCGCTTCGGGCGCGGGCGCACAGCCTGCCGTGCCGCCCACGCGCGGCGGCCAGCTTGCCGTCTTGTAGCCCGTGTAGGCGGCGAGCATGTCGCTCTCCGCGCCGAAATAGCCGAGGCAGAAGAACACGCTGCCGTCGTCCCCCGGCACATATTCCTGCGCCACGAGTTCGCCCGCAGCAGCGAGCATGTCCGGGATCATCGGGGCGGCGTCGGCGGCGCTGTCGAACACGTACGCCTTCTTGAAGCGCGCCTGATAGGCGGCGACGTGTTCGCTCGGCTTCACGATCAGAGGCGGCGTAAGCGTGTCCAGCAGCGCGAGATCATCGGCGCTGCGCAGCGTCACCGTGCGCGGCACGGAAAGCCCGGCACGCGCCGCAATGGGCATGAACCGGTCCTTGTTGACCATCGCCTCCACGACGTCGCGGTCCGGCATCGCGATGCGATAGCCGGCAATCCGGTCCCGGTTCGCTGCCACCGTGGCAACGCTGTCCTCGCGCGTCAGTAACAGTACGGGGTCGTGATCGAGCCGCGCGCGGTATGCCGCGAGCGCTTCGACAAGCCCTTCGCCAGCAAGCGGCGCCCTCGCCTTCGTGCCGTGGCGCGTTGCTGTATAGGGCCCCATCGTGTCGTCGAAAGCGTGCACGCGGATGCCCGCCGCCGCCAGCGACCGCACGACGCCGAGGCCATTGAGGCCAAGGCCGACGACAAGTGCGCTGCCATTCAAAAGCTGAGGTCTCCCCACGCCGGCGGCGCAAAGTAGCCGTCCACCATTTCATCGGTCACGTCGCGGAGCGCGGCGGGACGCCAGCGCGGCGACTTGTCTTTCTCGATGAGCTGGGCGCGGATCCCTTCGAAGAAATCATGGCCGGACTTGATCGCGGAAACCAGCCGGTATTCGCGGCGAAGGCATCCGGCGAGGTCGTCGCCTTTCGCTTCACGGAGCGCGCGGAGGCTGATTTTCATGCTCGTCGGCGACATCTTCATCAGCACGTCGCGCTGCGCCACCGCCCAGTCGCTGCCGAGTGAGAGCGATTCCATGATCGCCTCCACCGTATCGAAGGCGAAGTGCCGATCGATCTCGGCGCGAACCGCCTCAAGCGGCGCAGGCCCCGCATCCGAATGGAAGGCGTTCAGCGTCTCGGGCACATCGCCGCCCTGCGCGAGCGCATCGGTCAGCGCCTCGATCCGAGCGCTGGCGGTGTGGTGCGTGCCGTAGCCCGCATACATGCAGTCCGCGGCTTTCAGACGCGCGCCGGTGAGGCCGAGATAGGTGCCGACCTCGCCCGGCATCTGCGCGAGCGCGTGCGTGCCGCCGACGTCGGGAATTAGGCCGATGCCGGTTTCAGGCATGGCGAACAGCGTCTTTTCGGTAACGACGCGGTACGGCGCGTGGACCGAGACGCCGACACCGCCGCCCATGCTGAAACCGTCGACAAGTGCCACGTAGGGCTTCGGAAACGTGCCGATGGCAAGGTTCATGCGGTATTCGTCCGCGAAGAAGCCTTCCCACTCCGACGTGCCTTCCTTGCCGGAATGGTAGAGGCCTACCACGTCGCCGCCCGCGCAGAACGCCTTTTCACCCGCGCCGCGAATGATCACCACCGAAACCGCGTCGTCGCCGGCCCACGCATCGAGTTGACGGTGCAGCGCGAGGCACATCTCGCGATTGAGCGCATTCAGCGCTTGCGGTCGGTTCAGTGTGATCAGTCCGGCGCATCCGCGCCTTTCAAACACGATGTCGTCGGTCATCCAGCTTCCCTCAAGTCGTTCAGAATGCACGCGGCGCGGCGGTGGAGGTCATACGCGCAAGGAGCGCGCCTTCGCCATCGAAAAGGTCGGCCTCAAGAAACGCGATCATGCGACCGCGCTTGATGACGCGCCCCTCCGCATAGAGTTTCCCGGCCTTCGCGGGCAGCAGGAAGCTCACCTTCATCTCGATCGTCGCGACGAAGATGCGCTTGCCCGCATCGGCAACGCAGGCCATCTCCGCCGCGTCGTCGAGCATCGCGGCAACGATACCGCCTTGTACGGTTCCGTTGGGGTTGCAGAACGCGGGCGTCGCGACGAACGACATGCGAACGCGACCCGACGGGTCCAGCTCCAGAATCTCGGCGCCGAGCAAAATACCGGTCGGCGGCAGATCGGCGTTGAGGCGCGCAAGCAATTCCTCATGCGTCGTCATAAAATTCGCCGCCATCCCTTTGTTTACAGATAATCAACGTCAAGTCCGCGTTCTGCCAATGAAGGCCCAAGCGCAGCGGCCTTTTCGTCTCTCGCCGTGAAAACGGCAAGGCCTGCCGGTTCGCACCCTGTCCAATCCGCATCGCGCAGCAGGTGCGCGACGCGGCGCGCGATCCCCTGACCGCCGTGGACGAACCGCATGGGACGGCGGGCGGCGGCGGCAAGTTCGTCCTCGACCAGCGGGAAGTGCGTGCAGGCGAGTACGACGATATCCATATCCTCGCCGTGCGGCTGCCCGCTGAGGCCCGCCATCGCCGCCGCATAGTCCTCCGCCGGAACCGCCTCCCCACGCAGCTTCGCCTCTGCCATTGCGGCAAGGTCGGGTGCTCCGTGGCGGAGCACGACGCAGTCCGACGCGAACTCGGCGGCAAGATTGTCGACATAGGCCTGCCGCACCGTGGCGGGCGTGCCGAGCACGCCGATCACCTTCGTTTTCGTCGCCTCGGCTGCGGGCTTGATCGCGGGCACGGTGCCGACAACCGGAACGTCGAGCGCGGCGCGCACATGCGACAGCGCGATCGTGGAGGCGGTGTTACAGGCAATGACGATGAGCCGGGGCCGGTAGCGTTCCGTCAGCCGCCCGAGCAGCGCGGGCACGCGTGCGGCGATTTCCGCCTCGCTCTTGCTGCCGTAGGGAAACCCGGCGTTGTCCGCCACATACACCACCGGCGCCTGCGGCAGCGCGGCGCGGATCGGCGCCAGCACCGAGAGGCCGCCCATGCCCGAATCGAAAACGAGAATGGGCGGACAGGTCACGCCAAACTCCGCGCGCGGTCGCGCCATTCGGCGGAGAGCGGCTTCAGCCCCGCAAGCGTCTTGAGCGACGCGGGATCAGCCTTGCCCGCGCCGCCGACGATCAAACCGAAGACACGCGCCACGGCCCATTCGGGATACGGCCTGCGTTCGAGCGTCAGAACGTCGCCGACCGCGACGACGCCGGGCTCGATCACACGGTAATACCAGCCCGAGCGACCCGTCTTGACGATCTCGGCGACGAGCGCGGGCCGCCCCAGCCGGTGCGCCGGTTTCCAGCAGGGCTGGCGGCCCTGCGAGATTTCGACGAGCGCGGTGCCGAGCCGGTAGCGATCGCCGATGCAGGCGGTGTGCTCGTCGAGTCCCGTCGTCGAGATGTTCTCGCCGAACGCCCCCGCAGCGTCGAGCAGCGGCTGATCAGGCATCCGTTCCATCCACCACGCATAATGATCGCGCGGATAGTGGTGGATCGCCATGTCGATGCCGCCGTGGTGGACGGTATCCGCCTGCTCATCGCCATCAAGGCCGAGCGGCTTCACGACCACCGCGCCGTGCCGGGGGGCCTTGGCGATCGCGCTCATCTCTTCGCCGCGCAGCGGGCGCGCGGTGCCGGTGAGCACGGCTTCTATCGTGAGTCCCGTCATGATCCGCGCTTAGCGCCCGCGCCGCACCCCGGTAAAGCCCGTGCTTCTCAAGGCGTGCGTTTTCGACCATAGATGCCGCCCATGTCTCCCGTCCTCAAATCCGCCGCCGCCTATCCCGCCACCCGCCTGAGACGCCCCCGCGCGCACGCCTGGTCGCGCGCGCTGTTCGCGGAAGTGACGCTCTCTCCGGCCGATTTCATTTGGCCGCTGTTCGTCACCGAAGGCACGGGCGAGCGCACGCCGGTGCCGACGATGCCGGGCGTCGAGCGCCTGTCGGTCGATCTCGTCGCCGAGGCTGCGAAGGAAGCCGAAAGCCTCGGCATCCCGTGCATCGCGCTCTTCCCCAACACGCCCGCCGAACGCCGTACCGCCGACGGCCGCGAGGCGCTGAACCCCGACAACCTCACCTGCCGCGCGATCAAGGCCATCAAGGCGGCCGCGCCCGGCGTCGGCGTGCTGACGGACGTTGCGCTCGATCCCTACACGACGCACGGCCACGACGGGCTGCTTTCGGACGACGGCCGCATCCTCAACGACGAGACGATCGAGATGCTTCAAGGCCAGGCGCTCGTGCAGGCGCGCGCCGGAGCGGACATCATCGCCCCGTCAGACATGATGGACGGCCGCGTCGGCGCGATCCGCAAGGTGCTGGAGGCAGGCAGCTTCCACGACGTTCAGATCATGAGCTACGCCGCGAAATACGCCTCCGCCTTCTACGGCCCGTTCCGCGATGCGGTCGGGTCGGGCGGCTTCCTGAAAGGCGACAAGAAGACGTATCAGATGAACCCCGCGAACGCCGACGAGGCGCTGCGCGAAGTCGCGCTCGACATCGCCGAGGGGGCCGACTGCGTGATGGTGAAGCCAGGGATGCCCTATCTCGACGTGATCGCCCGCGTGAAGGACGCATTCAACATCCCCTTGTTCGCCTATCAGGTCTCCGGCGAGTACGCGATGCTGGAGACCGCCGCGCGGGCCGGCCTCATCGAGCGCGACAGGATGATCATCGAGGCGCTGATGGCGTTCCGCCGGGCGGGTTGTTCGGGCATCCTCACCTATTACGCGCGCGACGCGGCGCGGTTGCTCGGATGACAGCTGCCGAGGGCGCACTGTCGCGGGGATTGGCGGCGCGGCCGCTGTTCATCGCGACGATCTTCCTCGGCTCGTTCCTCCTGTTCCTCATCCAGCCGATGCTCGGTCGCATGGCGCTGCCGACACTGGGCGGCGCGCCCGCGGTGTGGAACGTCGCCATGCTGTTCTACCAGGCGATGCTGCTCGCGGGATACGTCTACGCCCATGCGATCAGCCGCATGGCGCAGCGGCGGCAGACGATCGTCCACCTCGCGGTCTTCGCCGTCGCGGCGCTCACGCTGCCGATCAGTCTCGCCGACGTCGGCGGACGCGAGACGCTGCCGCCGATGCTGTGGCTGCTGGCGCTGCTCGGCGCCTCGATCGGCCCGGTTTTCTTCGTCGTCGCGGCGCAGGCGCCGCTGATGCAGTCGTGGTACGCGCGCGTTGATGATCCAGCGGCGGCGGACCCCTATTTCCTCTATGCGGCGAGCAATGCGGGAAGCCTGCTCGCGCTCCTCGCCTATCCATTCGCGGTCGAACCGTATCTGCGGCTGAAGGAGCAGGCGTGGCTCTGGTCGGGCGGCTTCGTGATCCTCGCGCTGCTCGTCGCCTTCTGCGCTCGGCGCCCGGCACGCGACCCGGCGCCTGCTGCCGAGGCCGCTCCGCCCGCCACGTGGCGCGAGCGCGCGGTCTGGACGGTGCTTGCCGCCGTGCCATCGGGCCTGCTGCTCTCCACGACGACGCACCTGACGACGGATATCGTCGCCGTGCCGCTGCTCTGGGTGGTGCCGCTCGCGCTCTACCTCGTCACCTTCATTGTCGCTTTCTCGATGGGCGGGGCGATCTTCGTGAAGCAGGCGAAGATGGCATCACCTATCCTGCTGCTCCTGCTCGGCGGCTACACGTTCCTCGCGCAGGGCGTGTTCGCGCTGCTGATGGCGCTCACCAACCTCGTCCTGCTGTTCGTTGTCGCACTGGCGCTGCACGGCCATCTCGCGGAGCGGCGCCCACCACCGTCGCAGCTCACCGACTACTACCTCTGGATCTCTTTGGGCGGCGTCATCGGCGGCTTTTTCTCCGCGATCGTCGCGCCGCTGGTGTTCGACTGGGTGTACGAGCATCCGATCCTCCTCGTCTGCGCGGCGGCGCTGATCCCCGCGAAGCCGCTGACGAAGCGCATCGGGATGCTCTGGAAAGGTCGCAGGGGCCTCGTCCTCGACATCGTCTTGCCGCTCGTCTCGCTCGTCGCCTCATGGTGGGTGCACACCGAACTGATCCTGGCCGATCGCGCCGAAACCGCCGCGCCCGCGCTGGCCATCATCGCGCTTGCCGCCGTGCTCTCGATCGGGCGGCGGCTCACCTTCGCGGCCTGCTTCGGCGCGCTGATGCTCGGCCTGGGCGGCTGGCAGGCGATCGCGATCAGCCGCATCGAACTGGCGCGCGAGCGCAGCTTCTTCGGCATCTACACCATAAAGGCCGATGGCGCGCGGCTCATCCGCCAGCTCGAGCACGGCACGACGCTGCACGGCGTGCAGAGCCTGATCCCCGACCTGCAGAGCGAGCCGCAGTCCTACTACGCGAAGGGCAGCGGCGTCGCCGAAGCGTTCGCGGCCTTGCCGAAGATCGCCGGGCGCTTCGCCAAAGTCGGCTATGTGGGGCTGGGCGCGGGCTCGCTCTCCTGCTTCGCGCAGCCGGGACAGGGCTGGACCGCGTTCGAGATCGATCCGCTGGTCGTCCGGATCGCGAGGGACGAGCGGCTGTTCACCTATATCTCGCGCTGCACACCGGACCTGCGCGTGGTGATGGGCGACGCGCGCCTGTCGCTCGCGAAGGAGCCCAGGCACACCTACGACCTCATCGCCATCGACGCCTTCACGTCCGATGCGATCCCCATGCACCTGATGACCGAGGAGGCGTTCAAGGTTTATGCGGGCGCGCTGAAACCGGACGGCGTGCTGATGGTGCACATCTCGAACCGCCATATCGACCTGCAGCCGGTGATCGCATCAATCGCAAACGACATGGGCTGGACGGCGCGCGTGCGCGACCACACGCCCTACGATCCGGGTCTTGCGGGGATAGACTATTCGCGCTCGATCTGGGTGGCACTCACCCCCACCGAAACGCGGATGCAGGACCTTATGTACGGCGGCGGCGCGGGGCCGGCGGGCTGGGCGTTGCTGCGCGAAAGGCCGGGACTCGAACCATGGACCGACGATTTCGCGAGCATCATCCCGGTTTTGAAACAGCAGTAGGCGGGGTTAATCCCGGGCGTAGACACGCGTTCCGGCAAGCCACGTTTCCAGCACCCTCACCTTCCAGATATCGCCCGCGGGCATCTTGAAAATGTCGCCGTCGACGAGGATGAAGTCCGCCCACTTGCCCGGCGTAAGCGTGCCGACCGCGCGCTCGTGCTGCCCGGCGTAAGCCGCCCCGGTCGTGAAGGCTGCGAACGCTTGTTGGCGGGTGAGCGCCTCGTTCGCATACCAACCTTTCGGCGGCTCTCCGCCCCGATCCTGCCGCGTGACGGCGGCGTGGAGACCGTAGAAGGGATTCGCGGGCTCCACGGGGAAATCCGATCCGCCCGCGATACGTGCGCCGCTGTTCACAAGCGATTTCCATGCGTAGCCACCCTTGATCCGCTCCGGCCCTACGCGAGCTTCCGCCATTGCCTTGTCGGAGGTGGCGTGCGTTGGCTGGATCGAGGCGATCACGCCGAGCTTGCCGAAACGGGCGAGGTCATCCGGCGCGATGATCTGTGCGTGCTCGATGCTGGGGCGCACCAGCGGCTGACCCATCTTCTGGACGTCCGCGAACGCGTCCAGCACCTCGCGGTTCGCCTTGTCGCCAATAGCGTGGACGTTCACCTGAAAGCCGCGCATCGAGGCGGACGCGATCACGTTGCGCAGCTTGGCGCCCTCAATCATCGTCAGCCCGGTGTTTTCGGGGTCATCGCTGTAGGGTTCGAGCATCGCCGCGCCGCGCGAGCCGAGCGCGCCGTCCGCGACCAGCTTGACCGTGTTCAGCGCGAGGCGATCTTCATAGAGCCAGCCGGTCGCCCCTTTCGGTGCGATCGCCCGCAGCGCATCGGCGCCGCCCGCCATGGCGGAGATGCGCGCGGTCAGCTTGCCGTCTTTCGCGAACTGCTCGTAGAGCGACCACGTCGCCGGATCGATGCCCGCGTCATGAACGCCGGTAAGTCCGACGGACGCCATGATCTGGAGCGCCGTTTCAAGCGCGGCGGCGTTTTCCGCTGCGGTCGGCGGCGGCAGCTTCTTTTCCACAAGTTCCATCGCCGTATCGACGAGAACGCCGGTCGGCTCGCCGTCCGCATCGCGCTCGATGCGGCCGCCTGCGGGGTCGGGCGTCTTCGCGGTGATGCCGCTTGCCTTCAACGCCGCCGAATTCGCCCAGCCCGCGTGGCCGTCGACACGGGTCAGCCAGACCGGGCGGTCCGCCACGGCAATGTCGAGGTCTTCGGCGGTCGGGAAACGATCGAGCCCCCAGCTCACCTGATTCCAGCCGCCGCCGACAATCCATTTCCGGTCGGGAGTCGCAGCCGCATGTGAGGCGATCTTCGCGAGCGCATGGTCGATGCTCGTCGTGTCCGACAGGTCGATCTGAAGCGCCAGGAAGCCAAGGCCCAGGACATGGCCGTGCGCGTCAATAAGACCGGGCAGCAGCGTCCTGCCCCCCGCGTCGATCACATCACCGTCGACCGTCTCGCCGGGTTTCAGCAGGCGCTCGACGCGACCGTCGTCGCCGATGACGAGTCCTCCGAATTTCTGAAACCTGCCGATATCGTCGAGCGTGTAGCCGTTCGCATTGACGATCAAGGTTCGCGCGTCCACCGCGCCTGCCGAGAGGAGAGCCGCAAACGCAAGCGCGATCCGCATGGTTCTTATCCCCTGAACCGTCTGAGCAGCGAGGACGTGTCCTGCCGCCCTCCGCCCATGTTCTGGACGTCGGCGTAAAACTGGTCAACCAGCGCGGTGAGCGGCATCGAGAGCCCAAGGTTTCGCGCTTCGCCGAGCACCAGCGACAGATCCTTGCGCATCCAGTCGACCGCGAAGCCGAAGTCGTACTCGCCCCTGATCATCGTCGGCGCGCGGTTTTCCATCTGCCAGCTTTGCGCCGCCCCCTTGGAGATCACGTCAACGACGGCGTTGGCATCGAGCCCCGCTTCCATCGCGAAGTTCACAGCCTCGGCGAGGCCCTGCAAAACGCCGGCGATGCAAACCTGATTGACCATCTTGGTAAGCTGGCCCGCACCCGCCGGCCCCATCAGGCCGACGCGCTGCGCATAGGCCTGCATCACCGGCTCGCCGCGCGCGAAGCTCTCGGCGTCGCCGCCGACCATGATCGTCAAGCGACCATTCTCCGCGCCCGCCTGCCCGCCCGAAACCGGTGCATCGAGCACGCCGATACCGCGCTCGGCCCCCGTCTCGGCAAGTTCGCGCGCGATGGCAGCGGAAACCGTTGTATGATCAATGTAGAGACTGCCCGGCGCCATCGCCGCGAACGCCCCGTCCGGCCCCAGCGTCACGGCGCGCAGATCATCGTCGTTACCAACACAGGTCAGCACGACCTCAGCGCCGTTCGCGGCTTCGGCAGGGGTTTTGGCGAACGCGCCGCCGTTAGCGGCGACCCAGCTTTCCGCCTTGGCGCGCGTGCGGTTATAGACGGTAACATCGTGGCCCGCCGCCTTCAGATGCCGCGCCATCGGCGCACCCATCACACCCATTCCAAGAAATGCGACCCGCGCCATCGGCTGACTCCTGTTCAATCCGTTCGCGCGGCTTGGTAGCCGCTGTTTGCCTCGGCTTCCAGATCGGCTATGGCGCCGGTGCAAATTTCGTATGTCAGGACGGTCAGATGGGCGATTCTCAGGGTGTGGCGGCTTTGCCGGTGACGTTTGCCGATATCGAGGCAGCGCACATGGCGATCATGCCGCACATCATCCACACGCCCTGCCTGAAATCGCGCACGCTTTCCGATATCCTCGGCGCCGAAGTGTGGCTGAAGTTCGAAAATCTTCAGTTCACGGCCGCCTATAAGGAGCGCGGCGCGCTCAACACGCTGCTTTCACTCACCGACGAACAGCGCAAGAAGGGCGTCATCGCCGCGTCGGCGGGAAATCACGCGCAGGGCATCGCCTATCACGGCACGCGCCTCGGCATCCCCACGACGATCGTGATGCCGCGTTACACGCCCGTGGTGAAGGTGCAGCAGACCGAAGGCCACGGCGCGACGATCGTACTCCACGGCGACAACTTCGACGAAGCCTATGCCCGCGCCCGCGAGCTTGAAGTCGAGCGCGGCCTCACGTTCGTGCACCCGTTCGACAACCCCAAGGTGATCGCCGGGCAAGGCACGGTCGCGGTCGAAATGCTCAACGACGCACCGAAAATCGATACGCTTGTCGTGCCGATCGGCGGCGGCGGTCTCATCTCCGGCATGTCGATCGCGGCGCGCGCAATGCGCCCCGATGTCGAGATCATCGGCGTGCAGGCGGCACTCTATCCTTCGATGGCCGCGAAGATGAAGGGCGAGACGCTGCCCTGCGGCGGCGACAGCATCGCCGAAGGCATCTCGGTCAAGGAACCGGGAACCATCACGCAGGGCATCGTTCGTCAGCTAGTGAAAGACATCCTGCTCGTTGACGAGTCTAAGCTCGAACAGGCGACCGCGATGCTGCTCAACATCGAAAAGACCGTCGTGGAAGGCGCCGGCGCAGCGGGCCTTGCCGCCCTCCTCGCTTATCCAGAGCGCTTCAAGGGCCGCGTCGTCGGACTGCCGCTCACGGGCGGCAACATCGACACGCGCCTGCTTGCGAACGTGCTGCTCCGCGATCTCGCCCGCGCGGGTCGCCTCGCGCGGCTGCGTATTCGCCTCAACGACCGGCCGGGACAGCTCTTCGGCGTCGCGCGCATCTTCGACGACATGCAGGTCAACATCGTGGAGGTGTATCACCAGCGCGTGTTCACCAACCTCTCCGCAAAAGGTATCTATGCCGACATCGAATGCGAAACGCGCGACCGCGACCATCTCGACCGCCTGATCGAAACGCTGAAGGAAAGCGGCTACGAAGTCTCTTCGGTCGAGATCGCCTGAGTTCAAGCATGACCCAAATCTGCATCCTGACGCCAGATAGCGGCTACGAGTCCTTTGTGCCGCGCGCCGAAGACGAGTTCCGCGCGCTCCTGGGCGAAAGCGTCCGCTTCCAGCCGTGGATAGCGCCGCTCAGCGCGGCTGACACCATCATCTTGCCGCTCCTCGCGTGGGGTTATCAATCGCGCGGTGACGACTGGTCGGCTGCACTCGACGCATGGGAAGCGGCGGGCATGCAGATCGCAAACCCCGTGCCGCTGATGCGCTGGAACACCGACAAGCGCTACCTCTTCGATCTGGAAGCGAAGGGCGTACCGGTAATTCCGACCGTCTTCGCTCCGGCGCTTTCCGACGCGGATATAGCGGAAGCCCGCGCCCGCTTCGGCGACACGGTGATCGTGAAGCCCCCGGTATCGGGCGGCGCGGACGGCACCTATCGGCTGGCTGCCAACGATCCTCTCCCCAACGACGTGCGCGGCAAGCCGATGCTGATCCAGCCGATGATGGCGGCGATCGCCACGGAGGGCGAATATTCGCTATTCTACTTCGGCGGCGCATTCAGCCATGCGATCCTGAAAGTGCCCTCCGCCGGGGATTTCCGTGTGCAGGAGCAGTTCGGCGGACGCGAGATCACCGTCGAAGCCCCCACCGAGGCCCGCGCGGTGGCCCAGCAGGCCCTGCGGGCCGCCCCCGGCGAAGCGCTCTACGCGCGCATCGACATGGTGCGCGGTGCCGACGGCGGGCTTCGGCTGATGGAACTGGAGCTAATCGAACCGGCGCTGTTCCTCTCGCACGCGCCGGACGGCGGAAAACTGTTCGCAGACGCGCTTAGCGCCCGCTTAACCTCCGCCCGCTAAACTCGGCGGCGCCATGGCCAGCCGTCATCTCCGTCCCGCCGCGAACGCGCGTCCCCTTATTCGGCGTCGTGCGCGTCAGGCGCCGCGCGGCGTGCGGCCGGTGAACGTGCAGTGGAAGGTCGCCTACGCCGACTTCGCCACTGCGATGATGGCGTTCTTCATGCTGCTCTGGCTCATTTCGAGTTCGGACAAGGTGTCGCTGCAAGGCATTGCCGACTATTTCACGCCCTCGCCTGCGCTCACGAGCGGCGGGTCCGAGCCGATCATGCTGGCGCCGAGCGACGCGGGCCGTGCCCGGTCCGACGCCCTGCTTCGCGATATCCGCACCGCCTTCGCCATCGATCCGGACCTTGCGCCGCTTGCCGACAACGTCCTCCTCGCGCCGTCCGCCGACGGGATCCACATCGAACTGACCGACACCGCCCTTCGCCCGATGTTCGCGCAGGGCAGCGCCCTGCCCCTCGCGCCCGAGGCGTTTCGCGCGGTCGCGGCACGGATCGGCAGCCTGCCAAACCGCATCGCCGTCGAAGGGCACACCGACAGTGCCGGAGAAGGCGACGACTGGCAGCTTTCCGCACGCCGCGCGGTCGCCGTGCGCGATATCCTCGCGGCCGGCGGCATCCCCGCGGACCGCTTCGCCGCCGTGACCGGCCGCGCCGCAAGCGCGCCGCTGCTGCCCGATGCCCCCGCCCGGCCCGAAAACCGGCGCATCACGATCATCCTTCTTGACGAACCGCCCGCGCTCGCCCCGAGTGCCGGGCGACGAGCCGTGCAGGCGATGCCTTCCCAAACCGGCAACATCGCACCATAATTCGCAGCCGTGACAGACCAGACGTTCCGATTCCCGCGATTTTTCGTGACGGCGCCCAGCCCCTGCCCATATTTGCCGGGCAAGCTGGAACGCAAGGTCTTCACCGAGCTGCGCGGCGAGGACGCCGTTGAGCTGAATGAGGCGCTGTCACGCATCGGCTTCCGGCGCAGTCAGAACGTCGTCTACCGGCCGAGCTGCGAAGGCTGCAACGCATGCGTTTCGGTGCGGGTGCTGGCACAGCGCTTTGCGCCGAGCCAGACGCAGCGCCGCATCATGCGCCGCAACGACGATATCGAAGTCAGCATCTGCGAGCCGTGGACGACGCCCGAGCAGTTCGATCTGCTGCGCGCCTACCTCGGCCAGCGCCATCCCGAGGGCGGCATGACGCGCATGGACGCCTACGACTATGCCGAGATGGTCGAGCAGACGCCCGTCAACACGCTCATTATCGAGTACCGCGAGCCGATGGTCGATGGCCGGCAGGGGCGCCTCATCGGCTGCTGCCTTACCGATCGGCAGGCGGACGGGCTCTCGATGGTCTACAGCTTCTTCGACCCCGCGCACCCTACGCGATCAGGCCTCGGCACATTCATCATCATGGATCATATCCGGCAGGCGACTGCCGCCGGGCTCGACTTCGTCTACCTCGGCTACTGGATCGAAGGCTGCGAGCGGATGAGCTACAAGACCCGCTTCCGCCCGATCGAACGACTCACGACGCGCGGGTGGAAATCCGTGGAGGCCGCCGAAACCTTCGGCTGAACGAAATGTGCCGGAAATAAGGCAGGCCGAAGGGAACTCCGTTCCCATCCGCCTCGCAGGGCGTTTCATCGCCGCGCCGGTTGCCTGAACCCGCCGCCCGACCAACCTTTGCCGTGCCGGGGGGCGAACCGGACAGACAAAGGTGATTGCAATGAAAATCGAAAAGCTCCTTGGAGCGGCGCTCGGCGCCTTGATGGTTGCCGGTGTACCGGCTGTGGCGCTCGCACAGAGCGCGGATGCACCGCCCACGATCGACACGAACGGCGACGGCAAGCCCGACGCATGGGACACGAACGGCGACGGCAAGGCCGATGCATGGGACACGAACGGCGACGGCAAGCCTGACGCGGTCGATGCCGATGGTGACGGCAAGCCCGACGCTCAATAACACCCGGCCGTTTTCCCTTTCCCTCAATCCCGGATGCGCCGGTGGATCATGTGATCCGCCGGCGTTTTTTTTTCGTGTCAGAGGTTGGGGCGAAGCCAGCGTTCCGCGTCCTCGACCGGAAGACCGCACCGCGCGGCATAATCCTCAAGCTGATCACGGCCGATACGCGCGACACCGAAATACGATGCCTCCGGATGCGCGAAATAGAAGCCCGAAACACTCGCGGTAGGAAGCATCGCGAGCCCCTCGGTGAGCACGATCCCCGTCGCCGCCGTCGCGCCGAGCAGGCGAAACAGCTCGGGCTTCAGCGTGTGATCCGGGCACGCCGGATAGCCGGGCGCCGGGCGTATGCCCTTGTAGCGCTCCTTGATCAGTTCCTCATTCGTCAGCCGCTCATCGGGCGCATAGCCCCAAAGCTCGCGGCGCACGCGCTCGTGCAAGTATTCGGCGAAGGCTTCGGCGAGGCGGTCGGCGAGCGCCTTCAGCATGATGTCCGAATAGTCATCATGCGCGCGGCGGAAGCGTTCGGAATGAAGGTCGATCCCCTCTCCGCCCGTTACCGCGAAGCCGCCGATCCAGTCCGCCTCGGGCGAGATGAAATCGGCAAGGCACATGTTGGGACGGCCTGCGCGCTTCTCGATCTGCTGGCGGAGCATGGCGAAGCGGCCGATCGCCTTCGAGCGACTTTCGTCCGCGTACACGACGATATCGTCGCCCTCGCGCCGCACCGGCCAGAAGCCGACAACGCCGCGCGCGCTCAGCCAGCGTTCGCCCGCGATCTGCTCCAGCATCTTTTGCGCGTCGGCAAACAGCGACCGCGCGCTTTCGCCCACCACCGCGTCATTCAGGATGGCGGGGTAGTTGCCTGCGAGTTCCCACGCGCGGAAGAACGGCGTCCAGTCGATGTACGGGATCAGCGTATCCACGGTCACGTCGTCAATCACGCGGACGCCCGACGTCGCTGGCTTCACCGGCGGATGCGCCGCGAAATCCGCCGGGAAACCATTCGCGCGCGCGTCGGCGATGCTCACCAGCTTGCCCTCGCCCCGGCTCGCGCGCTCCTCGCGGATCATCGCATATTCGGCGCGCGTCTCCTCGACGAGCTTGCCCTTCATGTTGTCGGACGTCAGCGCACTCGCCACGCCCACCGCGCGGCTCGCATCGAGCACGTGCAGCGTCGGCCCCGAATAAACGGGTTCGATCTTGAGCGCGGTGTGTACGCGGCTTGTGGTCGCGCCACCGATCAGAAGCGGCATGGTGAACCCCTCGCGCTCCATCTCGGCCGCCACCGTCACCATCTCGTCGAGCGAAGGCGTGATGAGGCCGGAAAGCCCGATCATGTCGGCGTTCTGTTCGCGCGCTGTTTTCAAGATCGTCTGGAACGGCACCATCACGCCAAGGTCGATGACCTCGAAGTTGTTGCACTGAAGCACGACGCCCACGATGTTCTTGCCGATATCGTGAACGTCCCCCTTCACGGTCGCCATCACGATGCGGCCCTTAGCGCGCGAGCCCTCTTCCTTTTGCGCCTCGATGAACGGAATGAGGTGCGCGACCGCCTTTTTCATCACGCGCGCCGATTTCACCACCTGCGGCAGGAACATCTTGCCCGAACCGAACAAATCGCCGACGACCGACATGCCCGCCATCAGCGGACCTTCGATCACCTCGATCGGCCGGGCGAACTGCTGCCGCGCTTCTTCAGTATCCTCGACGACATACGCGTCGAGCCCCTTCACCAGCGCATGTTCCAGGCGTTTCTGCACGGGCAGCATCCGCCATTCCTCTGTCGCCTTCTCGGCAACCTGGCCATCGCCGCGGAAGCGCTCGGCGATCTCCAACAAACGCTCGGTCGCATCCGGGCGGCGATTGAGAACCACATCCTCGCACGCTTCGCGCAGTTCGGGGTCGATCGTGTCGTAAACGTCGAGCTGGCCCGCGTTGACGATCGCCATGTCCATTCCCGCCGGAATGGCGTGATACAGGAATACGCTGTGCATCGCGCGGCGCACGGGCTCGTTGCCCCGGAAACTGAAGGAGAGGTTGGAAAGCCCGCCCGAAATATGCACGTACGGGCAGCGTTTCCGAATCTCGCGCGTCGCCTCGATGAAATCAACGCCGTAGTTGTTGTGCTCCTCGATCCCCGTCGCCACCGCGAAGATGTTGGGGTCGAAGATGATATCTTCGGGCGGAAAGCCGTTGGCGGTGAGGAGCTTGTAAGCGCGCTCGCAGATCTCGACCTTGCGCGCGGCGGTATCCGCCTGCCCCACCTCGTCGAATGCCATCACGACGGCAGCGGCGCCATAGGCACGCACCTTGCGCGCGGCCTCAAGGAAGGCTTCCTCGCCTTCCTTCATGCTGATCGAATTCACGATCGGCTTGCCGGTCACGCACTTCAGGCCCGCCTCGATCACGCTCCATTTGGAACTGTCGATCATCACCGGCACGCGGCTGATATCGGGCTCCGCCGCGATGAGCTTCAGGTATGTCTCCATTGCGTGTTCGGCGTCGAGCAGGCCCTCGTCCATGTTGACGTCGATGATCTGTGCGCCGTTTTCCACCTGATCGCGCGCGACCTCGATGGCGGCGGTGTAATCGCCCGCCATGATCAGCTTCTTGAACTTCGCCGATCCGGTAACATTGGTGCGCTCGCCGATATTGACGAAACGCGCGGTGTTCTGTGTCATGATGTGCAGTTCAGGCGAGTGTGAAGGCGTCGAGACCGGCAAGATGCATCGCCGGTTCGAGGTGCGGAATGGCGCGGGGTGGCAGCCCCTCAACGGCTTTGGCCATCGCGGCGATATGCGCAGCAGTCGTGCCGCAGCAGCCGCCGACGATGTTGATAAGCCCCGACTCCGCCCATTCGTGGATCATGCCGCCGGTGGTATCGGGCGCCTCGTCATACTGCCCGAGTTCATTCGGAAGCCCCGCGTTCGGATAGACCATCACCAGCGTATCGGCGATGCGCGACAATGCCTGCACGTGCGGGCGCAGTTCCTTCGCGCCGAACGAACAGTTGAGCCCGATCGTCACCGGCTCGGCATGGCGCACCGCATACCAGAACGCTTCCACCGAATGACCCGAAAGATTGCGGCCCGACATGTCGGTGATCGTCATCGATATCATCATGGGGATGCGTGCGCCGCGCGTTTCGCCGAGTTCGATAAGCCCCATGATCGCGGCCTTGGCGTTCAGCGTGTCGAAGATCGTTTCAATGAGGATGAAATCCGATCCCGCATCGAGCAGTGCTTCGGCCTGCTCCTTGTAAACCTCCTTCACCTCGTCGAACGTCACGGCGCGGAAGCCCGGATCGTTCACGTCGGGCGACAGCGACAGCGTCTTGTTCGTCGGCCCGATCGCGCCCGCGACGAAGCGGGGCTTCCCGTCGCGCGCAGTTGCGGCATCCGCCTCTTCGCGTGCGATGCGGGCGGCGCCGTGGTTCATCTCCGCGACCAGATGCTCCGCACCGTAATCCGCCTGGCTGATCCGGTTGGCGTTGAAGGTGTTGGTGGCAAGGATATCCGCGCCCGCATCGGCATAGCCGCGCGTGATTGCGCGCACGATGTCGGGGCGGGTCAGGACCAGAAGGTCGTTGTTGCCCTTCTGATCGTGGCCGAGATCGTAATTGCCGCGATAGGCTGCTTCATCCAGCCCATAGGTCTGGATCGCCGTGCCGAACGCGCCGTCGTTGATGAGGATGCGCTTCGCAGCTTCCGCGCGCAGGCGCTCTGCTGCGTTCGTCATGCCTGTTCTCCGTTCGCGCGCTTCCCGAGCATGTGGCATATCGCGTAGCTGAGATCAGCGCGGTTCAATGTGTAGAAATGGAATTCGCGAACCCCGCCCGCGTAAAGGCGCCGACAGAATTCGGCGGCGACGGTGGCGGCGACGAGACCGCGCGCTGCGGGCCGCTCTTCCAGCCCTTCGAACAGCCGCCCCATCCAGCCGGGAATCGCCGTGCCGCACATCTCGGCCATGCGTTTCGTTTGCGCGAAATTGCTGACCGGCAGGATGCCGGGCACGATCTCGGCGTCGAGACCTGCCGCAGCCGCATTATCGCGGAAACGGAAATAGGTTTCGGGCTCGAAGAAGAACTGCGTGATCGCGCGGTGGGCGCCCGCATCGAGCTTGCGCTTCAGATTGTCGAGATCCTGCGCGATGCTCGCGGCCTCCGGGTGCATTTCCGGGTAGGCTGCAACGCTGATCTCGAAGTCCGCGACGCGGCGAAGCCCCGCGACGAGTGCGGCGGCGTTCTCATATCCGTCCGCGCGCGGCACGAAGCGTTCGCCCGCGCGCGGCGGATCACCGCGTAGCGCCACGATATGCCGAACGCCCGCATCCCAATAGGCGCGTGCGACGTCATCAATCTCGCCGCGCGAGGCATCGACGCAAGTTAGATGCGCGGCAGGTGTCAGCGTCGTTTCGCGCACGAGGCGCGAAACCGTGGCGTGCGTGCGCTCCCGCGTCGATCCGCCCGCACCGTATGTGACGGAGACGAAACGCGGATGCAGCGGTTCAAGCGTCTTGATCGACTCCCACAGCGTCTCCTCCATTTTCTCCGTCTTGGGCGGGAAGAATTCGAACGACACGCCGATGTCGCCGCGCAGATCCGCGAACAGGGGCTGGCGGACAGCATTCTGCGCTTCCGTCATCTGATCGAGTGTCAGGATCATGCCGCTTTCCTTTTCACGAGCGGGGTCTTTTCCCCAAGCCAGATGCTGACGGTCAACGTGCCCCCTTTCAGATGATCCATAACACGGCCTTCAAGGCCGCTTTCGCGCATCCAGCCAAGCACGGCGTCGTCGGCGAACCCGAGACGCGTGTGCGCGTGGTTCGCGCGCAGTTCTTCGAGCGTATGCGGCGCGAAATCGACAACAAGCAGACGTCCGCCCGGCGCGAGCACGCGCGCGGCTTCTGCGATCGCACCCGAAGGATTGTCCGCATAGTGCAGAACCTGGTGCAGCAGCACCGTATCGATGCTGCCGTCTGCCTGCGGGAGGGCATACATATCGGCTTGCCGCACCTCGCAATGTCCGAGCTGCGCCGCCTCCAGCTTGCCGCGCGCGACGCGAAGCATGTCCGCGCTGCGGTCGACGCCGATCGCGCCGCGCGACCCCGGCGCGAGCAGCTCCAACATCCGCCCCGTCCCCGTGCCGACGTCCAGCAGATAGCCGACCGGGCGCGCAGCAAGCGCGCGCAGAATCGCCGCCTCGACCTCATCATCGGAAACGTGCATCGAACGGATACCGTCCCAGCCTTCGGCATGGGCATCGAAATAGCTGCGCATTTCGGCGACCCGGCGCGCGCGAATCTCGTCGAGCCGCCGCGTGTCCGCCGCGACAGCGGCGCTGCCGTCCAGCATACGGTCCAGAAGCCCGCCGACCTCGCCGGCAAGCCCCGCGCCTTCGATCCGCAGGAAAACCCAGGCGCCTTCCTTGTGCCGCACCAGAAGCCCCGCCTCGGCCAGGATACGCACATGCCGCGACACGCGCGGCTGCGATTGCCCGAGCACCTCGGCAAGTTCGCCGATCGACAGCTCCATCGAGCGCACGAGCGCCATGATCCGAAGCCTTGACGGATCGGCGAGAGCGCGGAAAAGGTCGAGCGCGGGCTGCATGAAAAGGGATATAAAGATTTCTTTATATGAGGTCAATGAACGAAATACGTTGTCACAGACCATCGTGGAACTCTAGGTTCCGCGCCTTGTCGCCCAGCGTTATTCGGGAAGCCTCATGTCCGCACGCACCGTCCCACTCGTCGCCCTCCTCGCCGCCCCGCTTCTTGCCGGCTGCGTCACAACACCGGGCGGCGTTTCGGAGGCAGAGCTCGACCGGTTCGAAAAGACCAATCGGGCGATCTATTCATTCAACAAGGGCGTCGACACGGCCGTCATCAAGCCCGTGACCCAAGGCTACCGCGCTGTCGTTCCCGGCATCGCGCGGCGCGGCGTCTCGAACGCGCTCGACAATGTCGACGAGCCGCTTTCGTTCATCAACGCTGTGTTGCAGGGCAAGTTCAAGGTCGCCTTCCGGGCGGTCGATCGGTTCATGATCAACTCGACGTTCGGCGTTGCCGGCCTCTTCGACCACGCGACCGAAATGGGGCTTCCCAAGCAGGAAGAGGATTTCGGCCAGACGCTCGCGGCGTGGGGCGTCGGATCGGGGCCTTACATCATGCTCCCGCTGCTCGGCCCCTCCACGCTTCGCGACACCGTCGGCTTCGGCGTCGACTCGGTTACGGACCCGTGGCCCAAGTTCCAAAAGGAGGTCGCCGGCCTGAGCGGCACGGAGCGGCTCGGCGTCACTGCCGGCGAGGCGATCGATCTGCGCTCACGCCTCGTCGACACGGCCGACCCGCTGCTCGCCACGGCCCTCGATGAATATGCGACCGTTCGCGCCGCCTATCTCCAGCAACGCCTCCACGACATCTACGATGGCGACCCGCCTGAAGACAATTTCACGCCGACCTTCGATGACGAGACGCCAGCCCCCACCGCGCCGGTCGAAGACGCCGTGGCGTCCGAACCCGCGACAGAGGAAGCGCTCGCGCCCGCATCTGATACGGACGAGCCCAAGGCCCAAACCGTCACGCCGTAAGGGCGCGAATGCCGTCCGCGAATCGCGCCGGCCCGTCTTCGCATACCGAATTTATCGTGCCGAATCCGATACCTGCGGCATTTGGAGCGCTTCAGCCATGCGCCGGCCCGATCCGCCGGCGCATGGCGCACCCCCCCAACCCGAAGAATATCTATTGTTTTACAAGACATTAAGTGGGCGCCCGTGAAGCAGACTGCGGATCGCGAAAGTTCTTCACAAAAATATTTTGCGCGGCGGCATCAAATCTCTTCCCACAGACAAGGTTTTCCGTGACAATCCGCGCCGCTCCCATTATTGGGCGCAGGGTCAATACAAACTGTTCTAGGGGAACAAGTCGATGCGCAATGTTACCAAGGGTTTCGCAGCTCTCGCGCTCGTCGCCGGCCTCGGCCTCGCCGCTTGCAGCGAGAAGACCGAAGAAGCCGCCGACGCGACCGTGGATGCCGCGGCTGAAGACGCTGCTGTTGCTGCTGATGCCGCTGTCGCCGAAACCGACGCCGCGATGGATGCGACTGCCGACGCGACGGCCGATGCCGCTGCTGGCGCCGCTGACGCCGCTGCCGGTGCCGCCGACGCAGCCGCTGCCGGTGCCGACGCTGCTGCGGACGCCGCTGCTACGGCCGAAGAAGCTGCTCAGTAAGCTTTACTGACAGTTCGGAAAAAAGAACGGGCCGCATCTTCGGATGCGGCCCGTTTCTTTTTGCCCGTTATCGATCTCGATTGATGATAGGCAAGAAAAAGGCCGCCGGGATCACCCGACGGCCTTTCTTTTGACTGCAGCTGACTGGACTTAGAAGTCCATGCCACCCATGCCGCCCATGCCACCCGGCATACCGCCCGGCGCCGGCTTGTCTTCCGGCAGCTCGGCGATCGTCGCCTCGGTGGTGATGAGCAGGCCCGCGACCGACGCGGCGTCCTGCAGCGCGGTGCGGACGACCTTGGTCGGGTCGACGACGCCGGCCTTCACCAGGTCTTCGTAGGCATCGGTCTGGGCGTTGAAGCCAAGCTTCTCGTCCTTGGCGTCCATCAGCTTACCAGCGATGACGGCACCGTCATGACCGGCGTTCTGCGCGATCTGACGCACCGGCGCCTGAAGCGCGCGGCGGATGATGTCGATACCGCGGGTCTGGTCCTCGTTGGCACCAGCAAGACCCTCAAGCGCCTTGGTCGCATAGAGAAGCGCCGTACCGCCGCCGGGGACGATGCCCTCTTCAACGGCCGCGCGCGTGGCGTGCAGCGCGTCGTCGACGCGGTCCTTCTTCTCCTTCACCTCGACTTCGGTGGCACCGCCAACCTTGATCACGGCAACGCCGCCGGCGAGCTTCGCGAGACGCTCCTGGAGCTTCTCACGGTCGTAATCGCTGGTCGTCGTCTCGATCTGGGCGCGGATCTGCTCGACACGGCCCTTGATCTGCTCGCTGTCACCAGCGCCGTCGACGATCGTGGTGTTGTCCTTGTCGATCGTGACCTTCTTGGCCTGGCCAAGCATACCGAGCGTGACGTTCTCGAGCTTGATGCCGAGGTCTTCGCTGATCATCTGACCGTTGGTGAGGATCGCGATGTCCTCCAGCATCGCCTTGCGGCGATCACCGAAGCCCGGCGCCTTCACGGCCGCGACCTTGAGGCCGCCGCGCAGCTTGTTGACCACGAGCGTCGCAAGCGCCTCGCCCTCGATATCTTCAGCGATGATGAGGAGCGGACGGCCGCTCTGCACCACGGCTTCGAGGATCGGCAGCATCGCCTGCAGGTTCGAGAGCTTCTTTTCGTGGATCAGGATATGCGGGTTATCGAGTTCGACCTGCATCTTCTCCGGGTTCGTGATGAAGTACGGCGACAGGTAGCCGCGGTCGAACTGCATACCCTCGACCGTCTCCAGCTCGCTGGTGAGGCCCTTGGCTTCCTCGACGGTGATGACGCCTTCCTTGCCGACCTTGTCCATCGCCTCGGCGATCATCTTGCCGACTTCGACGTCACCGTTCGCGGAGATCGTGCCGACCTGGGCGATCTCGTCAGAACCGGCAACCGCCTTCGAACGGGCAGCGAGGTTCTCGATGACCTTGGTGACGGCAAGGTCGATGCCGCGCTTCAGGTCCATCGGGTTCATGCCGGCCGCGACCGACTTCATGCCTTCGCGGACGATCGACTGCGCGAGCACCGTGGCGGTGGTCGTACCGTCGCCGGCGATGTCGTTGGTCTTCGAGGCCACTTCGCGCAACATCTGCGCGCCCATGTTCTCGAACTTGTCCTTGAGCTCGATTTCCTTCGCGACCGTCACACCGTCCTTGGTGATGCGCGGCGCGCCGAAGCTCTTGTCGATCACGACGTTGCGGCCCTTCGGCCCCAGCGTGACCTTGACCGCATCGGCGAGGATATCCACACCGCGAAGGATGCGCTCACGCGCGTCGCGGCCGAATTTTACGTCTTTGGCTGCCATGTTTGACTACCCTTTCCTGGGATCTGAAATGAAAAAAGCGCGCTCTCAGCCGATGATGCCGAGAATGTCGCTTTCCTTCATGATGAGCAGGTCTTCACCGTTGACCTTGACCTCGGTGCCCGACCATTTGCCGAACAGAATGCGGTCGCCAGCCTTCACGTCGAGCGGGGAAACCTTGCCCTCTTCGTTCTTGGCGCCCGCGCCGGCGGCGACAACTTCGCCTTCCTGCGGCTTTTCCTTGGCGGTATCCGGGATGATAATACCCCCGGCGGTCTTTTCGTCAGCCTCGATGCGGCGGACCAGCACGCGATCGTGCAGAGGACGGAAGCCCATTCGTGTCACCCTCTCGTTCAAGTTTCGAATTCCGATATTGGCACTCACAGGGAGCGAGTGCCAACGCGGTGGGATATGTGCCCCACCCCCCGGGGTGTCAACGGCCGGCCTGTGAATTTTTTTGTAACGCTCGGGGGCCTATCCTTGGCCTTCAAAGCCCATGCCGCTACACCGGCTCAATCCTCTTAAGGAAACACCATGGCGATCCTGCGCGGTTTCTGGCGATTTCTGGTCGGCGTCAAGGACGGGCTGGCGCTCCTTTTCCTGTTGTTGCTGCTGTTTGCGATCCTCGCGCTAAGACAAGGTGCGGCCCCGATCAGCGTGCCGGAAGGCGGCGCGCTCGTGCTCAACATCGAAGGCTATGTCGTCGATCAGGCCACCGACCCCGATCCGCTCTCGATGTTGACGGGCGGCCCGAGCCTCCCCGGCGAGACTGAGGCTGCCGACGTGATCCACGCGATCAACGCGGCCGCGAAGGACAAGCGCGTCAAGACGCTGGTGCTCGATCTTGACGGCTTCTGGGGCGGCGGCCTTGCGAACCTGCAGTCGATCGGCTCCGCGCTCACCGCATTCAAGACCAGCGGCAAGAAGGTCTACGCCTTCTCCTCCGCCTACCTCGACGACGGCTACTACCTCGCCGCGCACGCCGACGAGGTATGGCTCGCGCCGCTCGGCGCGGTGCTCCTCACCGGCCCCGGCGGCTCCGGCCTCTATTTCAAGGACGCGCTCGACAAGTTGAAAATCGACGTCAATGTGTTCCGCGTCGGCACCTTCAAGTCCGCGGTTGAACCCTTCACGCGCACCGAAGGGTCGCCCGAGGCGAAGGCCGCCGATCAGGCGCTCGTCGACAGCCTGTGGGAAACCTGGATGACGGACGTCTCGACGCGTCGCAAGAGCGCCGATGTCCGCACCTACATGCAATCCCTCCCCCGCCTGCTCTCCGCCTCCGGCGGCGGCTTCGCACAGGCCGCGCTCAAGGGCGGCATGGTCGATCACATCGGCACGCGCGTCGCGTTCGGCGAGATGCTGGCGAAGGTCGTGGGAAGCGGCGACGATGGCGCGCCGGGGGGCTTCAATGGCATCGCCCTTGCCGATTATCGCTATGCACACAGCGCTGCAGGACCGATGGGCGGCGGCGATGCTGTCGGTATCGTCTATGTTTCCGGCGAGATCGTCGACGGCGAGGCGCCGTCTGGCACGGCAGGCGGGCAGACCATCGCGGGCCTGATCGACGAGGCGCTTACCGACGACAGCATCAAGGCGCTCGTCGTGAGGATCGATTCCCCCGGCGGCTCGGTCACGGCGTCGGAGCAGATTCGCGAGGCGCTGATGACCGCGAAGTCGCAGGGTCTGCCCGTTGTTGCTTCGTTCGGCCCGGTCGCAGCGAGCGGCGGCTACTGGATCGCAACCGCCGCAGACGAGATCTATGCGCAGCCCTCCACGATCACCGGCTCGATCGGCGTGTTTGCGATCATCCCGACCTTTCAGCGCACACTTGAAGAATTAGGGATCAATGCCGACGGCGTGAAGAGCACGCCCTTTTCCGGCGCCCCGGACGTGCTCGATGGCATCACGCCCGAGGTCGGCGCGCTGCTGCAAGCCTCGGTGGAGGATATGTACGCGCGCTTCATGCGGATCGTCGGCGCAGCGCGGAAACTCCCGGTTGAGCGCGTCAATGCGATCGGCCAGGGCCGCGTGTGGGACGGCGGCACCGCGCGGCAACTGAAGCTCGTTGACCATTTCGGCGGCCTCGACGCCGCGGTCAACGCCGCTGCGAAGCGTGCCGGCCTGCAGCCCGGCAATATCCGCACCGTGGACGTCGAGGTCGCCCCGCCGATCCCGTTGCAAGTGCTGAACAGCCTGTTTTCCGCCGACGAAGGCGAAGCCGCGCCGCCCGATGCGCTCACGCGGCTCGCACGCGTGCAGCAGATGAAGAGCCTGTCGATGCTTGCCGAAACCAGCGCGATCGCCTCCGGTCCTTCCATGCAGGCGCGTTGCATCGCTTGCGCGGGATTACGCCCTGTCTCGGTGGCCGCGAAAGCACCGCCCGCTTGGTTGAAGTGGCTGTTTCGCTGATCGGGAGCATTGGTCCACAGCGGCTCCACTGTATGCCTCGCGCCACAGTGTGATATTTTCGTCGACATTAGGAAGATGTTTGTCGAATCCGTACAATATTCCGGAGCCGGTCCGGCGTATATGGCCGCAGATGCGGTGATCGTGCCGCGAGGGGCTGGGGAAGAGTGAACGAGGACAGAGGACGTGAGCCAGTCTCTACGCATAACCGTTGGCGCGGTGATGCTGGTGCCGGTGGTCGCAGCTTTCCTGCTTACCGGTTTCCCGGCCAAAGCCGCCGCTAAAGACCAATCGGCGCATCTCGCCGACCCGAGCATTCACACACGCATCGACGAAGACGTGAAGCAAAGCTGCCGCAACGAGCGGAAGGGCAGCGTCGAGCATTCGATCTGCGTTGCCGAACGTCGCAAGGATGCCTGGCGTACCGTGGCGCAAACACGGTCGGACGACCGCAAGCAGCCGTCGCTTTCGCTGCGCTGAGGCAGCGACCGGCCCTCCCGGATCAGAGTCGTTCAGACGTGGATGGCTTTGCCTTCCACGGCCATCGCTGCTTCCTTGAGCGCTTCGGAATGCGTCGGATGCGCGTGGCAGGTGAGCGCGATATCCTCGCTGGAGGCGCCGAACTCCATCGCCTGCGCGGCCTGCGCGATCATCGTGCCCGCGAGGCTGCCGACGATGTGAACGCCGAGCACGCGGTCGGTGGCCGCATCAGCGATAACCTTCACGAAGCCGTCCGTGTCGCGGTTGGTCTTGGCGCGGCTATTGCCCGCGAACGGGAACTTGCCGACCTTGACCGCGACACCCGCCGCTTTCAGTTCGTCTTCGGTCTTCCCGACGCTCGCTGCCTCCGGCATCGTGTAAACGACCGCCGGGATCACGTCGTGGTTCACATAGCCGACACGGCCCGCGAGGAAATCTGCCACTGCGACGCCTTCGTCTTCAGCCTTGTGCGCGAGCATCGGCCCCGGCGTCACGTCGCCGATCGCGTAGATGCCTGCGACGCCGGTTTCGAACTTGTGACCGACCTCAATCTGGCCGCGCGCGTTCAGCACCACGCCCGCCTTGTTGAGGTCGAGGCCTTCAGTGTTGGGGCGGCGGCCGATGGAGACGAGCACCGCGTCCGCTTCCAGCGTTTCTGCCGCACCGCCTGCCGCAGGCTCCACCGTCACCGCGGCCGTACCCTTGGCGACCTTCACGCCCGTCACCTTGGTGCTGGTGCGGAATTCCATGCCCTGCTTCTTCAGAAGGCGCGCCATGTCCTTGCGCACGTCCCCGTCCATGCCGGGGAGAATCTGGTCCAGATACTCGACGACCGTAACCTTCGCGCCGAGACGCATCCACACCGAGCCGAGCTCGAGGCCGATCACGCCGCCGCCGATGACGACAAGGTGCTTCGGCACCTTCGGCAGCGACAGCGCGCCGGTGGAATCGACGACGACCTTCTGGTCGATCTCCACTCCCGGCAATGGGGTCACCGATGAGCCCGTCGCGATCACGATCGATTTCGCCGTATACGCCGCGCCGCCCACGTCGATGCTCGACTTGCCGGTGAAGCGCGCGCGGCCCTTCAGCCACGTTACCTTATTCTTCTTGAACAGGAAGGCGATCCCATCGGTCAGGCCCTTCACTGCTGCCAGCTTTTCATCCAGCATAGCGCCCAGGTTCAGCTTCACGCCCGAGGTTTCAACGCCAAACTTCGCAAGGCTGCCGTCCGCCGCGTGCGCATAGAGCTCCGAGGCGTGGAGGAGCGCCTTCGAGGGGATGCAGCCGACGTTGAGGCAGGTTCCGCCCAGCGTTTCGCGGCTTTCGACACAGGCCACCTTGAGCCCGTGCTGCGCCGCCCGAATGGCGGCGACATAACCGCCGGGGCCTGCACCGATCACGATCACGTCGAACTCTTCAGCCATCGTCAACCTTGCCTGTCTAATGTGGGAGATCAGGGATTCGGGCCGCTCTTAACGCAGTGGGTGGCGATTTAGAAGCGAACATGAAATGATAATGGGTACGAAACGAATTTCGTCGATTCGTAACGGGGGTGTTCAGCAGGCGTGACACGTATCGAGTTCATCAATCGCAGTTCGGCATCGAACGTCGCGAGCCAGATCAACCTGTTTGCAGCGCCGCTGCTGATTTTCCGCTGGGAAGAGGCGGAATACTGGCAGGCGGAGATCCTGGCCGCCATCGAGAAGCGCCGGCGCATCTCCAAGGGAATGCAGCGCACGAACGTCGGCGGCTGGCATTCGAAGCGCGACCTTCCTGGCTGGGAGGACCGCGCGACGCGAATGCTGGCGCAATGGGCAGCCGCGCGCGCCACAGACGCGACCGCGCAGTGGCGGCAGGGCGAGCAGCAGCCTGCGCCCCGGCAGTGGCGCATGGACGGCTGGGCCAACGTCAATCCGCCGGGCGGCGCGTACAACCGCGCCCACGACCATGTGATGCTCAACTGGAACTGGTCGGCCTGCTACTATGTGGCAGGCGCGCCTTCGAATGCCGACAAGGGCGGCGACATCGTGTTTGAAGACCTTTGGAGCGGCGTGCAGACGCTCCAGTCCGCAACGCGTCGCAGCTTCCGCTATGCGCCTTCGAACGGCGAAATGTTGATGTGGCCCTCGTGGGTCTCACACCGCGTCGAGCCCCACGAGGGCGACGGCGACCGCGTTTCGATCGCGATGAACTTCCACAGCCCATGGCTCGAACGCTCGCGCTACTGGACGCACCGCCCCGGCTTCATGTGGCGAAACATGCCCTGGCTGATGCGACCGCTGGCACGGTTGCGCGGCAGCTGGGACCAGAGCCCGGCAGGCGCGCCGCCGGGCTTCGATATCGACGTCGACGAGACCGTTTAGAGGTCGAGCACCAGCCGGGTCGGATCTTCCAGCGCTTCCTTGACGCGCACGAGGAAGGTCACCGCTTCGCGGCCATCGATCAGGCGATGATCGTAGCTGAGCGCGAGATACATCATCGAGCGCACGACGATCTGGCCATCGCGGACCACCGGACGCTCCTCGATGCGGTGCATCCCAAGCACGCCGGACTGCGGCGGATTGAGGATCGGCGTCGAGAGCAGCGAACCGAACACGCCGCCATTCGAGATCGTGAAGGTGCCGCCCTGCAGTTCCTCGATCTTGAGCTGACCGTCACGCGCGCGGCGGCCGAAGTCACCGATCGCCTTCTCGGTTTCCGCAAACGACAATGCATCGGCGTTGCGCAGGATCGGCACGACGAGGCCGCCCGGTGAGCTGACCGCGACGCCGATGTCGGCGTAGTTGCGATAGACGATCTCGTCGCCTTCGATCGTGGCGTTGACCGAGGGGACGTCCTTCAGCGCAAGGCAGCAGGCCTTGGTGAAGAAGCTCATGAAGCCGAGGCGAACGCCATGCTTCTTTTCGAACATGTCCTTGTAGCGGTCGCGCGCTTCCATCACCGCCGTCATGTCAACGTCGTTGAAGGTCGTGAGCATGGCGGCGGTGTTTTGCGCTTCCTTGAGGCGGCGCGCGATCGTCTGGCGCAGGCGCGTCATGCGCACACGCTCTTCCTGACGGGCACCGGCAGCAGGCGCCGCAGCAGCAGGCGCCGGGGCTGTCGCCGCGCTCCGCACATCGGCCTTCGTGAGGCGTCCGTCCTTGCCCGTACCCTGCACGTTCGCGGCGTCGACGCCGGTTTCGGCGAGGGCAACAGTGACAGCGGGAGACTGCTTGGCTTCGGCGGGCGCGGCTGCCTTGGCAGGCGCTGCAGCCTTCGGAGCCGTGGCCTTCGCAGGCGCGGCGGCGACACCGCCCGCTTCAAGGCGCGCGATCACCGCACCGACATTCACCGTATCGCCCACCGCGGCGAGCTGTTCGGAGAGCACACCCGCGGACGGCGCCGGCACCTCGACCGCGACCTTGTCGGTCTCGAGGCTGACGATCGGCTCATCCGCCTTCACGGCCTCGCCCGGCTTCTTCAACCATTCGCCGACAGTGGCTTCGGTGATCGATTCACCAAGCGCAGGGATAACGACGTCGATAGCCATGATCTCTCCTCAACCTTCGATATCGTGGCCGAGCGCCTGCGCCACGAGCTTTTTCTGTTCGGCGGCATGCCGCTTGGCAAGTCCAGTCGCAGTCGCGGCGGCGGCGGCGCGGCCCGCATAGACCGGCTCGGTCTTCACACCGGCTTCCTTGAGCGCGCATTCGAGATAGGAACGCACGAAACTCCAGCTGCCTGCGTTCTTCGGCTCTTCCTGAGCCCACACGACCGTCTTCAATTTTTTCATCCGCTTCAGGCGCACGACAAGCGCTTCAAGCGGGAACGGATAGATTTGCTCGATACGCACGATCGAGGTGGCTTTGTCACCAGCCGCGTCGCGGGCATCGGCGAGGTCGTAGTAGACCTTGCCCGAGCAGAGCACGAGCCGTTCGATCTTGTCGTCCGCTGGCGGGTTCGTGTCGGACTTGATGCGCATGAAGTGCGAATCGCCCGTGAACTCCTCGATCCGCGATACCGCCGACTTGTGCCGGAGCAGCGACTTGGGCGTCATGATGATGAGCGGCTTGCGGAACGGGCGCAGCATCTGGCGGCGCAGCACATGGTAATAGTTCGCCGGCGTCGTGATGTTGCAGACCTGCATATTGTCTTCGGCGCAAAGCTGGAGATAGCGCTCCAGTCGTGCCGAGGAGTGCTCCGGCCCCTGCCCTTCGTAGCCGTGCGGCAGCAGCATGACGAGGCCGTTCGCCCGCAGCCACTTGATCTCGCCGGACGCGATAAACTGGTCGATGATGACCTGTGCACCGTTCGCGAAGTCGCCGAACTGCGCTTCCCACAGCACCAGCGTCTTCGGATCGGTGAGCGCGTAGCCATATTCGAAGCCGAGCACGCCAAACTCGCTAAGCGGCGAGTCGAGCACCTTGAAGCGCGGGTTCATGTCATGCAGCGGGATATACTTGCCGCCCGTCTTCTGATCGACCCACACGGCATGGCGCTGGCTGAACGTACCACGGCCCGAGTCCTGGCCCGAAAGCCGGACGCCGAAACCGTCCTGCAGCAGCGTGCCGAAGGCGAGCGCCTCCGCAGTCGCCCAGTCGATACCTTCTCCGGCTGCGATCGTTTCGCCGCGCGCGGCGATGACACGCTTCAGCGTCGGGTGAATCGAGAAGCCTTCAGGAACGGTGGTCAGCACCTTGGTGACGGCTTCGATGCGATCCTGAGAAACGCCGGTATCGGCCGCGCGACGCGCCGTTTCAGGGTCGGCAGGGCGGCCGAGGCCTTCCCAGCGCCCCTCGAACCAGTCCGCCTTGTTGGGCTTGTAGCCCGGCGCGGCCTCGAAATCCTTGTCGAGACGATCAACATAGGCCTTCGTCGCGCCTTCGACCCACGCCTCGTCGATCACACCTTCGGCGATCAATCGACCCGCGTAGACTTCGCTCACTTTCGGCTTGGTCTTGATGGCCTTGTACATCAGCGGCTGCGTAAAGCTCGGCTCGTCGCCCTCGTTGTGGCCGAAGCGGCGGTAGCACCACATGTCGATCACGACATCGCGGTTGAACTTCTGCCGGAATTCGGTCGCGACCTTCGTGGCGAAGGTGACGGCTTCGGGATCGTCCCCGTTCACGTGGAAGATCGGCGCCTGCACGGTGCGCGCCACGTCCGACGGATAGGGCGAGGAGCGCGCGAACTGCGGGCTCGTCGTGAAGCCGATCTGGTTGTTGATGATGAAATGAACGGTCCCGCCGGTGTTGTAGCCATCGAGGCCCGAGAAGCCGAGGCACTCCGCGATGATGCCCTGCCCCGCGAACGCCGCGTCGCCGTGCAGGAGCAGCGGCAGCACCTCGTCGCGTTCCACGTCGCCGCGCAGCTGCTGGGCAGCGCGTACCTTGCCGAGAACGACCGGATTGACCGCTTCGAGGTGCGAAGGGTTCGGGGTGAGCGACAGATGGACAGGGTTGCCGTCAAAATCGCGGTCCGTGGAGGTGCCGAGGTGGTACTTCACGTCGCCCGATCCGCCGACGTCGTCGGGGTTTGAGGAACCGCCTGCAAACTCGTGGAAGATCGCCTGGAACGGCTTCTGCATGACGTTCGCGAGCACGTTCAGGCGCCCGCGGTGCGCCATGCCGATGACGATTTCCTTCACGCCGCCGGCGCCCGCATACTTGATGACGCTTTCCAGCGCAGGCGCCATCGCCTCGCCGCCGTCGAGTCCGAAGCGCTTAGTACCGACGTACTTGCGGCCAAGGAAGCTTTCGAACTGCTCGGCTTCGATGATCTTGTTGAGGATCGCCTTCTTGCCTTCGTTCGTGAAGTGGATCTCGGCGTTACGGCCCTCGATCCGCTCCTGAATGAAGCGGCGCTCCTCCAGATCGTTGATGTGCATGTACTCGACACCGACATGCTCGCAGTAATTGTGCTTCAGGACTGCGACGAGCGCGGAGATCGTCGTTTCCTCGAAGCCCATCACACCGCCGAGATAGACGGTGCGGTTCTGCGCATCGCCCACGAAGCCGTGATATTCGGGGGTCAGTTCCTCCGGGAACGGGCGTTCGGCGAGGCCGAGCGGATCGAGATGCGCCGCGAGGTGCCCGCGCACGCGGTACGTGCGGATCAGCGTCATGGCGCGGATCGCATCGTCCGCCGCCTGGCGGACCGCCTCGGCGGAGAGCGGCGCGGCCCCGCCGCCCTTCTTCGCCGCAGCTTTCGGCTCCGGCGTCATCTGCAGCGGATCGAGCGCCGCCGTCAGATCGTCGGTCGTGGTATCCGGCCAGCCCTTGCGCTGCCACGACGGCCCGGAAGCCACGCTTTCCAGCCCCGCGAAGTGGCGCTGCCACTCCGGATCGACGGACGCCGGGTTGGCCGAATACTGGCGATAGAGGGATTCAACGAACGAGGCGGAGACGCCTTCGAGAGCGGAGGGAGGCTGTCCTTCGAAACCCATGGTTCCTGTTATTCCTGGCGTGCGGAGGGTCCTGCGCGCCTCCCTACGCAGGACCTTCCTAAAAAGCACCTAAAAACTTGACAATTCTGCCATGTTTAGTTGCCGAGCACCTTCGCAAGGGTAGTGCCAAGCTCGGACGGGCTCGGCGAAACGACAATGCCCGCCGCTTCCATCGCCTTGATCTTGTCCTCGGCGCCGCCCTTGCCGCCCGAAACGATGGCGCCGGCGTGGCCCATGGTGCGTCCCTTCGGGGCGGTGCGGCCCGCGATGAAGCCCACCATCGGCTTCTTGATCGGGTGCGATTTCAGGAACTCGGCTGCGTCTTCCTCAGCCGAGCCGCCGATTTCACCAATCATGATGATGGATTTGGTGTCGGGATCGTTCAGGAACAAGTCGAGCACGTCGATGAAGTTGGTGCCGTTCACCGGATCGCCGCCGATGCCGACCGCGCTGGTCTGGCCGAGGCCGACCGCAGTCGTCTGGTGCACCGCTTCATAGGTGAGCGTGCCGGAGCGGGAGACGACGCCGACCGAGCCCTTCTTGAAGATGGAGCCCGGCATGATGCCGATCTTGCACTCGTCCGGCGTCAGCACACCAGGGCAGTTCGGGCCGATGAGCCGCGATTTGGAGCCCGAGAGTGCGCGCTTCACCGGCACCATGTCGAGCACCGGAATGCCCTCGGTGATGCAGATGATCAGCGGCACTTCCGCTTCGATGGCTTCGAGGATCGAGTCCGCCGCGAATGCCGGCGGCACGTAGACAACGCTGGCGTCGGCCTTGGTTACGTCCATCGCCTCGCGCATCGTGCCGAACACGGGGAGGCCCAGATGCTCCTGCCCGCCTTTACCCGGAACCACGCCGCCGACCATCTTCGTGCCGTAGGCGATGGCGGCTTCGGTGTGGAACGTGGCGGTTGCGCCGGTCAGGCCCTGACAGAGAACCTTGGTGTTCTTGTTGATGAGAATGCTCATTGGGTCAGGCCGCCTTCTTCACTTGCGCCACGATCTTCTTCGCCGCGTCGCCGAGGTTGTCGGCGCTGACGATCGGCAGGCCGCTGTCCGCGAGGATCTGCTTGCCGAGTTCGACGTTCGTGCCTTCAAGGCGAACGACGAGCGGAACCGAGAGGTTCACCTCGCGCGCCGCCGCGACGATGCCTTCCGCGATGATGTCGCAGCGCATGATGCCGCCGAAGATGTTGACGAGGATGCCCTCGACCGCCGGATCGTTAAGGATGATCTTGAACGCCGCCGTCACCTTCTCCTTGGTGGCACCGCCGCCGACGTCGAGGAAGTTGGCGGGCTCGGCACCGTTCAGCTTGATGATGTCCATCGTCGCCATGGCGAGGCCCGCGCCGTTCACCATGCACCCGATGTTGCCGTCGAGCTTCACGTAGGCGAGGTCGTACTTCGACGCCTCTATCTCCATCGCGTCCTCTTCGGTGAGGTCGCGCAGTTCCATGATGTCCGGGTGGCGGAACAGCGCGTTGCCGTCGAAGCCCATCTTCGCGTCGAGGACGATGAGCTTGCCGTCCGTCGTCTCGACGAGCGGGTTCACTTCGAGCAGCGCAGCATCCGTGGCCTTGAACGCCGTGTAGAGCTGCTGCGCGATCTTCGCGGCCTGCTTGGCGAGGTCGCCTTCCAGCTTCAGCGCCGCCGCGACGCCGCGGCCGTGGTGCGGCATGAAGCCCGAGGCCGGATCGATGCGAATGGTGTGGATCTTCTCGGGCGTGTGCTCGGCGACCTCCTCGATATCCATGCCGCCTTCGGTGGAAACCACGAAAGCGACACGGCCGACGGCGCGGTCCACGAGCAGCGAGAGGTAATATTCCTTTGCAATCGGCGCGCCCGCTTCGATGTAGAGTCGGTTCACCTGCTTGCCGGCATCGCCCGTCTGGTGCGTCACGAGCACGCGGCCCAGCATTTCGGCGGCGTTGGCCTTGACCTCTTCAACCGACTTGACGACGCGCACGCCGCCCTTGGCGTCCGCACCGAGGCCGTTGAAGCGACCCTTGCCGCGTCCGCCCGCATGGATCTGCGACTTTACGACATAGACGGGTCCGGGAAGCTGCTTCGCCGCCGCCTCGGCCTCATCGGCGGTAAAGGCCGGGAAACCGGCAGAGATCGGCGCGCCGAACTTCGCCAGCAGCTGCTTGGCTTGATATTCGTGGATGTTCATCAGCGATCCTTATTTCAGCGAACTATCGAGGTTGCGGCAGGCGTCCATGAGTTCCTTCACCGCGTTCACCGACACGTCGAAGTTGGCCTTGGCCTCGCCCTTCAGCTCGATCTCGACGATCTTCTCGACACCGTTCGCGCCGATGATGATCGGAACGCCGACATACAGGTCCTTGATGCCGTATTCGCCCGAGAGGAATGCCGCGCACGGCAGCAGCCGGCGCTTGTCCTTCAGGTAGGAGTCGGCCATCGCGATCGCCGAAGACGCGGGCGCGTAGTAGGCCGAGCCGTTGCCGAGCAGCCCGACGATCTCGCCGCCGCCCGAGCGGGTGCGTGCCACGATCGCGTCGATCTTCTCCTGCGTGGACCAGCCCATCTTGATGAGGTCCGGCACCGGGATGCCCGCCACGGTGGAGTATTCGACGACCGGCACCATCGTGTCGCCGTGGCCGCCGAGCACGAAGGCGGTAACGTCCTCGACCGAGACGTTGAACTCTTCGGCGAGGAAATGGCGGAAGCGCGCCGAATCGAGCACGCCGGCCATGCCGACGACCTTGTTCGCGGGCAGGCCCGAGAATTCGCGCAGCGCCCACACCATCGCGTCGAGCGGGTTGGTGATGCAGATCACAAAGGCGTTCGGCGCGTGCGCCTTGATGCCCTCGCCCACGGCCTTCATGACCTTCAGGTTGATGCCGAGCAGGTCGTCGCGGCTCATGCCGGGCTTGCGCGGGACGCCGGCGGTGACGATGCAGACGTCCGCGCCCGCGATGTCGGCGTAGTCGCTGGTGCCCTTGAGGCGCGCGTCGAAGCCCTCGACCGGGGCGGACTGCGCGAGATCGAGCGCCTTGCCCTTGGGCATTCCTTCCGCGATGTCGAACAGGACGACGTCGCCCAGTTCCTTCATTCCGACGAGATGTGCGAGCGTGCCGCCGATCATCCCGGCGCCGATCAGAGCAATTTTATTGCGTGCCATGGGTCTCTCTCACTGAAGGCGATGCGTGGAACGCCGACCGGACGACCGGCGAAAACGCGATCCCGATAGCCCCTGATTCGCGGCGCTGCAACCGTTCGTAAAAATCCGCACAGCGCAATTTTCTCATTACTGTGTGCGATGCAGCAAATAAGCCGGGCCTTAGGCGGTCCTTACACCATGCCCTTCGGCCATGTAGTCGGCGGACTGCATCTCCATCAGCCGGGAAACCGTGCGCTCGAATTCGAAGGAATAATCACCGGCAGGATAGAGTTCGGCGGGCGACGCGTCCGCCGCCATCAGCAGCTTTACCCGGTATTCGTAAAGCGCGTCGATCAGCGCCACGAAGCGCGTCGCCTCGTTGCGCTTCTCCGGCCCCATCTTCGGCACGCCGACGATGATGACCGTGTGATAGCGCTGCGCGACCGCGAGATAATCCGCCGCCCCCCGCGGTTCTCCGCACAGCCGCTTGAACGAGAAGACCGCGACGCCTTTCAGCGACTTGGGCACATACAGCGTGCGTCCGCCGCCCACGTCGATTGTCTCGGTGGGGACGTGGGCACGGTCCTCGGGCGGGTAGTCGGTGAGGCGGAAAAAGGCTTCGGAGAGCGCGGCGGTCGCTTCGGGGCCGTTCGGCACGTAGTAGGTCGGCATTCCGGCGAGCCGATCGAGCCGGTAGTCGGTCGGTCCGTTGAGGCTGACGACGTCCAGTTCGCGCTCGATGAGATCGATGAACGGCACGAAAAGCTCTCGGCTGAGGCCGTTCTTGTAGAGGTCGCGCGGCGGGCGGTTGGAGGTCGCGACCACAGTGACGCCGTGCGCCATGATCGCGGTGAACAGGCGCGAGAGGATCATCGCGTCGGCGACGTTCGTGACTTGAAGCTCGTCGAAGGCGAGCAGGCGCACATCCTTCGCGATATCGTCAGCGACGCGCAGGATCGGATCGTCGACGTTCTGTTCCCGCCATTTGTGCAGCGCGGCGTGAACCTCCAGCATGAAGGCATGGAAATGCACGCGGCGCTTGGGAATGGCGGGTGCGGCCTCGTAGAAGAGGTCCATCAGCATCGATTTGCCGCGCCCGACCGCGCCCCACATGTAAATGCCGCGCGGCGCGGCGCGTTCTGCCTTGTTGAACAGCCGGGAGAGCAGACCGTTCTTTGGCGGACCCGCACGCAGTTCGGCTTCGAGCTTGCCGAGCCGCGCTGCGGCGGCGGCCTGATCGGGATCGGCCTTCAGTTCATTCGCCGCAATAAGCGCGCTGTACGCCTCGACAACGCTCAACGCGGCGCGACCTTCCTCAGTACGCCGGAAAAGGACGCGACGGGGCCGTTCTGCTCGACCATACCGCGCAGGAACAGCAGCTTGCCCGTCTCGCGCGTCACCTCGCCGTGGCCGAAGATATCCTCCCCGGGCACGCCAGCGCCCAAGAACTCGGTGTTGCAGGTGAGTGTGACGCCGCGGTGCGTGACGAGATGGGGCGCTGCGATGGCGAACAGCGCCTGATCGATAAACGCCATGATGTAGCCGCCGTGCAGCCGGTCCTGCATATTGCTGTGCGCACGCGCCGTTTCGGAGCGAAACTCGGTCACGCCGTCAGCGCGACGGCGAAAGTAGATATGCCCGATCAGATCGGAGAAACGTCCCTCGTCAAGCTGACGCCAGCGCTGCCAGCCCTTCAGCGGCCCCTCGGCAATCTCAATGGTCGGCATCGCGTGGCGGTCAGGCCTTTCGCGGCCGCGCCGGGCGGGTGAGCTTGCGTTCGACAGCCGTGACCAGCTTCGAAAACTCCTTGGTTTCCACGGCATCGGGCGCAATCTCGGCGAGCGGCAGACAGTAGACCGCCATTTCCTCGACCTTGCTCGAATACGGAATCGCGTGGACGTCGGGGCATGCTTCCAGCGTCTCGCGGTGCAGCGCGCGGCGTTTGTCCACCATCGTGAACACTGGAATTACCGGCGGCTCGCCCTTGTGGTGCCGCGTCAGATGCTCGGCGAGCTGCTCGTTGGTGCGCGCCGAGAGCGGCGACATCGTCATCGGCTCGACGATGAGGTCCGCCGCGCGGAAGATCTGGTCGGCGAGCAGGCCGAAGCCCGGCGGGCAATCGAGCACGACGCGGTCATAATCTTCTGCGACCGCCGCTAGCCGCTTCGCCAGCAGCTTCGCGCGCTGCGATTCGACGAGCTGGACATCGAGCTTGCGGAGCGATTCGTCCGCCGCGAGCACATCGAGGCCCGGCCACTTGCTCGGCACGATATAGGCCTCGATATCGCCGCCGCCGCTTCCGGCGAATAGCTTGCGGGCCTTCTTGCTGGGTTCGACCTGCAACAGGTCCGATGCCGCGCCCTGCGCGTCGAGATCCCAGAGCAGCGTGCGCCGCTTGGCCTGCGTTGCAAGGAGGTGTGCGAGATTGACAGCCACGGACGTCTTGCCGACGCCGCCCTTGAGGCTGAAGACTGCGATGACTTTCATGCCGCTCCGCCGTTGACGTCCTGTTTTTCCATGGCACTCATGTGGCATTTATAAGCCACGTAGCCAACAGGGGAATCGCCACCTATGACATCGCAATCCGGGTTCGACCGTCGCAGCCTCCTTGGCGGAATCGCCGCTTTCGGCGGCCTCGCCCTGCTCCCGGCTTGCGCCGCGACGTCCCGAAGTGCTGCCCCTGCCGCCTCACGCGTCCGCAACTGGGCCGCGCTGACAGCGCTTGCCGAGCGCTATGTGGCGGAGCGCAAGGTGGCGGGCATGATCATCGGCGTGGGCAACGGCGACGCCCCCGCCTTCTATACTGGCGCGGGAACGCTCGGTTTGCAGCGCGAGACCCCGGTCGATGCAAAGAGCATCTGGCGGATCTATTCGATGACGAAGCCGGTCACGGGCGTGCTTGCCGCGCAGATGATCAGCGAAGGCGCGCTCGGCCTCGATCAGCCGATCGCCGACATCCTCCCGGCGTTCAAAGCCATGAAGGTCGCGATCGACCCCGCAACCAGCCTCGAGGCCCGCGCGGCGAGCGGACCGATCACCGTGCGCCACCTGCTGACCCACACCGCGGGGCTCACCTACCACTTCATGCCCAGCGCGGTCGGCAAGGCCTATCGACGTTTCGGACTGATGCCGGGCATGCGCACGGTCGGGCGCGAGCCGGGCGACGGCGAATCGCCGAGCAGCCTGCAGGCCTTCGCGAACGCTGTTGCCGAATTGCCCCTCGTGGCCGACCCCGGCACGGCATGGAACTACAGCATTTCGCTCGATGTGCTCGGCGCCGTCATCGAAAAAGTCGCGCGGAAGCCCTTTGAAACGGTGCTGCAGGAACGGCTGCTGACGCCGCTCGCCATGCACGACACGGGCTTCTCCGTCCCCGCCGCGTCGATGAACCGGCTGGCGACCAACTATCTGCTGCACAGCAACAACCTCGTGCCCGTCGATGCCCCGCCGAAGACCGAGTATGCCGTGCCCGCCAGCTACCCGGCAGGCGGCGGCGGGCTCGTGTCGACGGCGGACGATTACATGCGTTTCATGCGGATGATCACGAACGGCGGGCAACATAGCGGCAAGCAGATCATTTCGCCCGAAGCCGCGAAACTCGTGGTTTCGAACCTCCTCCCCCAGGGCGTATTCTATGAAGGCAATCAGGGATACGGCGCGGGCGGGCGCGTCGTGATTGCGCCCGGACCGGGTCTCATCCCCGGCAGCTACGGCTGGGGCGGCGCGGCAGGCACGCTCGCCTCAGCGCTGCCGGCGCAGAAGCTCAGCGTCGTGCTGATGACGCAGTACATGCCGCAGCAGGCCTATCCGCTTCCCGAAGAACTGGGGAAAGCGCTCGCCGCAGATCTAGCGTGAGCGCGCCTGCGCATAGGTGCCGAGCATCCGCACCCACTTGGTGTGGTATTTGAGCTCGTCGAGTGCGCGTTCGACATTGGGATCGTCGGGGCGCCCCTCGATGTCCACGTAGAACTCGGCGGCCTGGAACTGGCCGTCACGCATGTAGCTTTCGAGCTTGGTGAGGTTGACGCCGTTGGTGGCGAAACCGCCAAGCGCCTTGTAGAGCGCGGCGGGCACCGAACGCACTTCGAACAGCAGCGAGGTCATGGCCGGAAGCCCCGCCTCCGGCATCGACGGTTCACGCGCAAGCGACACGAAGCGCGTGGTGTTGTGCGCCTCGTCCTCGATCCCCTCGGCAAGCGGCGTGAGACCGTAGAGTTGCCCTGCGAGCTGCGAAGCGACTGCGGCCACAGTCTTGTCGCCATCGTCCGCGACCTTCGCGGCTGAAGCAGCGGTATCGAACGACGCGACCGGGCTGATGCCCCATTCGCGCAGCCGCTTCCGGCATTGGCCGAGCGCCTGCGGGTGGCTGATCGCGACCTTGACGTCCGAAAGCGCTGCTCCCGGTACCGCGAGCAGCGAGTGCCGCACGCGCACGAAATGCTCGGCAACGATCCACAGCCCCGACTCCGGCAGCAGGAAGTGAATGTCGGCGACGCGGCCGTGCAGCGAGTTCTCGATCGGGATGATTGCACGCCCCGCACGCCCCTCGCGCACCGCATCGATCGCGTCGGAGAAGGATAGGCACGGCAGCGTCGGCGCACCCGCCGCCATCTCGCGCGCGGCCTGATGCGAGTAAGCGCCGGGGGCGCCCTGAAACGCGACCGCCGTTTTTGGCGTTTTTTCAGCGGCTTGCGCAAGCTCTTCAACGAGCCGCGCGGCGGATTCGGGATAGTTTTGCATCGCCGCGCTCTTTGCGGCGCGGGGGCTTCCCACGTCAAGCGCAGCCTGCGGCGATCTGGTGCTTGGCAAGCCCGACTCCTGAAACTATGTTCCGCGCGATTTTGAACCGGGGGGCTCGACGAAAAGCCCCGCTCTTCGGAGGGCGCAGTGGACAGTTACGAATGGAACAAGATTATCGGCTGGGTGCTCGCGGCCGCGATTGCGGTGCTTGGCCTGTCGATCCTCACGGGATTCGTCTACGCGCCCGGCCACTCCGAAACCAAGGGCTACGTCGTGGAAGGCGTCGAGGTTGAGGCCGAAGCCGGCGCGGGTGCTGCTGAAGCCGTTCAGCCGATCGCTGCGTTCCTCGCCACCGCCAACCCGGCGAAGGGCGAAGCGCAGTTCAAGAAGTGCGCCGCCTGCCACACCATCAACAAGGGCGGCGCGAACGGCCAGGGCCCGAACCTCTACGGCATTCTCGGCGCCAAGGTCGCGCACCTCGCGGGCTTCGCCTATTCGGACGCCGTGAAGGGTCACGGCGGCAACTGGGGCTGGGACGAGCTCAGCCATTGGATCGAATCGCCGCGCAAATACATCCCGGGTAACAAGATGAGCTTCGCGGGCATCTCGAAGCCGCAGGACCGGGCTGACCTGCTCGTCTACCTCAATTCGCAGAGCGACAGCCCGCTTCCGCTACCGGCCGCGCCGGCGGTTGCCGAAGCCCCTGCCGCCGAAGCTCCGGCCGATGCGGCTGCATCGGGCGCCGCGCCCGCCGCCGGTGAACAGACTGCTGCCGTCCCGGCGGAAGCCCCCGCGGAAGCGACGCACTAAATTCGCTTGAAGGCTGGGCGCTGGCCATAGGTGAGCCAGCGCCACAGCCATTCGAGCGGGCCCATGCTGAATAGCCTCAGCCACCATGTGCTGAACGCGGTCAAAACAACTGCGATGCTAAGCGCGATCAGCCAGCTCTCGCCAACAGAGATGCTGCCGTGCAGCCCGAGCGCGAAGCCTGGAAACAATAGCCACTGCGCGATCAACGTCTCGCCGATGTAGGTCGTGAGCGCCATCCGCCCCGGCGCCGCGAATATTTTCAGCACGTGCCGCCCGCGCGCGGTTTCCAGGGTCGCCAGCACCAGCCCCGCGTGCCCGATCGTGGTCGCGAGGCGCCCGATCTGGTAGGTCACCTCCGCAATCGGGATTGGAACCATGAAACCGGCCGAGACAAGCTGCTCGGTCTCGATGAGATTGATCGGAACGCCGATCGCGTAGCCCGCCAGCGCTGCCTTGAGATAGATGTCCCGCGGCAGACCCCCGCCGAGGAAACCTGCCTTGAACAGCCCGGCGCCGAGCAGCATCATCGCCAACGCGTCGAGCGACCACCAGCTGAGCCCGGGAAGATCGTTCCATTTGATAGCGATCGTCACCTTGTAAGCGAGATTGTCGGCAAGGCTTCCCTGCCGCGCGGCTCGAGACTGCGCGTCCGCTTCCAAGTCGGGCTGGATGGCAGCCAGGTAGTCCTGCCAAGCGAGGATGCGCTCATCGTCTTCGCTTGCGCCGACTGCGATGGCGGCTTCGGCATGTTCCCGCGTATTCATGCCTTCAACGACTGCCGCAGTGCCGATTGCAGTGATGACCGCCACCCCGCCGAGGCCGAGGCCGATGAGTGCACGCGCGGGAAGGTCCCGGAACGGATAAAGGAACAGCCCCGCGATCCCATAGATGAGCAGGATGTCGCCCGGCCACATCAGCAGATAGCCATGGATGAGCCCGAACGCGATGAGCGCGGCCATCCGGCGATAGTAGATCGAAAACGCGGACCGCCCTTCGCGTGGACGGGACGCGAGAATCACGAACCCCGCGCCAAACAGCAATGAGAGCAGGCCGCGCATCGTGCCTTCGACGAACAGCTGCTGCAGCCACCAGACGGTGCGGTCAGCGAAACTCCAGCCGGGAATGCGGGGATCGGATTCGACGCCGGGGACGCTGCCCATGCCCCAGATGTTGAGCAGCATGATGCCAAGAATGGCGATGCCGCGCAGGACATCCAGCGCTTCGATGCGTGCCGCGCTGTCCCGCGCTTCGCCCATCCCCCTCCCCGGTTCGGGCGATCGTCTACAGCCGCCCTAGCAGGGGCCACCCATAGCAGAAATTTCATAAAAGCCCGCCACGATTTGCCAGGCTTCCTCCGCGGTTTCCACGAAATGGAACAACGAAAGATCGTCGCGCGCGATCGTGCCCTCTTCGGCGAGTGCCTCGAAGTCGACGATGCGTTCCCAGAACTCGCGCCCGAACAGCAGCACCGGGAACGGCTTCACCTTGCGGGTCTGGATGAGCGTAAGCGTTTCGAACAGTTCGTCGAGCGTGCCGAAACCGCCGGGGAACGCTGCCACCGCCCTCGCACGCATCAGGAAATGCATCTTTCGAAGCGCGAAGTAGTGAAACTGGAACGAAAGCGCCGGGGTCACATACTGGTTCGGCAACTGCTCGTGTTCGAGCACGATGTTGAGCGCGACGGATTCGGCGCCGGCGTCGTGCGCACCCTTGTTCGCCGCTTCCATGATCGAAGGCCCGCCGCCCGAACAGATCACAAACTGACGTTCGCCATCCTCGCGCGGCAGCGACGAAACGAGATAGGCAAGCTTGTAGGCCTCGACATAATATTTCGCCTTGGCGCGGAGCCGCTCGGCAACCCGCTTCTCCCAGTCCGTGCGCGCCGCGGCAACGAGTGCGTCGGCGGTTTCGGGCGACGGGATGCGCGCAGAGCCGTAGAGAACGAACGTCGAGGCGATCCCGTGTTCCTGCAGGAGCATTTCGGGCTTCAGCAACTCAAGCTGGAAGCGGACGGGCCGCAGCTCATCTCGCAGCAGGAAATCGGGGTCCTGAAACGCCAATCTGTAGCTTGGATGCTCAGTCTGCGGGATTGGCGTCGTTTTGGCGGCAGCCGCCGCATCCTCTTCCGCTGACGGGAAAGTGCGGTGCGAAACTTTGGTCTTGTCGTCCATCCGGGCGTCTCTAGCGCCGAAAATGCGCCGCGTCAGCGGCAATATGGCCCGCGGCCCATATCGAGATGGAAGTGATCCTGATGAAAGGCATCGCCGTCGGGACCGATGACGATGTTGAACCGTGCGCAGCCCGCACGGTGTGCGGCGCGCAGGAAGGACTGTTCGTCGCCCGGCCCGCGCCAGCCGGATTTCACCGCCACCGTGCGGCCGCTTGCAAGCGTGAAGCTCGCGATATCGACCGCGTTCGCGCGGGCATGTTCGGAAAGCCGCGCGCCCGGCTGGCTGTTGCGCGTGCGGCAGGCATAGGTGCCATAGCTCTGAATGCGGACGACGTCAGAGCCGAAATGATCGCGCGCCGCCGGACGCACCCCCTCGTGCACCCAGCGGTAGAGCGATTCCGCGACCGGGCACGACACCGCCTTCAGACCCGCGACCGGCACACCGATATCGAGCAGCAACACGGCATTCTCATAGCCGCACTGGCCTTCGACGTGCGGATCGAGCCTGCGGTACTTCAGCCCCTGAATGCGGTCCAGCCGCGCGAAGCACGCGGCAGCGCTTTGGGGCTGCTGAGGGACCGGCTCGCGTCCCGAAACCGAAGGAGACCCGCCCGAACAGGCCGCTACGGCAAGGAGCGACAAGGCAGAAAGGACGCGGCCCGACATGCGCTTCCTTTTAGCGCCGCGTCGGCGGCCCGCAACCGCGCTTGCCGCAAAAGGCCGGCTTCGTTCCGTCGCTTTTGACGGTAACGTTAACCTTGCTTCAATCCGCATAGGGAAACGTCCCATCAACCGCTCCTGAGAGAGCTAAGGAAGAGTTGCGGGGTACTGGTAGCGTATGAAACGGGCGTTCTTCCCGCGGGCAGAGACTGTGCTCGACGGAATATATGTGGATCTGGTGCGCAGCCTCTACGCTGCGTTCATACCCTCCGTCATCATGACTGCCGGTTTCGCGGGAGGCGGCGTCCTGTTGGTCCGGGAAACCGGCGACATGATGCTGGCGTTCTTCGTGGCCGCGGGAATTGTCACCAGCCTGTTCCGCCTCGCTGTCGCGTTCAGCGGCCGCAAGGAAGCCTTCGATACCGGGCTCGGCGTGGAGCGTGCGCAGCATCTCGAACGCTGGTTCTCCATCTCCTATCTGGCTTTCGCCGCCTGCCTCGGCGCGTTTGGCGCGCGCGTGTTCATGCTGCCTGCGACGGGCGCACACCTGCTTACCGTTGCGCTGCTGGTCGGCTATGGGGCCGGCGTTGCCGCCGGTATCGCGCTCCGTCCGCGTCTCGCCATCGCGAGCATGTTCATCGGCCTTCTCCCCGGCATCTTATCCGCCTTCATGGTGCCGAACGAGATTTACTGGGCAACGGCAGCGATGATGACTGCGCTACTCGGCGGCGGCATCCGCAGCCTTCGCGATCGTTACCATTTTACGGTGCGGGAGATCAGCCGGCGCATCACGTTCGCCAATCTCGCACGGATCGACGGGCTCACTGCCCTTCCCAACCGCCTCGCACTGAGGGAATGGTTCGAGGAGCAGGTGACGCTCAATCCGCGCGCGGGGATGGTAGCCGTGCATTGCCTGGATCTCGATGGATTCAAGACCATCAACGATCAGCTCGGCCATCCCGTGGGCGATGCACTTCTGGCAGCGGTCGGCAAGCGCCTCGCTTACATCATCCGCGACTCCGACATAGCCGCCCGGCTGGGGGGCGATGAGTTCGCCATCGTTCAGTGCGGGATGAAGCACCCGGAAGAAGCTGCCGTGCTCGCACGCCGCATCGAAGCGGCCATCCGTCAGCCATTCCGGCTCGGCGGGCAGGTCGCCAAGGTTTCGACCTGCATCGGCTATGCCGTTTCGGAAAACCGCGCCGACGACCTCGAGCCGCTCATCAGTCGCGCGGACGAAGCGCTGTATATCGCCAAGCGCCGCGGTGGCGGCATCGCGGCGCAGATTGACGACGAACCGCGCAAAGTCCCTGCGGCCGCCTAGCGGAAACGCAGGTTCTCGCGCGACAGGTCAGCAAGCGACTGCGCACCCATCAGCTTCATGTCCCGCTCGATCTCGGCGCGCAGCTTTCCGAGCACGCGTTCGACGCCCGGCTGGCCGGCCGCCGCGAGCGCGTAAAGATAGAGCCGTCCACCCGAAACCGCCTTTGCGCCGAGCGACAATGCCTTCAGCACATGGGTGCCGCGACGGACACCACCATCGAGAATCACCTCCAGCCGGTCGCCCACGGCATCGACAATCTCGGCGAGTTGGTCGAACGGGGCACGCGACCCGTCGAGCTGCCGTCCGCCGTGGTTGGAGATCATGATCGCGCTCGCCCCGATGTCGATCGCCCGGCGCGCGCATTCCACCGACATCACGCCCTTCAGGCAAAACGGCCCGCCCCATTCGGCGCGAATCGCCTCCGCGGCTTTCCAGTCCATCGTCTGGTCGAGCAATGAGGTGAAATATTCGCTCACCGTCACCGCCGCGTTGCTACCCTGCCGGATATGATTCTTGAGGTTCGGAAGCTCGAAACGCTCGCGCAGCAGGTAGTTCAGCGTCCACGATGGATGCGTCGCGAAGCTGAGCAGGCTGGAGGGCGTCAGCTTCGGCGGTGTGGTGAAGCCCGTACGGAAATCGCGCTCCCGGTTGCCGCCGACGATCGTGTCCACGGTGAGCGCCAGCGCATCGAACCCGGCCGCCTTCGCAGCCTGAATCATGTCCCGGTTAATGGCCCGGTCCTTGTGATAGTAGAACTGGAATAGCTTCGGGGTAGAGATCGTGCGTCCGATCTCCTCAAGACTGACGGTCGCAAGGCTGGAGATTCCGCAGAACGTCCCGAACTTTTCCGCCGCGCGCGCCACCGCACGTTCGCCATCGTGATGGAACAGGCGCTGGAGCGCTGTCGGCGAGAGGAACAGCGGCATTTCGATGCGCTTGCCGAACAACGTGGTGGACATGTCCACCGTTTCCACACCGGCGAGAACGCGCGGCACCAGGTCGCAGTCATTGAACGCCGCGGTGCTCCGCGCGAGTGTAATCTCGTCGTCCGCGGCGCCGTCGATGTAGTGGAATACGGGCGCGGGCAGGCGCTTTTTCGCGAGTTTGCGGAAATCCGCGATATTGTGACAATCATTGAGACGCATGGCGCACTCCCCCCGACGTGATGGCCCGCCTGTAGCATCGGGATGCCTTGCCACAAAATGGCCATTTGACTCTCTCCCGCGCATCTCTATGAGCGGCGGCGGGCCACGCCGTCCCAACGCGGCGCGCGCTCTCTGTGAGGAGAGATTATGACTGACGTTACCAAGCCGGGCATCCTGCCCGCACGCCCCCAGTTTTCGTCCGGCCCGTGCGCCAAGCGCCCCGGATGGGACCCTACCAAATTCAATCTCGACGTGCTCGGCCGCTCGCATCGCGCCAAGCTCGGCAAGGCGCGCCTGAAGCTCGCCATCGACCTCACTCGCAAGGTGCTGGGCGTGCCGGACGACTACCGCATCGGTATCGTCCCCGCCTCGGACACCGGCGCGGTCGAGATGGCGATGTGGTCGATGCTCGGCGCCCGCCCGGTTACCTGCCTCGCATGGGAGAGCTTCGGTGAAGGCTGGGTAACGGACGCAGTCAAGCAGCTGAAGCTGAACCCCACGGTTCTCAAAGCGCCCTACGGCGAACTACCGGACCTCAAGGCCGTCGACTTCGCAAGCGACGTGATCTTCACGTGGAATGGTACCACCTCGGGCGTCCGCGCGCCGAACGGCGACTGGATTCCGGCGGACCGCGAAGGCCTCACCTTTGCCGACGCCACGTCCGGCGCCTTCGCTCAGGACCTGCCGTGGGACAAGCTCGATGTCACCACCTTTTCGTGGCAGAAGGTGCTCGGCGGCGAAGGCGGGCACGGCGTGCTCATCCTCTCCCCGCGCGCGGTCGAGCGGCTTGAAACCTACACGCCCGCATGGCCGCTGCCGAAGATCTTCCGCATGACCAAGGGCGGCAAGCTCATCGAAGGCATTTTCACCGGCGAGACGATCAACACGCCGTCGATGCTCTGCGTCGAGGACTATATCGATGCGCTCGAATGGGCGGATGGGCTCGGCGGCTGGAAGGCCCTCGCCGCCCGCGCCGACGCCAATGCCGCCGCGCTCAATGCGTGGGTGGAAAAGACGCCGTGGATCGAAAACCTCGCGGTTGATCCCGCCACGCGGTCGAACACCAGCGTCTGCCTGAAAATCACGGACCCGCGCGCCGACGCGGAAACGCCGAAAAAGATCGCCTCGCTCCTGGAAAAGGAAAACGCGGCGCTCGACATCAACGGCTACCGCGATGCGCCCGCAGGCCTCCGCATCTGGTGCGGCGCCACTGTGGAGACCGCCGATATCGAGGCGCTGACGCCGTGGCTCGACTGGGCGTTCGAAACCGTCATCTCCCAATAACCGTCACCGGCTCTGCCGACCATTGACGACGAAAGGCACCACCATGCCCAAGGTTCTGATTTCCGATAAAATGTCCCCGAAGGCCGCCGCCATCTTCAAGGAGCGCGGCGTCGACTTCGATGAGAAACCCGGCCTGACCAAGGACGAGCTGAAGGCGATCATCGGCCAGTACGACGGCCTCGCCATCCGCTCCGCCACCAAGGTGACTGCCGACATCCTCGAAGCCGCGACCAACCTGAAGGTCGTCGGCCGCGCCGGAATCGGGGTCGACAACGTCGATATCCCCGCCGCTTCGGCGAAGGGCGTCGTCGTGATGAACACGCCGTTCGGCAACTCGATCACCACCGCCGAGCACGCCATCGCGCTGATGTTCGCGCTCGCCCGCCAGCTTCCTGAGGCGGACGCCTCCACGCAGGCCGGAAAGTGGGAGAAGAACCGCTTCATGGGTGTCGAGGTCACGGGCAAGACACTCGGCCTGATTGGTGCGGGGAACATCGGCTCGATCGTCGCCGAGCGCGCGCTGGGCCTCAAGATGAAGGTCGTCGCCTATGATCCGTTCCTGACGCCGGAACGCGCCGAGGACATCGGTATCGAGAAGGTGGAGCTGGACCAGCTCCTCGCCCGTGCCGACTTCATCACGCTGCACACGCCGCTCACCGATTCGACGCGCAATATCCTCAGCCGCGAGAACCTGCTGAAGACCAAGAAAGGCGTGCGCATCATCAACTGCGCCCGCGGCGGCCTCATCGACGAGGCAGCGCTCAAGGAACTGCTCGATTCGGGCCACATCGCCGGCGCCGCGCTCGACGTGTTCGTGAACGAACCCGCGCACGAAAGCCCACTTTTCGGCACGCCCGGCTTCATCTCCACCCCGCACCTCGGCGCGTCCACGGACGAGGCGCAGGTGAACGTCGCCATCCAGGTCGCCGAGCAGATCTCCGACTTCCTGCTTTCGGGCGCCGTCACCAACGCGCTCAACGTGCCGTCGCTCTCCGCCGAGGAAGCACCGAAGGTTCGCCCCTATATCGAGCTTGCCGAAAAGCTCGGGCTGCTTGCGGGCCAGCTCGCCAAGGGCGCGATCAGCCACGTCACCGTCGAGGTGGAAGGCGCCGCTGCCGAGCTCAACATCAAGCCGATCACCAGCGCCGTCATTACCGGCCTGATGCGCCCGATTTCGGACACGGTGAACATGGTTAACGCTGTTCACATTGCCCGCGAGCGCGACATCGGAATCGCGGAAGTCCGCCACGAACGCGAGACGGACTATCACACGCTGCTGCGCGTGACGGTGAAGACCGAGGACGGCGAACGCTCCGTCGCGGGCACACTGTTCGGCATGAAGCGCCCGCGCCTTGTCGAACTGTTCGGCATCAAGGTCGAGGCCGACCTCGACGGATCGATGCTGTTCATCGCCAACGAGGACAAGCCGGGCTTCATCGGCAAGGTCGGCAGCGCACTCGGCGAGGCCGGGGTCAATATTGGCACCTTCCACCTCGGCCGCCGCGGCCAGGGCGGCGAGGCGATCCTGCTGCTGTCGGTCGACGGCGCCATCTCCGATCCGCTACTCTGGTCAATCTGCAAACTCGACGGCGTGAAGGACGTTAAAGCCCTTCGCTTCTAAGTAACGGTATGCGCGGCCCGAACCTTGTTTCGGGCCGCGCGCGCCGCTAGAGCCGGGCTACCATGACCGATCCTATCTCCAAGGGCCTGCTCCCCGAAGGCTTCCGCGACCGCCTGCCTCCGCAGGCCGAAGCAGCGGCGGACCTGCTCCGCACGCTGCTGGACAGCGTCTCGGCGCATGGCTACGAGCGCGTCTCGCCGCCGCTCGTGGAGTTCGAGGATAGCCTCGTCACCCGCCTCTCCTCCGCCCGGCCGCAGGATCTGCTGCGCTTCGTCGATCCCCTTTCGCAGCGCACGCTCGCGCTTCGCCCCGATATCACCGCGCAGGTCGGCCGCATCGCCGCGACGCGCATGGCGCACATCGCGCGCCCCCTACGCCTTGCCTACGGCGGCCCCGTGCTCCGCGTGCGCCCGGCACAGGTCGGGCCGCAGCGCGAGGCGATGCAGATGGGCGCCGAACTCATCGGCTCGGATCACGTCGACGCCGTCGCGGAACTGCTCGGCATTGCGCTCGAAGCGCTGTCTGCGGCGGGCCTTGCCGACATGTCGGTGGATCTCACCCTGCCCGATCTCGTCGGCACGCTCGCATCGGGCCCTTGGCCCGTCACCACGCCGCTCGCCGATGTACAGACCGCGCTCGACGGCAAGGACGCTGCGGCACTTCAGGGCTTGGACGCATCGCGATACAGCGCGCTCATCGAGGCGGCCGGACCTGCCGAATCAGCGCTCACGCGATTGAAGTCACTCAACGCAGGCGGCGCGCTCGACACGCGCATCGCCGGCCTCGAACGACTGGTGGCCACGGCCGCGCCACACGCCGCCGTCACCATCGACCCGACCGAACGCCACGGCTTCGAATATCAGACATGGATCGGCTTTTCGGTGTTCGCGGCAGGCGTGCGCGGCGAAGTCGGCCGCGGCGGCACCTATCTCGTCCGCCATCCCGGCGGCGGCGAGGAAGCCGCGGTGGGTTTCTCGCTCTATGTCGACGGCCTCGTCGATGCGGGCCTCGGCGCCTCCCGCCGGCGCCGCCTGTTCGTGCCGCTCGATACCGATTCGGAAGTGAGCGCCAAACTGCGCACCGAAGGCTGGACGACGGTCTCCGCGCTTACGGATGCCGACACGCCAAAGCGGCTGCGCTGCGACTATACGCTCGACGGCGAGGAACTCATCAAGCTCTGAGGGTCTTACAGTTCCGCTTTCAGGAACGCATCGACCTCGGCGGTGGCCATGTCGCCGTCAGTGCCAAGCTTCTGGTTGAGTTCACTGTGGCTGCTGTCCGGCACCGCCACCGCGCGCGCCTTCGCGCCTGAAGCGCCCAGCGCCTTCACCAGCGCCTGCGATTGGCCGAGCGACGCGTCCCGCCCATCGACATAAAGCGCCAGCCACGCAGCAGCGTTCGGTGCCGCTGCATGGCTCATCGGCGACAATAGCGCCTGCCGCTTCGGATCGTCCCCGAACGCCGGCCCGTATAGCTTCTGGACGACTGGACCACCGGTCTTCATTTGCGCCGCCACATCATACCCGGCGCCGTCGAGCAGCACGACGGCCTTCACCGCCTTCATCGGGACATCCGCGTCCTTCAGATACTGCGGATCGCTTGCCACCAGCGCGGCGAGATGCGCCCCTGCGCTGTGACCCATCAGCGCGATGCGGTTCGGGTCGATGCCGTACTCAGCCGCGCGGAACCGCAGCATGTCGATCGCGGACGCCACGTCCGCCGCCTGCTGTTCCACCGTCGCCTGCGGAACCAGGCGGTAGTTGATCGAGGCGAAGGCATAACCCTCGCCTGTAAAGTGCCCCGGTTTGCGTCCCGACGCCTGCCGTTTGTCGCCGAGGCTCCACGCCCCGCCATGAATGAACACGATCAGCGGCGCTGGCGCGGCGCCCTTCGCGCGGTAGAAGTCGATCGCCTGCCGCGCATCGTTGCCGTAGCTCACCGTCACGGTCGGCATCGCGCCCGCACCCGGACCGTTGCGCAGCGCATCGAGTGCGCGCTTGCATTCGTCAGAGACCTTATCGCGATTTTCGATGATGCACTGGCGGACCTTTGGCTTGTTCGCCTTGTCGCTGCCGCACAGCGTCTCCATATCCACGCGGCAGGCCATCAGGCCCCCGCCCGGTCGCGGCTGAGCGGTTGCAGCGCCTGCCAGCAGGAGCACGGCCCACCCGATTATCCGCCCTGTCTGCATCGTTTCTCCAGTCCCGCACGATCCGATACGCCTGATAGCGTGAATATCCTTCGCCCGCCTGTGCAAAAGCCGTGGACGCACCGGCGCTTCAACCCTAGTGAGTGCCGCCGTGTATCGACGCTGAATGGAGACGTCCCCGAAATGGCCAATGTGACCGTGATCGGCGCCCAGTGGGGCGACGAGGGCAAAGGCAAGATCGTTGACTGGCTATCGGCGCGCGCCGATGTCGTCGTGCGCTTCCAGGGCGGTCACAATGCGGGCCACACGCTCGTCGTCGGCAACAACACCTACAAGCTGAGCCTGCTGCCTTCGGGCATCGTGCGCGGTACGCGGTCCGTGATCGGCAACGGCGTCGTGCTCGATCCGTGGCACCTCAAGATGGAGATCGAGAAGCTGCGCGGCCAGGGCGTCGCGATCAGCCCGGAAAATCTCATCATCAGCGAAACCTGTCCGCTGATTCTTCCGTTTCACCGTGACCTGGACGCACTGCGCGAGGACGCAAGCGGCGCGGGCAAGATCGGCACCACCCGGCGCGGCATCGGCCCCGCCTATGAGGACAAGGTGGGCCGCCGCGCGCTGCGCGTCTGCGACCTCGCGCACCTCGATGAGGCGGGCCCGCAGATCGACCGCCTGCTCGCGCACCACAATGCGCTGCGTGCCGGCTTCGGCGTTCATCCGATCGACCGTGACGCGCTGATCGCCGACCTCGAGGCCATCGCGCCCGAGGTGCTGCCCTATGCGGGCCCGGCCTGGGTCGGTCTCAACGAGGCGCGCCGCGCGGGCAAGCGCATCCTGTTCGAAGGCGCGCAGGGCGTGCTGCTCGATGTCGACCACGGCACGTATCCATTTGTCACCAGCTCGAACACCATCGCGGGCACCGCGAGCGGCGGTTCGGGCCTCGGTCCCTCGGCGACCGGGTACGTTCTCGGCATCGTCAAGGCCTACACGACGCGCGTCGGCTCCGGCCCCTTCCCCACCGAACTCGACGATGCAACCGGCCAGCGGCTCGGGGAGCGCGGTCATGAATTCGGCACGGTCACGGGCCGCAAGCGCCGCTGCGGATGGTTCGACGCGGCGCTGCTGCGCCAGTCGATTGCCGTGTCGGGCGTCACGGGCATCGCGCTCACCAAGCTCGACGTGCTCGACGGGTTCGATGAACTGAAAATCTGCACCGGCTATGATGTGAACGGAATTCGCTACGATCATTTACCGGCGCATCCGGCAGCACAGGCGGCCGCGAAGCCGATCTACGAGACGTTCGACGGATGGCACGAATCGACTGCCGGCGCGCGCAGCTGGGCGCAGCTTCCGGCGCAAGCGATCAAATATGTCCGCCGTATCGAGGAACTCGTCGGCTGCCCGGTGGCGCTCGTCTCAACCAGCCCCGAACGCGAAGACACCATCCTTGTGACGGACCCGTTCGCGGACTAGGCTTCGGCCACATGACCTCGCGCGAACGCACGGCGATCCGGCCACGGACCATGGATTTGTCCGCGCTCGCGCCGCCGCAGCGCTGGCGCAACCGGCTCGCGGTCATCGCGTTCGCGCTCATCCAGTGGCCTTGGTTGCTGCGAAGTCTCTGGGGCGGGCGGATCGCTGCGAAGTTCGCACTCCTCGATCGTCTGGGCCTTCCGCGCACCGCGCTGCCGCATCTGGGCAGCTGGAAGGCCGATGTCGGCTTCCTCACACAGCTCGCCGACGACATCATCCGCCTGTGCCCGGACACGGTCGTTGAATTCGGCATGGGCGCGTCGACGCTCATCATCGCGGCGGCACTCCGCAAGGCCGGCCGTGGCACGCTCGTCAGCTTCGACCAGCACGCCGATTTCGTCGCAGCGACCCGGCGCTGGCTTGCCGAACACGGCCTCGTCGCCGATCTCCGCGCCGCGGCGCTCGTGCCTGCGACGAACTGGCCGGGCCTCTGGTATCGCCACGGCGACCTGCCGGAACGGATAGACCTTCTCGTCATCGACGGGCCTCCGTGGACGATCCACCCGTTCACGCGCGGCAGCGCCGATGGCCTGTTCGACCGGATTACGCCGGGCGGACACATCATGCTGGACGATGCCGCCCGCCCGGGCGAGCGCATGATCGCGCGGCGTTGGCGGCGCGACTGGCCGGACTTCGACTGGCGCTACGTGCGCGGCATCAAGGGTACGCTGATCGGCGAACGCCGTGCCTAAACCGTTGGCTTCTTCGTAAACCCGCGTGGCACGATGCCTTGCGCGTCTTCGACCTCCACGCGCTCCACCTTTGCGGCGGGCGGGCCTTCGTGGCAGGCCGTAACCAGCTTTTCGATAGCTTCGGCGGGGCCCACGGCGAGCGCCTCCACCGTGCCGTCGATGCGGTTGCGCACCCAGCCGTCGAGACCGAGCCCCTGCGCGGTTTCGAGCGTCCATGCGCGGTACCACACGCCCTGTACGCGGCCGTGAATGCACAGCCGCCGCGCGATGCGGTCGGTCATCTCACCTGTGCGCGGTGCATCAGGAAAGCGTCGGCGAGCACGCAGGCCATCATCGCTTCGGCGACCGGCACGGCGCGGATCCCGACGCAGGGGTCGTGGCGCCCCTTGGTCATCACGGTGGCCGCCTCGCCGCTGCGGGTAATCGTTTCCACCGGCGTCAGGATCGAGGAGGTCGGCTTCAGCGCGATGCGGCAGACCACGTCCTGCCCGGTCGAAATACCGCCCATCACACCGCCCGCATGGTTCGTGTCGAACGTCGGCGGATTGCCAGGCCGCATCCGGTCGGCATTCTCCTCGCCGCGCAGGCGCGCTGCTGCGAAGCCGTCGCCGATCTCGACGCCTTTCACGGCGTTGATCGACATCATCGCCGCCGCAAGCTCGCTGTCGAGCTTGGCATAGAGCGGCGAGCCCCAGCCTGCCGGAACCCCGCTCGCGACCACCTCGACCACCGCGCCCACCGATGAACCGGACTTGCGCACCCTGTCGAGCAGAGCTTCCCAGCGCTTCGCGGCGTCGGGGTCGGCACACCAGAAATCATTGTCCGGAAGTTCATGCGCCGCGAACCGTTCCGCGCGGTCGCCGCCGATCTCGACGACGTGGCCGAGGATGCCAACACCCGCGATCACCTTGCGCGCCACCGCCCCCGCCGCCACGCGCGCCGCCGTCTCCCGCGCTGACGAGCGTCCGCCGCCGCGATAGTCGCGAAAGCCGTATTTCGCGTCATACGTATAGTCGGCATGGCCGGGGCGATACTTTTCGGCAATATCGCCGTAATCCTTCGAGCGCTGGTCGACGTTCTCGATCATCATCGAGATCGGCGTACCGGTCGTCTTGCCCTCGAACACGCCGGAGAGGATCTTCACCTCATCGGGCTCGCGCCGCTGAGTCGTGTGCCGCGACTGGCCGGGTTTCCTTTTGTCGAGCCACGGCTGGACGTCGGCTTCGGAAAGCGCGATCCCCGGCGGGCAGCCGTCAACGACAACGCCGAGCGCCGGGCCGTGGCTTTCGCCCCACGTCGTGAACCGGAAGATGCGGCCGAAGCTGTTGAACATCAGGCGAGCGCGATGTCCGGCGCGTCTTCTGCCTTCATGCCGATCACGTTGTAGCCGGCGTCGACATGGTGAATCTCGCCCGTCACGCCGCTCGCGAGGTCGGAGAGCAGGTAGAGCGCCGAGCCGCCGACGTCTTCGATGGTGACGTTGCGCCTCAAGGGACTGTTCAGCTCGTTCCACTTCAAGATGTAGCGGAAGTCGCCGATGCCGCTCGCCGCGAGCGTCTTGATCGGCCCGGCGGAGATCGCGTTCACGCGGATGTTCTCCGGCCCGAGGTCCATCGCGAGATACTTCACGCTCGTTTCAAGCGCCGCCTTGGCGACGCCCATGACATTGTAATGCGGCACCACCTTCTCGGCGCCGTAATAGCTGAGCGTCAGCACCGAGCCGCCATTCGGCATCATCGCCCGCGCCCTTCGCGTCGCCGCGACGAAACTGTAGGCCGACACGTTCATGGTCAGCAGGAAGTTTTCGAGGCTGGTGTCCACATAGAGACCGCGCAGCTCGTTCTTGTCCGAAAAGCCGATCGCGTGGACGAGGAAATCGATCGTCGGCCAGCGCGCCGCGAGCGTCTCGAACGCGGTATCCAGCCCCGCCATGTCGGAGACGTCGCATTCGATCAGGAAGTCCGACCCGACGCTCTCGGCCAGCGGACGCACGCGCTTCTCAAGCGCCTCGCCCTGATAGCTGAACGCCAGTTCCGCACCCTGATCGGCAAGCGCCTGCGTAATCCCCCACGCCAGCGAGCGTTCATTCGCGAGCCCCATGATCAGCCCGCGTTTTCCCTGCATCAATCCAGCCATATCTGCTTTCAGCCTTTCGGTTGTCCCCCCGATTCCGCGTCCTTTTGCCCACTTTCGGGTTCCATTGCCAGCGCCGCGTTCAGCTCCGCCCCAATCACGAATCCCATGCCCGCGATGAAGAAGAACAGCAGCGTGATCATGACGCCCGCGAGCGGGCCGTAGAAGCGGTCGTAGGTGGAAACGTCGGCGAGTAGGCGCGGCAGAATCAGCGTCGCGCCTACCCACACGCCCGCAGTGACCGCCGCGCCGGGCCACTTCGGGCCGCGCTTCCGGTATATGGCCGGGGTCAGGCTGTGAAACAGCAGGTAGAGCGCGAGGAAAAGTACCACCAGAGGCCCGAGCCGCCCAATGTCAATGATCTCCTCGACCGTGTCGATCCACGGCAGGAAGCGCGCCACGACCTCTTCCGCAGCGACCACGATCACCTGCGCGGCAAAGGCCGCCAGCATCAGGAAAACACTTCCCAGAATTACCGCGAAGCTGCCGAGCCTGCGCTGCCAGACGGGCGCTGCATATTCGGTATGATAGGCGCGGCGAAGGATATCGCGGATCGTCTCGATATAGCTTCCCGCCGTCCACAGGCCGACCAGAATCGAGAAGGTGAGGATGCCGGTCGAGCCCTGCATCGCCGCCTCGATCGGCGGACCGACGATCCCGGCAACCGATGCCGGCAGCGTCCGCAGAAAGCCCTCGACCGCTTCCAGCCCGGCATCCGACCGGCCAAGCATCCCCGCGAACGTGCCAAGCACGATAAAGAACGGAAACAGCGCCAGCATCGAAAGGTAGGCGAGGTTCCCGGCGTGGATGAAGCCGTCGTCCCACACGCCCTTTGCGACGCGAAGGGCCACGCGAACCGCGCGTCGCTCTTCCTCGAGCAGACGCGCGAAGAAACGGATCATGCCATTCCGGCGCGGGGGTCGTGCGCCTTGCCGCTGTCCCAGCCTTCCGCGAACGTCTTCAGTGCGGCGTCGCTTTCGGGAATCACGATTTCGAGCATCACAAGAAGGTCACCGCGGCCACCATCTTTCTTGTGGAAACCCTTGCCTTTCAAGCGCAGCACCTTGCCGGACGATGATCCTGGCGGCACGGAAAGCATCACCGAGCCGCTCGTCGTCGGCGCCATCACCTTGGCCCCAAGCACGGCTTCGTCGAGTCGGATCGGCAGTTCGAGACGAATATCGTCGCCGTCGCGCTTGAAGAACCGGTGTGGAGCAACCCGCAGCGTGACGATCGCGTCACCGTTTCCCCCCGGCCCCGCCTCGCCCTGCCCGGCAAGCCGGATTTGCTGACCCTCGACGAAACCGGCGGGGAGCTTCAGGTCCACCGTCTTGCCGGAGGCGAGCGTCACACGCTGCGGCTTCAATTCGGCCGCCTCGGCGAAATCGACGGCGAGCTTGTAGGCGACATTGCGGCCTTTAGCCGGGGGCTGGCGCGGACCCGCGCCACCGCCGAAGTCGAAACCACCAAAACCGCCGCCGCCGCGCCGGCCCCGCCCGAAAAGTTCGGAAAGAATGTCGTCGGCGGCGCCCGTGAAGCTGAAATCGTCGCCACCGGTGCTGTACGTGCGCGAATAACCGCCGCCCGGCCCGCCACCGCCACCGCCGCCGAACCCGAACGGCATCTTGGGATTGCCCTGCTCGTCGATCTCGCCCCGATCGTACTGCGCGCGCTTGTCCTTGTCGGAAAGCAGGTCGTAGGCCGCCGTCACCTCGGAGAATTTCTCCGACGCCTTCGGGTTGTCCTTGTTGCGGTCGGGGTGCAGCTCTTTGGCCAGTTTGCGGTACGCGGACTTAATTTCCGCATCGCTCGCGCCGCGCTTTACACCAAGGGTCGAATAGAGATCGCTCATCGTCCCTACGCTCACCACAATGCCTCCGGAAAATCCACTGTTGCCGAAATACAACAAGCTGGAGATAGGGAGGAATTCCAGCGTCGCAAGAGGCGGTCAGGCGCTCTTTTCGTACCATCCGCGCGAGCGGTTCACGATCGCGACGAGCGACAGCATCACCGGCACTTCAATGAGCACGCCGACAACCGTGGCAAGCGCAGCGCCCGACGTGATGCCGAACAGGCTGATGGCGGTTGCGACGGCAAGCTCGAAGAAATTGCTCGCGCCGATCAGCGCGGACGGCCCGGCGACGCAGTGTGCCTCGCCGAACGCCCGGTTCGCGAAATAGCCGATCCCGAAGATCAGATAGCCCTGAATTGCGATCGGCACCGCGAGCAGCGCAATGACAAGCGGCTGCGCGATGATCTGTTCGCCCTGAAAGGCGAACAGCAGCACCAGCGTCGCCAGCAGTGCGGCCAGCGACATCGGCTGGATCGCGGCGAGCGCGCGCCGCAGCCGCGCGTCCCCGCCCGACGCGATCAGCCGGGTGCGCGCGGCCTGCGCGATGATCACCGGCACGACGATATAGAGCCCCACCGAAATCAGCAGCGTCTGCCACGGCACCGTGATCGCGGAGAGGCCGAGCAGCAGGCCCACGATCGGCGCAAAGGCGAAAACCATCACTGCGTCGTTGAGCGCGACCTGGCTAAGCGTGAAATGCGGCTCCCCCCTGCAGAGGTTACTCCACACGAACACCATCGCCGTGCAGGGCGCCGCGCCGAGCAGGATCAGGCCCGCGATGTACGACTCGATCTCCGCTTCCGGCAGCAGCGGGCGGAACAGCCAGCCGACGAACAGCCAGCCGAGGGCGGCCATCGTGAAGGGTTTTATCGCCCAGTTGAGCGCCAGCGTGACGCCGATGCCGCGCCAGTGCGCGCCGACCTGCCTTAGCGCGGCGAAATCGATCTTCATCAGCATCGGAATGATCATGAGCCACACGAGCACGGCGACGGGCAGGTTGACGCTGTAAAGCTCCGCGCCCGCCACGGCCGCGAACAGCCCCGGCATCGCCGATCCGAGCAGGATGCCTGCGGCGATGCAGGCGATCACCCACAATGTCAGGTAGCGTTCGAACAGGCTCATGCCTTGCCGATCTCCTCCAGCCGATGCCTGAGGCTCAGCCGGTCGATGGATGCGATGGGAAGCGCGGTGAACAGCGAGATGCGGTTCTTGAGCTGCCGGTAAGCATCGAAGAACGCGGCGTGGATTTCCGCGTCGCTACCTTCGACGGCAGCGGGGTCGGGGATGCCCCAGTGTGCCGTCATCGGCTGCCCCGGCCAGATCGGGCACGCCTCGCCCGCGGCGTTGTCGCAGACCGTGAACACGAAATCGAGCTTCGGTGCGTCCGGCTGCGCGAATTCGTCCCAGCTCTTGGAACGCAGGTCTTCGACGGGATGCCCAAGACTGCGCAGCACGTCGATCGCCGCCGGGTTCACGGACCCGCGCGGATAGCTGCCAGCGCTGAACGCCCGAAACCGCCCTTCCCCGATCCGGTTCAGAATGGCCTCGGCCAGAATCGAGCGCGCCGAGTTCGCAGTGCAGAGAAAGAGGACGTTGTAAGGTTCCATCGTCTCACCCGCAGCAGCGCTGGCCGGTCGCGGCCGGATCGGCGGCGATACGGCTGAGTTCCGGACCCGTGCCGTAATCGACGGCGTCGCCCGTGGTCAGGAACGTCTCCCACACAATATCCTGCGGGTCGGAGATCCAGCTCTTGGTCGACTTCGCGTAGCAACACGTCGTCGCGCCTTCGTCGAGCACGGGACGATCCGCTTTCTGCAGCCGCCCATAAACCTCTGCCAGCTCGTCCGCATTTTCCACCTGGATGCCGAGGTGCGACAGGCCCGGCGCTGCGCCGTCGTGCGCGGAAATGGCGAAGTTGACGCGCGGGTCGTCGAGCATCCACTTGGCGTAGTCGGCTTTCACCACGCTCGGCTCCGCAGCGAACAGCGCGGAATAAAAGCGGGTCGAGGCTTCGAGGTCGCTCACAGCGACATGAACATGCAGACGTTTCATCGGTCAGGCTCCTTTGGCGAGACGTTCAGGGACCGCGGCATCGGCGCACGCGCGCCCGCCGCAGCAGTTTTCGAGAAGATAGTCGGCGAGCCCGCGAACGGTTTCGAAGCGGGCACTGTAGATCAGCGTCCGTCCGATCCGGGTTTTCGCAACCAGTCCCGCGCGCTCCAGATGCGCGAGATGGAACGACAGCGAAGATGGCGGAATACCGAGTTCTTCGGCAACCGTACCGGCGGGAAGTCCCTCCGGCCCGGCTTCGACGAGCAGACGAAACGCCGCAAGCCGATGCTCCTGCGCGAGGGCGGACAGGGCCGCGATCGCTGCTCCGCTGTTCGTGATGCTCATGGCCGACTTACCTTTCTATATTTCCAGAATTATCGAATTGAATACGTTCGTCAATCCCCATTTCGATAATTGTCGAATTGTTTTGACATGCGGTTCCCTCCCGTCGTTGCAGGGTCTATGAAGCCGGCCATGACAATGCTTCCCGACGATCCCTTCGAACTCTTTGGCCGCTGGTTCCAGGAGGCGTCCGCCTCCGAACCCAATGACGCCAACGCCATGTCGCTTGCCACTGCGGATGCGGATGGGCGACCGTCAGTGCGGATCGTGCTGCTGAAGGACGTCGATCCGCGCGGTTTTACCTTCTATACGAACACGCTGAGTCGGAAGGGCCGCGAGCTTGCCGCGAACCCGTACGCGCACCTCAATTTCCACTGGAAGTCGCTGCGGCGTCAGGTCCGCATCGACGGCGCCGTGGAACCCGTCACTGCAGCCGAAGCCGACGCCTATTTCGGGGTCCGCCCCCGCGCCTCGCAGATTGGCGCATGGGCCAGCTTCCAGTCCGAGCCGCTGGACGACCGCGCGACGCTGGAAGGCCGCGTGGCCGAGTTCGCCGCGAAGTATGAAGGCGGCGACGTGCCGCGTCCGCCGCACTGGTCGGGCTACCGCGTCGTGCCGTCGCGCATCGAATTCTGGGTGGACCGGCACGATCGCCTGCACGAGCGCTATATTTACGACCGGACCGGCAGCGGCTGGGCGCGCTCCATGCAGTATCCGTAATGGACGCCGCCAGGCTTGAAGCCCGGGGCAAGCTCACGCGCCGCGCGGCAATCGCGTCGTTCTCGGCGGCGCTGACGCTCGGCGCGGTCAAGACATATGCGGCGATGGAGACGGGCTCCGTCGCGATGCTTGGCTCGCTGGCTGACACTGCACTTGATCTCATCGCCTCGATCATCACGCTGATTGGCGTGCGCGTCGCTGCCGAACCCGCGGATGCCGACCACCGCTTCGGCCACGGCAAGGCGGAGCCTATCGCGGCGCTTGCGCAGACCGTGTTCATCGCCGTTTCCGCGATCGGGATTGGCTGGCGCGCCGTGCATGCGTTCGGGAGCGACACGCCACCCGCCGAAGCCGAACTCGGCATTGGTGTGTCGGTCTTTGCGATTCTGGTGACGCTCGCGCTCGTGTCCTACCAGCGTTTGATCGTTCGCCGTACCAGGTCGCTCGCCATTGATGCGGACCGGATGCACTACCAGTCCGACCTGCTTCTCAACCTCTCGGTGATCGCGGCGCTTGTGCTCGATGCCATGCTCGGAATGCGCGGTGCCGATCCGCTGTTCGGTGTTCTCATCGCGCTGTGGCTGGCCTGGGGCGCGTTCAAGACCGCGCGCCATGCGCTCGACATGCTGATGGACAAGGAATGGCATGACGAGAAGCGTGAGCGATTGAAAGCCCTCGTCTGCGCAGTGCCGGGCGTCGAGGGGATTCATGAGCTGAAGACGCGCCACGCCGGGCACACCGACTTCATTCAGTTCCACATCTGGGTCGACCCCCAGATAACAGTGCTTGCCGCGCACGACATCGTGGACGTCGTCGAGGCCGCGGTTCTGCAAGCCTTCCCCGGCAGCGACATCCTTGTCCACGTCGACCCGAGCGGCCACTTCGATACGCACCCCACTCAGGAAGAGAGCCATGCCCACTAAGCTCCCCTTCGCCCAGATCGACGCCTTCGCGGCACGCCCGTTTGAAGGCAATCCCGCCGCGGTGATGCCGCTGGATGCATGGCTCGCCGACGACGTGCTGCAGGCGATTGCCGAGGAGAACAACCTCGCCGAAACCGCCTTCTTCATCCCTTCTGACGCAGCGGACGCCGATTATGACCTGCGCTGGTTCACGCCCGCGATCGAGGTGGACCTCTGTGGCCACGCGACGCTCGCGAGCGGACATTATCTTCTTTCGCGCGACGTCGACCTCGACCGCGTCCGGTTCCGCACGCGGCTTGCGGGCGTGCTGGAAGTGAGGCGTGCCAACGGCGGCTACGAACTGGATCTGCCTGCGCGCCGACCGACGCCCGATGCAGCGGATCCGCGCGTCGTGAAAGCGATCGGCCTGACGCCCGAGGCTGTGCTCAGCTTTCCCGGCGAGAACTGGCTCTACGTCGTGCCCAACGCGACGTCCGTGCGCGCGATGAAGCCCGATTTCGGCCTGCTGCGCGAGGTCGGCAACCATCTCATCGTCGTCACCGCGCCCGGCGACAGCGTGTTCGACGTCGTCAGCCGCGTTTTCGCGGCGGGTGCGGGGATCGACGAAGACCCCGTCACCGGCGCCGCGCACGCGATGCTGACCCCCTATTGGGTGGAGCGGCTGGGCAAGCCGACGTTTCAGGCCTTCCAGGCCAGCGCGCGCGGCGGCCGCGTCGCCTGCCGCCTCGACGGGGAGCGCGCCGTACTCGGCGGAACCTGCGTGACGGTGATCGAAGGCAGCTTCACCCTTTGAAGAGCGTCACCGCGCGCCTATCTTCCCGCGCATGACCCTCCGCGTCGCCAGCTACAACATGCGCAAGGCCATCGGCCTGGATCGCGTCCGCAAGCCAGATCGCGTGCTCGCGGTGCTTAATGAACTCGACGCGGATATCATCGCGCTTCAAGAGGCCGACCGCCGCCTCGGCGAGCGGGCGAGCGCGATTCCGCGCGATATGATCGAGGCGGAAAGCCCCTACCGCGCCGTGCCCATCGAGAACCGCCCGAACAGCATCGGCTGGCATGGCAACGCCATCCTCGTGCGCAAGGACCACGAGATCATCCACGGCGAGCCGCTGTTCCTGCCGATGCTGGAACCGCGCGGCGCGGTGCTCGCCGACCTCGTCGTGCGCGGGGAGCCGGTGCGCGTGGTCGGCATGCACCTCGATCTTACCGGGATCTATCGCGCGCGGCAGGCGAAGATGCTCGTCGACCACCTCGGCGAGCGTACCACGCAGCTCCCCAGCATCCTGATGGGCGATCTCAACGACTGGATGGTGAACAGCAAGGCGCTGAAGGAGTTCCAGCGCCACCACCAGTGCGCCGCCTGCGGCCCCAGCTTCCCGACGCGGCGGCCGCTCGGCACGCTCGACCGAATCTTCGTGTCAGATCATTTCAAGGTGGAAGAAAGCGGCGTCCACGCCTCGCTCACCGCGAAGCGCGCCAGCGATCACCTGCCGGTGTGGGCAAAGGTGGCGCGCAGCAGCTAGCGGTCAGGCTGCGACCAGCGCCGAAACCGTGCTTTCGATCCAGCCGCCGCCGAGCACGCGCTCGCCATCGTAAAGCACACACGCCTGCCCCGGCGCGACGCCGTATTCGGGCACGGCGAAGGTGATGCGGTTGCCGTCGAAGCGCGCGGGTGCAGGCTTTGCCATCGATCGGACCTTGGCGAGAACATCGAGTCCTTTGCCCAAGTTCGGCCCCAGCCAGTTGACCGCGCCGAGCACAGCACCCGAGACACCCAGTGCGGCACGCGGGCCGACGACGACGCGCCGCGTCTCCGGCTCGAGCCGCACGACATAGAGCGGATCGGCAAGCCCGCCGATCTCGAGGCCCCGCCGCTGGCCGACGGTGTAGTGGATGAGGCCGCGATGCTGCCCGAGCACGGCCCCGCCCATGTCCACAATCTCGCCCGGCTCGCCAGCTTCGGGGCGCAACTTGCGCACGATCCCCGCATAGTCGCCGTTGGGCACGAAACAGATGTCCTGACTATCGGGCTTGTCCGCAACCACGAGCCCGAATCGCCGCGCATGTTCGCGCACTGCCGCCTTTTCCATGCCGCCGAGCGGAAAACGCAGATAACCGAGCTGTTCGTGCGTCGTCGCGAACAGGAAATAGCTCTGGTCGCGCGCCGGGTCGACCGCACGGTGCAGTTCCGGCCCGCTCGCGCCGTCCACCCGCCGCACATAGTGGCCGGTCGCCATCGCATCGGCGCCGAGATCACGCGCGACGGAGAGAAGATCGCGGAATTTCACCGTCTGGTTGCACGTCACGCAGGGAATCGGCGTGCGCCCCTGCACATATTCGTCGGCGAACGCCTCGATCACGCTGTCCTTGAACGCGCTTTCATAGTCGAGCACGTAATGTGCGATGCCGAGCCGGTCGGCGACACGGCGTGCGTCGTGAATATCGCTGCCCGCGCAGCACGTGCCCGCCTTCCCCACCGCAGCACCATGATCGTAAAGCTGGAGCGTGACCCCGATCGTCTCGTAGCCCGCCTCTTTCACCAGCGCCGCGACAACGCTTGAGTCGACGCCGCCGGACATGGCGACGACCACGCGCGCGCCGGGCCGGAGGCCGCCAAGGTCGGGAATGACGTTCATGCCCGCGCATATAGAGGCCGCTTACGATTTTTGCACCTTCCGCCGCGTATATGGAGCCGGTGGGCGCGCCTGCGGTTTCCGAACCGCGATGATTCGGCAAAGATAGGTACAGCAATTTCAATGACTAAGACGAAAAGTACCGAATTAACGTCTGTTGCCGCAGAATTTACCTTGGCGTTTAGGCGTTCTTTTAGGGGTCTGGCGCTAGGGTCCATCAACAAGGCAGTCGCGTAGTGTTGGAGCCAAAAGAATAATGATGGAAAATCAGAAGTTTCGCCCTGCATCAGTAATCGGCCCCCTTGGAGAGCCGCTTACTCTCGACACGCTGCCTCCCTCGGACACGCGCCGCTGGGTGGTGCGCCGCAAGGCCGAGGTAGTGGCCGCGGTGAAGGGCGGGCTCATCTCTGCGGACGACGCCTGCGAACGCTATGGCCTCAGTCCCGAGGAGTTCGCGGCGTGGGAGCGCGCCGTGGACCGCGTCGGTATGCCCGGCCTCCGCGTCACGCGGGTTCAGCACTACCGGGCGCTCTACGACCGCGAAAGCGCCTGACACCGGATATCAAACCGGCGCCCCTTCCTGTGCGGGCGCCTGCCAAAGGGCGGAAGACATCGGGGGATCTCTTCCGCCCTTTCTGCGTCCGGCCCATGGCGACATCGCTCCGCGGCTCGCCATTTCTTTACGCCATTTTCACCATCCGGGCCCCACAGTTCCGCATTGTTCAAAAGTCGGGATCGTGTGCGCGTGGAACAGGCCCAGAAAGCGCCAGACTTGAAAGCGCTGGAGCAGAACGAGAAGCCGCCATTGCTGCTGATCGCCGTGCTCTGCGCGGCCGCGGCGCTGCTCGGCCTTGTGCTCCTGCGCGATCCCGCTCCTGCCGCGGCTGATCCCTCCCCCATTGCTGCCACCGCCACCGCGCCCGTTTCCGATCGGCAGGCCCGCGTCGAAACGCGGCTTCGCGAACAGGTCGAAGCGATGATCGGCGCGATTATCGGCCGCGACAACGTGCGCGCCGTCGTCTCTGCGGAGATCGAACCCGATCAGACGCGGCAGGTTTCGGAGGCCGCAGAGCCGGGAACGAACAGCACCGAGACGACCACCATCAGGAGCAGCGGCCAGATTCGCCGCCTCACGGTTTCGGTCATGGTCGACGGCCATCATGTCAAAGGGCCGGACGGCATCCGCTACGAGCCGCGCACGAAGGCCGAACTCGCCCGCTTCACCCGCCTTGCGCAGGGCGCCGTCGGCTTCGATGCGATGCGCGGCGACTCGCTGACGGTCGAGACCGTGCGATTCGCGCCCGCCGAGACCGCACCGGCGCTTTCCGGTTCGCTGGACGCACTTGTGCCATTCGCGCGCGCGCTCCTCGTCGGCATTCTTACGCTCGCCGTGCTGTTCCTGATGCTGCGGATGTTCCGAAAGCACACGCCCGTCGGGGCGCCCGAGCCTGCACGCGCTGCAGAACCAGCGCAGCCCGCAGCCGTCGTATTCGCGAACGATACCGCGCGCAGCTCCGCGCTTCGCCGCGCGGGTGACGCCGTTGCCGCACGTCCGGCCGCTGCCGCCGCCATCGTCCGCCAATGGATGTCCGCATGAGCGCGCGCGCCGCAGCGCTGCGCGCCGAGCCTCTCGTCGCACCGGCAGAGCCGCTCGCCGCGCTCTCCGGCGTCGAGCGCGCCGCCGCGCTGATGGTCGCGCTAGGGCGTGAACATGGCGGCGCGATCTGGGCGCACCTCGGCAACGACGAAGCCCGGGCGCTGAGCGACGCAATGGCCCGGATCGGCCCGGTTCCAGCACCGCTCGCCGAGCGCCTGCTTGCCACCTTCGCCGGCGAAGTCTCCGGCACCCCTGCAGAAAGCGCAGCACCCGTAAGCGAGACGACGTGGGACACGCTTGGTAACGTCGGCGAAGACGTTCTCGCCGCCTATCTGCGCGGCGAGCACCCGCAGACGGCTGCGGTCGTGCTCGGCCGCATCGGGCGCGAGCAGGCCGCACGTGTCCTTTCGCGTCTGCCGGACGACGCCGCGATGGATGTCGTGCTCAGGATGCTTCGCGCCGGCGCCGTGCGACAGGACGTGCTCGATACTGTCGAGGAGACGCTGCGCGCCGATCTGCTTTCGAACCCCGCGCACAGCGCGCGCCGCGACACGCACGAAGTGATGGCAGAGATTTTCAATCACCTCGACCGCGATGCCGAGGCACGCTTCATGCTGGCACTCGAAGACCGCGCCTTCGATGCCGCAGAGCGCATCCGCGCGCTGATGTTCACGTTCGAGGATCTGGCGCGGCTCGATGCCGCCAGTATCCAGACGCTGCTCCGCAACATCGACAAGAACCGGCTCGCGGCGGCGCTGAAAGGCGCCGGCGAGGCGCTGCGCGAATTCTTCTTCATGAGCATGTCGGAGCGCGCCGCCCGCATCCTGCGTGAGGATATGGAGCTGATGGGCCCCATTCGCCTGCGGGAGGCGGAGGAAGCCCGGCAGGCGATCGTTCAGGTGGCAAAACAGCTCGCGGACGCGGGCGAGATCGTTCTCGCCGACAACCGCGACGGCAGCGAGGAGTTCGTATTCTGATGCCTGCATCTTACCGAGGGAGAATTGTGATGGACGATCTGCGTCCCGATTATGAACCCACGCGCGCCTATGCGGCGGAAGTGTCGCCTGAGGAGGCTGCCGACGGTCAGCCCGGCGCGGTGGAGCTCGAATCGGTGTTCGACGTGCCCGTGCGCGTGCAGGCGGTGCTCGGCCGATCGGCGGTGGAAGTCAGCCAGCTCCTGAAGCTCGCCCCCGGCGCGGTGATCGAGCTCGACCGGAGCGTCGGGGAAGCGATCGACATCTTCGTGAATGACCGCCTCGTCGCGCGCGGCGAAGTCGTACTCGTCGACGATCACCTCGGCGTCACCATGACGGAAATCGTGAAGCAGGACGCCTGATAAAGCCCCTCCACTTGAAGGGAGGGGAGAACAGAACCCCGTTCGAACCGGCATTGCGATCGTCTTCGGACCGCTCAGGTCAGTCCGCTTAAGTCAGTTTCCAGGCGATCGGAATCACCAGCTTGGTGGGACCGCCTGGCGGCGGCGGCACGGTGCCGATTTTCTGCGGAATGCGCACGGCTTCCCGGTCGAGGATTTTCGACCCCGTCGGCTCGACGAGTTCGACGCCGGTGATCTTGCCCCCGGCATCCACGCTGATCCGCACCTTCGCAGTGCCCTCATCGCCCCGGATCTGGGCACTGCGCGGATAGGAGTGCTGCGCGGCAATGAGCCGCGTCACGGTCGATCTCCAATCCGCAGCAGACACCGTCCCCGCCGAAGCGAGGAGAACGAGCGCGGCAATCGCAGTTTTATGGACCCACCCTTCCATGGGATGGACGCTAGCGGCCCAAGTCTTGCGAAAGGGTTTATTCCGTGCGGGAAATGATCACCTTGGCGAAGGCCCGGCGAACCTCAGAGCTGGCGCTCGACCATCATCTTCTTGATTTCGCCGATCGCCTTCGCCGGGTTGAGGCCCTTCGGGCAGACGTTCGCGCAGTTCATGATGGTGTGGCAGCGATAGAGCCGGAACGGATCTTCAAGTTCGTCGAGCCGCTCGCCGGTCATCTCGTCGCGGCTGTCGGCGAGCCAGCGGTAGGCCTGCAGCAGGATCGCCGGGCCGAGGAACTTGTCGGAGTTCCACCAGTAGCTTGGGCAGCCCGTCGAGCAGCAGGCACAGAGGATGCATTCGTAGAGCCCGTCGAGCTTCTCGCGGTCTTCCGGCGACTGGATGCGCTCCTTGCCTGAAGGCGTCGTCGACACTGTCTGCAGCCACGGCTTGATCGAGGCGTACTGCGCGTAGAAGTGCTTGAAGTCAGGCACGAGGTCTTTGACGACCTCCATGTGCGGCAGCGGCGTGATCGCGACGTCGCCCTTCACCTCGTCGATCGGCTTCGTGCAGGCGAGCGTGTTCGTGCCGTCGATGTTCATCGAGCACGAACCGCAGATGCCCTCGCGGCACGAGCGGCGGAAGGTGAGCGTCGGGTCGACCTCGTTCTTGATCTTGATGAGCGCATCGAGAACCATCGGCCCGCAGCTGTCGAGGTCGAGCTCGTAGCTGTCCATGCGCGGGTTCGCGCTGTCGTCCGGCGACCAGCGGTAGATTTTGAACGTCTTGATATGCGTCGCGCCTTCGGGAGCCTTGTAAGCCTTGCCCTTGCCGTTCACCTTGCTGTTCTTCGGAAGCGTGAATTCGGCCATCGCGCGCGTCTCTCCATGTTCTCTCGCGCGTGCTGCCTAGCGCAATCGCGTGGCGGAAAAAACTGGAAAAAGCGCGGCGTCCCGCAATAAGTCCTCAAGCCGTCACATGGCGGCGATAGGGCGGCGGGCGATGATCACCACACGCCCCCTGCCCCCGGTCTTCGGCGGCGACCCGCTGCTCGACTTCTATCACGAACTGTTGCTCCGACACTGGACGCCGCGCCAGCGCGCACTCGCCGCCGGTCTCGGGAAACTCGCGGGGCGCGGCACGCGCGACGCCCGCTGCCGCGCGCTCGGCATCCCCGAAGACGAGGCCCGCCTGCTTGCGGGGATCGTGGACCCCGCGCATTATCTGTCGCAGCTCTATCGCCGCGGCATCCACCGGCTGCTCAATCCTGCTGCCATCCCCCTCGCCTCCAGCCTGCTCAAGGACAAGCGCAGCTTCGCCACCGCCGTTGCGAACGCGGGATTGCCGGCGCCCGAAACCTTCTCCGGCCCGGCCTCCCCCGCCGCCGTTGCCGCCTGGTTCGAACGGCATGGTGAAATCGTCGCCAAGCCAAACTACAGCTCGCGCGGCCGCGGCGTCGCGCGCTACCGGCGCATCGCGCAGGGCTGGGCGGACAGCAACGGAACGCGCTTCGAAGCCGGCGCGCTGGCGGCACATCTGGCGCGTGTCGTGAGCCGCGGCGGCCTCCTCCAGAAGGCATTGCGCACGGCGCCGCGCCTGTCGGACATTTCTCCGGGGGCCCTTCCGACGCTGCGCGTGCACACGTTCCGCCTTGGAGGAACGCTCGTCGCGCATGGGCTCGTGCTGCGTCTCGGCGGCGGATCGGGCCCGGTCGATAATTTCAGCCGTGGCGGCCTTGCCGCCGCCGTCGTGGACGGCGCTGCCGGAGACGTCATCGGCAAGGCAGGCGGCCGCATCGTTTGTGTGGCGCGTCACCCTGCAACCGGCGTCTCGCTGGAACACATCGCGCTCGGCGAGCTTGCCGACGCCGCCGTCCGGCTCGGCATCGCGGCGCACGCCGCAATCGGCGCTGGCTATGGTCTCATCGGCTGGGATATCGGCCTTGGCGATTGCGGCCCCGTGCTCATCGAGGGCAACTGGAACCCCGGCCACCAACTCACCCAGTTCACGAACGCCTGCGGCCTGTCTGCGCTCGCCGTAGGCCGCGCCTATCTGCAGGCGCTTGAAGCCCTGCCCGCAAGCGCGTGGGCCGAGGCCGCCCCGCTGCATTGGGATGGCCAGTATCTGCCCGCCCCCAAACTTGCGCCGCTTTCCTCTCAGTCTATAAGCACCGCTGGGCTGCAAATCGACTGAGAGACCTGTGGACACGCCAACGACGCTTCTTCTCGCAGGAAAGAACGAAACGCCGATCTGGGGCATGTCTTCCGCCGAGCGGATACGGCGTATCGCGGCGGCGCGCGCGCCGCAGGCGGATCAATCGGGCGTCGTCGTCGCCGACACCCGGTTCGCGTTCGACCCGCAGTGGTTCGGTTGGATTACTCAGCGCCCCGGCACCGCCCTCACCCTCGGCGGCCGCCCCGTGCTCGTCAACACAACACCGGACCATGCCGAAGCCGTGCGCGACGCCATCGAGGCCGGCAGCGATGCCTGGGCGGAAGGCCTTGCCGTCACCGCCTATGAAGATGGCATTACCATCTACAATGCCGCGCTCCGAAAGCGCGAACGCCCCTTCCTCATTGAGCTGGTCCCGACCAACGTCCGCGCCATTGAGCGCGCGAGTTATTTCGGCGCCTACAAAGGTGTCACTGACATCCTCACCAAATACTTGTGGCCCGAATGGGCGCTCGTCCTGACCCGCATTGCCGCGCGCATTGGCATGACGCCCAACATGGTCACGACGATCGGCGCCGCGCTCTGCGTGTGGGCGACGGTGTTGTTCTGGGATGGCCATTACTGGACCGGCATGGCGGCCGGCCTCGCCTTCATGGTGCTCGACACCGTCGACGGCAAGCTTGCGCGTTGCACGATCACGTCCTCGTGGTGGGGCAACATCTTCGATCATGGGCTCGACCTCGTGCACCCGCCCTTCTGGTGGTACGCATGGGGCGTCGGCCTTGCCGCGCATGGCCTCGCGCTCGATCCACCCGTGTTCTGGACGGTGATGGGCGTGATGGTCGGCGGCTACGTGCTGCAGCGCCTGATTGAGGGCTGGTTCATCCACGTCGCCGGGATGCACATCCACGTCTGGCAGAAAATTGACACCGATTTCCGCCTCGTCACCGCGCGCCGCAATCCAAACATGGTGATCTTGTTCGTGAGCATGCTGTTCTCACGGCCCGATCTCGGGCTGCTCGCGGTAACGGCGTGGACCGTGCTCAGCCTCGTCTTCCATTTCATCCGTCTGCTTCAGGCGGTCGCCGCGCGGCGGCGCGGTGCGCTGACCTCGTGGCTCAGCGACGGGAGTGCGGCATGAACGATACCATCCGCCGCTTCGGCTACCCGGCAACGCTGGTCGCCGAGTACGATCACTGGGTTGTTCTGCTGCGTCCCGCGCAGCCCACACTCGGCAGCTTCGTGCTCGCCGCGAAGTCGGATGCGACAGCATTTGCGGACCTCGAACCCGCCGCTTATGCGGAACTCGCGAACGTCAGCCGCGATATCGAGACCGCGCTTCGCGCCACGGTCGATCACACCAAGCTCAACTACCTGATGCTGATGATGGTGGACCCCCACGTTCACGCCCACGTCATCCCACGCTACGAAGGCAGCCGCAGCTTCGAAGGCCGCGCGTTCCCGGACGCAGGCTGGCCGAAACTCCCTGCGCTCGGTGAAGCGGTGGAACTGGATGCCGCGGGAATCGCTGCCGTTTCGGCATGGCTTAAAGGCTTCTGGCCCGCGCGCTGAAAACCTGTGCAATGTTAACCATGATGAAACACCACCCGCCGTATGCGTGTCGGGCGGGAACCGGATGTGCCGCTTTTCCCGGTGTGTGGGGCTTGTGCTGGCTATGGAGCGTTTCAGGGACCTGATCGCGCGCATCGACGTATCGCGTTTCACCGCGATCATAACCCACTGGAAGATCAGCAAGAAGGTTCTGGTCAGCTACGGCATCGGCGGGCTCGCGATGGCGGTGCTCGCGATGGTCGCCATCGGATCGCTGCTCGTCACCCGCTCCACGGTTACCGAGGTCACCCATCTTGCCGACAGCGCACGTTCGATCGCCCGCGCGCACACAACCGCCATGACGGCGCAGAGCCGCATCAAGGACTATGTGATTCGCCCCGATGCCGCGCTCGTTGCCGAGGTCAATGAAAGCCTCGATGCGGCGCAGGAGGCGCTGAAGCGTGCCGAAGAGGGCGCTGCGATCGTCGACGAAGAAGCGACGCTTGCGCGCATCGACCGGCTGCGCGCCGTTTTCCGCACCGAGTTCCGCGGCATCGTCGAGAACCAGACCGCCATCAACGGCCTCGTCGCGGGTGCCATCGAAGCCAAGGGCCCTGAAATCGGAGCGGCTCTCCACGACATCGTCACGGCCAGCCATCGTGCCGGCGATCATCAGACCGCCTATCAGGGGGCGCTTGCCCTCGAAACTTACTCCCTGCTGCGCGTCGATGTGAATCGCTATCTCTCGGCGCCCTCGCCGGAAATCGTCAAACAGACCAAGGCCGACCTCCTCAACCTTGAGGATGCACTGAATACGGTGTTCGAAGGCCTCACCGATCCGGCTCTGACCCGCAAGGCCGACGGCATCATCATCAGCCTCGTCGCTTACGACAAGGCGTTCGACGAGATCGTCCGCCGTACCAGCGACCGCGACGCTGCCGTCGACCGTCTGCTCGGCAAGACGGGGCCGGCATTCGAGCACAATATTCAGGCATTCTCGGAAGCGATCGCCGACCAGCAGAGCATGGCAGATTTCGCCGCGCAGACAGCCGCCGGCGGCGCCATTCTCATCACGCTCCTCGCCGGCGCCGCCGGTATAGGCGTCTCGGTCGTTGCGGGTATCCTCACCAACCTGCTCATCGCCCGCCCTATCGCGGGAATGGCGAACGCCATGCTTGCCCTCGCCCGCGGTGAAACCGGCACGCACATCGAAGGCGCGCAGCGCCGCGACGAGGTGGGCGACATGGCGCGAGCCGTTGCCGTGTTCAAGGAAAACGCGACCGAAGTCGAACAGCGCCGCCGCGCCGCCGTAGAAGCGGAACGCCGCGAGCGCGAGCGCGAAGAGGCTGCCCGCAGCGAACGCGAAGCCGAGCGTCAGCAGGCCGCTTCGGAAAAGCGCGCCGCGCTCAACGACCTCGCCGATGCGTTCGAAACCAGTGTCCGCCACGTCGTCGCCGCTGTCGACAGTGCCGCGCGCCAGATCGCCGCGGGTTCGCAGCAGCTCAGCGATGCCGCGCGGAGCAGCGCCGTACTCGTCACCGATGTCGCCGTTTCGGCCGAAGAAGCCAGCCACAACGCGCTCACCGTCGCCAATGCATCGGAGGAAATGGCGCGCTCGCTCGCCGAGGTCTCACACCGCGTCGTCGAATCCTCGGCGATGTCCGAGCAGGCCGTCTCCCGCGCCCGCGCAACCGACGAGATCGTTACCGGCCTCTCGATCGATGCCGAAAAGATCGGCGAGATCGTCGGCCTCATCAACTCGATCGCCGAGCAGACCAACCTCCTGGCGCTCAACGCCACGATCGAAGCGGCGCGCGCCGGAGAGGCGGGGCGCGGCTTCGCGGTCGTCGCCAGCGAGATCAAGGCCCTCGCGAACCAGACTCGCAAGGCCACCATCGACATCAACGAGCGCATCGGCGCGATCCAGTCGGTCACGCGCGAAACTGTGGGCGCCATCGAGGAAATCGTCTCCACCATCGGCGAAATCAACGGCATCGCCGCAACCGTGGCCGCCGCTGTCGAGCAACAGGCCGCCACGACGTCGGAGATCGCGCGCAACACGCACCAGGCGTCGGACAGCACGCACGCCGTCGCGCGCAACATCGATCAGGTGCGCTCGGGCGTCGAAGCGACAGGCATCGCCGCGAAAGACGCGCTCGACGCCGCCGCCGATCTGAACCGGCAGGCAAGCACGCTCACCACAGAGGTCGACCGTTTCCTCGCCCGCGTCCGCGCGGCTTAAGCGACTTTCCAGCCGCGACGCCTTCGTGTATCGCCCCCGGCCATGCTCAACATCAACGGCATCACCGTGCGGCTTGGCGGCCGCATCATTCTGGACGGCGCGACCGCGTCGCTGCCCACCGGAAGCCGCGTCGGGCTGATCGGACGCAACGGTGCGGGCAAATCCACGCTGATGCGCGTGATGTGCGGGCTCCTTGAAGCCGACGGCGGCGAGATCGAAACCGCGAACCGCTCGCGCATGGGTTATATCGCACAGGAAGCGCCGGCCGGAACCGCGACACCGCTTGAAACCGTGCTTGCAGCGGACACCGAACGCGCGGCGCTGCTCGCCGAATCCGAAACCGCGACCGACCCGGACCGCATTTCCGAAATCCACGAGCGGCTGAACGCCATCGATGCGTGGACGGCCGAGGCGCGCGCCGCACGTATCCTCGTGGGTCTCGGCTTCGATGAGGAAATGCAGGGCCGCACGCTCGACAGCTACTCGGGCGGCTGGAAGATGCGCGTCGCGCTTGCGGCCCTGCTCTTCTCCGAACCCGACCTGCTACTGCTCGACGAGCCGTCGAACCACCTCGACCTCGAAGCGACGCTCTGGCTCGAAAACTTCCTGAAGACCTACCGCGCGACGATGATCATCATCAGTCACGAGCGCGACCTTCTCAATAACGTCGTCGACCACATCCTGCACCTCGAGGGCGGGAAGATCACGCTCTATCCGGGCGAGTATGACGCGTTCGAACGGCAGCGTGCCGAGCGCCTCGCGCAGATCGAGGCGGCGCGAAACGCGCAGACCCGCCAGCGCGAAAAACTGCAGGACTACATCGCCCGCAACAGCGCCCGCGCCAGCACCGCGCGGCAGGCACAATCACGCGCCAAGGCGCTTGCAAAAATGCAGCCGATCGCGGCGATCGCTGAAGACCCGAGCCTCAGCTTCGCATTTCCGAACCCCAGCGAACTGAAGCCGCCGCTCATCACGCTCGACATGGCGTCGGTTGGCTACACCGAAGGCAATCCGATCCTCACGCGGCTCAATCTTCGCCTCGACCCCGACGACCGCGTGGCGCTGCTTGGGCGCAACGGCAACGGCAAGACCACGCTCGCCCGCCTGCTCGCCGCGCAGCTGCCGCCGATGGAGGGCGATATGCGCACCGCGGGCAAGATGCGCGTCGGCTACTTCACGCAGTACCAGGTCGAAGAACTCGATACCGACGACACGCCGCTCGAGCACATGACGCGCATCATGAAGGGCGCGACACCCGGCGCCGTCCGCGCCCAGCTCGGCCGTTTCGGCTTCTCGGGCGACAAGGCGCTCACGAAAGTCGGCAAGCTCTCGGGCGGCGAACGCGCGCGGCTGGCGCTCGCACTCATCACGCGCGAGGCACCGCACATGCTGATCCTGGACGAGCCGACCAACCACCTCGACGTCGATTCGCGCGAGGCGCTGGTGCAGGCGCTGAACGAATATTCGGGCGCGGTCGTGCTCGTCAGCCACGATCGCCACATGCTCGAGTTGACCGCGGACCGGCTGGTCTTGGTCGATGACGGCCGCGCCGAGGATTTTACGGGCAGTCTCGAAGACTACACCGATTTCGTGCTCGGCAAATCGAACGATCGGCAGACAGGCGGCGCATCCGCCGGAAACCGCAAGGGAGTACGCAAAGCCGCTGCCGACACACGCGAGCAGGAAAAGCGTCTGCGTGCCGCCGTGAAAGCTTTCGAAGCGGACCTTGCGAAACTCGCGGCCGAACGCAGTGCGGTCGATCTTGCGATGTTCGACCCCTCGGCCGCCGCCCCCGCGCACGCCAAGAGGACAATGGGCGAACTGATGAAATTGCGTGCGGACCTGACGGCCCGCATTCAAGCCACAGAGGCCGAATGGCTCGCGGCTTCGGAAGCGCTGGAGGTCGCGGCTTAACCGGGAGGCGCCAGCCGCCGCAGCATCGTCTTTGCGAGTTCGAGCGCCCGCGCTCGCGGCAGCCGCTCGGATGAGAGACTGTAATCGAGCCACAGCCCGTCCATCGTCGCGGAAACGAGCGCCGCGATGTCCCGCGGCGGCACTGGGCCTTCCGGAAGCCGCGCAACTGCTTGAGCGAGCAGCGTCTGCAAGCGTGCGTTATAGTCCACGCTCACCGCCGCGAAATCGGGATTGTTGCGGACGAGCGCCCAGAAGGCGATCCACGCACCAAGGATATCGGGGTTCGACCATTCGTCGCTGAAATGCACCTCGAACAGCCGGTCGATCGTCTTCCACGGGTCCGCGTACCCAGCCGCAAGTTCCTCCGCGAAGCGGGCAATGAAGCTGTCGCAAAGCTCCTGATAGGTTTCCAGCAGCAGATTGTCTGGATTGCTGAAATAGTGGCGCAGCAGCCCGTGCGACACACCGGCTCGCCGGCAGATCTCACGACCCGTTGTGCCGCGCGGGCCGAGTTGCGCAAGACAGCTGATCGTTACCGCGAGCAGGTCCTGCCGCCGCAGCGCCGGTGTCTGTCGGCGCGCACGGCGCCTTTTCGGTTCTTCTATCGTGGACGCCATGCCTGCCTTCACTCTCGGGGCAGACATATCGCAGGCCACGGGCAGATCGCGCAAGCCGAAGCCCGTAGCAGCACTTATTCGAGGTCGGGATCGTGATAATTCTGCACGTAGGACGCTATCAACCGGTCGACCGCCTCCCGCGTCACCCGGTTGTAATCCTCTGAAAAGCCCAACGTCGCCACCATCTTCCAGTGGCCGTACATCAAGGCCACGAACAGGAACGCGATCTCACGGCACGCCTTCTGGTTGAGCGCTGGATTGCTGATCTGGATCTCGTGCGCAATCGTGTACTGGAGCAGATTATACTGCCCGCTGAGGTTCAGGCGTACCGCCTCGGAACTCGCCGCAAGCGAAAACATCGCATCGTAGACGCCGTCGTCCTTCGGCTTCTGATTCCCCGCAAGGAAGTTGAAATAGAAATCGAGGAACATCGACAGGCGTTCGGTCGCGGCAGCCTCGATGATGCCTTTCATCAGGCAGTCGCGGTAGCTTGCTGCAAGCGCATCGCACACCGCGATCATCAGGCCTTCGGGATCGGGGAAATAATGCCGTATAAGCTGCCGCGACATATCCGCTTCCTTGGCGATCGAATCGTAGGAAGGCATGGGTAGACCTTCGCGGCCGATAGCCTTGATGGCAGCCTGCACGATCTCAGGCTTGCGAATTTCAGAAATGGGCTTCGGCATGACGCCCCCGGGTAAGCTGATGGTTACTACAAGGTACCCGCGGGCGCGAGCGGCGCGGATGCTAACAGCGATGAAAGCAGTAGCAAGCGAATAGTTAACAAGACGCAGAAAAGGGATCGGCAAACGCAGGGTTGCTGCACGCCGGGCGGCCCTCCCTATTGGAGGCCGGATTTCATTGCGAACTCACAGACATGCCTTCCAGCACGCGAATCCGCCACTTTCCATTTGAAAGCAAGAAGGGGGCCAATCACCGGAAAGCGCGCATTTCAAGCGATGCGAGCCGATCACTGTCTTCAAACTGTAAAGCGAGCCGACAGCGGGGCCAGATGCGGAGCCCGCGCCGCCGCGCGCTACGCTTATTTGCGAATCATTCTTGAATGGTACGATTAGCGCGTCCTGCACCGATGCGATACGCGTCGGGGCAAGGACAGAGCATTGCACGTAGATCTTGTTGGATAAATGGTCGCCCGTTTTCAAAGCAGGCAATTCGGCCCACATCGACAGAGCCTGTCCAAGGCTCCGCCATGCGCGAGCGGATCTTCGAAAAAATCAGAGGATAATGCGACCGCTATCTGAACGGCCCGTGCGAACCGTGGTGACCCCAACGGGACTCGAACCCGTGTTTTCGCCGTGAAAGGGCGACGTCCTAGACCGCTAGACGATGGGGCCAGCGCCGGTTGAGGCGCCCCCACTAATGGGGTCGTCTCAACGGGTCAAGCCGGATATGCGGCTCAGGCTGCCTGGCTTTCCTCCACCGGCACGGTGCGGATCAAATAGTCGAATGCGGAGAGTGCCGCCTTCGATCCTTCGCCCATTGCGATCACGATCTGTTTGTAGGGCACGGTGGTGCAATCGCCCGCGCCGAAGATGCCCGCCTGGCTCGTTTCGCCGCGGTGATCGACCTCGATCTCGCCGCGCGGGGAAAGCGCGACCGCGTCCTTGAGCCACTCCGTGTTCGGAACGAGGCCGATCTGCACGAAGATGCCTTCCAGCTCGATCTGATGCAGCGCATCGCTGTTGCGGTCCTTGTACGTGAGCGCCGTCACCTTCTGGCCGTCGCCCAGCACTTCGGTGGTGAGCGCCGAGGTGATGATCTTCACGTTCGGCAGGCTTGCGAGCTTGCGCTGCAGCACGGCATCGGCGCGGAGTTGGCTGTCGAATTCGATCAGCGTCACATGCGCGACGATACCGGCAAGGTCGATCGCCGCTTCCACGCCCGAGTTGCCTCCGCCGATCACCGCGACGCGCTTGCCCTTGAACAGCGGGCCGTCGCAGTGTGGGCAGTACGCCACGCCCTTGTTGCGATAGTCGTCCTCGCCCGGCACGTTCATCTGCCGCCAGCGCGCGCCGGTGGCGAGTACCACGGTCCGCGCTTTCAACGATGCGCCGTTCTCCAGCCGAACCTCGTGCAGACCGCCTGGCACGCGCGCCGGGATCAGCTTTTCGGCCTTCTGCAGGTTCATGATGTCGACGTCATACTCTTTGACGTGCTGCTCGAGCTGCACCGCGAGCTTTGGGCCTTCGGTATGCTGCACGGAGATGAAGTTCTCGATGCCCATCGTGTCGAGCACCTGCCCGCCGAATCGCTCGGCCGCGACGCCCACGCGGATGCCCTTGCGCGCCGCATAGATCGCCGCCGCCGCGCCGCCCGGCCCGCCGCCGACGATAAGCACGTCGAACGGCGCCTTGCCCTTGATCTTCTCGGCCACGCGCGCCTGCGCGCCCGTATCGATCTTCGCGACGATCTGCTCGAGTTCCATGCGGCCGGAGGCGAACGGTTCGCCGTTCAAAAACACGGTCGGCACCGCCATAACCTTGCGCTCGTCGACCTCGCCCTTGAAGAGCGCACCGTCGATCGCGGTATGCTTGATACGCGGATTGAGCACCGCCATCAGGTTCAGCGCCTGCACCACGTCTGGGCAATTCTGGCACGACAGCGAGAAATAGGTTTCGAATTCAAAGTCGCCGTCCAGCGCCTTCACCTGTTCGATCACGTCCTGCGCTGCCTTGGAGGGGTGTCCACCGACCTGCAGCAGTGCGAGCACAAGGCTCGTGAACTCGTGGCCCATTGGGATGCCCGCGAAACGCACGCCGATGTCGGTGCCGACACGGCGGATCATGAAGCTGGGCTTGCGCTTGTCGTCATCCTTGCGGACGACGCTCACCTTGTCCGAGAGCGCTGCAATCTCTTCGAGGAGCGTGTTCATCTCCGCGGACTTCGCATCTTCGCCCAGCGACGCCACCAACTCGATCGGCTGCGTGATGTTTTGCAGATACGCCTTCAGCTGTTGCTTGAGATTGTCGTCCAGCATGGGTTCGCTCCGGAAAAATTCAATGTGGCCGCGAGCTTCCGGAGGCGGCGTGAACCGCCCCCGGAAGACCCCTGCGACCCAGGGGTTCGTTAGATCTTGCCGACGAGGTCGAGCGAGGGAGCGAGCGTCTTCTCGCCCTCTTCCCACTTCGCCGGGCAGACTTCGCCCGGGTGGCTCACCCAGTACTGCAGCGCCTTGATCTTGCGGAGAAGCTCGGCGGCGTTGCGGCCCACGCCTTCCGGCGTGATCTCGACGAGCTGGATCGTGCCTTCGGGATCGACGACGAACGTGCCGCGATCGGCGAGGCCAACGCCGGCGCGCAGGATTTCGAAGTTGTTCGAGATGTCGTGGTTCTGGTCGCCCAGCATGAAGTAGTTGATCTTACCGATGGCGGGCGAGGTGTCGTGCCAGGCCTTGTGGCAGAAATGCGTGTCGGTGGAGACCGAGTAGACCTCTACATTGAGGCTCTGCAGCGTGGGGTAGATGTCGGCGAGGTCTTCGAGCTCGGTCGGGCACACGAAGGTGAAATCGGCCGGGTAGAAAAAGAAGATCGACCATTTGCCCTTCACGTCCGCGTCCGTCACCTCAACGAACTTGCCCTGTTTGAAGGCCTGCGCTTTGAACGGCTTGATGGGGGTATTAACGAGGGACATGTACGCTCCATTGCTGTGGGTTACTTGGGGGATGGTGATCCTTTAGCAACGCACGGAGCGAAGAAGAAATTACTTTTTTGAGACAGACAGATTGATATTATCGATCAGTCGGCCCACGCCGCGTCGTCGAGGTGGAGTTCCGCACGCGGCGTCGAGCCCCAATCATCCTGACTCACCCGGCCTGAAACCCAGAGCCGCCGCCCACCTGCCTGCATCAGCGCTGCGCCGAGCGGCGTATCGACACTTCGAAATGCCACGGCTTTCACGCGCGCACCATCAGCGCCCGCCAGCATCACGCGGACATGACCCGTGCCGACGATATCCGCCTTCACGACGGAAACCGGCCCCGCCGCCACACGCGGTCCGGGCCAGCCCGCGCCGTAAGGCCCGGCGGCCTCCAGCGCTTCGGCGAGCGACGGCGTCACGCCAGCAGGCGCCAGCGCGAGATCGAACGAGAGCGCATCCACGGCGCGGGACCGCGTCACATCGCCCTCCAGCCGCTCGCAAAGGAAGCGGGCGAGATCATCGACGCGCTCGCGCGCCACGGTGACGCCCGCCGCCATCGCGTGGCCGCCGCCCGCGCTGATGAGGCCCGCGTCGCGTGCTGCGAGCACCGCTGCGCCGAGATCGACGCCGGGGATCGAGCGGCCGGAGCCCTTGCCCGTTCCCCCTTCGTCGATCCCAATAACGAGCGCGGGCACGCCGAAGCGATCCTTCAGGCGGCTTGCGGCGATACCGATGACGCCGGGATGCCAGCCATCGCCCGCGATCACGGCGACGGGCGCGTTGCCCGCGCGTTCGCACGCGGCGATGGCTGCTTCCGTCACCAGCGCCTCGATCGCGCGGCGTTCCTCGTTAAGCCGGTTGAGTTCGCCCGCGAGCCCGGCGAGTTCGTCGCCCTCCCCCGTCAGCAGCCGCACGCCGAGGTCCGCCTGCCCCACGCGCCCGCCCGCGTTGATGCGCGGGCCAAGAGCGAAGCCGAGGTCGGAGGCGCGCGGCGCGCGTTCCAGCCGCGCCGCAGCTGCAAGCGCGGCCAGCCCGGCGTTGCGCCGCGTCGCCATCACCTTGAGGCCTTGCGAGACGTAGGCGCGGTTGAGGCCGGTAAGCGGCACCACGTCCGCCACGGTGCCGAGTGCGACGAGATCGAGCAGTTCGGTGAGCCGCGGCTCGGGCCTACCGGCAAACCAGCCGCGCACGCGCAATTCCCGGTTCACTGCGACGGCGACGAGGAATGCCATGCCGACCGCGGCAAGGTGTCCGAACGCAGCGCCTTCATCCTCGTCGATGCGGTTGGGGTTCACGATGGCGACGGCGGGCGGCAGCAGTGTCGACGCCTTGTGATGATCGACGACGATCACGTCGAGACCTGCGTCTTTCGCCGCTTCCAGCGCCTCGAAGCCCTGCGTGCCGCAATCGACGCAGACGACGAGGTCCGCGCCCGCGCGCTTAAGCGCCACCAGCGCCTCCGCCGAGGGGCCGTAGCCTTCGAGCAGCCTGTCAGGAATATAATGCGAAACCGTGCCGCCGACGGCGCGCAGGAAGCGGATCAGCACCGCCGCGCTCGTCGCCCCGTCCACGTCATAGTCGCCGAAGATCACGACGGCCTCGCCGCGCGTCACCGCATCGGCGATGCGCGTGGCCGCCGTGTCCATATCCCGGAATATCGAAGGGTCGGGCAGCAGGTCGCGGATCGTCGGCTGCGACAGGCTGGCAATATCCTCCACGCGCACGCCGCGCGCGGTGAAGAGCCGCGCGGTCACATCGCTGATGCCGAGCCTTAGCGCATCGGCGGCATCACCCGGCGGGCCACCCCGCCAGCGCCATTGCCGCCCGCTGATCGAGCGGCTGACGCCGAAGACAAAGGCGTCAGGCGTTGGAACGGCGATGCTCGCCACGCACCCACCTGACGGTGCCCGAGGACGCGCGCATCACGACCGATTCGGTCGTCACCAGCCCGCCCTTCAGGCGCTTCACGCCATCGAGCAGCGAGCCGTCGGTCACGCCCGTCGCCGCGAAGATCACGTCGCCCTTGGCCATGTCCTCGGTGTCGTAAATCCGGTCGAGATCGGTGATGCCCCATTTCGCCGCACGGCGCCGTTCGTCGTCGTTGCGGAACACGAGCCGGCCCTGGATCTGCCCGCCGACGCAGCGCAGCGCAGCCGCCGCGAGCACGCCTTCCGGCGCCCCGCCCTGGCCGAGGTAGATATCAACCGTCGTCTCGGGGTTCGTCACCGCGATCACGCCCGCCACGTCGCCATCCGGGATCAGCACGACGCCGCAACCGATCGACCGCAGCTCGGCGATCAGCTTCTCGTGGCGTGGGCGGTCGAGCACGCAGGCGATGATCTCGTTGGGCTGCACGCCCTTGGCCTTCGCCAGAGCGTTCACGTTCTCCGTGATGCTCCTGTCGAGGCTGACGGTATCCTTGGCGTAGCCCGGCCCGATGGCGAGCTTGTCCATATACACGTCGGGCGCATTGAGCAGGCAGCCCTCCTCGGCGATCGCGAGCACCGCGAGCGCGTTCGGGCCGGCCTTGGCGGTGATGGTCGTGCCTTCCAGCGGATCGAGCGCAATGTCGATCTTCGGACCCGTGCCGATCGCCGCGCCAACCTTCTCGCCGATATAGAGCATCGGCGCCTCGTCGCGCTCGCCTTCGCCGATCACGATCGTGCCGTCAAAGGCGAGTTCGTTCAGCGCATCGCGCATCGCATCGACCGCGGCCGCGTCCGCCGCCTTCTCATCGCCGCGTCCCACAAGGTGCGAGGCCGCCATCGCGGCGCATTCCGTCACGCGCACCATTTCCAGAACGAGCACGCGCTCCAGCACGTCGCTGCGTTTCACCATCGGCCTTGAACTCCTGTCGATTCGATTATGCTCAAAGGCTGGTAGCCGCCTCGCCTCAAAAGTCCAGAATATGCATGAGCATCGGTTCGCCGAGCACGCTGGCGCTCGCGCGCATCGCCTCGATGGCGTTGCGGACCGCGCTTTCGTTCGTTTCGTGCGAAACGATCGCGATGAACACGCCCCCCGCGTCGGCCTGGCCGCGCTGGATCAGGCTGTCGATGGAAACGCCCGCGTCGCGCAGCATGGCGGCAAGTTCGGCAAGCACCCCCGTCTCGTCGGCGACCGACAGACGCAGGTAGTAGCGCCCTCGGCGGTCTGCCGCCTCGCCCGCGCCGATCGGCTCCAGATGGTGCGAAAGCATCGCGAAGGCAGGACCCGCCTCGCCGCGTGCAATGTCGATGAGGTCGGCGACGACGGCGCTTGCCGTCGGCCCCTCGCCCGCGCCGCGCCCTTCGAAGAACAGTCGCCCGACGAAATTGCCCTCGGCGACCACGGCGTTCAGCGAACCCGTGACCTTGGCGAGCGGGTTGGCGAGCGGGACAAGGCATGGATGCACGCGCTGGTGGATGCGGTCGTCAACCACCTCGGCGAGGCCTACCAGGCGCACGCGGAAGCCAAGCTCGGCGGCATGTGCGATGTCTGTGGCCGCCACCGCGCGTATGCCCGTGGTGCGGACGCTCGCGAAGTCGATCTCGCTGCCGAACGAGAGGCTCGCGAGGATCGCGAGCTTGTGCGCGGCATCGATGCCGTCGATGTCGAAGGTGGGATCGGCCTCGGCGTAACCCAGCCGCTGCGCCTCCGCGAGCACGTCGCCGAACGCCGCACCCTTCTCCTCCATTTCGGTGAGGATGTAGTTACAGGTGCCGTTGAGGATGCCATACACGCGGTCGATGCGGTTCGCCGCGGCGCCCTCGCGGATCGCCTTGATGATCGGGATGCCGCCCGCCACCGCCGCTTCGTACTTCAGCGGCGTGCCCGCCCTCTCCGCGGCGCCCGCGAGTTCGAGGCCGTGGTGGGCGATCATCGCCTTGTTTGCGGTGACGACGCCCTTGCCGCTTGCGATCGCGCTGCGCACCAGCGCCACCGCCGGGCCATCCGACCCGCCGATCAGTTCCACGATGACATCGACGTCATCGCGCTCGGCAAGCGACGAGGTATCGTCGACCCACTCGAACCGCGAGAGATCGATACCCCGGTCGCGCGACCGGTCCCGCGCCGAAACCACAACGATCTCGATCGGCCGCCC
>NZ_JACESP010000013.1 GCF_013911755.1 Sphingosinicella sp.
ACTGTTTGTCGTGATAGGCAACCGCAGCAACCATGCAGCCCGGATGCGTGGTTTCCAGTTCCGCCATCATCTCGGCGAAGAGCTTCAGCCCAATGAGGAAACCATGTAGCGGATCGTCAGAGAGGTCTCGGGCGCGCGCGAAGATCGCGTCGAGCTTGGCGTTGTCGTCGTGAATGAACCGCTCCAGCAACGCTTTGGCAAGATCGGTCTTGTCGCGAAAATGATAGAAAAATCCGCTCTTGGTAATTTCAGCCGCGGCGATGATCTCGTCGATCGACGTGTTGGAGAACCCTTTGGCCAGCACGGAGGCTTCCGCAATCTCCAAAATGCGGTCGCGCGTCGCCTCCCCGCGCGTCATGCCCTTGCGGGACGTCAAAGTCATCGGCGCATTCATTCGCTCCCTATGCCCGATTTCAGAACCTGCGTTTACCATACCAATGGTACAGTTTGCCACTTTTCGCGGTAGCGCGCTTCGCGCGGTAAAAAAGGCCCCGGTAAAACAAGCTGCTGATCTAAAAAGAAATACCCGAAGATTAGTATTTGTGTACCACTTCCCTTCTGGAGAGGGCTCGGACTTTGGACGATGTTTAACCGCGACACGCCGACGAACGGCGCCCGGAGACCATTGTCATGTATAACACTTTCAAGACGTTGCCGCAGCTTGCTGATCGCCTTTTCCTCACCGACGGCGGCCTCGAAACCACATTGATCTTCCACGACGGCATCGACCTGCCGCATTTTGCTGCATTCGACCTCATGCGCACGCAGGAGGGCCGCAGGGCGCTTCACGCTTACTACCTCCGCTATCTCGAGATTGCGCAGGCGAACGGCACCGGCTTCATCCTCGAAAGCCCGACGTGGCGGGCAAGCCCCGACTGGGGTGTGCTTCTCGGCTACTCCGAGGCAGCGCTCGCGGAGAGCAACCGCGAGTCGATCGCGTTGATGCACGAACTCAAGTCTGCGTATGCGACTGACCAGATGCCCGTCGTCGTCAGCGGCTGCATCGGCCCGCGCGGCGACGGCTACGTGGCAGATGCAATCATGAGCACTGACGCAGCCCGCGATTATCATGCCTTCCAGGCCAACATCTTCGCCGAAGCGTGCGCCGACATGGTGACGGCGATCACCATGACCAATACACCCGAGGCCATCGGCATAGCGCGCGCAGCAGAAGCTGCCGGACTTCCCGTCGCGCTGTCGTTCACGCTGGAGACGGACGGCTGCCTGCCCACCGGTCAATCACTGGCCGAAGCGATCAACGCCGTCGATGATGCGACGGGAGGGTTTCCCGCCTATTACATGATCAACTGCGCCCATCCCGATCACTTCGCAGCTGTGCTGAAAACACGCGGCGACTGGACGCAGCGCGTGCGCGGACTGCGCACCAACGCATCGCGGATGAGTCACGCCGAGTTGAACGAAGCGCCCGAACTCGATGATGGCAACCCCGACGAACTCGGAGCGCAGAATGCCGCGCTGCTGCGGGCACTCCCTGCACTCACAGTGCTCGGAGGCTGTTGCGGCACCGATCACCGTCATGTCGGCGCCATGTGCGCCCACGCACTCGCGGCGTGATCGGAAACCGGCGCCGGACCCACCCTCGCACCGGCGCCGCCAACCGATGATCGCCCGAACCGCGGCGGCGCGGGACCGTCCCTCCACGACCGCGCCGCCGCTCCATGCTTGCTCTCCCACAGCAAAGGAAAACCCATCATGCGTTTCGTCAGGTTCTTCATCATTGCCGGCATCATGAGCTTTGCCACGCTCGGCGGCGCCACTTCGGTGTTTGCCGCCGCCGCAGAGTGCAAGATCGCGCCGCCTCGGCCTCACGAAGCAGGTCGCGTCACACCGCCGCGTCGGGTTTGTACGGCAGCGCAAACCGCAACCGTTGCAAAAAAGCCGGTCGTTGTCGCGGTGCGGCTCCCCGGTCGACTGCGCTAGACGCCAACGCTACCCAGTCGCAGCATCATCGGACAAAGCCGTCGCCTTCCGGGCGGCCTCCGCGCGCTTCGCGGTGCAATAGTCCTCGCTCGCAGTATCGATCGGACGCAGCGCCTCGAACTTCACAAGCAACGCGGCACGCAGGCGCTCGATTTCGTCTTCGAGCCGCGCAAGCTCCCGCGCGAGCCGGAGCATCTCGGATCGGCGCACGGCCGCATCCGGGCTGATATCGAATGGGGGTCCTGCCGCCCGTGCCTCCCGCTCCCGGCGCAGCGTCGCGTCGGCATCGACGATCGCCCCGGCAAAAATCGAAAGCTGGGCTTCGGCACCGACGAGCGCCTGGCGAATATCGTCCAGTTCGTTGCGCCTCAGCCTGCGGTCATCGTCATACGGCGTCTTCACAGCGCGGGCCCCCGCAGTTCCGCACGAAGCATGACTACGTCTTCAGGAATCGAGGGGCGTTGGCAGCGCATGGGGCCAATATGCCCGTGCGTAGTTAATGTCGCCTTGCCACGGAGATTCCACAACTGATTCAAAACGAAACAAACCGTGACTCAAGCGCCACAGGAACAATTCAAACCGCGGTCGCGTTAACTTTTACGCGGCGTTAACCTTTGTAACCCATAACGGGCATGGTTAACGGTTTGTACGCGGCCGGCCGGGATTGGCTGTTTGCCGTTGGGGGACATGAAGAGGGCTACTCAATGCGGGTTCTGCTGATCGAAGATGACGCGACCACGGCGAAGAGCATCGACCTGATGCTTTCGAGCGAAGGCTTCAACGTCTATACCACGGATCTTGGCGAAGAAGGCCTCGATCTCGGCAAGCTCTACGACTACGATATCATTCTTCTCGACCTGAACCTGCCCGACATGCACGGCTATGACGTGCTGAAGAAGCTGCGGCTTGCGAAGGTCGGTACGCCGATTCTCATCCTTTCCGGCCAGAACGAAATGGAATCGAAGGTCCGCGGGCTCGGCTTCGGCGCCGACGATTACGTGACAAAGCCCTTCCACAAGGAAGAGCTGGTGGCGCGTATCCATGCCGTCGTCCGCCGCTCCAAGGGCCATTCGCAATCGGTGATCAAGACCGGCAAGCTCGGCGTGAACCTCGATACGAAGACGGTCGATGTCGATGGTGCCCGCGTGCACCTGACCGGCAAGGAATATGCGATGCTGGAGCTACTTTCGCTCCGCAAGGGTACGACGCTCACCAAGGAAATGTTCCTGAACCACCTTTACGGCGGCATGGACGAGCCGGAACTCAAGATCATCGACGTGTTCATCTGCAAGCTGCGCAAGAAGCTCTCGGCAGCGTGCGGCGGCGAGAACTACATCGAAACCGTGTGGGGCCGCGGCTATGTGCTGCGCGATCCCGAGACGGGATCGGCTGCAGCGACCGAAGTCGCCGCCGCCTGATCGCGGATACGCTATCGTTCTGAAAGGGCGGCCTGTTTCAGGCCGCTCTTTTCGTTTGGGCAGAGGCCTGATGCTCGCCGTGCCGCCCCCCGGGGCGCATCAGCGCTAATGATCAGGCACGTGTGTTGCTTTCGACACGGCAGGCCGTGAAGGCGAAGAATAGCGCCGTTCGCATGGAACTGTCGCTCGAATAGCCGGGTTCGGCCTCATCGGCGGCCCGGTTGCGTCGGCGCTTACACCCGCGAGGAGAGAAAGCCTTAACCATTCGGTGTGATTAACCAAACGAAACAATGTTGGGACATCCACCCCTTCGTTCAGGAGATCATTTGTGAAGCGTTCGCTCTTGCTGGGTGCCGCGTGCTGCGCCCTCGCCGCCCCCGCTTTCGCCCAGGACGTCCAGACCGCTGCTGTCGAGGACGATCTCAGCGCCAACGAAATCGTCATCACGGCCACGCGCCGCGCGGAGACCGTGCAGGACGTGCCGATCGCCGTCACCGCGATCAGCGGCGATCTCATCAACAACGCCGGTGTCACCGACATCCGCGGCTTCGAGCAGCTGAGCTCAAGCCTTGAGGTCTTCACCGGCCAGTCCGCCGCGACCGGAACGTCGCTTTCCATTCGCGGCATCGGCACCGCAGGTGACAATCCCGGCTTCGAGCCTGCTGTCGGCGTGTTCATCGACGGCGTCTACCGTGCGCGTGCCGGACTTGCGCTTGCGGAGCTTCCGCCGATCGAGCGCGTGGAAGTGATGCGCGGCCCGCAGGGTACGCTGTTCGGCCGCAACACATCGGCGGGGGCGCTCAGCATCATCACCGAAAGCCCGTCGTTTGATCTCGGCGGCTATGCCGAGGTGAGCTACGGCAATTACGATGCGATCTCGCTGAAGGGCGGCGTCACCGGCGGCGTCACGGACACGTTGGCGCTGCGCCTCGACGGCGTTTACCGCGAGCGTGACGGCTACATCCACGACGTGAATTCGGGTCGCAGCATCAACAATCTCGATCGGTACACGCTGCGGGGGCAAGCGCTGGTCGAGAAGGAAGACCTGAAGATCCGCTTCATTGCCGACTATTCGAAGACCGACGAGCAGTGCTGCGGCGCCGTGAACGTCGTCGAGGGCCCGACGGCCCCGGCCATTCAGCTCGGTGCTTCGCTCGCCGGCCTCACCGGTATCTACACGGGCAAACCTTCCGAGCGCCGCATGGCGGCGACGCCGGGCCGCAGCTATGGCGAAGCGGTCGAGGAATGGGGTGTTTCCGCCGAAGTCACCTATGACTTCGAAGCGGTTACGCTGACCTCGATCACGGCGTGGCGCAATTGGGACGTGCGCCGCAACCAGGACATCGACTTCTCCGGTTTCGACCGCGCCTATCGCGAGGGCTACGCGCCGGGGCTGCGCGACTTTACGCAGGAAATCCGCCTGCAGGGTTCGGCGCTCGGCGATCGTCTCGACTGGCTGGTGGGCGGCTTCTACCTCAATGAGAAGCTGACGCTGACCGACCGCGTACGCTTCGGCACGCAAGCGAATTTCTACAGCGATGCGCTGTTCGCGCCGAGCGGCTTTGAGCTGTTCGATACGTTCGGTCCCGCCGTTCCGGAATTTGGACAGGTGCTGATGGCCCTGAACCCGGCGCTTGCGGCAGCCGCCGCCGGTGACCCTGCCCTTTTCGCGCTGTTGAACTCCCCGCTCCCGGGCGGCAGCGAAGGCGACGGACAGATCAATGATCACTACCGCGTGAAAACGGAAGCGCTTGCCCTGTTCACGCACAACGTCTTCGAGATCACCGACAATCTGAAAGCGACGCTCGGCCTGCGCTGGAACCACGAGAAGAAGACGATCAACGCGAACCTCAACGCGGTTTCGCCGACGTGCGACTTCTATCTCGATCCCTCGACGGCGATCCTGACGGGTGCGCTCGCAGCAATGGCCCCGGACGCCATTCTGCTGACCTGCAACCCGACGACGAACCCCGAGTTCAACGGGCTCTACAGCGGCAGCCGCAGCGAGAACGAGTTCACCGGTACGGCGAAGCTCGCCTATACGGTGACGCCCGACTTCATGCTCTACGGCGGCTACGATCGCGGCTACAAATCGGGCGGCTACAACCTCGATCGCGGCGGCTTCGACTCCGTCATCCTCGGCGGCGACGGCGGGCAGATCGAGGATCTGGAGTTCGACAGCGAAAAGGTCGATTCGTGGGAAGTCGGCTTCAAGTCGCAGTGGGGCCGCGCGTTCACGCTGAACGTCGCCGCCTTCTATCAGGATTTCTCGAACTACCAGCAGTTGGTGTTTTCGGGGAACAGCTTCGTCACGATGAACGTCGACAAGACGGTGTCGAAGGGCGTGGAGGCGGAAAGCACCATCCGTCCGGCGCGTGATCTCACCTTCCAGCTCGGGTACAGCCTCGTCGACGCGCGGATCAAGGACGGCAGCAATCTCGTCGGCACCCCGCTCCAGTTCGAGGCCGGCAAGCAAATGTCGCAGATCCCGCGCCACACAGTCACAGGCGCGGCAACCTGGATGCCGCCGCTCAGCGATACGCTGAACGCGCTCGTCCACGCCGACTTCCGCTTCCAGAGCGAGCAGGTGACAAGTTCGCAGAGCCGCGGCATCGCCGACAACGAAGGCTTCGCCGTCGTCAACGCGCGCATCGGGGTTGGATCCGCAGACGACAAGTGGCGGCTTGAGGTCTTCGTCGAGAACCTGTTCGACAAATACTACCACATCGCCACGTTCGCCGTGCCGGAACAGCCGGGCACGATCGCGGCCTATCCGGCACTGCCGCGCTTCTACGGCGTGTCAGCCCGCATCGGCTTCTAAAAAGAAGGGGCGGCCCCAGGGGTCTCCGGGCCGCCCCTTCCTCCGCTCGGCACACTAATGGGCGGTGCCGGTAAGCATGGGGTCCGCGCGCGCAAGACTGCGCGAGCCTGAAATCACCGCGTCGACGTGCGCCTCGGCCGTCACCGACGTGTTCCGGATGCACGCGCGGCGAACCATTTCCATCGTGATGTCGGCGCTCGGCCGTGTGCCGCAAGCCGTGAGAACCGCGCCCGACACGCGCTCGCGCAGGGCGCGCTCTCCCGCGAGCGTGGTAAGATCGAGATCGGCGAGGCTGACTGCGACCGAAACCGGCTCGGCGCGCGAGGACGCGCTGAGGAGACCGACCGTTGTCGCCACCGCAAGCGCGATCGCCGTGCTTCTGACGTAAAACATTCTGGGAAAACTCCTGTGCTGCGGGGTTCGCGAGGGGACACCGGGGAGGAAGGGCTGGGGGAACGTGTCCGCCTCGCGATGGCCCCTTATCGCCCACGCGCGTGACCGCCGCGTGAGAAGCGGGTCAAAGCAGCGTCAAAAAAGCGCGATAGAGGTGGAACGCCTCCGCCTCCGGGTTTGACGAAGATCAAAGACAGCAACGTTGAGGGGGCGGAAAAAGCCCCGCTGAAAGACGGCACCAATGGGGAACGGCGTTGATCCCGAGCGATTTCGAATATCACCTGCGCCGCGCCGACGAACACTGGCGCCTCGCCCGCGCCGCCGTGTCGCCGGAAAAGCGTGCAATGCACAGCCGCATTGCCGACGCCTATATCCGAATCGCCGAAAAATTCTGGCGCCAGCGGCGAATCGCAGGTGTACCCTCTGATGGCGGACTCATTCGCCTGCAGTGAGCGGGATCAAAATATCCCGCGTTTTGTAAGCCTGTCCGACACATCGGGCGGCGTTCATTTCCGTACTGTGACAGCTGCGTGAACTTTGTGTGAGCGGCTCGACTCATCCGAAAAATACGCCTCATAGGCGACCCCGGAAAATGGTTAACAAGGGGTCTCCGTTCTATGCGCACGCTTTCCGTTCTCGCAGGTCTGCTCGCTGCAACCGCTGTCCTGCCCGCCAACGCCGCCGCCCTCAAGGTGCGCAGCACGACCAGCGTTACGCTCGGCGATGCCTCGGAAATCCCGGCCTATGACGCGAGCGGCAGCCGCGTGTTCGTCGTCGGCGTCGACGGCGACACGGCCTTCGTGAAGATCGTCGATGCGAAAACCAGCACCGAGATCGGCACGCTCGATACGCACAGCTATTTCGCGGGCGGCGCGGCGAACAGCGTCGCGGTGGGCGGCGGCAAGGTCGCCGTCGCCATTGAGGCCGCGAACAAGACCGATCCGGGCCGTGTTCTCGTCTACGATCTCGCCAACCTGGGCGCCGCGCCGCAGTCCTTCACGGTTGGTGCGCTTCCCGATCAGCTGAGCTTCTCGGCGGACGGTTCGCGGCTCCTCGTGGCCAACGAGGGCGAACCTTCGAGCTACGGAAAGCCCGACAGCGTCGATCCCGAAGGCTCGATCAGCTATATCGACCTTGCCGCCGGCACCGTAAAAACCGCGGGCTTCAGCGCATTCAACGCCGTGAAATCCGACCTTCAGGCGAAGGGCGTACGCATTTTCGGGCCTGGCGCTTCTGTAGCGCAGGATCTTGAGCCCGAATACACGGCTTTCTCGCCGGATGGCAAAAGTGCGTTCGTGACGCTTCAGGAAAACAACGCCATTGCGGTCGTCGATCTCGATGGTCCGGAGCCGGTCGTCACTGACATCATTCCGCTCGGCTTCAAGAGCTACGCGCCCGGCGCCAACCGCATGGACCCGTCCGACAAGGACGGCATCAAGGGTAATCTGCAGAGCCGCGCCGGCGTTTACGGCATGTACATGTCGGACGCGATCAAGAGCTTCACCTCCAACGGCAAGACCTATTTCGTCACCGCCGATGAGGGCGATGCCCGCGAATGGGATGGCTTTGCCGAGGAAAAGCGCGCGAGCTCGTTTGGCGACTACGGTATTTTCAACCGTCTCAACGTGACAAGCACGCTCGGCGCCGAAGGTCCGGCGGACGGCGAACTTTTCGCCTTTGGCGGCCGGAGTTTCTCGATCCTCGACGAGAACGGCAACCGCGTGTTCGACAGCGGCGACGTTCTCGAACAGATCATGGCCGCGCGTTTCCCGGATGCCGTCGACGACGGCCGCAGCGACAACAAAGGGCCCGAGCCGGAAGGCATTGAGATCGGAATCGTCGATGGCCGCATGGTGCTGTTCGTAGGCCTCGAGCGCTCGAACGGCAGCAGCCTGGGCTCGGTGCTTGCGTTCGACATCACTGACTTCGGCCTCGGCGTCGCGCCGAAATATCTGGGAGCGATCATTTCAGACCTGCTCGGACGACCTGAAGGCCTCAGCTTCTTCACACGCGACGGGAAGTCGTTCCTCGCCGTCGCGGACGAAGAGACCGGCAACCTCGCCATTTACGCACTCAATGTCGTGAGCGAACCCGCCGTGATGGGGCTGTTCGGCCTCGGCCTCGCCGGGCTCGTGGCCTTGCGCCGCCGCCGCACCAAGGCCTCTTCGTAGCCTTACCCAAGCCCGTCCCCTTCCCGCTTTCTTTTTCGAAGCGCGGCGAGTGTGGGCGGGCTTCCCCCTCTTCCCGCCGCGTGCCAATGTGTGCGCATCGGCACGGCTAGGGGACATCGGGCGTGGCAGGGAGCATTTTCGGGCGCCGCAAGGGCCTTGGCGACTGGCGGAGCTATTCCGGGAACCGCGCGCTCAGGCGCACGCTTACCTGGCCTCATCTCGTTGCGCTTGGTGTCGGCGCAATCGTCGGCACGGGTATCTACACGCTGATCGGCATTGGCGCGGGCAAGGCAGGCCCCGCGGTGATCGCCTCGTTCGCGATCGCCGGGCTCGTGTGCGCCTGTGCCGCCCTCGCCTATGCGGAACTTGCAACTATGATGCCCGCCGCTGGGAGCGCCTACAGCTATTCCTACGTTGCCCTGAACGAACCTGTGGCGTGGATGGTCGGCTGGAGCCTCGTGCTCGAATACACCGTGGTCTGCGCGGCAGTTGCGGTGGGCTGGTCCGGCTATGCCGTCGGCTTCCTCAACAGTTGGGGCCTTACCATCCCGCATGAATTTGCAGCTGGACCGCACGCAGGCGGCATCATCAATGTGCCGGCGGTTCTCATCACCATGTTGGTCGCTGGTCTGCTCGCGCTCGGAACGCGGGAAAGCGCCTTCGTCAACACACTGCTCGTGCTGCTCAAGATGTCGGCGCTGGCGCTCTTCATCTTTCTTGCCCTGCCCGCCTTTGACCCAGCCAACCTCCAGCCCTTCGCCCCGTACGGGTGGGGCTCGAAGGAAGTGGGGGGCAACACGGTCGGCGTGATGGCGGGCGCGGCGTTGATCTTCTTTGCCTTCTACGGGTTCGACGCGGTCTCGACCGCCGCCGAGGAGGCGAAGGACCCATCGCGCGATCTCACGATTGGCATCATCGGCTCCATGCTGATCTGCACGGTCGTCTATATGGCAGTCGCAGCAGCGGCGATCGGCGCCATGCCGGTCGAGGAGTTTGCTGCGAGCGGCGAGCCGCTCGCGCACGTCCTCCGCTCGCTCGACTGGCCGGGTGCCGCGCAGCTGATCGGCGCAGGCGCGATCGTTGCGATGCCGACCGTGCTGCTCGCGTTCATGTATGGTCAGAGCCGCATCTTCTTCGCCATTGCGCGCGACGGCCTGCTCCCCGAACGGCTGTCGCACGTTAACGCCCGCACCGGCACGCCGATCCTGATGACCATGGTCACTGCCCTCGTCGTCAGCATCATCGCCGGGCTGCTGCCTCTTGGCGAGATCGCCGAGCTGGCCAACACGGGAACGCTCGCCGCGTTCATTGCCATCGGTGTCAGCCTCATCGTGCTGCGCCGCCGCGCGCCGGATGCGGAGCGGAAGTTCCGCGTTCCCTTTCACGTGCCGGTGGCGATGGCCGCAATCGGCGGCTGCCTCTATCTGTTCGTCAGCCTGCCCGAAAAGACGCAGCTTCGCTTCCTTGTCTGGAACCTGATTGGCGCGGCGGTCTATCTTGCTTATGGGATGCGGCAGAGCCTGCTCGCCGCTGCCAGCCGGAAGGAAGCCTGATGTACCGCCTGTTCGTCCTCGCCAAATGCGACCTTGGCCACGCCGCCAGTGTCGGCAACCGGATCGCGGAGATGGAGGAGGTCGCCGAGGTCTATTCGGTGACGGGCGAGTATGACCTGCTCATCAAGGTGGGCTTTGGCGATCTGCCGGAAATCGAGGATTTCGTGCAGGAAAAGCTGCACCGGGTGCCTGGTCTCAAGGAGACCGTGACGATGATGTCTTACCGGGTTTACGGCGAGGACATTGGGGATTTTGTGAACTGAAATTGATGAAGTAGTCGGCGGAGGGGTCGTTTCATCTTGTTGTGAGACGAAAATCTCATTATGAGGTTTTTGTCGAATCAACCTGACGATGAGATGATGACGATGACGAGCGGACTTTTGAGCCGGGAGGAGATGGACCGGCGGATGGATGCGCATTTCGGGTTCGAGGTGCGCGATGACGTGGAGGGCGTGCTCGCGACGCTTTCGCACGACGTGGAACACGACATCGTGGGCTGGCCCACAGGCCCGACGCACGGACGCGACGCGACGCGCGGCTTCTATGAGGCGCTGTTCCAGGACCTTTCGGACGGCCGCATCACCACGCTGCGACGCCTTTACGGGGAAAACTTCCTTGTCGACGATTCGCTTTGGGAAGGATTCGCGCCGGGCCAGCCGTTCGGCGTTTCGGGCGACGGCCGACCGCTGAAGTTCCGGCTGCTCCACGTGATCGAGTTCGCGGAAAGCGGCGACATCGCGCGCGAAAACGTGTGGGTCGACCTCGCCGCCATCCTCCAGCAACTGCCGCAACACTAAAGTGGCGCGGGCGGAGCAGACGGGACGCTGGAAACAGCGACGGCGAACGCGGCAGGACATCCTGGCCGCCGCCGCCGAACTGCTGAAAACGGGCCAGAAGCCGAGCCTTGAAGAGATCGCGGACGCCGCGCTCGTCTCGCGCGCGACGGCCTATCGGTACTTCCCGAACGCCGACGCGCTGCTGGTGGAGGCGGCGCTGGAGATCGACTTTCCGAAGATCGGCGACGTGCTGGCGGGCGCCGACGGCGACCCGGTGCGGCGCGTGGAAAAGGTCGACGCGGCGCTGCATAGGCTGATCGCGGAAAACGAAGTGCCGATGCGGCTGATGATCGCGAGCGCGCTGGAACGCGGGGCGCGCGGCGACCTCCCCGTCCGTCAGGACCGGCGCACGCCGATGCTGAAGGAAGCGCTGGCGCCCGCGCGCGCATCGTTCAAGGCGGCCGACTACGACGCGCTAATCGCGGCGCTTTCGCTCGTCGTGGGGCCGGAAGCGATGATCGTGTTCCGCGACGTGCTGCGGCTGGACGACGCCGAAGCGGCGCGCGTGCGCCGCTGGGCGATCCGCGCCTTGATCAGCGCAGCAAGCTAGCCGCCGACGACCATTTCCAGCGTCACCGCCGCAACGGCGAACTGGCCGCGCATCTTTTCCGCGATGACGGCGGCGTCATGCTCGGTGAGGCCGGGAACGACGACGCGCATCTCCAGCTTTTCGCGGATGCGCCGCGAACGGAACATCGAGGGCACGAGATCGCGCTGCGCGAAATAGTTGAGCACTCTGAGGCTGATGTGCGGGTCCACGTTCGCAATAATCTCGAAATGCGCGCTCCTGCTCACAAAGGCGAGATGCGGCCCGGAAGCGGCGGGCGCGGCGGCAGCAAGAGCGGTGGACATGACATTCCTTTTTCAAGTTTGCGCCGCGCTTTTCGCACGCGCGCACAGAAAAAGGGATGCAAAGCGATTGAGCTTTAATCGATTCTGTGCATAAAAATCGTCAAATTCCATTTTACAAAGCGAAATTTATGCGCCTTGACGATTTCGACAGAAAAATTCTTCGCGTTCTGCAGGAGGATTGCAGCCTTTCCACCGCGGAGATCGCCGAGCGCGTCGGCCTCTCGCAATCGCCGTGCTGGCGGCGCATCGCGGCGATGGAGGAAGCGGGCATCATCAGGAAGCGCGTGGCGCTGCTCGACAGGCGCAAGGTGGGGCTCGGTGCGCAGGTCTTCGCCAACGTGAAACTTTCGGCGCACGGCCGCGCGCACATGGCGGAGTTCGAAGCGACGGTGCGAGAGATCGAGGAAATCCAGGAATGCTACGTGCTGATGGGCACGACGGACTTCCTGCTGCGGATCGTGACGACGGACATCGAGGCTTACGAAAAGCTGTTCTTCGAGAGGCTCTCCCGCCTGCCCGGCGTGCAGGAAATCACCTCTTCAATGGCACTTTCGGAGATCAAGAGCACCACGGCGCTGCCGGTCAGAGCCTCTCAAGCCTGAGCGGAAGGCCGTCGCGGGGCCGGGGCATGGGGAACATGGCGAAATCGGGCTTGTACCCCTCCAGCAGCACGATGCGGCGCTTGTCCAGCAGCTCGAACAGGAAGGCCTTCGCCTGCATGTAGGCGAAGTGGAGGCCAAGACACATATGGCCGCCGCCGCCGAAGGGCACCCAGGCGTATTTGTGCCGGCCCTTTGAATTTTCAGGCGAGAAGCGCGCGGGATCGAACCGGTCCGGCTCCGGCCAGAGATCGGGGAGACGGTGCGTCATCATCGGGTTGACGCCGATGTGCGTGCCCGCCGGAATCGCATAGTTCCCGAACGTGAAATCCTTGAGCGCGCGGCGCGGCAGCGCGGGCACGGGCGCGTTCAGCCGCATCGCCTCCTTGAAGGCCCACTCGGTCTTTTCGAAGCGGTCCAGCTCTGCATACGGAATCCGGTCCCCGAAATCGGCGCGCACGCCGCGCACCTCGGCGCGCAGCTCCTCCTGCCACTGCGGCGAAGCGCCCAGATAATAGACAGTGGAGGTGAGCGAGGAGGTGAGCGTGTCGTGCGCGGCCATCATCAGGAAATTCATGTGATCGATGATTTCCTGATCGGTGAGCAGGCGCGTCTGCCCGGTCGCCTCGTCCTCATGCTCCGCATTGCAGATCTGCGTGAAGATATCGTCCCCCGCCGCGCCGCGGCGCTTCGGGATTTCCCGCCCGAAGAAGGCGCACATGAAGGCGCGGCCCTTCACGCCGCGCGCCATCGCGGTGAAGGGCAAGGGCTTCCGCACGATGCCGATGGACGCGGCGACCATATCGACGAAGCTGGTGTTGATGCGATCCGCCTCCGGCCCCCAGGGGATGCCGAGGAACGATGTGGCGGCGAGATCGAGCGTGAGCTGCTTGATCGCGGGATAGAATTTCACATCCTGCGGCCACTTGGCGACGCGCGCGGCGATGCCTTCCTGCAGCGCGCCCAGATAATTCTGCATCGGCGCGGGCTTGAAGGCGACCGACAGCGTTTTGCGGTGAACGCGGTGCTCCTCGAAATCCATGAGCATCACGCCGCGCGGGAACACACGATCGAGGATGGGATTCCAGCCCTGCTCCGACGAGAAGGTCTTGTCCCGATCCATGAAGACAAGCTCGTTCGCCTCCGGCCCGATCAGCGTGACCTGCCAGCCGCCGCCGATGTTGGGCGTGCGGTAAACGCGCCCGTAGCGATCCACCTGATCGCGCACCAGGGTGAGCGGGTCTTTCAGAAAGCGCAGCGTGCGCAGAACCCCGCCGAGCCGCGAGCCCGGCATTTCCCCCGGCAGATGCGCAAGATCGGCATAGCCCGTATCGCGAAGCCGCGCGAAACGCTCCGCCGGCGTCGAGCCGTCGTCGGTGCGGAACTCCTGCGGATGAACCGGCGCGTTCATGGACAACCCTCCCACCAAAGCCCGCATTCGGGCCGATCGTGTGCGGCGGGCACCCCTCCCACAGCGCACCCGCACGCACACAGCATCCGGCCGCGCGACTCTCCCTTCGCGCGCAAAATGCGGAGTGAGGATACGCAAAAGTGAGCTGAACGCAAATCTAATTTACACTGGGGTAAGTGGGGGTGGAGTGGTAGCCGAGGAGGAGGTTTTCGACCGCGACAACAACACGGTGGGCACGAAGCGCCGTGAATAATCCACGGTTGCGAGCCCCGCAACTGACACTCCCCACCGCTCCTATCGTCCTAAGAGGGACGCCGCGTCGTATTTCTCGATTTATCTGCAAGAAGAACTTCCGCATCCACTCCTAGAAATTGCAAATCCATCGAAGATAGCCTCTGCAACCGGTCAACACCTAAGAGATCACGTAGGATGCTTGCTTGCGCTGCAACTGACGCCCGTTCAATTGCTTTGCGGAGATCATCGCGATTTTGCGCGGCCGAATAGGCATTTAAATACCCTTCAATAACCGACTTAAAATAGCCACCCATCGTCGTCAGAGTAACCCTCTTCTCAAGCAGGGCTGCGATGCTATTCCAACTTCCGATCCTACTAGAAATCGTGGCAATATTGGAGGGTGCAACTCGTAGCTGATACGGGCCATGCCCTCGTCTACTCAGTTCCATACCTAAGAATGTGGCAGGTGTGTCAGGATTATAGATAACCGTCTTTGAGTCCGAGCTGCCGGGTTCGCCGATGGATAATCCAAGATGCCCTAAGGCGGATTTCAAGAAAGTATGAAAAGCGTGCGCTTCGGCCTCGGATGAGAAGAACGCCACTATGTCATCTACATAACGGGCAACGGGAACACCTCGCCTTGCCAATTGGCGATCTAGGTTCCTCAAATACACTCCAGCATAGAAGGGAGAAAGCGGCATCCCCTGTCTGACCCCGAGCCCCCTCCGGATACCCGCCTCGGAAACGATCGAACGCCAACCTCTCTCCGTTCCATCTTCGATTTCGGTGGCGAGGAACGAATGCAAGATTGGAACGAGAGACGGCTGTCGCACGGTATTCGAGACAGCATCACTCAACTTCGTTCTTTCCAGATTGTCGAAGAACTTGTGGATGTCCGCTTTATAAACCCAAGGGTATTCGTTTCGCGCTTTGCAGGCGAACTTACGGGCCCCCAACACACTCCTCTCAGAACCCGGCGCCAATCCGAAGGCTACTGGATTGTCCATTCCCATAGCCAATAGTCGGGGGCGAAGTTGGTTGAGAATGCTGAACTGAAGAAGCCTGTCTGCTATGGTGGGAACGCAGATAATGCGATTGCCGCTACCGTTCTCTTTCGGCTTGGCGAATGCTAGCAGGCCGTGTGGTTTAAACCCTGAAGTCACTCTAAAGCGCAGTTCGCGAAGCTGTCGGTCAAGCGCCCGCTCAAAGACCACTCCCGATATCCTGTCGGGACCAAAACACGAATTTATCAGGCGAGCGCGCTCAGTCTTCCATACCGCCTTAAGTGCAGCGATTGAAGTACAGGCCTCAAGTCCATTCACTAGTTTCCGCCGCCCCCCCCAAGTCATCGTGGCCGGCGGTATATTAGGAGCCGATCCATCCCATTCGGGTGGCCAGCTTTCGCCATGGTGACGAGGGCAGTGCCGCCCGCCTTAACGACGATCCGTGCACCGATCTCAACACTGGCCGTCACCGACATCACACCGGAGACTGCGCCATAGGCTATACCAACAAAGCACGCCCAAGCAAGTACGGCTCGGAACAAACCGTGAACGGCGTTCCTGGCGCGCTCAATTGTGCGCGGCGCGGCGGTCGCATTGCTCGCCATACGGTGCCGCCGCCCGGTTCCCGCCTCCCGAAGAATGTCCGATGCCCTACCGGAGCTTTGGATGACACAAGGCATTTGCTCAACTCCTTTTCCATCACGGAGCCGATCCATCCCATTCGGGTGGCCAGCTTTCGCCATGGTGCCGAGGGCAGTGCCGCCCGCCTTAACGACGATCCGGGCACCGATCTCAACTGGAGATAGCAACAACAATCTTCGGTCGCGGGGCCCCGACGGGGTCCGCTGCCACAATCAATATATCCACGATAACAGTCCGCGGAAAGCAACTTGTTTTCCACAAACTCAATGACTTCGGTGAAGCAGTTTCTTTCCTATACTTCACTCCGCATGGGTACCGGCTTTCACCGGTAAGACGCAGGGAAGATTCGCAACAGTGTGGCGGCGCGCGTGCTTTCGCGCCCCCTCACCCCGCCCAAACCTCGCGGAACAGCCGGTCGAAATTCCCGCCGATCACCTTTTCGATGACGCGCGCCGGGTACTTCGCGCGGTCCATTTCGGCGGCGATGATTTCCATGCGGCGGGCGCTGTTGAGATCGGGGACCGCAACCGGGCCATCGGCCTCTCCCGGTGCGCCGATGCCCGCCTTCTGCCGCGCCTCTGCCGTCTTGCGGACGATCTCCATATAGGCGGGGGAGATGTCGACGGGGGTGATGCTCTGGTCGCTGCCGATGCCGACGTGATCCTCTCCGCACAGGCGGATCGCGTGGGTGAGGTGCTTCATGAAGAGCGCGCGCGAGGGCGAGACGGGATCGCGGCCGAGGAAGGGCATCAGGTAAATGCCGACGACGCCGCCGGTGTTCGACACGGCGCGGAGCGCGGCGTCGGGCTGGTTGCGCTGGCTATCATAGACGGCGCGCGCGCCGGTGTGCGAGCAGGTGATCGGCTTCGATGAGGCCGCGGCGGCGTCCAGCACCGTTTGCGGCGTGGCGTGGCCGGTATCGACGAGGATGCCGAGGCTGTTCATGCGTGCCACCGCCTCCCGCCCAAGCGGGGTGAGGCCTTCGCCATCGGGCAGAGAGCTGCCGGCGCCGAGTGCGTTGCGATCATTGTAGGTGAGCTGCATGATCTTCACCCACAGGCCGCCGAACGTTTCGATGAGGCTCAAATCCTCGCCGATCATCCCCATGCCCTGAAAGCCGAAGATGATGCCGAGCTTGCCCTGCGCCTTCGCGGCGGCGAGGTCCGCATGGCGCTTCACGAGCAGGAAATGATCGGGGTGCGCCTCGATATGGCGCAGCCACTTCGCGATTTCCTTCACCGTGCCCTCGAAACCGCCGGGCTTGCCCACGGTGAGGTTGACCGCGGTGATGCCCGAAGCGCGGACGTTCGCGAGCTTTTCGGGCGTGAGCTCGCCGGGGGGCGGATACGGCACGTTCCACGTATCGGGCGAGGCGAGCGCATCGATGACGATCGCCTTCCGGTAAAGCGCGGCCACCGACGCCGGGATCGCGTCGGTGGTTGCGGCGATGGCGGGGGCGGCGAGCGCGGTGAGGCCGAGGCCCGCCGCGCCGGCTGCGAACGCGCGGCGGCTGATCTCGCTGGATCCGGTCATGATGCCCCCTGCCCCTCAGCGCTTCGCGACGGCGTGGACGACGTCGACGTAGAACTTCTCCGCCTCCGTGATGCCCGCGACCTTCGTGCCCGGCTTCGGATCGATGACGATGAACTCGTTGGGCGCGTGCGCGCCCGCGCCGTAGCCGATGCCCGCCGAAACGATCGGCATCTTCAGGATATCGGTGAACACGTAATAGGGCGCGCTGCCCGCGAGGCGGGGCATGACGCTCGGCGTGATGCCGTACTTGCGGTACGTGCCGATCACCGCCTGCACGAGCGGCTCCTTCACCGAAGACTGCGCGGGCGGATAGCCCGACAGGCGCGTGAGCTTGATGTCGGTGAAGCCCTTCGCATCAAGATGCGCGCGGATCAGGCGTTCCGACTCGTCGGGCGTCTGGTTCGGCACGAGGCGCGAATCGAACTTGGCGGTGAACTTGTGCGGCAGGATGGTCTTGGTGCCCTCCCCCGAATAGCCGCCCCAGATACCGTCCATGTTGAGCGTGGTGTTGAAGAGGTACTGCGTGATCGCCTCGCGGCCGGTCATGCCGCCGATCCACTTCTCGACGCCGAGCGACTTCTGCATCGCCGCCTCGTTCGCTTCCCAGGCGGGGAGGACGCCGTTGATGAGCTCCTGCTCTTCCTGGTTCGGCTGGCGGATCGAATCGTAGAAGCCGGGCACGGTGATGACGTTGCCGTCGGGCGAGGTGAGGCTCGCGATCGCCTGCGCGAGGCGGAGGCCCGGCGCATCGACGATGGCCTTCAGCGAACTATGGATCTCCGCATCCTTCGGGCCGCCCTGCGGGCCGCCCTGCGCCTCAAGCTCGAAATAGATGTTGCCCTTGACGCCGAGCGACATCTGAACGCCGCCCGCGAGCGTCTGCCCCATCATCGGGAAGAGGACGCCGCCGTTCGCCTGCTTCAAACGGTCCGCATATTTGGCGATGAGGTCCGGGTAGTGCGGCGAGCCAAGCTCCTCCTCGCCTTCCGCGAGCAGCATGATGTTCACGGGCAGCTTGCCCTCGGCCTTGATGATGGCTTCGAGCGCGTTGAGGAAGATGCGCTGCGGGCCCTTCTGGTTGGTCGCGCCGCGCGCCATGAGGACGCGGCCGAGCGCGTGGTCCTCCACGATCGTTCCCGCGAAGGCATCGACGTTCCAGCCCACCGGCTCGATCGGCTGCACGTCGTACATCATGTAAACCGCGATCGTGGTCTTCGCGCCCGCGTCGTAATAGCCCCAGACGCCGGGGTGGCGCTTGGTGGGGGCAAGCTCGGCCTCCTTGAAGCCGAGCGCCTTGAGATCGGCGATCAGCATGTTCGCCATGTCGTTCACGCCGTCGTTCTGCGCGCTGATCGAACGCTGGCGCACCCAGCGCTGCACGTTCTCGATGTGCGCGGCCTTGTTGGCGTCGATGTATTTATAGGCAGCGGCGTGCTTGCCCTTGTAGGGCGCGACCTTGCCGGCGTCGTAGGCCTTCTCCGTGGTGAAGGGGAACTCGGGACGCTTCACCTCCTGCGCGGTGGCGGAAAACGCGACGGCGGAAAACGCGGCGGCGAGAAGTAGAGACTTCATGGGGGGAAACTCCTTCAGGGTTATTCGGCGGCGGCGATGGGCGCCGGGACGGGGGGATCGATGTCGGTGAGGCCGAGCTGCTTCCAGTTGATGAGCGCGTTGTAGAGCATCCGGAACTCGCCGAGGTTCTGCCAGCGCCACACAGGGTTCGTGGCGAACATGAGGATGCGGCCCTGGCCCTGCGGGACGTTGAGGATGGCGGCGCGGTCCTTCACCTGATCGGCGCCGCGCATGAAGCCGCTCAGCACGCCCTCCTTGCCGCCGGGGAATTCCATCATGACGCGGCCCTTCAGCCGCTCCGGCACGCCGAACATCGCGTTCGACGCCCAGCGCACGGGCAGTTCCGCCTCGTCGTAGCCGTAGAAGACGGGGTTCTTCGGCTGCAGCACCTTCGCCTTCACGATCGGGCCCGGCGCGTAGAAATCGCCCGTGGTGCGCGTCGAGACGATGTCGCCCACAAGGCCGAACTCCACCGGCACGGCGCTCGCATCGCCCGTGGTGATGAGCGTGCCGCCCGCCTCCACGAACTTCCGAAGCTCGACCATGCCTTCAAGGCCCATGCCGCCGCGCACGTCCTCCGACGACCCGTAGTCGCCGAGGAAGCGGTAACGATCCGTCTTCGTGTACGGCAGCGGCTTCCCCTTCACGGGAATGTCGAACACGATGTCCTTCGTCGAACGGCCCTGCGTCGGCAGGATGATGACGTCGTACCTGTCGCGGAGGTTGCCGGCGCGGACCTGCTCCTTGAAGATGAGGTCGTAGGCGATCTCGTGCTGGTCGAATGCATAGCGCACCCAGCCAACCTTCTCGCTCGACCCCCACGTGCTGAACATCGCCGTGCGCGGCAGCACGCTCTCGTGCGCAGCGGGCTTGCCGCTGACGGCGACGGCGTGGAGACCGAGCGCTTCCACCGCGGGCTTCAGAACGTCGTAGGCGCTGCCGTCGACGAGCAGCGAGCCGGCCGGGATGGCCTTGCCGCCCGCCTTGAAATCGGCCTCGGCAACACTGACCTTCGCGTCCTTCAGGCGGTAGCGGAGCGTCGCGAGACCGACCGAGCCGTGATCGAGAACCGCGTAGGTGCGCGCACCGGGACCCGAAATGCTGCCGCGCGGCGTCAGGCGATCGACTTGCGTCGTCGGAATATCGAGCGCGGCCTTGTCGTCCACCTCGACCACATCGACATGCGCCATCATGCCCATCGTCCAGGCGGCATCGTCGTAGGTGCCGAGCTTCTCGTCGGGGTAATTGTCCTGCTTGCGAAGCAGGATCTTCGCCAGGCGCCCGTAGGGCTGATCGAGCTTCACGACCAGCGAGCCGGCGGGATAGCTGACGTCCTTGAGCTTGACCGGCTTCGCAGCGCGTCCGACCTCGATGCCCTGCAGCCGCAGGAGATTGGTCACGAAGGCAACGCGCGTCTCGTCCTTGTGGCCGCCCGGGATGATGTACGCGTAAGGCGCCTTCGTCTTTCCGTTTTCGACGGCATTCGCGCTCTTCTTGTAGAAGTTTTCGAGGATGACTTTCGGGTGCTTGACGGCGAGGTCGAGCGCAGTCAGCACGCCCGTCTGCATGTAGTTGGTGTTGTTGCGCATCGACCAGACGACCTCCTTGTAGGGAGGGCTGGGGCGATACCAATCGCGCTTCGTCCAATCGCCGCCGCGCACGGAGGTCTGCACCTCGGGCGCGACATGCCGCAGCATCGTCGTCGCGCCGCCATTGCCGAAGGTTTCGTACATGCGCAGCATACCGTTGTGGTTCGACGACATGAAGGCGAGGTAGCCCGGCGTCCAGGCATCGACGAAACCGTGCGTCCAAACGCCCGGCATCCCGTATTTGGTGAGCTGCGCCATCTCGTAGTTCGCGAACCACGGCAATTCGCCGAACAGGATCGGATCGAGATCGGGGTTCTGCGGCGCCTGACCGCTGTAGGTATAGAGGAACGGCACCGATTCATGCAGCTCGTGCATCACCGGCGGGTGCCATTCCATGTAATATTTCATCAAATGGCGGGCGCTGACATCCGAGAAGTTAATGTCGCGGTTGTTGTCGTGATAAATATATTTGCCCCAGTAGGGCGGACCGCCGGGCTTGTTGCGGTCGTCGGTCTCGTCGATGAGGTTGCGGTAGTACCAGTCGACATAGCGGTCGCGGCCGTCCGCCTCCAGCACGGGGCTGAGCGCAACGACAAGATTGTCGCGGATACCGCGGATCATCTCGCCTTCGTCGGTGAGCAGGCGATAGGCAAGCTCCATCAGCATCTCGGGCGGCCCGGTTTCGGCGCTGTGGAGTCCGGCGGACAGGTGGTAGATCGGCTTCGTTCCGGCAATCACCGCCGGCGCATCCGCAGCCGGCAGACGGCGCGGGTCGGCGAGCAGCGCGAGGTTCTGCTTGTAGGTATCGAGCTTCGCCAGATTCTCCTCCGACGAGATCATCACAACGATATTCTCGCGGCCTTCCTCGGACTTGCCGATCTCGACGATCCTGATGCGCGGCGATTTTTCGGCCAGCGCGCGATAATAGCCGACGATCTGATCGTAATAGTGCAGCACCTTCGGCGCGCCGATGTGGCTTCCCAGAACTTGTTTCGGAGACGGAACCGTTTCGGACACGGGCAGGTGATCGACAAGCGGACTGCTGAATTCCGGTTTCGTCGTCCAGGCTTTTACGGATTTTGCGAAATCGGGGTCCATCGGCTGTGCAGCCGCCGCCGTGCCGAGGAGCGCTGCAATCGCAACGCCGAAAGCCATTTTCACCATTTCCACCCCTTCTACGCCACACCGACAACACGCAACGCCGGCCTTCCGCGTCAATCGCCGAAGCCGTTTGGCATCCCCTTGCGGAGACCTGATGCTTGATAGCATCAGGATTTCATCATTTTTTCCCAATGCGCAACAATCATCTTGCCAAGTGCGTGAGCCCGACTCAGAACGGCACGGTCGGAGAGCACAAGCCTTGTTCGTGCCCTCTCTCAAAATAGACCGGACGCAAATTCGGTTGGGGGGAAACGATTAAAAACAAGGTCTTAGGGGTCCAGTCGCAGGCCCTGCCTTCACACAATTCGATGTCCGGCAGTCCGAATGCCGGCACGCGTAAAGGGAGATGTAGAGTGAGCAAGACGATCGGAATGTCCTTTTTCCTCGCCGCAACGGCGCTGACCGGAGTGAGCGGAACCGCCGCCGCGCAGGAAGCCGTGGGTGACGAAATCATCATCACCGCGCTGAAGCGCGACACGAACCTGCAGGATACGCCGATTTCGATCTCCGCGATCACCGGCGATGCCATCTCGAACTCGGGCGTCCAGAGCATCGCCGATCTCAATTCGAGCGTACCCAGCCTCACGTTCGTCGACGGCGGCCCCTCGCAGCGCCGTGTCGTCATCCGCGGCATTCAGGCCGCGGGCGAACCGACGGTCGGCACCTATTACGACGAAACCCCGGTGACGGGCGTGATCGGCGCGGGCAACGACGCCGGCGGCTCCACCCCTGAACTGCGCCTGTTCGACGTCGAGCGCGTCGAAGTGCTGCGCGGCCCGCAGGGCACGCTCTACGGTTCGGGCTCGATGGGCGGCACGCTGCGCGTGATCTACAAGAAGCCGACGAACGAATTCGACGCCGCGATCGACACCAGCCTTTCGGCAACCAAGCACGGCGGCGCCAACTTCGAAGCAAGCGGCATGGTGAACGTGCCGATCGCAACCGACAAGCTGGCGATGCGCGCCACGGGCTTCTACCGCAAGGCGGACGGCTACATCGACAACACGACGCTCCGCATCAAGGACATCAACGAGCAGAAATACTACGGCGGACGCCTGCTGCTGAGAGCGACCCCGACCGACGATCTGACGATCGATGCGGCGTACTACATGAACCGGGCGCGGACGGACACGCCGTCGTGGACGCTCGAAGCGGGCAAGTACAATTCGGACGCGCTGACGCGCCAGCCGATACGCGACGACGTGGACCTCTTCAGCCTCACGGCCGCGTATGATTTCGGCGGCGTGGTGCTGACGGCGGCGGGCTCCTACATGGAGCGCGACATTTCGACGGTGAGCGACGTTTCGCGCTTCATCCGCTCGACGCGCACGGCGGCGGGCTGCGGTGCCCGCCTCAACGGCAGCCCGGCGATCCCGTGCGCCGGCACCCAGCTTACGGACTATTATGCGCTCGTCGACAGCCAGTCGACGTCGGCGCTGTTCCCGCAGCAGAACATGGAAGCGTGGACGGGCGAAATCCGCCTCAGCTCTGACGGCACGGGGCCGCTCAACTGGACCATCGGCGGCTTCTTCTCGGACCGCGACATCCACGTGGAAAACCCGCAGGTGAACGCCGATCCGGTGACGGGCGCGATCATCTATCCGCTCGAGATCGCGACGTCGCGCTACATCAACGACAGCCTTCGCCAGGTCGCGGCATTCGGCGAAGTCTCGTATGATGTGACCGACCGCCTGAACCTGACCGCGGGCGTCCGTTACTTCCGCTACGACAAGGACATCAACGGCGAGACGACGAAGGGCTCCATCCTCGTCGGCGCGGTGGTGCGCCCGCTCTCGTTCGTATCCTCGGACGAGGACGGCACGGCGTTCAAGTTCAACGCTTCGTACAAGATCACCGACGACGTGCTGTTCTACGCCGAAGCTTCGCAGGGCTTCCGCCCCGGCGGCGCGAACCAGGTGATCGGCCTTGCGCAGGAACTGACGCCGTACCAGTCGGACAGCCTGTGGAACTACGAGGCGGGTCTGAAGACGACGCTGCTCGATCGCAAGCTGACGCTCAACATGGACGTGTTCCAGATCGACTGGTCGGACATGCAGATCAGCACGCGCACGCCGAACGGCGCGTTCGCCTATATCGGCAACGCGGGCTCGGCGCGTATCCGCGGCTTCGAACTTGAAGGTTCGCTGCGTCCGGTCGAGGGCCTCTCGATCTCGGGCAACCTCGCCTATCTCGACGCCAAGCTGACCGAAGACCAGCCGAACGCCGGTACGTCGATCGCCCCGGCCGCCGGTTTCGACGGCGACCGCATCCCGTTCGTGCCGAAGTTCACGGCGGGTCTTTCGGCGCAGTACGTGTGGGGCCTCGCGGAGGGGCTGAACGGCTTCCTGCGCATGGATGCCAACCATGTCGGCGGTTCGTGGTCGGACTTCCGTCCGTCCTACGTCTTCACGCGCTACATCGACGACTATGAAATCGCGAACCTGCGCATCGGCGTCGAGGCGGAAGACAATGCCTGGGGCGTGTATGCGTTCGTGAACAACCTGTTCGACGACACGGCGATCACGCGCTCGACCTCGAACGCAATCGCGCAGAACCGCACGCTCGTGAACAGCGTCGCGCCGCGCACGGTGGGCCTGAACTTCCGCGCCAACTTCTAAGCGGCGCAGTCAGCCAAAAAATATGGGGCGGCAACCGCTGGGTTGCCGCCCCTTTTTTTTGTGCTTTGCGCCAGCCTATGCGGAGGCGAACAGGCTTTCGATCGGCTGGAATTCCTCGTCGATGCCGAACATGCGCGGGCCGAGGACTTCGAGGCTTTCCGGGCGGCGCAGCATGGGGTCAGCGCTGTAACCGAACACCTTCACACGCTGGCCGTAGGTGAGCATTTCGCCCGTCAGCGGCTCGCCGGATTCGCGGTCGAGGATGCTGATGAGATCGGGGACGATCGTAATCGTCTTGCCGTTGAGACGGCAGACGAGGAATTCGTTCTGAATCTCGACGACGCATTCGTCCGATGATTCCTGAAGACCGGTCATCGTCACGCGGCCGAAGTGCCAGCCGTCGCGCGTGTCGTGCGTCACGTCGGTGATCTTGCCGTCGAACAGGATGCGCGCGGTGCGATTGTCCCAGCTGTTCAGATAATCGATCAGGCTTTCGAAGATGTCGCGCGAGTCCTCGCGTGCGGTGCGGATGGCGCGGCCGATTTCCAGCGTCTGCGTGATCGTGCGCTGGACGGCGAAGGATTTCGCCTGCTTGCCCGTCATCGGATAGAGCGCGCCGAACGACATGGCGCCCATAGCGCCGGTGACGACGCGGCAGAGGTCTTCCGCCATGCGATCGTCGACGGCTTCGATGGTGACGACGTTGCCGGAATCGTCCATCACGATGCCCGGCGTCGCCTTGCAGCCGTAGATGCTGAACGTCGTCATCTCGATGTGCGGCACGGCGCGGCCGACGCCGTCCGCATCGAGCACGGGAATTCCGCTGATCGCGCCGAGCGCGAGCGGGAACATCGAATTCGCGCCGCCGATTTCGGCGCTGATGAGCGCATCGACACGGCGGCCGTAAAACGCCTCGGCGCGTGCGAGGATTCGGTGCAGCGTCTTTTCGCTGACGAGATGCTCGACGATGACCGAAGGCGCGCCGATGCCCGCGATGGAGAGCACGAAGGCGTCATCGGGAATCTCGTCGCACGAGAGGACCTTCGGGTAGCGGCCGTTCTTGATCTGCGCGCGGACGAAGAGTTCGCCCACGTAAGGGTCGCCGCCGCCGCCGGTGCCGAGGAGCACGGCGCCGCGCGCCATATCCTGAATGTCCTGAACGCTATCGACAATGAACATGATAGGCCTTTCGAAAAAGCGTGGGCTCAGGCGAGCGCCGCAAGCGGGCCGACGGCGCGGACCCTGATCTGGACGGAGCCGGATTTCATGTGCGTCATCGGGAGTTCGACGATCTCGACGATTTCGACTTCGCGTTCGCGCGCACCCGCCGCAACGGCGGCATCGGTCGCTTCCTTGCGTGCCTGTTCGAGCGCGGCCTCGCGGCCCATTGCGCCGACATCATAGAGCTTGTCGACACGCCCGCTGACGAGTGCGATGGCGGCGCCGACCGCGTTCGCGACCTCGGCATGTGCGGGCTTCAACACTTCCGACGTGCCCTTGAGCGCGCGCGAGATGAGGATGCTGCCGCCGCCGACGAGAACGAGAGGGAGCGGATGGTTGCTCGTCTTGATCTGGTCGATCGCGTCTTCGATCTGCTGATGCAGATTGTCGAGCGCGGCCTCTACGGTTTCATCGGGAACGTGCGCGACCTTTGCCGGATCGCCGATTTCGGCTTGGCCCGCGCGGACGGCGATGTCGCTCGCGGTGAGCGTTTCGCCGCCGAAGATGAGGCCTTCCTCGGCGAGGCGGAAGCCCACGGAGTCCGGGCCGACCGTCCAGCCGCCCTCGCCCTTGCGAACGAGACTACCGCCGCCGATGCCAATGGAGAGCACGTCCGGCATTCGGAAATTGGTGCGGACGCCGCCGATGTAGTTCGCCGCTGTCGTCTCGCGCGGGAAGCCCCGCAGCAGGAAGCCGATGTCGGTCGTGGTGCCGCCGATGTCGGCGACGACCGCTTCGTCGAGCCCGGTGAGGAACGCCGCGCCGCGAATGCTGTTGGTGGGGCCGGCCGAGCAGGTGAGGATCGGGAATGCCGATGCGGTTTCGGTAGTGATGAGCGTGCCGTCGTTCTGGCTGATGTAGATGGGCGCGTTGATTTCAAGATCGGCGATAGCCGTCTGCAGCGAACCGATCACGCGTTCGGAAAGCTCGGCAAGCGTCGCGTTGATGACCGCCGCATTCTCGCGATCGATGAGGCCGAGGCCGCCGACCTTCGAGGAGATCGTGATGCGCGCGTCCGGCATCACCGCCTGCACGACGGCGGCGGCCTTTTCTTCGATATCCGGGCGGATCGGCGCGAAATTGGCGGAGATCGCGACAGCCTTCAGGCCCTTCGCGCGGGCATCCTCGGCAGCGGCGCGGAGCGCGTCTTCATCGAGCGGGGCATAGTCCTTGCCCGTGTAGAGCGCGCCGCCGCCGACCATGTAGATGTGCGAGCCGGCGACTTCGACGAGATCGTCGGGCCAGCCCGCGAGCGGCGGCACGCCGTCTGCCTTCGGCAGCGAGACGCGGAAGATCGCGACGGGCGCGAGCCCCTTGCGCTGCACGAAGGCGTTCACGAACTGCGTCGTGCCGATCATCACGGCCTCGATCGAAGCGCGGTGCTCGGGCGCCTTGTCGAGGATCATGCGCACGGCATTGACGACACCGCTGCGCACGTCCGCCGTCGTGAAGCTCTTCGCCGTCGCCAGCACCTCGCGCCCGCGCATCAGCACCGCGTCGGTGTTGGTGCCGCCGACGTCGATGCCCAGCCTGAATCCGCTGCCGCTCATGTCAACCTTTCGAAATAGAATGCGTGATGGCGGGCGCCCGGAGAGCGCCCGCCAAGACTGTCAGAACTTCACTTTCGCTTCCACACCGTAGGTACGCGGCGTGCCGCGATAGCCGATCGCGACATCGAGACCCGAATATTTCGGCTGGAAGAATTCGGAATAATACTTCTCGTTGAAGATATTCCGCGCGAAGGCGTAGAGGCCGTAATTTCCGAACTCGACGCCCATGCGTGCGTTGAGAAGGTCATACGGATTCTGCACGGAGGCATTGTCGGCATCCCAGTATTTCTTGCCGATGTGCTGGTGTTCGATGCGGACGAACCCCGCCACGGTCTCGCTGAGCTCGCCGCGGTACTGGATCGAACTGTTGATCGAGAGCGGCACCGTGCGCGGCGAATGATTGCCGACATCGGACGGGAACAGGCTGCGCTTGATCTCGCTGTCGGTGGTGCCGACCCCGAAGCTCGCATCGAGCCCGGGTGCGACTTTCGCCATCGCCTCGATCTCGAAGCCCTTGATCTGCACCTTGTCGATCGTGTCGATGATCTGCGATGCGGTCGCGGCGTCAACGTAGAAATACTGGTAGTTCTTCACGTTGGTGAGATAGGCGGCGCCGTTCAGCGTGAGCTTGCGATCGAACCACTGCGTCTTGAAACCGACCTCGAAGTTGTCGAGCGTTTCGGCGTCGAACACGGGCACGGTGACATTCGGCGCGTTGAAGCCGCCCGAACGGAAGCCGGTGCTGTAGGTGGCGTAAACGAGACGCCCATCTTCCGGTTTCCACGTCAGCGTCACCTTGGGCTGGACGCGATCGAAAGAGGTCTTGCGGACGGCGCCGGTCACGACGTTCGTCTGCTCGCGCTTGTCTTCGTCGTAGCGGATACCGCCGGTGAGCGTGAGCGTCGGCGTCAGGTCGTAATCGACCTGCGCGAACGCGGCGTAGGCGTTGTTGTCGTTTGTTTCATTGTTGTTGGCGATGAGCAGCGCGGTGTTATCAAACTGATCGCTGCCGTCGATGTCGATGAAGCCGCGTGTGACGAGCGCACGATCGGTGTTCAGATAATACAAGCCAACGAGCCAGCGGAACGCCTGATCGCTCGCGGAAACGAGGCGCAGTTCCTGGCTGAAGGTTTCGAGCTTTGCATTCTGCCCCTGCCCCGCCTGGAAGCCGAGACCGAAGATGCCGCCCGGTGAATCCACGGGATTGCGGAAATCAAGATCGGCGCGGTTGTTCTGCTGGAACTTCGACCAGGCGCTGATGCCTGTGAGGGTCGCGAATCCGAAATCGTAATCGAACTTGCCGGTGAGATCGACGCTGTCGCCTTCCGCATAAGCCGGGAAATTGAACTGCGGATTCACGAAGTCACGCGGGATGCCGGAGAACACGGCCGCGTAGCTGTTGGAGCCGCCCCGGAAATCGCTGTATTCGGCGCGAAGGTCGAAGGTCAGCAGATCGGTCGGCTTCAAAATCATGCGGCCGCGCAGCGAATAGTCGTGATCGATGTAATCGACGCGGTCGCCGCGGAAATCGTTCTTGATGAGGCCGTCGGACGACGTGTAGCTGCCCGAAACGCGGACCAGGACCTTATCCTCGACCAGTGCGCCTGAGATACCGGCGGAAGCGTCGATCGTGTCACCGTTCGCATAGCCGAGATTGACGAAACCTTCGAGTTCGTTGCCCGGCGCTTTCGTCACCACGTTAATCGCGCCGCCCACGGCGTTACGGCCATAAAGCGCGCCCTGCGGGCCTTTCAGAACCTCGATGCGTTCGATATCGAACAGCGTGACGCCGAGCTGCTTCTGGTTGGTCTGCGGCACGCCGTCGAGCACGAAGGCGATGGGCGGATCGGCGTTGTTGATCTGGGTGAGACCGCGCATCGTGATGAAGTTGCTGCGGTAGGTGTCGCCGCGATCGTAGGTGATGTTCGGCACCTGCGCGATGATATCGGACGTCGACTTGATGCCGGCATCCTCGACCGCCTGCGCCGTGAACGCCGTCACCTGAATGGGGACGTTGCGGAGCGGTTCGGCACGCTGCTGCGCGGTGATGATGATCTCGTCGGTTTCGGCATCCTGCGCCAGCGCGGCACCCGGCAATATCGCCAGCGCCGCTGAGGCCAGAAAGGCCGTTCTCAGGTTACGGCTCGTCATTTTCCTTACCCCTTTTTTGCTGTTTTCCCTGCGCGATCATATTCGCGCGGGAACGCCAGAGGCGCGACAGCCGAGTCGGGTAGTGAGAGGCGCTGTCGGGTGGCAGCGCGGCCTATTTCTCCTGCGCGCGCGCGACGGCGGCCTTGCGGCTGGAAACGCCGAGCTTGGCGTAGATCTTCTTGAGATGGAACTTGATCGTATTCTCGGTGAGCCCGAGACGCCGCGCGATCAGCTTGTTCGATGCACCGTCAGCAAGGTGCGCCACGATTTCCGATTCGCGGTCGCTGAGCGCATCGGGCGAAAGATACTGCGGCTTGGCTTTCAGCGCCCGCAGGATCGTTTCCGCGTGCTGCTGTTCGAGCGGGGATGCCTCGCGCTTCGCGATACGCTCCATGATCGTCCGGACGGCGCTTCCTTCCTCGACAAAGGGAGAGACGATTTCCTCCGCAAAGGCATGATGAACCGCCATCGCCATGGCATCGTCGGCACCGGCCTCGTCACCCAGCCTGTCGCGCACGAGCGACAACAACACATATCCCTTCACCGTGGTGACGAGACGTTCCCCTGTCCGCCCCTCTTCGATCATCGCGCGGGCACCGTCCGCCGCGGCCGCGACGCGTCCGCGCGCGAGATCAACGAGGATCCTTGCATGCATCGCGAGGTCGCGCGTCCGCCACGGAACATGGTCCGCATCCATCGAAAGCGTCCGCGCAATCGCTTCGGCACCGTCAATGCCGCCGCTGCGCAGCCGGTAGATGACTTCAAGCGCGTTCAGCAGACCGCCAACGCAGAGGAGGCCCTGATTGGCAAGGCGCGTCTTCAATTCGGCAATCATGCGAAGCGCCGCCGGAAGCCCGCTCCGGCGCCACGCGACATCGACGATGATCGGCCACGAGACGGCATACTGGTCGTACCACGCCTCCCCCGCCCCGAACTGATCGAAGGCGACGCGGACAAGATCCGCGGCGCTTTCGCGGTAGTGACGAAGATAATCCGCCGCTGCGATCGCCATGCGCGCGGTTGCCGTCACCGTCGGCTCGATACCGCTCGTGCCCCGACGCCGGAGCGTGGCGGCGGCAAGTTCCGAGGCGGTCTTCAGCGACCCGTGGGCGAGCGCGACGAGCACGTCGTGCGTCATCAGATGCTGTTCGGCGAAAGGCAGCATCCCGAGCGCCTGATAGGTTTCGCGCGTGCGGATCACCGACTGGCGCGCCGCGTGCAGATCGCCCCGCATCTGGTGCATGACGACCATCGTGTTTTCGCACCACGCCCAGAACAGGGGCATGTCGGGCGCGAGCGCGCGGACCTTCTCGACCTCCGCCTCGCGCGTCGGCGTGATGCCGCTGACGTAACATCCGAACAGGAGGTCGAGCGCATGGCCCTCGAGTTCGAGCTGCCTGCCGTGTCCCGTGGGGTCGTTCAGAAAGCCGCCCGTGCTCTCGCCGATGCGGCGCAGCCAGTTGCTCGCCTCCCCGAAGTGCCCCGCCTTGAAATGCGCGAGCGCCGCCATCAGCTGCAGACGCGGCTGGGCTTCCAAAACCTCCTGCGGCGTTTCGCGAAGGATCGCGCGAAGCTCGCCCGCACCGTAGGCGAGGAAGATCGAGATGAACGGAATGCCGCCGAGCGTCTCCACCATCGTCGCGCGGTCGCCAGCGACATCGTAGTGACGCACCGACGCGGCGTAGCGCTGCTGCTGCCAGAGCCAGTCCGCCGCGCGCCTGTGCAGCCGCGCGGCATGATCGGGGCTGCGACCGAGACGAGCCTGCGCGTAGTCCGACAGCAGCGGATGCAGCCGCCAGGCGGGCTCACCCTCCGATTCCGTGCGCTGAACGAGCGTCGGGAGCTCGGCCTCGACCTCTTCGAGGAGCGCGGCACTGTCTCGCCGGTCGCGCACATGGTCGGCGAGGCTCGCTTCGACATAGTCGAACGGCGACAGTTCGGTGAGGAGCTGCTGGCAATGTTCGGGCAGCATCGCGAACACCTGCTCGGCGAGATAATCTGCAACCTCATCGACCTGCCCGCTGAAGCGCGGCATCCGCGCGGAGACACCCATCCGGTCGCGCCAAAGGCGATAAAGCTGGACGGCGACGGGCCAGCCTTCGGTCTGCTCGGCGATCGCCGCGAGTTCGGGCGCATCGGCCGGGAGGCCGAGCGCCGCACCAAGCTCTGCGTCGCTGAGGCGAAGCTCGGCCGGATCGATGATGCGGACGATCCCCTGCGTGCGCAGCACCGAGACGGCGAGCGACGGCTTGCGCCGTGTCGCCAGCACGAGATGAACCCAATCCGGCAGCGCGTCTGCCATCTCCTCGACCAGCCGCGCGATCGCGGGGTGATCGACGCGGTCGAAATCGTCGATGATGAGCACGATCGGGCGCTCCTCGCGGTCGAGCTGCAGCAGGATCGCGTCGAGCATTGTCGCCGCCGGGCTGTCGCCGGTCTTGGGGCGCAGGGCGTCGCCCATTTCAACGCCAGCAGCGGAGAGCGAACGGGCGATCATCTCGAGAAACACATCGGGTTCGCGATCGAGATCGGATGCGGTGTACCACGCCGCCGCGATGCCCTGTCCCGTGAGCCGCTGCCACCACTGCCCGAGTGCGGTGCTCTTGCCGTAACCACGCGGGCCGACGACGATCGTGAGCTTGCCGGCGCGGGCAACATCGAGCGAGCGCAGCACGAGTTCGCGCGTGGCGAGCGGCGCGCGCTGCACCGGCGGACGCAAGCGGCGGCGGCTTGCCCGTTCGCGCGCGCCGGACCGCTCCGTTTCGCGAGGTTCGGCCGCTTCGTTCAAACCCGGTCCTTTACGTTCGGCCCTTCCCGGCTCCCATCAGCAGCGCGCCGATCAGGCAGGCGCCACCCGCGACCAGCCCGAAGGCGTTCCAGTCGGCATCCGCGACGAGCGGCACGGCAAGCGCCGGGCCGAGCGCGCTTCCAAGCATCAGGAACGCCGGCGCCGCGCCAGCGTGTCGCGCATCCCCGAGATTTCCGGTGCGCGCAATCACATAGGGTAAACCGAAACCAGGGAGCAAGACCAGCGCCGCAGTCGCCACCGCGAACAGCCACAAGCCCTGCGCCTGCGCGATCAGCACCACGTCCGCCGCGAGCAGCAGGCTGAAACCCAGCACCGGCACGCGCAGACCCGCGCGCTCCCCCAGCAGCCGGGAGAGCAGCGGCCCGATCATCATGACGACCGCGCACGCGGCCATGATCTTGCCCACGAGCTGCATATCGAAGCCCTTCGCAGCGCCGAGCGGGAAGATCGAGTTCCATGCCATGCTCTGCCCCACGAACATCACCGCAAGGCCGATGAGCACAAGCACCGCGCGCGGGATCGGACGAAAGCCGGCGCTGCTCTGTTCGACCTTGCCATGAAGCCTCGCCGCCATGGCGAGAAGCGCACAGAGCGCCGTTGCTGCGAGCCCTCCGAACACGGCCGCCGCGCCCGCGGCTTCCACGAGCGGCGGCAGCGCGAGGTAGAAAAGCGCGGCAAAGCAGGCGAGACCGATCTGCATCGTGGCGAGCGTCTTCTGCGCATCGACACGCTGCGCCGCGAGCGCCGTCGCGGTCGCCAGCACCGTGCCGAGCGCAAGCCCCGACAGCAGTCGTCCCGCGATGAAAGTCGCATCAGGGGCAAGCATCGCGAGAAGGTTGGCACCAACCGCAACAGCCGCCGCGCCGATACCCAGCGGCCGTGCGCCGATCCTGCCCGCCACCGCCGCAGCGCCAAGCGTGCCAAGGCCGATCGCCGCCATTTCGCCGGACGCCACCAGGCCAGCAAGTTCGCCCCTTGCCTCCGATGCCGCAAGCCAGAGCGGGATCGCCGTCGTTCCCGAAAAACCCGCGATGTTTCCCGCGACGAGGCTGAAGACCGCGCTTTGGCGCAGCGGCGCGGGCGGCTGGGGATCAGACAAGGGCGTTCCGCCGGATGCGCCCGTCGGCAACGATCAGGGCGAGCCGGTCGTGCTGTTCGAGAACGGAAATATCTTCGAGCGGGTTGCCATCCACCAGCAGCAGATCGGCGAGCGCGCCACCCGCGATCGTGCCCAGTTTCCCCTCCATCCCGACCAGGGCCGCGTTCACCGAGGTCGCCGAACGCAGGATTTCATGAGCACTCATGATCTCGCGGCGCAGCGCGAACTCGCGCGATTGACGGTCCATGACCGAACCGAGCAGATCCGTACCAAAACCGATCTTCGCGCCCGCCTGGCGGAGGCGATCGAGCGAGGTGGACGCGAGGTCTCCGACCTCGGCCACCTTGGCGAGGGCCGCAGCGGGCAATCCCATCGACGGACCCACCGCGCGGATCGCATCGATGATCGCCAGCGTCGGCACCGCGAAGGCATCATGTTCGACGATGGCGGCGACACCGTCCGCTTCCAGCATCGTTGCGTGTTCGATCGAGCGCACGCCGTTCTGCACGCAGCGGATCGCGGCCGCATTCGTGTGTGCGTGCGCCATCACGTATGTGCGGCGCGTGGCGGCCTCTTCGACAGCGACGCGGATTTCCTCGTCGCAGAACTGGTTCATCCAGATGGGGTCGCTCGGCGAAAGAACGCCGCCTGAAACGAACAGTTTAATCTGATGCGCGCCGCGCCGGAGCTGCTCGCGCACCATCTTGCGCATCTCGTCCGGCCCATCGACGACGACCGACAAAGACCCGCAATAGGCGCAGGCGCAGCCTTCGAAATGATCGGGATCGCGCATGTCACCGTGCCCGCCCGTCTGGCTGATCGCGAGGCCGGGGTAAAAGAGCCGCGGGCCGTTGATGAGACCCTTCGCGAGCCCCGCCGCCAGCACATGATCGCCGCCCGCTGCATCGCGCACGGTCGTGAAGCCGCGCTGCAAGGCATCTTCCATGATCCGGCGGGCGTGAAGCGCGCGGAGGCCGGGGGGCATACGATCGATGACCGCCGGATTCGCCTCTGCGCCATAGCAATGGAAATGTGCGTCGATGAGGCCGGGCATCGCGAAGCGCCCGCCGCCATCGAGGCGCTGCGCCTCCGATCCCGTCACGGGCGTGTCGGAGACTTCGCGGATCGTGTTGCCTTCAACGACGATCGACATGCCCTCGCCGAGCACGGCCTCTCCGTCGAAGACGGTCACGTTCTCGATGATCAGCGTCATGGGTGCAGGTTCCTGTATCTTGCGCCGCGCTGCAAAGGTCGCAGCGGGTGGCGACGACGAAATCGGGGTGGCGGTTTAGTCAAAAGCAATCGCCACGTCGGAGGCAGGACGCGCGCAGCAGAGCAGGATGCGGTCCGCCGCGAGCGGCATGGCGGGAGTCGGCGAATGCTCGACGCTGCCCGACACGAGCGTGCTTTCGCACGCGCCGCAGCTTCCCGAGCGGCAGCCGAACGCGGGCGCGAGACCGGCGGCTTCGGCGAGTTCGAGCAGGCTCGGGTTCGCGGCCTGCGTCCATTCCGCGACGGTGCCGCCGAAGTCCACCCGCGCCGTGGCGATGGCGGGAGCGGCGTCTGCCGCACCGGGCATAAACGATTCCGAGCGAACCTGCCCGGGCGGGACACCCATCGCGGCGAGCGTATCGCGCGCCATCGCTTCGAACGGTGCGGGGCCGCAGATGTAGATGTCGCTGAAAATGCCTTCGAGCTCGATTTCCCGGCCGAAGGGGGCGGTCTTATAGGCAGGCGCGAGGATTTCGCGCAGCCGCTCCGGCGTGAGCCGCCCTGGTTCGTGGCCCGCATCATCTTCGCGCGGCGCGGAGTAGAAGACGTGGCACAGCGCGGCATCCTTGCCCGCCGACGCGAACGCGTGCGTTTCGCCACTCCGTGTCTGGTGAATCCAGACGAGCGGCGGGGGGCTGTCTCGCCTTTCCCGGTGCGCCTTCAGCATCGCAAGCATGGGCGTGACGCCGATCCCCGCGCTGATCAGCACGACACGCATGAAGCCGTCGCGCTTGAGCGTGAAACGCCCCGCCGGGGGCCGCGCCCAGACCGTGCCGCCGCGCGCGCCGATGTCGTGGAGGAGCGCCGAGCCCGCCCCGTCCGCGAGGCGCTTCACGGTGAGGCGGTAATGCTCCGGCGTATCGGCGTGATCGGAAAGCGTCCAGCTGCGGACCGGGGCACCATCGCTGTCGCCGAGACGGACGGTGAGGAACTGTCCGGCGAGCGGCGGCGCCAGCGGAATGCCGTCGAGCGGGGTGAGCGCGAAAGATGCGATGTCCTGCGCCTCGTCGCGCCGTTTCATGACGCGGAACGGGCGCCAGCCGCTCCAGCGGCCGGTCTTGAGGCGCGCCATGTCCTCCAGTCCCGCGATGCGCTTCGCGAGCATTCCGCGCGCCTGCCCGCCGAGCCAGGGATTGGCAAGGGGCTCGCGCAGCGCCTGCGGATCGGCTTCGCGCGCGACGAGCAGGCGGGAGAGATCGCCGACGGTGATCGCCGACGGATCGGGACATTCGGCGGTGGCGGTATCCCCAGCCTCAACTCGCCCTGGCGTTTCAACCGCGAGATAGAAGCCGACATGGCCGCTTTCGATCATCGGCCCGAGCACGCTGTCGGGCTGGTCCATGCGCCACGCGAACTTGAAGCACGGGATGCGCGGCGAGGTGACGCGGAACACCGCGCCGCCGATACGCACGATATCGCCGATGCGCAGCGTGTTTTCATCGAAACCGGACACGACGATGTTCTCGCCGAAGCGGCACCAGTCCCACGCGGCGCGATCGACGCCGAAGCGTTCCGCCCACATGACGTAGTGCTCCGCGGGCGAAGCGAGGACGGCTTCCGTGTGGACCGCGGTCTCGTTGCCGTCCGGCCCCGCCGCGCCGAACCAGAGCGCGCCGGGCGCGGGGCTGCGCACGATCGCGGTGAAGGTCCGCTGCCCCCTTACGTCCTGCCACGCTGGTCTTGCCGTGCTGACGGCGACCACTCTCCGCTCATTCCCCATGCGGGGAGGATAACGCCTTAGCGGGTCGCAACAATCCGGCGCGATGGGTGATCCCTCACCGGTTCGGGTAGCAGATCAGTCCCCGCTGCCGGCGCTGTCGGCGAGATCCATGAAACGGCGCGCGGCCTCGCGCTCTTCCGCATCCTCGAACGAATCGACATCGGGCGCATCGCCCAGCATGTGCATCAGCGCCCAGAGCGCGAAGCGCCGCCCGGCGTTCGTTTCGAGGCCGAAGTCGACGCGCATACGGTCAAGCCCGGCTTCGAGTGCAGACGGCATCAGCGCGTCGATCTCGGCACTGCCGAAATAGCGGAACAGAAGATCGTCGAAATCCATGAACCCCCTTAGCGCAGCCGGCGCGCGGGGGCACCCGATTTCAGGTGCGCGCCAGTTGCTGCCGCGTCCACCCCACGATCGTATTGCGATCCATCGCGCCCGACGTGCGCGCAACCTCACGGCCGTTCGCGAACAGGATCATTGTCGGGATCGACCGAATTGCGTAGCGCCCGGCGATCTGCTGCTCCGCCTCGGTATCGACCTTGCCGAGCCGGACGTAGGGCTCGAGATCCTGCGCCGCCGCCGCGAATGCGGGCGCCATCGCGCGACAGGGACCGCACCACGACGCCCAGAAATCCACGAGCAGCGGCAGGCTTTCAGCCTTCATCCGGCGGTCGAAGGCCGCAGCATCGAGATCAAGCGGCTTGCCGGCGAAAAGCGGAGACCTGCAACGGCCACAACGCGGCAACTGCCCGAGACGTGCGGCTGGAACACGGTTGGCAGCCCCGCAGGCGGGACAGACGATCATCAAGGGATCGGCCGCCTGCTTTACTCCGTCGGTCATGCTTATTACACCTTTCCTGTAATTATGTAGGGAAAGGTCGCGAAGCGTCAATGACGGGCGAACAGAACGTGCCGGCAGGCCCGCTCCAGATCGGCGATGCTGCCCCCAATTTCGAAGCGCGGACGACGAAAGGCGTGATCCGCCTTTCCGACTTTCGCGGACGCTGGCTGGTCCTGTTCTCGCATCCGGCCGATTTCACGCCCGTCTGCACGAGCGAGTTCGTGGCGCTCGCCCGCGCGTCCGACCGTTTCGCGGCGCTCGACTGCGCGCTGATGGCGATTTCGGTGGACAGCCTTTACGCGCATTTCGGCTGGATCCGCGCCATTCGCGACGGCTTCGGCATCACCATCGATTTTCCGATTGTCGAAGATCCTTCGCTCGTCATCGGCCGCGCCTACGGCATGATCTCCGATCGGTCGGTCGATGCCGCGGCGATGCGCTCGACGTTCTTCATCGACCCAGACGGCATCATTCGCGCGATCATCACTTACCCTGCGACGATCGGCCGGTCCGTGGATGAAATGCTGCGCGTCGTGGCAGCCCTGCAGCGTGTTGACAGCGATCACATCGTGACGCCGGAGGGCTGGCAGCCGGGCGCCGACGTGCTGTTGCCACCCGATCAGGACCAGGCAGCGCTGATGGCACGCGCCGACGATCCGCTGTGGTTCTGCCGCAGCGCGCCCGACCCAGGAGCTGGGCGTGGCTGAGGCATTGACGGAAACCGATCTCGCCGCCGTTGCCGACCTCATGCGGACGCTGGGACATGAGACGCGGCTGCGCCTGCTCGACGCGCTGCTGGTGAAGGGCGAAACTTCCGTCGGCGAACTCGAAGCGCTCACCGGCATCGGTCAGCCCGGCCTGTCGCAGCAGCTCGCCATCCTGCGCAAGGCCGCGCTGGTGAATACGCGCCGCGCCGCCAAGCTCGTCTACTACAGCATCGCGCCCGAAGCGGCGGCGCCGGCAACGGCATTCCTCACGCGTCTTTCCGCCCTGCCCGAGACGGGCGGCGGGATGCCGCGCCGCGCCCGGGGTTCCGCCGCGACCTTTGCGAAAATCCTGTAAGCGAGGGCTTTAGCGAGCCCTCTCCCAGCGCACCGAGAAGGCGCCGCGAAGGTCTCCCGGCGCGAAGCCCGTCGCCGTATCATTTGGGTAGCGCTTGCGGATCGCTGCAGCGATGTCAGGCGCGACGGCCGTGCCATGACAGGTCGTGCACATCGGCTTCATCGGGATCGCGCGCATGTAGCGGAACGACGACGCTGTCGCCCCGGACCACTCGCGCGGTTTCCCGTCCGCGTCGAGCGGCGGCATGAACGTCGCCATCACGCGGCGTTCCGTGGCATCCGGCACGGCATCGGGATTGCGGTTGCGAAGCGCGGTCCTGCGAACCATCGCGCCGCTTTCATCCGAAAGGCTGGCGGCGATCGCCGGTGCAATTTCAGCGCACACCTCCACCGCGGCAACCGGGCCGCCATCAGCGAGCGCCGCGTTCAATGCGGTGAGCAGGTCGGTCTGGAAGCGATCGACGAGTTGGCGCGCGTCCTCCGTCCGGTCCTCCATCGCGGGCTCCGGCAAACTCGCGCAGGCCGGGACAAGCAGTGCGAAACAGAGCGCGGCGCGATTCATGCCTTCGCCATCTTCGCCGGGCCGCCGAAGCGGTCACAGAGCATATCGATGAGCGCATGAACACCATCGTCTGCGAGGCGGTAGAAGATCGTCGTACCCTCGCGGCGCGTTGCGACCATGCCGCCCTCGCGGAGTTTCGCAAGATGCTGCGACACGCTCGATTGCGACTGGCCGGTAAGATCGACGAGCGTGTTCACCGACGCCTCCCCCGCAGACAGGCGGCAGAGCACGATCAGCCGCTGCGGATGGGCGAGCAGCTTGAGCACGGCGGCGGCGTCTTCGGCGCAGGCCGCGAGCATCGCTGCGGGTGTGTCGGCCATCATCATGTCGTCGCGGGTCTCCCGTCATCCCGCAGCACCACGTAGATCGCCGGAATGACGAGCACGGTGAGCAGGGTCGAGGACGCAAGCCCGAACAGCAGCGAGATGGCAAGTCCCTGGAAAATCGGATCGGTAAGGATCACCGCCGCGCCGATCATGGCCGCCGCCGCCGTGAGCACGATCGGCTTGAACCGGATCGCGCCCGCTTCGATCAGCACGTCACGCAGAGGCCTTTCAGGTGCCGCGCTGTGGCGGATGAAATCGACGAGCAGGATCGAATTGCGCACGATGATGCCCGCAAGCGCGATGAAGCCGATCATCGAGGTCGCAGTGAACGGCGCACCGAAGAGCATGTGCCCGAGCACGATGCCGACGAGCGTGAGCGGCACCGGGGTGAGGATCACGAGCGGTAGGCGGAAGCTGCGGAACTGCGCGACGACGAGAATGTAGATGCCGAGCAGCGCGACCATGAACGCCGCACCCATGTCGCGGAACGTCACCCAGGTGATTTCCCATTCGCCGTCCCACAGCAAAGTCGGCACGGACTCGTCCTCGGGCTGGCCATTGAGGCGGACGACGGGCATTGCGAGGCCCTGGGCCGCCCAGTCATGATCCTCGATGGCGCGGTTTACGGCGAGCATGCCGTAGATCGGCGCTTCATAATCCCCGGCGAGTTCCGCGGTGACCATGTCGGCATAGCGTCCGTCGCGGCGAAAGATCGCGCGGCTGCCGGCTTCCTGCCGCGCATCGACGATCGCGCCGAGCTCGACGAGATCGCCCGCGGGCGTGACCGCGACGGGCGTGCTCGAAAGCGTTTCCGTCCAGCTGCGGTCCGCCTGCTCAAGCGCGACGCTGATCGGAAGCGGCGTGCGGCCGCCGCCGCGCGGCGCGTAGCCGACCACGGTATCGCTCATCAGCGCGCCGAGCGTATCGGAGATCTGCCGCTGCGAGAGGCCGTAATAATCGACGCGGTCGCGCTCCGGCAGGAGGCGGAGACGCGGGCGCGGCTCGCCGAAGCTGTTGTCGACATCGACGATGTAGGGCACGGCGCGGAAGATCTTTTCGACCTCGGCCGCGGTCTTCTGGCGGGTTTCGGCGTCCGGGCCGTAAATCTCCGCAAGCAGCGTGGCGAGCACGGGCGGCCCCGGCGGGGTTTCGACGACCTTGAGCGATCCGCCGGCGGGTAGCTTCAGCGCGGCGAGGCGTTTGCGCAGATCGAGCGCGATTTCGTGGCTTGAGCGGTCGCGGTCGCCCTTGGGCAGCAGCGTTACCATCACGTCGCCCATTTCAGGCCGCGCGCGCAGGAAATAATGGCGAACGAGACCGTTGAAATTGAACGGCGCGGAGGTGCCGACATAGGCCTCCATCGCGGTCGCCTCGGGAATGCCGCGCACCACGGCGGCGACATCTTCGAGCGTGCGCGAGGTCGCTTCGAGGCTGGTTCCCTCCGGCATGTCGACGACGACCTGCACCTCCGACTTGTTGTCGAAGGGCAGCAGCTTCACCGTCACCGCCTTGAAGTAGAACATCGAGCAGGCGAGCAGCGTGGCGAGCGCAACGCCGATGAGGAAATTGCGCGCCGAGGTACGGCTGTCGATGACGCGGTGCGCGACACGCGCATAAAGCGCGCCGAGCCTGCCGCCGTCCTCGTGGCCATGTCCGGTATCGAGCGCCTTGCGGGCGAAGCGGATCATCAGCCACGGCGCGATGACCACCGCGACGAAGAAGGAGAAAACCATCGCCGCGGATGCGTTCACGGGAATCGGCGCCATGTAAGGCCCCATCAGCCCGGACACGAACAGCATCGGGAGCAGCGCGGCGACGACGGTAAGCGTTGCGACGACCGTGGGGTTGCCGACCTCCGCGACCGCCTCGATCGCCGCCTCGGTGCGGCTGCGGCCGTCTTTCATCGCCCAGTGCCGCGCGATGTTTTCGATCATGACGATCGCGTCATCGACGAGGATGCCGATCGAGAAGATGAGCGCGAACAGGCTGACGCGGTTGATCGTGTAGCCCATCAGGTTCGAGGCGAACATGGTGAGGAGGATCGTCGTGGGGATCACGACGGCGGTGACGCCCGCCTCGCGCCAGCCGATCGCGAAACCGATCAGCGCGACGATGGAAAGCGTGGCGAGGCCGAGGTGAAACAGCAGCTCGTTCGCCTTCTCATTCGCCGTCTCGCCGTAGTTGCGCGTGACGGCGACATCGATGCCATCGGGGATGAGTGTGCCTTCCAGGCGCTGCACGCGGTCCACGATGGCGTCCGACACGACGACGGCATTTGCCCCCGCGCGCTTGGCGATGGCGAGGCTGACGGCGGGCGCGCTCGACCAGTCGCCCTCGCGCTTCGCCCAGCGCCATGCGCGCGCCTGATCCTCGCGCGGTCCCTGCGTGACCGTAGCGACATCGCGCAGATAGACGGGCGCGCCGCTTGCCGAGCGCACGGTGAGCAGGCCCACCTCCTGCGCCGAGGACAGCGTCTGCCCCGCCGTGACGGCGACCGCCTTGCCGTCCTCACGGATGCTGCCGAGCGGGAAGCTGCGGTTCGCTTGCCCGGCGGCCTCGATCACGCTGCCGAGCGGCACGCCGTAGCGCGCGAGCTTCGCGGGGTCGGGCGCGATGCGGATCTGCTCCGGCCGCCCGCCGACGAGGAAGGTGAGGCCGACATCGCCGACCTTGGCGACCTCGGTGCGCAGTTTCGCGGCGACCTCGTAGAGCGCGCCGTCGGTCCACTGGCCTGCCGCGCCGGGCTTCGGCGATAAGGTGAGGACGACGATCGGCACATCGTTGATGCCGCGCACGGTGACCTTGGGATCGGGGATGCCGACGGGCTTCCTGTCCCAGTTCGCGCGCAGCTTTTCCTCGATGCGGATGGCGGCGTCTTCCGGGTCCGAACCGACGAGGAAACGCGCCGTTACCATCACGCCGTCGTCTTCGGCCTGCGTGTAGACATGCTCGACGCCGTCGACGCTCTTCACGATCGTCTCGAGCGGGATGCCGACGAGTTCGACGGCATCGGCGGCGGAGAGGCCGGGCGCCATCACCTGAATGTCGACCATCGGCACGCTGATCTGCGGCTCCTCCTCGCGCGGGATCGAGAACAGCGCGATGAGGCCGACGGCGATCGCCGCCATCAGGAACAGCGGCGTCAGCGGCGAGGCGATCGTCGCGCGCGTGAGGCGGCCGGAGATGCCGAGATTCATGAGGGCTTGCCCGGAACGAACAGCGTGTCGCCGGGGGCGACGCCGCTGAGGATTTCGACCGACCCAGCTTCCGATGTCGGCGCGGTTTGCACCGGCACGGCGCTGAGGCGTTTGTCGGCGGTGACGACATCGACCTGATCGATGCCGTAGCGCGTCGAGACGAAACGGCGCGGCACCACCAAAGCCTGTCGCCGCCCGACCTCGATGGACGCCGTGACACGCTGGCCGACGAAGGCGGCGGAGAGGCCGGGCGCGGCGGCGTCGACGCGCACGCGCCCGCCGGAGACGCCCGGATAGACCTGCACGACGCGCGCCTCCCGGTCATCGCCGTCGATCAGAACCCGCGCGCCGATGCGAACGCTTCCGGCGAGCGATTCGGGAAGCGACAGGCGGACGACGGGCGGACCGGCGGTAACGGTCGCGATCGACAGGCCGGGCACGACCGCCGAGCCTGCGGGAATGTCGGCGCGCAGGACTCGCCCATCGGCGGGCGCGAGCACGGCGCCCTGCCCGGCTGCGGCGGCGCTTGCCCCCTGCTGCGACCGCGCGGCGGCAGCCTGCGCGTCCGCCGCGCGCGAGGCGGCGACGGCCTGATCGAGGCGCGCCTTCGCATAGACCTTGTTGTCATAAAGATCCTGCACGCGGGCGAGCTCCGCGCGGGCGCGGGCGGCTTCCGCCTCGGCTGCGGCGGCCTGCGCGCCGTAGGCCGCGGTTTCATGGCCGAGCCGCGAGTCGACGATCATGCCGATGCGCTGGCCCTTCCTGACCGTGTCACCCGCGCGCACCGACAGGCTGACAAGCGTGCCGGGAATACGCGCCAATGCCTCCGCCTGATCGCGCGTCGCGATCTCCGCGCCTACGGCCTTCATGTCCGCGATTTCGCTGTAGGCGAGCGTCAATGTTTCGCCCGCGGGAAGTGCGGCAGTCTTTTCGGCGGGTTCGGGACTTTCGCCGCATGCGGACAGCGCGAGCGCGGCGGCAGCAAGCAGGGTGTAAATCTTCATCAAAAGGTTCCCTGTTCCCGGCGTTCAGCGGACCACCGGATAGCCCGCCGCCGCCCACGCAGCGAGACCTCCAGCAAGATGTGTATCGATCGCAGCCTTCGCCGCCGCGCAGCGATCGAGCGCCATGCCCGACCGTTTGCCGCCCGCGCATTGCAGAACGACGGCGCGCCCGCCGGCGTCTGGAAGGTCGGCGACGGCGAATCGGGAAAGCGGAAGATTGACGGCGCCCGCGATGTGCCCGGCCGCGAACTCGTTCGGCTCCCGAACGTCCACGACAAGCGCGGAGCCGCTCTCAAGCATCGCATGGAGCGCCGCCGGCGTGATTTCCTTGTGCGCCTTTCCGCCGAATCCAAACATCGCCTTCCACCTTTCAATTTGCGTATTGCATATATCGTGTAATTCTTATATTCAGTCAAGCTAATGAATGACTGGTTTCACACGGTGAGGAGGATGGCATGAGCAGACCGCGAATCGTGGTCCTCGGCGCAGGGCTCGGCGGCACCATCGCCGCCTATGAGATACAGGCAGCCGTGAAAGGCCGCGCGGAGGTCATGACGATCTCCGATAGCGAGCACTATTCCTTCATTCCTTCAAACCCCTGGGTCGCCGTGCGGTGGCGCGAGCCTGAGGCTATCCGGGTGCATCTGCCGCCCATCTTCGCACGCAAGAAGATCGGGTTCACCGCCGTTGGCGCAAAGCGCGTCCACGCCGCCGAAAAGCGGGTCGAGCTCAACGACGGCGAGAGCATCACTTACGATTATCTTGTAATTGCAACCGGCCCCGACCTTGCCTTCGACGAGATCGAGGGCTTCGGACCGCACGCCGGCCACACGGTTTCGATCTGCCAGACGGCGCACGCCTCCGCCGCTGCGGATGCCTTCGACCGCTTCGTCGAAAATCCAGGACCCATCGTCGTCGGCGCGGTGCAGGGCGCCTCCTGCTACGGCCCCGCCTATGAGTTCGCACTGATCCTCGACACCGAGCTGCGCCGCCGCAAGATCCGCGACCGCGTGCCGATGACCTTCGTGACCGCAGAGCCCTATATCGGCCACCTCGGCCTTGATGGCGTCGGCGACACCAAGTCGCTGCTGGAAAGCACGCTTCGCGAGCGTCACATCAAATGGATCACCAGCGCGCGCGTTGCCAAGGTCGAACCCGGCATGATGCATGTTGAGGAGATCGCCGACGGGGGCGCCGTGCTGAAGACGCACGCCCTGCCCTTCGGCTATTCGATGATGCTGCCGGCCTTTCGCGGCGTTCCCGCCGTCAGCGGCATCGAGGGGCTGACGAACCCGCGCGGTTTCATCCTCGTCGACAAGCATCAGCGCAACCCCGCCTTCCCCGAGATTTTCGCACTCGGCGTCTGCGTCGCTATTCCGCCGACCGGGCCGACGCCGGTTCCGGTGGGCGTGCCCAAGACCGGGTTCATGATCGAATCGATGGTGACGGCGATCGCCGAAAACCTCGCCGCGATCCTGAGCGGAGAGGAACCGACCGCCGAGGCAACGTGGAATGCCGTGTGCCTTGCCGATTTCGGCGACGGCGGCGTGGCGTTCGTCGCGCAGCCGCAGATTCCCCCGCGCAACGTCAACTGGTCAGCGAGCGGCAAATGGGTGCATCTCGCGAAGATCGGCTTCGAGAAATACTTCCTGCGCAAGGTCAGGAAGGGTGAGAGCGAGCCGTTTTACGAAAAGCTCGCGCTGCATGTGATGGGCATCCGCAAACTGCGGCTGCCGCGCTGATAGAAGGAGTGACGTGATGACTCTCGATCGTGCCGTGCTCGTGTTCGCAGGCTTTGTCGTGTTGCTTGGGATCGCGCTGTCGCTGACCGTGCATCCGTGGTGGATCGGGCTCTCGGCGTTCGCCGGGCTCAACATGATCCAGGCGGCGTTCACCGGCTTCTGCCCGGCAGCGATGGTCTTCAAGGCGCTGGGCGTCCAGCCGGGCACCGCGTTCAAATGAAGCCCGCGCAGGGTTTGCTGGCGCTTGCGCTGGCGGCCCTTCCCCTGCCCGCCGCGGCCGTGACGCTCGATGAGGCGATCACGGCCGCGCTTCGCCACGCGCCCGACATTGCCGCCGCAGATGCCGAGGCCGGCGCGGCAAAGGCGCGGCTCGACCAGGCCGAGGCCGGACGCCTGCCCACGGCGGCGATCAGCGGCACCTATGGTTTCGGCCGGCTCGATCCGAAGGACTTCTTCGGGCTCGGCGCCGAAAACGTGCGCCCCCGCGCCGCGCAGGCGACGATCGAGCAGCCGCTCTTTACCGGGGGGCGCGTCAGCGCCGGGATCGCGGGCGCGAAGGCGGGGCTTGCGGCAAGCGAAGCGGGACGCACCGACACGCGCAGCCGCATCGTCGCCAACGTTGCGCGCGCCTATGGCGACGTGCTTGCCGCCGAGCGGCTGGCGGCGCTGCACGCCCGCCTCGTCGACGAGACGACCGAGATCGAGCGACAGGCGAAACTGCGCTTCAAGGCAGGCGAGAGCCCGAGCACCGATGTTTCGCAGGCGACAGCGCGGCTCGCCGAAGCGCGCGCAGGACTTGCCCGCGCCGAAGGCATGACGGTTTCGGCGGCGGCGCGCTTCCGCAATCTCACCGGGCTCGACGCCGCGGGGCTGGAGCCGCTGCCCGGCAATCCGCCGCTCCCCGCGACACTCGACGAGGCGATGGACGCCGCCAAGGCGCGCAGCCCGATGCTGGCACAGGCCGAGGCGGCGCTTCGTGCCGCCGAAGCGGGCGCCCGCGGCGCGCGCGCGCAGCGCCTGCCCACAGTTGGCGCGTTCGCCGAGGCGGGCACCGTGCGCGACCAGTTCTTCCCCAATTACCGCGCGGACAGCGCCACGGTCGGCGTCCGCGCCCGCTGGGAGCTGTTCAGCGGCGGGCGTGTCTCCGCGAAAATTTCCGAAGCGACGAGCGAAGTGCGCGCTGCCGAAGCGAGGAAGCGCGCCGCGGAAATGCAGATCGAGGAGGCCGTTATCGCCGCGTTTCAGGAGGTGCGCACCGCGCGCCGCGTGGAAAGCGCCGCCGAGGATCAGGCAGAGGCCGCCGAACGGGCGCTTTCGAGCGTTCGGCATGAAGTCCGCGTCGGCATGAAGCCGCAGCTCGACCTGCTCGACGCGGAGCGCGAGGCGCTGGGCGCGGGCGCGGCCGCAGTCGGCGCGCGCACGGACAGGATCGTCGCCGCGTACCGCCTGCTCGCGCTCATCGGCGGCAACTGAAACTCGACAGCACAGGAGACACGAGGATGCACAAGGACTGGCCGGAAATGGCGACCGAACTTTCGGGCGCGATCAAGGAAGTGCGGCTTGGCAGCCCGGAGGTGATGAAAGCGTTTTCGGCGATGGCGAAGGCTGCGACCGATGCGGGCGCACTCGATACCAAGACCAAGGAGCTTATCGCGCTCGCCATTGCGGTCGCGATCCGCTGCGACGGCTGCGTCGCCTTCCACGCGCAGGCCGCCGTCCGACAGGGCGCGACCCGCGACGAAGTGATGGAGACGATGGGCATGGCGCTCTACATGGGCGCGGGCCCCAGCCTGATGTATGCCGCGCAGGCCGTGGAAGCCTACGACCAGTTCGCGGCAAAAGCCGCCGAATAAGGCGCATCCCCAAGGGCGGCCCCGCGCCGCCCTCCCCTGAATATGCCCTGAATACCGGACAACGCCGCTTTTCCCCTGCGCAAAGCGGCGTTGACTCGTGCCTTTTCGTTGAATACAAACTCAATGAGTTGAAATTCAACATTTCATAAAAAGGGGATACACATGAAGGGATTTGCCCGTTTGTGGCTGGCGAGCAGCACGCTGGCGCTGGTGGCGCCGTATGCGGCGATGGCCGATGAGGTCGTGCCGGACGAGATCGTGGTGACGGCGCAGAAGCGCGCGCAGCCGCTGCAGGACGTACCGCTCAGCATTTCGGCGCTCACCGCCGAGCAGATCGAGAAGCGCGGCTTCGACGGCTTCACCGACTACGCGCGCAGCGTGCCCGGCCTGTCGTTCGTGGATCGCGGATCGGGGCGCAACAAGATCACGCTGCGCGGCGTTTCGACGGGCGTCGACCAGAACCACCAGTCGCCGGTCGGCATCTATATCGACGAAACGCCGGTCAGCTTCCCGAACAACGAGCCTGACCTCCGCCTTTACGACATCGAGCGCATCGAGGTTCTGCGCGGGCCGCAGGGCACGCTCTACGGCGCGGGCTCGATGGGCGGCACCATCCGCATGATCACGGCGAAGCCGAAGCTCGACCGCATCGAGGCGTCGGTGAGCGGATCGCTCTCCGCCACGCGTCACGGCGACGAGAGCGTTGGGCTCAACGGCATGATCAACGTGCCGCTCGCCACCGACAAGGTCGCGATGCGCACGGTGTTCTACTATCGCAACGAAGGCGGCTTCGTGGACAACACGCAGCTCGGCAAGAGCAATGTGAACGATGCCGAGACCTGGGGCGCGCGCGTCTCACTGAAGATGGCGCCGAGCGAGACGTTCGACGCGACCGCGAGCATCCTCCTCCAGCGCTCCGACTTCGGCGGCACACAGGAAATCGATCCGACGCTCGCCGGCCTCTCCCAGCGGCGCGCCGTCGCCGAACTGCGCAGCGACGACCTCACCGTTTACAGCCTCGCGCTTCACAAAGATTTCGGCTGGGCGGATCTCGTCTCGACGACCAGCTATCTCGACCGCAAGATCAACGACAACCGCGACGTCACCGCCTTCCTCGGCGTGCCGGTTCCGGTGTGGCTGAACAACGTCGTGCCGGACAAGAATTTCGTGCAGGAAATCCGCCTCGCCTCGCCGGGCGGCGGCACGGTCGAATGGATCGCGGGCCTCTATTATTCACGCCGCAAGAATTCGCTCTACCAGCTCGCGTGGCATGGCGGCCTGTTCGGCATCCCGACGACGACGCCGCTCCTCGACAGCGACATCAACAACGTGACGAAGCAGTACGCCGCGTTCGGCGAACTCAGCGTCAACGTGAGCGAGGCGCTGAAGATCACCGGCGGCCTGCGCGCCTTCAAGGTGAAGGAGCGCTTCAGCAAGGTTTCGGACGGCATCATCGCCGGCGGCTTCTCTTCGGATTCCGGCGGATCGAGCGAGAGCAAGATCAACCCGAAAATCAACATCTCGTACAAGGCGACACCCGACATACTCGTCTACGCGCAGGCCGCGCAGGGCTTCCGCGTCGGCGGCCCGAACACGACGATCCCCCCGCTCGGCGGCGTGTCGGCGCCCGCGACGTTCGATTCGGATTCGCTGTGGAACTACGAAGTGGGCGTGAAGTCCGACTTCCTTGGCGGCAAGGCGACGTTCAATGCCGCGCTATTCTACATCGACTGGACCGACATTCAGGTGACGGTGACGCGCCCGGACGGATTCTCGTACGTGACGAACGGCGACAAGGCGAAGAGCAAGGGCGCGGAGGTGGAGCTTTCGCTCCGCCCCGTCGGCGGCCTCGAACTCGGGGCGACGCTCGCTTACACCGACGCCTATCTCGCAGCGGACAGCGCGGGCGGCGCGGGCCTGAAGGGGGACCGCATTCCAGCGGTGCCGAAGTGGAGCTACGACATCTTCGGCCGCTACAGCGTCCCGCTGTCGGACGTGCTTTCGGGCTACATGCAGGCGAACATCCAGCATGTCGGCGGCAGCTACAACGGCTTCCCGAGCGACGTTCCCGCGCCCGACCTTCAGCACAGCTACGAACTTGCGAACGCGAAGATCGGCGTCGAGACCGGCGACCTCGACATCAGCCTGTTCGTGAACAACCTGTTCGACAAGCGCGCCGAGCTTTTTGTCGATACGACGCTCGGCGACCAGCGCATCAACGTCAATCGCCCGCGCACGTTCGGTATCAGCGCGGCTAAGCGCTTCTAACCTCTCCCTACTGACCTACGGGCGCGACGGCGATAGCAGTCGCCGCGCCCAATTTTTCGCGCGGCGGGTTGGCGAGGAAGACGGCGCGGTAGGTGAGCGTCGCCAGCGCCTCGGCGAGTTGATCGCGCGACTCCACGCAGTCCGCGAGATCGGGATTCCGCTGTACGTAATATTCGTGGACGACGCCGTCCGACATCGAGCCGAGACAATAGGCCATGAGCAGGCTCGTCTTGCGATCGAGTTTCTCGGGACCGAGCGCTTCGGACAGGCGGCGTGCGAAGCTGTGCGTCCACTGGCGGTTCGAGGCCTTCCAGATCTCGCCGAATTCGGGAATCTCTTCGGAGGCTTGCAACATGCAGCGCATCAGCCCCGGCTGCTCCTCGAAATGGCCGATCAGGATCTTGTATTGCTCGCGCAGCGTTTCGAAGAGATCGTCGCTCGGCGTCACCTTGCGCGCCTTCGCGGTCATCTCGGCCATGTAATCGGAGAGCACCTCGCTCGTCACGGCCTTCAGATCGGGGAAATAATGATAGAACAGCCCGACCGCGACGCCCGCTTCGCGCGTGACGTCCGCGATCCGCATCTGCCGGTAGCCGATGCGGCCCAGGACGCGGATCGTCGCTTCCTTCAGGCGCGCGCGCGTTTCGACCGCCTGCTCCTTGCGGGTCAGCGCAGCCTTGCGCACTGGCGTTTTCCTGCGGCCTTCCATCGCGATCTCCCAGCTCTTCATCGGCAGTTAGACAGGTTTGAACATGAATTCAATGAATTCTCCGCCACGTCGTCAGCGCCCGCGATTTCGATTGACAGTCGAACGGCATGAATATTTACTCATTGAATATCAATTCATCGAAACTTCGTGGTGAGGATCCAGTGCCGATGCGCATTCTGAAATGGCTTGCCTGCCTTGCCGCGCTTTTGGCCGCACCCGCCATCGCAGCACCAGCCCAACCTGTTGAAGCCTGGGCCGACGCGCTGTTCGAGCCCGCGCTGAAGACGCACCGCTTCACAGGCGCGGAGATCGTCGTCGTGGAAGACGGCGCGGTGTCGTTCGCCAAGGGATACGGCCTCGCCGATCCGGCGACCGGCCGCGCGATGGACCCGGCGGCGACCGAGGTCCGCATCGGCTCCACCACCAAGGTGATCACCGCGACCGCGATTGCCCAGCTTCACGAAAAGGGCCTGATCCGCTCGCTCGACGACCCCGCCAACCGTTACCTGAAGCGCGTGCAGCTTCCCGACTGGAAGGGCCGCCCGATCACCATCCGGCACCTGCTGACGCATCGCGGCGGTTTCGAGGACAAGGCGTTCGGGCTGGGCACGGACCGTGCCATCGCCCATCCCGTGAGCGCCGACGTGATCGCGCGCGCGATGCCGAAGCTGGTACGCGAACCGGGCACATGGTCGGTCTATTCGAACTTCGGCACCGCCGTGCTCGGCCTCATCGTCGAGGACGTCTCCGGCCAGCCGATCGACCGCTATTTCAAGGCGCATATCTTCGCGCCGCTCGGCATGGAGCGCTCGTATCTCAACCTCGCGCTCTCGCCCTCGCCCGCACATGCACGCCCCTATGCGACGTTCCCGGACGGCGCGCGGCAGGCGATCGGCTTCGTGCCGATGAACCCGTTCATCGCGCCCGCAGGCGGCGTCAGCACCACGGGGCTCGACATGGCGCGCTTCATGATCGCGCAGATCGAGGGCGCGAACGGCAAACCCTCGATCCTGTCGGCGGAGGGCTTCCGGCGGATGCAGACGCGCCACGTCGCCAACCATCCGGCGACGACCGGCTTCGGCATGGTGTTCATCGAAGGCACGTGGAACGGCGCGCATGTCGTGGAGCATGGCGGCGGTTGGCCGGGTTTCCAGACCGTGATGGTGCTGGTGCCCGAGCGCGGCATCGGCGTGTTCGCCTCGATCGTGGGCGAAGCGCCGGTGATTGACCTCACCGAACAGCTTCGCGCGCTTGTCGGCAAGACGCGGCTTGCGGCGAACCCGGTCGAGCCGGTGCTGAATTCCGCCTTCGTCCGCGAGGCCGCGCTGACGCGCTTCCTCGGCGCCTACCGCCCGACAGAAGCGCCGGTAACGCGGCCCGCAAGCGATTTCGCCGGCACCTATTGCCGGCAGCGCCGGTCTTACAGCACCGTCGAGGCTGCGTTCGACTTTCTGGGCGCGGGCTATGCGGTGATCACGGCGGCGGCAGGCGCGGACGGCACGCTCACCATTCGCGGCGTGCCGGGCTATCGGCAGGTGGCGCCCGGCGTGTTCTTCAACCCGGATGCCGCACCGCAGGCGCTCGGCGATCCGAACACGTCAGCGCTGTTCGCGTTCACGGCACGCAACGGCAAGGCGACCGGCATGGCGCCGCTGCTGTCGGTGGACGCGTGGGAGCGGTGCAGCGACAGCTGGAACCCGCGCACGCTCGGCATGATGCTGCCGGTGCTGCTGCTCACCCTCTTCACCGGCATCCTCTGCCTGTTCTGGCCGGGGAGCACGCGCGCCGAGCGCCTCGCCCGCTGGCTACCGCTGTTGCAGCTGGGCACGGTCATCGCCCTGCCGCTGGTGCTGCTCGGTTTCTACGCGGCGGACGACGGCATCATGTACCACGTGCTCCAAGCACAGCCGGAGCGCTTTATCGGCCTTGCGATCGCGGGCAATGTCGGCGCGCTCGTCGCCGTGCTGACGATCGCCGCCGCAGTCGCAGCATGGCTGCGCGGCTGGTGGGGCGAAGGACGGCGCGCCCTTTTCCGGCGTGTGCATTTCAGCCTCATCGCCATCGCCGCGGCGGGCATTCTTGCCTTCCTCGCCTCGCTCAATCTTGTCGGCTGGAACCTGCCGTAATGGGAATAGACATGAAATCAAAAATCGGACAACCGCTCGGCACCTCGCGCTGGTTCGACGTGGAGCAGGCGCTGATCACGCAGTTTTCCGCGTCCACGCTCGACGACGACCCGATGCATCTCGACCCCGCATGGGCGCGGGCGAACACGCCGTTCGGCGGCACCGTGGCGGCGGGTTTCTGGACGACCTCGATGCTGATCACCATGTCGCACGACATCGGCTTCATCGATGCGTTCGGCGAGAGTGAAGGCGGCGCCTGGTATGCGCTGAACTACGGCTTCAACCACATGCGGCTGATCACGCCCGTTCCGGTGGGAAAGCGCATCCGGGGACATATGCGCCTGCGCGACTTCCAGGATCGCGGCGAGGGCAAATTCCTGCTCACGATCGACGTGGAGGTCGAGATCGAGGGCGAGGCGAAACCCGCGCTCGTCGCCGAATGGCTCGCGATGGTCTTGCGGTCCTAGCGCGAAGGCTTGCCGGGGGGCCTCGGGCGGCGCGGCTGACCGGGACGCGGCTGGCTTGGTCGCGGCGCACCGCGCGGACCGGACGGCGCGGCTGGCGGCGGACGGCGCGGCGGCGGCGCAAGATCCGGATTGAAGACGGTATAGCCTTCCTTCTGCAGCCGCGTGAACGCAACGCGCACACTCGCGAGGATCGATGCCTGCAATGCCTGCGGGAGATCGTCGAATGTCGTGTTCGGGTGAATGGCGCTGAGATCGCGAAGCAGATTGTTGGGCACGCCGCCCGACGCCGTGCGCAGCGCGGAAACGCCGTCGATCACCGCCGCGACAATCGCCTCCCGCATCACTTCGGCCGCCGGTTTCACCATGACCTTAACTCCTGCCCGAACACCGCGAAGCGCTATACACAGCGCGGCGCAGGCACGGAACCGGAATTCGCGATCAGTTCGCCGCCTGCCGGATCATCTGCTTTGCGATGATCGTCTGCTGGATCTGCGAGGTGCCCTCGTAGATGCGGAGCAGGCGGACATCGCGATAGAAGCGCTCGACCTTGTATTCGGCCATGTAGCCCGCGCCGCCGTGGATCTGCACGGCGCGGTCGGCGATGCGGCCGACGGCTTCGGAAGCGTGGAGCTTCAAGGCCGAGCATTCGAGGCTGACCGCTTCGCCCGCATCGAACTTGGCGGCGACCGATTGCAGCAGCGCCTCGGTCGTCAAGAGGTCCACCTTCATGTCCGCGAGCATCGCCTGCACGAGCTGGAAGTCGGCGATGCGTTCGCCGAACTGCTTGCGCTCGATTGCGTAGGCGAGGCTCATCTCGATCAGCCGGTCGCACATGCCGAGTGCGACGGCGGCAATGTGGATGCGGCCGCGGTCCAGCACCTTCATCGCGGTCTTGAAGCCGCGCCCCGGCACGCCGCCGATGATGTTCGCGGCCGGAACAACGACATCGTCGAGGATCACGTCGGTCGTGACCGAGCCTTTCTGGCCCATCTTCTTGTCGGGCTTGCCGAGCGTGATGCCGGGTGTATCGGCGGGCAGAACGAAGGCGGAGATGCCCGCCGCGCCTTTCACGTCGGCTTCGGTGCGCGCCATCAGCGTGAAGACGTTCGCGCGCGTCGCATTGGTGATGAAGCGCTTGGTGCCGGTGATGCGGTAGGTGTCGCCATCGCGCACCGCGATGGTACGCAGCGAGGCGGCATCGGAGCCCGCTTCAGGCTCGGTGAGACAGAAGCTGGCGATGGCCGCGCCGCTTGCGAACTTCGGTAGCCATTCGCGCTTCTGCGCCTCGGTGCCGTCGATGACGATGCCCTGGCTGCCGATGCCGAGCGTGGTGCCGATCACCGAGCGGAACACAACGGACGCGCGTGTCAGCTCGCGGATGAGCGCGGCCTCTTCGGACATGGTGCAGCCGAGGCCGCCGTATTCCTCCGGCACGGAAATGCCGAACAAGCCCATCTCGCGCATCTCGTCCACGATCGCATCGGGAACGGCATCCGCCTCCTCGACCGCGTCTTCAGCCGGGATCAGGCGCTCGTCGACGAAACGGCGAATGGCCGCACGGAACAGGCCGAATGTTTCTGCGTCCACGGCGACTCTCCTCTACATGCTCGCGCCGTATGACATGCCGCGAAGCGCCGTGCGAGCCTCGCGGTTTAGGGAACGTCGGCTGCCCTTGCCTTGGCGGCCTGCCGCTCCGCGAACCATTGGCGCAGCATTTCCATGGTGCAGCCGGTCTGCCCGCCGGAACCGACCGCCGAGCAGCTGTTCGGCATCATGGGACGGCTCGCCTCGTCGAGCGTGCGCACGCGCGCCGTCCACGACTGCGAGGGCGGGTCGTTCTTCTTCGTTTCGCGGAGGCGCTTGGGGATGCGGTATTGCTCGCCCTCGGGCTCACGCGCGCAAACGACGATCTCGTCGCCATCGCCCTTAGGGCAGGGTTCATCGCCGTAGACGGTGATGTTGGTGATGCGGTTCGGCGCCTCGGCGTGCGCCGGTGATACGCACACGAGGGCAAGGAGCGCCGCGCCCAGAACATCCTTTGCGCTCACGCCCATGCCGCCGTGCTTCATGATCTCGTCCGCCATCGCTTGGGCATCCTTTGCGCCCATTGATGAGCGGAGGCTGAACGCGTTTACCGCGAGGCAGCCGCGTACGCGGCGCCGCCCGCGCTCCAGCCGCCGCCGAGCGCCTTGAACAGGTTGATCTGAGCGTCCGCGATGCCGGCGTCGATCGCGGCGAGCTGCGCCTCGGTTTCAGCGAACGTGCGCTCCGCATCGATGAGCGCGAGGCTATCCACCTGCCCTTCCCGCTGCTGCGCGCGGACGATGCGGGCGGCCTGCCCTGCCGCGTCGCGCGCTGCCTTCAGCGCCGTGCGCCGATCAAGCGCGCTCGCATAGGCGGAGACCGCGGTTTCGGTTTCCTCGAGCGAACGCAGCACGGTGCCGTCGAAGCCCGCGAGCGCAGCGCGCGTATCGGCCTCCGCTCCGGCGACGCGCGCGCGGGCGCGTTCGTGATCAGTGAACGACCAGCTGATGAGCGGGCCGAGCAGCCAGCGCAGCGGTCCGCCACCGAACACGTCGCCGATGTTCGGCCCGGTCGAGCCGATCGAAGCGCCGAGGCTGATGCGCGGATAGAGGTCGGCGGTGGAGACGCCGATGCGCGCGGTTGCGGCGGCGAGACGGCGTTCGGCGGCGCGGATATCGGGCCGCCGCGCGAGAAGCTGCGCGCCGTCACCGACCGGGATCGGCGTATCGAGCCGGAGCGTGGAGACCCGCTGGGCCGCGATCGGCGGCAAGTCGGCTGGCGCGCGGCCGGTGAGCGTGGCGAGGCGGAACAGCGCCGCATTGCGCTCGGAGGTGAGCACGGGGATTTCGGCCTGCCGCTGATTGCGAAGCGTGGCAATGCGCGCGACGTCGAGGCTGGTGGTGAGCCCCGCCGCGCGGCGCCTGTCCGTGACGCGGAGCGAGCGATCGAGCAACTCCACGATGCGCTCTGCCACGGCGATCTGCTCGCCCGCAGAGGCAGCAGTTGCATAAGCGCGCGTCGTTTCCGCAACGACCGAGATGCGAACCGCTTCGAGATCGGCCTCGGCGGCGCCGAGATCGCCGCGCGCGGCCTCGACCCCGCGCGAGACACGGCCGAACAGATCGACCTCGTAGGCGACATCCAGCCCGGCATCGATGGACCAATCCTCTCGCGGCGCGCCGGAACCGCGCTGGCTTTCGGGCAGGCGGCCGTAGGTGGCGCGGGCGCCGGCGCCCACGTCCGGCAGCCGATCGGTGCGGACCTCGCGGAGCGCTGCGCGCGCTTTCTCCAGCCGCGCGACGGCAACGCGCACGTCCGTATTCGCGGTGATGGCATCGGCGACCAACTGGTCGAGCACGGGGTCATCGTAGAGCCGCCACCAATCGGCCTTCACCGGCGCGAGCGTATCGACCGCGGACGTCGCCGCGACGAACGCTCCGGCGGATGACGGCGTCTCGGGGGCCGCATAGTCGGGGCCGGTCGCGCAGGCGGCAAGCGCCAAAGCGGAAGCGGCGATCATCAGATTGCGGAACATGAGCTTGCGCCTTTCTTATTCGGCGAGTTGCAATGCAGTGGACGGGCGGCGGCGCATCCGTTCGCCGAGGCTGCGGCTCGCCACATAGAACACGGGTGTGAAGACGAGGCCGAACGCGGTGACGCCGATCATGCCGTAGAACACGGCGGTGCCGAGCGCCTGACGCAGTTCCCAGCCCGGGCCAGATCCCATCATCAGGGGCAGCACGCCGAGGATGAAGGCGAAGCTCGTCATCAGGATCGGTCGCAGCCGGGCGCGTGCCGCCTCGACCGCCGCATCGCGGGGTGCGAGCCCCCGATCTTCGGCCTGCTTGGCGAATTCCACGATCAGGATCGCGTTCTTCGCGGCAAGCCCGATCAGCACGATAAGCCCGATCTGCGTCAGGATGTTGTTGTCGAGCCCGTGCAGGTTCACGCCCAGCATCGCCGCGAGCAAGGTCATCGGCACGATGAGAATGATCGCAAGCGGCAGCATCAGGCTTTCGAACTGCGCGGCGAGCACGAGGAACACGAACACCACCGACAGGCCGAAGATCAGCGCCGCGATATTGCCCGCCGCCTTCTGCTGGAAGGCAAGGTCGGTCCATTCCGCCGCGAAACCCTGCGGCAGATCCTCCGCGATCGTTTCCATCCGCGCAAGCGCCTGGCCGGTGGAGGCACCGGGCGCTGTGTCGCCGTCGATCTCGACCGCCGGGAACAGATTGTAGCGCGTGACGCGGTAGGGCCCGGTGCGGTCTTCGAAGGTGGCGACGGCGCCGATCGGCACCATGCCGCCGCCGTTCGAGCGCGTCTTCAATTGCGCGATGTCGGAGGCGTCGTCGCGGAAGCGTGCATCCGCCTGCGCGGTGACGCGGAACGTGCGGCCGAGCAGGTTGAAGTCGTTCACGTAGGCCGAGCCGAGATAGACCTGCATCGCCTCGAACACGCGCGTTGCGGGCACGCCGAGCATGTCGGCCTTGGCGCGGTCGATGTCCGCGTAGATGCGCGGCGTCGCGGTGTTGAACAATGTGCGCACATTGGCGAGTTCCTTCGCCTGATGCGCCGCGCCGATCACGCCGCCCGCTGCCTGTTCGAGCGGCTGATAGCCCGCGCCGCGACGATCCTGAACCATCATGCGCCAGCCGCCGCCGTTGCCGATGCCCTGAATGACGGGCGGCGGCACGACGAACACGAACGCCTCGTTGAGATCGGCAAGCGCGGCGCGCATGTCGTTCTCGATGGCGGCCTCGGTGCGGCCGGTCTTCGCGCGTTCGGCGAAGGGCTTGAAGGTGACGTAAGCGGCGGCGGCGTTCGACGCCTGCGTCTGCGAGGCGCCGTCGAAGCCGGAGAACATCACCGCCGCTTCGGTGCCGGGCACTTCAAGCAATTTCGCAACGGCTTTCTTGAGCACGCGGTCGGTCTGTTCGATCGAACTGCCTGGAGGGAGCTGGATCGCCGCGAGCGCATAACCCTGATCCTGCGCGGGAATGAACCCGGCCGGAGTCGCCCAGAACAGCGCACCTGCGGCAAGCACGAGCGCGCCATAGGCTGCGAAGACACGCTTCGGTGCTGCGGCGAGTCGGCGGGTGAGATTGCCGTAGCGCTCGCTCAGACGGTCGAAGTTGCGGTTGAACCACGCCCCTGCCAGCCACAGGCGGCGGCGCCAGCCGGTTGCAGGCGCCATCTCAGCCTTCGGCCGCAGCAGCAGTGTCGCGAGCGCAGGCGACAGGGTGAGCGACAGCACGAGAGAGATGATCGTCGCGCTGGCGATCGTGACCGCGAACTGGCGGTAGAATTCACCCGTGATGCCGGTGAGGAACGTCGTCGGCACGAACACGGCGCAGAGCACCAGAACGATCGCGACCAGCGCGGCGGAAACCTCGTCCATGGAGCGGTGCGATGCCTCGCGCGGCGAGAGCCCGAGTTCGAGATTGCGTTCGACGTTTTCGACCACGACGATCGCGTCGTCGACGACGATGCCGATCGCGAGCACGAGCCCGAACATCGACAGCGTGTTCAGCGAATAGCCGAGCCCTGCAAGCACCGCGAACGTGCCGATCAATGAAACCGGAATCGCGATGATCGGAATGATCGCCGCGCGCCAGCTTTGCAGGAAGATGAGGATGACGACGACGACGAGCAGCGCCGCCTCGAACAATGTCGCCTGCACCGCGCCCATCGATTCGCTGATGAATTCGGTGGGATTCCAGATGATCCGGTATTCGAGACCCTCAGGGAAACTCTTCGCGGCTTCGGCGAGTTCCGCCTTCACGCCTTCGGCAGCCGCGAGCGCGTTCGTGCCCGGGCGCTGGGTGATCCCCATGATGATCGAATCCTGGCCCGAGAGGTAGGCGTTGACGCCGTAATCCTCCGCGCCGAGTTCGACGCGCGCGATGTCGCGCACGCGGGTGATCGCGCCGGAGGCATCCGTCCGCACGATGATGTCGGCGAATTCCTCGGCGGTCTTGAAGCGGCCCTGCGTTTCGACGCTGAGTTGCTGCGCCGCGCCCGTATCGAACGGCGGCTGGCCGATCGTTCCTGCCGCGACCTGGACGTTCTGCGAACGCAGCGCGGAAACGATTTCGCCTGCGGTGAGCCCGAGCGCAGCCGCGCGGCCGGGATCGATCCAGACGCGCATCGCATAATCGCGCGCGCCGAACACCTGCACGTCGCCGATGCCGTCGACGCGTGTCAGCCGGTCCTTGATCTGCGTTAGCGCGTAATTGGAGACGTAGCTGCGATCGAGCGATCCATCGGGCGACAGCACGTTCACCGCCATCAACCACGACGGCGAGGTCTTGCGCACGACGACGCCCTGACGGCGCACCTCTTCAGGCAGGCTTGGCTCGGCGAGCGCGACGCGGTTCTGCACGAGCACCTGCGCGGTATCGAGATCCGTGCCGAGCTTGAAGGTGACGGTGATCGTCAGCCGCCCGTCCCCGGTCGATTGCGACGATTGGTACAGCATGTTGTCGACGCCGTTGATCTGCTGCTCGATCGGCGCCGCGACCGTATCCGCGACCGTCTCTGCGGATGCGCCGGGGTAATTGGCGCTCACCGTTACGGTCGGCGGAACGATGTCGGGGAATTGCGAAATCGGCAGGCCGAAATAGGCAAAGGCACCGACGATCGTGATGACGATCGCGATCACGCCAGCGAAGATCGGCCGGCGGATGAAGAAATGACTGAAGCGCATCGGACAATGCCTTTCCTGCCGCCTCCCGCGGTGCGCGGGAGGCGTGGGTATTCGTTCGCTGGTGCGGCGGTCAGAGCGCGGCGATTGTCGCCTGCGAGGCCGCCGGTTCGTTTACGGGGACCACTGCTGTCGGCACCGGTCCCGGCGGATCGATTTTGGCGACGCGCTCGGTGACCTTCGCGCCGGGCTGCATCATCTGGAGGCCCTGGATCACGACCTTGTCGTCCGCCGACAGACCCGCGCGGATGCTGCGCAGGCTGCCGATCCGCGGACCGGGCGTGACCTCGCGTGCGGCGACGGTGCCATCCTTGGCGACGACGTACACCACCTTGCGTGCCTGATCGGTGCGGACGGCAGCATCGGGAACGAGCAGTGCCTGCGCAGGTGAACCGTCCGTCAGCCGCATGTTGCCGAACATGCCGGGGGTGAGGAAATAGTCCGGATTGGCGACGACGGCGCGGGCGCGGATCGTGCCGGACTGGGCGCTGATCCCGTTGTCGGTGAAATCGACATGCCCTTTCCAGGCGTAGCCGGTTTCGTCCTGCAGCCGGATCTGGACCTGCTGCGCCCCGCCCGCCTTCTGCCGCTCACGCTGCGCTTTCAGAAACAGCGCCTCCGAACTGTCGAAGGTGAAGTAGATCGGATCGAGCGCGTTGATCGTGGTGAGCAGCGTGCCGCCGCCGGTATCGGCGGTGGACACGATATTGCCCGCATCGACGCGGCGATCCGAAATGCGTCCCGTGACCGGCGCGCGAACCTTGGTGAACTGAACGTCGAGCGCACGGGCACCGACGCGGGCCTCGGCTGCCGCGAGCGAGGCGCGGGCGGCGCGGACACGGGCGGCGAGACGATCGAGATCGCTCTGGGATACCGCATCATCCGCACGCAAGCGGTTGGCACGTTCGAGATCGGCCTCTGCCAGCGCAACATCGCTGCGGGCCTGCGCGGCGCCCGCGCGGGCTTCGGCAAGCGCGGCGTTGAAGGGGCGCGGATCGATCGTGAAGAGAAGGTCTCCCTTCTTCACGATCGCGCCATCGGCGAAATGTACCGCGGTGACAGCACCCGAGACGCGCGGCCGCACCTCGACGCTACTCGACGGTTCAAACCGGCCGACATGATCGTCCCACTCCGTCACATCGCGCACGAGCGGCGCGGCAACGGTGACGATGGGCGGCGCAGCAGCCGCGATCGCGGGGGATTCACGGTTGAGAATACCCACTGCCACCACCGCAATCACCGGCAGCGCCGCCGCGGAAAGGTGCTGCCAAAGCGGGCGATCGGTAAACCGCCGCCGCACGGGCGAAGCCGTCGCGGCGTCGGCTTCGATCTTGGTCATCATGTTCATCGGGAAATCCTTCGGTCGCGGCGCGCACGGGCGCTCGTGATGCTGCTCGCAAGCAGCGCATAGTGATCGTGGGTGAAACCGGCGCTGAGGAAGCCGCGGATCGCGGATTCAGCAATGTGATAGCCCTGATGCCACGTCAGCACGGCGATCCTGCGCAGGGCTTCGAGTTTGGAATCCGCGAGCTGCGGATTGGGCCGGCTTCCAAAGAGGGTGCCGAGCGCGACGGCGACGCGGCCGGGGGATTGCAGCGTCGAGAGGGAATCGCGCTCGGCGAGGGCCACCACAGACCATTCGAGAGCCGAAAAACGGGCGCTCGGACGGTCGGCAGCGGGGGACGAGGATAAAGTGGGAATGGCGGCGCCCAGAACATCCGTGAAGGCGAGATAGGCCATGGTGCAAGTCTCCTTGATCAAGGCGCAAGCGCCGTCGTTCGCCGGGCGTCTTGACCACAGCGCTGGGTTTGAATCGCGACCACACAGCAAAGCGACGCTCTGCCAGACGATCGTCAGCTAAGGATTGCGGACTGAAATGGACGCCGGGGTCCGGAATCAGCCCTTGTGAATACCGCAGTGTCGCATCGGGTTGCCTTTCGATGCCGTGAGCCGCCGGGATGGCCGCTCAATTTCTGTACCTAGAGGTATATAAACCGCGCTGCGGTGCGTCAACAGCTTTTTGTACCGGTCGATAAAGATTTATTTCCGGTATGCGAAAGCTGCTATTTCGAAGGCCACATCATCATGCTGGTTTCGATCATGCGTTCGAGATCGGCGCGCGTCGCGCCCGCCCCGGCCTGCACGGCCATGCCCTGTAGAAGCGCGTAGAGAAAACTGGTCAGCCCCTCCACATCCACGCTTTCGGGGAGATCGCCTTCCGTCTTCGCGCGCTCGAAGCGTTCGACGAGCGCGCGCCGCGCGACCTTGCCGCGTTCAACCACCTCGAGCCGGATGCACTCTGCCTCCGCCCCGCACGCAACCGCGCTGATCACGCCGAGGCAGCCGTGCGGCTCGCAGTTGCTTGTCTGATTCTCCATGCTGCCGTGCAGCAAATGTTCGGCGACCCCGCGGGCGGTCGGCTGCGCTAGCGACTTGCCGACATAGGCAAGCTTCTCGGTCTCGTAGAGGTCGAGCGCCTTGCGAAACAGCGCCTCCTTGTTGCCAAATGCCGCATAGAGGCTGGGGCGCGTGATCCCCATCGCCTCGGTGAGGTCGCTCAGCGACGCGCCTTCGTAGCCCTTGCTCCAAAACACGCGAAGCGCGGCGGCAAGCGCCGTATCCACGCAAAACTCGCGCGGACGTCCTTTCACCGGAGCAGTGACCGTTTCCATAACGAGCGGTATATAATCAAACCGTCACGGAATACAATCGTCTCGTGTCGGTGACGGAAGGAATCTCATTCCAGATTTTGCTGCAGACGGTTCAGAAGCCCGATCAGACGCCTGAAATCCGGAGCCGAGAAACCGCGAATCAGGCGCCGGTAGAGCGGTGCCGTCACGGCGCGCGCCGCCTTCAGCTTTTCGCGGCCCAAGGGCTTCATCGCCAGCGTCGTCACGCGGCCGTCCGTGGGGGACGGCCGCGTCTCGATAAGCCCGGCCTTCTCCATCCGCTCTGCGACGCGCATCAGCGTGGAGACGTTGATGACGGCAAGCTTCGCGACCTGGCCGATCGACTGGGGTTCCGCCTCCCCCAGAATCATGAGGACGCGCCATGTCGGGATGTCGATACCGATGGTGCGCAGTTCCGCTTCGATGATGACGTTGTAACGGCTGACCGTGCGATTCAGCAGGTAGAACGGATAGTTATCCACGCAGAAGTCATCCGATCCCGGATCCCCCAGGGCACGCAAATCCTCGGCCACTTCAAGCTCCTTCGACACGCCATCGAATTTACTTGCATATGCAAGTTTATCGAAGCATAGTTCGGGCTTCATGATCTGGAGGAGGGATTATGTCCAGCGCGCCGATTCTTACTGGGCTTGCACACGCGTTGTCGCGCGGAGACGTGCGGGTCGTCGATCTGACCCAGACGCTGTCGGAAGATACGCCGCTGCTGGTTCTGCCGGAGCCGTTCGGACAGACGGCGGCGTTCTCGCGGCAGGAAATCTCGCGTTATGACGAGCGCGGCGTCGCATGGCACTGGAACAATTTCACCGTGGGCGAGCACACCGGCACGCATTTCGATGCGCCCGTCCACTGGGTGAGTGGCCGCGATCTGCCGGACAATACGGTGGATGCCGTTCCGGCCGCGAATTTCGTAGCGCCCGTGGTGGTTCTGGATTTCTCCCGCGAATGTGCGGCCGACCCGGATTTCCTGCTGACCGCCGCGCACGTGAAGGACTGGGAAGCCGCGAACGGCCCGATCCCCGCGGGAAGCTGGGTTCTGTTCCGCACCGACTGGTCCAAGCGCGACGTCGATGCCTACACCAATCGCCGCGAAGACGGCGCGCACACGCCCGGCCCGGCGACGGACGCGATCGAATATCTGATCGCGCGCGACATCCTCGGCTTCGGCGTGGAGACGATCGGCACCGATGCCGGGCAGGCCCATCTGCTGACGCCCGCCTACCCGGCGCACACGCTGCTGCACGGCGCCGGACGCTATGGCCTGCAGTGCCTGCAGAATCTCGATCAGCTCCCCGCGACGGGCGCGGTGCTGATCTGCCCGCCGCTGAAGATTCGCGGCGGATCGGGAAGCCCGCTGCGCGTTCTCGCCCTCGTCGAGGCGTAACCGGTGGCCGAGCGTTCGTTCGTTGCCGAAGCCCGGAAGCTGACAGCCGGAGCCGGTGAGACATTCACCGGCGAAGGCATTCTCGCCGTGACGAAGGCGCTGCTGCAATCAGGCGTGGCTTACGTAGGCGGCTATCAGGGATCGCCGATCAGCCACCTGATGGACGTGTTCGCGGATGCGAGCGATCTCCTCGAAAGTCTCGACGTGCACTTCGAGGCGAGCGCCTCTGAAGCGAGCGCCGCCGCCATGCTCGCGGCCTCGGTCAATTATCCGCTGCGCGGTGCGGTCGTCTGGAAGTCGGTGGTCGGCACGAACGTCGCGTCGGACGCGCTTTCAAACGTCGCGTCGGGCGGCGTGACGGGCGGCGCACTCGTCATCGTCGGCGAAGACTATGGCGAGGGTTCCTCGATCATGCAGGAACGCACGCACGCCTTCGCGATGAAGTCGCAGATCTGGCTGCTCGATCCGCGTCCCAACCTGCCGAGCATCGTGGCGGCCGTGGAACAAGGCTTCGCGCTTTCCGAAGCTTCCAATACGCCGGTGATGCTGCAGCTGCGCGTGCGATCGTGCCACATGACGGGGTCATTCATAGCGAAGGACAACGTGCGGCCGACACTGACGGTCGCCCAGGCCGCCGCCGCGCCGCAGCGCGATACCACCCGCATCGTCCTGCCGCCTGCGAACTTCCTGCACGAGGTGGAGAAGATCGAGAAGCGCTGGCCGGCGGGCATCGCCTATGTGCGCGACCACAATCTGAACGAACGGTTCGGTCCGGACGAGGCACACGGCATCGGCATCATCGTGCAGGGTGGGCTCTACAACAATTTGAACCGCGCGATGGAACTCTCCGGCCTTTCGAATGAATTCGGCGACAGCGCGCTACCGATATATTGCCTGAACGTCACCTATCCGCTGATCCCCGACGAGGTGAGCGCGTTTTGTGCGAACAAGCGCGCGGTGCTGGTGGTGGAGGAAGGCCAGCCCGAATTCATCGAGCATGAACTGAACACGCTTGTGCGCCGCGCCGGTCTCGATTGCCGCATCATCGGCAAGGACATACTGCCGCGCGCCGGGGAATATAGCGCGCAGGTGATCCGCAAGGGGCTTTCCGACTTCCTGCACGCATGGGCGCCCGAAATCGCGCCGGCGAAAGCGACGGAAGACCCCCTGCCCGCGCCGGTCGCGCGGCAGATCCCGCCGCGCCCGGCGGGCTTCTGCACGGGCTGCCCGGAACGGCCGGTGTTCACGGCGATGAAGCTGCTCGAACGCGAGCTTGGCCCGGCGCACGTTTCGGCCGACATCGGCTGCCACCTGTTTTCGATCCTGCCGCCCTTCAACATCGGCAACACGACGATGGGCTACGGCCTCGGCACGGCGGGCGCGTCCGCATTCAAGCCGAAGGGGAAACGCGCGATCGCGGTGATGGGCGACGGCGGCTTCTGGCACAACGGCCTCACCTCCGGCATCGGCAACGCGGTGTTCAACAAGGACGACACCGTCACCATCGTGATCGACAACGGCTATTCGGCGGCAACCGGCGGCCAGGATATTCCCTCCTCCCGCGCCGACAACAAACGGCGGGTGACGCGCAATCCGATCGAGCGTGCCATTCGCGGCGTCGGCGGCGCGTGGGTGCGCACGATCGAACGCACCTACGACATCAAGCAGGTGCGCGACACGCTGCGCGAGGCGCTGACCGCGCCCGACAAAGGCCCCAAGGTCATCATCGCGCAGTCGGAATGTATGCTGAACCGACAGCGGCGCGAGAAGCCGCTGATGCGCAAGGCGGAGAAGGACGGCAAGCGCGTCGTGCGCGAGCGCTTCGGCGTCGATAGTGATACGTGCACCGGCGACCATAGCTGCATCCGGCTTTCGGGTTGCCCTTCGCTTTCGATCAAGCCCAATCCCGATCCGCTGCGGCGAGACCCGGTGGCGCACGTGGAAAACAGCTGCGTCGGCTGCGGCCTGTGCGGCGAGGTGAGCCACGCGGCGGTGCTGTGCCCGAGCTTCTACCGCGCCAGCATCGTTTCCAATCCGGGCCGCGTTGAGCGCGCGTGGATGAAGGTCCGCCAAGCCATTATCAGGCGCCTTCAGCAGCGCGACAACCGCGCACGCCTGGCCCGGGCGTTCTGACCATGCAGCAGAACCGTTTCAGCATCGCGATCCTCGCGCTCGGCGGACAGGGCGGCGGCGTGCTTGCCGACTGGATACAGCACATCGCGCGTGAAAGCGGCTGGCTGGCGCAGGGGACCTCGGTTCCGGGCGTCGCGCAGCGGACCGGATCGACGGTCTATTACGTCGAACTTGCGAAGCCCGATGCGGGTGGGCGCACGCCGATCATGGCGCAAATGCCGATGCCGGGCGACGTGGACATCGTGATCGCATCCGAACTCATGGAAACCGGCCGGGCGCTGCTGCGCGGCTTTTCCACGGCAGGCCGCACCACGCTGATCGGATCGACGCACCGTATCTACGCCATTTCAGAAAAGGCGGCGATGAGCGACGGGCGCGGCAACGGCGAGGCGATCATCGCAGCCGCCGGCCAGCGTTCGAAACGTTTCATCGGCTTCGATATGGAAGCCGCGGCCGACGGCACGAACAGCGTGATCAGCGCCGTGATGTTCGGCGCCCTTGCGGCAAGCGGGGCGCTGCCTTTCGCGCGCGATCTGTTCGAGAAGGCCATTCGTGACAGCGGCATCGCCGTTGCGACCAATCTCGCCGGATTCGATGCTGGATGGCAAGCCGCTGAGGGCGTTGTCGCGATGCCTGCGGAGGAAAGCCACCCGGTTCCGCAGGCAACCACGCCTGCCGGCAGGGCGCTGGAAGCGCGCGCACGCGCGGGCCTGCCCGAAGCCGCAATTCCAAATGCACTGCACGGCATTCAGCGGCTGATGGATTATCAGGACGCCGCCTACGCCGGGCTTTTCCTCGATCGCCTGGAAAGCGTTGCCGTGCGCGACCAGAGCCCCTTCACGCTCACCGCCGAAACCGCGCGCCACCTCGCGCTCTGGATGAGCTACGAGGATTCGATCCGCGTGGCTGACCTGAAGACACGCGACACGCGAATCGCGCGCGTGCGGGGCGAGGTGAAGGCTTCGGACGCACAGCTTCTGACGATCACCGAATTCATGCACCCCCGGCTTCGCGAAATTTGCGAGATTCTGCCCGCCCGTCTCGGCCGCGCCATTCTTGAAAGTGAATTCCTTACCCGTCGCATCTCCGGCTTTTTCACGAGCGGCAGGCACGTGGAAACGACAAGCCTGCACTGGTTTTTCCTGCTGAGGACACTTGCCGGGCTGCGCAGATGGCGACCGAAATCGCTGCGCTTTGCCCACGAACAAGCCCGGATCGAAACATGGCTCGAGCGGGTGGGGACCGCGGCAGCAAGCGATGTCGCGCTTGCGATCGAACTCGTGCGCTGCCAGCGGCTGGTCAAAGGCTACGGCGACACGTTCGACCGCGGGCTCAACAATTTCGAGCGGATCATGGCGGCGCTGCCGCGTTCGGCCGAAGAGGTGAGTCGCTTGTGCGCGGCCGCGCTCGCAGATGAAGGCGGCAAAGCGCTCGACGAAGCACTGAAAGCCGCCTGAAATCTCGGGCTGCACGTGCAGCGTCACGATATAATACTTGATTATTCAAGTTTTCGGGGTAACCTTGTTGCACTTGGGAGAGGAGTTCATACCGTGGCGATCGAAGCGCGATCCTCGGTCTATCTGACCTTCGCGGCGGCGGCGCAGCGCTGGGCGGCGCGCCCCTTCCTTCACGCCCCCGCAGATGCCATCTGCGAACCCCTGCCCTTCGAGCAGAGCTTCGCGGAAGCCGCCGGAGCCGTTGAAACCCTCCGCGCTGCCTACGGCAAACAGGGATACGGCAATGGCCACCGCATCGGCCTCGCGCTCGACAACCACCCTGCCTTTTTCCTGCACTTTCTGTCGCTGAACGCGCTGGGCGCGAGCGTCGTGCCGCTCAACACCGCGATGCGCCCGGAAGAAATGGCGCCGATCGTCGCGGCGGCCGATCTCGATGCCATCGTGGCCTGGCCGAAGCATCGCGCCATGCTGGAAAACACACAAACGCTGAGCGGCACAAATGTGCCCGTGGCGGAGCCATCGCTTGCCGACCTCCCCAGCGCAGTGCGTGACGCGCGCGAAGACGACACGCCGGACGCCGACCGCGAGGCAGCGATGCTGTTCACCTCGGGTACGACCGGGAAACCCAAGGGGTGCATCCTCTCCAACGCCTATTTCACATGGGTGGGCCATTTTTACGCGACACTCGGCGGACATTGCGCTTTTCGCGAAGGCGAAGACCGCATTCTGACGCCGCTGCCGGTCAACCATATGAATGCGCTCGCGTGCAGCTTCATGGCCGCGATGATGACGGGAAGTTGCCTGATCCAGCTCGACCGTTTCCACGCCTCGCGCTGGTGGGACACGGTGCGCGAGACGCGTGCAAGCGTGATTCACTATCTGGGCGTCATGCCCGCGATCCTGCTGCAGCGGGACGACGAAACGGCCGGCCTCGACGTCCGGTTCGGTTTCGGCGCGGGCGTCGATCCGCGTCACCATGCCCGCTTCGAGGAACGCTTCGGCTTCCCGCTGATCGAGGCATGGGCGATGACCGAAACCGGCGCCGCCGCGTGGATCACCGCCAATCGCGAACCGCGCCACATCGGCACGCGCTGTTTCGGTCGCGCGCCTGATCATCTCGACGTGCGCATTGTCGACGACGCGGGCGCTGATGTGCCGGACGGTGTGCCGGGCGAGCTTCTCGTCCGCGCGCGCGGCGACGATCCGCGCCGCCACTTCTTTTCCGGCTATTATCGCGATCCTGCGGCCACCGAGGTGGCGTGGGAAGGCGGCTGGTTCCACACCGGCGACATCGTGAAACGCGATGCCGAGGGCAATTTCTTCTTCGTCGATCGCAGCAAGAACATCGTGCGCCGCAGCGGCGAAAATATCGCGGCGGTCGAGGTGGAGGGCGTGTTGATGCAGCACGCGTCCGTCGCCGCCTGCGCCGTGCTTCCGATTGAGGACGAACTGCGCGGCGAAGAGGTGATGGCACTGGTGCAGACGGATGAAAGCGCGGCAGGCGAAGCGCTGGCGATCGATCTCGTGAACCACTGCCTCGAACGCCTCGCTTATTTCAAGGCGCCCGGCTACATCGCATTCGTCGATCATTTGCCGACAACGGCATCGCAGAAATTGCAACGCGGCGAAATCCGGTCGCTCGGCCGCGAACTCCACGCCAAGGGCAAGGCCTTCGACATGCGCGCGCGGAAGCGCGGGCCAAAGGCGGCATGAGCGGCGCGCGCGACTATCAGGGCGTTGCCGTCACCTCTCCGGTGACGGTCCCTTACGTTCGGCGCAGCGACAGGCCCGCGCATTGGTTCATCGGTTCGGCGCTGCGCGCGCTTCTCGATGCGAGCGGGCTCGACAAGGACGCGATCGACGGGCTTGCAGTTTCCTCCTTTTCGCTGGGGAGCGACACGACGATCGCGCTCACCGAGCATTTCGACATGTCGCCGCGCTGGATCGAATGGCTGCCCACGGGCGGTGCGAGCGGTGTGATGGCGCTGCGCCGCGCTGCGCGCGCCGTGCAGGACGGCGACGCGAATATCGTCGCCTGCATAGCGGGTGATACGGCGGGGAGCGCCAGTTTCTCAAACCTCGTGAGGGACTTCAGCCGCTTTTCGAGCACCGCCGTTTATCCTTATGGCACAGCCGGGCCCAACGGCGTGTTCGCGCTCATCACCGACAATTACATGCGCCGTTTCGGGGCGGAGCGTGCAGATTTCGGACGGATTGCCGTCAGCCAGCGCGCCAATGCGCGCGGCAATCCCAATGCGCTGCTCGGCGCGAAGCCGCTCAGCCTCGACGACTATCTCGCCGCGCCGCCGATCGCCGAACCGCTCCATCTGTTCGACTGCGTTCTGCCCTGCGCAGGCGCCGAGGCGTTTCTGGTGATGAGCGACGCGCGCGCACGCACGCTTGGGCTGCGCCGTGCGCATATTCGCGGGGCGATCGAACGGCACAACGCTTTCTTTGAAGACCCCGTCGCCGAACGGGGCGGCTGGGCGATGGACCGCGATGCGCTGTACGCGCAGGCGGACCTCGGCGCCAACGCGGTGGATTGCCTGCAAACCTATGACGATTATCCCGTGATCGTCGCCATGCAGATCGAGGATCTGGGCTTTTGCGGCAAGGGCGAGGCGCCGGCGTTTCTGCGCGCGCGCGACCTGACCGTGGAAGGCGACTTTCCGCACAACAGCTGCGGCGGGCAACTGTCCTGCGGACAGGCGGGTGCGGCGGGCGGCTTCCTGCCGGTCGTGGAGGCGCTGCGCCAGGTGACGCGGCAGCCGATCGGGCGGCAGGTGCCCGACGCGCGCATCGCGCTCGCGAGCGGCTACGGCATGGTCACCTACGACCGCTGCCTCGCGAGCGGCGCGGCGATCCTGGAGGGCGCGGCATGAGCATCCGCCTCCAGACCTGCGCGGCGTGCGGCACGCACCAATATCCCGAGCGCGATCTGTGCCGCGCATGCCTGCGCGATGAGCTCGTCCGCACCGAAAATGACGGTCAGGGACGTTTGATCGCCGCGACGACGCTGCATCGGTCGCTTGAGCCCGATACCGCGCTCCCGCTTCGTATTGGCGCGGTCGCGCTCGATGCCGGTGTGCGCGTGATCGCGTTCCTCGGACGCGGCGTTCAGCCGGGTGATCGCGTCGTACTCCATGCTGCCGCCGATGCGGAACAGCACCAGGTTTTCACCGCAGAGAAAGACCCAGCCGATGCCTGATCAGATGCACACGGTCCTGGTGACGGGCGGCAATGCCGGGATCGGCGCCGCGATCAGTCGAAGCCTTCTGGAAGAGGGCGTTCGGGTGATCAACGTATCGCGCCGGATGCCGGATTTCACGCACGAACGATTTCAAACGCTCGTTGGCGACCTCACCGACTCCGCCGACCTTGCGCGCATCTGCGCGGAGGCCGCCGGGTTGGGCATCACCAGTTTCGTCCACAATGCCGGGGTGATCCGGCCCGCGCTGCTCGGCGCTGTAAAGGATGATGATCTCGATCATCTCGTGGATCTTCATCTTCGCGCGGCGATCCACATCGGCCAGGCGCTGCTGCCCGGAATGAAAGCCGCCGGTACGGGCCGCATCGTCATGATTTCTTCGCGCGGCGCGCTTGGTCTTCAGGGCCGCACGGCGTACGCCGCGACCAAGGCCGGCATGATCGGCATGGCGCGCACGTGGGCGCTCGAACTCGCCGGTCACGGCATCACCGTGAACGTCGTGTCGCCCGGCCCCATCGAAACCGACATGTTCCACGAACTGATCCCCGAAGGATCGGAGCGCAAGCGCAATGTCGCCGCTTCGATTCCCGTGGGGCGGGTGGGAACCCCGGAAGATGTCGCGGCCGCCGTCCGGTTCTTTCTGGGAGACGATACCGGTTTCATCACCGGCCAGAATCTCTTCGTCTGCGGCGGCACGAGCATCGGTTCGATCACGCTTTGATTTTTTTGATTGGGAGGACCATCCATGTCCATCACAGCAGGCCTTGTCGAAGACGACCGCGTCCATCGCAGCGTCTATACTGATCCCGCGATCTTCGAGCTGGAGATGCAGAACATCTTCGGCGCGACCTGGATCTATGTCGGCCACGAAAGCCAGGTGCCGAACGACGGCGATTTCATAACCGCCTCGATCGCCCGTCAGCCGCTGCTGATGGTGCGCGACAAGGGCGAAGTGCACCTGCTTTACAACCGCTGCCCGCACAAGGGCGCGCAGGTCGTCCCCGAAGGGCAAGGCAATGCCCGCATGTTCCGCTGCGCCTACCACGGCTGGATCTTCCAGCGCGACGGCGCGGTGCGGACGATTCCGCTCGACGACGGATACGAGGGCACGTGCATGAGCAAGAACAGCCCGGATGCGAGCATGACGCGCGTGGCGAACGTCGCCTCCTACCGCGGTTTCGTCTTCGCCTGTCTTGCCGACGAGGCCCCGCCGTTCCGCGAATGGCTGAGGGGTGTCGATTCCTCCATCGACAATATGGCGGACCGCTCGCCCGAGGGTGAACTGGAGGTAACGGGCGGCGTGCTGCGCTACATGCACCGCTGCAACTGGAAGATTTTCCTCGAGAACCTCAATGACCTGATGCACCCGATGGTGACGCACATGTCATCCTCCGGCACCGCGCGCAGCGTCGCCAACCGGCACTTCGGCAAGGGTGAGAAGCTTCCACCCGCGATCGAGATTCTGGGGCCCTTCACGAGCAATTACGAATTCTTCGAGGACATGGGCATCCACGCTTTCCCGGGCGGCCACAGCTATTCGGGCGGCACGGTGAGCATCCATTCGCGTTATTCGGAAATCGATGCCTACAACGAAGCGATGAACGCCGCTTACGGCGAAGCGCGCGCGCGTGAAATCTTCTCGATGAACCGCCACAACACGATCGTCTATCCCAGCCTGACGCTGAAAGGCCCCATACAGACGATCCGCGTGATCAAGCCGATCGCGGTCGACCGCACGCTTGTCGAATCCTGGACCTTCCGCATGAAGGGCGCGCCGGACGAACTCCTGGAACGCTCGATCCTCTACTGCAACCTGATCAACTCCTCGGCCAATCTGGTGGGACCCGACGATCACGAGGCGTACCAGCGAATACAGGCCGGCCTGATGACGGACAAAGTGGAATGGGTGAACATGCAGCGCCACATGGGCAAGGAACAGCCGAACGAGGATGGCGGCTGGTCAGCAATGGGCACGAGCGATCTCGTGTTTCGAAACCAATACCGGACGTGGGCCGCTTATATGGAGAAGGCCGCATGAACGCCGATCTGCAGAAGGTTGAGGATTTCCTCGTCCATGAGGCACGCCTGCTCGATGCGCGCGACTGGGCCGCATGGGATGCGCTGTTCACCCCCGACGGCATTTACTGGATGCCGGCGGCGCCCGGGCAGACCGATCCGCTGCAGCACGTCTCTCTCATCTATGAGAATGCGCTGCTCCGCGAAATCCGTATCCGCCGCTTCGCCGACAGCAGCGCCTTTTCGCTGCAAGGCGGTCCACGCGGCTGGCGCATCGTCGCCAACGCCCGGATCGATGCGCACGATGCGGAGGCGAATACGATCACGGTCAGCTCCCGGCTGATGGCCGCCGAATATCAACGCGACCGTACCACACGCTTCGAAGCCTTCGTGACCCATCGTCTCGTGACGGAAGGCGATTCCTTTCGCATCGCGATGAAACGGGTGGAACTGCTTGACTGCGATGCCGCGCGCGGAGATATCAACCTGTACCTCTAGCCGGCAGGTCGATGACAGAACAGGTGCCCAGCGCGATCTCCGCCTCCGGCGAATTCGATATCGAGCAGTGGCCGTTCTACTGGCTGACACGGTTCACCGGCCGCTATCTCCACGAGATGGAAATCGCCCTGAAGACGCTCGGGCTCGACATCCCGCGCTGGCGCGTGCTGATGAGCCTGCGCGGCGACAAGGTGCTCAGCGTCAGTGAAATCGCCGACAATGCCATCGTCAAGCTGCCGACGATGACCCGGATCGTCCAGCGAATGCAGACCGACGGCCTCGTCCGCTGCCGGCAGAGCGCATCGGACCGGCGGGTCACCGAAGTCGAGCTTACGGACGCGGGAAAACGTGCCGGCCAGCAGGCGTGGGCCGTGGCGGACAGCCTCTACACCCGCACTTTCGGCAAGATGCCGGCCGACGACGTGATGCGCCTTAACCGAACGCTGCGCACACTCAACCGCAATCTCGACGATTGACGAGAGCCGCCGATTCGATCCCAAAAAAGCCCGAGGCCTTGCCTTACCCTAAATGTGATCGCTCTTACCCCTTGGCGCACTAGAAAAAGCTGATGAAAAGCGCTCCAAAAGACGTGGGTCTTTTGCGAAACAGCACCTTGATCTCAGCGGAGACTGTAACGCAGGCGCCTTGGCAACGGCTTGTCCGGAGTGAGGGAGAAGAGATGACGACTCGCCGCCCGACGACATGCGGAACCGGTTTGGCGAACGCTCCGGTATCCCGTCGCAACATGCTCGGCGGAATGGCGTTGACAGGCGTTTTCGCCGGTGCGTTTTCGGACCGTGCCCTCGCCCAGGACTCCGACCGATGGAACGTCATCGTGATCGGCGCAGGTGTGTTTGGGGCATGGACAGCCTGGAATTTGCAGCGCAGGGGGCAGAAGGTCCTGCTCGTCGATGCCTGGGGCGCGGCGCATAGCCGGTCATCGTCCGGCGGTGAGACGCGCCTTATCCGCACGGAGTACGCAGGCAACGCGCTGTACACGCGCTGGGCGTGGGAATCGCTCGCAGAGTGGCATGGCCTGTCGCGTCGCCACGAAAGCCCGATCTTCCTCGAAACGGGCGCGCTTTACATGTACCCGCAGGATAGCGCGAAGATCGACGAGAGCATTGCGCTCCAGCGCGGGCTCGGCATACCGATCGAGAAAATGACAGCGCCCGAAATGGCGAAGCGCTGGCCGCAGATCAATTTCAGCGGCATCGCGGTGGGCGTAATGCAACCGACGATGGGCGCGCTGATGGCGCGCAGGAGTATTCAAAATCTCGTTTCCGAGTTCGTGAAAGCGGGCGGAACCTATCGGACGTTGGCCATCGATCCGCCACGTTCGACGGGATCGGCGCTCAATTCGATCTCGGGCAGCGTCGAGACGCTGCGCGCAGACTCCTACGTCTTCGCCTGCGGCCCATGGCTTCCCACAATGTTTCCGGACGTGATCGGCAACCGTATCGTTCCGACCCGCCAGGAGGTGTTCTTTTTCGCGCCTGAGGCCGGCGACGCGCGCTTCGGACATGCGAACCTTCCGGCGTGGGTCGATGTCAGCAGCGCGGACCTTCATTACGGCTTTCCAGACATCGAAGCGCGCGGCTTCAAGATCGCGCTCGACAAGCATGGCCCGAAGACAGATCCGGACCGCAACGACCGCCGGGTGACCGATCAGGGCATTCACGACGTTCGGAACTACCTTCGGCGGCGCTTTCCCGATCTTGCCGACCGTCCGCTCGCGGAAACACGGGTCTGCCAGTACGAAAACAGCGACAACGGCCATCTGCTGATCGACCGGCACCCGCTTTGGGCAAACACATGGATCGTGGGCGGCGGCAGCGGACACGGCTTCAAACATGGGCCTGCCGTCGGGCGCTATGTGGCTGAGCATGTGCTAGGGGAAGGCAAGACCGAACCGGACCTTGCCTTGAGCGCACACCGGCCGCATGGCTGAAGGGGAATGCGAATGATCAAACTTGTCCCTGTCGCAGCGCTGCTCTTGTTCCCTGCCATGGTCGCAAGCGCGGCCCCCGCGGCGACGCCATCTCCCCCAGGCTATACGATGCCGTCCACGCATATGTGGGACATGAAAGCCGACACGGGCGAGATTTACCGGATATTCGTCTCCTTCCCGATTGAAGGCGAACCACCGGCGGACGGCTATCCCGTGCTTTATGTGCTGGACGGCAACGCGAGCTTCGCCTCCTTTGCCGAAGCGCGGCGCCTGCAAGAGTTCTACCCTGTCGGGAAATCGATCGTGGTCGGCGTCGGCTACCCGACCGAAAAGACGTATGACGTAAGACGGCTCAGCGACCTGACGCCGCCACTCCTCGATCCGCCGCCGACGCAATGGCGATGGCTGGCGACGTACAAAAGCGGAGGCCGCAAGGAATTCCTGGATTTCCTGACCGGCAAGCTGCGCACCGAAATCGGGAAGCGCTACAAGATCGATCCCGAGCGGCAGTCGCTGTTCGGCCATTCGCTCGGCGGGCTGTTCGGCCTCTATTCGCTCTATTCCCGACCCGATGCCTTCCATTCGATCATCGCGGCGAGCCCTTCCATCGAATGGAACGATCAGGGCGTGCTGGCCGAGGAACGGGAATTCACTGCGCGGCTCACCAGCGGCAAGATCGGCAAGACGAGTCGCCTGATGATCGTCGTGGGCGACCGCGATGTCGATGATGATCCCGAACCCGCCCGCGCGCTCGCCGACCGGCTTGACCGTCTTTCAGGTCACGGCCTGCGTGTTCGCTTCACGCGCTACGAGAAGGAAGGCCACATGAGCGTGCCCGCACGGTCCGTAACCGATGTGCTGAGATTCGCGTTCGAAATCCGCTGAGCGCGGTCAGGGTGTCGGCTGCGTGTTGTTTTCAGCGCGCGCGCGGCAGCAGGCATATCATCGCCGCCGCGATCAACCCGCCGACGCCCATCAGCAGCGAAACGATCAGCAGACTATTCCCACCGGCAAACAACGCACCCGCGACGACCGGCCCCAGTGCAGAGCCGCCGCGCCCGACGCCGATCACGAACCCGGTTCCGCTGGCGCGCAGCGCCGCCGGATAGGTCTGGGCGAAGATCGGGTACATGCCGACAACCCCGGCATTGACGAAGAATGCCGCCACGGCAGCCGTGATCGAAAGCCGCGTGAGATCAGCGCCGACGAGGCCGAAAGCCCCGATCGCGAGAAACCCGGCCAGCATCGCACCGGCAACGAGGGGGCGCAGGTTGAAACGCTGGCTCGCGAGACCGATGACCAGGGCACCCGCCAGATTTCCGACATTGGCCGCGACGAGCACGCGGCCCGCCTCCGCCGCATCGAAGCCGAGATCGACGACGATCTTCGGAATCCATTTCTGGATGTAATAGAAAAACAGGATCTGCGCGAAATAGGCCGTGGTGAGCAGGATCGTCACGCGCGCATAGTTCTGAGAAAAGAGCGAAGCGATGGACGGCTTCACGACCTGTTCCGGCGGCGCGGGCAGCGCATCGACCGGCGCGTGGCCAAGTTTCCGGAGCATTTGATTGACGCTTTCAAGCGCACCTGCCGGTCGCCGCGCAATCAGCGATTCGATCGATTCCGGCAAAAAGAAAACCACCAGTGGAATTAACGCGGCCGTTGCCGCCGTACCGAGCATGAAGACGGATCGCCAGTCGCCCGTCGTCGCCAGCAATCCGGAAGCCACCAGTCCGCCCGAAATGGCGCCGACCGAATAGCCCGCGATGTTCAGCACCATGCTGAGACCGCGCCGGCGATCATTGGAGAACTCGGCGACCATTGCGCTCGTCGACGAGAGCATGCCACCGATGCCGATGCCCGTTAGAAATCGCACCGCAGAAAGCGTCATCACGTCGTTCGCGTAGAGCGCCGCGGCCATGCCGAGCGTCATCACGATCAGGCAGGAAAGTATCGTCGGCCGCCGCCCGATCCTGTCGGCGATGTTGCCGATGAGCACGGAGCCTGCCGCCATGCCGAACAGTTCCATCGACAGGACCACGCCCAGCGTCGCTCTATCCACACCCCACTCAGCCGCGATGCCGGGCGCCGCGAAACTGATCGCGAGCACGTCGAACCCGTCGAGCGCGTTGAGCGCGATGCACAGCGCCACGACAACAATCTGCGCCGGACGCATTGGCGAGGCTGCAAGCACCGCCCTTGGGTCATTGTTCATGCTGCCCCTCCCCCGCCGAACGCGCGCCGGATGGGCCGCCCGGACTCTTCATTGAATCTGGATACGCAGGCTACAGCGTCGCCAGATGCCTTGCGACGATCGCCGCCATTTCGGGACGCCGCTCCAGGCAGCGCGACACCGGCCCGACCACCACCACGGACAAGCGCCGGTCGCTGCCCGGCAAAGGCAGGGCCACACCCGCAAGATCGGGCGTGTATTCGGCGTTGCTCTGGTGCCAGCCGCGTTCGGCGGCGCGTGCCAGCTTCGCTTCCACCGCCTGCGGCGTGGTGGGCGTGGCGGGCGAATACGCGGTAAAATCGATCTTGCGATACAGGCGCTCGCGTTCGTCCGGGCTCAGCTGCGCGAGAAGTGCACGCCCCGCCGAACTGGCATGGATCGGCACCCGGTCGCCGACGCTTGCGAAATAGCGCACCGGCTGACGCGACTCCGCGACATCCACGAAGGTTGCGAAGATGCCTGCTGGCGCCGAGATCGCCGCCGTCTCTCCGGTGGCTTCCATCAGATCGCGGGCCAGCCGCTGGAAGCGTTCGGGCAGCGGCTCTGCCCGCGTCACCGCTTCCGCGAGCACCAGCCAGCGGGGACTGGGATAATAGCTGCCGCGACCGCGCGGTTCGTAGAGATAGCCTTTGGCGGCGAGCGTACCCACCAGCTTGAACGTGCTCGAACGCGGCCAGCCGAGATCCACGGCCATCTCGGCGGGGGTCGCCGGCTTCAGCCGCTTCGCGAAATATTCGAGGATTTCCAGCACATTGGCTGCTTGCCGCACGATCATGTTGGTTTTCGCCTGAAGGGTATTGCAGCCTCCCGTATGGCCGAAGCGGCGCGCCCGGAAAAGCTGCAAGCACCTCGCGTCACCGTGCCGTGAAGCCGCCGTCGACCGGCAAGGCGACGCCGGTGACGAAGCTCGCCTCGTCGGAGACCATCCAGAGCACCGCGTCTGCCACCTCGCCCGGCTTAACGAGCCTGCCCATCGGCACCGCCGAGACGATCTTCGCCTCATTCGCCGCAGCTTCCGCCGGATCGCCGCTGCGGCCCGTGAAGCCGACCTTCATCGGCGTATCGGCAAGGCCGGGGCAAACGACGTTGACGCGGATATTGTCGGGCGCGAAGGCGAGCGCGAGGCTTTTGCCGAGCCCGACGACGCCCCACTTCGCGGCGGAATAGATCGGGCTCATCATCGATCCGACGAGGCCGGAGATCGAGGATGTGAACACGATCGCACCGCCGCCGCGCGCGCGCATGTGCGGCGCCACTTGTCCGGCACCCAAGGCCGCTGCGGTGACGTTGAGCGCGATCGCCTTGTCATAGGCGGCAAGATCGAGGTTTTCGACCGATGCCGGCCCGGGCATTCCGGCATGTGCCCACAGAATATCCGCGCCGCCCAGCGCCGCGACGGCGCGGTCGATGCTGTCGGTCGCACCTTCGGGCGTGGAGAGATCGGCGGCGACCGGTGTCACCCGGCTCTCCCCGAACTCGTGAACGAGCGCCGCAAGCGCATCCGGGTTGATATCGATGGCGGCAACGCGCGCGCCTTCGCGCACGAAACGCTCCACGCCGGCGCGGCCCATGCCCGATGCTGCGGCGGTGACGATGGCGAGCTTGCCCGAAAGGCGCATGGTCTTGTCCTCAGTTTGCGAAGGGATCGGCGAAGGTGCCGGTGGTCGAAACGATCGTGGTCTTGGTTTCAAGGAACGGATCGAGTCCCTCGATACCGTTCTCGCGGCCCCAGCCGCTCGCCTTGACGCCGCCGTAGGGCGTCGACCAGCGGATGTAGCGGTAGGTGTTCACCCACACCATGCCCGCCTCGATCCGCGCGGCGACACGGTGCGCGCGGCCCGTGTCTCGTGTCCACAGCCCTGCGGCGAGCCCGTAGGGCGTCGAATTGGCGATGGAGACTGCCTCCTCCTCACCGTCGAACGGGATGATCGCGGCCACCGGCCCGAAGATTTCCTCCTGCGCGATCCGCATGTCCGCCGAGACCCCCGCGAACACGCTCGGCTCGACGAAATAGCCGCCGGCGAGACCGTCGCGATCGATGCGCGCGCCGCCCGTTACCAGTTCGGCGCCCTCCGCGCGGCCGATCGCGACGTAGGAGAGCGTCTTTTCGAGCTGCTGCTGATGCGCCTGCGGGCCCATGTGCGTAGCGGGGTCGAGCGGCATTCCGACACGCACGCGCGCGGCGCGCTCGCGGAACGCCTCGACGACCCTGTCGTAGACAGGCCGCTCAACGAGGACGCGGCTGCCGAGTGCGCAGCTCTGGCCGCAGAGCGCCCATGCCGAGCCGGTCGCCGCGTTTAGCGCCTGATCGAGATCAGCGTCGGCAAAGAGGATATGGGGGGCCTTGCCGCCCAGTTCGAAGGTGCAGCGCGTCAGCGTGTCCGCGCCCGCTTTCAGGATGGTCTTCGCCGTCGTCCCCTCGCCCGTGAAGCTGATCTTCGCGACATCGGGATGTTCCACCAGACGCGCACCAGCGACCGGGCCGTCACCCGGCACAACGTTGACGACGCCGGGCGGAAACCCTGCCTCTTCGAACAGATGCGCCAGCGCCAGCGATGAGGCCGGAGTTTGCTCGGCGGGCTTCAGCACCACCGTGCAGCCCGCCGCGAGCGCTGGCCCGAGTTTCCACGCCGCCGCCATCAGCGGCACGTTCCACGGCGTGATCGCGCCGACCACGCCCACGGGATGGCGCGTGGTGAAGGCGTGAACGCTGTCGTCCATCGGAATGGTGCGCCCACCGAGCTTGTCGGCGAGCGAGGCGAACCAATGATAATATTGCGCGTGCAACCCGATATCGCCGCGCGATTCGCGCACGGCGCGTCCGTTGTCGCGCGTTTCGACCTCGGCGAGCGCACCGACGCGCGTTGCATAGAGGTCCGCGAATTTGCGCAAGAGCGCCGCGCGCTCCCACGGCGGCATCTTCCGCCACGGCCCCTCGAACGCCGCCTTCGCCGCCGCGACCGCCGCATCGATGTCGCGCGCGCCGCCGTAAGCCACGTCACCCCACGGCTGGCCCGTCGCCGGATCGATGCTCGGCCGCACGCCCCCATCGAGCGGGGCGACCCACGCGCCGCCAATGAAAAGACGATCGAAACGGAAACCGGTCGACATCGCGACTCCTCAAATAATTTCTATTTGTGGACATTTTTGTCTCTCTTTGGGAATAGAAGTCAAGACGGAGACGCGAACGATGCTGGCATTGCTGGAAGGAATACGGGTAATCGAGGTGGGCGCCGTGGTGCTCGGCCCCTATGCGGGTCAGTTGCTCGCGGACCTCGGCGCCGACGTCATCAAGGTCGAGCCCATGGAAGGCGATATCGCCCGCCATGCCCATCCGCGCGGCGAAGGCGGCGGCGCGCTTTTCGTGAACAACAACCGCAACAAGCGGATGCTAGCGATCGACCTGAAGGCCGCCGAGGGCCGCGCGACCTTCGCGGAGCTGCTGAAAACCGCAGACGTTCTTTTCCACAACATGCGCATCGACGCCGCCGACCGTCTCGGCCTTGGCTTCGAGGCCGTGGCGGCGATCAATCCGCGCATCGTCCACTGCGCCGCCGTCGGCTTCGGCCAGCGCGGCCCGTATCGTGATCGCCCGGCCTTCGACGACATCATACAGGCGGTAAGCGGCATCGCGGGCCTCGGCACGGCAACGGGCGGCGACCCGCGCTTCGTCCCCACCATTCTCGCCGACAAAATCGCCGCGCTTCACGCGGTCTATGGGATCCTTGCCGCGCTCCTCGCCCGCGCGAACGGCCGCGAGGGGGCGATCAAGGTCGAGGTGCCAATGTTCGAGGCGCTGGCCGCGTTTCTTCTCAACGAGCATCTGGCAGCTGCAACGTTTGAGTCGGGGGGCGCCGTGGGCTATCCCCGCGTGCTCTCACCCAATCGCCGTCCGTTCCGCAGCGCCGACGGCTGGATCGCAGTGCTGCCCTACACGGACCGCCAGTGGCGCGCGTTCCTGTCGGAGATCGGCCGCGGAGATGTAGCGGAAGAAGGCTGGTTCCGCGATCCCCAGCAGCGCCCCGCGCATATCGACGAGCTCTACGCGCTCGTCGCCGAAAGCATGGCCGCGCGCACGACCGCCCAATGGATTGCCGCGCTTTCGGAGTGCGACGTGCCGTGCTCGGAAGTGAACAGCCTCGAAGACCTGCTCACCGACCCGCACCTCACCCAGGTCGGCTTTTTCGATGTTCCTGATGGTTATCCCGAAGGCATTGTCCGTAGCCTGCCACAAGCCGTGCTGTTCCACGGCTTCGAACCCCAGCCCGACAGGGCGCCGCACGGTCTTGGAGAAGATAGCCGGGCTATCCTACGCGAAACCGGAATGCGGGAAAGCGACATCGATGCGCTGATCGCGATGGGCGTCGTCAATAGCGTCCCGGATTGAAGCGGCGCATCCACGCCGTCGTCGCTGCATCGGGAAGCGCCCCCAGAATGGATTGCAACGTTTCCGGCGCCTCGTCCTGCCCGAGCTTGAACCGTCCCGACAGCGACGTCACGCGCGCCCGGAAGCCGATGATCTGGGCCAGCATGGTCTCGTAGCGCGTCCCCAGTGCATCGACATTCCACGGCTGCGGCCGACCCGTTTCCACCGCTTCGAGCAGAATCTGCAGCGAGGCTGCCGTGAAGGTCGGGTCGAACGTGATCTCAGCGCCGATTTTCAGCTGTGCATAATTCCACGTCGGCCCCCAGTTGCGGCGGCCAGCGTGTTCAGGGCTCACATAAGCGTCCGGTCCCTTGAACAAAATCGTCGCGCGGGGATCAGCGGCCAATGCGGCATGAAGGGGATTGGCCCGTCCCATGTGACCAATCAATTCAACGAGGCTTCCATCCTCGCCGAAAACACCGACAAGCGGCAACAAACTTGCCTCCATATCGGCCCCGCCGCTGCAGACCCACGCGAGCGGATAGGCCTCGATCAGCGCACGCACATCGTCGCAAGCAAATTGTTCGAATATCGACACTGAATATTGCTCCATCGTTTCCGCTCGCGAGGAGCCAATAATCTCTGCAGTGCAGGGCTTCAATTGGGGGGCGCAGGCTGCCCTGAAACGAGGCCGCGCTCGGCGGCGATGCGAACGGCATCACGGCGCTTGGCAACGCCGATTTTGCGAAACACCGATTTCAGCCGGTATTTTACGGTATCGGGCGACATGCCGATCAGCCGCGCGATCTCCTTGTTCGAATGGCCCTGGCTCAGATACAGCAGCACCTCGGCCTCCGCCTCGGTGAACGGCCCCTGCCCCGTCACGGTGTTACGGCAGGATGCGAGAGATTTTGCCAGCGTTTTCAGGAACTGGGCGCGGAAGCGATCCACCTGTGTGTCGGCGCGCATCGCATCTTCAAGGCAAGGCCCAACAAACTGCCGCGCGTCCACGAACGGCCGGACGATATCCTGAAACATCGCAATACTGACCGCCTCGTCGAAACAGTTGCGCGCATCATCGATCGCGCCCTGACCGCGCATCGCCGCCGCGGCCAGGATGTTGACATCGACCAGAAGCCGCCCCGCGCCGCGCTGATCCGCCCAAGCCCGCAAGCGCGTGAGTTCTTCCAGCGCAGCTTCGTGCGCACCGGTGAGCAGGCGAAGCCGCACCCTGCAGAGGGATGCCGCCACGGCAACGGGGCGGTACTGAGGAGACTCCTCCGTCATCATGTCGGCATAGCGATCGAGATCGATCGTCCCGGCCGCGGACAGGAACCCTTGAGAAACCTTCAGATCGATTTCGCAAATGTCCGCGAGCTGCTCGAGTTGCAGCAGGCGCCGACGCCCTGCCACGCGCCGCGCCCGCGCCACGACATCGCATGCCTCGTCGAACGCGCCCTCGCCCGCCAGCGCGCCTGCTTCCGTGAAATAGGCCACCGCGTAGACATCGACCCAGCCATCCGACTGCTCCATGTGCGGCAGCGCCCACGACAGCAGTTCGCGCGCCTCGGCAACGCGGTCCTGCTCGTAGAGCAGTTCCGCCTGAAACGCCGCGCAATTCGCGGCAAGGTCGGACCGGCTACCGAAATTCTCTACAATGGCCTGCCAAGCCGCCTGCAGGATCGTTCCCGCCTCCTTCGATCGTCCCTGCGCGCGCTTGATCCGCGCTTCGAGGAAGCGGGTGAAGAGATCGCTGTAGAGCGATCCGCAGGACTGATAATGTTCGCGCGCGGCGAGCGTCGGCTGCAACGCGCGTTCCAACCAGCCGCCCTCGAAATATTTGGCGCCCAGTGTTTCGGAGATGTTGGCGAGGACCAGATGATCGTTCGCCGGGAACTTGCGCAAAAGCGCCTCGCGCGCGAGTAGATCCTCGAACGCCATCGGCTGGTTCTCGTAGTCGGTGAGCGTATCGCCCACGACCTGCATTTCGATGCGGATAGCGGCGGAAAGCTCGGCCTTTTCGGCTTCGTCGGCGAGGCGGTCATACTCTGCGCGCGCCGCGCCCAGTTCACCCAGCTTGATCTGGAGATACACCTGCGCGAGCGCGAGGCCAGGACGCGCGCGGATGAGCGCGGCCGGCAATTTCGAAAGGCCGCGCTCGACGACGCCCTGCAAGCCCTGCGGTATCAACCGCCATCCCCCGGCCTCCTCGATAATCCCGGCCAACAGCACATCATCCGACGCGAGAATCGCGTGGTTCACGGCGTCGGCCACCATGCCGCGCTCAGCGAACCACTGCGCGATCCGCCGCTGAAGGGCGGAATAGCCGGCGCGATCGGATCGCTCGAAGCGGTCGCGCAGATATTCGGCGAACAGCTGGTGATAACGATACTCGCGTCGTTCCCACGTCACCGGCGCCAGAAAGACGCCCTGCTGCTCCAGCCGCTCCAGCACCAGCCAGCCGTCCTCGCGATCGCACAGCAGATCGACCATTCCGCCTGTCAGACGGTCGAGCAGCGCGGTGCGGATCACGATCTCCCGCGTGTCCTGCGGCAGAGTCATCAGCACCTGCTCGGAAAGATAGCGCGCAAGATCGGTGCTGGACCCGCAATATTCATCGATCACCCGTCCTGCGTCCGCGCCGCGCTTCAGCGAAAGCGATGCCAGTTGCACGGCGATCGGCCAGCCTTCGGTCCGGTCCAGAATGGTTTCGATATCGGAAGATCTCAGTGGCTCGTCGGTGCGCGCCAGCAGACTTTCCGTCTCGGCGAGCGAGAATTTCAGCTGGTGCGCCGTGATTTCGAGCACCTGCTCTTCGGCCGCGAGCACAGACTGGCCGAGCCGGGGATAGTCGCGCGATGCGAAAACGAAGTGACAGTTGGCGGGCGCAAGCCGGATCAGCGATTGCAGGAACGCCGCCACCGGTTCGCTGTCGGCGTGGTGAAGGTCGTCGAGGATCAGCACGAAGGGGTTCGAACGACCCGCGAGCCCGTTGATGATCGCCGAGAGCGCGGCACGTGGCGGCAAATCCGGCGAGGAGCTTTTCTGGCCTCCGTCCTGAGCGTCGCCGTGGATCGCGATCAAGAGGTAGCGCACCAGACGCTTCAAATCCCGGTCATCGCGTTCCAGCGTCAGCCAGGCCACCTGCGCCGCAGCTGGCGGCAGACTATCGCGCCACTGCGCAAGCAGGCTGGTCTTGCCATAACCGGCGGGCGCGTGGACGAGCGTGAGACGATGGGACAGCGCATGGTTCAGCTGGCGCAGCAGAAGGCCGCGGTGAATCTGCTCGCCCATCCAAATCGGCGGATCGAATTTGGCGGCAATCACATCCAGCATGGGGCCCCGACCTCGCGCGCGTGATTTCATTCTACCGAATGAGCCGAAGTTACGGGTTGAGCGCGGGCCTGGCAACCGGGCGGGACGCTTGTGCACGGTAGCCGCGGGGTTTTACCCGAATCGGGCAGGCGCATTACCCGTTCGCACCCGCTCACACCCGTAATTCGCGTTGCGTACGAGGGGCCAGGCCCTTCAAATCCCCCAGAGTTTGCGAGCGACGCTTCGAGGAGGATCAGGTGCGTATTGGTGTCGATGTCGGCGGAACGAACACCGACGCCGTTCTGATCGATGGCCTCCGGATCATCGCAACGAACAAGCAGCCGACGACCCCGGACGTCAGCAGCGGCGTTTCGGCCGCCATCCGTGCCGTGCTCGAGGACGGAAACGTTGCGCCGGGTGCGATCACGGCGGTGATGATCGGCACGACGCATTTCACCAATGCGCTCGTCGAGGCGAACCGGCTGGACCGGGTTGCGATCATGCGGCTGGCGAGCCCTTCGGGTGAGGCGCTGCCCCCGTTCACGGGCTGGCCCGCGCCCCTTGCGAAACAGATTTGCGGCCAAATCTTTCTGCTGCCCGGCGGCTATGAATTCGACGGCCGCGAGATCTCGGCCTTCGACGAGGAGCGCGTACGCGAGGCAGCACGGCGTTGCCGGGAAAGCGGGATTGACAGCATTGCCGTCAGCAGCGCGTTCGCCCCGATCAATTCGGCCATGGAAGAGCGCGCCGCGCAGGCAATCCGTGCCGAACATCCCGGTGCCAGCATCAGCCTTTCGCATACCATCGGACGGCTGGGGCTGATCGAACGCGAGAACGGCGTGATCCTCAACGCAGCGCTCGCCAGCCTCGCCCGGCATGTCGTGGCTTCGCTCGAGCGCGCGCTCAGCGACCTGAAGCTCGCAGCGCCCCTGTTCATCTCGCAGAACGACGGGACGCTGATCTCGGCGGAGGATGCCGCGCGCTACCCGGTGATGACGATCGGCTCCGGCCCCACGAACAGTATGCGCGGGGCCGCCTTCCTCACCGGGATCAACGACGCGATCGTCATGGACGTGGGCGGAACCACCTGTGACATCGGCGTACTTTCGAAGGGCTTCCCCCGCGAGTCCTCGATTTCGGTGGACATCGGCGGTGTCCGCACCAACTTCCGAATGCCGGACATTCTCGCCCTCGGCCTCGGTGGCGGGACGCGCATCCACCTCGATCCCGAGCTCTACATGGCGGACCTGCTTGCTGAAACCGATCTGCGGATCGGGCCGGATTCGGTCGGCTACCGCATCCTGCAGGATGCGTTCCTGTTTGGCGGCCGGACGCTGACGGCGAGCGATATCGCCGTGGCGGCCGGACGAACCCGCTTTGGCGACCCCGCCCGCATTCCGCCACTCAGCGCCACCGTGCAAACCGCCATCTGGCGCCGTATACAGGCCATGTTCGCCGATGGCATCGATCGGATGAAGACAGCGAAGGGCGAGGTTCCGATCATCGCGGTCGGCGGCGGGCATTTCCTGATCGACGATGACTTGCCGGGCGCAACACAGGTGCTGAGGCCGGCCCATGCCTCGGTCGCCAACGCCGTGGGGGCCGCCATCGCGCAGATCGGGGCGCAACTCGAACAGATCGTGGACTACGATTCCGTGCCGCGCCACGCAGCCCTCGAGCGTATGCGGGAGGCCGTCTCCGCGCGCGTCGCCGCGAACGGGGGCCTGAGGGAGAGTATCCAGATCGTCGATATGGAAGAGGTGTTTCTGAGCTATTTGCCGGGGCGCTCCGCACAGGTGCGCATGAAAGCCGTTGGCGATCTGGCGGAACCGTCTTCGCCGGCCGCCGGCACCGTAATCGCGGGCGCGCGCCATGCGCATTGAGCGCGAGACGCTCGCCGATCTTGCGCGCGGTGCGGCCTTTCTCGGTTCCGGGGGCGGCGGCGATCCCTATTACAGCCTGCTCCTCGCGGAAGCGGCGATCGAGCGGCGTGGTCCTGTCGAACTGATCACGCTCGCGTCACTCGGCGACGACGCGCTCGTGGTTCCTTGCGGCTGGATCGGCGCACCGACCGTTTCGGTGGAAAAGCTGCCGAACGGCAGCGAGGCGGTCGCCGGACTGCGGCGGCTGGAGACGATCCTCGGCCGCCGCATCGATGCCGTACTGCCTATCGAGATCGGCGGCGGCAACGGGCTCGCGCCGATCATAGCCGCAGCCGACATGGGCGTGCCGGTCGTCGACTGCGACGGCATGGGGCGCGCCTTCCCGGAATCGCAAATGGCGATCTTCAACATCCGGGGCCTCAGCGCCTGCCCGTCGGTCGTCACCGCCTCCTGCGGCGCGCTGACCGTGATCGAGACCGACGACAATCTCGCGCACGAACGCATCGCGCGAAGCCTTTCCGTGGCGCTCGGCGGCATCGCGCACATGGTCGAATATCCTCTCACCGGGGCCGAGGCGCGCGCGCACGCGATTGCGGGCAGCGTCAGCGCGGCAATCGCCACGGGCGCCGCCATACGCGAGGCGCGTGCCGCCCGGCAGGACCCGTTTGAGGCCCTTGCGGATGCCCTCCGCGCAACCGGCCTTTACCCGCATTGCAAAACGCTCTTCGATGGCAAGATCGTCGATCTGGAGCGCGAGACGCGCGGTGGCTTTTCGGTCGGAAACGTCATAATCGACGGTTTCGGGGGGCAAGGGCGCATGGAAATCGAATTTCAGAACGAGAACCTCATCGCCCGCCAGGACGGCAGGATTCGCGCGATGGTGCCCGATCTCATCACCATCATGGACCGGGAAACCGCCGACACGATCACCACCGAGCGTCTGAAATACGGCCAGCGCGTCAAGGTGATCGCAGCCGCTGCGCCCGCGATGCTTCGCGAAGAGTCGGCGCTGCGTTTCGTCGGGCCGCGCGCCTTCAGGCTCGGCACCGATTTCATCGCGCTCGAAAACCTCGACACCGCGGAGACGAAATGAGCGGCGGGCACAGCGATGCCCATGCCAGCGGACCGCTGCCGGAACACCTGACCGTCGCGGGATGGCGCGTGGCGCTCATCATCACGAGCTTTACCTTCTCGCTGCCGGGCTTCCTGAACGGCGCACAGACCGGACTCGCGCTCGGGCTCGACAAGGCGGTTCTCGCCGCCCTTCTCTCCGGGCTCATCCTTTGCGCTGCCGCCTGCCTCACCGCGATCATCAGCGTTCGTACACGGCTGACGACCTATCTGCTCGTCCAGCGCTCGTTCGGCATGAAGGGCGCGGCGCTGGTCAACATCGTGATCGCAATCGTCCATTTCTGCTGGTTCGGGGTCAATGTGTCGTTCTTCGGCGATGCAATGGTTGCCGCGTCGAAGCAGGGTTACGGGATACCCGGCGATTTCGGCACGTTCGTCATCCTGGGCAGCGTGCTGATTACGGCCTCGACGATCTACGGCTTTCGCACACTCGACCGGCTGGCGATGGTTGCCGTGCCGCTGGCGGGCATCATTCTGGTCGCCGTGTGCGTCACCGCCGTCGGCGCCCAGCCGGTCGCTCTCGCGCCCGTCGCGAACCCGCCGACGCCGATGAGCTTCGGCATCGCTCTTTCCGCGCTCGTCGGCGGCAACATGCTTACCGTCGCCGCGATGCCGGACCTGTCGCGCTTCATCCGCACCGAGCGCGGCGCGATCTGGGGGATGCTTCTTTCTTTTCCGCTCGCTGCGCCCGTGCTCATGCTGATTTCGGCATTGATCGCGCTGGCGACTGGGCAAACGGACATCATGCAGATCGTCGTCGCCATGGGTTTCGGCATTCCGGCACTCGCCATGCTGCTGCTCTCCGTGTGGACGATCAACGCGCTCAATCTCTATTCCGCCGGGCTCTCGATGGCCGCAACCTTTCCCGGTGTCCGCCAATGGGTCATCATCGTCGTCGGCGGGACGATCGGCTGCATCTTCGCGCTGCTCGGCATCATCAATTCCTTCATTCCGTTTCTGGTGACGCTTGGCCTAATCATTCCGCCGATCGCGGCCATCTACGTGATCGACGGCTTCTCGCGTTTTCGGGGAGCGGACGGCGAGGCTCCGCCCGCAATCCGCTGGGACGCGATCGGCGTGTGGCTGGGTTCGCTCGCCATCACCCTGCCCGCGATGCGCATGGGTCTGTCGCTCACGACCGTTCCCGCGCTCGATGCCACGCTGCTCGCCGCAGGCAGCTACGGGCTTTTGCTGTGGTGGCGGCAGCGATGATCGCCACGCTCGACGCCCATGCGCAGGCCGCGCTCGTCCGCAGCGGCGAGGTTGCGCCGACCATGCTCGTCGAGGCCGCGATAGAGCGGATCGAAAAGCTCGATCCCGTCGTCAACGCCGTCAGCCACCGCGCCTTCGACCATGCGCTTGAAGCAGCACGCTCGGTGGACAGAGCCGCGCCGATGGCGGGAGTTCCGTATCTGCTCAAGGCCTCGCTCGAATATCCCGGTTTCCCGATGCTGTCGGGCTCGCGGACGCGGACGGGCGCGACGGGCAAGGTCCGTTACCCCTTCACCGCTCGGTTGGATGCAGCGGGGCTCATTCCCGCCGGGATGTCGACCATGCCGGAGTTCGGCCTGATCGGCACGGGCGAGGCACTGCTGTACGGCCCCACTCGCAACCCGTGGGATCTGACACGCAGCAGCGGCGGTTCGAGCAGCGGTGCGGCGGTGGCAGTCGCGGCGGGCATGGTGCCTTTCGCCACGGGCAGCGACGGCGGCGGTTCGATCCGCATTCCAGCCTCGCATTGCGGCGTCATCGGTTTCAAGCCGAGCCGGGGATGGAACCTCCGCGCGCGCGGGGCGAGCCTCGCAGACGATCTGCTGACCTCCGACGGGCTTTACGGTCGCACGATGCGCGACACGATCTGGGCCGCGCGGTTTCTTCGGCCGCAGTCGGGTGAGACGAAGTCGACCGATACGCTGCGGGTGGCAGTGAGTTTGAAAGGACTGGACGGGTTGCAGCCTGATCCGGCCGTTGCCGAAGTGATCGGGAAGGCAGCGGCTCTGTGCGAGACACTTGGGTGGCGTGTGGAACCCTGCGAGCCGCCGATCGATCGCGGTGCGCTGAGCCGTGCGTTCGATGTTCTGTGGAGCTATGGCGGCGGGGATGTCGTTGATCTTTGCCGGGCGCGGCTGGCGGCGCAGGCGGATGCCCTGCTCGAACCGTGGACGCTGGGGCTTGCGCGGCGGCGCGACGGCATGACGGCCGACGATCTTGCCGCCGCGCTCGGCGCGATTGCGGAGATCGACGGAAGCCTCGATGCGTTCTGGCAGCAGTACGATGTCGTGCTGAGCCCAGTCACCAGCAGCACACCGCCACCGCTCGGCGTGCTGGCACCCGACCGGGAGTTCGAAGCGCTGTGGCGCGATCACTTCCGGCATGTGAACTATACGCAGGTTCAGAACATGGCGGGGTATCCCGGCCTGTCGCTGCCGCTGTTCATGGCGTCCGACGGCCTTCCAGCGGGCGCCATGTTCTGGACGCGGCATGGCGGCGACGACCTGCTGCTCGCGCTCGGCGCCGCGCTGGAAGAGGCTCAGCCCTGGGCCGACCGTCGCCCGCCGACAGGAGACCTGATGTGATGCGACCCATTTGCCTTGCCGTCGCCCTTGCACTCGCCGTTCCGGCGGCGGCGGCGGAACCCGTATCCGTTCCCTACGCGATGCCCGAAACCGAGACGTGGGACATGACCTCGGCCGATGGGCAGGTGTTTCGCATCTTCGTTTCGCGTCCCTCGGCGCCGGCTCCGGCGGACGGCTATCCGGTCCTCTACGTGCTCGACGGAAATGCAATGTTCGCGGGCTTCGCCGAAGCGCGCCGCATCCAAGGCTTCGGTAGTAGCGGCATCGACAAGATGATCGTCGTGGGCGTCGGCCATCCGGGCGAACAGATTTACGATCCACGGCGCATGTTCGATTTCACCGCGCCCATCGCAACCCCGGCGCTGAAACAGGCCTTCGCGCAATATCAAAGCGGCGGGCGCGACCGGTTCGCGAAGTTCCTGCTCGACGAGCTGCGCCCGGCAATCGAGAAGCGCTATTCCTTGAACACCACCCGGCAATCGCTTTACGGGCATTCGCTCGGCGGCCTGTTCGCGCTCCATATGCTTTATTCCCGCCCCGGCGCGTTCCGCACGATCATCGCGACCAGCCCTTCGATCTGGTGGGACAACCAATCCATCCTGGCGGAAGAGGCTGCGTTCAGGGCACAGGTCCTGAAGACCCCCGATACCGGCAAGGCGACCAGTTTGCTGCTGATGGCGGGTGAACGCGAAGAGGAAGGCAATATTCCGGGCGATACGAAGGCGCTCGCGCAGCGCATGGCGACGCTTTCCGCGCAGGGTCTGCGCAGCGACTTCATCATGCTGGATGAAGAAACCCATATCTCTGTACCGAGCCGGTCGGTCACCGCGAGCCTGCGCGCGGCGGCGCGCGCGCGTTAAGGCGCCTTCGCCGCGCCCAACGACGACCAGTTTCCAAACACCGGCCTGCCTTCGAACAGCGTGACCATCACCTTCGCCTTGCCGATTTCGAGCGGGGCGAGCGTGAAGATGTTCCGGTCGAGAACGACAAGATCCGCACTCTTGCCGGGCGCTATCGATCCCGTCAGCGTTTCCATGCCGTTCGCATAGGCGACATTCAGCGTATGCGCGCGGATCGCCTGCTCCAGCGTAATCGCTTCCTTGGGAAGCAGCGGCGGTGTTGCAGGCTCTTCATAATTCACGCGCGTAACTGCAACCTGAAGGCCGAACAGCGGGTTCGCGGTCGCCACGGGCCAATCGGCACCATAAGCGATCATGCCGCCCGGCGCGAGAATGCCATGCGAAGGATAGATGTAGCCGGATCGCACCGGACCGATCGCCTGTTTGGTGAGGTCCATATACGGATAGTTGCTCGACCACGTCGGCTGGAACTGCGCGATGACGCCGAGCTCGCCGAAGCGCGGCTGATCGGCCGGATCGACGACGTTGAGGTGCGAGATCATCGGCCGGTTCGCGGTGCCGTTGCTATTCTTTGCGGCAGCGAATGCATCGAGCGCGACGCGCACGGCACGGTCCCCGATCGCATGGACGTGCGGCTGAAAACCATCCTTGCCAAGCGTGGTGATCGCCTGCGCCAGCGTTTCGGGCTTGATCTGCAAAGGCCCGCGATGGTCGCCCGCGTGCTCGTAGGGCGCGATCATGGCCGCCGTCTGCTGCGGAATGACACCGTCCGCATAGAATTTGACCGATTTTGCGCTGATTCCCCACGCGGCGGCACGTTCGGAAGCGACCCGGATCGCCGGGATCTGTTCCAGGCCCCGCTCATTCTCCCATTTGAAGGCGAGCGAAACATGCGCGCTCAGCTCTCCGCGGTCCTTGACGGCGTGATAGGCTGCAAGCGTTTCACTGGTTCCGTCGGCGGCGAGATCGATGCCGGCGTCGTGCCAGTTCGTGATGCCGAGGCTGTTGAAGTGGTGCGCGACATAAACGATCGACTTCTGCACCTCTTCCGCCGTGGGCTTTGGAATGAGATCGCCGACCAGCGTCATGGCGGCTTCCTGCAAGCCGCCCACCGGCTCGCCTGTCGCGGGATCACGGTCGATGTGACCGTTGGCCGGATCGGGTGTGCCCTTGGTGATCCCAGCGATCTGGAGCGCTTTCGAATTCACCCAGTAGCTGTGGCCACCGACGGATTCGAAGATCAGCGCGCGCTTCGTCGTGACGGCATCAAGCAGTTCCTTGCGCGGCACGCCCTTGGGCGGAAACAGCGCGTCCTGCCAGCCGACGCCGTAGATCGGCCCGTCACCAGGCGATGCAGCCACGCAGCGGGCAACGATCTTCTGGTAATCCTCCACGGTCTTGCCGTCGTGGAGCGAGCAGCGCGTATAGGCCATGCCACCGAACACGGGATGCACGTGCGCGTCGCCGAACGCAGGCATGAGCAGGCGCCCGCCGAGATCGACGGTACGGGTATCGGTTCCCCGATATCTCAGCATGTCCTTCGCAGAACCCACGGCGACGATCTTGCCGTTGTCGATCGCAACGGCTTCCGCCCACGGCTGCGCGGTTTCCACCGTGTAGACGCGCGCGTTGGTGAGGATGAGATCGGCCGTTTCCGCAGGCGACTGCACGGCCTGCCCCGCACAGGACGCGAGAAGCATTGCGCCGAGGGCGACAGCGGCTTTCGGCAGAAAATTGCGGGAAGGCAGGATCATTGGACTCTCACGCGAAAAACCTGAAGAGGAGCACGCCTGGGCGTGCTCCTCCTGGAGGACAATCAGAACTTGCGCGTCAGCGACGCAAGCAGCGTGCGGTCCTTCGCCGCCGTACACAGGCCATGTGTCGTCGCGAGCAGCGAACAGAGGTCGTAGTATTTCTTGTTGAACAGGTTGCTCGCGTTGACGGACGCGACCCACTGCCCCCGGGTTGCCGACACCATCGCATCGACCAGCGTCACCGACGGCGTCAGGAATGACTGGCCCGCATCGATCTTGTTACCGATATGACGCACGCCGGCACCGGCACGGACCTGCCAGTCGTCTCCCACCATGAACGTCTTCGATCCCCAGATCGAAGCGAGTTGCCGCGGCTGCGCCGAGAGACGGTCGCCGGCCGTAAGCGTCGAGCTTGACGTCAGCACCTTCGCGTCGATGTAGCTATAGGACGCGGTGAACTCGAAGTTTTCAGGCATCCGTATGATCGCTTCGAGCTCAACGCCCGTCGAGCCCACGGAACCACCCTGAATGAAATTCTGGATGTTGCCGGGATCCTGCGAAATATAGTTCGATTCCTTGATGTCGAAATACGCCACGCTGAGCAGGGCGCCGCGCATCGGCTCCCACTTCACGCCGCCCTCGTACTGGCGGGCGGTGCGGGGCGCATACGGATTTCCGAAGAAGTCGCCGCCCGGCACGGGCAGGAAGGATTCGGCGTAGTTGAAATAGGGCGAAACGCCTTTCACCACCTCGGCGATGATACCGCCGCGGAACGACCATGCCGTCTGCGAAAGCTCAGACACGCCGTTGCGCTTCGAAGTCGCCTTGTCGCGGCGCAGGCCGAGCACGACATGCACGCGGTCGGCGTAGCTCATCTGGTTCTGAACATAGAAACCGAGCTGCGTGCTCTTGTAATCGAGGAAGTTGAAAGCGCCGTAGTCGAAATCCGCACCATATTCCGGATTATAGATGTTGATGGGCGGTGGCGCCGGGAATGGGAAGAAGTTGAGGTACGAGAAGCCCTCGTCCTTGCTCTGCTTGAACCACGTATAATCGACGCCGAGCAGAACCTTGTGCTCGATCGGGCCGGTCGCGAAATCGATCGAGAGATTGTTGTCGCTGTTGAAGACCTTGCTCTTCTCGTAATTCACGTAGAACTCGCGGCGAAGCATCGTCTCCGCCTCGTCTTCCCAAGGTTCGCTCGTGTAGTTTGTGTAGACTTCCTTGTAGTCCGTATCCATGTGGCTGTAGCGCGAGGCGCTGCGGAAGGTGATCGCATCGCTGAAGCTGTGCGAGACGATCAGCGCGGCGGACGCATATTCGGTGTCCATCCCGTTGAAACCGGGTTCGCCCTGATAGAAGTTGAACTTCACCCGCTCCGCCTTGCTCGGCGCGAGAAGCGACTTGAAGAGCGGCGCGTAGCCAAGCGAGCCCTGCTTGTCCTTCTGATAGAGGCCGATCAACGTGATGTCGGTGTTCGGGCCGGGCTGGAAACGCAGCGACGGGTTGATGAGCAGGCGGTCATCGGGCGTACCCCACTGCGTCTTGCCGTCGCGCAGCACGCCGACGAAGCGCGCAGCAACGCCCTCGGTGAGCGGACCTGTCACATCGATCTGGCCCTGGATGCGGTCGTCAGTACCGCCGATGATGCCGACCTCGCCGCCGAATTCGAACTGCGGCAGCTTGCTGACCGCATTGAGAACGCCGCCGGGGCCGCCCGCGCCGTAAAGCACCGAAGACGGACCGCGCAGCACTTCGGCGCGTTCGAGCGTGAACGGCTCGAGCCGAGCGCCGTAGATGAAATCGGGCATACGCTTCAGCCCGTCGAGATACTGCGCCGCATCGAAGCCGCGCGTCAGCACGAAGTCGCCGCGCGAGTCCACGCTGTTGTTGGAGGCGACACCGGCGCTGTAGCGGTAGACGTCCTGGAAGTCGACGACTGTGCGGTCCTGGAATTCCTGAGCGGTGACGACGCTGATCGACTGCGGCACTTCGGTGAGCGGCGTATCGGTTTTGGTCGCGGCGACTGCGCGCTCCGCCGTTACGATGATGCTTTCATCGTCACTGACGGCCTGCGCTGAGGCGGCCGTGGGCAGAAGTGCCACGCAGCTTGTCGAAAGTAGCGTCAGCCAGAGCTTCGACGTCGGACCGGAATTTTGGATTGCAAGCTTCATTCTTACCCCCTTTTTCATGCGGCTGCGTATTGCCGGGTGCGGCTGTCTGTTATCCCCGGCCTCCTACATCACGCATTCAACAACAGTCTCGGCAGACGGCGAACGGCTTTTGAGGGTAATGAGACGCAAAGACGGGTAAGCCAAAAGCACATCTGCCGGGTAGCGGTTCTTGCCCATGCAAGTGACGCAGTTCTCACGTTTTCGGCTTTGATTGCTTACCCGGTTGCACATCAGGCTTACCCTTTCGCCGCGTTGCAGACAGCGATTCGGAACGGCACCATGCAACGTTATGACATCAAACCCGCAGCCCCCCCGCCGATCCGTTCGCAACCGGATCGTGAAGCTTCACCGCTGGCTCGGCCTCGGCGCCGCGCTGTTCTGGCTGGTTCAGGCCATCACCGGAACGCTGCTCAGCTTTCACTTCGAGCTGGAGGACATGGCGCTCAGCGGGGGGCACCGCCCGACCGATCCAGCCGCGATCGAACGACGGATCGACAGTTTCGCTTCAGATGGCGCAGAGGCCGGGATCACCTGGATATGGACGACCGCGGGCCTACCGGATCGCTATATCATCCTGTTTGCCGGCGCGGATGGAACGCAGCGCAAAGCCTATATCGACGGTGCGGGTGACATCCTGCGCGAACGAGCGGCCGACGACTACAGCTTCCTCGCCCTCGTGCGCGAGATCCATCTGACGCTTGCGGCCGGGACGCTCGGCCACTGGCTTCTTGCCGTTTCAGGCCTGCTGCTTTTCACCAACCTGATCTTCGGGATCGTCGCGGCCTGGCCACGGCGGGGGCAGTGGCGCAGCGTTCTGAAGCCGGTCGGCTCGACCGGGAAGACGGCGGGCCTCTATTCCTGGCATCGCGCCGTGGGGCTGTGGGCGGCGGTTCCCGCCATCGTGATCGCGGGGACGGGGACGCTCATTCTGTTCGAACATCCACTGCGCGATCTCGCCCGCGTTCCCGACATCACCCTGCCCGCCAACCCTCCCGCAGGCCCCACCGTCGGCTTCGCCGCCGCCCGGCAGGCCGCCGTGGAGGCAATCCCCGGAAGCCGGTTCGTGGGAACGACCTTTCCGTCAGCGCAAGACGCCAGCTATTATGCGTGGGTGCGTGCACCCGGCGAGCTTTATCGCGGCGGATACGGCGGCAGTCTCGTGATCGTCGATGCCAACACAGGCGACGTTCGCGGCGCTTGGCCCGCGACGCAGGCCGGTCCCGCCCGCGCGATTATCGCTTCTTTCTACCCGCTGCACACGGGGGAAAGCCTCGGCACGTTTGGCCGCATCCTGACCATGTCGCTGGGCGTTTGGCTCACCGTTACGATCATCCTAGGGACGTGGTTGTGGTTCCGGCGACGATCACGGGGCAGCGCGGCGTAATTCGGCGAGCGCCGCTGCTGCTGCCGCCTCGTTGATGGTGCTGCGCGCAACGATGCACCTTGCGACTTCGGCGACCTCATCACCGACAGCACCGACGGCAAATGCGACATTCTGGGCGTGAAGCGACATGTGCCCGCGCTGAATGCCCTCGGTCGCAAGCGCCTTCATCGCACCGAAATTCTGTGCGAGCCCCACGGCCGCGATGATCCGCGCCAGATCGCTCGCCGTCTTCACCTGCAGAATGGCGAGAAGCGCGCGCGCCGTGGGATGAATTTTGACCGCGCCGCCGACCAGACCGACAGCGAGCGGCAGTTCGATCGTACCCGCAAGATCGCCCGCGGCGGTGATCTCCCAACTCGTCAGGCTCCGGTAGCGACCGGTGCGGGCCGCGAACGCATGGGCGCCCGATTCCACCGCGCGCGTGTCGTTGCCCGTCGCGAGGACGACCGCGGACACGCCATTCATGATACCTTTGTTGTGCGTCGCGGCGCGGTACGGATCGTTGTCCGCAAATTGATATGCCGCGATCATCGCGTCGCGAACCTCCGCTCCGCCGATAGCCGCAGAAGGCCACGTGGCCCGCGCGCGCACGACACGGCGATCTGCGAGGTTGGAGAGGATTCGCAAAAGCGCCCGCCCGCCTGTCCACGCGGCGAGATCAGGCGCGAGCCGCTCCGCCATGGAGTTGACCGCGTTCGCACCCATCGCATCGCGCGTATCGACAATGATGTGCGTGATGAGCATTTCGCCTGACGGCGTTTCGACGCGGCGGACCTCGATATCCCGAAAGCCGCCGCCAAGGCTGACCAGCGTCGGATCGCAGGCGTTGCAGATGCGCTCGATTTCCAGCCGGCGTTCCAGGATGATGAGACGCGCGCGGGCGGGATCGGGAAGCCCGAGCAACTGGATCTGCGCGATCATTTCCGTGCCCGACATCGAGGTCGTGAAACCGCCCGCTTCGTAACACTGCCGGGCCGCATTGCCGACGGCGGCAACGACCGACGATTCTTCCGTCGCCATGGGCACCAGAACATCGCGCCCGTCGACGCGCATGTTGGTCGCGATGCCAACCGGAATGGCGATCGTGGTGACCATGTTCTCGATCATGTGGTCGGCAAGCACTGTATCGATATTCGACGGCAGCGCGAGTTGACGGCGATGCTCATCGGCAAGGTTCGCGAACGCGGCGACATGGTCGATACGCTGCGCAACCGGCAGCTTGTGAAAGCCCGGTATTCGGGATGTGTGTGAAATCGCTTGATCTGTCACCGCGGTTCTTTCTCCGAACGCCTGACGCATCGATAACGAGTCCGCCCCACTTGAGGCAGGTACAATTCAGGGCGATATGATAGGAACGTGGTGCAACCGGAGAGCCGACCAGCATGCCGTCGCCGCCAATGAAGATCGATTTCGTCATCAACAGCATCCTGATGCAGCTGGACGCGGGAACGCTGCGCCCGGGGCAGCGGTTGCCGTCGATCCGCGACGAGGCCCAGCGGCTCGGTATCGGCAAGAATACCGTGGTAGAGGCGTATCTTCGCCTTGTTGGACAGGGCGTTTTGCAGGCGAAGCCGGGATCGGGCTATTATGTTGTGCGCACCCCGCAAGCAGCCGCAAAAGCTGAGCGCCCCCCCGCGTTGGCGACCGATCGGCTGTCCCTCCTCACCGAGCAACTGGACCGGCGGCTGCCGATCCGTCCCGGTGACGGTCGCCCGCCGAGCGAGTGGCTAGAGACATCGGAACTCCGCCGCTATCTGTCGTATCAGCGCTTTCAGGAAGCGGATTCGTATAATTCAAGCTGGGGATACGGCCCGCTGCGCGAACGGCTTTGCGGCGCGTTCGCCGAACGGGGAATCGCGTGCCGCGAGGGGCAACTATTGATGACGCACGGCGCCAACCATGCGATGGATCTTGTGATCCGCCGCTACATCAGGCCCGGCGACAATGTGCTTGTCGATGACCCCGGTTACTATCCGCTGCTCGCCAAGCTGGCCCTCGCCGGTGCGAACGCCATCGGCGTGTCGCGGCGGCATGACGGCCCCGACGTTGCCGACCTCGAGGACAAGGCGAGGAGAAGCGGCGCGAAGTTTTTCTTCACCCAGTCGCTTGCCCACAATCCGACCGGGGGATCCATTACCATCGGCACCGCCTATGCGGTCCTGCGCACCGCCACCGATCTCGATATTCGCATAGTCGAAGACGATCCTTTCGCGGATATTCTGCCGTATACCGCGCCGCGCCTTGCGGCGCTCGACCAGCTTGAGCGCGTTATCTACATTGGGACGTTTTCCAAGACTCTCGCGGGCAGCTTCCGTACCGGTTACATGGCTGCTGCCCCAAGGCTGGCGAACGAACTCAACGATCTCAAGATCGCGACCGCCGTTTCGACGTCGGCACATGACGAACGCCTGATTTTCCAGCTTGTGGAGCATGGCCACTATCTGAAACACCTCCGGCGTCTGCGCGCGCGCGCTAGCGCGGCGACAACGGCAAGCGTGGATGCGCTGGAAGCCCTGGGCCTCACCATCCGCCGCCCGATCGGCGGCGGCTTCTACCTGTGGGTCGAGCTTCTCGAACACATGAACGGCGAGCATCTCGTTCACGACGCAGCAAAGGCGGGCATCTTCATCGCCCTTTCAGCCAATTTTTCGATTGGCGAAAATCCGGCGCCCGCTATGCGGGTCAACGTCGCCTACGGTGCCGATCCGACCTTCATCGCCTGGCTTCGCGAGAAGCTGGAAAACCGCTAATCAGCGACCTTTTTCTCACTGGGCGCGGCAAAGCGCTTCAGCGTCTGCTTGGCGTGATCGCTGGTGAACGTACGCTGGCCGAGCGCGGCTTCGCGCGCGAACGCTTCGGCGGTCGAGAGATCGTAGAGTGTCAGCGCGGCCTCCTTGATCGTCTGGACGGCAAGTGGGCTTTTCTGCGCGATTTCAGCGGCAAGTGCGGCGGCTGTTGTTTCCACGCGATCATCGGGGACAACCTGATTGAGAACCCCGCGCGAAAGCAGTTCAGCCGCCGTGAAGCGCCGGCCCGTCAGCATAATCTCCATAGCGTGCGCATAGGCGATCTGGCGCGTCAGTCGAACGAGTGTGCCGCCCGCCGGGACGAATCCGTGGTTCACTTCGGGGAATTGAAACACCGCGTCTTCGGATGCTATTCGTATATCCGTCGCGAGCATGATTTCGAAGCCGCCGCCCATGCACAGACCGCGAACTGCCGACACGATGGGCTTGTAGAAACCGCCGGTCTTCAGGTGGGCGGGATCCCAAGCACTGATATCGAACCGGCCCGACGCGAGCGCCGGAATGGATTCGGATAGATCGGCACCGACGCAGAAGGCGCGGTCTCCGGCCCCGGCGAGCACAACGGAGTGAATGCGATCGTCGCGGTCGATCTCCGCGAAGGCCCGCCCGAGATCGTCGTACATGGCCAGCGTCAACGCGTTCAGCTTTTCCGGTCGTGCGAAACGCACGGTCGCGACGGCGCCATCGCGGGTCACTTCGATCGCCACTAGATCACACCTTTTCCGCGGAGCGTCGCGAGCGCGGCATCATCGAGACCGAGCATGTGTTTCAAGATCAGTTCATTGTGCTGGCCAAGCGCGGGCGCCGGGTCGTGCGCGCCGACCGTCGCACCGGAGAGTTTGATCGGAAGGCCAAGCATCTCGATATCGCGGCCCGCAACGGGCACATCGACGATCATCCCCCGCGCCCGGATATGCGGGTCGGCGATCACCTCGTCGATCGATTTGATCGCGCTGAGCGGCACGTCGTCCCCCGCTATCGCCTCCAGTTCCGCCTTGGTGTAGCGGCTGAACCAGCGGTTGAGCAGAGGCGTGACGACGGTTTCATCGGTTTCCGGATCGAACCGCTTCTCCATCGTGTCAATACGCGGGTCCGTCGCCCACTCCGGCTCCCCGAATAGCGCGCACGTGATCGCCCAGAACTTGTCCGTATATCCACCGAAGAAGACGTAGCCGTCCGCACAGGGATATTGACCGTAGGGGCGCACGAAGGGATGGTCATTGCCGAGCGGCGTAGCGATTTCCTTGTCCACGGTGTAGCGAACCACCGCGTTCTCGGTGAGCGAGAAAACGGCGTCCTGCTGCGAGACATCGACGATCTGGCCGACGCCCTTGCGCTCCGCTTCGCGCAGCGCCGCCAGAATGCCGACCGCCGCATAGAGCGATGCCGAGAGATCGCCGATGATCGTGCCTACGCGCACCGGCGGCTGACCGGGATAGCCGTTCATGGACCAGAGCCCCCCAGTCGCCTGCCCGCTATTGTCATAGCCGGGTCGCCGGGAATTCGGGCCGCAGCGGCCGAAACCGCTGATCGCGGCATAGACGAGACGCGGATTTTCGAGCTTGAGTGCGTCGTAGCCGAGGCCGAGCTTGTCCATTACGCCGGGGCGGAAATTTTCGACAAGAATATCCGCTTTTCGCACCAGCCTTCGGAACAGCGCCTTTCCCTCCTCGCTTCTGAGATCGAGCGAGACGCCAAGCTTGTTGCGATTGTACTGCGCGTAGAAGGCGCTCTCCTGCGTATCGCCATTGCCCACCATCGGCGGAAAGGTGCGCGTGTAATCCGGATCCTGCGGATGTTCGATCTTGATGACGGTCGCGCCCATATCCGCAAGCATCATCGCACAAAACGGCCCGGCAACAACGCGCGTGACATCGAGAACGACGACGCCGGCGAGCGGTCCGTCGCGCCGGGGCGTTATCGCTTCGTGACGATCCGCATCAACCTGCATATCGTTCATCCTTCACGAGATCACGCTCCCGCAGCAGCAGCATCGTGACGATCAACGCCATGGCGACGACGCACCAACTGTACCACAAACCCGCATAAGGATCGCCGGTACGCGCCACGATATACTGCTCCATGAAAGGAAGAACCCCGCCGAAATAGCCCGTGCCGAAGTGATACGGAATCGACATCGAGCTGTAGCGGATGCGCGGTGGAAACAATTCGGTGAGGAGCGCGGCGACCGGACCGTAAGTTGCCCCTGACAGCGCCGTGAGCGCCATCACAACGAGGAAGATGATCCCCATGCTCGGTGCCGAGGGAACCACCGTTCCGAGCGGATAGCCTGCCGCTTTCAGCGCAATATCAAGCTCCGCATCGCTGCGGCCGCTCACGACATTACCGCCGACCGTGATGGCAACGGAGGACGCCGCATCGAGATCATAGGCAAGCCCGCGCTTGGAGAGATAATCGAGCAGGCGGCCGCACGCTTCATCCTGCGTTTTGACGAAGGGATTGAAGCCACAATCGGGCCCGGAGACCACAATGGGCGCCTCTTCCGACGCGCGCGTCAACGCGGGATTCGCGGCAGAACCCATGACCCAGTAGAGCGGGAATATCAGCAGCAGCGTGAGTGCATAGCCCGTCACGATCAGGCGTTTTCGCCCCACACGATCCGAAAGCCAGCCGAACAGCACGAACCAGCCGAGCCCCATCACCGCCGCAGCCCCGACAATGATCTGGGCGACACTCTCTTCGACGTGCATCGCGTTCTGTAGAAAGCCCAGCGTCGTGAACATCGCCGTGAACCAGATCACCGTGAGGCCCGCAGCAATACCGAAAAGCGCCAGGACGAGACGGCGGCCGTTTCCCGGATAGGTGAAGCTTTCGCGAAGCGGATTCTTAGCGGTTTTTCCGGCCGCCTTCATCGCCTGGAAGACAGGGCTTTCGGAAAGCTTGACGCGCATCCAGAGCGAAATCGCCAGAAGCACGAGCGACAACAGGAACGGAACGCGCCAACCCCACGCATCCCAGGTTTCGGCCGGCATACTCCATTTGCAAACGAGCACCACGACGAGGCTGAGAAAGAAGCCCGCGCCGACGCTCGCCTGAATGAAACTGGTGAAGAAGCCGCGCTTCCCCGGCGGCGAATGTTCCGCAACATAGATCGCCGCGCCGCCGTATTCGCCGCCGAGCGCAAGGCCCTGAACGATGCGCAGCAGAATGATGAGCGCCGGGGCCCCGAAGCCGATCGTCGCATGGGACGGCACCAGGCCCACGCCCGCCGTCGCTACGCCCATCAGGAGTATCGTGACGATGAACGTATGCTTGCGCCCGAAGCGATCGCCGAGATAGCCGAAGACGACCGCACCCAAAGGCCGGAAGCAGAAGCCGACAGCAAATCCAGCCCAGGCGAGAAGCGTCTGCAACTGTCCGTTACCGGCGGGGAAAAACACCTGCCCGATGATGCCGGATGCGGCGAGCGTGCCGTAGATGAAAAAATCGTACCATTCGAAAAGTGTACCGAGCGACGACGCCGTGATGACCCGGCGCACGTCCCGGGGCGCAGGTTCATCCTGTGCGGAGTTTTCAGATGACACGATTTTCCCCTGTTTCGTATTTCAGTCTCGGGCTTCAGGCCGATGACGCCGTGAAACGCTCCTGCCCATCAACGAAGGTCCGCAGCACGCCGGTCTTCAGATATTGATCGGGTGAGACACTGAGGAGATTGCGGTCCAGAACCGTCATATCCGCGAGATAGCCGGGCGCGATCCGGCCGAGGCGGTTCTCCTGGAAACCCGCATAGGCAGCGGTTCGCGTGTAGGCCGTCAGCGTTTCCGCGATCGTCACGCGTTGCTCAGGGTGCCAGCCATTGGGGTTGGCACCGTCGATGGTCTGCCGCCGGACGGCTGCATCCGCGCCCGTCATCGGATCGAGCGGGGCGACGGGCCAATCCGACCCGAAACAGGTCTGCACGCCCGCAGCGAGGAGCGAGCGGAACGCGTACGTCCGCTTCAAGCGCTCCTCGCCGATCCGGTTTACCGCCCAGCGCCCGTCATCGGCCGCATGATAGGGCTGAACCGATGCAATGACGTTCTGCCGGGCCATTTTTTCCCAGGCACCGGGGCTGAGGTGCTGCGCATGTTCGATGCGGAAGCGCCGGTCCCGCTTGCCGTTGCGCCGCTCGACATCGGCGAAGATGTCGAGCACGAAGTCGTTGGCTTCGTCCCCGATCGCATGGGTGGTGATCGCAAGGCCCGCGGCATCCGCCGCCGGTATCCATTCGCGCATGTCGTCGAGCCCGGTCGTCCACACGCCGCGCTGCCCCGGCGCATCGAGATAGGGTTCGTGGAAGCGTGCCGTGCGGGCGCCGAGCGAACCGTCCGACACGCATTTGAGCCCTCCCCAACGCACCCAATCGTCACCACGCCCTTCGGCTTTGACGAGCGCCGCCATGCGTTCCCAATCCGCCAGCGGAACGAAGGAATTGAAGCGGATGCCGGTCGCCCCGCTGGCACGCAGGCGGCGCGCGGCGTCCTGAACGCTCCAGTCCACCTCGGTATTGTGCACCTGCGCGACACCTTTGCTCAGCGCATATTCGATGCCTTGCCGAACGATCTGATCCGTGAACGCCTCGCTCATCGGCGGGATGACGTCTTGCGCGCGGCGGGTCGCATTGTCTTTCAGGACGCCCGTGGGCTCGCCGCGTTCATCGCGCTCGATCACGCCGCCGGGCACATCGGGCGTATTCCGATCGATGCCGGCGAGGCGAAGCGCCGCCGAATTCAGGAACAGCGAATGAAGATCGGTTCGCGGAATGGCGATGGGCGTGTCGCCCGACACGGCATCGATCCATTCCTTTCGGGGCAGCTCGCCACCCCAGCGCTGTTCGTCCCACGGGCCGCCCAGCAGCCATTGGCCGGGCGGAAGCGCGCGCACGGCCGCGCCGATCCGATCAATGAATTCCGCCTTCGAACGCACATCGATAAACACTGGGCGCGCGATGTTGATCGACCCCAGCAGGAAATGCGTGTGGCAATCGATGAAAGCGGGCATCACGAATGCGCCGCCGCAATCGACAACGCGCGTTTTCTTGCCGGTCGCCGCGCGGACCGCGCGGGCACCGAGCGCCGCGATCCGGTTTCCCGCGATGCCCACCGCATCCGACATGGCACCGTCGCCGGTCCAGACCACGGCGTTCACAAGCGCCGTATCGACGGCGCCTTCCGCCGCGAATGCAGGGCCGCAGAGCGCGACGGCGGCGCCGGAAGCGATCAGCTGGCGTCGCGTGATTTGATGATTCATTTCACTAGTTCCCCATTCTTTTCACTTTCGCGCATCGGCATCAGTTTGCCCAATCTGCCGCGACGGATTCGCGGCACGCCATTTATCGAGCCGTGCCAGCCACTGCGCTGCTGAAACCGGACCCGTGGTCCGGGTGTCGCTATGCGACGCGATCAGCTCGCGTATATGTATGAAATAGGCGGGTCCAGTGGGCAGGCCAAGTTCCCTGCTTCGCTTCGCCATGGCCGCCTCCTGCTCGGCGGTCGGCTTGCGGGCCGTTACGGGCTTGAACAGGATGACGTCGAATTCTGCGCCGTTTTCGTGAAAAAACAGCTGAACCGGCGGCTGGCCGCCCGCCGCCAGAACCTCGTCGCCCTGCGCGATGAAGCGAATGAACGCTTCCTGCTTGCCCGGTGCGAGCTTGAAAATCTCGAACCATGTTTCCGGCCAGGGTGCTTCCGCCTCGGCGGCAGCCTTAGGTGCATCTTCTTGCGCAGCGGCAGGAGCGACGTGGAACGCGGCAATGGCAATCGCCAATGCAGAAAGATGCCTCATGATATTTCCTCCATCACTTTCCCCGATTGTACCCGGCGCCGGCCGATACGCAGTCCGCGCGATCCGGCAGGCCCCGCGCGTATGCGCGCAGTGAGCTTGTATCGAGCCGCGCGAGTTCCGGATATCTCGCTAGTGTGGCCTCGAATGCTTCCGCGCGCGCGCCGCGAACATGCTTGTCCAGAAAGGACAGCGTCGTATCGTTGACCAGGGCAAGCGCTCGCTCGCCATCGAGACTGGTGAAATGCTCCGACTTGAATGGCCCCCGCGCGCTCAGCACGAAATCGGTGAGGCCCATATGCAGGATGCCGCGCGCGCGAAGCCGGACGATGTTCTCCCGATCGCCGATACAGTCCCACCGTTCCCACGCATAGTCGGTGGGGTTGAAGGCCCTGTCCGCGCGCTGATGGGCGCTGAACGGCTGATCGGTCAGCATCAGGAGCAGCGGCGCACGGACCGGCCGGTCGAACTGGTCGCCGTCGAAATTCTCCCCGTCGAGATCGACGGCGGCCACGCAGTCCGGATCCCTATCGCAGGCGCTGACGGCGGTGGACCCGCCGAAGGACATGCCGGCATGGACGATCCTCGAGAAATCGGCCGCAGCCATTATCCCGCCAACGTTTGCCGGATTGTCGCGCAGCGCCTTGCTTACGAAGAGAACATCATCGCGCCATGCTGCAAGGCTCTGCCCAAGCCGATGAGCAGCAACCGCCGCCTTGTATTCCGGCAGGGCGGCGATGCGGCGTTCGTGGCTTTCCCCGCCCATGAACGCGGCCGTCGCTTCATCCCATCTTTCATCAGGACCGATGTGCGGCGCGAACGGGATCAGCGTCCCGTCCTGCAAACGCACATCGGCGCTGTCGCGCGGGTGCGCCACACTGACGACGATGTAGCCGTGGCTCGCGAGCCGCTCCATCAGCGCCGTGTTCTGCGCGCGAATGGACCAGTAGCCGTGACTGAAAATCACGAGAGGGAACCCCTGCCCCTCGGCCACGGGCGCATCCTCGATCGCGTGCGTTCCCACCGAATGCAGGGAGAGAAACCGGTAGGCGGGAAAGCCCCAAAGCTTCGCCAGGGACACCGCCTCGTCCAGCGTTTCGCGCCGTGTCAGATAGGGCCGCACATCCCCCGCCGCGTCGGCGGACGCGGGATACCAGATGGTGATCGGAATATCCCGCGGCGCATCGGGCTTCGTAAACAGCACGCCGCGTCGGGAATCATCGCGGAGATCGGCGGTCCGGACGCCGACGTGAAACGGTCCGTCAGGTTGCGGCAGCGCGAAAACCGGGAAGAAACCGTAGGGCACGGCGGAAAGGAGCGTGAACGCGGATGTCACAGCCGCTACCCACCCCGTCCGCAGCACATCC
>NZ_JACESP010000014.1 GCF_013911755.1 Sphingosinicella sp.
GTGTCGTAGAAGGCGCGGTCGCTCGTCTTGTGCGCGAGGCGGGGATCGCCGGGCGTCACCGGCAGCGGCACGATGACGACGCGCGCCGAAGCGGGCGGGGCGGGCGGGGGCGTGCAGCTCACCGCAGCGCCGCCGCCCGCCGCAACCACCAGCTTGACGCGTGCGGGCGTCCGCAACGCGCCGACGGCGGCCTGCAGCAGATTGCGGACCTCGTGCCGATCAAAGCGGAAATCATGCCACGCGGCGGATTGCTCCAGCCGTTCGAGATGCAGCGAGAGATGGGCAATGCCATCGTCGGGCGTGAAGCCCATCGTTTCGATGAGGTGGAACGGCCGCCCCGACGCGCTGACGAACGCCATTTTTTCTCCGCACTCGCGCCATTCGGACGCAGCGTCGCTATCGGCGACAATGCCCGATCCAATGCCCATAGTCGCGTTTTGGTTCCGAATTTCAATCGTGCGGATCGCGACATTGAAATGTGCGGCGCCCGGGCTGATCGCGCCGATCGCGCCCGTATAGACCCCGCGCGGGCGCGCCTCGACCGCGTCGATCACCTCCATCGCGCGGATTTTGGGCGCGCCGGTAATGGAGCCGCAGGGGAACAGGGCCTCCAGCACATCGAAGGCGTCGAGACCTTGGCGAAGCCGCGCATCCACCGTCGTCGTCATCTGGTGGACCGTGGGATAACGCTCTACCGCGAACGCATCCCGCACCGTCACCGAGCCCGCCTCGGCAACGCGCGCGAGGTCGTTGCGGATGAGATCGGTGATCATGAGGTTCTCGGCGCGGTTCTTGGGATCGGCGGCGAGCGCGGCGGCCATGGCGGCATCCTCCGCCGCGAGCGGACGGCGCGGCGCGGTGCCTTTCATCGGGCGCGTTTCGAGCACGCCGCCTGCGAGCGTGAAGAACAGCTCGGGCGAGAAGGAGAGAATCCACGCGTCTCCGGTGAACACGAGGGCGCCGTGGCCCATGCGCTGCGCGCGACGCAGCCGGGCGTAGAGCGAGAGCGGATGGCCTTCGACGGCAAGGCGGGTGGGGAAGGTGAGGTTGGCCTGGTAGATGTCCCCCGCTTCGATCAGCGCCTTCACCGTGCCGAGCGCGACGGCATAGCGTGCGGCGTCCAACGCGGGCTCTGGCGCGGACACGCGCGCATCGCGCCCGAACGCGGCGCCGAGCAGCGTTTCGGGCGGCACCATCTGCGGCGCATCGAAAACGCCGAACCAGACGAGCGGGGTTTCCGCGCTGCGCTCAGGAATGCTGAAAAGGCGTGGTTCCAGCGCGTGTCCGGCCTCGTAGGCAAGGAAACCCGCGACGTGGCGACCCGCATCGACATGCCGCCGCAGCGCGTCAAGCGCGGGGCGGACCTCGTCGCGCCGGGCCGCCGTGATGATCGCGTGCGCGCCGCTGTAGAGCGTCAGCGGCCGCGCGCCGTCGCCGCGCGCATCGTCGAGCGCCACGAAGGGCGCGCTCAGCATGACGACACCCGTTGCCGGGAACCCGGCGGAATCGGTAGAGTGGCGGAAGTGAAAAAACGAAGCGTCATGGTCCGGGGGTGGTTCTTAGCAGGTCTTGCCGCGCTTGCCGCAAGCCTTCTCCCGCATGATGCCTACGCCGCCGCAGTCGAAGCGCCGCCGGCGCTCACGGTGAGCGGCGTTCCCGCCTTACCGGCGGCGCTGATGGAACAGGCCAAGCCCTATCTCGAATACCGCGCGGCGCGGCTGCTCGGCTGGCACCCCGTGCGGCGATCGATGCTGATCGGCGCGCGGCTCGACGACAGCCGCCAGCTGTACGAGGTCGCCGTGCCCGGCGCCGCGCCGCGACAGCTTACCTTCGGCGAGGAGCCGGTGATCGCAGGAGAGTTCGCGCCGGTTTCGGGCGATGTCACGCTGGCGCTCGCCGACCGGCAGGGTGACGAGCAGTACCAGATCTTCCGCGTCGACGATGGCCGGATGGTGAGCCTGACCGGCGAAGACGGGCGCAACCTCGGCGTCCGCTGGACCGCGGACGGCAAGCGCATCGGCTATTCGACGACGCGGCGCACCGGCCTCGACACCGACCTCCACATCATGGACCCGCGCGACCCCGCAACCGACCGGCTGGTGATGGAAGGGCGGGGCGGCGGCTGGAGCTTTGCCGACTTCTCCGCGGACGGAAAACGCGCGCTTCTCTATAATTACATCTCCGTCGCGATCAGCCGACTGTTCGAAATCGACCTCGAAACGCGCCAGCTTCGGGCGCTGGTGCCGCCGACCGCCGAACCATTCGCGTTCGGATCGGCGCGTTATGCGCCGGGGGCGCGCATTTTCGCGATTACCGATTTTGGCGCGGAGCATCGCTATCTGGCCGAGATCGACCGGGTGACGGGCCTGCCGCGTCGACTCAATCCCGAAACAGGCTGGTCGGTGGAAGACTTCCGTGTCGATCCCGAAGGTCGCTTTCTGGCCTATGTCGTAAACGAGAACGGGCTTTCGCGGCTCCGCCTTCTCGATCTCGCGACCGGGCGACCGCGCGCCGCGCCAACACTTCCCGGGGGCATCCTCACGGGCCTCTCGATCGCGCCGTGGGGCGAGGTCGGCTTTTCGCTGACGAGTGCGTCCTCGCCGGGCGACGTGTGGTCGTTCGACCCCGATCGGCTCGAACTCACGCGCTGGACGGAGAGCGGGGCGACCATGCCGCCGGGCGTCGAGCCCGAGATCGTCACCGTGAAGAGCTTCGACGGGCTTGCCGTCTCCGGGCTGCTCTACCGGCCCGATCCGTCGCGCTTTCCGGGGCCGCGCCCGCTGGTGATGGTGTTCCACGGGGGGCCGGAAGGCCAGTCCCGCCCCGGCTTTCTCGGGCGCAGCAACCATATGGTGAACGAACTCGGCGTCGCGCTGTTCTTCCCGAACGTCCGGGGCTCGACAGGCTACGGCAAGGCCTTCGTCGCGCTCGACGATGGGCCGTTTCGCCGGGAGCACGCGGTGCGCGACGTGGGCGCGTTCCTGAAGCGGCTGCGCCGTGATCCGAGCATCGACAAGACGCGCATGGCGGTGAGCGGGGCATCTTATGGCGGCTACATGACGCTCGCCTCGCTGATCCGCTATCCGAAGGACTTCCGCGCAGGCGTCAGCATCGTCGGGATTTCCGATTTCGTGACCTTTCTCGAAGGGACCGGCGAATACCGCCGCGACCTGCGCCGCATCGAATATGGGGACGAGCGCGATCCTGCCGAGCGGCGCAAGCTGAAGGCGATCTCGCCGCTGACGCGCGCGGACCGGATCCGCGTACCGCTGATGGTCGTGACAGGCGCGAACGATCCGCGCGTGCCGCCCTCCGAAGCGGACCAGATCGTTGCCGCGCTCCGTGCACGCGGCGGGACCGCGTGGCACGTCGTCGCGGCGGACGAAGGCCACGGCTTCGAGAAGAAGCCGAATGCCGACTACCAGTTCCTTGCGACTGTGCTGTTCTGGCAACGCTACCTGCTGGGGACGGCGCAGGGTGCCCTTGCAAGCCGTTGACATTCCACCCTTGCGGGTCGCATTGCTGCGCGCATGACGTCAGAGTCTCGCCCCCTCGCCGCAGCGATCGTTCCGGTCACGCCGCTGGAGCAGAACTGCACGTTGCTCTGGTGCACGCGCACCATGCGCGGCGCGTTCGTCGATCCGGGCGGCGACCTCGACAAGCTGAAGGCGGCGGCGGCGCAGTACCGTGTCACCATCGAAAAGCTGCTCGTGACGCACGGCCATATCGATCACTGCGGGCTCACCGGCGTGCTTGCCGCGGAACTCGGCGTGCCGATCGAGGGGCCGCACCCCGAAGACAAGTTCTGGATCGACATGGCGAGCAGCGTCGGCCAGCAATACGGCATCGCCGGTGCCGCGCCGTTCACGCCCGACCGCTGGCTTTCCGGCGGCGACACGGTGACGGTGGGCGAGCTGACGCTCGACGTCTACCACTGCCCCGGCCACACGCCCGGCCATGTGATCTTCCATCATCCCGAAAGCCGCCTCGCCATCGTCGGCGACGTGCTGTTCCAGGGATCGATCGGCCGCACGGACTTTCCGAAGGGCAACCACCAGGCGCTGATCGATTCCATCCGCACGCAGCTCTGGCCGCTTGGCGACGACACCGCGTTCGTGCCGGGGCACGGCCCGATGTCCACGTTCGGGCAGGAGCGGCAATCGAATCCGTTCGTCGCGGATGCGGTTCTGGCGCGCGCCTGATATAGACGAACCGTGCAACAGAAAGCCCACTTGCATCGCGGCGATGAATCGCTATGTTCGCGCGCTCAACCGAATCCGGCGGGTTTCCGGGGCAATTTGCATTGTCCTGAAAGGCTGGCTGGTACACGAAAATTCACGTTGAAGGTAACAGGTGCCGCATGGCTGTCCCTAAGAGAAAAACCTCGCCGTCGCGGCGGAATATGCGTCGTAGCCATCACGCGCTCAGCGCCACGACGTTCCAGGAATGCTCCAACTGCGGCGAGCTCAAGCTTCCGCACAACGTGTGTGGAGCCTGCGGCTTCTACAACGGCCGAGAGGTTGTCGAAGCCGGCGCCTAAACCGGTGGACAACGCTTTGGGGGGTGTCCGATGACGGCCGCGCCTGTCATCGCGCTTGACGTCATGGGTGGCGACGGCGGTCCGGCAGTGACCATCGCCGCTGCCGAAATCGCACGCACGCGCCACCCCGATATCCGTTTCCGGCTTTACGGCCGCGAGGACGCGATCCGTGCCGAGCTGGCCAAAGCGCCGCTTGTCGCGCGTGACGCAGTCGTCATCCATACCGACGGCGAAATCCTCGGCACCGACAAGCCGAGCCAGGTGCTCCGCCGCGCGCGCCACTCCTCGATGGGCCTTGCCGTCGATGCCGTGAAGGCGGGGGAGGCGCACGCCGCCGTCTCTGCCGGGAACACCGGCGCGCTGATGGCGATCGCCAAGCTCGGCCTGCGTACCATGCCCGGCATCGACCGGCCCGCGCTCGCCGCGCTGCTGCCGACCGCCAAGACCGATTCCGTGATGCTCGACCTCGGCGCCAATGCCGAGTGCGACTCCGAGAACCTCGTGCAGTTCGCCGTGATGGGCGCCGCCTTCGCGCGCACCGTGCTTGGGCTCGCCACGCCGCGCGTCGCGCTGCTCAACATCGGCGAGGAAGACCTGAAGGGCACCGACGAGCTGAAGCATGCCGCCGCGCTGCTGCGCTCCGCCGATCTTCCCATGCAGTTCGCCGGCTTCGTCGAGGGCGACAAGATCGGCCGGGGCGACGTCGACGTTATCGTCAGCGATGGCTTTTCGGGCAATATCGCCCTCAAGACGGCCGAAGGCACCGCGCGCCTCGTCGTCGAGCTTCTCACCCGCGCGTTCAAGAGCAGCATTTTCTCGATGGCAGGGTTCTTCATGTCGCGCGGCGCGCTCCGCTCGCTGCGCAGCCACCTCGATCCGAACGCGCACAACGGCGCGGTTTTCCTCGGGCTCAACGGCCTTGTCGTGAAGAGCCACGGGGGCGCCACCGCGCAGGGCTTCGCCAATGCCATCCGCGTCGCGCACGATCTCGTGGTGGACGACATCGCCCACCGCATCCGCGAAGATCTCGACAACTTCCAGGCGCATCGCAGCGCGCCCAAAACGATACAGGCCGCGCAATGACCGGAACTGTTGCGCGCACCATCGTCACCGGCACAGGCAGCTACCTGCCCGCGCGCGTGGTTTCCAACGCCGAGCTCGCCGAAACCGTCGACACCAGCGACGAGTGGATCGTCGAACGCTCGGGCATCCGCCAGCGCCACATCGCGGCGGAGGGCGAATTCACCTCCGACCTCGCGGTTGCCGCGGCGCGCGCGGCGCTGAAGGCGGCATGGCGCGAGCCTTCGGAAATCGACCTCATCATCGTCGCCACGGCAACGCCTGACCAGACGTTCCCGGCGACCGCCACCACGGTTCAGGAAAAGCTCGGCATCACCGACTGCGTGGCGTTCGACGTTGCTGCCGTCTGCTCCGGCTTCCTTTATGCGCTCACCGTGGCGGACGCGATGCTGCGCGCCGGGCCGATGCGCCACGCGCTCGTCATCGGCGCGGAGACGTTCAGCCGGCTCCTTGATTGGGAAGACCGCACCACCTGCGTGCTCTTCGGCGACGGCGCGGGCGCGGTGGTGCTCGAACGCGCCGAAGGCAACGGCGACGCCGACGATCGCGGTATCCTCGCCGCGCGACTCCATGCCGACGGCCGCCATAACCAGCTGCTTTTTGTGGACGGTGGCCCGGGTTCGACCGGTACGGTTGGCAAGGTCCGCATGAAGGGCAAGGAAGTGTTCCGCCATGCCGTCACCAACCTCGCCTCGGTGATGACCGAGACGCTGGAGGCGGCGGGCTGCAAATCCGAAGACGTGGCGTGGGTGATCCCGCACCAGGCCAATCTCCGCATCCTTGAAGGCACGGCGAAGAAGCTGGGGCTCGATATCGACCAGGTGGTGATCACCGTCGACCGCCACGCCAATACGTCGGCGGCCTCCGTGCCGCTCGCGCTCGACACCGCGGTACGCGACGGACGCATCAAGACGGGCGACCTTCTCATCCTTGAAGCGATGGGCGGCGGGTTCACGTGGGGTGCTGCCGCGCTGCGCTGGTAGACTCTTCAACAGACTGCGCTATTATACGGGCGTCATTGAGGTTTTCTGCGCGGGAGCGGATCATGGACAAGTCTTCGACATTGACGCGCGCCGAACTCGGCGAAGCGGTGCACAGCGCCATCGGCCTGTCGCGTGCCGAGTCCTCGCAGCTCGTCGAAACCGTGCTCGACAAGGTGTCCGACGCGCTGATCGCGGGGGAGAATGTGAAGATCTCCTCGTTCGGCAGCTTCATCCTGCGCGACAAGAACCGCCGCATCGGCCGCAACCCCAAGACGGGCGAGGAAGTGCCGATCGAGCCGCGCCGCGTGCTCACCTTTCGCCCCAGCCAGATCCTGCGCGAACGCATCAACGAAGGCGCGTGATGGCGGACAAGAGCGCCGACGCCTTTCGCACCATCAGCGAGGTCGCCGAAACGATCGGCGTCCCCCAGCATGTCCTCCGCTTCTGGGAAACGCGCTTTCCGGCGGTGAAGCCGTTGAAGCGTGGTGGCAACCGGCGCTATTATCGCCCTGAAGACGTTGAGCTTCTGCGTGCGATCAATCGCCTACTTTATACAGACGGCTACACGATCAAGGGCGTTCAGAAGCTCCTGAAAGACAAGGGCGCGAAGGGCCTGCTCGCGGAACCCGCGCCGCTTCCCGTGTCTCCGGCGGTGACGAGCCCGCCCGAAAGCCCGCCGCCTGGCGAACTTTTCGCACGTTCCGTGCCGCCAACCGCGGTGGATGCGGCGTTCGTCACCTCACTCCGTGCGATCCGCGACCGTCTGGCCGGGGCACTCGCGCAGGCTTGAGCGGGTTCAGGCGGTTGCCGCCACCCACGTCTCCAGCAGCGTCCTTGCAATCGCTATCGGCGGCGGCACGGCGAAACTGCCGATTCCGGCGAGCGCCGCCACGCAGTCCTCCCGCGTCACCCAGCGCACCTCCTCCATTTCTACCTCGTCGATGCTGATTTCGGTGGAGAGCGCCTCGGCGAAGCAGCCGATCATCAGGCTTGAAGGGAAGGGCCACGGCTGACTCGCCACATAGGCCACGCGACCGGCGACAATGCCCGCTTCCTCACGGATTTCACGGCGCACGGCGTCTTCAAAGCATTCGCCCGCCTCGACGAACCCGGCGAGCGCGGAGAGCGAACCCTTTGGAAAGCGCGGCTGGCGACCGAGCAAAACGCGGTCGCCGTCGATGGCGAGCATGATGACGACAGGGTCGGTGCGTGGGAAATGCTCCGCGCCGCAGCCGGAGCAGTTGCGGCCATAGCCCGCCTTCACCATCTCCGTCGGCGCACCGCAATTGGCGCAGAAGCCGTGGCGCTGGTGCCAGTCGATCAGGGAGCGCGCCTGCGCGATGATCGCCGCGCGGCCATCATCCATCAGCATCGCGGCGCGGCGCGCGTCGACCGGCGCCCCCGGCAGCCCCGCCGCGCTCGCCCCCACCGCAAAGCGCGGGCTGCCGTCCTCAAGGCCGAGATAGACCTCGACCGCAGCCTCCGGCACTTCGGAACGGCGCAGCCACGCAATATCCGGTCCGTCCTCGTCGATCAGCGGATTGAGCCCATCGAGCACCATCCACCGCGCGCCGGGATGCATCCGCGCCGCCCAAAGCGTCTCCGGGCTGCGCTGGATGCGGTCGTCCCGCTCGATGGGGGAGCCGATGAGGCCGGTGTGGGCGAGGGGGAAGCGGGGTGCGAAAAGGTCGGTCATCGCCGGAGGACAAAGCACGGCGGGTGGCGTGGTGCAACTGGCGAGTGTCCCCAGCAACGTATCTTCACAGCTTGGAAATGCGGAAGACTTAGACCGTGAGAAATGAACATGCGTAGAGATATTCTGCTTCGTATGATGGCGCGCGCGACATTGCTTCTCTCCGTCGGTGCAGGGCCGTACGATGGCGGTTCAAATGCCCGCGTTCCAGATGCCGACGATATCGCCGCCTGCCGCTTTCTGGCTGCTTTCGAACCCGCCACAGCGGATCGCGGAGTGTCACCGGTCGCGAATCTCGTTGTTGCGGGGGCAGTCTTTGACATTGACGGCGACGGCATAGCCGATCGCCTGGGTGTGCAGGATCAGGGCACAGCCCATTTCGAGCAGGCTATTGTAATCCGGCATGGCGAAAAACCGCAGGCGGCAGGCGGGCCCGATCAGGATGATGTCGGCGAGGATGTGCGCTGGTCACGCGGCGTACGTTGGCTGATCCACAACGGCCGGGCCTATAGCGTCAGGTTTGCCGGAAATGGTCTCGGATATCCGCTTTATCTCGGTCTGCCCCGTGTTGATGGCTACGAACATCCTATCTGCCGTTTTCAGCCCAAAGTAGAAAAGCGGCTCGTCGCGGAAAGCCCCGCCGAGCAGGGCGTCTGTGATGCCATCGAAGACGAAAAGGTTGAATTTATCGCTCCTGAAAGTGAGCGCGACGAGGATTCATCGCGCGCATGGCTGGTCGATTTCGCGAACGAGGGACGCTCCAGAAAAACCCGCATCGCCATGATGGATAGCAGTGCGGGCGCCGGTTGTAGCCAGAGAGTTTTTGAGGCGGTCGATCGTGCGGATTCGCCGTCTGCCCGACTTCTCCGTGAAGCACAGGGCAGATTTGGCGCTCCCAACTGCATAGATGATGATCCGCGCTGGTTTCGTTTTGAAGGCAAAATCTACCTGGAAAGTCGTTCACAGGCCCCGGATGCTCCCCAGGTGGAAGATCAGGAAAAGCATACTGTTCACATTATTGAACGCGGAACAGCGCGCCTCATCTGCCGGGCTTGGTACGATCACGAACCTCCCCGACTGACCGGTATCTGGAATGGTAGCGGCTGGAGAGTGCCCTAGCACGAACCCACCCGCCCTTGCTTTCCGCATCCCCCCGCGCCATATGCGCGCCGGGAGTCGGGCGGACGGACGTGTCGCCAACCCGGTCAGGTCCGGAAGGAAGCAGCCGTAACGATTTTCGCACGGGTCGTTCCGGCTCCCACCCTCAATCGACATCAGCGGCCCTAAGCGGCCTTGCGCCCCTGCCGCCCAGCGGCCACTTTGCGCGCGATGTCTGAACTGATTCCCGAACCCTACCGCGTCCTTGCGCGCAAATACCGTCCGCAGGGCTTCGATACGCTCATCGGGCAGGATGCGATGGTGAAAACGCTGGCGAATGCCATCGCCAGCGACCGGCTTGCCCACGCCTTCCTCCTCACCGGCGTGCGCGGGGTGGGCAAGACCTCGACCGCGCGGCTGCTCGCGAAGTCCCTGAACTGCATCGGGCCGGACGGCGAGGGCGGGGCGACGATCAGCCCGTGCAACGTCTGCGAGCCGTGCGTCGCCATCTCCGAATCGCGGCACATCGACGTGATCGAGATGGACGCCGCCTCGCGCACCGGCGTGGACGACGTGCGCGAGATCATCGAGGCGGCGCGCTATGCGGCGGTTTCGGCGCGCTACAAGATTTACATCATCGACGAAGTGCACATGCTGTCGCGCAACGCCTTCAACGCGCTTCTGAAGACGCTGGAGGAACCGCCGAGCCACGTGAAGTTCATCTTCGCGACGACGGAAATCCAGAAGGTGCCGGTGACGGTGCTGTCGCGCTGCCAGCGCTTCGACCTGAAACGCATCCCCACTGAGCTTCTCGCGTCGCACTTCGGCGGCATCACCGCGAAGGAAGGCGCCGAGATCGAGGATGAGGCGCTGCAGCTAATCGCGCGCGCCGCCGAAGGTTCGGTGCGCGACGGGCTTTCGATTCTCGATCAGGCGCTCGCGCATGGCCACGGCAAGGTTGTCGCGGCGGACGTGCGCGACATGCTCGGCCTTTCCGATCGCGGTCGCACGCGCGAGCTGCTCGCCGCGCTGATCGGCGGGGACGGCAAGGCGGCGCTCGACAATCTCGCCGCGCAATATGCGCTCGGCACCAGCCCCGACGCGCTGTTCGAGGCGCTGCTCGAACTCGTCCACGGCATCACGCGTACGCAGGTGACGGGCGCGCCCGACGCGGCGATGTCCGAAGAGGAGCGCACCGCCGTTTCGGACTGGGCGGCAAGCCTCGGCGCGCCGGTGCTGCACCGGCTGTGGCAGCTTCTCCTCAAGGGGCTTTCCGAAATCCGCAGCGCGCCGATGCCGATGCAGGCGGCGGAAATGGCGCTGCTTCGGATCATCCACGCCTCGACGCTGCCCGATCCGGGCGACCTCGTGCGCCGCCTGCTCGCCGAGCCGCGCGGGGAGGGGAGCGCGCCGTCCGCGCCCACCGAACTACGCCCGCCGCCACCATCCGCGCCTTCGGCGTTCAAGGCGGCGCCGCGCGACTTCAAGGCGTTCGTGAAGATGTTCGAGGACGGGCATGAATCGGTGCTCGAAACCATCCTCCACGATCGCTGCCAACTGCTGCGCTACGCGCCGCCGACGATCGAACTGAACGCCGGGGACGCACCCGCCGACTTCGCTTCGCGGCTCAGCGCGTGCCTGAAGGAATGGACCGGGGAGCGCTGGACGGTGACGCTCACCACCTCGCCGGGGATGCCGAGCCTGAAGGCGCAGGCCGAGGCCGAGGCGGCGGCGAAGCGCGCGCGCGTGATGGCTGATCCGGCGGTGCGCGCGGTGTTCGAGGTCTTCCCGGATGCCGAACTCGTCGACTATGAGATCGGCGATCCAACCGAAACCGAATCATCAAGGAGCGCGCAGTGAAAAACCTTCAGGACATCATGAAGGCCGCGCAGAACGTGCAGGAAGAGCTGCAGAAGGCGCAGGCCAAGCTCGATACCATCGAGGTGATGGGCACGGCCGGCGGCGGGCTCGTGAACGTGCGCGCGAGCGCCAAGGGCCGCATCATCAAGATCGACATCGATCCGTCGCTGCTCGTGCCGGACGACAAGGAGATGCTGGAAGACCTGCTCGCCGCCGCGTTCAACGACGCGCGCGCCAAGGCGGATGCGGCCTCCAATGAGGAAATGCAGAAGATGCAGTCGGCGCTGCCGCTGCCCCCGGGCTTCAAGCTGCCGTTCTAGGGCTTCCGCCGCATCGCCATTGACGCGCGGAGCTGCGCCGCCGCGATTTCGCGCGCTGTTTCGCGCGGCAGGCCGAGCGCAGCCGCCATCGGGCCGCCGAGAAGCGCGTCGCCGAGCGCGGTGAGTACCAGCGACAGCGTCTGTTCCGGGATCGGCACGTCGCCGGTCTCGCCCTCCGCAAGCTTGTCGACGAGGCGATGGATCGCTTCGAGGATGGGGTTCAGCGCGTCCTCGTTGCCCGACAGCAGCATCCAGCTCGCCAGTGCGCCGCCGCCGCGATCGAACGCGTCGAACGTGAGATCGACGACCTCGCGCGGGTCGCTGTCCTCGGCACGGGCGCGGAGCACCGCCTCGCCGATCTCAGCGGTCACCGACTCCGCCAGCGATTCTATGAGCGCCTTCTGCAGCCCTGCGGCTGATCCGAAGTGATGCAGCAGGTTCGCGTGCGTACGCCCGATGCGGCCCGCCACGGCCTTCAGCGTCACCGCCTGCGGCCCCGCTTCGATCAGAATCTCGCGCGCGGCGCCGATCGCGGCGGCGCGGCTATCTTCCGGGCTCAGTCTTTTCCGTTGTATTGACATTTGTGTAAGTAAAGCCCATTCTGTGCACCGAGGAGCACTGCAATGACCCGTGAAAAAACGCCTGCGGATCTGACCATCACCCCCCGAGACCGACGCTTTGGGCGTGGTATGAGGCAGGATCGGTGGTGGATGCGCGGCGATCCGATTGCAACGGCTTTCTACAATGCGATGTCGGTGACATTTCCGCGGGGTGAGGCGTTCTTCGTGGAGAGCGTGCGCGCGTTTCGCGACGGCGTGCCGCCGAAACTGGAGCGCGAGATCAATGCCTTCATCAAGCAGGAGGTGATGCACAGCCGGGAGCATGTGTCGTTCAACAAGCGCGTCGCCGAAGCGGGCTACGAAATCGGGCACCTTGAGGACGTCGTCATCGAATCGCTCGAAATGACGAAGGACCGTCCGCAGATCCTGAATCTCGCCGTCACCATGGCGCTCGAACACTACACGGCGATCATGGCGCAGCGGATGCTCGGCGACATCGATTACTGGAAGGGAGCCGACCCCGAACTCGTCGCGATGTGGAAATGGCACGCGATCGAGGAGATCGAGCACAAGGGCGTCGCCTACGACACCTGGCTCCACGCCACGCGGGACTGGTCGCGCTGGAAGCGTTGGAAGGTGAAGGCGATCATGATGCTTCTCGTCAGCAGGGAATTCTGGAAGAAGCGCTTCCAGGGGATGCTCTACCTTTTGAAGCAGGATGGCATCGAAGGGCCGGGCGCATGGGCGCGTGTCCTGTGGTTCTGGTTCGGCCGGCCCGGCGTTGTGCGCAAGCTTGTGCCCGCATGGGCGGCGTTCTTCCTGCCCGGTTTCCACCCGTGGAACCACGACGACCGCAAGCTCATTGCGCTTGCGGACAGCGATTACACGGATGCGGTGATGCCGGGGGCCGTCCCAGCCTAACGCACCTGCGCGCGCACCCACTGCACATAAGGTGCGGGGGCGTGCTCGATTGGCCAGACGGCGATGGCCGGGTTCTCGTAGCCATGCACCTCGCCCAGCCGTTTCGCCAGGATTTCGGCGCAGCCGGCGGTGGTCTTGAACAGCGCGGCGACCTCGTTTGCCTCCTCCACCTTGCCCTGCCAGCGATAGATGGAAAGCGTGGGGCCGAGCACGTTGACGCACGCGGCAAGGCGTTCCTCCACCATCTGGCGGCCGATGCGCGCCGCGTTTTCTGCCGAAGCGAAGGTGACGTAAACGCTGACGATGCCGCTGCTCATGCCGGTTCCACCCGAAGATTCGAATGCTGTGCACTGTAAATAATCGGCGGCTCGTTGACGTTCCGTTGCAAGGAATGGTCAACGCTTTAAATGCTTGCGCATGTGATAATGTTACATTATATCCGCGCACCATGCAGGACCGCTTCAACCTCTGGATCGACAAGTCGGCGATCGGCCTTTCGGGGCTGTGTCTCCTGCATTGTTTTGCGACGACGCTCGTCATCGCGCTGCTCTCGGTCGGCTCGACCGGCTTCTTTCAGCACGATATCCACAAGATCGGCCTCGCGCTTGCGATTCCGCTTGCGGTCATCGGACTCGGGCGCGGTGTTTTCCGGCACCGGCGCTGGGTGGTGATCGCGCTTGGCCTCGTCGGTATCGGCTCCATGGCCTTTGCGCTCACGATGCAGCATGGGAACGCCGAACTCGGTTTCACCGTGCTTGGTGCTGCATTCGTTGCCTGGGCGCACTGGCTGAATATCCGCTGCCTCCACGGCGGAACTTGCCGCGAAGGCTGCGGATGCCCATAATCGGGGCATGGCGACGAAGCACAAGCATCATGAACCGCACGGCGAGAGCCTGACGTCGGCTGCCTCCGGTGCGCTGACCGCGGCAGGCGAGCAGTGGACGGAGATGCGCGCGAGCGTTTTCCAGGCGCTTGCCCAGTTCGACCGGCCGGTTTCGGCCTACGACGTCGCTGAGGCGGTTTCGAACGCGCGCGGCAAGCGCGTCGCGGCCAACAGCGTCTACCGAATCCTCGACCTGTTCGTGACGACCAACCTCGCCAAGCGAGTCGAATCAAAGAACGCCTATATCGTGAACGCGCACCCGGAATGCGTGCACGACTGCATCTTCCTCGTCTGCGACAGTTGCGGGGGCACGACGCATCTCGACGACGATTCGCTGAGCGAAAGCGTGCGCGAACGCGCGCGTCAGGCCGGTTTCAAGCCGGTTCAGCCCGTGCTCGAAGTTCGCGGAACCTGCGCAGGCTGTGCCTGACCGCCGCACTGCAATCGACAACACAGCCCTGCGGCGTTAAGAAACAAAGACATTCCACTTGGGGGATTCCTTGACCAACCCGCCGAACACGCCGCTGCTCGACACGGTCAAAGACCCGGCCGACCTCCGAAAACTGGCGCCGTCGCAGCTCCGCCAACTCGCCGGTGAAGTGCGCGCCGAGATGATTGACGCGGTGAGCCAGACGGGCGGTCACCTCGGCGCCGGGCTTGGCGTCGTCGAGCTGAGCGTTGCGCTCCATTATGTTTTCAACACGCCGCGCGACCGGCTGATCTGGGACGTGGGGCACCAGGCCTATCCGCACAAGATTCTGACCGGGCGCCGCGACCGCATGCGTACGATCCGGCAGGGCGGGGGGCTTTCCGGCTTCACCAAGCGCAGCGAGAGCGAATACGATCCGTTCGGTGCGGCGCACAGCTCCACGTCGATCTCGGCAGCGCTCGGCTTTGCCGTCGCGAACAAGCTGTCCGGCGCGCCGGGCAAGGCGATCGCGGTGATCGGCGACGGCGCGATGTCCGCAGGCATGGCCTATGAGGCGATGAACAATGCCGAGGCAGCGGGCAACCGGCTCATCGTCATCCTCAACGACAACGACATGTCAATCGCGCCGCCTGTGGGCGGGCTTTCCGCCTACCTCGCGCGGCTCATCTCCAGCCGCGAGTTCCTCGGCCTGCGCGACCTCGCGAAGCGGCTCGCGCGGAAGATGCCGCGTCCGCTGCACTCGAGCCTGCGCAAAGCGGACGAGTTCGCGCGCGGCATGGCGACGGGCGGCACCTTGTTCGAGGAGCTCGGCTTCTATTACGTGGGCCCGGTCGACGGGCACAATCTCGATCATCTGCTGCCGGTGCTCGAAAATGTGCGCGATGCCGCAGAGGGGCCGTGCCTCATTCATGTCGTCACCAAGAAAGGCCACGGCTACGCGCCTGCGGAAGCCTCGGCGGACAAGTACCACGGCGTCACCAAGTTCGATGTCATCACCGGCGCGATGGCGCCCGCGAAAGCCGGGCCGCCGAGCTATACGGGCGTGTTTGCGAAAGCGCTGATCGCCGAGGCCGAGCGGGACGACAAGATCGTCGCGATCACCGCGGCGATGCCGTCTGGCACCGGTCTCGACAAGTTCCAGCAGAAGTTCCCGAGCCGCAGCTTCGACGTAGGCATTGCGGAGCAGCACGCCGTCACCTTCGCGGCGGGCCTTGCGGCGCAGGGCTACCGGCCGTTCTGCGCGATCTACTCGACCTTCCTGCAGCGCGCCTACGATCAGGTGGTGCACGACGTCGCGATCCAGAACCTGCCGGTGCGCTTCGCGATCGACCGCGCGGGCCTCGTGGGTGCGGACGGCAGCACGCACGCGGGCTCGTTTGACGTCACCTACCTTGCGACACTGCCCAACATGGTGGTGATGGCGGCAGCGGATGAGGTTGAGCTTGTCCACATGGTGCACACCGCGGCGCTCTACGACGACGGCCCGATCGCGTTCCGCTATCCGCGCGGCAGCGGCATCGGCCTCGCGCTTCCCGAAACGCCGGAGCGGCTGGAGATCGGCAAGGGCCGCGTGGTGCGCGAAGGCCGCAAGGTCGCGATCCTCTCGCTCGGCACGCGCCTCGGAGAGGCGCTGAAAGCGGCGGACGAACTTGATGCCAAGGGACTGTCGACGACGGTCGCCGACCTCCGCTTCGCAAAGCCGCTCGACGATGCGCTGATCCGTAAGCTGGCTGCCACGCACGACGTGGTGGTGACCGTGGAGGAGGGCGCGATCGGCGGCCTTGGCGCCCATGTCCTCACGATGGCATCGGACACGGGCCTGCTCGACACCGGCCTCAAGATCCGCACCATGCGCCTGCCGGACGTGTTTCAGGAGCAGGACAGCCCCGAGAAACAATACGCCGAGGCGGGCCTCGACGCGGCAGGCATCGTGAAGACGGTCCTCAGCGCGCTTCGACACAACAGCGCGAACGTGACTGAGGGCGCACGGGCCTGATAACGGCCAATGCCCAAAACCCGCATTGACCAGCTTCTCGTTTCGCGCGGGCTCGTGGAGAGCCGGGCGAAGGCGCAGGCGCTCATCATGGCGGGGCTGGTGTTTGTGGGCGAGCGCAAGGTCGCCAAGGCGGGGGAGGCGGTGGCCGAGGACGCGGCGCTTGACGTGCGCGGCAAGGATCATCCGTGGGTGTCGCGGGGCGGGCTCAAGCTCGAAAAGGGGCTCGACCATTTCGGCATCGGTCCCGCAGGGCTGGTCGCGATGGATGTGGGCTCCTCGACCGGGGGCTTTACCGACGTCTTGCTCACGCGCGGCGCGGCGAAGGTCTATGCGGTCGACGTCGGCACGAACCAGCTTGCATGGAAACTGCGGCAGGATCCGCGCGTCGTGGTGCTCGAAAAGACCAACGCGCGGCACCTGACGGCGGAGCAGATTCCCGAGAGCATCGACATCATCGTTTGCGATGCCAGTTTCATCGGGCTCGCCAAGGTCCTGGAAACACCGCTTAAATTCGCGGCACGGCACGCGCGGCTCGTGGCGCTCATCAAGCCACAGTTCGAGGCGGGGCCGGCGGAGGTGGGGAAGGGCGGCGTCGTGCGCGATCCCGCCATCCATGCCCGCGTTTGCGCAGAGGTGGAGGCGTGGCTCGGTGCGCTGCCCGGCTGGCGTGTGCTCGGGATTACCGAAAGCCCGATCAAGGGGCCGGAAGGCAACATCGAGTTCCTGATCGGCGCGGTGCGGGAGGGGTGACGGGAACGGGGGTGCGTCCCTCGACTTCGCTCGGGATGATGCACGTTTTTGCAAGGTCCAAAGGCCCTTCATCCCGAGCGAAATCGAGGGACGTACAGCGCCGGTGTCGTTCTCCCGGCACAGCCGGCGGCATAACTGCCGCCCAAGCCTTGCCACCTCGTGCGGGCGTGCGTATAGACCGCCGCCAAAGCCGCCGGGGTCGTCCCTTGGTGGACCTGCGGGCGTGGCGAAACTGGTAGACGCGCCAGATTTAGGTTCTGGTGTCGAAAGACGTGGGGGTTCGAGTCCCTTCGCCCGCACCAGACTTTGGCCAAATACTTGGGTTCTTGAACGAAAGCCGACTGACGAAATGCAGATTGCCGAGAAGACGAACGAAGGCCTGAAGCGCCAGTACGAAGTGACGATTCCCGCCAAGGATCTCGAATCGCGCATCGACGCCCAGATCACGCAGGTCTCCGGCCAGATCCGTATGCCCGGCTTCCGTCCCGGCAAGGTTCCGAAGAACCTCATCAAGAAGATGCACGGCGAGGCGATGCACGGCGACGCGCTGAACAACGCGGTGCAGGAAGGCGTGCAGAAGCTCGTCGCCGACAAGAAGCTGCGCCCGGCGATGCAGCCGTCCGTCGCGCTTGCCGACGACTACGCGCAGGGCAAGGACGTGGTGTTCACGGTCGAGCTTGAAGTGCTCCCGGAAATCACGTCGGTGAACATCGAAGGCATTGCGCTCGAAAAGCTTGTCGTCGAGCCGAGCGATGCCGAGGTCGAGGACGCGCTGAAGCGCTTCGCGGACCAGCAGAAGCGTTTTGAAGCCGCGCCGAAGACCTACAAGGCGGCCAAGGGCGACGTCGTCGTCATGGACTTCGTCGGCTCGGTCGAGGGCGAGGAGTTCGAAGGCGGCAAGGGCGAGGGGATGCAGATCGAGATCGGCTCCGGCCGCCTCATCCCCGGCTTCGAGGACCAGCTGATCGGGGTCAAGGCGAACGACAAGGTCAAGGTCGAAGTGAGCTTCCCGGAAGATTACAACGTCGCCTACCTCAAGGGTAAGCCCGCGGTGTTCGACGTGCTCGTCACCGAAGTGCGCCAGCCGCAGGAAGCCGCGATCGACGACACGCTCGCGACCAACCTCGGCCTTGAGAGCCTCGATAAGCTCAAGGAAATCCTGAAGGACCAAATTTCCGCCGAGCTGCAGGGCATGACCCGCACGCATCTGAAGCGCAAGCTGCTCGATCACCTCGCCGCGAACCATGATTTCGAGGTGCCGCCGACGATGGTCGAGGCCGAGTTCAGCCAGATCTGGGCGCAGCTGGAGCACGAGGCGAGCCACGAGGAAGACCCGGCCGCTGCCGTCGCCGAGCTTGAAAAGGACAGGGACGAATATCGCCGCATCGCCGAGCGCCGCGTGCGTCTTGGCCTGCTCCTCTCCGAAATCGGTCAGAAGGAAGGCGTGAACGTCACGCAGGCCGAGATGAACCGTCTGATCGGCCAGGAAGCTGCGCGCTATCCGGGCCAGCAGCAGCAGGTGGTGAAATACTTCCAGGAAAACGCCATGGCCGCCGCGCAGCTCCGCGCGCCGCTCTATGAGGACAAGGTCGTCGACGTGCTCCTCGGCAAGGCCGAACTCACCGAGCGCAGCGTGAGCCGCGAGGACCTGCAACAGGCGATCGAGGACGACGACGAGACGCCGACCGGCCACGTTCACGGTCCGGGCTGCGGCCACGACCATCACGACCACGAGCATGGGGAGGGCAAGCCTAAAAAGGCTGCCAAGAAGACGGCGAAGGCGGCTGACGCCGAGCCGAAGGAAGATGCGGTGAAGGCCGAAAAGAAGCCCGCCGCCAAGAAAACGGCCGCAAAGGCGGAAGCCACCGAAGCCTCTGCGGAACCTGAAAAAAAGCCAGCGAAAAAGGCCCCGGCCAAGAAAGCCGCGAAGGCCTGAACCGAGCGAACTGATGCCGGGGGGCGGCCGCGCCGACCCCCCGGGCTTCCTTCGCCTCAACTTCGCCCACTTGACAGCGGGCACGCCTGTGCCGACCTATCCCGCTATCGGAACTGACAACGCCCGCGAAGGACACCCATGATCGATCCCGTCAGCAGCCTCACGAACGCTCTCGTCCCCATCGTCATCGAGCAGTCGAACCGGGGCGAGCGGAGCTTCGATATCTATTCGCGGCTGCTTCGGGAGCGCATCATCTTCGTGACCGGCCAGGTCGAGGACCACATGGCCTCGCTCATCACGGCGCAGCTCCTGTTCCTCGAATCGGAAAACCCGAAGAAGGACATCTTCATGTACATCAACTCGCCGGGCGGGGTCGTCACGGCGGGCATGGCGATCCACGACACGATGAAATACATCCGTCCGCGCGTCGGCACGGTGTGCATCGGTCAGGCTGCCTCGATGGGGGCCTTCCTGCTTGCCGCCGGCGAGCCGGGCATGCGCATCGCGCTGACGAACGCGCGCATTATGGTCCACCAGCCTTCGGGCGGCGCGCAGGGGCAGGCGACCGATATCGAGATCCAGGCGCGCGAAATCCTGCGCATCCGCTCGCGCATGAACGAGTTGATGGCGAAATACACCAAGCAGCCGGTCGAAACGATCGAGTCTGCCGTGGAACGCGACAAATTCATGTCGGCGGACGAAGCCAAGACTTTCGGCCTCATCGACGAGGTCTTCGAAACACGCCCGTCGCCTGCCGACGAGGAAGCCAGGGCGGCGTGAACAAGCTGCCCGCCCGTTCACGTTCCGTTGAACATGGCGGCGCTATATATTTCGGGAATGTGACCGTATTGCCCATTGAAGCGGCGTGTGTGCGCGCTAGGATGGCAAGCGGCAAAGAAACCGGCGCGGAGGCCGGAAGAGGCGTTTTATGACCAAGCTCAGCGGCGGCGGCGACTCCAAGAATACGCTCTACTGCTCATTTTGCGGGAAGAGCCAGCACGAGGTCAGGAAGCTGATCGCGGGGCCGACGGTGTTCATCTGCGATGAATGCGTCGAACTCTGCAACGACATCATCCGTGAGGAAACCAAGGGCGCGCTCGCCAAGAAGAGCGACGGCAGCGTCCCGACGCCGCGCGAGATCTGCGATGTCCTCAACGATTACGTGATCGGGCAGTCGCAGGCCAAGCGCGTGCTCTCGGTCGCCGTGCACAACCACTACAAGCGGCTCAACAACGGCGCCAAGGGCTCCGAGATCGAGCTGGCGAAGTCGAACATCCTCCTCGTCGGACCCACGGGCTGCGGCAAGACGCTGCTCGCGCAGACGCTCGCCAAGACCTTCGACGTGCCGTTCACGATGGCCGACGCGACGACGCTCACCGAGGCGGGCTACGTCGGCGAGGACGTGGAGAACATCATTCTGAAGCTGCTGCAGGCGAGCGACTACAACGTCGAACGCGCGCAGCGGGGCATCGTCTACATCGACGAAATCGACAAGATCAGCCGCAAAGCCGACAACCCCTCGATCACGCGCGACGTTTCGGGCGAGGGCGTGCAGCAGGCGCTGCTGAAGATAATGGAAGGCACAACCGCGAGCGTTCCGCCGCAGGGCGGCCGCAAGCACCCGCAGCAGGAGTTCCTGCAGGTCGACACGACGAACATTCTGTTCATCTGCGGCGGCGCCTTCGCGGGCCTCGAGCGGATCATCGCGGACCGCCTGCAGGGCAAATCGATCGGCTTCGGCGCCTATGTCGCCGCGCCGGACGAGCGCCGCACGGGTGAGGTTCTGAAGAACTGCGAGCCGGAAGACCTGCTGAAATTCGGTCTGATCCCCGAGTTCGTCGGCCGCCTGCCGGTGATCGCGACGCTGGAAGATCTCGACGAAAAGGCGCTGATCCAGATCCTGACCGAGCCGAAGAACGCGCTCGTCAAGCAGTACCAGAAGCTGTTCGAGATGGAGAACGTGAAGCTCTCGTTCACCGACGACGCGCTGATGGCGATCGCGAAACGCGCCATTGAGCGCAAGACCGGCGCGCGCGGCCTCCGCTCAATCATGGAAGGCATCCTGCTCGATACCATGTTCGACCTGCCGAGCTTCGACGATGTCGACGAGGTCCGCATCGACAAGGACGTGGTCGGCGGGAACAAGGAGCCTGTTAAGGTCTTCGCGAAGAAGGCCAAGGAGAAGGTCTCGGGCGACGCCGCCTGAACCATTTCGACAGCCGTAAACATTGGCTTTCCGGTTCCGTTACAGCTCTATTTTCCTAGACGTTGTGGCTTTTACGTCACATCAACTAACCTATTGATTTTTATGTGATATCGCCCGGATCGCGGTCCCAACCCCACGAACTGCCCGTAATATCCCCTTCAAAGCCTCGGCGGGTTGCTGCAATGCACAATCCTGTCACCGGTCTGTAAAGCTAGATGGTCATCAAGCGCCCGCGCAACCGGCAACCTCCGCTGTCGGTGCGGCCATCCAGTGCCAGTATTTCATTCAAGGGGATATTCCAGATGAGGTCCATGCTTCTCCGCAGTGTTGGGGTGGCGGCGTTCTTGCTGCCTGCAACCGCGTTCGCCCAGTCCACCGGCTCGATCGACTTCGAGGACGATGTGATCATCGTGACCGGATCGGTGTCGCGCGACGTGGGGGGCGTCATCATACCCGATACACCGAAGGCCAAGGGCGTGCTTACGCAGGACCTGATCGAGCGGCAGAACCCGGGCCAGACGATTCTCGACACGATCAACACGCTGCCGGGTGTCAACTTCCAGAACAACGACGCCTATGGTTCCTCGGGCGGTACACTCAACATCCGGGGCTTCAACAGCCAGCGCGTCAGCCTGACGCTGGACGGCGTTCCGCTAAACGATTCGGGTGGCTACGACATCTATTCGAACCAGATGATCGACCCTGAGTTGATCGAGCAGGTCAACGTCAACCTCGGCACCACCGACATGGACAGTCCGACGGCGTCGGCCACGGGCGGCACGGTGAACGTGCGCACGCGCGCACCGAATGAGGATTTCGGCATCCACGTTTCCGGTTCGGCGGGCGAGTTCGAGTTCTTCCGCGTATTCGCCGCCGTCGACACGGGCGCGTTCACGTCGTTTGGAACGCGCGCCTTCATCGCCGCGAGCCGCGCCACCAACGACAATCCTTTCAACAACTACGGCAAGGTCGACAAGAAGCAGATCAACGGCCGCATCTACCAGCCGCTGGGGAGTGAGGGCGATTTCGTCTCGATCGCCGGCCACTACAACGAGAACCGCAACAACTTCTTCGGCTCGCTGCCGTTGCGCTGGGACGAAGGCCGCACCGTCGGCAGCGGTTCGGGAAATCGGTTCCCGAGGAACAATGACGAACGCGAATACGACATCAACTATCCGTGTCAGGTCAGCACGGTCGCAAGGCCCGGCGTCGCCGATCTGACGAATGGCTGCGGCACCGAGTTCGACCGCCGCTACAATCCCTCGAACACGGGCAACATCCGCGGTTCTTCGCGCTTCACGCTTTCGGAAGGGCTGGTGCTGACGGTCGATCCGAGCTTCCAGTATGTGAAGGCCAATGGCGGCGGCACGAGCAACGGGCGTGAGCGTCTGAACAATGGCCTCGCCGGTTACATGGGCGGTCGCCCGTACTTCGGCATGGACATGAATGGCGACGGCGACCTCCTCGATGAAGTCACCGTTCTGACGCCGAGCCAGACGCGCACGAACCGTATCGGGGTCATCTCGTCGCTGCGTTATGACATCAACGAGTTCCACACCGTACGCTTTGCCTACACCTATGACCGTGCCCGCCACCGGCAGACCGGTCAGGTCGGTTATCTTCAGGCGAACGGCGAGCCCGTCGACGTCTTCCCGATCAACGACCCGATCGTCGATGTGAACGGCACGGCCCTCCAGAAGCGCGACCGCAAGTCGTATGCGATCCTGAACCAGTTCTCGGCCGAATATCGCGGCGAATTCTTCGACGCGCTGACCGTGAACCTCGGGCTCCGCGCGCCGTTCTTCAAGCGCGAGTTGAACCAGTATTGCTTCACGACGTCGGCCAATGGCTTCGTTGACTGCTTCGGCAAGGACTCACCGGTCAACGACGCCTACGCGGCCGCCAATCCGACCGTGTCGCCGCCGCAGTCGCGCACTTACAAGTACGACAAGCTGCTGCCGAACCTCGGCGCAATCTACGACTTCACGCCGAACATCAGCGCCTTCGCCAGCTATGCGAAAGGCTTGTCGGTGCCGAGTACCGACCAGCTCTATAATTCGCTGTTCTTTGGCGCGGACGTGGAGGGCATCAAGCCGGTGCCGGAAACGACCGACAGCTTCGACCTTGGCTTGCGCTACAGGTCGGGCACAATCCAGGCGCAGATCGCCGGCTGGCTGACCAAATATAAAGATCGCGTGGCAGAGGCCTACGATCCAGAGCTCGACCGTTCGGTATTCCGGAATCTGGGCAAGGTCGACAAGCGGGGTATCGATGCCAGCGTCGCGTGGCAGGCAATGCCTGAACTGCAGCTCTATGTGTTCGGATCGCTGAACGACTCGGAGATCAAGAGCGACCTGCAGACCGGGCCCGCCACCTTCGTCGCAACCAAGGGCAACCGCGAATCCGGTTCGGCGTCCTACAGCTACGGCGGTACGGTTCGCGGTACGCTGGGTCCGGTCGATGTCGGCGTGACAGCCAAGCGCACAGGGCCGCGCTACCTGTTCGACACCAACCTGCCCCTCGTGCTGGGTGGTGTAGAAGTGTTCCCGGCGAAGGCACCCGCATACACGCTGGTCAACCTCGATGCCCGCCTCAACCTGGAATTCCTGGGTCTTAACGACAAGACCTTTTTCCAGTTGAACGTCTACAACCTGTTCGACGAGTTCTATGTCGGCGGTTTCGGCGGCGGTCTGCAGCAGAGCAGCAGCGCACCGTTCGTGCAGATCGGCGCCCCGCGCACGATCAGCGGCACGGTCACGGTCGCCTTCTGATTTCAGCCGTGTAATCGACAGGAAAGGGCGGGCCCGGCGGGTCCGCTCTTTTCGTTTGCGAAACGAGGAATTCACTCCCTCTTCAGTGAAAGCATGTAGGGTCGCCATTGTGCGGCGTGAAGACCGTGCCCATATTGGGACACGAAGTGGTGTGGTCCGTCGTTGGTGCCGCGCCCGGCTTTGGAGTTGTTGAGAGAATGACCGAGACCTATCCCGTCCTCCCGCTACGCGACATCGTGGTCTTCCCGCAGATGATCGTGCCGCTGTTCGTCGGGCGCGAAAAGTCCGTTGCGGCGCTTGAAGCGGTGATGACGGCGAACAAGAACGTCCTGCTGCTCTCGCAGCGCGATCCTGCCGAGGAAGACCCGGAAGGCAAGGATCTCTATGATGTGGGCACCGTCGCAACGGTGCTGCAGCTGCTGAAGCTGCCAGACGGCACTGTGAAGGTGCTCGTCGAGGGGCAGCACCGTGCCGAAGTGACGGCCGTGCGCGTCGAGGACGCCTATCTTGAGGCGGATGTCACCGCGGTCGAAGAAGAGGACGCCGACGAGGCCGACCTCGAAGCGCTCGTGCGCTCGGCGACCAAGCATTTCGAACAGTATGTGCGCCTCAACAAGAAGGTGGCGCCGGAAGTCGTCGTGCAGGTCGGCCAGATCGAGGACCCGTCGCGGCTCGCCGACACAATCGCGTCGAACCTAAGCCTGAAGATCGCCGACAAGCAGGCGCTGCTTGCCGAACGTTCGCCCAGCAAGCGGCTGGAGATGGTCTTCGGCTTCATGGAAGGCGAGATGGGCGTGCTGCAGGTCGAGAAAAAGATCCGCAACCGCGTCAAGCGCCAGATGGAGAAGACGCAGCGCGAATACTACCTCAATGAGCAGCTGAAGGCGATCCAGCGCGAACTCGGCGACGGTGACGACGAGGGCCGCAGCGAAGTCGACGAACTCGTCGAGAAGATCAAGAAAGCGAAGCTTTCCAAGGAAGCCCGCGACAAGGCGGAAGGCGAGCTGAAGAAGCTGAAGGCGATGTCGCCGATGTCGGCCGAGGCCACCGTCGTGCGTAACTACCTCGACACACTGCTGGCGCTGCCGTGGGGCAAGAAGACCAAGGTTCGCAAGGACATCAAGGCCGCGGAGAAGATCCTGGATGAGGATCACTACGGCCTCGACAAGGTCAAGGAGCGTATCCTCGAATATCTCGCGGTGCAGAGCCGTGCCAACAAGCTGAAGGGGCCCATCCTCTGCCTCGTCGGTCCTCCCGGCGTCGGCAAGACCTCGCTCGGCCGTTCGATCGCCAAGGCGACGGGGCGCGAGTTCATTCGTCAGTCGCTGGGCGGCGTGCGCGACGAGGCCGAGATTCGCGGCCACCGGCGCACGTACATCGGTTCGATGCCCGGCAAGATCATCCAGAATCTGAAGAAGGCCGGAACGTCGAACCCGCTGTTCCTGCTCGACGAGATCGACAAGCTGGGCCAGGATTTCCGGGGCGATCCGTCGTCGGCGCTGCTAGAGGTGCTTGATCCGGAACAGAACGCCAAGTTCAACGACCACTACCTCGAGGTCGACTACGACCTTTCGGACGTGATGTTCGTGACGACGGCGAACAGCCTCAACATGCCGCAGCCGTTGCTCGACCGCATGGAGATCATCCGTCTGTCGGGCTACACCGAGGATGAGAAGCTGGAGATCGCCAAGGCGCACCTGCTGCCGAAGCAGATCGAGTCGCATGGCCTGAAGGAGGGCGAGTTCGCCATCGAAGATGCCGCGCTGCGCGATCTTATCCGCTATTACACGCGGGAAGCGGGTGTTCGCACGCTGGAGCGCGAGCTCGCGCGGTTGGCGCGAAAGGCATTGCGCCAGATTCTGGAAGGCAAGGCCGAGAAGGTCACGGTTACGCCCGATAACCTTGGTGACTATGCGGGTGTCCGCAAGTTCCGCTTCGGCATCGGCGAGGAAGAGGACCAGGTGGGTGCGACCACGGGCCTCGCGTGGACCGAGGTCGGGGGCGAGCTTCTGACGATCGAGGCGGTGACGGTGCCCGGCAAGGGCGCGATCCGCACGACCGGCAAGCTCGGCGACGTGATGAAGGAATCGATCGAGGCGGCGAACTCGTTCATCAAGTCGCGCGCGCCGCAGTATGGTATCAAGCCAACGGTGTTCCAGGCGAAGGACATCCACGTGCACGTGCCCGAAGGCGCGACGCCGAAGGATGGTCCGTCAGCCGGTGTCGCGATGGTCACTTCGATCATCTCGACGCTGACCGGGATTCCGGTCCGCAAGGAGGTGGCGATGACCGGCGAGGTGACGCTGCGCGGCCGCGTACTGCCGATCGGCGGTCTCAAGGAGAAGCTGCTCGCTGCGCTGCGCGGCGGCATCACCACCGTGCTTATCCCGGCGGAGAACGAGAAGGACCTCGCGGACATTCCGGCGAACGTGAAGGAAGGGCTGACGATTCGTCCCGTGAGTCACGTCGATCAGGTGCTTTCCGTCGCGTTGGCACGCCCCGTCGAGCCGATCGAGTGGGTCGAACCGGTGCTTCCGGCGCCCGCCGTGGCGCCGGCTTCGGAGGCTGGAGACCTTTCCGTCCGCCATTGAGACGAAAAAGCGATAAAAAGTTCGGGAAAGCCCCAAATTCTGCGGTTTTCCCTTTGACTCTCCTAAAGCCGGGCACTTACATGGCGCCCGGCTTTTATTCGCCGATCCAACCACTCTTCCGTCTTGGGGGTACAGGGAATGAACAAGCAGGAACTTATCGGCTCGGTTGCGGACGCAGCAGGTCTCTCGCGCGTTGACGCGGGCAAGGCCGTTGAGGCCGTGTTCGAGAGCATCACGAAGGCCCTGAAGAAGGGCGACGAGGTTCGTCTCGTCGGCTTCGGCACCTTCGCGACGGCGAAGCGCAAGGCTTCGACGGGCCGCAACCCGCGCACAGGCGAAACGATGAAGATCGCCGCCAGCGTGCAGCCCAAGTTCAAGGCCGGCAAGGGCCTGAAGGACGCGGTCAACTAAGTCCGCGCCCGCAAGGGTTTTAAACGAAGGGCGTCGCATCTGCGGCGCCCTTCGCATTTTGGGACATGGTTGGGTAGAAACGGACTGGACAGGGGCAGGGGAGGACCGTATCTGCTCCGCCGGTCCGGTACATCCGGCGGGCGCGTAGCTCAGCGGTAGAGCACTCCCTTCACACGGGAGGGGTCACAGGTTCAATCCCTGTCGCGCCCACCATTTCCATCAAGACTCCGCGCCGATTTCCGCCTTTTCGGCGACCTTCCGCTTCGCGAACACTTCGCCCATTTCATGCTCGCACGCGCGCGAAAGCGCGTCCTCGGCGGCGGGGAAGATGTCTTCTTCCTCCTCGTCGATATGGTGTTCATAGCGGTGCTTCATCTTGCGGAAGGTTGCGTCCCATTCGGGGGTCGCCATGTCGGCCTCCTGAAGCTCTTCAAGAAAATCGTCGATCTCCTTGTGCTCCGCGACGGAATGGCGACCTTCCTTCTGAAGATCGGGTTTGCCAAGCATGACGGCATAGAGCGATTGCTCTTCGGCATTCGCGTGAGCGCTCACCTCGATACGAAAGGCCTCGAAGAGCTCGCGCCGCTCCGGGCTGTCGCCTCTCATATCGTCAAGCGCGGCAAGAAGCTTGCGGTGCCTGTCGTGGTCGGCCTTCAAAAGCTTGAAAACGTCGGTCATGCGGATCCTTCCGTTGCGGTTTTCCCGTCAACGGGCGAGGACGTTTCGGGGTTCCGCAGGGAAGGTGGTGGGCGGTGACGGGCTCGAACCGCCGACCCTCTCGGTGTAAACGAGATGCTCTACCAACTGAGCTAACCGCCCTTATTCGCTTGCGCGTGCTTTTGCCCAACGGCTAGGGACGCGGCAAGCCCTATATCAGCAAAAGGATATGCCGTGACCACCGATACACTTGTGATGACGCTCGAAACGGGCGACGTGAAAATCCGCCTTCGCCCCGATGTGGCGCCGGGCCATGTCGAGCGCATCCAGACGCTTGCGGACGAAGGCTTTTACGACGGTGTCGTGTTCCACCGCGTGATCCCCGGATTCATGGCGCAGGGCGGTGATCCAACCGGCACCGGTATGGGCGGCTCAGACAAGCCCGATCTCAAGGCCGAGTTCAACGACGTGCCGCACGTGCGCGGCGTCTGCTCGATGGCGCGCAGCGCCAATCCCAACTCGGGAAACAGCCAGTTCTTCATCTGCTTCGATGATGCCCGCTTCCTCGACCGTCAGTATACGGTGTGGGGCGAGGTGATCGAGGGCATGGAGCATATCGATGCGCTGCCGAAGGGCGAACCGCCGCGCGAGCCGGGCAAGATCCTGAAGTTCCGCTCCGAAGCGTAAACAAAAAAAGGGCGTCCAAACGGGGACGCCCTTTTCGATTGCGGCGGCGTGACGCTAACGGACGGCGCCGCGGCGGACCAGGTTGACGATCGCCAGCAGCACGACTGCGCCGAGCAGCGACCACAAGATGGTCATGAGGTTAAGCGGCGCGTTCAGGATCGAGGCACCGCCGCCGAGCAGGAAGCCGGCGATCAGTGCGCCGACGACACCCACGACGATGTTGAGGAAAAGACCTTGCTGAGCATCGGTACGCATGATCATGCTGGCTAGCCAGCCGATCACTCCGCCCACGATAAGCACAAGAATGAGATTCATGGCGAACTCCCTCTATTGGCTCAGGCGCTGAACCTGAGCCAATAGAGCGAAGCAGTCGCCGGATTGTTCCGCGTATGTCTTAGTTTAGGTCGCGGAAGGACTTCCCTTCGGCCGCAAGTTTGCCGAGGAGCGCGGCGGGCTTGAAGGCCGCGCCGTGGACTTTCTCGTACTTTTCGAGGCCTTCGAGCACGGCTTTGAGGCCGACGGTGTCGCCGTAAAACATCGGGCCGCCGCGGTAGACCGGGAAGCCGTAGCCGTAGATCCACGCGACATCGATGTCGGATGGGCGCTGCGCAATGCCTTCCTCCAGGATCTTCGCGCCTTCGTTGATCATCGGATAAAGGCAGCGTTCGAGGATTTCCGCATCCGAAATCTGCCGGCGCGCAATGCCGAGCTCTGCGGACTTGGCGAGAATGATCTCCTCGGCGACCTTGGAGGGCGTGCGGTTGCGCTTCTCGTCGTAGTCGTAGAAGCCGCTGCCGGTCTTCTGCCCACGCTTGCCCGCCTCGCAGAGCCGGTCGCGCACGGTTTCACCCTTGGAGGTCGCAGCGTTCCAGCCAATATCGAGCCCGGCGAGGTCGGCCATCTGGAACGGCCCCATCGGGAAACCGAAGTCGTAAAGCACGCGGTCGACATCCCACGGCATCGCGCCTTCGAGGATGAGCGCCTGCGCCTGATCCTGACGGGCGCGGAGCATACGATTGCCGATGAAGCCGAAGCAGACACCGGCGACGACCGCCACCTTGCCGATCGTCTTGGCGAGGCTCATCGCGGTGGCGAGCACGTCAGGCGCCGTCTTCGCGCCGCGCACAACCTCCAGCAGCTTCATGACGTTCGCGGGCGAGAAGAAGTGGAGGCCGACGACATCCTGCGGCCGCGACGTGGCCGAAGCGATCTCGTTGACGTCGAGGTAGGAGGTGTTGCTGGCAAGGATCGCGCCCGGCTTCGCGATGCGGTCGAGTTTCGCGAAGATCTCCTTCTTGATGGCCATGTCCTCGAACACCGCCTCGATGATGAGGTCGCAGTCTTTCAGCGCTTCGAGGTCGAGCACGGGGGTAAGACGTCCCATGTTGGCCTCGACCGCTTCGGGCTTCAGTGCGCCTTTGGCGGCGCTTGCGGCGTAGTTCTTGCGCATGATGCCCACGCCGCGATCGAGCGCTTCCGGGCTGGTTTCCACGATCGTCACGGGGATGCCCGCCGACAGGAAATTCATGGAAATGCCGCCGCCCATCGTGCCCGCGCCGATGACGCCGACCGACTTTATCGGGCGCGGCGCTGTGCCTTCGGGCAAGTCCTTGATGCGCGCGGCCTGCCGCTCGGCAAAGAAGATGTGACGCTGCGCGGCGGACTGGGTGCCCGTCATCAGCCCCATGAACAGCTCGCGTTCGCGCTTCATGCCCTCTTCGAAGGGCAGGGTGACGGCGGCTTCGATGCACTTGATGTTGGCCTCGGGCGCGTCGAAACCACGGAACTTGCGGGCGTTCGCGGCGCGGAATTCGGCGAACAGCGCAGGATCGGCAGTGACGCTGCGGTCACGGATCTTCTTGAGCGGGCGATTTTCGGCGACCACCTTCTGCGCAAAGGCGATGGCGCCGCCGCGAAGGTCGGCTTCATCGACGAGTTCGTCGACAAGACCCGAATCGAGCGCGGCCTTCGCACCGATCGGATTCCCCGACGTGACCATCTTGAGCGCGGCCTCGGCGCCGACGACGCGCGGCAGGCGCTGCGTGCCACCCGCGCCGGGGAGCAGACCGAGCTTCACTTCAGGAAGGCCAAGCTTCGCGGACGGCACGGCAACGCGGTAGTGTGCGCCGAGCGCGGTTTCGAGACCGCCGCCGAGCGCGGTACCGTGGATCGCGGCGATCACGGGCTTCGTCGCGCTCTCGATGACGTCGATCATCTGATGCAGGCTGGTGCCGCGCGGGGGCTTGCCGAACTCGGTGATGTCGGCGCCCGCGATGAACGTGCGGCCCGCGCAGATGAGCACGATCGCCTTCACGTCAGGATCGGCAACCGCCGACGTCACGCCTTCAGCGATGCCGTCGCGCACGGGCGCCGAGAGCGCGTTTACGGGTGGCGAATTCACCGTGATTACGGCGATTTCCCCGTCGCGGGAGAGGTCGACAACGTCGTTGATGGCAGTCATAGCGGCATTTCTCCATCCGATGGCCCGAATCGGCGATCACGCATAGTGACACCTGTGCGGAGAGTCACCCGCCTAGAGGAACAGGAAGCGTGCAGGGAACTTCGCGAGCAAATGCGTCGAAATCGCCGCTGGGCATGGTCGTTCTTCTGGGCGGCTTGACGGCGTTCGGTGCGCTTTCGATCGATATGTACCTGCCCGCGCTTCCCGTGATCGCGGCCGATTTCGGGGCGTCCGACGGTGTCATCGAACGCTCGCTGGCGACCTTCCTTGCGGGACTTGCGCTCGGGCAGCTGTTCTACGGACCGCTTTCGGATCGTATCGGGCGGCGTCCGCCGCTGATCGCGGGCATCGCCATCTATGTGCTTGCATCCACACTGTGCGCGTTTGCGACGTCGCCCAACATGCTTGCCGCACTTCGCTTCGGTCAGGGGCTGGGGGCCTGCGCCGGGATGGTGATCTCGCGCGCCATCGTTCGCGACGTTTTCGATCATCAGGAATCGGCGCGGGTGTTCTCGATGATCATGCTCGTGTTCGGGCTGGCGCCGGTGCTGGCGCCGCTGCTCGGCAGCTACCTTATGGTGGTGACGAATTGGCGGGCGATTTTCATCTTCATGACGCTGTTCGGGCTCGTGATGCTCTACGCCATCGTGTTTCGCCTCGGCGAGACGCGCTCCGATGCGACCGAAGCAACAGCGCGGGGCGAGCATCCGATCGCCGCGCTGGCGTTGCTGGCGACCAACCGCAAGCTGCTCGGTTACCTGCTCGCGAGCGCCTGCAACAGCGCGTGCCTGTTCACCTATATTTCGGCGTCACCGGCGCTCATCATGGGCACCTATGGCATTTCGCCCACCGGCTTCGGCTGGCTTTTCGGGGTCAATGCGCTTGGCCTGATCGTTGCGAGCCAGGTGAACCGCGCCGCGCTTGCACGCTTCCGTGCCGACAGCATCCTTGCGGTTGCGAGTATCGTTGCTGCGCTGTTCGGGTTCGCACTCCTGGCGCTCGCGCTACTCAATGTCGGGGGCCTTACGGGGATCATGGTGATGCTGCTGGGCATCCTGTCCAGCTTCGGGTTCATCATGGGCAATGCAAGCGCAGGTGCGCTCAGTGTCGATCCGGCCCGGTCGGGCTCGGTCAGTGCGCTGATGGGAGCCACCGGTTTCACAGTGGGCGGCCTCGCGATGACGATCGCCAGCCTGTTCGCGGACGGGACGGCGGTTCCCATGGCTGCGGTCATGTGCCTGTCGCTGGTCATCGCCGCGTTGGCCTTTTTCGGGCTGACGCGCGGCGATGCCAGCGCGCATGGATGACCGTTTTCATAGCTGACGCCGTGATGATGTGACGGCACAAGTGGTCTCCTGGACCAGAGGAGGCGCACATGGGCAAGCTCGCAGGCAAGACGGCGATCATCACGGGCGCGGCGAGCGGCATCGGCCGCGCCAGCGCGCGGCTTTTCGCGGAGGAAGGTGCGCGCGTCTTCATCGCCGACCGCAGCGAGGCGGTTCGCGACGTTGCCGCCGAGATCGGGAATGCGGCCGCGGCTTTCACGGGTGATGTTGGCGACAAGAGCTTCGTCGATGACCTCGTGGCGGCGGCGACGGCGGACGGTCCGCTCGATATCGCGTTTGCGAACGCAGGCATTTCGGGGGGTATGCACCGCCTGCTCGATCTTGAAGTGCGTGAGTGGGAAGAGGTGCTCCGCGTTAATCTGATCGGTGTGTTCCTGCTGGTGCAGGCCGCCGCGCGGGAGATGGTGAAGGCGGGGAAGGGGGCGATCCTCTGCACGGCGTCGGTCGCGGGTATCCGCTCGGGCGCGGGCGGCTCGCCCTACAGCGCCTCGAAGGCCGGCGTCATCAACTTCGTGCAGACGAGCGCCTACCAGCTTTCGGGCACGGGCATCCGCATCAACGCGATCTGCCCCGGCGTCATCGAAACCGGAATGACGCAGCCGATGTTCGACATGGCGCGCGAGCGCGGCACCGAAGGCAAGATCGGCCAGCTCAACCCGCTGAAGCGCGCCGCGCAGCCGATCGAGGTCGCGCGGCTGGCGGCGTTCCTCGTCTCGGACGATGCGTCCTACGTGAACGGGCAGGCGGTTGCGGTCGACGGCGGGTTATCCGCCTCGCATCCGGTTGTGCCCGGCAAGATCTGGTAGCGCTCAGGCGTCGTCGACGGGAATGCCTGGCTGGTTCTTCGAGGTGCGGATTGTGAGCGACGTTTTCACGTGCTCGACATTCGGCGCCGAGGTGAGATGCGCGGTGAGGAAGCGCTGAAACTCCTGAAGGTCGTGCGCGACGATTTTCAGGATAAAATCGATCTCGCCATTCAGCATGTGGCATTCGCGAACCGGCGGGAGCTGGGCGACGTGCTCCTCGAAGGCGCGTAGGTCGTTTTCTGCCTGACTCTTCAGGCTGACCATCGCGAAGACCATGATGCTGTAGCCGAGGGCCTCGGGATTGAGGTCGGCATGATAGCCGCGGATGATGCCGGCGGTTTCGAGCGCGCGGACGCGGCGGAGCGTCGGCGGCGCGGTAAGCCCAGCGCGCGCGGCGAGATCGACGTTGGTGAGCCGCCCCTCATCCTGAAGGCTTTTCAAAACGATCCGGTCAGTTTCGTCGATAATATGTCGATTCGACGGCATTCGCCGCAACCTTTCAATGATTTGTTGCAAATGGTTATAATATAGTTGCGAAGAAGCGCAATTCGAACACGCCGTAAAGGCGGATTTAACCGGAAGACTTCAAAATTCCCGCGGAACGGGACACATTACGTTCCCGAAAGGACTCCGCGACTCCGCGATGCGCCACGACGATACAATAAGAACGGCCGTTGCGCTGGCGGAGCGGGATTCCCCCGACGCCCGCGCGGCTGCCTTTCGTCAGCTCATCGACCTGTCGCTCCAGCGCCGGGATTGCGCGGACGCGCGGCTGCGGCGGCGTGCGCTGCGGGCACTGTCGCGGCTGAGCCGGGATGTGCCCGAATCGCTGAGGAATGCGATGATCGACAAGGCGGCGCGCGCGGGTGCGCGGAGCCTGCATCTGCGTCTGTTCCGGGGCCATGTTTCGCACCACTACGACAGGATGCTGCAGGTCGCGCGCCTCGACGAGCCCGAATGGTGGCGCCTGGCAAGGCGCGCTCCCAAACATCTCCATGCGGGGATGCTCTCGCGCCGCGATCTGCCGGGGCCAGTGCGAGAACTGCTCTCGGGGCGCGCGGGCGCTGCCGCCGGGGGCGGGGCTGCACGGCTGTTCGTCCCCGATGCCGCGATTGCCGCGACGCCCGCCGCCGTGGTCGACAAGGCCCGCTTCGCGCCCGCGATGCCGCCCGCAGTGCTCGATGAACCGGCCGCCCCGGCGCTCGAATCGGGGCGCAGCCAGATAAAGGAGCTGCTGGACCGTATCTCGGCTTTCCGTTCGCGCGGGCATGGGCCTGAAGCGGGCAAGACCGCGGAAGACACTGCCCCGGAACCGCGCGAAAGCCCGGTCGAGGAACTGGAACGCCGCTGGACATGGCGCTGCGACGAGCAGGGCATTCTAATCGAAAGCCCGGCGACCCCGCCGCAGCTTGTCGGCCACTGGCTTGTCGAGTTCGACACGCCGGACGGCAGCGGGCAGGTGCGCCGCGCGGCGGAGCGGCGCGTGCCGTTCCGTGACGTGATCGTGACCTGCCAGCCGGAGCTTGGGCTTCCGGGGCGCTGGCGCATGTCCGGCCTGCCGCAGTTCGACCGCAAGACCGGGCGTTTTACGGGCTATTGGGGAAGCGCGATCGCGCTCGATCCGCCCGAGCGCATTGCCGCGGCGGCGTCGCAGGCGGCGGGCCTCTTCGGCACCGGCGCCTCGAGCGAAGCGTTCGCGACGATGGCGCACGAGGTGCGCACGCCGCTCAACGCCATCATCGGCTTCGCGCAGCTGATCGAAGGGGAAATCCTGGGCGAAGCGGGAGTCGAATACCGATCGCAGGCGGGCAATATCCTGAAGCAGGCCGAAAAGCTGCTGAGCGCGTTCGACGACCTCTCGGATGCCGCGCGCATCGAGCAGGGGCGTTACCGGCCCGGACTCGGCACGTTCGACGCGGGCGCGAAGGCCCGTGAAGTGGTTACGCGTTACGAAGGGCTCGCCGCCGACCGCCGCGTGGCGCTGGTGCCGTTCATTGCCGACAATATCCCCGCCGTGGCTTCGGATTCCTCGGTCTTTGAGCGCGCGCTGGCGCGGCTGCTCACCGCGGCGGTTGCCTCTGCGGCAACGGACGAAGCGGTGTTGGTGATCGTGCAGGCCGAGGGTAGCGCCCTTCGCGTCGCGGTGACCCGGCCGCGTGCCACGCTTGGCAAGAGCGAGGATGAACTGTTCGATCCTGCGGGCATCCCTCGCGGTGAGGATGCGGCGCCCATTCTGGGTGTCGGCTTCGGGCTCAAGCTGGTCGGCAGCCTTGCCGCGACCGTGGGTGGTACGTTCCGGCTCGCGCCGCACGTTTTCGAGCTTTCCATCCCGCTCGGGCAGCCGCCGCAGCGCCAGGATGAAGACGCAAGCGAGGCCTCGTAATTCGCGCATCCAGAGACTACATCTCCTGTCCGACTTTTCGGCAGCAGGGATGAGGTGTGATGGGCGAGACGAAGCAGGTTCGCGTTGCGGTGATCGGTTCGGGTCCGGCCGGATATACAGCCGGCGTTTATGCGGCGCGCGCGGCGCTCAATCCCGTCATCATCCGGGGCCTGCAGCCGGGCGGACAGCTTACCATCACCACCGATGTCGAGAACTGGCCGGGCGAATCGGTGATCATGGGCCCCGACCTCATGGAGAAAATGGCGGCGCAGGCGAAGCACGTGGGCGCCGAGATCGTCGATGACATCGTTACCGACGTGGACTTTTCGCGCCGGCCGTTCCGCCTGACGCTCGATTCGGGGACCACCTACCTTGCCGAGACGGTCGTGATCGCGACCGGCGCACAGGCGCGCTGGCTTGGACTTGAAAGCGAGGGCCGCTTTCGCGGCTTCGGCGTTTCGGCTTGCGCGACCTGCGACGGGTTCTTCTATCGCGGCAAGACCGTCGCGGTGGTCGGCGGCGGCAACACCGCCGTGGAGGAAGCGCTGTTCCTCACCAACTTCGCGCAAAAGGTTTATCTCATCCACCGCCGCGACGAACTGCGCGCGGACAAGACGAACCAGGCCCGCCTGCTCGCCAATCCGAAGGTCGAGGCGGTGTGGAACGCAGAGGTTGCCGAGGTGATCGGCGCCAGTGATCCGCTGGGCGTTACCGGCATCAAGCTGCGCGGTACGAACGGTGCGGCCGACCGTGCGCTCGATGTCGACGGCCTGTTCATCGCGATCGGCCACGATCCGGCGACGGCGCTGTTCAAAGGCAAGCTGAACATGGACGGGGAGGGCTATATCCTTACCGCGCCCGACAGCACGGCGACGTCCGTGCCCGGCGTGTTCGCGGCAGGCGACGTGAAGGACAAGGTGTTCCGCCAGGCCGTGACGGCAGCGGGCATGGGCTGCATGGCGGCGCTTGAGGCCGAGCGCTTCCTCGCGCACCACGAAGCCGGGCTCGCGGAAGCGGCCGAGTAGCCGTGCTCGACTGGGAAAAGCTCAGGCTTTTTCACACGGTATCGGAAGCGGGCAGCTTTACCGAGGCCTCGCGCCGGCTGGGCATGAGCCAGCCGGCGCTCTCGCGTCAGATCGCGTCGCTCGAAGAGACGCTCGGCGCCAAGCTGTTCCACCGCCATGCGCGCGGCCTGGCGATGACGCACGAGGGCGAGCAACTTGCCGCGACGACAACCGAGATGTTCGAGCGGGTCGAGCGGACGCGGCAGGCGATCGACCTTTCGAAAGACCGGCCGACCGGCGAAATCAGGCTCACGACGACGATGTCGTTCGGATCGACCTGGCTGCCGACCATGCTTCCCGAGTTTCTGGAGCGTTACCCGGACATCCAGATCAACATGGTGCTCACGGACGACGATCTCGACCTTCAGAAGCGCGAGGCGGACGTCGCCATCCGCTTTCATCCTTCGACGCAGAACGATCTCGTCCAGCGACAGCTTGCAGCGATCCGCTACCGTCTGTGCGGTTCTCCCGAGTATTTCGCGCGCCATGGCGTGCCGCAGACGATCGCCGATCTCGACCATCATCGCATTATCGCCTTCGGCGAAACGGCGCCTTCGACGATTCGCGGGGTCAACTGGATTCAGGATGTCGGCCATCAGGGGCCGCCGCGCCGTCCCGTGCTCGTCGTCAACAGTGTGTTTGGCATTTTGCAGGCGGTCGAAGCGGGTGTGGGCATTGCAGCATTGCCGAGCTATTTGATCCGCGCGTCCGGGCGCGTGAAGGTGATCCTGCCGGACGTACAGGGCCCTGTGTTCCGCACCTATTTCGTCTACGTGCCTGAACTTAGAAATGCGATACGAATCAAAATCTTGCGTGATTTTCTCATCGAGAAAATGACCCCCGCGACGCTCGACATCGACGAGAGTTATGCGCTGGACGCATAGCTGCATTGTGATTTGCGGCAGTGCACAATAGGCCGGGGTTCCCGTACATCACTCCCAACGCAGCAACACACCGCTGCAACGGAAATCGAAGGCCCGCTCCCCTCCCTCCCCGCGGGCCTCGGTAGACGGGTCCCCGGCTTCACCTCCCTCCCTCCCAAGAAGCCGGGGACCTAACCCGTTTCAGGGCCTCCCTTTTCTGCAGCTTTACTTGCCGGAAACGTCCGAACGCTTATTGTCGCGACATGCTGGCCCCCCTCGAAAAACAATACATCTCGTTCGGCCCCGAATTCGGCCAGCGCGTGCTCGTTTTCGTTGATACCGAAGAGGAGTTCGACTGGACGCAGCCGAAGAGTCGCGATTCGACATCGGTGAAATCGGTGAAGTCGCTGCCCAAGGTGCACAGCCTGATGCGCGGCTTCGACATCAAGCCTGCGTACATGGTCGACTATCCTGTGGCGACGACCCCCGAGAGCGTCGAGGTGTTGCGCGCGCTCTCGGAAAATGACGGCGCCACAATCGGCACGCAGCTGCATCCGTGGGTGAACCCGCCGTTCCTCGAACGCGTCGGCGGCCCGAACAGCTTCCCCGGCAACCTGCCGCGCGAGGTGGAGCGCGCCAAGATCAAGGCGCTGACCGAGGCCATCGACGAAAATTTCGGCGCGGCGCCGATCGTCTACAGGGCAGGGCGCTATGGCGTGGGGCCGAACACGGAGGCGTTGCTCGACGAACTCGGCTACCGGATGGACGTGTCGGTTCGGCCCTATTTCGACTACAGTGACGAAGGCGGCCCCAGTTTCCGCAACATCCGCCCGCAGCTTTACTGGACCGGGCCGGAACGCAGGCTCCTCGAACTTCCGCTGACGTCCACCTTCACCGGCGGTTTGCGCGTGTTCGGTGAGCGAGCTTTTGAACTGGCAACGCGCGTGCCGCGCCTGAACGGTCTCCTCTCGCGCACCTCGCTACTCGGCCGCGTGGCGCTGACGCCAGAAGGCATACCGCTCGATGAGGCAATCCAAGCGATCGAGCTGCTCGTCGAGGCGGGAACGCAGATCTTCTCCATCTCCTTCCATTCGCCTTCGGTGGAGCCGGGCCACACGCCCTATGTGCGCGACGCCCGCGACCTCGCCGATTTCTATGCCTGGTGGGACGGCGTGCTGACGACGCTGACGCGCGCGGGGGTGAAGCCCGCCAGCGTCGAGGAGGTCGTCGCGGCGGCCCATGCCCAACGCGACGGAAAGCCCGCCGCTCTTGCGGAGCAGCCCGCGAGCGTCTAAGCGCTGCGGTCGTCCGGCGCGGGGGAAAAGCGGGGCGACGGGCCTGTAGCTCAATGGTTAGAGCTGGCCGCTCATAACGGCTAGGTTGGGGGTTCGAGTCCCTCCGGGCCCACCACGCATTGTCCCATCGGCCGCCCACGACGATTGAACGGGCCACTGTTTTGCGTAAGTATGACAGTATGAGAATGGCGACTCCGCAATGATTTTCCGCCGCCCGCGCGTCGAGTCGCTCGATCCGGATGATTACCGCGCATGGAACGCAGAGTTCGGCGGGCAGGAGACGCTACAGCCGCCTGAAGAACCGAAGCCGCGTTCCCGCTGGCTGCGTTGGCTCCCCAAGATCGCGGCGGGCCTGCTGCTCGTGTTCTTCGGCATCGTTGCGTGGCTGGCGATCACGGCGCCGCTCGGCAAGGCACTCGAACCGCTGGAAACGCCCGCGCTGGTGCTGACCGCCGCCGACGGCACGCCGATCGCGCGCCGGGGTAGCTTCAAGGCGGAGCCGGTGGATGTGACGAAACTGCCCGATCACGTTGGGGAGGCCTTCGTCGCGATCGAGGACCGGCGCTTCTACGATCACATCGGCATCGATATCCGCGGAATCCTGCGCGCCGCGCAGGCGAACGCGGCGGCCGGCCGCGTCGTGCAGGGCGGCTCCACGATCACGCAGCAGCTCGCCAAGACGAGCTTCCTCAGCCTTGATCGCAGTCTGACGCGCAAGGCGCAGGAGGTGATTATCGCCTTCTGGCTGGAAGCCTGGCTGACGAAGGAGGAGATCCTCTCGCGCTATCTCTCCAGCGTCTATTTCGGCGACGGGGCTTACGGCCTGCGCGCAGCGTCGGAGCAGTATTTCAGCAAGGAACCCGAGCAGCTCACGCTCGGCGAGGCGGCGATGCTCGCGGGTCTCGTGAAGGCGCCGTCGCGGCTTGCGCCGACCAACGACTACGACGCGGCGCGCGAACGTGGAAAGCTCGTCATCGCCGCGATGAAGGAACAGGGTCTCATCACCGACGCGGAGTGGCGCGGCGCGCGGCGCGCGGCGCTGCGTCCGGGCCGGAAGGGCCTGCCGACCGGGAGCTACTTCGCAGACTGGGCGTGGGCGGAGGCCGCCAACAGCACGCCCGACACATTCGGCGAGGTGAAGGTCGCGACGACGCTCGACAGCCGCCTCCAGAAGCTCGCCGAGCGCGTGGTAAAGCGCAACCTGGACCGTGCGGGCTGGCACGATGTCGGCGAGGCGGCGATCGTCGCCATGCACCCGGATGGGCGCGTTGTCGCCATGGTCGGCGGCAGAGACTATCAGAAGAGCGAATTCAACCGCGCGGTGCAGGCGAAGCGGCAGCCGGGCTCCGCGTTCAAACTGTTTGTCTACCTCGCCGCGCTGCGCAGCGGCATGGACGTCGATACCGAGATCGAGGACGAGCCCGTCACCATCGGCGACTGGAGCCCCAAGAACAACGACGGCAAGTATCGCGGCCCCATCACACTGAAGCGTGCCTTCGCGCTCTCCTCCAACGTCGCGGCGGCGCGGCTGGCGAACGAGGTCGGGGCAGGGGCGATCCGCAGGGCGGCGCGCGACCTCGGCATCAAGGACGAAATCGGCGACGACCTCACGATCGCGCTTGGCACCTCCACGATGTCGCTGCTCGATCTCACGTCGGCTTACGCGGCGGTTGCGGGCGGTACGCCGCCGGTTGTGCCCTATGCGGTCTCGCCGCCGCCGCGTGACGAGGGCGTGATGACACGCCTCCGCGCGCTTGGCGGGGACAGCTTCCCCGAGCGCGCGGCGCTGCGCGAGATGATGCGCGCGACGATCGACTACGGCACGGGCACACGCGCGAAGCTGCCGGTCGCGGCCTTCGGCAAGACCGGCACGACGCAGGATTCGCGTGACGCGATCTTCGTGGGCTTCGCGGGCGATCTCGTCGTCGGCGTCTGGGTCGGCAACGACAACAATTCGCCGATGAACGGCGTGCTCGGCTCCACGATGCCCGCCGCGATGTGGCACGAGTTCATGATGGAGGCGCTGCCGGAAGTCCGCCAGATATCCGAGCGGCAGGCCGAGGAACGGCGCGCGCGCGAAGAGGCGGACGCCGCCGCGCAGGTCGATCTCTCGGTCCTGCTCGGGCCGGACGCGGAGGCCGTGATGCGCGGCGAACGGATCGACGTCGCGCGGGCGGCGGCGCTGCTCGGCCAGCTCGGCAATGTGATCGCCAACACACCCGAGGACGCGGAGGGTATTCGTGCCGCCGCGCGCGCGCTTTCGGATCGGATCAACAAGGCGATTACGGAAGACGCGCCCGAAGAACCGCCGCCAGCGCCCTAGTTTCGGCGCCTAGTTCCAGCGATCGCGCGCGGTGTCGTCTTCGGCCCTGGCCTCGACCCAGCGGCTTTCGCCACCGGTTTCTTCCTTCTTCCAGAACGGCGCGCCCGTCTTCAGATAGTCCATGATGAACGCGCAGGCGTCGAAGGCGTCGCCGCGGTGCGCGGCGGCGATGGCGACGAGCACGATGGGGTCGCCCGGAAGCAGCCTGCCGTGCCGATGAATGACTGTTCCGCCTAGCAGCGGCCATCGGCGGCGGGCTTCGCCAGCAATCGCTTCGAGCGCCTTCGTCGTCATCGCCGGATAGTGCTCCAGCGTCATCGCCTCGATCTCGCCGCCGCGCACGAGGCCGACGAAGCTCGCGATTGCGCCGATATCGGTGCGGCCGTCCGAAAGCGCGCGCGTTTCCGCCGCCAGATCGAATGCTTCGGTCTGGACGCGGACGGTGATCATCCGCCGGTCACGGGCGGAAAGATGGCCAGCTCCGCGCCTTCGCGAAGCACCGCGTCTGCGTCGACAAAATCCTGGTCGAGAGCGAAGCGCAGGCGGTGCGGTTCGGCGAAAGCGGCGGCATAGCCGTCCCCCAGCGCGGAAAGCGCGGCGAGTGCTTCGCCCACCGTTGCCGCGGCGAGGTCACGCGTTTCACCGTCGAGGCCGATGCGTTCACGCACCCAGGCGAAATAGAGGAGACTGATCTTCACCGGTTCACGCCATGTGCTTGAGGCCGACCCTCAGATAGTCGTAGCCGGTGACGAGCGTAAGGATCGCGGCGGCCCACAGCGAGGCTACACCCACCTCGTAGGCCGGGAGCCACGTGAACCGGATTTCGGCCGCGCCCGCGAGGATGAGCGCGCCGAGCGATATCATCTGAAATGCCGTCTTCCACTTGGCGAGCTGGCTGACGGGCACGGAGACCTGAATTCCTGCGAGATATTCGCGAAGACCGGAAACCGTGATCTCGCGAATGAGGATGATGATCGCGGCAATCACCGTCCAGCCGCGAACGATATCGTTCTCCACAAGCATGATGATCGCGCCCGCCACCATGATCTTGTCCGCGATCGGATCGAGAAACACGCCGAGCTTTGAAACCGTGCCCTGCGCGCGGGCGAGATATCCATCCAGATAATCGGTCGCCCCCGCGATACAGAAGACAATGAATGCGATAAGATAGCCGAACCAGTTCGCATTCCACATCAGCACGACAAGGAGGGGCACCGCAAGGATGCGCGAGAGCGTGAGCAGATTGGGGAGGCTGGACAGCATGGGCAGACGTTAGGCTATCGTATGCGCCTGCTCAACATGGCTTTGGGAATCGAAGTGAACGTCAGTGAAGCGATTGCAACCCGCCGCTCGGTGCGCGGCTTCCTCGACCGGCCTGTCGATCCCGCATGGCTGCGCGAGATCATCGAAAAGGCAGCACGTGCACCGTCGGGCGGCAACCTGCAGCCGTGGCATATATACGCCGTCGGCGGCGACGAACTGACACGGCTGAAGGAGATCATGGCGGCGCGCATCGTCGAAGCGCCGCGCGGCGAGGAGATGGAGTACGACATCTACCCGAAGGCGCTCGGCGAACCCTACGCCTCGCGCCGCTTTCAGGTCGGCGAGGACATGTATGGCCATATCGGGATTCCACGCGAGGACCGCGAAGCGCGGCGGCGCTGGTTCGCCCGCAATTTCATGTTCTTCGGCGCGCCCGTTGCGCTGTTCTGCTACGTGAGCCGCACGATGGGACCGCCGCAGTGGTCAGATCTGGGAATGTACCTTGAAAACGTGATGCTGCTGCTGCGCGAAGCGGGGCTCGATTCCTGCCCGCAGGAGTGCTGGGCTATGTATCCCAAAACGATCGGCACGTTCCTCGGCGCGCCCGACGCATGGATGCTGTTCACCGGCATGGCGATCGGCTGGAAAGACCCCGACGATCCTGCCAACAAGCTCCATGCAAAGCGCGTCCCGCTTGCCGAATTCGCGGAGTTTCGCGGCATATGAAGCGCCTCGGCATCATAACGCTGCTCCTGCTCGTCGCGGCCTGCGCGACACGACAGCCGACCTACAATCGCAGCTGGGCGATCTTCGACGCCGACGCATCCGAAGGCAATGCGGCGAAGCTCGTTTACGGCGTGCCGAACAGCGACGACATCGACCTGTTCGCGGTTTGCGACCGGGACGCGAAGGTTTTCGAACTCGCGTTTTTTACGGCCGATTCACGCACGTCCGTCGCCGAAGGGACGCGCACCCAGCTCCTGGTTGGTCCGCCGGACAAGGTCACGCCGCTCATGGCCTCCGTCCAGTATCATCCTTCCGGAGAAATGATGGTCGTCGCCCGCGCCGGCCTGCCGCCGACGTTCGTGCGCGACTGGGCGGGGAAGCGCGTGACGCTGGCGGGGCAGGGGACGGCGATGACGCTGCTCGCCCGCCCCGACATGGCGTTGATCGAGGATTTCCTGAAGCGGTGCGGCGGGTAGCACGGCCGGCAGACGATCGTTCGATGCGCCCGGTTCGGCGGAAGTCGCTGGCGGTGCATCCGCGGACCGGTTCTACTGAAACGATGAAACGACTGGCTCTGGCGCTGTTGCCGCTGCTTTTCCCCCTGACCGCCGCCGCGCGCGAAGACACGTTCGATGTCCACGTCCATGTCGAGGATGGCGAAGCCTCTATCCGCGCCTATCTCGCGCAGGCGCAAGCTTCGAAACGAGATCTGGCGCGCCTCGGAGGCATGCTGATGGCGAAGGCCGGGGAGCCTGCCCGCACCCGGCAGCGCAACGACGATCTCATCCGCCTGGTGTCGAAATATCCCCGGATGCTGCCTATCGCGTCAGTGCATCCACATGACGGCGACGCCGCGCTTGCCGAGATCGACAGGCTCGCCGCGCTCGGCATTCGCGCCATCAAGATTCACCCGCTGACGCAGGGGTTCGACGTGACCGATCCACGCGTTTCGGCACTCTGCGAACGCGCGGGAGAAGCCGGGATTGTCGTCATGATCGACAACGCCGGCATTATCCCCGGCGACAACGAGAAGCTGCTGAACCTCGCGGTGCGAAATTCCAAGACGCGCTTCCTGTTCACGCACATCGGGGGGATGAACTTTCGGTACTGGAACCTGATCGCGCTGTTGCGGACGGCGAAAGGCTACTTCTACGACAACATCTACTTCGATGTTTCCGCAACGGTCACGCTGGTCGCCGATTCCCCGCTTGAAGGCGAGTTTATCTGGACATTACGCAACATCGGAATCGATCGGATCACGCTCGGTTCGGACTATCCCCAGATTTCGCTCGATCAGTCACTGGATGCGCTGGCGAAGCTCGATATAGGCGAAGAGGAGCGGACGAAGATCCGCTCGGTGAACGCCAGCATTCTGTTCGGCGCAGAGCAGGATTAGCATCCGCGCCGCCGCTGTTCAGGCATCGACGATCGGTTCGAAGCCGCCGAAGATCATGCGGGCGCCGTCGAACGGCATGGTTTCGGGCGCCACCTTCATGCGCGGGTCTTCCATCGTCGCCTTCACGCCTGTGTCGCGCGCAGCCTTGGATGGCCATTCGATCCACGAAAAGACGACGGTTTCGCCGTCCTTCGCGTGCGCGGCACGGCGATAATCGGTGACCTTGCCGTCGGGCACGTCGTCGCCCCAGCATTCGACGAAACGCGTCGCGCCGTGGTCCAGGAACACCGCCGAGGCGTCGCGCGCCATGACGAAATAGGCTTCCTTGTTGCCGTCGGGTACGGAGAGAATGAACCCGTCAACATAGCCGCAGTCGCCGCCTGCCCCGACTTCTACCTGCGGGAGGAAGCCGGCGAAGATCATGCGCATACCGTCGAACGGCATCTCGCCCATCGCCTCCATGCGCTCGTCCGTCATCATGCGTTTTTTTGCAGCATCGCGGGCGGCCTTGTCGGGATATTCCAACCACGAGAATACGACGGTTTCATCGGCCTTTGCCTGCACGGCACCCGCAAAATCGTTGACCTTTCCCGGAGGCACGTCGTTGCCCCAGCATTCCACGACGCGCGAGGCGCCAAATTCCTTGAACAGCGGCGCGGCGGCCGCGGCATGGGCGCGGAAAACCTCCTTGTTCGCAGTGGGAACGGCGATGACGAATCCTTCGACGTAACGCATGTTTTTTCTCCTGGTCCTCAAGCGGCAGCGGCGTCGGCGAACGCGGCGAGATGATCGGCCATCGCCTTCCTGTGCGCGGGGCGTGCTTCGCCGCGTTCGACATAGGCGGCAATGCGGGGATGGCGATCGAGGACGCCAGTGCCACGAAGGCCACCAAGCACGGACACCATCATCAGATCGCCCACGGTGAACATGTCTCCGTCAAGCCAGATTTTGTCCCCCAGCGCTTCGGCGAGATCGGCAAGGCCGCTATCGAGCGTCGCGACAACGACAGGGCGGCGATCCTTCGACCACGACTGATCGGCTTCGAACAGGTCGTTGATCGCGAGCGCCATGACGCGCGGTTCGACCGTGTTGAGCGCCGCGATCAACCACTGCGTCGCTTTCATACGGCCCGGCGTTTCCGCGGGGATGAGTTTGCCAGCGCGCTCGGCGATACGCAGCACCATTGCGCCCGATTCGAATATCTCGACCTCGTCGTCCCGGTACGTCGGCACCTGGCCGAACGGTTGAAAGGCGCGGTGGGCCTGGGTCTTCGAGAATTCGATGTCGATGTAATCGACTGTGTAGGGCTGGCCGACCTCTTCGAAGGCCCATCGCGGACGCAAATCGCGGACGAACCCACGTGCAAATTCCGGAACCCACCCGAATGTGGTGATGACAGGCTGCTGCATCACATGACCTCTCCCTTTATGCGTGTATGCAGAGGCTGACATATCGGTTATAAAAAGCAACTATGAAATTACAAAAAGTAACTAAAAATGCGACGGCCGGTTTACGTTGGTACGACGATGCGTGCGGCGCTGCACTGGCACTGGAACTGGTGGGAGAGCGCTGGGCGCTGCTCGTGATGCGTGAACTGATGTTCGGTCCACGCCGCTTCGGGCAGATTCGGGCGCATCTGCCGGGAGTGAGCGCAAATGTTCTGACGCAGCGGCTGGAAGGACTGGAAGCGCACGGCGTGTTGCGGCGAACAACGCTCGCACCACCAGCGTCGGTGCCAGTCTATGAACTGACGCCGTGGGGTTATGAGGCTGAGCCGATTCTGCAGACGATGGGCCGCTGGGCGGCACGCTCGCCCGCGCACGACCCATCGCTGCCGCTCTCGCCGGCCTCGACGATGCTTTCACTGCGCACGATGCTCGACATGAAGCGTGCAGCCACGCTCTGCGCGCGAATCGCGTTCCGGTTTCCGGACGATGCGTTCGTTGCCGACCTGTCGGACGGTGAACTCTCCATCCGACGCGGCGAGACCGCGGACGCCGACGTCACCTTTTCAGGGGGAACGACGGCGCTTGTCCGCGTCTTCTATGGCAAGCGGCCCATTGCGGAAGAGGAGCTGACGGTTGCGGGCGATCCGGAAATCGCGGGCCGGTTCATCGGTCTCTTCGCGCTGCCGCCCAAGGTGGAGGGCGATACCCGTTAGCGCACGAGGTCGATCACCACCGCCACGATCGCGCCGACCAGCGCGGCGAGGCTGGCGAGGCTGGAGATGAGGAAACCCGCGCCGCGCTTTTCCGCATCCTTGATGTAGCCGATCACGTAAGCGATTCGGCCGACCACCCAGGCCGCCGAATAGATGCCGCCCCAGAGGTCACCGAACAGCGTCGCCACGATCCAGACGAGCGGCAGGAACAGGACGATCTGCTCCATCGTATTCTGGTGCGCGCGGAAGGCGCGCTCGAACTCGGGATGGCCGGTCACGGCGGGTGCCTTGATGCCGTGCTTGCCGCGTGCCTGCCCGACCGGGATCGACGCCCATACGTAAACGGCCAGCGCGGCGAGCGTGCCGAGCAGCGTCAGCGGATACATCTGCATACCTGATTCTCCCCCCTTGTGCAGCGATCAGGCGGGCTTGCCCGTCACCACGATCTTGCGTGCCTGCTCGGCGAATTTCTTAGCCGAATCCTCGTCGTCGTCGCGAATCCGCGCGCGCATGTCCTCAGGCACGGTGATGCCTTTCTGTACGGCGGGGCGTGCCATGATCGCTTCGAGCCAGCGCTGCAGGTTGGGCAAGCCGTCGATCGAGATGCCCGACCATTTGTGCGTGCGCACCCAGCACCAGTTTGCCATGTCGGCGATCGAATAGTCCCCAGCGAGATATTCGGTGCGCGAAAGCTGGCGCTCCAGCACTTCGAACAGGCGGCGGCCTTCATTCTGGTAGCGGTCGATCGCGGGCTGAATCTTTTCCGGGAAATAGCGGTAGAAGACGTTCGCCTGACCCATCATCGGGCCGATGCCGCCCATCTGGAACATCAGCCACTGCTCGACGCGGCTCTGCGACTTCGGGTCCGCGCCGTAAAATTTGCCGGAAAGCCGGGCGAGATAGAGCATGATCGCACCCGATTCGAAGATCGGAAAATCGTCGTGGACGAGCGCGGGGATGCGGCCGTTGGGGTTGATCTCGAGGAACCACTCCTGCTTCTGCGCCCCGCCGGTAAGGTCGATCTTCTCGACGTCGTAGTCGAAGCCCATTTCCTCGAGCGCGACCGAGGCCTTGTAGCCGTTGGGCGTCGCGGCGGTGTAGAGCTTCATCATGCAGAGCGCCCCCCAAAGGCCCGATTCGAGTCGCGCTCGACGTTAGCCTTTATCCGCGCGGATGGAAGTGGTCGTAGATCACCTCGGCCATCGCCTTCGAGATGCCGGGCGCCGCCATCAGCGATTCGAGCGCGGCCGACCGAACGGCCTTCGCGGTGCCGAAGTGCATCAGAAGCGCGCGCTTACGGGTCGGGCCGATACCGGGCACGTCGTCGAGCGGATTGGCGGAGATCGCCTTGCTGCGCTTGGCGCGATGCGCGCCGATGGCGAAACGGTGAGCTTCGTCGCGCAGGCGCTGGAGGTAGAAGAGCACGGGCGAATTGAGGGGCAGGGTGAGTTCGCGGCCGTCCATCAGGTGAAAGACCTCTCGCCCGGCGTTCCTGTCCGGCCCCTTGGCGACGCCGACGAGCGTCACGTCGTCGATGCCTTGTTCGGCGAGAATGTCCATGGCGGCAGACAGTTGCCCCTTGCCGCCGTCGATGAGTACGAGGTCGGGCCAGTCGCTGCCCTTGCGATCGGGGCCTTCCTTGCCCAGCCGCGCGAAACGGCGGCCGAGCACGTGGCGCATCATGCCGAAATCGTCGCCCGGCGTGATCGACGCGTCCTTGATGTTGAACTTGCGGTAGCTGTTCTTGAGGAAGCCTTCCGGCCCCGCGACGATCATCGCGCCCCCCGCATCGCTGCCCTGAATATGGCTGTTGTCGTAGACCTCGATACGACGCGGCGGTTCCGGCAGCTCGAAGATGTCTGCAAGCTCGGCGAGCAGCCTGGTTTGTGTCGCGCCCTCGGCGAGGTTGCGGTCGAGGGCTTCGACGGCGTTGCGTGCCGCCTGATCGACGAGGCGTTTGAGCGCGCCGCGTTGCGGCTGGCGGATCACGACCTTGCGCGTCGAGCGGCTGGAGAGCGCCTCGGCGATCAGGTCGCATTCGGTGGGCAGGCGGTCGACGAGGATCTCCGGCGGCAGCGGCATGTCCTCGTAGAACTGCACGATGAAGCTCCCCATCACGTCCTTCGGGGTGCTTCCCGCGGTGTTCTTCGGGAAGAACGCGCAGTGGCCCCAGTTCTGGCCGCCGCGAATGAAGAAGGCCTGGATCGAGAACTGCCCGGCCTTTTCGGCGAGGGCGATGACGTCGACGTCCTTCACGCCCTCGGCCGTGCCGGTCTGGCCCTGGATGTAGGTGAGCGCGCGCAGACGGTCTCGGTACACGGCTGCGAGTTCGTAGTCCTGCTTTTCGGCCGCGGCCTGCATCGATTCGCCGAGCTTGCGCTGCACCGACTGACTCTTGCCGGCGAGGAAGTCTTTCGCGTCGGCGACAAGCTCCGCGTAGCCTGCCGCGTCGATGCGGTCGACGCACGGCGCCGAGCAGCGGCGAATTTGATGAAGCAGGCAGGGACGCGTGCGATTCGCCATGAAGCTGTCCGAGCAGCTTCGCAGCAGGAACACCTTCTGGAGCGCGTTCAGCGTGCGGTTCACCGCGCCCGCGCTCGCGAACGGGCCGAAGTAGATGCCTTTGCCCTTGCGCGCGCCGCGGTGCTTGGAAATGCGCGGGTAGGCGTGGTCTTCGTTCAGGAAGATGAATGGGAAGCTCTTGTCGTCGCGGAGCAGCACGTTGAACGCGGGACGGAAGCGCTTGATGAGCTGCGCTTCGAGCAGCAGCGCCTCGGCCTCGCTCGCGGTGGTGACGATCGTCATCGCGCGCGTCAGCGACACCATGCGCTGCAACCGCTTCGGCAGCCGCGCGACCTGCGTGTAGTTTGTGACGCGGTTCTTCAGGCTGCGCGCCTTGCCGACATAAAGCACGTCGCCGCCCGCATCGAGCATCCGATAGACGCCCGGCCGCACCGGAAGCGTCTTCAGCACGTTGCGGATCGCCGCCACGCCCGCGTCGAGATCGGGCGTGTCGCGTCCGCGCACTGCGAAGGTCGCCTGCTCTTCGGAAAAGCGATCAATCTGCGGGGGTTCAGCCATCGCCTTCAGATGTAGGCGAGGGAGGCGGCGCTCTCAACTGTCACGGAAATGACTTGTCCCCGGCACCTGTGGATAAGTCTCTGGAGATGTCCCGCTTACCGGCGCTGGCACTGCGCTGCTTGGACTGCCGAAAAAACGGGCAGCGGCTTGCTCGTTGGTACGCCGAGGGGTAAGCGCTCGCCGATGACACCGGAATTCGGCAATCCCGCAAGCGCACTCGTCACCGGCGGTGCAAAGCGCATCGGCGGCGCGCTGTCGCGTGCACTCGCGGCAGACGGCTGGCATGTCCACATCCACTGCAACGAATCGGTCGCCGAGGCGGAGGCGCTTGCAGCCGAGATCGGGTCGGCAGGTGGCAGTGCCTCGCTCGTCCGGGCGGACCTTGCCGACGCGGAGGCGTGCCGCACGCTGTTCGATCGTCTAGAGCCTGGAAAACCGCCGGTTTCCTTGCTGATCAACAACGCTTCGCTGTTTCGCTACGACACGCAGGCAGACTTCGGCGCCGCGCAGTGGGACGAGCAGCTCGACGTGAATCTGCGCGCACCGGCACTGCTGACGCAGCAGTTCGCGGCGAGTTGCGCGGGGCGGAACGGACTCGTCCTCAACCTGCTCGATGCAAAGGTCGCCGCTCCAAATCCGGATTTCTACAGCTACACGGTGAGCAAGCTCGGGCTTGCCGGTCTCACGGAGCTGCAGGCGAGGGCGCTAGCGCCCAATATCCGCGTGAACGGCATCGCACCCTCGGTGACGCTGGTCAGCGGCCCGCAGACGCGGGAGAACTTCGACCGCGCGCATGTGTATAACCCGCTGCGGCGCGGTGTGTTGGTGGAGCATGTTGTCATGACGATGCAATATTTGATCGCGCTTCCCACGATCACCGGGCAGGTGATCGTGCTCGATGCCGGGCAGCGTATGCTCGGTATGCCGCGCGATGTCGCGTTCATGGTGGGAGAGGGCGCATGAGCCTCACACCGCGCGGTGTCGTCCCCGAAGCGCTGGCACCCAAGGCGCGGCGGATTCGGCTGCATGGTTACGAACTGCTCGTCGATATCGGTTTTCACAGCTTCGAGGTCGGCGCGCCGCAGCGGCTCCGCGTCGATGTCGACCTCTGGGTGGATGAGGCCTCGTTCCCCATCGACGATCAGGTGAAAAGCGCGTGGAATTATGATTTCCTGCGCGAAACCGTGAAGACGCTGGCGGCGTCGCGACGTTTCAACCTGCAGGAAACCTTCTGCCGCGCGGTCTACGACATCATCGCAGCGCGCAAAGGCGTGCTGGCGCTGCGCGTCGCAACCGCGAAGCCCGATATCTACCCCGACTGCGAATTCGTGGGCGTCGAGCTTTCGTCGCTGCCGATGGCCTATTCCGAATAGGCGCGGTCGCAGGGACCGAGCGAATCGAGCACGAAACGATAGTCCGCCTTCGCGGCGGCGGCAGTTTGCGAATCGAGCGTAGTGGTGCTCGCATTGGGCAGGCTACGGGGCAGGCCGCAGGCGAGCTGATACCAGAGCAGGCTGCCGTCCTTCACACCGGCGGCGGCATCGTCGATGATGTCGCCTGTGGCCACGCTGAACATTTTCGGCTGGCCGGGGCGTGATAGTACCACGAGCGACATCGGCTCGCCCGCCTTCGTCTGGATGAAAATCTGGCTTTCGGATTCGCCCGGAAGGCTGCCGGGCACGTGAAAGGCCTGCCCGAGCCCGGAAATCTCCATGTCGCGAATATCAGGTGACGTCACGGCCTCGGCCGCGATGGCGCGCACATAGGCGTCGCGCTCGGCGTTCCAGTCGACTTGGGCCCACGGGCGGACGAGCTGGAACTGCCCTTCGCGGCCCCCCGGCGCCAAGAACAGCAGAACGGGAAGCCCTTTGAGTTTCGGGGACTTTCCGCGCGGATCGGCACCGATATCGACGAGATACTCGATATTTTTCGGAATGAATCCCGGTGCGATCAGCACATTGCTAATTTCGGCGGTGATCAGGAAACGACGGAAGCCGGGCGCGAGGCCGGGAGACAGTTTTTCGCTGAGTCTTGAGGCCTTTGTGACCGTCGCGCGGACGATGATCGGCGCTTCGGTGGTCAGTGCTACAAGGTCCGCCCGTCCCGGGTTCGCTGACACGCCGGTAAGCGGAATCAGTCCCCCGCAGAGTAAAAGCGCAAAAAAAGCCCACAGGCGCATCAGGCCGTCCCTTTTGTTATGAAATCGAACAAAATCCATATTTGCTGGCAGCTTAACGCATTTGAGCCATGTTTGACATGACCGTGGCATGAATTGGGCGAGCGACCAATCCCGCCACAACCCTGCCACAAAGCAGTTGCGGGTGCAGGGCGCCCAAGCTAGTAGGTCGCTCAGGGACGGTTTGAGCCGGTTTTCAACCGCTTCATGAGCGTTGCAAAAAGGGATAAGATTGCGGTCTAAGCCGCAACTGGTTTCTGATCGATTCCTATGGGATCGATGGTTAAGGGTCAGCTAAGAGGGAGTAACCCGCGTCCATGGCATATGCAGATCAAGGCGTAAGCTCGAAGCGCATGGTCTCCTTGGCGCTCGTTGCGCTACTCCATGCCTTTCTCGGCTACGCATTCATAAGCGGCCTTGCGCTGCGTGTGGTTAAGGTCGTGACGGGTCCGATGGAGACGTTCGAGGTCGAGGAGCCTACGGTCGATGAAGAGCCGCCGCCTCCGCCGCCGGAACTCGAAGAGATTCCGCCGTATGTTCCACCACCGGAAGTGATCGTTGAGACGGCTGCACCGCCGCCTCCCGCGATCACCATCCAGACGGAGGCTCCGCGACCTGAACCGGTTCGCGTTGCACCGCCGGCGCCGCCCGCGCCGCCTGCCGGTCCGACCACGCGTGCGCAGCCGAGGGGGCGTCTCGGCGCCACCATCACGGCTGACGACTATCCGCAAGCCTCGATCCGTGCAGAGGAAGAGGGTTCGGTGGTCGCGCGCTACACCATCGATACGGATGGAAAGGTCGTGAAGGGCAGCTGCTCGATTCAGACGTCGAGCGGTTTCAGTCGTCTCGATACCCAGACCTGCAGCCTGATCGAGCGGCGCTTCCGGTTCAATCCGGCGCAGCAGAACGGCCAGCCGGTTCAGGAGACGCGCAGCCAGGCGTTCCGTTGGCAGATTCCGAAATAAGCAGGATGTCGCCGTGGGCCGGGCAAGACCGGTCCGCGGCCTTATCCGTTTCCAAACCAACATTTTTATTCAGTCTAGGGGACTACACATGAAGAATTTTGTTTCGCGCGCCGGCCTTGCGGCGAGTGTTGCGCTCGGCACGCTGATGGTTTCGGCTCCGGCGTTCGCGGCGGAAGAGATCGCGACCGAAAACCCGTACGGCCTCCGCGCCGCGCTCGAGCAGGGCGGTCCGATCGCCCAGGGCACGTTCGCCATTCTCGTGCTGATGTCGCTTACCTCCTGGTACGTCATCTTCACGAAATGGTGGGACCAGCGGAAGCTGCTCATCGAAGCCAAGGAGCTGGACAAGAAGTTCTGGTCGGCGCCGAGCCTGAAGGACGGCGCAGCCAAGCTCGACAAGAACTCGGCTTTCCGCCAGATCGTCGACGACGGCCTGCGCGCTGCCGATCATCATGAAGGCCGTCTCACCGACAGCATCGACAAGAACGAGTGGGTGACGATGTCGATGGCGCGCTCGACGCACGCGATCAATGCCCGCCTGCAGAGCGGCCTTGCCTGGCTGGCGTCGGTGGGCTCGACCTCGCCGTTCGTCGGTCTGTTCGGTACCGTCGTCGGTATCTATCGCGCGCTCATCAACATCGGCGTTGCCGGTCAGGCCTCGATCGACAAGGTCGCGGGTCCGGTCGGTGAGGCGCTCATCATGACCGCGCTCGGTCTCGCCGTGGCCGTTCCGGCCGTGCTCGGCTACAACTGGCTGATCCGCCGCAACAAGGACGTTCAGGACCGTCTGAACAACTTCTCGGCTGACGTGCACGGCTACATGATGTCGGGTGCGCGCGTTGCACGCACGGGCGTGACCCCGGCAGCGGCGCCGAAGGCCTGATCGTACGAAGGGGGCGTTTCCGGCTGGTCCGGTGCGCCCCCTCCCGTTTTGTTTGATATCAGGAAGGATCGCTAGACATGGCGATGCAAGTAGGACCCTCGGACGACGATGACGCGCCGATGGCGGACATCAACACGACGCCCCTCGTGGACGTCATGCTGGTTATGCTGATCATCTTCCTCATCACCGTTCCCGTGGTCATTCAGACCGTACCGCTCGAACTTCCCAAAGTGAGCAGTATGCCGACGACGACGAAGCCGGAAAACGTCCTCATCGCGGTCGACAACGCCGGCGACATCTTCTGGGGTGTCCAGCGTCTCGACAGCAAGCAGGAGCTCTTCGACAAGGCGGTTGCGCACTTGAAGAAGGAAATCGAGCGTCAGGAAGCTGCAGGCACACCGATCGAGCTGCCTGAAGTCCATATCCGCGGTGACGCGGGCACGGAGTTCAGCAATATCGGCGGCGTCATCTTCACGATGCAGCGCGCCGGTTTCGTGAAGGTGGGCTTCATTTCGGAACCGCCCGCCGGTTCTGTCAGCCGCTAAGGAAACCAAAACTATGGCAATGAACGTAGGAGGCGGAGCCGAAGGCGGCGAAATGGTGGACATCAACACCACGCCGCTGATCGACGTGATGCTGGTGCTCCTCATCATGTTCATCATCACGATTCCGATCCAGACGCACGCGGTGAAGCTCGACCTTCCGTCGAATCAGAACCAGCCGCAGAACTCTCAGGTCGATCCGGTGATCAACCGCGTGAGCATCGACTTCCTGAACACGATCTACTGGAACGATCAGGAAGTGGACATGAACACGCTGCGCTCGTACTTCAACGACGCGGCGCGCATGGAGCCTCAGCCCGAAATCCATTTGAAGCCCGACGCACTGTCGCGCTACGACGTTGTGAACAACGTCATGGCGCAGGCGCAGATGTCCGGTGTCACGAAGATCGGTTTCGTCGGTAACGAGGCCTACGCCAACTAAGGCGAAGTCCTCGATCCAAAAGAAGAGGGGCGGACTTTCGGGTCCGCCCCTTTTTTGTCTGTTCGATGGAAGCGGCCGGTGGGTCAGTCGTGCTTCGCGATGAAGTCCTCGACGACGGGTGCGATCTTCTCGCGCCAGCGGCGGCCGTTGAAGATGCCGTAGTGGCCGACCTCCTTCGCAAGCAGATATTCCTTTTTCGCGGCGGGAAGCGCAGTCGCGAGCGTCAGCGCCGCCTTCGTCTGGCCGACGCCGGAAATGTCGTCGCGTTCGCCTTCCACCGCCAGCAGCGCCACGTCGGTGATGGCGGCGGGGTCGATCTTCGTGCCGCGGTGCAGAAACTCGCCCTTCGGCAGCAGATGGCGCTGGAAGACGGCGTCCACCGTTTGCAGGTAGAACTCCGCGGTCATGTCACAGACGGCGCGGTACTCGTCGTAGAAGGCCTTGGTCGAATCGGCGCTTTCGCCGTCGCCTTCGACAAGATGCCGGAACATCTCCCAGTGGCTCATCATGTGGTTGCCGAGGTTCATCGACATGAAGCCGGCAAGCTGCAGGAAGCCCGGATAGACGCGGCGCCCGGCGCCCGCGTAGATCGGCGGCACGGTGGTGATGGCGTTGTGTTCGAACCAGCTGTGGCCGCGGCCGGTGGCGAGCGTGTTGACCTCGGTCGGTGCTTCGCGCGTGTCGATCGGTCCGCCCATCATGGTGAGCGAGCGCGGGCGCGCCTTGTGCTTCTTCGCGGACATCAGTGCCGCTGCCGCATAGGCGGGGACCGAGGGCTGGCAGACCGCGATCATGTGCGTGCCGGGGCCGATGTGGTTGAGGAACGCGACGATGTAGTCGACGTAGTCGTCGAGATCGAAGCGGCCTTCATCGAGGGGGACGAGCTTCGCGTCGCGCCAGTCGGTGATGTAGACATCATGGCCCGGGATCATGCGCTGCACAGTGCCGCGCAGCAGCGTCGCATAGTGGCCGGACATCGGCGCGACGATGAGCAGCTTGGGACCCGCGGCCACGCCGTTCTGCTTCACGAAATGCTTGAGCTGCCCGAACGGCAGACGGAAGCTGATCTCCTCGCGCACGGCGACATCGGCGTCCCCGATCCTGACGCTGTGGATACCGAATTCGGGCTTGCCGCGCGGCGCAGAGGCATGGGCGAACACGTCAAGCGCCGAGGCGATGACCGGACTCATGCCGATATAGGCCAGCGGATTCGATGGATGCGCGAGCCAGTTGGCGCCCATGCTGGCAAAGGCGCTGGCCCCGGCCATCATGGAACGGTGCAGCTCGTAGCTATGATAAATCATTCACAATACCCCGCTCGGAAAGCCGGCATTTACATCGAATACCGGTCGTTTCCCGTTCAGCTTAACCCGTGCAAATCGCGAGTCCATCGATTATTGCATTGCACAATGAGCGCGCCGTTAACGACGGCGCCGCAAGCTGTTCGCAAATGCTGCAAAGGAGAACGCCATGACCGCCAGAACGCTTGAGGGCCGCGTCGCCCTCGTTACCGGCTCCACGAGCGGGATCGGGCTTTCGGTCGCACGCGGCATGGCCGCTGCGGGTGCGAACATCGGCATCAACGGCTTCGGCGACGCCGACGCGATCGAGCGTGAACGTGCCGCGATCGAGGCTGACTTCGGTGTGCGCTGCGCCTTCCTGCCCGCCGACCTCTCCAAGGGCGCGGAAGCGACGAAACTCGTTTCGGACTGTGCGGCGGCGCTTGGCGGGGTCGACATCCTCGTCAACAACGCCGGTATCCAGTACGTCGCGCCCGTGGACGAGTTTCCCCCGGCGAAGTGGGAAGCGATCATCGCGATCAACCTTTCCGCCGCTTTCTACACGACGCAGGCGGCGCTGCCGGCGATGAAGGCGAAGAACTGGGGCCGCATCATCAACATCGCGTCGGCGCACGGCCTCGTCGCCTCACCGTTCAAGGCGGCGTATGTGTCGGCGAAGCACGGCATCGTCGGCCTCACCAAGACGGCGGCGCTGGAACTTGCCGAAACCGGTATCACGGTGAACGCGATCTGCCCCGGCTACGTGCGCACGCCGCTTGTCGCCGGGCAGGTGGCCGACCAGGCGAAGGTGCACAACATGTCGGAGGAGGAGGTCGTGCGGAACGTGATCCTCGCCGCGCAGCCCAACAAGCGCTTCATCGAGCCCGAGGAAGTCGCCGACTTTGCCGTGTTCCTCGCAGGCGAGACCGGGCGCTCGTTCACCGGCGACATCCTCTCGATCGACGGCGGCTGGACGGCGCGGTGAGCTTCCCTGCAGGCGCCGTCCTCATCACCGGCGCCTCTTCCGGCATCGGCAAGGCGACGGCCGAGCGGCTCTACGCCGAAGGCGTCCGGCGTTTCGCGCTGATGGACTTAAGCAGCGCCGCGCCGACGCTTCCCGATGCCGACGTCCTGCAACTTACCGGCAATGTGGCCGACCCATCCACATGGGAGGAGGCCGAACGCGCGATCATGCAGCGTTTCGGTCGTCTCGACCTCGCCGTCGTCAACGCCGGTGTCTCGGGCGCCGGCCCGATCGCGGACCTCGCCTTTGACGAATGGCGCCGCGTGCTTTCGGTCAATCTCGATGGCGCCTTTCTGACGCTGCGCGCGGCGATGCGGCTGATAACGGGGGCGGGGGCAATCGTGGTCGTCTCCTCGATCTCCGGGATCAAGGCCGAGCCCGGCGTTGGCGCCTATGGCGCTTCCAAGGCCGCTGCCGCCCACCTCGCAAAGGTCGCCGCAAAGGAGGGCGCCGCGCGCGGCCTCCGCGTGAACGCGATCCTGCCGGGCGGCGTCGATACGCCGATCTGGAACGGCATGGCGTTCTTCGACGACATGGTTCGCGACCTCGGCAGCCGCGAGGCTGCGCTGCAGGCAATGGCCTCCGCCGCGACACCGCTGGGGCGCTTCGCGAGCGCGGACGAGATCGCGGGGCAGATCGCGTTCCTGCTGTCGGATGCAGCGGCGACGATTACGGGCGCGCTGCTGCAGAGCGACGGGGGATATTCGCTGTAGGGCCGGTTACTTGCCGGCCTGCCGGGAGATGAGGCGCCCATTCGCCAGAAGGTCGAAATCGGGCGCCGCCGCGCGTCCGATCAAGGCGGGACCATTTGTGCCCTGCGCGAAGAAAAGCATGTCCCCCTCGCTCAGCAGAACGCCATAGGCGGCAAGGATATTGCCGCCGTGCGTTACGATCACGTCGTTGCGCGCACCCGGCTTCAGCGCGCCGACAAGGGCCGAAAGATCGCGCGATGCCATAGCCTCGCTACGGCCGCGCACGTCGGTGATATGCCCGATGGTCTCCTCGGCCCTGGCCTTTCCGAAGATCAGCCGGGCGGTCTCCATCGTGCGGCAGAGCGGGCTGGCAAGCACCTCTCCGAAGGGAATCTCCAGCGTGCGGAATGCCTGGCCGGTTTCCGTGGCCCCGGCATAGCCGGCAGTCGACAGGTTGCGCTGCGCTGAACAATCGGTCCAGAGCTTTGAGAAATCATCCCAATGGCTTGCCATCGCTGCGCGCTGGTGGCGCATCACGATGATCAATCCGCCCTTTTCAAGGCGAGGCAACAGCGCATCCGCGCCCAGCAAACCGGCTTGCGCTGAGGGCGCGACTTGCGCCGCCGCCGGCAGCGACACCAGAAGGAACAGTCCAAGGATCAGGCTTGTCAAACGCATGGTGTTACCGCCCTCAATCGAATTTCTGGTTGCGCGGCGCCTCATCGCCCTTGGGCGCGGAAACGATGACGAAGGCATGTTCCGTGGCCGCGTGACATGCGTTGCAGGTTTGAAGCAAACGATCGTACTTGCTTTCGAACGCCTTCCAGTCGCCCTCCTTGATGGAGACATTGAGGTCGGCGATGGGCTCTTCAAGCATTTCGGCGAGTTTGATCGCGTCCCATCCGTTGTATGCGTAAGGCTCGATCTTGCCTTGCCTGACATCGCGCAGCGCGCTTTCAAGCTTCCACGAATACCAGGATGCAAGCTCCTGATTGCCGGCCGTCCCCGCGAAATAGAGCTTCGTGGAATAGGTCTGAAACTCGTGCATGACATCGAGCAGCCGGTACGTCTTGACGTGTCGCGGCGGCTCAGGGGGCGGCGAAGGTTTCGGCTCGTAGAGCGCGGACAGCGCCAGGGTCGTTGCGACGCTCGCACCGACGGCAACCGCCAATGTCCCGAGCCACAGTCTACGTTCCATAGCGCCCCCCTTCGCAATATCGTGAACAGTCACCGAACCGGGCGGCCTCGCCAAGCTGCCATGCAGGCAATATGCGGCGGAAACGGGTAAGCGCCATCCACAACAGATCGAACTTGCCGAAGACCGCCGGCAAGGGAATGCCGATCTTTGCGTGGTCCCGAGCGTCGGTCCATTGACAGCCGTGCCCGCCATTCCCATTAACGGGGGCGCGGCCCGGGCCCCTCTGGCGAGATCGTTCTCGTGATGTCGGACCGCATCGGAAGATCCGATGCTTGCGGCCCGGCGGCTTACGTCTGTTCCCTTAAAAGCGCGGATCCTCCGGCGACCATGCGGTCCACAAGAGGAGATAGACGAATGCCGCACATCCGCTTCCGCTTCCGGCGAACCGCCCCCGATTTCGCAGGGGTGTGCTGATGGAATTTCTGTTTGCTGATTGGCTGGGAACCCCGGCCTGGTTCTGGCTGTCTTTCCTGTTCCTCGTGATCGCGCTGACGGCGTTCGACCTCGGCGTGCTTCACAAGGAAGACCGCGAGATGGGGATCGGCGAGAGCCTGAAGCTTTCCGCTTTCTACATCGGCATCGCGCTACTGTTCGGCGCCTGGGTCTGGTACGCGCGCGGGCCTGAGCCGGGGATGCAATATTACACGGGTTTCTTCATCGAAAAGGCGCTGTCGATCGACAACGTCTTCGTGATCAGCCTGATCTTCACCTATTTCGCGATCCCGCCCAAATATCAGTACCGGGCGCTGCTGTGGGGCATCATTGCCGTGATCGTGCTGCGCGGGCTGATGATCGCGGGTGGCGCCGCGCTGGTGAACGAGGCCTACTGGGTGCTCTATCTGTTCGCGGCGTTCCTGATCTTCACCGGCATCAAGATGTTCTTCGCCGGTGACGAGCCCATGGATGTCGCGAACAATCCGGCGGTGAAGTTCATCTCCAGGCACATGCGCGTGACCCCGGTGCTGCACGAGCAACATTTCTTCGTGAAAGTGCCCGATGCCCGGACCGGAACGCTGGTAACGGCGGCGACGCCCCTGTTTCTGGCGCTCGTCGTCATCAATCTTGCCGATCTGGTGTTCGCGGTCGACAGCGTGCCGGCGATCTTCGCGATCACGACCGACACCTTCATCGTTTATACGTCGAACATCATGGCCATCCTCGGCCTGCGTGCCCTTTACTTCGCGCTCGCCGCGATGGTGCATCGCTTCCACTATCTGAAATATGCGCTGGCGGCGGTCCTGATCTTCATCGGGGCGAAAATTTTCGTGGCAGACTTCATCCTTGGGGGTGACAAGTTTCCGCCTCTGGTCAGCCTCGGCGTCACCTTTGCGCTGATCGCAGCCGGGATCGCGTACTCGCTTTGGAAAACCAGAGGGGAGCCTGAGCCGGACTGGCCCGCCGACGGGCACTGAGACACGCACGCACGGGGCTGATCGTTGAGGTGCTGTCACGAAAAATTCACGGGCGTTTTTCCGAAACCGGAAACCATTGCACGGCAATGCGGGCGCATGGTCCATCTTGCGGGGAGCAGTGTGCGTGCGTGTGTTCATGGTTCTTCTGGTCTTGGCCGGTGCGGCGCCGGCAGCGGCTGCGACAACATGGCCCGAGGCGGCCTCCGGGGCGGTGCGGGCGGCGCAGGCGATGCCGCGATCGGCGGTGGTGCGCCGGGCTACGTGCGTGGCGCGGGTGCGGGTTGCCGTGGACGGCAACGGGCTCATCACGCGCTACGACATCTTGAAGCCGTGTGCGGAGCCGATCCTGACGCGCTCCACCGACGATCTGTTCTTCAAGGTCGGCCAGCTGCCGCCACCACCTGCACGGCGCCCGGCGAGCCTTGAGATCGAGGTGCGCTGGCCGCCAAAGGGCTGAGCGCCATTGAGCGCGGGCGCAGGCACTGCTAATCCGCCGCAATGAGCACCAGCGAGTCCGGCAAAGAGCCCAAGGAAAAGCGTTCCCTCAGCAACCTGCAATTGCTCTGGAGCTTTTCACGACGTTACCCCATGCAGGTAACGGCGTTCTTCGTCTCGCTGTTTATCGCGGCGCTCGCGACGCTCGCGATTCCGCGCAGCTTCCAGCGCATCGTCGACAATGGCTTCGGCGCGGAAACGGACGCGACGATCGCGCCCTACTTCTACGGTATGCTCGGCGTGGTCGCCGTGCTCGGCATCGCGACGGCGGTGCGCTTCTACTATGTGTCGTGGCTCGGGGAGCGGGTCGTCGCCGATCTCCGGCAGAGCGTACATGCGAATCTCCTGACGCTCGATCCGGCGTTCTTCGAGGAGAACCGCCCCTCCGAAATCGCCTCGCGACTGACCGCGGACACCGCGATCATCGAGCAGGTGGTCGGCACGAGCCTCTCCATGGCACTGCGCAATACGATCCTGGGTATCGGCGGCGTGATCTACCTGTTCACGATCAGCCCGAAACTGACGGGCATGTTGCTGCTCGGCATCCCGCTTGCGGTGTTGCCGATGGCGCTGATGGGCCGCCGCGTGCAGGCGCTGTCGCGCAGCTCGCAGGACAGTGTCGCGAGTGTCGGCACCATCATCAGCGAGGTGCTCGGCGCGATCCGCATCGTGCAGGCGTTCACGCAGGAACGGAACGAAGTCGCGCGCTTCACGCGGGCGGTGGAATCGACCTTCCTGGCGGCACGGAGGCGCATCCGGATGCGCGCGCTGCTGACCGCCATCGTCATCTCGATCATCTTCGGCGGCATCACGATGGTGCTGTGGGAAGGCGCGACCGATGTGATCGACGGGGTGATGACGGGCGGCGAGATCACCGCGTTCGTGCTCACCGCAGCGATCGTGGCGGGTGCGTTCGGTGCGCTCACCGAGGTTTACGGTGACGTGATGCGCGCGACAGGCGCGGCGGGCCGCATGATGGAGCTGCTGAACGCCGTGCCGCAGATCACGGCGCCCGCAAACCCTGTGGCGCTCCCGCAGCCGCCCGTGGGCCGCGTGACCTTCGACAATGTCAGCTTCCGCTATCCGACGCGAAAGGACACGGCGGCGCTCAGCGATTTCTCGCTCGATATCGCGCCCGGCGAGACTGTGGCCGTGGTTGGACCTTCTGGAGCCGGCAAGTCGACATTGTTCCAGCTCATTCAGCGCTTCTATGATCCCGAGAGCGGCACCGTGCGCGTCGATGGCGTGTCGCTGCGCGACGCGGACCCCGCCGCGGTGCGCGGGCGCATCGCGATGGTGCCGCAGGAGAGCGTGGTTTTCGCCGAGAGCGCATACAATAACATTCTCTACGGACGCCCCGACGCGACGGAAGCGGAGGTTTGGGCGGCGGCGGACGCGGCGAATGCTTCCGAATTCCTCCGCGCACTGCCCGACGGCATCCACACATTCATGGGCGAGGCGGGGACGCGGCTTTCGGGCGGTCAGCGCCAGCGGCTTTCGATCGCGCGCGCCGTGCTGCGCGATGCGCCGATCCTGCTGCTCGATGAGGCGACCTCCGCGCTTGATGCCGAAAGCGAGCGGCTCGTGCAGGAAGCGCTCGAGCGGCTGATGCAGGGGCGGACAACGCTGGTGATCGCGCACCGCCTCGCGACAGTGCGCGGCGCGGACCGCATCGTGGTAATGAACGAAGGGCGGATCGTGGGGCAGGGGCGCCATGAAGAGTTGATGACAGGCGGCGGGCTCTATGCGCGGCTTGCGCGTCTGCAGTTCGAGGACGCGGCCTGATTGCGCGGCATGCGCCGGAATTATATTGTAATTGATAATCGTTCGCGTTATCGCCGTTCCCGGTCAGGGACGGGATTGATTCAGCGCCGATGCACAGCGTGACGCCTAACAGGGTGGCGAAGAAAAGCCGCAAGGCGTTCTGGCTGAAACAGCTGCACACGTGGCACTGGATGAGTTCCGCCATCAGCCTTGTCGGGCTGCTGCTGTTCGCGGTCACCGGCATCACGCTCAACCATGCCGCCGAGATCGAGGCCGAGCCCGTGATCGAGGAGCGCACGGCGCAGCTTCCGGTGAACCTTCTTGGTCGCATCGCGCCGAAGGACGGCGAGGCGGAGCGCGCGCCGCTCCCCGCGCCCGTCGCCGCCTGGGTATCCGAGACGTTTTCGGTGAAGGCGGGCGGGGAGGCGGAGTGGTCGCCCGATGAGGTGTATCTGGCGCTGCCTCGCCCCGGCGGGGACGGCTGGGTGGCGATCGATCGGGCGACGGGCGAGGCGACTGCCGAAAGCACCGACCGCGGCTGGATCTCCTACCTCAACGACCTCCACAAGGGCCGCAATTCGGGCACGGCGTGGAAGTGGTTCATCGATATTTTCGCGGGCGCCTGCCTCGTGTTCGCATTTACCGGCCTGTTCCTGCTGCAGCTTCACGCCGCGAAGCGCCGGAGCACGTGGCCGATCGTGGGGGTGGGGCTGCTCATCCCGGTCCTCATCGCCTTGATTTTCATTCATTGAAGGGTGTCAGAATGCAGCTTTCCACGCGTATCGTGATGACCGGTGCCGCTTTCGCCGCGCTGGCGGCGCCTGCCGCCGCGCAGAGCATCGACCTCACCGTCACCATCCCGCGACTCAGCGTTGCGGAGTATCACCGGCCCTACGTGGCGATCTGGCTGGAGAAGACCGGGGCTCCGGCAAAGACGCTCGCTGTCTGGTACGACCACGACATGAAGGACAATGAAGGCACCAAGTGGCTGCGCGACGTGCGCCAGTGGTGGCGCGCCTCGGGTCGGGCACTGAGCTTCCCGGCGGATGGGATTACCGGCGCGACGAAGGCGCCGGGCACCCACAAGGTGAGCCTCGGCGCGGACGTGCTCGGGGGGGCGATGGCGCCCGGCGACTACACGCTGCTCGTGGAAGCCGCGCGCGAGGTGGGCGGCCGCGAACTGGTGAAACTGCCGTTCAGCTGGCCGCCGAAGCCCGGCCAGTCCGCGAGCGCGGCGGGCAGCACGGAACTCGGCGCGGTCAGCGCCACCTTCAAACGCTGAAAGGACAATGTTCATGAACACCGGATTCCTGCGCGCACTTGCCATTTCGACAGCGCTTTTCAGCGCAACCGCTGCCGAGGCGCACCGCCAGTGGATGCTGCCGTCATCGACAGTGCTCTCGGGCCAGTCGAGCTGGGTGACGGTGGACGCCGCCGTCTCCAATGACCTGTTCTACTTCGAGCACCAGCCGGTGCGGCTCGGCAACGTGAAGGCGTGGGCGCCCGACGGCAGCGAGGTGGCGCTGCAGAACGCATCGACGGGCCGGTATCGCAGCACCTTCGACGTCGAGCTGAAACAGCAGGGCACTTACAAGATCGCGAACGCCGGTGGCGGCATCTTCGGCAGCTACAAGGAGGGCGGCGTCGAGAAGCGGTTACCGCGTGGTGCTTCGGCGGCTGACATTGAAAAGCTGATTCCCGCCGGGGCGACCGACGTGAAGCTCTCCGAGAGCCTCAGCCGCAACGAGATCTTCGTGACGCTGGGCGCGCCGACGGAGACGGTTCTGAAGCCGAGCGGCAAGGGGCTTGAGCTGGTGCCGGTGACGCACCCGAACGACCTCGTTGCCGGTGAGGCGGCGACGTTCCAGTTCGTGATCGACGGCAAGCCCGCCGCCGGGATCGAGATCGAGGTGGTCCCGGGCGGCATCCGCTACCGCGACGAGCTCGGCCAGATGGACATGAAGACCGACGCCGAGGGCAAGGTGACGATCACGTGGCCCGGCCCAGGCCTCTACTGGATGAGCGCTGAGGCGAGCGATGCGAACGTCAGCGTGAAGGGGGCGGCGCAGCGCCGCCTCGGCTACGTCTCGACGCTCGAGGTGCTGGCGCCCTGACGGACGACGCCCGAATCCTTATTCCCAAAGCCGTCTCGGCGGCTGCCTTCGCGCTGAGGGAACCTTCGGGACGGATTGCGACGCTTTCCGGCAAGACGATGGGGACGCGCTGGTCGGTGCGACTCGTCGTTCCCGCCCCGGGTCTTGTCGCGGACATTAGCGCCGGTGTGCAGGCCGTACTCGACGGTGTCGTTGCGCAGATGAGCACGTGGGAAGAGGCGTCCGACATCAGCCGGTTTAACCGCGCGGCCGTTGGCGCATGGCAGGCGATGCCGCCGGATTTCCTGACGGTACTTTCCGCCGCGCTTCGGGTCGCGGAGGAGAGCGGGGGGGCTTTTGATCCGACGATCGGGGCGATCGTGGACGCCTGGGGGTTTGGAGCGGCGGGGGCTGTCGCTTCGGCGCCGGATCATGAGACGACCGAAACGCTGCGTCTTGCGGCGGGTTGGCGGCGGGTGGCGTGTGAAGTGCTGCTGCAGCGGGCGCGGCGGACCGACACGCTTGCGCTCGACTTTTCGGGGATCGCCAAGGGGTTCGGGGCGGACCGCGCGGCGGCGTGGCTGAAGAACCAGGGCTTCCGGCACTTTCTTGTCGAGGTCGGCGGCGAACTCGTGGGCGAGGGCGTGAAACCGGACGGGCAACCGTGGTGGGTGGATATCGAGATGCCGCCGGACGCGGCGCTGCCGCCACTGCGGCTTGCGCTGCACGGCCTCTCTGCGGCGACATCGGGTAACTATCGGCGCTGGTTCGAGGTGAACGGTGAGCGCTTCGCACACACGATCGACCCGCGCAGCGGCAGGCCTGCGAAGGGTGTCGCTTCCGTCACGGTCCTTCACGCGGAATGCATGTACGCCGACGCCTATGCGACGGCGATCACAGTGCTGGGGGTCGAAGACGGGCTGCAGTTCGCCAACCGCCTCGGCCTCGCCGCGCATATCGTCTCCGGCGACGGGAGCGAGTCGATGAGCCTCGCTTTTGGGGCGATGCTCGACTGATCACCCCTGCAGGACGAAGGGGATCTCCACGATGCCCCGAACGGCGACCGCGACGCCGTCACGGATCGTGGGTGACCAGCGCCAGTGGCGAACTGCATGGAGTGCGGCCCGGTCGAGCCGCTCGTGGCCGCTGCTCTTTGCCAGGCGGATTTCGGCGACGTTTCCGTCCGTGCCGAGGGTGAGTGCCAGCACGACGGTGCCCTGCTCGCGCTTGCGGCGCGATTCGAGCGGATAGGCGGGCGGTTTTGCCGAGATCATGGTGGCGCCGAGATCGTCGGCGACCAGCGTCGGCGGCGCCGCCGGGCGCGGCGCGGGCGGCGCCTTGATCGCCACGGGCGCCGGAGGCACGGCCTGCGGCTGATCGGCGGCTGCGACGATCGGCGGCGTTTCGCGCGCGAACTCGACGGCGGGCGGCGGCACGTAGATTTCAGGCTCGGCAAGCTCGGGGGGCGGCGGCGCCTCGGGTGCTGGCGGGGGCGCGGAGAGATCGAGCAGATCCATCGCCGTCTGCACGGTGCGGGGCGGGATCACCTGTGTGCGGATGAGCACCGCGCCGAGCGCGACATGAAGAACGACGACGGCGAGCAGGGCGCGCCAATCGAGACGGCCCGGCTGGTAGCCGCCCGTGCCTGCCGTCGGCAGCCGCTCCGGAAGGCCGATCCGTACGGGCGTCGAGGTCGCCGATACGCGCTCGTGAAACACGATATCGTCGAAACTGTCGTCTGCGCTGCGTGCGTGAACCGTATGCATCCGAACGCCCCGTTACCGTGCCTTCAAGCCACGACTGGTCTATACGGTCTCAACTAATGCAAATCAATCGCATTATTGATTGAGCGCGTGCGTCAGGTCGTCGCCCAGCGGCGGAGGAGATTGTGATAGACGCCGGTGAGCTGGATGATCGCGGCATCGTCGTGGCCGCGGTCCTGCGCGATCGTCTGGATCGCAGTATCGAGTTCGAACAGCGAGCGTCGCGCTTCCCCGTCGCGGACCATCGACTGAATCCAGAAGAAGCTCGCGGTGCGCTTGCCGCGCGTGACCGGCTCGACGCGGTGCAGGCTGGAGGCGGGATAGAGCACCATGTGCCCGGCGGGCAGCTTCACCTGCTGGACGCCGAACTGGTCCTCGATGGTGAGTTCGCCGCCGTCGTAGGCTTCCGGGTCTTCGAGGAACAGCGTTGCCGAGAGGTCGCTCCGGATGCGGAATTCGGTGCCGCGCTGGATGCGGATGGCATTGTCGATATGAACGCCGAAGGTCTGGCCGCCCTCGTAGCTGTTGAACAGCGGCGGATAAACTTTGAGCGGCAGTGCGGCGGCGATGAACAAGGGCGCCTTGCCGAGCGCATCGAGGATGATCGTGCCCGCCTCGCGCGCAGCGGCGCCGTCTTCGGGAAGCTGCATGTTGCGCTTGGCGAGCGCGGACTGATAGCCGGAGGTGACGTTGCCGTCGACCCACGGGGCGGCATCGATGATCGCGCGGACGCGGGCGAGCGCCTCTGCATCGAGCACGTTGGGAATCGCGATCATCATGGCAGGAAACCGATCTTCGTTGGACCTACTGAGATATCAGCATCGCAAGGTGCTGGTGGGCAAGAGCGATCCCCCCTGAACCGCTCTTGCCCATGCCCCATGCTCAGAAGCTGTAGAACAGGCTGAGTACCGCCGAGCGCCCTTCGCCGGGCGTCGCCCAGCCGTTGTTGCGGATGCCGGTGTAGTACTTCTCGTCGGTGAAGTTCTGGACGTTGAGCTGGGCGGTCAGCCCGTTGCCGAACGGATAGGAGACGAACGCGCGGTGCGTAAGCCAATCCTTCGACTTGGTGAGCGGCGTGACCGTGTTCGAAAGCACGAAGCTGCCCTGATAGGTGAAGCCGTAGCCGACCTGCAGGCCGAATGGGAGCGTGTAGGTGGTGAACAGGCTGCCCGAGTGCTTCGGCGTGTTGGTAAGCGGATTGCCAGCCTGCGCATCGGTGAGCGGGCAGGTGATCGCCGTGCCGCCCGGGGGCGTGAACGTCGCACCCGGATTGGCGAGGCAGTAGTTCGAAACGCTCTGCTTCACCTTGCTGTCGAGGTAGGTGTAGTTCGCGAAGATCGCCCAGGCATCGGTAATGTTGCCCGAGGCGCCAAGCGCGAGGCCATCGACGCGGCTCTGTCCGTCGAGCACCTGAAGCGTGCCGAGCGTCGGGTCGTTGCTCGCCACCGGATAGTTGGTCCGCTCGTTGCGGAACAGCGCGGCGGTGAGCTGGAGCCTGCCGCCGACAAGGTCGATCTTGCCGCCGATCTCGTAGTTCACCGCTTCCTGCGGCGCTACGGTGCAGGGATCGAGGTTCAGGTTCTGCGCGGTCGCGAGGCCGCACCCGCTGCGGACGGAGGACGCGGCGGGCGTGCGGCTGTTGCCGTAGGCCGCGTACAGGCTGGCGTTCGGCACCGGCTTGTAGACGAGGCCGACACGGTAGCTGAAGAGGTTGTCGTCCGAGTGCTGAACGGCGCCGCGCGTCACGGTGCCGAACGTCGGCCCCGGCGTTCCCACGATCGAGTCGACGCGGAAGTCCGCCTTGTTGTTCTCCCAGCGGATGCCGCCGTTGATCTCGAACTGATCAGAAAGCTTGATGGCATCGAACAAATAGAAGGCGATGTTGCGCGTGTCGCCCTGCGAGAAGCCGGTCTGGATATAGTTGATCGGGCCGCCGTAGATCGGATCGGGGTTCGAAATGTCGATCGGCGGCAGCGTCGGGTTCGGCGTCGCGCCGCCCGGATTGCGCATCGAGTTGCCGTTCGACAGGTCATAGTCTTCCTGCGCGTAGGAGGCGCCGATCGTGACCGTGTGCTCGATGCCGCCCGTATCGAACACGGCTTTCAGGTCGAGCTGGTTGTAGAACATCTGGTTTTCGGTGAAGCGCGAAACGCCGCGCGGGCCGGAGGGGTAATAGGTGCCGGGGACCTGACCGGTCGCGCACGGTGCGCCTGTGTAGAGCGTGCCGCTGTCCAGGCAGTAGGTGCCCTGCGGCGGGTTGACGACGAGGTTCTGTTCGACGCGCTGCCAGCGCGCGAGATTGCGGAGCGAGACACGGTCGCTGAAGGCGTGGTCGAAGATCGCGGTTGCCTGATCGACGGTCTGCTTCTGGTAGTCGACATCCTTGTAGCCGTAGTAGCCGCCATAATCGGCGCCCGGCAGCAAGCCCCCGACCGAAGAATAATAAGGCACGCCGTAGATCGGCGTGTTGTCGTCCTTCTGATGGACATAAAGCAGCGTCAGGCTGGTCGGTCCGTCGATGCCGATGGTGACCGACGGCGCGACGCCCCAGCGTTCGTAGCTGTCGAAGTCGCGGGCCGGAACGTCGTTCTCGTGGTACATGGCGTTGAGGCGCACGGCGACGAGGTCTGACAGGCGAAGGTTGCTGTCGATCGTGGCGCGGTAATAATTGTCCGTGCCGATACCCGCCTGAACGACGCTGAGGTCTTCGCCTTTCGGGCGCTTGGTGACGAGGTTGATCGTGCCCGAGATCGAGCCTGAGCCGCTGTAGACCGAATTGGCGCCGTTCACGACCTCGATCTGTTCGATGTTGAACGTGTCGGAGCGGCTATATTGCGCGCTGTCGCGCACGCCGTCGATCTGGATGTCGGTGTTGGCGCTCTGGCCGCGCAGGTTGATGCTGTCGCCGTAGCCGCCGCCGCCTTCACCAGCGCCGAAGGTGATGCCCGGAATCGTGGTCAGCGCTTCGCGCAGCGTCAGCAGGTTCTGCTGGCGGATCGTGGTGTTGCCGATGACGGTGATCGTCTGCGGCGTATCGAGGAGGGGGCGGACGTATTTGGGAGACTCGGCCTTCTCGACCTTGATCTCTTCTTCGATCGCGGTGCCGGTGACGGTGACGCCGCCGAGCTTCTGCTGCTGATCCTGTGCGTGCGCGGGAAGCGCGCTGGCGACGAAGCCCACGCAGGAAAGCGCGAGGAAGGCGGGACCGGCGACGGACGCGCGGGCGGCTGGTTCTGCAGTCATAGGAACACCCCCAACAGTTACAAGGTTTGGGCGTGTTATTGAGAGTGATTTGCAGAGTCAACGCTATTACGAGTCACTCGCAATAATTAACCGAGCGCCTCGGATTGCTCCGCAAGTTCAAGCCAGCGGTCTTCGCAGATGGCGAGACGGCTGCGGGCGGCGTCGAGCGCGGCGGAAATTTTCATGAAGCCGTCCGGGTCGCGCGTGTAGAGCGCAGGGTTGGCAAGGCTTTCCTCGTGGCGGGCGATCTCCGCGTGCAGCGCCTCGATCTCGGCGGGGAGCATGTCGAGCTCGCGCTGATCCTTGTAGCTGAGCTTGGTGCGCGCGGTGCGCGGGGCTTCGGCTACGGGGGCGCTGCTCGGCTTCGCAGCGGTGCGCTGCGTGCGCTTCTTTTCCCAGTCGGCGAAGCCGCCCGCGACGACGTCTGCGCGGCCGCTGCCATCGAGGCCGACGACCATCGTGACGGTGCGATCGAGGAAGTCGCGGTCGTGGCTGACGATGAGGACGGTGCCCTCGTAGTCGGCGATCACCTCCTGCAGGAGGTCGAGCGTTTCGAGGTCGAGGTCGTTCGTCGGCTCGTCGAGGACAAGGAGGTTGGAGGCGCGGGCGAACTCGCGCGAGAGGAGGAGCCGCGAGCGCTCGCCGCCGGAGAGCGCATCGACGGGCGCATCGGCGTAGGCAGGATCGAACAGGAACTCCTTGAGATAGCCGATGACGTGCTTCTTCTCGCCGCGCACATCGATCCAGTCGCCGCCGTCGGCCAGGATATCGCGCACGCGCTTGCCGGGTCCGAGGAGCTTGCGCTGCTGATCGATGGTGATGCCCGCGAGCGTTTTCGCCCGCCTGACCGTGCCCGTATCGGGCGCGATCTCGCCCGTGAGGAGCCTCAGCAGCGTTGTTTTCCCTGCGCCGTTCGGGCCGACGATGCCGATGCGGTCGCCGCGCTGGATGCGGAGCGTCAGATCCTTGATGATCGTGCGGCCGTCGTAGCTCTTGCTGACGCTCTCGGCATCGATGACGATCTTGGCCTTGGCGTCGTCCGATTGCAGGCCGAGCTTCGCCTTGCCGGCCGGCCCGATCATGCTCGCGCGCTGGGCGCGCATCTCCTGCAGCTTGGCGAGGCGGCCCTGATTGCGGCGGCGGCGCGCGGTGACGCCGCGCTGGAGCCAGTGGAGTTCGTCGCGCAGTTTCGAATCAAGCTTCTCGGCAGCGCGCGCCTCCTCGGCATAGACCTGCTCGGTCCACGCCTCGAAACCGCCGAAGCCGATCTCGGCGCGGCGGATCTGACCGCGATCGAGCCAGAGCGAGGAGCGGGTGAGGCGGGTGAGGAAGGTGCGATCGTGGCTGATCGCAACGAATGCGCCCGTGTAGCGGCCAAGCCAGCCTTCAAGCCATTCGATGGCGGCGAGATCGAGGTGGTTGGTGGGCTCGTCGAGCAGGATCAGGTCCGGGTTTTCGGCGAGCGCGCGGGCAAGCGCGGCGCGGCGCCGCTCGCCGCCGCTCGCGGTTTCGGCGGCGCGGTCGAGATCGAGGCCGATCTGATCGGCGATGGCGTCCACCTCATGCGCCTCCGGCGCGCCGGGGCCGCGCATGGCGAAATCGCGCAAGGTGGCGTAGCCGTTGACCTTGGGGTCTTGCTCCAGCAGCACGATGTGCGTGCCGGGGCGGGCCTTGCGCTGGCCTTCGTCGAAATCGACGAGTCCGGCGATGAGGCGGAACAGCGTCGTCTTGCCCGCGCCGTTGCGCCCGATGAGCGCCAGCCGGTCGCGCTCGCCGATGAAAAGGTCAAGACCGCGCAGCAGCCAGCTCGTGCCTTGTACGAGGCCAATGGATTCAAGCGAGACAATGGGGGCGGACACGCGTTAGACTTCCAGGCGAGAGGAACGAGGGGGAGTTAGGGTGATTGCGGCGTCTGCGCAATATTCATGGGCTATTCACCGCCCGGGCGGTAATCGGGACGGGCGTTTCCAAGGAATGAGTCCGCGTGTGAAGTTTCGTATCGCCTTTGTCTGGCTCGCCCTGTGCGTCTCCGCAGCCACTGCGGCGCCCGCGCAGGCGCTCGATCCGAAAATGAAGGATCACGATGCGGCCCGGGCGGCGACGAAGAGCGGCGAGATTCGCTCACTCGGCGAGATCAAGAGCCGCGTCGGGAACCGCGTGGGCGGCGAACTCGTCGGCAGCAAGCTCGACATGGATCGGAAGCGCTACCGGCTGCGCTACCTGCGCGAAGGCTCGGTGGTCGAGGTGGACGTTGACGCCAAGACCGGCCATATCATCGATATAGACGGAAACTGAAGGGTTCTCCCATGCGCCTGCTGATCGTCGAGGACGAACCCACGCTTGCACGCCAGCTTCGCGAGACGCTGGAAGGCGCCGGCTATGCGGTCGATGTCGCGAACGACGGCGAGGAGGGACACTTCCTCGGCTCCTCCGAGAGCTATGACGCGATCGTGCTCGATCTCGGGCTTCCCGAGATGGACGGGCTCACCGTGCTCGACAAGTGGCGCAAGGCCGACATCGCCATTCCCGTGCTCGTGCTGACGGCGCGCGACAGCTGGTCCGACAAGGTGGCGGGGCTCGATGCGGGCGCCGACGACTATCTCGCCAAGCCCTTCCAGATGGAGGAGCTGATCGCCCGGCTGCGCGCGCTCATCCGCCGCTCGACGGGCAACGCCTCCTCGGAACTGGAAGCGGGCGACGTGCGGCTCGACATGCGCTCAGGCCGCGTGACGCTGAACGGCACGCCGGTGCGGCTGACCGCGCAGGAATACAAATTGCTCGCGTACCTGATGCACCACAAGGGCAAGGTCGTTTCCCGCACCGAACTGATCGAACACATCTACGATCAGGACTTCGACCGCGATTCGAACACCATCGAGGTCTTCATCACGCGCATCCGCAAGAAGCTGGGCGCGGACCTTATCCAGACCATTCGCGGTCTCGGCTACAGCCTGGACGATCCGCAAGCTGCCTGAGGTGGCCGCGCGCGCGCCACGCGAATCCCGTTTCGGCCAGCTGTTCCGGCGCGGCTCGCTCAGCCGCCGTATGCTGGCGGTATCGGCGCTGTGGATCATCACGCTGTTGCTGATGGGCGGATACGCGCTCGAACGCACGGTCGGCCGCATCATCGTCGACGGCTTCGACGAGCGCCTGCAGAGTGTGCTCACCGCACTGATCGCCACGGTGGAGCTGGGCCCCGAGGGAGAAATCCGGCTGAACAGATCGCTCGGCGACCAGCGGTTTCAGGAGCCCTATTCGGGGCTCTACTGGCAGATCAGCATGGCGGGGCAGGAGCCGCTGCGCTCGCGCTCGCTCTGGGACCGCGCGTTGACGCCAAGCACGTTCGACGCGAGCAAGGAAGCGGTCGCCTATGACAGCAATGCCTTCGCGGGGGAGGGGCTGCGCATCGTGGAGCGCGACATCGTGCTGCCCGATAGCCCGATCATGCTCCACGTGCAGGCCGCGCAGAGCCGGGCGGAGCTTGATCGCCAGCTCGCGCGCGTGCGCTCGACCGTGCTGTGGTCGCTCGGCGTGCTCGGAATCGGGCTTATCGGCATGGCTGCGCTGCAGACGGGCTACGGCCTCTGGCCGCTGCGCCGCATCAGCGCCCAGATCGCGGCGGTGCGCAGCGGCAGCGTAAAGCGCGTCTCTTCCGATTTCCCGGCGGAGGTCTCGCCGATGGTCGCCGAGCTGAACGAGCTTCTGGACCATACCGAGGCGCAGGCGGAGGCCGCACGTATGCACGCCGGAAACCTCGCGCACGCGCTGAAAACCCCGCTCGCGATCGTGATGAACGAGGCGGAGGGGCAGAAAACTCCGCTCGCCGATACCGTGCGTGGACAACTGGCCATCATGCGGCGTCACATCGATCACCACCTCGCGCGCGCCCGCGCGCTCGGCCGGCGTTCGGCGGTGAATGCGCGCGCCGACGTCTGGCCCGCGCTTGAAGGCCTGCGGCGCGCGATCAGCCGCATCTATCCCGACGTGACGATCGACCTCGACGGCGACCGCACCGCGATATTTCATGGCGAGCGTCAGGATCTGGAGGAAATGGCCGGGAACCTGATCGAGAACGCCGCGAAATACGGGGCCGGGCGTGTGTTCGTTTCGGTATCCCTGTCGGGCGGGCCGGAGCGGTTCGTCGAAATCCTCGTGGAGGATGACGGCCCCGGCATCGCACAAACCGAGCGCGGCCGTATCTTCGGCCGCGGCGCGCGGCTCGACACCGAAAAACCCGGCACCGGCCTTGGCCTCTCCATCGTGAAGGACGTCGCCGAGATCTACGGCGGCAGTATCACCCTTGGCAGCAGCGAGGATCTGGGCGGCCTCGCCGCGACGCTCCGCCTGCCGGCGGCGGGGTGATGCTTACCTCCTGAGACTGTCCAGGAGCTTCTTTCCGGCGTCGAGCGGATTGGCGCGCAGCTTTGCCTCTTCGGTGCCTGCCGGAACGAGGAGGATGGGCTATGGGTTGAGTGCTTACTGCACGCTTGCCCCCTGAACGGAATTCCATGCGCCTCTCCATCGAAACGATGCTGGATTACCAGCTGACCGCGCCTGCCGATCTGCTACTGGCGGTCGAGGTCGCGCAGATGCCCGACCAGATTCTCGTCAGCGACCAGCTGACCGTGCAGGGCGTCGAGGCGCTGACGCCGGTGGCGGCGGAGGAAGCGCTGGGGCGTCGCACATGGACGCACGCCGAAGGCCGGGTGACGGTGCATTACCGGGCAGAAGTGGATGTCGATCGCCCCGCGCCGTCGCTCGGCGGGCTGAAGATCGACGAGAATCGGCATTTGCCAGCGCTCGTGGTGCCTTATCTTTTCCCGAGCCGATACTGCGAGGCCGACCGTTTCGTCTCGCTGGTGGAGCGCGAGTTCGGCGATCTTTCCGGCGGGGATCAGGTACGCGCGATCGCGGCGTGGATCGGGCAACATCTCGATTACGTGCCCGGCGCCAGCAACGCCACGACCACCGCAGCCGATACGTTCATCGCCCGGCGGGGCGTGTGCCGGGACTTCGCCCACCTCATGATCGCCATGACGCGCGCCGCGGGCATACCCGCGCGGATGGTTGCGGCCTATGCGTGGCGGCTGGAGCCGCAGGACTTCCACGCCGTGGTGGAGGTGTGGCTCGAAGGCCGCTGGCATCTGGTCGACGCGACGAACCTTGCGCCCTGCGAAGGCATCGTGCGCATCGGCGTGGGGCGCGACGCGACGGACATCAGCTTCCTGACGATATTCGGCGAGGCGCAGCTAATCGCGCAGCGCGTGGATGTGCGGAAAGTCGGTTGGCAGGGGGTGGCGACGGCCCGTGAGGCATTCGCCACCCGCTGATCGTTTTATTGCTGCGGCTGGGCGACGACGGGCTCAGCCACCGGAGCGGCGGCCACCGTCGTCACTGTGGCAACCGGTGCAACCATCGGCGCGGCAGGGGCGGGAACGGTGATCGCCACGGGCGTCGGTGCGGAAAATGCGATGGGCACGTCTTCCTGCACGAAACCCGTGATGTTCGACCCGGCCGGAATCTGCGCGCTGGTTCCGGTGACAAAGAAACCGACCACCGGTACGAGCACGACCGCAGCGACCACGCCCGCCGTGCCGGTGACGCCCTTGTCGTCGATGGAGCCCGAAAGGCGTATCTGACGCCCGTTGGCCCTTACGTAGAGCATACGGGTTTCGATGTGGCCCGATTTGCCCCACATGCCCTTGTTGCGAACGCTCGTGACTTCGCCCACTGCCGGGCTGCCCACGGGAATCACCACCTGACCGTCAACCGAAACGGCTTCCGCCACCTCAAGTTCGAAACGGTGCCCGACCTTGAGTTTCTTGCCCTCGGTCGTGAGACCGACGAGGGTCTTCAGCGGAACGGACGTGCCGGCCCGAAGAACCGAGGTTTGCGGCGCGCCGAGAGCGATCGGTTCGGCATTGGTATCGACATTCTGCGCGATCGCAGGATACGCGCATACGGCCGCGCCGATGGCGGCAAATATAATCTTTTTCATGAAGTCCCCCCAATTTCGGCGCCAAATACACCTAGGCATGACGATGAACTAACTTCGTTTGACTGACAAGGCAGTAAGTAAAGCGCCGCTCATTTCTTTCTAAGAACGGCTATCCACTTGCCGTGGGCGCTTCAGTCGATTGAAGGCATGGGATTCATGGGGCGGCGATAAGGTCGTTGCCGGAAATAAGTGGATGCCCCGCGAGGATTATAAGATGCCTTCGCCGACATTCGCGGACCTTCACAGAAAGCCTTGAAACTGCGTCGATTATAGCGATATTGTTTCGCCTGCCTTCGCTCACATTCGCGTACTATCGCGCCGAAACGAGGGAACGGATGGGGGAACGAAGATGCCCAAGCTTACCGTCGTCGGAGTTCGCAACGCCAAGCCGGGCCGCCACGCTGACGGCGGCGGGCTCTACCTGCTTGTGAAGCCGAGCGGGGCGCGGTCGTGGCTGCTGCGTTATCAGGTCGCGGGGCAGCGGCGGGATATCGGGCTCGGCGCCGTGTCGGACCTCACACTACAGGAAGCGCGTGAGAAGGCCGCCCAGCTTCGCAAGGTGGCACGCAACGGCGGCGACCCGATCGCCGAGCGGGACCGCGAGCGCCGGCCCGTACCGACGTTCCGGATTGCCGCCAAGGCGTGCCATGAGGAAATGAAGCGGGGATGGGAGCCGAAGCACGCAGCGTCGTGGCTGTCGTCGCTTGAGGAACACGCCTATTCTGCGCTCGGCAACACCCGTGTCGATATGATCGAGGCTTCCAACGTCCGCGACGCACTCGCGCCGATCTGGATCGATAAGCCGGTCATGGCGCGCAAAGTCCGTCAGCGTATCGGGGCGGTGCTGAACTTCGCGAAGTCGAAGGGCTGGCGCGCGAGCGAGGCCCCGACGCGATCGGTAACGGTCGGCCTGTCCCGGCAGCCGAAGGGCGGCAACTTCGCCGCCATGCCCTACGCAGAGGTTCCCGCGTTCGTGCAGGCCGTGCGGGAGGCGTCTGAGACGGTCGGACGCATGGCGCTATTGTTCACGATCCTGACGGCCGCGCGCTCGGGCGAGGTGCGCTCGGCGCGCTGGAGTCATATCGATTTCGAGGCGGCGCTATGGAGGCGTCCGGCGGCGCTGATGAAGTCCCGCGAGGCGCACGACGTGACACTGAATCCCGCGGCGTTTGCGATCCTTGAGCGCGCCGCGATGCTCCGCACCACGAAGGGCGACGCACTGATCTTCCCGGGGAAGAGCGGCAAGCCGCTGTCTGATATGACCCTGACCAAGGCGCTGCGGGATGCCGGGCAGACATGCACCGTTCACGGGTTCCGGTCGAGTTTCCGCGACTGGTGCGCCGAGCAGATGCCCGGCACGCCGGAAGCGGTCGCCGAGGCCGCGCTTGCCCATGTCGTCCCTGATGCCGTCGTGCGGGCCTACAAGCGGACGAAATTCCTCGATATGCGCCGCGGGCTGCTGAACGCGTGGGGCGCCTTTGTGGACGGGGAGCAGGGTGGGAACGTGGTGGCGATCAGGGCTTAAGCTTTCGCGACGTCCTGCAGCAAGTCCGCCGCCCGGCGAAGCTCGTCGACCACGCTTTTAATGCGTCGAGAGTTCACGCCGCCTGTCCACCGCTGGCGTGCGACCTGCGCGGCGGAATAGTCCTCAAGCGCGATGGCGCGCAGGGTTGCAACCAAGCTCCCTACCGCCGTTTCGGCGCGGCGCACGTCGGCTTCGGCGTCGAGGATCCGAGTGCGCCACCTTTCATAGTCGCCGCCGCCTGAGCGGGGACCGAGGCGCCCGAGGGAATCCACCGTCGCGGAGTATTGCGCGCGGTCCCATCGATCACGATACCAGCCGAGCGCTGTAGCCTGGCTGTCGCTGATCGTGCCTGCGCGGGCCATGGTGACGACGTGCGGCACGCGGCGATAGACGCGCTCGCGCTGCACAGTGCCGTCCTCGACGAGTGCGGCGTCTTCGTATTGAAAGCGTGCGGCCTGCTCTTCCGTCGGCCCGAGCGTTGTGATTTCGATGCGTTCGGGCTGCCGACGCTGCGCCGGCTTGCGCTTTGGTTTCCCCATCCGGTGATTATAGGGCGGGGAGGGCCGCGCCTCAAGAAGTTCGCGCCCGGCGTAAGGAAGCGTATTACCGGCAAGCCCGCAATCTCGAAGCTGAGCGTGAAGCGGCGAACGTCCGCCTGCGTGCCGAGCGCCGGGCGGGTGAGTTGTTGAAGGAGTTGGCGCGGGCTCAAGGTGAGCGCACCGATCTGCGCGATGAAACTTTGTCCGGCGATGCGACAAAGTCCCCATACGCCACCGCCCTCGCAGACACCGGCATGTCCCGCCAGACGGCGCACCGCTACCAGAGTGAGGATGAGGCCATCGTGGCAGCGTGGTTGGTGGGCTAGGAAAGCCCACGCAGGTCAACCAGCGCCGAAATGGCGGCCGAGCCTGCTGCGATGGCAGCGATTACTAGGGCCGCCACACCATAAATGATCTGCCAGACTGTCAGGTCGATACGCTTTCCAACCTGTACGGGCTTCCCATCCCAGTAGAGATCGCCGTCATCGCCGACGCCCATCAAGTCCTCTTCGACCGAAACGTGCTTCACGTGCTTGGGCCAATGTGGCGGCGTTTCTCCCCACGCTTGGCCTTTTCGAACTGGCTTCCATCCGGGCGGTGGGCCGTCAGTCACACCCTAACCCCCGCTCCACCAGCCGCCGAATAGCCTCCGGCCGTGTCGGCAGGTCCGGCTGCTCGCGGCGCCAGTTGTCGATTGCGTTTAGCGCGGGCCGCTCAAGCCGAACATTGACCGCCTCCGAGTCTACTGGAGGCCGTCCCATTCTTTTCGACTTATTGGCGCTATTATCTGTTGACATGGTAGTTTTATAGCGTCATAAAGAGCGGGCGGCAAGAGAGATTAGCCCCTCCCGAGCCGCCCTAACACAACGATCGACTGGAGACCGTTATGCTTACCATAGCCCTACACCCCGACGCCGCCGAAATCGAGCGCCAGTATCAGGAACAGGCCCGCCAGCTCGCGGCGTGGCGCGACAGTGAAATTGAGCGCGTCGTGCGTCGCGTCATGCGGGAGGCGAGCAAGTGAGCCCCGCGATACACACGCCCGCAACGCTTATCGACGCATACGAGGCTGGACGGATGACGCGGCCCGAGTTGCTCGACCATCTGCTCGAGTGGCGGAAGGCGGTGCCTGCGAAGGCCGACAACAAGCAGGCGCTGCTTACCCTGTGCGATGCCCACGACGACATTGGCGTTGTGAACGACCTCGCGACCGCAATCGAGATGATGGCGATGGACATCAGCGGCAATCAGCGGGACGCCTTTATTCGTGTGGCTCAGGCGATCAAGTCCAACGCAGCGCAGGTGGGGAACCGCATCCACCTTGTCACGGATGAAATGAGGGAGACGGCGGAGAAGTCCACAACGCCGATGAGCCCCGACGAAGACACGGTGGCCAGCCTTGCCCATGTCGGCGCCATGCTGATGAGCATCGGGTATGCGCTGGAAGCCGCCGAGGCGCTTTTCCACAATACCAATCGCGAAGACTTCGACAGGGGCGCGGGAACGCTCGCCTGCGCGATTGCGATGGCAAAACGCGCAGAGAAATTCGCAAATGGGGAGACGGTCGATGCGTGAAGCTGATCTGAAAAAGGCCATGCAGGGCTTCCGGATGGCCGACGTCACCCCTTTCGGCCACTTCGGCACGCCGGATTTCACGGCGGAAACGATGGAGGGCGCGCGCAGTCTCGTGGCGGCGGTAAGCGATGCCATCGAGGCTGGGATTGCCGAGCAGCCGCTGCGTGCCGCGCTTTCTGGCATTGAGATGCTGATCGCGCTCGGATCGCTGTCGGACAGTTGCCGGGACACCTGATGCCGCCCGCGCGGTTTGGGCTATACTGCGCCGCTCCCGCGTGGGGCGGCGCTGCTTTTGGGACGGAGCATAACCAGTGAAGTTGACGAAGCGACCTGTCGTGCGTTGCACGAGCCCGACGGATTACGACGCATACATGCCAGGATTTCGGGCTCAGGCGTTAGTGGTTCAGGCGCTAAACGTTGAGCCCTCCGAGGCTGCGCGCCTGTTGATGGCCGAGGCTGAAAGCGGCAGGCTGCCCGCGCGCTGCCACCGTCGGGCCGATGAGTTCACTTCAACTTCTCGGTCACCGACCATCCGCGTAAAATTGCTTCGCCCGCGTCATGAGCAATGCCCGGCTGTCGTGCATCCGGAAGATTGGGCCGCTATCCGCCATCTTATCGTCGAGCTGGAGGAGGAAATTGCAGCTGACGGGGAAGACGCCTGCACGCCGTCCGTCCTTCGCCTTGTTACACTTTGCGACTTTGAGCGCTGGAGCTTCCGTTTTCGGAGTCGCGATGCTCTCGGAAACTCGCAATTTACAACGCTGGAGGATGTCGACTTTAGGCGCGCCGAGGTTACAGCCCTCTGTGCGCCGCAAAAGGACGGAGCGAGGCGCGGGCGGCCCACGCGATATGATTGGCCAGCGTTTTTCAACGAGGCGACGCGACTACTGAAAGAGCGCGGCGGTCTGAATGAGACGTGGATAAAGGCGGATTTAGAGCGCGACATGGAGTTCTGGTGCGAGACAACTTGGCATCGTACACCAAGTGCAAACTCTATTGCGAACCATGTTCGCAAGGCATTGATAACGTTTGATAATACAGACCAATAAATAATTATTGGCCTGATATTATCCAGATCGTTCGGATGAGCGGCATTTTTCGCTGAATATTCCACACAGCCGCCGGGCATTTCCCGGCTGTTGTGGAGGAAACCAGCAATGTCTGATCGCATCGCGTACAGCGTGAAAGAGGTCGAACAGCGTTTCGGCCTTGGCACGACGACCGTCTACAAACTCATCAAGGAAGGCCGGCTTGAAACGTTCCGTGTGGGGCGTCGGCGGCTGATCACTGCACAGTCTGCGCACAACCTTGTCACCGAGGCCGCCTGATGCGCGCTGCGGAAGGGACGGGCCCGCCCGACAAACGAAAACGGCCGCCGGGACGTGGCGACCGCTTCCTAGAGATTTCGAAAACCAATGGTCCAAAAATCATAGCACCGAACGCAGCGAATGCCAAGGGTTTGAGCATTCGAATCAACGAGATTTCGGACGGATTTGAAGTGGCGCTGCATGGTGCCGCAATCGGTCGCGTCTGCCGGATTGCCAGCTATCCCACGCGCCGCGAGGCCGTCGACAGGGCGGTCCTCGAAGAGCGTGAACGTGGCGTGCCGCTGATCGTCGAGAGCGCCGTAACGTCGACGTCGGGGAGGGCATAGGCAGTGGCTATGCAATCTCTCTCCACGAAACCCCACACCTCTCTCTTCGTGCCGCCATCCATGCCCGCAGAGGTGTTGCGGCGCATGGCCGCGGTCTGGACAGTCGGGAGGCACGCATGACGCTTCCGCCTCTCGATACTGCCGAACTTATCGCTGCGACCCCGGAAGTCGCGCGCTTCCTGCTCGGCGAGCCGAACCCGAAGGCAAGTCGCGCGGGCGAAATGCGCTATGGTACGCATGGCAGCCTGTCGGTCGATTTGAACAAGGCGACCTTTCGTTATCACGAAACCGGCGAGGGCGGGGGGCTCCTCGACCTGATTGCTCGCGAGCGGCGCTGCACGCGTGGCGATGCGGTCAACTGGCTTCGCGAAATGGGCTTCGTGTCATCGGCTGATGGTGCTCCAGCCTCGCGCCGACAGACGGCAACTCCAGCCAGGTCGGCCAATTGGCCTACCTCGCGCCCCGACGATGCCGACCGCACCCGCCGTGCGCTGGCGCTCTGGAATGAGGCTGTAAGCGCCGAGGCGACGATCGCCGAGCGATATCTCGCCAGCCGCGGCGTGGCACTGCCTGCCGAGCCGTCGCGCGTCGTCCGCTACATGGCCGCGTGTCCGTTCGGCAACGGTCAACGGCTTCCCTGCATGGTGGCGCTGATGCGCGATCCATTGACCGGCGAGCCTGTGGGGATTCATCGCACCGCGCTCACGCCCGAAGCCCGCAAGATCGATCGCAAGATGCTGGGCCGAGCCGGCGCAATCATGCTCAGCCGCTCCGATGACGTGACCCACGGGCTCGGCATCGCCGAGGGCATCGAGACGGCGCTGTCGGTGCTCGCCGCAGGTTGGGCGCCTGTGTGGGCGATCGGTTCGGCGGGCGGCATTGCCAGCTTTCCGGTGCTTCCCGGAATCGAGGCGCTGACCGTTTTCGCCGACGCCGACGAGCCGGGCCAGAATGCCGCTCGCGCCATCGCCGAGCGATACGCCGACGCGGGACGCGAGGCTTTCATTCAGACCCCGCCCGAGGGTGATTTCAACGACCGCCTGCAGGGGTCTATGTATGCGTAATGGGGCAGCAGCGGGCGTTCTGGGCGCCAAGGTCGAGCGCTTTCCGCCGCGGGGTGGCGACGCACCTGTCATGCCGAGCGATGGCGCCCGCATCATCTCGGCGGCCGACCTCGACGAATTCGACTTCCCTGAGATCAAGTTCATCGTGCATGGCCTGATCGTCGAGGGTCTGACCATCCTCGCTGGCAAGCCGAAGTTCGGTAAGTCGTTCCTCGTGCTCCAGCTCCTCATAGGCGTTGCCAGCGGCACCCTTGCGCTCAACGATCTGGAGTGTGACGCCGGGGACGTGCTTTACGTCGCGGGTGAGGACAACGAACGCCGTTTGCAGCGTCGTTTGCGGCAGATCCTTGGGCGTGGCCCCAAACCGAAGCGCCTGCATCTCACGACATCCTGGCCGAAGATCGGAGACGGCTGCATCGAGGCGCTGGAACGCTGGCTGGACGACCATCCCGACGCCCGAATGATTGTTCTCGACACGTGGAGCGTCATCAAGCCGCGCAGCAATGGCCAGAGGGGCGTGTACGATGAGGATGCGGACGGCGTGCGCCCGCTCCAGCGGCTTGCCAGTGAACGGGGCGTGGCGGTCATCCTCGTGCACCACACGCGCAAGGCTGAAGCCGACGACGTGTTTGATACCGTAAGCGGCTCGCTGGGCCTCACGGGCGTTGCCGATACCATCCTGATCGCTGGCCGCTCCGATGACCGCTGCCTTCTGTCGGGCAAGGGCCGCGACATCGAGGAATTCGAGAAGGTCATCAAGCGCGATCCGCACATGGGGACGTGGACCATTCTCGGCGACTCCGCGACCGTTCCAGACACTCCCGAGCAGCAGGCCGTCGTGCATGTTCTTGCGAAAGCGGGGACGCCGATGACGGCAACCCAGATCGGCGAGGTGCTGAAAAAGGACCGTACCGCCGTCCAGCACATGCTCCGCCGCCTGCGGCTGCATGGCAAAGTCGAATACCACGGGAGGTCCGGCTACTCCGTTCCCCTATTCACTAACGTCACTAACGTCACTCAACCCCCCGCCCATAGTGAACATAGTGACGATAGTGATGGGGGTACATACGCGCGCGAGATGAGCGAGCCTTCCTTCCCAGATGAGGAGGACTCCGAATGAACGTGCCCACCCTTGAGCAACTCACCCGCCAGAATGAGCAACTTCTCCGCGACATCGCCCGGCAGTTCGTCGTCGGCACCGGCGGCAATCGCGCCGAGGCGCTGCGTATGGTCGAGGTGATCCGTCAACACATCTGGAGCGGGCAACTCTGCACGAATCCGCTCTGTGGCGATCGGGGCTGCACAGGCTGCCTCGCCTACTGAGATTCCCCCGAAAACTGAGAAGTGAACCCGAAGAAAAGGAATGAAAAATGGCAGTTAACATGACCCAAAAGTCGACCGGAAAGACCGCAAGCGTCCACCCCGATGAAGTCGCAAACTACGCGGACGGAGGATGGCGGGTGGAAGGTGAGACCGTGAGCCTCGACGATGCCACGACCGGCCAGCTCGTCGACGAGTTGCAGCACCGTCTCGCTGTTGAGGCTGAAACCGACTCCACGGGAATTCCCGTAGAGGCTGAAACCGGCTTTCGCGGCCCACGCACGGCGATCCCGCTGGGCGTAAAGCACCTTCTCGGGCTCGGGCACACGATCTGACGAAAACTTTACAGAACTTGACATTTTGGAGCGCGGGGCTGGCGATGATGTTGCAGCCCCGCGTTCGAAGCGGAGGACGAAAAATGAATATCTATGACACGATGCGCGCGCGCATAAATCCCGGCTGGGACAAGTTCACGCGTCTTTCCACCTCAGCGAAAATCGCGATCAACGTCGCCGAGACCGTTACGGCGACCGCCACGGAAATCGCGAAAGACGAGAAACTCACCCCCGTCGGTCGCACCGATGCCGTGCGGAAAGCTGCCAAGGAGGCGGCCGCCCGGCTCCGCGACGCCGAGGCCCGCGCCGCTGCCGAGCTTGTGGACCTTCGCGCCGATCATGCGAAGCTCACCCAAATGCCCGCAGACAAGGCGGACCTCGCCCGCGCCGTTCTACGCGCGGAAATCCGCCAGTGGCTTCGCGCCATGCCTGCCGGCGAGCGTATCGTAACGTTGACGGGGGAGGATGCAGATCCTGCCATCCTCGATGCTGCGCTGTCCGGGCCCCCGGCGCTCGCTGGCCTCACGCCCGAAACCGTCGACACGGTGCGTGCGCGGTACATCGAACTCGTTCACCCGGGCGAGGCTGGCAATCTGTCCGGCGGCCTTGAGGCATCGGAGTTCGCCGCGTCGGCCATCGCCATCGCCAAGGCAGACCTGCAGCGCGCGGTTGCCTTCGAGCGGCCGGACGAGTTCGCCCGCTGGTACGAGGCGGCGTAATGGGCCAACGGCTGACGCAGGGACGGCTCAAATGGCGCCGGGGCGGTCGTTCCGTCTCGGCGCCTACACGCCTGTGAGCCGTGGTTATAATCCTGAGCAAGCAGCCATAATTTCTAGCCATCGCATTGCTTTTGCGATAGAATGCAACCGCGCAATGGACGGGTTCCCCCGAATATTCCCTCAGTCCACCGTGCAATTAGGCGTTTTGCCTAATTTTTAGGCAGGGAAACCCGCATGTCTGATACGGTTCGCACCATCCGCATTGTTGTCGACAGCCGCCCCGCCGAGGAAGGGGCAGGTAGGGCCAGGCGCGCCTTGGGCGGACTTGGCACCGAAGCTGCCCGCGCCGACCGCACAATGAAAATGCTCGGATCCGGTCTGAACGGCACCGGCGCGATGATGAAGGAAGCCGAGCGGAGCACTCGCCAACTTGAGCAGGCGACGCTGGAATTGTCGCGGGCTCAGATGACGGCCACGCGCTCAGCAGGCTCCATGCGCGCTGCGTCGATGAACCTTGGCTACCAGATCAGCGACGTGACACAGCAGATCGCGCTTGGCACCAATCCCCTGATCATCTTTGCGCAGCAGGGCGGGCAGACCGCTGCAGCACTTGCGGGCATGGGTGGCCGTATCGGTGCCGTTGCAAGTGCGCTGTCAGGCCCATGGGGCGCCGCTGTGATGGGCGCTGTAATGATCGCGGGCACGCTGGCCACAAAGCTTTGGGATAACGCCGAGGCAGCGGACGAAGCCGCCGAGAAGACCGGTAAGCTCACGGGCGCCGAGAAGCTGCTGAAGGAACTGCGCGGCGAATCGATCCTTACCGCCCGCGAGATGGCCAAGCAGACGTACAATCTGGCGCTCCAGAAGCGACAGGAGGCGGTCGACACGCTCGCGGCAGCGCAGGCGCACCTCGAATACGCAAAGGCGTTCCATGAGGCCCAGAAGGTGCGCGCCTCTGGTCCGGGGCAGGGCAATGAGCTGGCTGCGCTGGGCTTGGGCCGAACGGTGGCGGGCATCGAGAAGGCGGAAAAACGTGTCGCCGAGATGCGGAAAGGTCTGTTTGACGCCAGCTCGGACGTCGACAAGGCGTTCGGAAAGGTATCGTCCAGCGGATTGGAGCTTGAGGACGTGCTGGGCGGGGTCAACCGCAACTTCCGGGAAACGAAGGATGCCAGCGACACTGCGACGACGGCGCTGCGCGAACAGCAAAAGGCAATGGACGCCTTGGTCGGGGCCGCGCAGCGTGCCAGCAACGCCATGGCTGATTTTGGCATTGCAGACGCCGCAGCGATGGCCAAAGCCCGCGAGGACGCGTACGCCAAGCGGTACGGCATTGAGGGCGGGATTTACGGCAAAGGGCTAGGCGCAATCCTCAACGAATCGAGGCGCCCCATGGGTGAAGCCGGCGACGAAATCGGCAAGAGGGCAGGCCGCGCGTTCCGTGACGAAGGGTTGCTCGCGGCCGAAGCGATAGGTCAGATCATCGGCGGCAAGGCCGGTAGGGCGATCCAGAATGTGGTGGGCATCCTTGAGGGTGCGAAGTCCGGCGACTTCACGGCCATGAACAGCCCGCTCGGCGCGCTGGCAACGCTGGCGAGCAGCAAGAGCGGTCCCGGTCGCCAGTTCCTCGACGACGCGGACAAGTTCGCCAAGCCGATCACCAAAAAGCTCGACAAGATATTTGGTGGCATGGAGGGCGACGGCACCTTCACGAAGGCGCTTGGCGGCGCGATCAAAGGTGGGGCGATCGGTGAGGCCACGTCCGGCGTGATGAAAGCGCTGGGCATCAAGACGAGCAAGACCGGGGCACAGATCGGCGGCGCGATCGGTGGCGCGACCGGTATTCCCGGTATGGATATCGCCGGTTCGATCGTTGGCGGCGTCATTGGCGGGATGCTGAAAAAGACGAAATGGGGTGCGGCCGACATTACGAGCGTCGACGAGTTCGGGATGCGCGGCAACAGCGGTAAGGCGAAGGACGCGGCGAGCGCTGCAGCCACGTCGTTCCAGGGCGGGCTGCAGTCGATCGCTGACGCGCTCGGTGCTGACCTCGGCAGCTTCGGCGTTACCCTCGGGCAGCGTCACGGTGACTGGCGCGTCAATACGAACGCGGGCGGATCGCTCAAGAAAAAGAAGGGCGCCGTCGAGTTCGACGACGATGCCGAGGGCGCGATCAAGTACGCCATTCGTGATGCGATCCGCGATGGCGCCTTGCTAGGCATCTCTGAGTTTTCGCAGCGCGTACTTCGCGGCAACATGGACCTCGACAAGGCCCTCGACATTGCCGCGAAGTACGAAACCCTGCTGGAAGCGCTTGCAGCGAGCGACAATCCGATCAGGGCCGCGGCGGAATCCTTCGCGAAAGACTTCACCATGCTCGCGAACGAAATGAAAAAGGCCGGCGCGACGGCGGCCGAGCTTGCGAATATCGAAACATACTATGCGAAGGAACGCGAGAAGGCGCTGACGGCGGTCCTGCAGCCGCTCAAGGACTATCAGAAGTCGCTCTCTGGCGAGGGCTCCGGAGTTACCGCACTCAACCGCTTCAACACGTCGAAGCTGGAGTATGAGCAGGCCAAGGCGGGATTCGCCGCCGGGACGGTCGATCAGGGCGCCTTCACGGCCGCAGGGCAGGAACTGTTCGCGCTTGCTCGCGACGTGTTCGGGACCGCCACAGGTGAGTTTCAGTCGATCAGGCAGCAGCTTTTGGCCGACACAGCCGGGGCGCTGGAGACGGCCGCCGCTGCATTCAATGGCGGGGCGCCTGAACGCCTGCTTGCCGCGCAGGAAGCGCAGAACACGATTACCGCGCAGCAGTATCAGCAGCAGGTCATCGGGAATCAGTATCTCGCCTACTTGCCCCAGATCGCGCAGGCGCTGGCATCTGGCGGCACCATCTCGGGGCGGTACGTGAACGGGGTTTGGAAGGCGGCGTAGCGCCGTCTGGCGGGACATGCCGGTGTCTGCGAGGGCGGCGGCGTATGGAGATGGGGTTGTCGCATCGTTGGACAACCCCAACTGCCTCTCTCGTGCCGCCTTCCCGGTCTCGGCAAGATCAGCCCGCGCCAACTCCTTCAGCAATTCCCCGGCGCGCCGCTCCGCACGAAGACGGACGTTCAAAACACTTGAGGGAGCAAACGTGGGAACGATCCCACTATATCCCGATATTTCCCTGAAAATCCCGCAACTTAGCGAAAATAAGTGGATGCCCCGCGAGGATTCGAACCTCGATTGACGGAGTCAGAGTCCGTAGTCTTACCATTAGACGACAGGGCACCAATGGGCGGCGGGAGCCGCCCGATAGCGGTGGGCGTAATATGGGGGCCGCCGCGCAATGTCAAACGGTCTGATGCGTGCGCGTTGTGCGTGCGTCGCGTGCGCGGAGGTTGCGGATTTTCCCAAAAGGGTGCTAGCCTCGCTTTCAAGTGAACGGTGGATGCTCTTTCGGCTCTCCACCGTCTTGATTGCAGGGCGACCATCATGCCTTTCGACGTGAATACCGCGCCCGACACGGGCGTACCTGACTCACCGTCGCCGCCCGCCAGGGGCGACATCGGACAGACGCAGCGGCGTGCCTATGCCGCGCTTGACCTTGGCACCAACAATTGCCGCCTCCTGATCGCCCGCCCCGCGCGCGGCGGGTTTTATGTGGTGGACGCCTTCTCGCGGATCGTGCGGCTGGGCGAGGGGCTGATGGAGACCGGGCGGCTTTCGGACGCCGCGCAGGACCGTGCTGTCGCCGCGCTCAAGGCCTGCGCCGAGAAGATCCGCCGCCGGGGCGTGTGGGTGAGCCGTAACGTCGCGACCGAAGCCTGCCGCCGCGCAAGCAACCGCGACGCCTTCGTGGACCGCGTGTTCGCCGAGACCGGCATCGCGCTCGACGTGATCTCGCCCGAAGAGGAGGCGCGGCTCGCCGTGCTCGGCTGCCAGACGCTGCTCGACCGCAGCGGCGGACACGCGCTCGTTTTCGACATCGGCGGCGGCAGCACCGAGATCATCCTTGTCGAGATTGGCGCGGGCGGGCGCGAGCGCATCGTGAGCTGGGCGAGCGTGCCGTGGGGCGTCGTTTCGCTCACTGAAACGGAGCCGACGCACTTCGAGACCACAGAGGAACGCGAGGCCGCCTATGCGCGGATGATCGCGCGCGTGACCGAGCATCTCGCCGGCGCGCGGGAACATCTGCACCCGCCATGCAGCCCAGAGGCGCTGCAGCTTCTGGGCACATCGGGCACCATTACCACGCTCGCGAGCCTGCACCTCGGCCTCGCGCACTACGACCGACGCCGCGTGGACGGCTGCAACGTGCCCGCCGCGGCGCTTCGCGAGGTGGGTGTTTCGCTGTCGCGCATGGCGCACGCCGAGCGCGCCGCGCTCGCCTGCATCGGCAATGAGCGCGCCGACCTTATCATCGCGGGATGCGCCATTCTTGACGCCATCCTCGCTATGTTCCCGGCGCGCGAGGTGTGCGTTGCCGACCGCGGCATCCGCGAAGGCATTCTCCGCACGATGATGCGGCGCGACGGGCACAGGCTTTAGCATGGCAAACGGTGTCGGCGGCCGCTCCGTGGGCGGCAAGGTGCGGGTGAAGACGGCGCGGCGACGTTCCGCGGCCTCGACGCGCTGGATCGAGCGGCAGCTCAACGATCCCTATGTGAAGGCGGCGAAGTCGCAGGGCTATCGCTCGCGCGCTGCGTTCAAGCTGCTTGAGCTCGACGAGAAATACCATTTTCTGCGCGGGGTGCGCCGGGTGGTCGATCTTGGCGCGGCGCCCGGCGGCTGGTGCCAGGTGCTGCGCGAGAAGCACCCCAAGGCGGCGGTCGTTGGCATCGACCTGCTGGAAATGGAACCGCTGGCGGGCGTGACCTTCCTGCAGATGGATTTCCTTGCCGATGAAGCGCCGGACGCGCTGAAAGCCGCGCTCGGCGGCGCTGCGGATCTTGTGCTGTCGGACATGGCGGCAAACACCATCGGCCACAAGCAGACCGACCATCTGCGCACGATGGCGCTGGTGGAGGCGGGGCTTCATTTCGCGTGCGAGATCCTTGCGCCCGGCGGCACGTTCGTCGCCAAGGTGCTGGCAGGCGGCGCCGACCATGCGCTTGTCGCAGAATTGAAACGCAATTTTCGCACGGTGAAGCACACCAAGCCGCCCGCGAGCCGCAAGGATTCGTCCGAATGGTATGTGGTGGCGCAGGGTTTCAAGGGAACAGCGTTGCCCGGGGAGGGTTCGAGTGGCAGAGCCGCGGACGAAACCGGCTTCGTGCAAGAGGAGAATTCATGAAACGCCAGCCCGCCGAATGGGCACCGCACGCCGCGATCTGGACGGCGTGGCCTTCCGACGCCTCGCTGTGGCAGGAAGACCTTGAGCCTGCGCAGGCCGAGGTCGCCGCGATGGTGGCCGCGATCATCGCGGACGGCGGAGAACCGGTCGAGCTTCTCGTAGATGGGCGGGAAGCGGAAGCGAGCGCGCGGTTCGCGCTTGCCGACCACCCTTCCGTGCGCATCCATCAGCGCAAGTTCGGCGACATCTGGCTGCGCGACACCGGGCCACTGTTCCTCTCAGACGGCAGCGCGGCGGGCTTCCGTTTCAACGGCTGGGGCGGCAAGTACGAACTGGAAGGCGACGACACGGTCGCCGACTTCGTCGCGGAGACGCAGGGGGCCGCGCTCACCCGACACGACTGGGTGCTGGAAGGCGGCGCGATCGAGCCGGACGGCACGGGCCGCGTGGTGACGACGCGGCAGTGCCTGCTCAATCCGAATCGCAATCCGGACCTGTCGCAGGCGGACATCGAGGCGCGGCTTGCAGCCGATCTCGGGCTCGACAGGGTGATATGGCTCGGCGACGGGCTTCTGAACGATCACACGGACGGGCATGTCGACAACCTCGCGCGGTTCATCGCGGAGGGTGTGGTGGTGGTGCCAGAGGCTGCCGGTGCGGACGATCCGAACGCCGAGGTTTATGCCGAGGCGCGGCGGACGCTGGAAGCGGCGGGGCTCGAGGTGAAGACAATTCCGTCGCCCGGCCTGCTGGACGTGGACGGCGAGGCGATCCCGGCGAGCTACATGAACTTCCTGATCACCAACAAGAAGGTGATCGTGCCGATCTACGGCCAGCCGAACGACGAGGCCGCGGTCGCCGCCGTGCAGGCACTGTTTCCCGGCCGCAAGGCCGTGGGCCTTCCTGCCAACCACATCCTGACGGGTGGCGGCTCCTTCCATTGCATCACGCAGCAGGTTCCCGCGTTATGAGCACCATGAACGTCGCCGCGCTCCAGCTTCCGCTCGGGGGCGATATCGACACCAATATCGCCCGCGTCAGCGAACTCGTGCGCGAGGCGGCGGCGAAGGGCGCGAAGATCATCCTGCCGCCTGAGCTTTTCGAAGGGCCGTATTTCTGCCAGGTGCAGCACGAGCGCTTCTTCGCGACGGCGAAGCCTGTAGCCGAACACAAATCGGTGCTGGCGATGCAGGCGCTCGCGGCTGAGCTGAAGGTCTATATCCCGACGAGCTTCTTCGAGGCGGACGGGCCGCACTATTACAACACGCTCGCGATGATCGACGACAGCGGCAAGGTGATGGGCACCTACCGCAAGAGCCACATCCCGGACGGCCCCGGCTATACGGAGAAGTTCTATTTCCGCCCCGGCAACACCGGCTTCAAGGTGTGGCCGACGAAGTACGGCACGGTCGGTGTCGGCGTCTGCTGGGACCAGTGGTATCCGGAAACCGCGCGCGCGATGATGCTGATGGGCGCGGACGTGCTGTTCTTCCCCACCGCGATCGGCGACGAACCGGCGGCGGAGGAACTCGACACCTCGCGGCTGTGGCGGCGCGCGATGATCGGCCACGCGGTTTCGAACGTCGTGCCGGTGGTCGCCGCGAACCGTATCGGCAGCGAGGACGCGATGAGCTTCTACGGGCACAGCTTCATCACCGACGAACGCGGCGATTTCGTTGCCGAGTTCGGCGCTGCCGAAACGGGCGTGCTGACGGCGGAGATCGACCTCGACCGCGTAAGGAAGCACCGCGCGGCGTTCGGCTTCTTCCGGGATCGGCGGCCTGAGCTTTACGGGCGGCTGACGCAGGACATCTGAAGCGGGCTCACCCCGCCAGCACTTCGTCCCAGAACGCGGCTTCGGTATCGAGCATCCGCTCGATGTAGGCTGCATCGCGCGCAATCTCGATATGCTGAGGCGCACGGCCCGGAACCCAGCACCAGAAATCGATGCGGGCATAGCCGGTGACGGCAAGGATGTGCTGAAGCTGGCCGTAGTAATAGCGCGGCACTGCCCGCTTTTCGGCGCTGTGCGCGTAGGTCTTGTCGCCGCACTTGATCTCGACCACTGCGCCTGAAGTGAAGCAGATGCCGTCCACGCTGGCGCGGAGCCATTCGTAGCGATTGCTTTGCAGGCAGGCGGGTGCGACGTTGCGGCCCGTATGGCCGGCATAAAGCCGCCGCGCTTCGGGCTCCAGCGCGTTGCCGCGAGACGTTGCGGCATTGCCGCGCCACTGCGAGACCACCCCCGCCAGCGCGTCGATCTTTTCCTTGAGCAGTCGCTTGCGGCTCTTCCAGGGGTTCTCGCCCATCACGGCGGGCGCATCGGACGCGCCGAGGCCGCCGCTTCGCCAGCGCAGCCAGCGCGCATTGCCCTGATCGAGTTCGATGACCGAGAACGGCATCGGGCTAAGCCGCCGTTTCGAGCGCCATGCGGAACACATCCTCGAACATCGGCGCGGTCAGCCGCCCGGTATTCGTATTGTAACGCGAGCAGTGATAGCTGTTCAGCAGCACCTGCCCGCTGGGCAGCACATGGCGCGCGCCGTGCCCGAACTTGTGATGCGTGGGTTTGAGCCCGAAGCTGCGCAGCGTCGATTGGTGCGCGATGAGCCCGAGCGCGATAAACGCGCGCACGCGGGGCAGCGCGGCGATCTGTGTTTCAAGGAAGGGCCGACAGGTGTGCATTTCCTCGGGTGTCGGTTTGTTTTCCGGCGGCAGGCACTTGACCGCGTTGAGGATGATTGCGCCCTTGAGGCGGAGGCCGTCGCCCGGATCGGCGGCATAGGTGCCGTTCGAAAGCCCGAACTTGGCGAGCGTCGCATAAAGGAGGTCGCCCGCATAATCGCCTGTGAACGGCCGCCCGGTGCGGTTCGCGCCGTGCTTGCCGGGGGCAAGGCCGATGACCGCGAGCCACGCATCGGGATCGCCGAAAGCGGGGACGGGCGCGTTCCACCAATCGGGATATTCGGCGCGGCATTCATGGCGGAACGCGACGAGGCGGGGGCAGCGCGGGCAATCGCGCGAAGGTTCGGTGGCGGGAAGCGGGCTTTCCATCGGCATGGATTTCCGATTAAGCGGCGCGCATGGGCTTAGCAACCGCCGCAACGTCAGCCGAAACAGCGATCGTGATCGCCCTCGGCTCGAACCGTCCGCATGGGCGCCACGGACGTCCCGCGGAGGTGGTGCGCGCCGCGGTGAAGGCGCTCGGCGCGGCCGGGTTTCAAGCCGGTGCCGTGTCGCCGATCCTGAACACGCGCGCGGTGGGGCCGGGCGGCCGCGACTATGCCAATGCCGTCATGACGTCATCCTCGGCGCTTACGCCGCCGCAGATCGTCGCCGCGCTGAAAGCGGTGGAACGCAGCTTCGGACGCCGCCGGGGGCAGCGCTGGGGCGCGCGTGTGCTCGACCTGGACCTCATCGCGTGGGGCGGCGGCGTGTGGCCGGGCCGGCTGCTCTGGCGGCAGTCGCGGGGTGTTGCGGCGCCGCACCGATCCATGCACCTTCGGGCCTTCGTGCTGGCACCGATGCTGACGGTCGCGCCCGAATGGAGGCACCCTGTTATCGGCCTCACTGTGCGCCAGATGCACGCGCGCCTCAGAAACGGTTGACCGAAGCCCCCGCGCTCCATAGATCAGCCCCGCACACGCCACGCGGCGCAAGGGCCCTTAGCTCAGTCGGTAGAGCAACTGACTTTTAATCAGTAGGTCGCTGGTTCGAATCCAGCAGGGCTCACCATCGCGGTTTCTTCCAATTTGCGTTGCCCGGCATCCGCATACCGTCAATTTGAAAATGGCCCGACCGCTGGGACGGCCGGGCCAGTCAAACTGGGATGTAAACAACGCGAGAATAAGAAACTCGCGCGGTCGTGCTGCTTGCACAGATGCGCAGCACTATCAACATGCTATTGGAACGGCGTCGCAACGTCCGGCCGGGAACCGCGCCTGGGTGCCGTTTTTGGGGCGGTCTGTAACTGGACCTGACGATCACTTGGGTTAAGCCCGCATAGCTTAACCCGCCGTCCCCATCCCATCGCAGTCCAGCCCGAACGCGGCCAGCCCCGTTTCGAGGAGCGAGGCCAGCATCGGGGTGCGCATGAGGGCGTCGGGGATGTCTGAAATCTCGTCGGTGACGATGGCGAGGGCTTCATCCCATTCGGCGGCGTCGTAGTCGCCAGCGCCGACCAGCATCAGCGTGTAGAGCTCGGTGTGCTCGTCGTCGTTCAGATCCTCGATCATGCTGCGCAGTTCTTCCTCGACAGAGGTATTCGAGGAGTCTTCGAGAACGTCCACGGCCTTGTCGTCGGCCATGTTGGAGCTGTCGTCGGGATCGACGGCGGGGACCTGTGCGTCGTATTCGCGTGCCCTCAGCACGATGCGGCATACGTCTTCGAGAGAAATCGTCAGTTCCATCGTGCGCTTCCGATCCTTGCCTTCGAGTCGCGGCTTGTTCACGAACCAACCATGCCACAGCGGCCCGGCGGTTTCTTGAGCCGCATCAAAGAGAACGGTTCAGGCGGCGCAGAGTTTCGCTTTGGCCGTGTCGTATTCGCGTTTCAGGCGCGCGACGAGCTCTGCGGCGGGCAGCACGGCCTTCACCGCGCCGATGCCCTGGCCGCAGCCCCAGATGTCCTTCCAGGCCTTTGCGCCGGTGTTGCCGCCGCTGCCGAAGTCCATCTTCGAAGGGTCGCTCGTCGGCAGGTTCGCGGGATCGAGGCCCGCATTCACGATGGATGGGGCGAGGTAGTTGCCGTGCACGCCGGTGAAGAGGTTCGAGTAGACGATGTCTGACGCGCGGCTATCGACGATCATCTGCTTATAGCGCTCGTCGGCGCGCGCCTCCGTCGTGGCGATGAAGGCCGAACCGATATAGCCGAAATCCGCGCCCATCGCCTGTGCGGCGAGGATGGCGCTGCCGCTCGCGATGGCGCCTGAAAGCGCAACGGGGCCGTCGAACCACTCGCGGATTTCCTGAACGAGCGCGAAGGGGGAAAGCGTTCCCGCATGGCCGCCCGCGCCCGCGGCGACAGGAATGAGGCCGTCCGCGCCCTTTTCGATGGCCTTCTTTGCATACGCGCCAGTGATGACGTCGTGGAAGACGAGGCCGCCGTAGCTATGGATCGCCGCATTCACATCCTCGCGCGCACCGAGCGAGGTGATGATGAGCGGCACCTTGTATTTCACGCAGAGCGCGAGGTCGTCCATCAGCCGGTCGTTCGACTTGTGGACGATGAGGTTGACCGCGTAGGGCGCGTCCTTCTCGGTCAGCTCGCTCGAAAGGCGCTGCAGCCATTCCTCGAACTGCGCCAGCGGGCGGGCGTTCAGCGACGGGAAGCTGCCCACGATGCCCGCGCGGCACTGCGCAATGACGAGATCGGGGTTCGAGATGATGAACAGCGGCGACCCGATCACCGGGATCGAAAGCCGCCCGTGAAACAGCGCTGGCATGGTCATGGCCTGAGTCCCCCCTATGATGCGGCCGGGAGCTCCTTCAGCGGTGTGCCGGCATCGGCGAGACGGGCCGGATCGATGACCGCTCCTTTTTCGACGAGTGCACGCCCCTGAATGAAATCCTTCGCCGCACTGATGCAATCGAGCGCGATGACCCGGCCACCCTTCAAATAGATAAGGCTGAAGCTGCGCGCGCTTGGCTCGCCGCGCAAGACGGTCGCGTCGTGGCCTGTCGAGAGGCCCACGGTCTGGAGACGCAGGTCGTACTGGTTGGACCAGAACCACGGCGTGGCCGTATAAGGCTGGGGGGTGCCGAGGATTGCGGCGACCGCCGTCTTCGCTTGATCGACAGCGTTCTGCACCGATTCGAGGCGGATGCGCGCGCCGTCCGCGAAGCGGTTCTCGTGGCTCGCGCAGTCGCCGATCGCATAGATGTGGGGCAGGGTCGTGCGGCAGAAGGCATCGACATCGACGCCGTTGCCACCGCTCGCGCCCGCGTCGAGAAGCGGCTCGACCGAGGGGATGAGGCCGATACCCACAATGACGGCAGCGGCAGAAAGCCGCTCTCCCCCCGCAAGGCGCACCGCCGTGACGCGGCCGCCTTCGGTTTCCAGCGCCTCAATCGCGACGGAGAGGCGAAGATCGACACCATGGATGCGGTGCTCTTCCTCGTAGAAGCGCGACACTGGCTCACCCGCCACGCGCGCCAGCACGCGCGGCAGCGCTTCGAGCAGCGTGACCTTGTGACCCTGTTTGACGAGGACCGCGGCCGCTTCAAGCCCGATGTAGCCACCGCCGATGATGACGACCGGACCGCCGCCTTCAAGGTCGGCGCGCAGCGCGTCGACATCGGCGATCGTGCGGATCATGTGGACGTTGTGGCTGTCGGCACCGGGAAGGGGTAGGGGGCGCGGACTGCCGCCCGCCGCCCATATGAGGTCGCCATAGCCGAGATGCTCACCCGCATCGGTGGTAACGGTGCGTGCTTCCGGGTTCACCGTGACCACGCGCGTGCCGAGGTGCAGGGTGACGTTCTTGTCGGCCCAGAACGCCTCGGGGCGAAGCAGCAATCGGGCGGCTTCCTTTTCACCGGCGAGATAGTCCTTGGAGAGCGGGGGGCGCTCGTAGGGCGGAACCGCTTCGGCGCCGACCATCGTGATGGTGCCCGTGAAGTTCGCCATGCGCAGGCTGATAGCGGCCTGGGCGGCGGCCTGTCCCGCGCCCACGATCAGAACGTCGCTCGTGCTCACTCTTCATCCCCATAGATATGAACGGCGAATTCTCCGCCGGAGGTGGCGCGCCCGCGATACATGCCGGGCGTGTTGAAGGAAAAGGCCGAAGTGCCGTCGGGCGCCACCGCGATGACGCCCCCCGTGCCGCCGAGCGTCTTCACCTCGTCCTGCACGGCGTTCGCGGCTGTTTGCACGTCGTCGTTGCCGAAGCGCATCCGCGCGCAGATTTCGTGTGCGACGCCCACGCGGATGTAAAACTCGCCCGAGCCCGTCGCCGAGACGGCGCAGCCACGGTTGTCGGCGTAGGTGCCTGCACCGAGCACGGGCGAATCTCCGACGCGGCCCCAGCGCTTGCCGGTGAGGCCGCCGGTAGAGGTGGCGGCGGCGAGATTGCCGTGCGCGTCCTTCGCGACGGCGCCCACGGTGCCGTACTTCACCTCTGCATCGAACGCGGCGCCAGTTTTCGCATTTTCCTTCATCTTCTGAAGCTGCTGCCAGCGCTCCTCGGTACGGAAGTACGACGGATCGACCTGGTCGAGGCCACGCTCGCGCGTGAAGCGGTCCGCGCCGGGGCCTTGCAGCATGACGTGCGGGCTCTTTTCCATCACGGCCCGCGCGGCACTGATCGGATTGCGCGTGCGTGTGAGGCCGGCGACGGCACCGGCGGCGCGATTGCGGCCGTCCATGATGGCGGCATCGAGTTCATTCACGCCTTCGTAGGTGAAGACCGCCCCGCGACCAGCATTGAAACCGGGGTCGTCCTCCAGCACCTTCACGGCAGCTTCCACGGCATCAAGCGCGCTGCCGCCGCCGGCGAGCACGGCCTTGCCCGCTTCGAGCGCCGCGGAGAGCCCGGCGCGCCGCCCGGCATCCTGCTCTGGCGTGATCTTGCCGCGTTCCATCCCACCGGCGCCGCCGTGGATGAGGAGCGTCCAGTCCTGCATTGCATGTGCCTCGCTTGAAAGAAAAACACCTGAGAGCGCTGCGGCGAGCGCGAACGAACGCAATGTCATCGGCTGATCTCTCCCCACGGTCCCCCGCTACGATGGCGCACGGCTTAGCCAGCGCCGGGCCCAAGCGCAACCATGCTGCACGGACGATTGACCGGGGCAGCCCCCCACGCCTATATGACCCCCGCTTTCGGGCCGAACAGGTCTTTCGGGGCGGAGTAGCTCAGTTGGTTAGAGCAGCGGAATCATAATCCGCGTGTCGGGGGTTCAAGTCCCTCCTCCGCTACCAACCCGGATTGTCCACCAGTGACCCACTGAGGCCACTGGCAGACATTTTTCGAGGAAAATCAAATATTTTTCGCGTCCCGTTGCGTACGCCGGCGTCCCGGTGCGACCGGCTGCGGCCACCCACGGCGATTTGGATTGGGGGTATTTTGGGGGTATTTTTCGGCTGTCCCCAAAACAGGCGATACCCCCAGATGGCTTTG
>NZ_JACESP010000015.1 GCF_013911755.1 Sphingosinicella sp.
GCTGGTCGCAGCCGGGCTCCGCGCACAGAGGCGGTTCCGGCGCGGCGATGCGGCCGTGGAAGCGTTCACGAGGTTTGCGGGGGGCGGTGATCGGGTCGGTCCTGAGTCTGGTTTTTGCCTATATAGGAAGGTGCGGCGGCAATGGCAGCCCCACTCCCGATCAGAGAAAATTCTCCTTTGAGAAAACCACGGCCCGCCATACGTTCTCCCATCGGCTTGGGGGAGCGGCACATGGAACAGCGAAAACGCGTCGGCGATATTCTATTCTTCCTGGCACTGACGCTCAGTATCAGTTGTATCTTTTACGTCCCGCTGGTGACCCTCCAGCCCTCCCCCGCCTTCATGCCCTATGTCACCGGCCTCATGTGGTCCCCCGCGATCGCCGCGCTCCTCACCGTCCGCTTCCGCCGCCTCGATCTCTCGTCGCTCGGCTGGGGATGGGGGGAGCACCGCTGGAACCTCACCGCCTATCTCGTTCCCCTCGGCTACGCGGGCCTTGCCTATGCCGCGGTGTGGATCCTCGGCCTCGGCGGCTTTGCCGACGCGGAGAACATCAAGCAGCTCCGCACCTTCCTCGGCTGGAAGGACGCGCACCCGGCGCTCGTCGTCATCGGCTACGCGCTCCTGATGGCCTCAGCAGGCATGGCGATTTCGCTCGCGACCGCGCTCGGCGAGGAGATCGGCTGGCGCGGCTTCCTTGCGCCCCGCATGGCCGAACTTACCGGGTTCATGCCGAGCGTGCTCATCGTCGGCCTCATCTGGGGCCTGTGGCACATGCCGCTCATCCTGCTCGGCGGCTATAACGCGAAGACCGAATTGTGGGTCACCATCCCCTGCTTCATGATGCTCGTGCTCGGCGTCTCGCTGATCGCGGCCTGGCTGCGACTGAAGTCTGGCAGCCTCTGGCCCGCCGCGATCCTGCACGCCAGCCACAACCTCTTCATCCAGCGCGTGTTTACCCCCCTCACCGGCCCCCGCGGCGAGGTGACGCCTTATGTGATCGACGAGTTCGGCATCGCGGTCCCGGTCGCGATCCTGATCTTCGCGGTCTGGTTCTGGAAACGCCGCGCCGTCGTCGCCTGACCGGCTGACACGCCAGCGCATTGCTGTATAGAGGCGGCATGACCACGATCAGCGCCGAAATCGAACGCCGCCTCGCGGCACTCCAGCCTACCCACCTCGAGGTCCGCAACGACAGCGACCGCCACCGCGGCCACGCCGGTCACGACGGTACCGGCGAGAGCCACTTCACCGTCAGCATCGTCTCGGAAGCCTTCGCAGGCAAAAGCCGCGTGCAGCGCCAACGCGCCGTCTACGCCGCGCTCGGCGATCTCATGGAGCGCATCCACGCCCTCGCCATCGCCGCTGCTGCACCAGGCGAACCCCTCCCGGAACGCTGAAACGCTTGATTTGCAGCCGCGCGCAAAGCAATAGAGCGCGGCGCGCCGGGTTAGCTCAGCTGGTAGAGCAACCGCCTTGTAAGCGGTAGGTCGTCGGTTCGAGTCCGACACCCGGCACCAGAAGCCCTCCCGCGGCGGCCTACATTTTCTCGCAAGCCCCTCTAAAATAGAGTGAAATCGGACATCGGTCATCTACCGGCGTCCATGCTCCACCTATTTCCACGAAGGCCGGATGGACGTCGGCCGCCGAGAACGCCCTTTCTTCAAATAACGCCTTCGTCCTGCAGGCTGTTCATCTGCTGCCGGCTCATCCCCAGAATATCGCCGTAAATCTCCTCGTTGTGCTGGCCAAGCTCCGGCCCCGCCCACGCAACCTCTCCCGGCGTTTCGGAAAGCTTGGGAAAGACGTTCTGCATCCACAGGTTCTGAAAGTGCGGATGCTGCACCTTGATAATGGCTTCGCGCGCCTTGAAATGCGGATCTTCCAGCATATCGGGCGCCTTGTAGATCTTCCCCGCCGGCACGCCGTGCGTCTCCAGGTGCGCCAGAAGATCGGCGCTGGGCCATGATTTCGTCCAGGCGCTGATCATGTCGTCCAGTTCGACCTGATGCTCGCCGCGCGCATGATGCGTGGCGAAGCGCGGGTCGCTTCCAAGCTGCGGATGCCCCATCGCTTCCGCCATGCGTTTCCAGACGCTGTCCTGATTTGCGGCGATCAGAATTTCGCCATCCGACGTGGAGTAAACGTTCGAAGGTGCGACCTTGGGCAGCGTCGCGCCTGTCCGTTCCCGCGTGAAACCGGCTTCGGTATACTCGGGAATCGTCGATTCCATCATGGCCAGCACCGCTTCATAAATCGCGGAATCGACCACCTGTCCGTGCCCCGTGCGATGCCGGTGCTGCAAGGCCATCAGCGCGCCGAGGCAGGCGAATGTGGCAGCCAGCGAGTCTCCTATCGACAGACCCACGCGGCTTGGCGGCGTTGAAGGATCACCCGCGAGGTTTCGGATGCCGCCCATCGCCTCGCCGATCGAGCCATAGCCGGCGCGCCGCGCATAGGGGCCGGTCTGCCCGAAGCCGGTCACGCGGATCATGATCAGCCCCGGATTGATGGCCGACAGCTGATCGTAGCCGAGGTTCCACTTCTCCATTGTGCCGGTACGGAAATTCTCGAGCAGGAAGTCCGACTTCTCCACAAGGCGCCGCACGATATCCTGACCGCGCGGATCGCGAAGGTTGAGCGTAATGCTCTTCTTGTTGCGCGCGACGACGGGCCACCAGACCGGCTTGTTCCGTCCCCACTCGCGCATCGGATCACCCTCGCGCGGCGCCTCGATCTTGATCACCTCGGCACCGTGATCGGCCATCAACTGTCCGCAGAAGGGCCCGGCGATAAGTTGCCCCATCTCGACAAGCCGCAGCCCCTGCAACGCCCCAGACGCCATCATCAACTCCTCTGGAGCTTCCGGATCAGCATCCGCCGATCCGGAAGGCTTCCAATTTTCTTACAGTCGCCAGGATCAGAACTTGTAAGCTAGTTCCACGCCATAGCTGCGACGGATGCCGGCGGTCAGGAAGTCGCCGCCAAATTCCGGTGCGGGAATAACCTCCGCCACGTAATTCTTGTTGAACATGTTTTCGGCAAAGGCGCTCACCGTCCAGCTATCCGATTTCACGCCGACGCGCAGGTTGAAGATACCATAGGGATCACGCTGCGAATTCTTGAAGTTCGCCGCGAGCCCGAAGATGGTGGGCACGGTATTGTCCTGCACGGTGTGGAACCAGGTCTTGCCGGTAATGCGGTAGTCGGCGCGCACCAGCAGCGACAGCGCGTCGCTGAGGGGAGCATCGATCTGGCTTCCGATGTTCAGCGTGTAATCCGCCGTATAGGGAGACTTGTTGCCCTCCGTGTACGGCCGCGCGTCGTTGCGCTTGATCTTGCTGTCGGTCACGTTGAACGAACCGAACAGCGACCAGCCGTCGATCAGGCGGAAGCTTGCCGAACCCTCGGCGCCGTACAGCTCCACCTTGTCGATGTTGGAGACGACACGCAGCAGTCCGAACGGCCCCACGAAGAACTCGAAGAACTGCATGTCCTTCACGGTCGTGTGATAGCCCGCGAAATCAAACGTCAGGCGCCCATCCAGCGCCTTACCCTTGATACCGGCCTCGAACGCACTCGAGCGTTCCTTGCGGTAATCGTCGAAGATCGACAGGCCCGAAGAGATCGCGGCGTTGAAGAAGTTGTCGATAACGGCCTGCGAACCGCCGTTGTTGAAGCCGCCCGACTTGAAGCCGATACCCCAGTTCGCGAACAGCGAAAGGTCGGGGCTGACCTTGTAGCTGAGCGTAACCTTGGGCTGCAGCTGCTTGTAGGTCTGGCTCCGGTCGGCAAGGATGCCGCTCGGGTTGTACGCGGGGTCAAGGCCGGGGTTCAGATAGTAGTTCGCGGGCGTCGTCGCCGTCCCGTTCGGGTTGCCCGTAAGCACGTTGCCCACCCAGCGGGTGAGCCGCCCGGTCGGCACGCTGTTGCTCGTGCTGCGATCCTCGATATCGTAGCGGAGCGCAAGGCCGACCTTGAACGCTTCGCTCACGTCATAATCGACCGAACCGAACGCCGCGTAGACCTTGGTCTTGAAATTGTCGTCGACCAGCGCTTCGGTGGGATTCCTCGGATCGGTCGTGTAACATTCGCGAACCACGCCCTGCCCCGTATCGAGACCAAGATTGATGCAGGTCCGCCGATCGAGCGTGAGGAAATAGCCGCCGAGCTGCCAGCGCAGCGAATCCGTTTCGCCGACCAGACGAAGCTCCGCGCTGAAATCCTCCTGATTGCGGCGCTGGTACTGCGTGCCGTCGCACGATGCCGGCGAATAGGGCTGCGCCCCGACGAACGCGCCTCCCAGATAGGCTTCATCGAACGGCGCCTGATTGACAACCGGCACAGTGCCGGCCGAGGTCGCGGCGCAGGTGGATTCGTTCGCGAAGAAGCCGAAGGCGCCGCTCGTGCCATCGGCATAAAAGTCGTTCTTGATGTTGCTGTACGCGACATAGCCGATCAGATCGACCGCACCCAGCGACTGCGTGAGGCGCGCCGACGCCTCTATGGTCTTCTGCGTGTTCAGAGGATCGATGTTCGGCGTGAAGATGAACTTGTGATCGTTGATGTCGATGTTGAACACCTTGTCGGCGCCTTCCAGCGCCGGAATCTGGAACGCCGCGTTGAACGCGATCGCACCGCTGCGCACCTTGCCATAGCGCGCCTTCAGATCGATTTCCGTGTCGTCGCTAGGCGTGAAGACGAGGCGGCCGTTCACATTCCAGCGCTCGTAATTGTCCATCGAGGCGGCTTTGGTGCTGTTGCCCGGATAGAGCGTCTTGTTGATATCGCTCGGCAGGAAGCTGTTGCGGAAATAGCCGTCCCCCCGCCCGTAGTCGCCGTTGATGACGAAACCCACGGTGTCGCTGAGCGGCCCCGCGATCAGCGCCGCGGCTTCCACCGTATCGTTGTTTCCGTAGCTGACGCGTGCACTGCCTTCCAGTTCCGTGCCCGGCTTCTTGGTGGTGATGATGACGGCACCCGCCGCGGCATTGCGCCCGTAAAGCGCGCCCTGCGGGCCCTTCAGCACTTCGATCTGCTGTACCGAACCCTGATCCTGGTTCAGCGACGACGTATTCGATTTCTGGACACCATCAACGACCAGCGCGACGTTGCTTTCCGCATCGCGCGCGCCATTGATACCGCGAATATTGATCTGCGTATCGGCCGCCTCGACATTGCCGGTGACGATGGTAACACCGGGCGTCAACTGCACGAAATCGGCTGCGACACGAGCGCCCGTGTTCTCAATGGCTTCCGCTGTCAGCACTGAAACCGCCGCAGGAACGTCCTGCAGTTTTTCGTCGAACCGGCGTGCCGTCACCACGATTTCGCCACCGACGGGTTCGGCGGTCTCGCTGGCCTGTTCCTGCGCGTAAGACGGCGCGGGAAGCGAAAGCACGATCGCAAAAGCGGTCGTAAGACACGTTGCAAGTCTAAGTTCGGATTTCGTCATGGTATCCCCCTTGTCCCTTTCCAATGCTGTTGCCCTGAACGCTCGCTTGCGGATTGATCCTGTTCCTGAAATCTCTACGCGGAATGCCGTTTGACCCATTGTTTGGAGATGATGATCCGCTGCATTTCGTTCGTTCCCTCGCCGATGCACATCAGCAGCGAATCCCGGTAATAACGTTCGATCTCGTATTCCTTCGAATAGCCGTAGCCCCCGAAGATCCGCATCGCCTCCTCGGAGTTCCGCACCGCGGCTTCAGAAGCGAAATACTTCGCCATTCCCGCCTCCATGTCGCAGCGCTCGCCGCGGTCGTAGGCTTCGGCGGCGTCCTGGGTGAGCAGCCGCGCAGCTTTCGCGCGCGTCACCATCTCGCCGATCTTCAGCTGGATCGCCTGATGCTCGCAGATCGGTTTTCCCATTGTCTGGCGAACCGTCGCATAATCGGTGGCGAGCCGCAGCGCGCCTTCGGCAAGCCCGACGCCGCGCGAAGCAACATTGATGCGACCAAGCTCAAGCCCGCCCGTTGCCTGAAAGAAGCCGTTGCCCTCCACGCCGCCGATCAGGTTCGCGGCGGGAAGCCGGTAATTGTCGAAAATAAGCTCGGCGCTATCGATGGCGTTATAACCGAGCTTCTTGATCTTCTTGCCGACCTCGAACCCGGCGATTTTCGGCGCGATGAAAAGGCTCATGCCTTTATAGCGCGGCTCCGCTTTCGGGTCGGTCTTCACGAGAAGCGCGAAGCAGCTTCCGTGGATGCCGTTCGATATCCACGTCTTCGTGCCGTTGATCACATAGTCGTCGCCGTCGCGTACCGCGGTCGTACGGATCGCCTGCAGGTCCGTCCCTGCATTGGGCTCGGTGAGCGCGAGGCCCCCGCGTATTTCTCCGCTCGCGAACTTCGGCAGCCATTCTGCCTTCTGCTCCGCCGTCCCGAAACGCTCGACGGCGGCTGCCAGCATCAGGTGCGAATTGAAAATGCCGGTGATCGCCATCCAGTATGACGCGATCTTCGAAACGACCTTCGAGTACGTGGTCGCTGGAAGGCCGAGACCGCCGTAGTCCTGAGAGATGGTGGCACCAAACAGGCCCATTTCCGCCATCTGGGCGACCAGTTCTGCCGGCCACAGATCGTTGTGATCGTGGTGCATCACCACGGGGCGCACCTCTTTGTCGATCCAGCGATCGATCGAATGCAGCAGAACGGCCTCTTCTTCGGGGTCGATCGTGCGGGCGGCGTTTGCGGATGTCATGTGCTTTGCCCTTAATCGTCAGCCGGGCCGAAGCCCTGCTTCCACACGAGGATCGAACGTTCGAACGTGCAGACGATGTCGCCGTGCTGGTTCTTGCCCGTCGTCCTTACGGTGACGATGCCTTGCTGCGGCCGGGAGGCGGACTCGCGCTTGCTCAGCACCTCGCTTTCGCCATAGAGCGTGTCGCCACAGAACAACGGATGTGAGAGGCGGATATCCGTCCAGCCGAGATTGGCCACGGCTTTCTGCGAAACGTCGCTGACGCTCATGCCGACAAGAAGCGCGACCGTGAGCGGCGAACACACGAGCGGCTTTTCGAATTCCGTCTTTTTCGCATATTCGTAATCGAAATGCGCCGGATGCGTGTTCATCGTCAGCAGCGTGAACCACACGTTGTCCGTATCGGTGATCGTCCGACCGGGCCGGTGCTCATAGATGTGCCCAACCTCGAACTCTTCGAAATAACGGCCGAAGGTTTCCCGGAACCGGCCCGGCGCAACCTCGATGACACCCTTACGCATTACGGCTTTCTCCAAATGCGGCGAGACGCTCCAGTCGGCGCATGAATGGCGCCTCCAGCATCCGGCCTTTGAACATGACAGCCTGCCCGCCGGCCTCGGCGAACGCCTGAAGCGCGGCGCGCGCTTCTTCGATGTCGGACGGCTGCGGACGCAGCACGCCCTGAATGATCTCGACTTGCGCCGGATGGATCGCGGCCTTCGCGGAAAAGCCGAGGCTCTTTGCGCGGCGGACCTCTTCGGCAAGTCCTTCCGGATCGGCGATATGGATGAACGGCACATCGATCGCGGGAACGCGGGCCCGCGCGCAGGCGAGGATGAACTGCCCGCGCGCCGCCGCGAGCGGTTCCCATTCCAGCGCGACGCCGAGTTCGGCGGAGAGATCGCCGCCGCCGAACATCATCGCCACCACAGCCTCCGCCGCCGCGATCTCCACTGCCGCAGCGAGTCCTTTCGCGGTTTCGATCAGCGGGATGATTGCGGGCGCGCCGACGGCTTGCAGTGGCGCAAGCTCGCCCGCGCTTTCCACCATCGGGACAAGCAGCAGGGGCAGAGGCCCGGCATCCTTCAGCGCCAGCAGATCGCGCAGCCCCGCCTCCGTGCGCATACCGTTCACGCGCACGGCGATACGCTCGCGTGGCAGGTCGGGGAGCGCCGCGATCACGGTTGCGCGCGTCTCGTCCTTCGCGGCAGGCGGCACGGCATCTTCAAGATCAATGCAAACCAGCTCCGCACCCGTCGCCAGCGCCTTTTCAAAGCGCTCCGGCCGGTTTCCCGGAACGAACAGAAGGCAGGAGGCGGCGCGGTCCATCGATCAATGCTGCGCGAAGAATTCGAACAGGCGCTGCGAGAAGCGGCTGCGCTGGTCCTTGCCGGCAAGCACGTGCGCCGCGCCTTCCATCACGAACCCGTTTGCGTTGGGCAGCGCCTCCTCGATAGGCTTCGTCGTGCGCGGACCCGTTATGGTGTCGAGCGGCGCGTGCATGATGAGTGCGGGGGTCTGCACCTGCTTCAGATCTTCGATCACATCGTAGTCGATGCTCGCATCGATGAAGCGTGCGTGCGTGTCGATCTTGCCCTGCAATTCGCGCCACGGCCCCTGCGGCCCGATGAGGCGACCCGCATTGGCGTTGTAATAGTCCGCGCTGAACGAATAGGCGCACACGAGCCGCTGGAATGTCGCCCAGCCGGCATCGCGGTGAATGTCCAGAAACAGTCGCAACTGATCCGCCAGCAGCGGGTCCATCGTCGCCCACGCGCCGGTGTTCACCAGCGTCCGCGCAAGATCGGGCCGCATGATGGCGATCTGCTGGCAAACGCACGCACCGATGCCGACCATGCCGAGCAGGTGGACGTTTTTCAGCCCCAGCGCATCGAGCACCGCAATCGCGTCCTCGGCATAGACGCGCATGGAGATCGGCGTGTCCAGATTGTCCGTGGACTCCGCAAGCCCGCGATAATCCATCAGGATCACGCTGTAGCGGTCAGTGAGTCCGAACGGCAGACCCGCGCCGTTGCCGTGGCAGAACGTGCCCCAGCCGCCGAGGCAGAGAACCGGATCGCCTTCACCGACGACTTCGTAATGGATCACTGCGCCGTCGGGGCGCTTCAGTTCAGGCATCGTTACGCTTTCCACTGATCGCTTGGATGACCTCTTCGAGGCCCAGAACATCGGCGTAGCGTCGCCCGACGTCGGCAAGGTTCGCCTGATGCGCGCTGATCTCCTGATCGCCGCAGCAGGGTTCCGGCACCATCACCCGGTATCCATATGAGAACGCGTCGACGATCGATGCACGCACGCAGCCGCTCGTCGTGCAACCCGTCACGATCACCGTGTCCACGCCCTGCCGCGTCAGGAAGGTCTGCAGTGGCGTGCCGAAGAAGATCGACGGGGCGCCCTTGATGAAATGAAAGTCGGACGGATCGGCGATGCGCGGATCAAGTTCCATGCCGGCGTCACCGTAGAACATGTCCTTGTAGACGGAGCTGACCTTCCAGTGCGCCATATCGCGCGGGCTGTTCCACCCGACACTGCACGTGGCGACCGGCACATTGTGCGCGCGAGCGACCTTCAGCAGGCGCGCCGTATTCTCCACGGCCTGATCGACATGGCCGGAGCGGCCCATCGGATAGGTGCTATCGGTGAACGCCCGCTGGAAATCGACGACCAGAACGGCCGGCTGTCGGCCGAACCCGATATTGCCCTGGTCGCCGTAGCCGGCTGCGGAAAAGCCGCTCATGTTTCACTCCGCCGCAATAAGGCGTTGCGGCATCGGCACGGGCTCGCCGCGCTTGCTGAACCATGCGGTGGCGATCGGCGAGGCGACGGGATCGACCGGCGGCTGGAGGCCGGTTTCCTCGAAGCAGCTGGCGCGCAGTTCCGCGATCGAAGGACCGAACTCGAACGCATTCACCTGCGGCCGGGTCTTGCGCATCTCCGCGCGAAGTGCCTCTGTTGCTGCATCGTCAACGACGCCGTCATCGGAAATGACCACGCCATAACGCCGCGCGCCTTCCGGGCTGACGAGTCCGGCCTCCACGTCGTAGGCGACGGCCGCGGTATCGCGTTCCAGCGGATCGCCCCAGCCGCCGCCACCCCAGGTGTCGAAGATCAGACGGTCACCGGGCTGCACGAAGATATGATCGATCTTCGACGGCAGGATTTTCTCCTCGCCGTCCGCGCGCACCAGCAACTTGCGGCTGCGCTTGCCCGGCTGTCCGCCCTTCACGCCCCACGGATAGGTGAGCCAGCGGTCGTCGTGGATGGAGATTTCGCCCTCCACGTCGAACACATATTCGGTGCGAACGCCGTTGCCGCCGCGATGCTTGCCGGCGCCGCCGGTGTCTATCAGCGATTCGAAGCGGTCGATGCGGATCGGGAAATAGGCCTCGATATATTCGTTCGGCACGTTGCGGAATTTCGGCCACAGCGAGTGCCCGTCCGGCCCGTCGCCGCCCGGCTTGCCGGGAATGCCGCCGAAGCCGATCTGAAACAGCAGGAACCAGTCATTGCTCTTGTTGAAGCCCGAATACATGAAGTGCGGGCTGTCGGAGAATCCGGCGGCGACAAGGAAATCCGGGTTCGCCGAACCAAAGAGCCCGCTGATGATATCGAAGATGCGCCCGAGCGCGTGCGTACGTCCGTTGAGCGCCGCCGGCGCAATCGGATTGAGCAGGGTGCCCTTCGGGATGCGCACGTCGATGAGATCGATGTAGCCGTCGTTGAGGACGATCTGCGGATCGTACACGTTCACCATGAACTGCCCGCAGAACATCTTGAACATCCGCTCATTGAGCAGGAAGTTGATACAGCCCGCCGATTGCGGATCGGTGCGCGAGAAGTCGAAGATCAGCTTGTCGCCTTCGCGCCACATCTCGCAGCCGAGCTTGTAGGGACCGTGGCCGGTGGCGTCGTCGCAGATCCAGTCTTCGAACACGACCTTTTTCTCGGGCATCGTCGAGACAATGAGCGCGCGCATCGCCTCGCGGTTGCGCTTCAGAAGCTGGTCCTGCGCCGAACACAGGACATCCGGCCCGAAGCGGTCTGCCATCTCGATAAGGCGCGCCGCGCCCGTGCGGCACGCGGAAAGGATCGCGAAGAAATCGGCCTCGTTCCAATCGGGCGTACGCGTGTTGCGCATCGCCATGCGCAGCAGGTCCTTCTGCAATTCGCCCTTGGACACGATCTTGACCGGCGGGATGACGATGCCTTCCTGCAACAGATCGGAAGACGTCACCGGCATCGAGGCCGCCGTCATGCCGGAAATATCCGACATGTGCCCGAACATCGCGGTCCAGCCGAGCAGACGCCCCTCGTAGAACACCGGCATGCAGAACAGCCAGTCGTTCAGATGGCTGATCGCGCCCTGACAGGCGTAGGGATCGTTGGTGAGGAGGACGTCGCCCTCGGAGACCTCCCCGTCATAATTGTCGACGAATCCATCAACGGGCGATCCGAACTGCCCTGCGAGCATCATGCCTTCGCGATTGGTCAGCACCGGGAAGCCGTCGCGCTGCTCGCGAATGATCGGCGAGATCGCGGTGCGGAACAATATCGCGTCCATCTGAACGCGCGCGTTCTGAAGCGCGTTCTCGATGACATCGAGCGTGACCGGATCGACATCGGCCGTCGGCCAGGGCGTAGTGTTGGTTTCGATGATCCTTGCCATCTTGTGCCTCCAGTTCTCAGCGGTCGTCGCGGATGAGCAGATTGCCGACGGCATCGACCGTCGCATGGCTGCCGGGCAGGATGAGCGTGGTGGAATCAAGCTCGGTGACGATGGCCGGTCCGTTCACGCGGTCCCCGGCGAGCAGTTTGCGCCTGTCGTAGATCGTCGCCTCGTGCCAGGCGCCGCTGTCGAAGACGCGCGTGCTGTGAACCGCGGCGCGCGCCGGGTCGCCGTCGCCTTCCGCCAGCGCGTTCTGGCCCACGTCCGCGCCCGGTCCCTGTGCGATGACGCGCAGGTTTACCAGCTCCTTCGCCTTGTCGAGGCTGAAGCTGAACATCTGCTCGTGCAGATGATCGAACCGTTCGGAGGCCTTGGCGAGGCCATGTTCCGCAAACTCGGCAGGCGGCAGCGAAACCGTGATGTCCGCCGATTGGCCCGCATAGCGCAGGTCCACCTGATACACGATCTCCTGTGCGTCCTCGGGGATACCTTCGACATCGAGCGTGGCACGCACGCGCTCCTCAAGCTCGTCGAGAAGCCCCTGCAGCTCGGCCACATCGATCCCGTCGACCGGGCGGATCATGGTGCGCGCAGCCTCGTCGCGCAGGCGTGTCGTCGCGTCGCCCACCGCGCACAGCACGCCGGGACCGCGCGGCACGATGACCGGCCACGCCTGCAACAGCCGGCCGAGCGCGTTCGCATGCAGCGGCCCTGCGCCGCCGAACGCCATCAGCGAAAAATTGCGCGGGTCATACCCCTGCTCGACCGAAACGAGCCGCAGTGCGCCGAACATGTTCTCGTTGACGATGCGGACGATCCCTTCTGCCGCCGTCTCCAGCGTGAGGCCGAGCGCATCGGCGACCTTCTGCACGGCCTGCTGCGCGAGATCGCGGCGGATCGTCATGTCGCCGCCAAGCCGCGCATCCGCCGGCAGATAGCCGAGCACGACGTTGGCATCGGTAACGGTCGGCTCCGTGCCGCCCTTGTCGTAGGCTGCCGGACCCGGGACTGCACCTGCCGACTGGGGACCGACACGGAGCGCCTTGGTAAGCTCCGGCACGGTTGCGATGGAGCCGCCCCCGGCACCCACCGTGCGCACGTCCACCGAAGACGCGCGAACGATCACGTCATGCACCACCGTCTCGCGGCGCACCTGCGCCTCGCCGCCTTCAACAAGGCAGACGTCCGTGGACGTGCCGCCCATGTCGAAGGTGATGATGTTGGGAAAGCCCGCCTGCTTCGCCACCCAGATCGCGCCGGCAACACCGCCCGCGGGGCCGGACATCAGCAGGTTGACCGGGAAGTCGGCTGCAGATGCCGCCGTGGCGAGGCCGCCGTCCGAACGCAGGATCGACAGCTTCACTTCGCCGGTGGTACGCGCTTCGAGATTGGTCTTGAGGTTGGAAACGTAGCGCGACACCACCGGCTTCACGAATGCGTTGGCCACCGTGGTGATGGCGCGCTCATACTCCTGCATCTCCGGCAGCGTGTCGGAAGATACGGAAATCGAGATGTCGGGAAGCTCCTCGCGGACAATCGCCTCCACGCGCTTCTCGTGCGCGGCATTCACATAGGAATTCATCAGCGAGATGGTGATGGAGCCGACGCCGCTGCCCTTGAAGCGCTGCAGATCCGCACGCAGCCGGGCCTCGTCGAGCGGGCGAACGACTTCGCCGCTGGCACTGATCCGCTCGGAGACTTCCAGCGTGTGCTTCAGGGCCGCCATAGGCTTGCCCTTCACGAAGTTGATCCACCCCGAAAGCGCACCGGGTACGAAGCCGCGCGCCAGATGCAGAACCTGCCGGTAGCCTTCGGTGACGATGAGACCGACCGCCGCACCATTGCCGGTCAGCACCGCATTCGTCGCGACCGTGGTGCCGTGCATCACATGCGTGATGTTCGCCATGTCGAGGCTGTTTTCGCGGCACGCCTTCTCGATCCCGGCAATCACCGCTTCCGAAGGATCGGACGGCGTCGACGGCACCTTGGCCGTGTAAGTCCGGCTGGCCCCTTCATCGAGCAAGAAAATATCCGTGAACGTCCCACCGACGTCCACTCCAACCCGAAGCCCCATGCCACTCCCTCCACTCGCGAAAACGGATCTCGTCGTGCCGGCACCCTCCCCAGGGTGCGGCCGCACATGTCGCGCAGCCCGTAAGCTGACAAAGGGTGGCGGGCAGGTCAACGGAAAAGTTCGAACTTTTAATCCGGTTGGTTTGATTTATTGAATTCTTCTGATTTTCGAGCCAAGTACGAACTGCTGACGCGGGCCATGCCTGCGGCGACGAAGGAGAATGGTGTGAGCAAAGGAAGCGCCGGAAGACGCCCAAGACACGAAGGGGTCTATGCCGAGCTGCGCGAGCGCATCGATTCGGGCGAATTCGCCGTCGGCTCGCCCTTCCCCACAGAGGTGCAGTTGTGCACCGAGCTCGGCGCCAGCCGCTACGCCGTGCGCGGCGCACTCCAGCAGCTTGAAGAGGAAGGCCTGCTCAGCCGCCGCCGCGGCGCGGGCACGACCGTGCTGCGCCACACGCCGATCCAGACGTTCCGCCACGCCGTTGGTTCGCGCGCCGATCTTCTGCACTACGCGCATGCAACGCACATGCGTTGGGAAGAGCGGGAACGCCTGAACGCCGACGGACAGCTCGCCCGCCTGCTCGGCTGTGACGAGATGCGCGAATGGCACAGCATTCAGGGCGTGCGCTTCGACGATCACAACATGCCGCTGTGCATCGTGCGTGTGTATGTCGATGTGTCGCGGGCCACGCTGCCCGAAGTCGAGTTCGGCGACGAGCCCGTCTACGAATGGCTGGAACGCGAGCACGGCATCAAGCCATTCGGCCTGTCTCAGGACATCCGCGCCAAGATGCTGACGCCTGCCGAAGCAAACAAACTCGGCGAGCCGATCGGGGTCTCCGCGCTCCAGATCATCCGGCGCTATTTCGATGCCGGCAACGGCATCTACCTGATTTCGGTCAACACCTTCCGTTCACGCGATTTTGTCTACAACATGCGCCTGGAACTGAAGGACTGAGCTTCAGCCCCGCGCCCAGCCCGAGGCGCGAATCGCGGCGCCATCTGCGTCCAGAGTCGGCGCGCGCAAATGCACCTCGCCAGGCTCATCCGCGAACTTGACCGGCGTGCCCACCACGCGCCCCCCGATTCCGTCATCGACGAGCATCTCCCGGGCCGCGGCATGCGGGTGATCGAAGCCTTCCGCCATGTCCAGAACCGGCGCCCAGCTGACCTCTACGGTCGGCAGGAACGCGCACCAGTCATCGAAATCGCGTGTCTTGAAGATCTGCCGAAGCTCGCCGATCAGCTGCTGTTGGACCGGGCCCGGTTCAACCTCCGCAAGCGGGATCAACTCTTCCCGGCCGAGCGCCGTGAGCAGCGACGTTGCGAACTTCATTTCGCGGCCCGTCAGCGCGATGAAGCGGCCGTCGCGCGTCTCGTAGAGATTGTAGAAACCGGAACCGCCGATTGACCGGTGCGTCCGCGTGGTCGGCGGCAGACCGCCGCCCAGCACCGGGCCGGACAGATGCGCCGTCCACGCCATCAGGGCGTCGTACATCGAAGCATCGACGATGTCTCCGCGCCCCGTCGCGTTGCGGCGGTGGAGCGCCATCAGGATCCCGACGAGCCCCGTCAGCGCGCTCCCCATGTCGGCGGACGGCAGTCCCGGCACCACGGGGCGCCCGTCGCCATTGTCGTTGATCGCCAGAAAGCCGGTATAGGCCTGCGCGCCCATGTCGTGGCTCGCCTTGTAGGAGAGCGGACCGGACTGCCCGAACGCGGAGAGCGAACAATAGACGAGGCGCGGGTTCCGCGCGCACAGCGTCTGCGCATCGATGCCCAGCTTCGTGGCCACGCCGGGGCGAAAACCCTCAACGAAGACGTCCGCCTCGTCTGCCAGACGAAGCAGCACAGCCAAATCCTCAGGCTTCTTCAGATCCAGAACGATGCTGCGTTTGCCGCGATGCGCATTCTTGAACCAGATCGAAAGTCCTTCGGCGTCATAAGGCCCGAAGGCGCGGCTCGGCTCGCCGCCCGGCGGTTCGATGCGGATGACGTCCGCCCCATGATCGGCCATGATCTGCGTCATCACCGGCCCCGGCAGAAACATGCTGAGATCGACGACCTTGATACCTTCAAGCTTCACGTTGCGTCCCTTCAAATAGCCCGCGCAGTGCAGGGCCATCCGCGTCCAGCCCGGGTGCGGCCCGCTGCGGAAGACGCGCGCCATCGAAACGCAGCGGGTTTGCAAACATCCTGAGCGTGCGGCCGGCAGGATGCGGCACGTCCTGCACCATGCCGACCTCGGCCACGAACGGATTGTCGATAGCGCCATCCAGCGATTCGACGGGTGCTGCCGGAATCTGGCCTTGCAGGAGCTGCATCCATTCCGCGCGCGTCCGGGTCATGAACACGGCATCCAGCACATCGGTGAGCAGATCACGGTTCTCGCGGCGGCTCGCCAGATCGGCGAAGCGCGGGTCCGTGCCAAGCTCCGGCCGATCGATCAGCCTGACGAGGATTTCCCAGAACTTCTGGTTCATGCAGCAGATGTAAAGCCATCCGTCGGCCGTCTTGTAGAGCTGCACCGGAACGGTCGAAGGATGCGCCGAACGCGGCGTCTGCGGCGTGATGACGCCTTCGTTCAGATACCAAGTGCCCTGATAGGCGAGTTGGTGGAGCGCCGCGTCGAACAGTGAAACGTCCACATCCATGCCGACGCCGCTGCGCTCTGCGCCCCGGATTGCGCTGACGAGGCCGAACGCCATCATCATGCCGGTCATGTAGTCGACCATCGAAAGCCCGACGCGCGTGGGAGGACTGCCGGGGTCGCCGGTCAGCGCCATGAAGCCCGCCTCCGCCTGCATCAGGAAATCGTAGCCCGGCCAGTCGGCGCGCGATCCGGTCCGTCCATAGGCGGAAATATGGCCGCAGACGATGCGCGGATTGACCGCCGAGAGCGCGGCGTAATCCAGCCCCAGCTTCGCGGGCAGACTGCCGCGCAGATTGTTCACGACCGCGTGGGAGTCGGCGACCAGCCGGTGCAGCAGCGCCCGGTCAGTATCGGCTTTGAGATCGAGGATCAGGCTGCGCTTGTTGAGGTTGAAGCACTGGTAATAGAGGCTGTCGGCCTCGCCCAGCGTCAGCGGCCCGGTCTTGCGCGCATAATCGCCGTCCGCACCCTCCACCTTCACCACGTCGGCGCCGAGATCGGCAAGGAACATCGTCGCGTAAGGCGCAGCGCCATACTGTTCGAAACTTATGATTTTCAGGCCGTCGAGTGGCAACGCGGTCATGAGCCCTCCCCTTAAGCTGGCGGAGACTGCCGAAAAGGCTGCGCACAATCAACACAAATGTTCGAACTTTTAAATGCGATTGATCGGACTTCGCGCGCGGTGATGCTCCGTGGCCGTCTCGAAGGCGTGCGCCACGCGGAACAGCAATGCCTCCGCGCGCCATGGCGCCGTGAGCTGCATCCCAATCGGCAGATTCCGCCGATCGAAACCGCACGGCACGCTCAGCGACGGCACCCCGGCTGCGCCAAGGTCATAGGTGTTGCGCGCCACGAGCCGCGTCGTCGCCACCATGTCCGAAGCCTCGGACCAAAGCGGCGCGGTGACGGGCGTCGTCGGCGTGAGCAGCACATCGACCCCGGCGGCAAACGTGTCACGAAGCGTCCGCTGAAACTGCTGCAGAAGCCGGATGCAGTGCGCGTAATCGGCGCCGCTCACCTGATGCCCAAGCTCTATGCGCCGCCGGACCTCCGCGCCGATCCGGTCCGCGTGCTCGGGGTACACATCGCGGCGCGCGTCGGCAACATCGGCGAGCACGAACCGGAATGCGCCGCCGGTGCGCAGCGTCTCGGCCTCGCCCAGCGGCACATCGACGAGCGTGCAGCCAAGCCGTTCCAGCACCGCCGCGGCGTCATCCACGGCCTGCCCCACGCAATCCTGCAAGTCCTCGAAGAAAAACGCGCGCGGCAGCCCGACGCGCAGGCCTTTCACGCCCCCGTCCATTCCTTCCAGCAGCGGCGCCGCGTCCGCGAAGGACAAGGGATCGCGCGCATCATAGCCCGCAATGGCCGCATACAGCCTTGCCGCATCCGCCACGGTGGCCCCAAACGGCCCGACCACATCGCAGATCGTGCTGACATCGAGCACGTCATGGTTCGAAACGCGCCCCAATGTCGGGCGCAGCCCCACGACACCGCACAGTGCGGCAGGCACACGCACGGAGCCGCCAGTATCCGTGCCGATCGCCGCGGGGACGATCCCGGCGCCCACGGCGGCGGCCGATCCGCTGCTCGATCCGCCCGTGATGCGCGCGGTGTCCCACGGATTGCGGCAGTTGCCAAAGGTTGCGTTTTCCCCGGTCGCGCCGAAGCAGAATTCACTGAGGTGCGATTTCCCGATGAGCGTCGCGCCCGTATCCCGCAGGCGGCGCACGACCTCAGCATCCCCGGCCGCCGGCGCCGCATCCCGATAGACCGCGGAGCCATGCGTCGTCAGCTGTCCCCGCCAGTCGATGCAGTCCTTCACCAGAACCGGCACGCCGCCGAGCGGACCCACGCCGGCCTTGGCCTCGCGGTCGAGCCACAGCACGGCATTGATCGAGGCATTGACTCGGTCGGCTGCGTCCAGCGCCCGCGCGATGGCCGCCTCAGCGTGATGTGCCTCGCCCTGCATCTTCATCTTCCACCCTTCAGCTTTGGCCGAACCAACAACGCGAAGCTTCCGCCGATCAGCAACACGACACTCGCAAATGCGAAGGTCCCGCCGTAGCTGCCCACGATTTCATAGAGCAGGGCAAAGCTCGCCGGCCCGACCATGACACCCGCGAAGACATAGACGAGAGAACTGCCCATCACGCTCCCGACATCGGCCGGCGCGGCGTGGCGGAGCACCTCCGCCATCGCGACGCCGTTCCAGCCGTTCAAGCAAAATCCCAGGAAGCTCAGCAACCCGATCTGCACGAACGCCGGAAACGCGGCCATCCAGGGCATGGCCAGCAGTACCGTGCCGCTGCCGAGGCCCACGATCGCCAGCACGCCGAATCCGGAGCCAAGCCGGTCCGCCACCACGCCCCAGCACACCCGGCCCAGCACGCCAAAGGCCTGCACGCCCGCCGCGGCCGATGCGGCCGGGATCAGCTTCCACCCGCAATCCGCCGTCAACATCAACACGGCGAAGGTGGAGAGCGTCAACTGAACCGAGGAGTAGAGAAAACCGATGATGGTCAGCACGCGCAGGTCGCCGCGCCTCCATATCAGTCGCTGCTCTTTCAGCAGGCCGCGCAGCAGCGGCACCGCGTTTTGCGGCGGCGTGTGCGGCACCTCATGGCCCGCCAGAATGACGAGCAGGGCGCTCGGCAATAGCGCCAACAGGACGAACGCCGTCCGCCAGCCAATCACCGAATCCAGCAAGGGTAGCGAAATGCTGACCAGCACCACCCCAAGCGGTGCCGCCGCCTGCTTGATCGAGAACACCACGTTCCGCCGAGCAGGGGGCGTAACGACGCTCAGGATCTGAGACGAGGCCGGATTCTGGAACCCATAGGCAAAGCCGATGAGCAGAGAGGCGATCACGCCGACGGAGATATTGGCCGTTGCCAGCCCGAGCAGACCAAGCGCGAACATACCCAATCCGAATTGTTCAGTGCGCACGGCACCCCAACTGCGGATCAGCGCGCCCGACAGCACGGACCCAAACGCGCCGGCCGTGAAAAGCAAGCTCACCTGATAGCCTACAACGTAGGCCTCAACGCCAAAATCCGCAGCAACGCGCGGTGCGATGGGAGGCAGCACCAGCGCCGTGCTGGTTGCCAACAACTGCACGAGCACCGTGAGAATCAGCGCCTTGCCCAAGCTGTCGGCAACCGAACGCGAATTTTGTTCGAACAACTTTTGGCCCATGCCCCCGCATAAGGCGAGTTTGCCGTAAAGGCCAAGAAGATTTGCCGACCAAGATTCGGAGAAGGCTTCTGGCCCTGAGATACGCTCGGTTCAGAATGTCGGCGGCGTGCACGCGCTGACGACACGCGCGGGTTCGGCGCTCACGCAGCGAAAGCGATGCGGTATCCGGCTCTCGAAGCTGTAGGCGTCGCCCGGGCCGAGGACACGCCGCGCGGTTCCGACCGTCACTTCGATCTGGCCCGAAATGACGATGCCGGCTTCCTCGCCGTCATGGCTCAGCGGGATGCGGCCCGTGTCCGAGCCCGGCTTGTAGCATTCGTCGAGCATCTGCAGCTTGCGCCCCGTCATCGATCGCCCGACCTGGCGGTACGAAACATTCCCCTTGCCGATTTCAATAAGGTCGTCCGCCGCATGGAACGTCGCGTCGTCCCGTTCCCGCTCCAGCGCGAAAAATTCCGACAGGCCGACCGGGATCGCATCGAGAATGCGCTTCAGGGCGCCGAGCGACGGATTGGCGCGGTCCGCCTCGATGAGCGAGATCGTGGAGTTCGTGATCCCCGCGCGCTTCGCGAGGACACGCTGCGAGAGGCCCGCCGCATGGCGCACATGACGCAGTCGCCATCCCACCCCGATATCTTCAGCCACCGCGCGCCTCCATGCGTTCATGTTGTTGAACCACACTCAACACCTTGCCTTCAATGCCCCGAAACGCGTGCCGGGCAAAGCATAAAGAAAACGGCTTGTTTTAACGTGCTCCGAGTGTTCGAGTGCTTGAGAAAGGACAACACATGCCGACCAACACCCCTGCCCTCGATAATTTCTGGATGCCGTTCACCGCGAACCGGCAGTTCAAGGCCGCGCCGCGCCTGCTCGCGGAAGCGGAGGGCATGTATTATCGCAGCGATGATGGCAGGCGTGTTCTGGACGGCACGGCCGGCCTCTGGTGCGTCAATGCCGGTCACGGCCGGCGCGAAATCGCCGAGGCCGTCGGCGAACAGCTGCGCACGCTCGATTATGCGCCGACGTTCCAGATGGGGCACCCCATCGCGTTCCGCTTTGCCGAGCGTCTCGGCGAGATCGCGCCTGCGGGGCTCGATCGCATCTTCTTCACCAATTCCGGTTCCGAAGCGGTCGATACGGCGCTGAAAATCGCCGTCGCCTACCAGCGCGCGATCGGGCAGGGCACGCGCACGCGCTTCATCGGTCGTGAGCGCGGTTACCACGGGGTCGGCTTCGGCGGCATTTCGGTGGGCGGTCTCGTCAACAACCGGCGCGTGTTCCCCACCCTCCCCGGCGCCGATCACCTGCGCCACACGCACGATCCGGCGCGCAACGCCTTTTCGCAGGATTTGCCGGAGCATGGCGCCGAGCTTGCCGACGATCTCGAGCGGCTCGTCGGTCTGCACGGCGCGGAAACGATCGCGGCGGTGATCGTCGAACCGATGGCCGGCTCCACCGGCGTCTTGCTGCCGCCGAAGGGCTATCTGGAGCGGCTTCGCGAGATCGCGACGCGGCACGGCATCCTGCTGATCTTCGACGAGGTGATAACGGGCTTCGGTCGCCTCGGCACACCCTTCGCAACGGAGAGGTTCGGCGTGCGGCCCGACATCGTGACGACCGCCAAAGCCATCACCAATGGCGCCGTGCCGATGGGCGCGGTCTTCTGCGCGCGGGACGTGCACGATGCGCTGATGCAGGGGCCGGAATCCGCTATCGAGCTTTTCCACGGCTACACTTACTCGGGCCATCCGGTCGCCTGCGCGGCGGGCATGGCGACGCTCGACATCTATGCGCGGGAGGGGCTCCTCACCCGCGCGGCAGAGCTCGAAACATACTGGAAAGACGCCGTTTTCAGCCTGCGCGATCTGCCGGCGATCACCGATATTCGTGCCATCGGCCTCGTCGCGGGGATCGAGCTCGCATCGCGCGATGGTGCGCCGGGCAGCCGCGCCTACGACGTTTTCACGGATTGCTTCCAGCGCGGGCTCCTGATCCGTGTGACAGGCGACATCATTGCCTTGTCCCCGCCCCTCATCGTCGAGAAGGGTGAAATCGACACGATGGTCGAGATGCTTCGGGAAACGATCGCGGCAGCCGCGTAAACCGCTCCGCACTCGCGTGAAGTGCGGTGGTTCGAACAGCGCGCGTCTAAATTCTGAACACGGTGGGTTAACCCCGCATTAGCCAGATTTGTTTATCGAGGCGGCACAACCCCTGTTTGGGGCGAGGGCCGCAAAACATGAATATCAACGTCCAGAATTTTGTCCGCGCGCGCAGCACACGCCTCGTGCTTGCCGCGTCGCTTATCGCTCTCGGCGCGATCGGCTTCGCGCCCTATGTTTTCAACGACGTCTCGACGCAGGCGGCGATCAACGCGCCGCTCATTCGCCTGTCGGCGCCGGTTGATGGCACGGTTGCGGACCTGCCTGCCGACGGCCGCTATTTTGCGAAGCCCGCCTCGATCCGGCTGCTCGATCTGTCGCAGGATACCGGAGAGGTGGCGGACCTCGCTGCGGCGGCCGATCTGGCGCAGGCGCAGATCGACCTTGCCGAGCGGCAGCTCGCGGAGCTTCGCAGGGAAGAGCAGCGGCTGGAAAAGCGCGCGGAGGCATTCAATTCCGCCACGAGCGCGCGCCTCGGCGAGGACCGCGGCGCAGCGCTTGCCGATCTCAAGGGATGCCAGGCCGAACGCGTGCAGCAGGCGGCCACGCTCGCGCGCGTGCGCAAGCTCGCGGGCGAAGGCTTCATGTCCCCCGCCGCCGTCGAGAAGGCCGAAGCTGCGGCAACGCGCACAAGCAGCGAATGCAACAGCGCGGCCGCGAAGCTGCGTTCGATCGAGGTGACAGAACAGGCAGCGCGTGCCGGCGTCTTCATCGGCGACAGCTACAACGACGCGCCGTATGCCACGCAGCAGGCGGATCGGCTGATGCTGCAGCGCCAGATCATCGAAAAGACGCTGGGCGATGCCACGGCGCAGCTCACGCAGGCGAAGTTGCGCCTGAAAGACGCGCTTGGGCGCGCAAGCTACCGCGCGCCGGCCGGAACGCTCATCTGGGCGGCAACCGCAAGCTCCGGCGCTGCCGTGCGCGCCGGTGAGCCCATCCTCGATCTCGTCGATTGCCGGCGCCGTTTCGTGCAGGTCGCGCTGCCGGAACGCAAGGCCGAGGCCATCGTGCCCGGCGGCCCCGCCGACGTGCGCCTGATCGGCTCCGACCGTTGGATGAAGGGCCGCATCTCCAGCATCTCCGGCGCTGCGAGCCGCCGCGAGGAGCGGCTGCTGGCCGCGTCCACCTATACGAAACCCGGCGCCCGCGAGATCCTTGTGGATGTCGCGCTCGCCGCCACCGCCCCGGATACGGTCGATCCCAGCCGCAGGTGCGATGTCGGGCGGCTGGCCGAAGTGCGGTTCAGCCGAACCATCTGACCGTCTTGAACACGCTGCCGCTGATCGAAACGCTGGCGCCCCTCGCCGTTGTGCTTGGGGCGCTGATCCTGTTCGGCGGTGTCCGCTACAGCCGGGCCGGCATCATCGCGACTGTCGGCACCACGATCCTCTACTATCTCCATTGGCGGATCACGCGGACGATTCCGTGGTCGGGCGGTCCGGGCGACCTGTGGTGGCCGCTCCTTTGCCTCACCGTGGAGCTCGCGGCCCTGTTTGACGCCGCGATCCTGCTGGCGATTCTCTCCCGCCCTACCGACCGATCCGCCGAAGCCGACGCAGGCGAAGCCCTGCTCCGCGCACGATGGACCGAGAGTCCCACGAAACTGCCCGCCGTCGACGTGTTCATCGCGACCTACGACGAGCCTCGTGACGTTCTGGAAAAAACCATCCTCGGGTGCCTCGCGCTCAACTGGCCCGACGCGCGGATCTGGGTGCTCGATGATGGGCGCAGGCAGTGGGTCCATGACCTCTGCGTCGCCAAGGGCGCCGGGTACATCAACCGTCCCGACAACAAGGGCGCCAAGGCCGGAAACATCAACCACGCCCTCACGCTCACGACCGCGCCTTATGTGGCTGTGTTCGATGCCGATTTCGTGCCGAGGCGCGATTTCCTGCTGCGCACGATGGGCTTTTTCGAAGACGAGAAGATCGGGATCGTCCAGATTCCGCACAGCTTCTACAACCACGATCCGATGCAGACGAACCTCGGCCTGCAGCAGGCCATGCCGGACGATCAGCGCTTCTTCTTCGAAGCGATCATGCCCGGCCGCGACGGCTGGGATGCCTCGTTCTGCTGCGGCTCGAATTCGGTCACGCGGCGCAAATTGTTCGAGGATATCGGCGGCGGCCTCCCTGAAGGTTCGATCACCGAAGACATGCTGCTGACGCTGGCGAGCCTGCGCCAGGGCTATGTGACGCGCTATCTCAACGAGCCGCTGGCGTACGGCCTCGCGGCGGAAAGCACGGCGGCGTTCTTCGTGCAGCGGCAGCGCTGGGCGCAGGGCGCGATCCAGATTCTCTATCTGAAGGAAGGCCCGCTCGGCCCCGGCCTCAAACTGCGGCACCGTTTCATGTTCCTGCCTTCGGCGTGGGTCACGCAGGGCCTGCAGTCAGCCTTCGCGATCCTGATGCCGATCATGTTCATGCTCTTCAACCTGTCGCCGATGATCGACGTCGACCTGCCCAGTCTCACGCGTTATCTGCTGCCGCTGGTGCTGGCGCTGCTTGTCGGCATTACGCTGCTCGCGCCGGGCCGGTATTACCCGCTCGCGGCGCAGGTTCTCGCGGTGTTCCAGATGTTCCGCATTCTTCCCGTCGTCCTGAAGACCCTGATCAAGCCGCGCGGCCACGTCTTCAAGGTCACGCCCAAGGGGTCTGCGGCGGGCGGCGGCAACTGGGAAACACGGGTCCTTTTTTCCTGTCTCTTCCTGATCGCCGCGAGCGTGGCGGGCATGGTCGCGAACATGGGCGCGGATTATCGCATCGTCGTACAGGACGAACTGCTGCCGATGGTGAGCTTCTGGCTACTGCTCAACATGCTCGTGATGATTCTCGTCGCGATGATGTGCCTCGAAAAGCCGCGCATTCGCGGAGAGGAACGCTTCGAGATTCAGCAGCCGCTATCGCTGCTCAGCGATGCCGGACACATGATCACCTCCGGCAAGGGCGATATCTCCCTGTCCGGCCTCGGCATGGAGGTCGACGAACCGGCTGATCTTGCGATCGGTGAGCGCGTGCAGGTGGTTCTCCCCGAAGTCGGCATCGTTCGCGGTTTCGTCCGCCGCACCGGCCGTCGCATCGGCGTCGCGTTCGATTTCCATTCCGAAGAGGCGCGAGACCGCCTGATCGTCTGGCTGTTCACGAACCGGATCCAGGTCAACACGCAGCGGCCGTCCGCGCTTGCGGTCGCGGGTGCGGTGATCCGTCGGCTGTGGGCTGCCGATCTCACGGTGCAGGCCCTGCCCGCAACCGCGCCCGAACCCGAAGCGCCGCAGATCAAGCTCTCCGCGGCGACGCGTCTCGTTCAGCCCGCCGCCGTCCGCAAGCTCGCGGCGGCAAACTTCGATACCGGCATCGCGATCGCCTCCGGTTCAGCCGAAAACGAACCGCAGGAGGAAACCGGCGCACTGCATCCCGCGCCCCTGCCCTTGCCCGCGCCGAGACACGCCGGCCTTGCCGGGTAAACATCCGGGCGTTGCCGATTACGGAGGCTCACCGGCGCGCATATTGTGAAATGCACGGCCCCTGACATAAAACGCCTGCGCTAACGCCGCCGGATCGGGAGTCGCCATGCTGGTCAAGTTGCGCCCGGACGGGTTCACGCTCGCGCTTTTCGCCGTCGTCGCCGTTGCAAGCGTGCTGCCGTGCCGGGGCGATGCCGCAGACGCCTTCGCGATCGCCACGCGGCTCGCCATCATGCTGCTGTTCTTCATGCACGGCGCCAAGCTCTCGCGCGAAGCGATCGTGCGCGGTGCGGGTGCGGTGAAGCTGCACCTGTCGGCGCTCGGCGTCACCTACATCGTGTTCCCGCTGATCGCGCTCGGGATCGCGCTGGCGCCGGACCGCTTTGTGTCCGCCGACATCAAGGCCGGACTCATGTTCCTCGCCGTGCTGCCCTCCACCGTCCAGTCGTCGATCGCCTTCACGTCGATCGGGCACGGCAATGTCGCCGCGGCCGTTTGCAGCGCATCGCTTTCCAACATCATCGGCGTGTTCCTCACGCCCCTGCTCGCCGGCCTCCTGATCCATGCGCAGGGCGCCGGCGGCGAGATCGACACGATCGCGGCGATCCGCTCGGTGGTTCTGACACTGCTGATACCCTTCATCGTCGGGCACCTGTCGCGGCCCCTCACCGGCCGCTTCGTCGATCGCCACAAGGCCTTCCTCGGCAAGCTCGACCGCGGCTCGATCCTGCTCGTCGTCTATACGGCGTTCAGCGCGGCGGTTGTCGATGGCCTGTGGTCACGCGTTTCGGGTGTCGACCTCGCGACCATCGCCGGGCTTTCCGTGCTGCTGCTCGCCGCCGTACTGCTGGTTTCCCTAACGCTGTCGCGCGTCTTCGGCATGTCGCGCGCGGATGAGGTGGCGCTGGTGTTCTGCGGCTCCACGAAGAGCCTGGCGAGCGGCGTGCCGATCGCGGCGGCGCTGTTCGCGGCGCCGCTCGTCGGGATGCTGATCCTGCCGCTGATGATCTATCACCAGATCCAGCTTATCGTCTGCGCCGTCATCGCGCGCGTCTACGCCGATCACCCCGAGCCGGCCGCCAGCGCGGCGGAATGACCCCCTCGTTCACCGCAAGGGACGCTGCGGCGAATCGAGGAACGCGTGGCGCCATCCGTGCGTTGAACCGGACAACCACGCAATCATCAGCAAGCCGCGCTCCCCCGACGGACGCGATATCGTTTTTGCGGGCAAGGAGATACGGAAATGCCAGAACATACCGATGCGATCGCCCTCCTGAAGGCGGACCACCGCAAGGTCGAAGCGTTGTTCGAAGCCTTCGAAAAAGCAGGCGACAGCAAGCGCAAGCGCGATATCGTCCAGGAGATCTGCACCGAGCTCAAGGTGCACACGATGATCGAGGAGGAGATCTTCTATCCCGCACTGCGCGGCAAGATCGAGGACGACATGCTCGATGAGGCTTATGTGGAGCATGACGGCGCCAAGGTGCTGGTGAACGAACTCCAGAACGCGTTCCCCGATGAGCAGTATTACGATGCGAAGGTGACCGTGCTCGCGGAGGAGATCAAACACCACGTCGCCGAGGAAGAGCGCCCGTCCGAGGGAATGTTCGCGCAGGCCCGCAAGACGGATGTCGATCTCGTCGCGCTGCGCGATGAAATGCTGGCGCGCAAGCAGGACCTCATGGCCAAGGCGGGCGAAAAACCCCTCCCCGCGGCAAAGCCGAGCACGCTCAAACTGATTGCAGCGTGATGACTGGGCGCGCTGCTCCGCCCTTTCCGTCTTCGCTCGGGCATATCGCGCTCATCGGCAACAGCGAGCCGCGCCGCTGCGGTATCGCCACGTTCACCACCGATTGCCGGAATGCGCTGAAGGCGGCCTTCCCCGATCTGCGCGTCGATCTCTACGCCATGAAGGGCACCGAAGCGGACGAAGCCTATGCCGGCGACGTCCACCTTCTGGATGATCAGGATCTTCCCGCCTATTCGGAGGCCGCGCGCGCCATTGAGGAAAGCGGTGCCCAGGCGATTTGGCTCCAGCACGAATTCGGTATTTTCGGGGGGAGCAACGGGGACTATGTCCTGCACCTGCTTGCCCGCACGACGCTGCCTCTCATCACGACGCTCCATACCGTGCTCGAACATCCCGATGCGGACCAGCGCCGCGTGATGAACGCGCTGCTGGCCCGCAGCAGCCGCATCATGGTGATGGCGGAGCGCGGACGCAGCATCCTTTCCGAATGCTATGGCGTGGCGCCCGGGCGGATCAGCGTCATCCCGCACGGCGTTCCCGACCGCGCCTGCGTCGATCCCGATACGATGAAGCCGCGCTTCGGCTGGGAAAAGCGCAAGATCATCCTCACCTTCGGGCTTCTCGCGCCGGACAAGGGCATCGACACGATGATCCGCGCGATGCCGGCGATCGCGGCGCGGCATCCCGATGCGCTCTATGTCGTGCTCGGCGCGACGCATCCGAACCTGCTCCGGGCCGAGGGCGAGAGCTACCGCGAGCGGCTCACCGCGCTGGCGCGGGAGCTGGGAGTCGATCGGCAGATCGCCTTCATCGACCGGTTCGTCGCCCGCGACGAGCTGCTCGATCACCTTCAGGCAGCCGACATCTACGTGACGCCCTATGTGAATCCCGCGCAGATCACATCGGGCACGCTCAGCTATGCCGTCGGCCTCGGCAAGCCCGTAGTGTCCACACCCTATCTGCACGCCACGGAAATCCTCGATGCCGACCACGGCATCCTCGTCCCGTTCCGCGACAGCGAGGCAATGGCGGAGTCCGTGTCGAGCTTGCTGTCGCACACGCGCACCCGCCTCGCCTACAGCGCGCGTGCCTATGCGCGCGGCCGTTCCATGCTGTGGTCGGAGCTGGCGCGCAGCGCACATGCGCTCCTGGTCGCGGCGGAAGAGGAAAAGCCCGCGCGCCTGTTGCCGCGGCCCGCCGAAATCATCCTGCCGCCCGACGCGAGCGCCGTGCTGCGGATGAGCGATGCCACCGGTATGCTTCAGCACGGCGTCTTCGCCGTCCCGGATCGCTCCCACGGCTATTGCACGGACGACAACGCCCGCGCGCTTATCCTCATGCACCGCCTGCCGGCGCTGGACGATGCCGTGCGCGATCACTGGACCTCGGTCTACGCAGCCTTCCTTCAGCACGCATGGAATCCCGCGCGCGGCCGTTTCCGCAACTTCATGACCTACGACCGCAGGTGGTGCGAGGAAGAAGGCTCCGAAGACAGCTGCGGCCGCGCGCTTTGGGCGCTCGGCGTCACGGCGCGCGAAGCGCCGCTCGGCAAACACCGGGATTGGGGCCTACGCCTTTTCGAGACAGCGGCGTGCGACATGGCGCTCGAATCGCCGCGCGCCATGGCCTTCGCAATGCTGGGCGCCGTAGCCGTGCTCGATGCGGTGCCGCATCATGCCATGGCACGCGATCTGATTGAGCGATCGGGGGCCAGGTTGCTGGCCATCCTCGACGCGGTGCGCCGTCCCGACTGGGCGTGGTTCGAGGTTATGCTGGCCTACGACAACGCACGGCTTCCCGAAGCGCTTCTGACCGCCGGACGGCGTCTGCAGAATCCCGCATTCATCGATACCGGTCTTGCCACCCTCCGCTGGATCGTGGATCAGCAGACGTCCCCCTCCGGTCATTTCCGCGCGATCGGAAGCGAGAGTTTCGGGCGTCGCTACAAGCGCCCGCTGCCGTTCGATCAACAGCCGCTCGAAGCGCACGCCACGCTCGAGGCTTGCCTCGCCGCCTTCGAGGTGGCGCCGGACAGGCACTGGGTTGAGGTGGGGCGAAGCTGCTACCAATGGTTCCTCGGTCATAACGATCACGGAACCCCGCTGGCCACGCGCAGCGACGGCGGGTGTTTCGACGGCCTGACCCCGGTCGGCGTCAACCGCAATCAGGGCGCGGAATCGCTGCTTGCGCTGCAATTGTCCTCCTGTGCGATGATCAGGCTTTCGAAACTCGCCCAATCGATGGCACAAGAGCCCCCGGCGGAAAAACTCTCCGCCTGAGCCGGAGAGACGGGGCCCATTTTGCACGCAATCCATACGTTGCCGCTCCGCCTGACTGCGGACCCCTCGCGGGTTGTGGTGCGCCCCTTCCACCTCGGCTGGCAGGCGACGGGCGCCGCACCGAGCCGAAGCCGGCGTATCGTCGATGCGGTACTCGCGCTCGACGAGCAGATGGTCGCGGACGAGCTTGCGCTCGTGATGCGCGATTTCGAGGCGCGGCATTGGCAGACGCAGAAGGTCTTCCTCACCCGCTGCGACGAGGTGGCCACGATGCTGGCCCTGGATACGGGCCCGCTCAGCACGGCGCGGCGGCAGCTGATCGGCGCCTATTTCTGCCATGAATACAGCTACGCCGCCGCCGCGCTCATGAACCCGAGCGTCGTGCCGCATGTCGATCAAAGCGGTCTTGGCAAGGAAAGCGTGCGCATCGTGCTGTCGCTGCGCGCCGTCGGCGAGGGGCATATTTCCTCCGTCGCCTTTCGGGAGGGCATTCTTGGGCCCGAAGGCACGCTTCAGCTTGCCCCGCAGCCGCCTTTCGCAACCGCAGCAGACGCGCATAGCCCCGAGGAAACGCTACAGGAAGGGCCAGTCTGCGTGTATCGCCATGCCGACAGCACGCTTTCGGGCACGGTTTTGTTTCCGATCACCCCCGCGCAGACCAACGGCCTTGAAGACCTGCGTCTCCTGCGTTTCGAACACGACGACGGAAGCCATGAATGGCTTGGCACCTACACCGCCTATAACGGCCGCGAGATCCGCTCCGAGATGCTCTCGACGCGGGATTTCCGCAGCTTCCACCTCACTCCGCTTACCGGCCGGGCAGCGCGCAACAAGGGCATGGGCCTGTTTCCGCGCAAGATCGACGGCCGCTACCTGATGATCGGCCGGCAGGATGGTGAAAACCTCTACCTGATCGCGTCCGACACGCTCACCCATTGGGATGAGGGCGAGCTGCTGCTCACGCCCAAATACTCCTGGGAGCTTCTGCAAATCGGGAACTGCGGCGCGCCCATCGAACTCGACGAAGGCTGGCTCGTGCTCACCCACGGCGTCGGCGCGATGCGCAAATATTCGATCGGTGCCGTGCTGCTCGACAAGACCGACCCTTCCCGCGTGCTCGGGCGCACGTCTGCGCCGCTGCTCGCCGCCTCCGAAGAGGACCGCGAGGGTTATGTGCCGAACGTCGTCTACACCTGCGGCGCGCTGCGCCACGGGGATTGTATTTTCATGCCCTACGGCATCGCCGACAGCACCGTGGCGTTCGGTTTCATGCGCATCCCCGACCTGCTCGCGACACTATCCTAGGGCGCGTTCAGGGCAGTGCGGCGAACGGCGCCATTGCCTCCGCCGCCTCCCGCGCAGCGTCCTGCAATCGGGCGAGCACCGGCACGCGGCTACGTCGCGCCGGCCAGTTTCCGCGGCCTGACAGCGACACCGCGAAGGTCACCGCGCCGCGCGCGGCAGGCACCGGCACGGCAAGGCAGGTGAGGCCGGAAACCACCTCCTCGTCATCGACGGCATATCCCTCCGCGCGGATACGATCGAACGCCTGCCGCAGGGCGTCCGGGTCCGTGATCGTGCGCGGCGTCAGCGCGATGAACGGCGCGCTGGCGAGATACTCGGCTTGCTCCTCCCCCGGAAGGTGCGCGAGCAGAACCTTGCCGATGCCCGAACAATACGCCTCGAGCTGGATGCCTTCGCGCGTAAACAGGCCCGCCTCGTCGCCTTCCTTGATCAGGTAGGTCACCATGTTGCTTTCAAGCCGGCCGAGATGCGCCGTCAGACCCGTGCGCTGCGCCAGCTTCGCAAGCACCGGCCGCGCCGCCTCCGCGGCCGCGGCATGCGCCGAAATCGCGCCGCTCACCGCGAGCAGCGCTGGACCCGCCACGAAACGCCCGCGCCGCACACGGTGCAGATAGCCGCCCTTCGCTAGGGTCGCGGCAAGGCGGTGCGTGGTGGCGATCGGCAGGCCGAGTTCCTGCCCGATGTCGATCGCGGATCGCTGCGCCCCATCGCGTGCGACAGCCGCGAGGAGCGCAAGGCCCCGCTCCAGCGCGGCCACAGATGGCATTCCCTTTTTCACCTGATGAGAACTAGAGGCTTTGCCTCGCTGTGCGCAACAGCCGCTTGCGCTTATGGTCGGCGACGAAAAGCAGGAGAAGCGATCTTGGGCCGGGATTTGGAAACCACCGCCGCGCGTCTGCGCGATGCCTACGCGGGATCGGTGATCCCGCCGCTCCGCGATGCGCTGGAGCCTAACGATGTGGACGGCGCCTATGCCGTTCAGGCGATCAATACACGCTTCTGGGAAGCCGCGGGACGCCGCATCGTGGGCCGCAAGGTGGGATTGACCGCAAAGGCAGTGCAACAGCAGCTCGGCGTCGATCAGCCCGACTTCGGCGTCCTGTTCGACGACATGGAGGTCGCCGACGGCGGCGTCATCCCGGCCGGACGCCTCATTCAGCCCAAGGCGGAGGCGGAAGTCGCGCTCATCCTCGGCAGCGACCTTGCCGGGCCTGAGATAACGCGCGCCGATGTCGAAGCGGCGGTCGCCGAAGTCGCAGCCGCCATCGAGATCGTCGACAGCCGCATCGCCGACTGGAAGATCACCTTCGCCGACACGGTCGCCGACAACGGCTCCTCGGCCATGTTCGCGCTCTCGGAAACACGTCGTCCGCTCGCCGGGCTGGACCTCTGGACGTGCGGCATGGCCCTCGAAGTGAACGGCGCGGTCGTCTCGCTCGGCGCGGGCTGCGCCTGTCTCGGCCATCCGCTGAACGCCGCCGCGTGGCTCGCGCAGACCCTCGCGGCACGCGGCGAGCCGCTGCGCGCGGGCGACATCATCCTCACCGGCGCGCTCGGCCCGATGGTCCCGATCCAGCCCGGCGACAGCGTGCGCGCCACCATCGGCGGGCTCGGCACCGTCTCGTTCGCTTATGGAAAGGAAAGCGCATGAGCGCGAAGGTGAAGGTCGCGATCATCGGTTCGGGCAACATCGGCACCGATCTGATGATCAAGGTCATGCGCCTGTCGGATACTCTGGAAATGGGCGCGTTCGTCGGCATCGACCCGGACTCGGATGGGCTGAAGCGCGCCGCGCGCATGGGCGTGCCGATCACTGCGGGCGGCATCGACGGCCTCGTCGCCATGTCCGAATTCGCCGACATTGCGATCGTCTTCGATGCCACATCAGCGGGCGCGCACGCGAAGCACAACGAAGTCCTGCAAGCCCACGGCAAGCGCGTGATCGATCTCACCCCTGCCGCGATCGGTCCGTTCACGATCCCGCCGGTGAACGGCGACGCCAACCTCGATGAGCGCAACGTCAACATGGTGACGTGCGGCGGCCAGGCGACGATCCCGATCGTAAACGCCGTGAACCGCGTCGCGAAGGTGCATTACGGTGAGATCGTCGCGTCGATCGCCTCCAAGTCCGCAGGTCCCGGCACGCGCGCCAACATCGACGAGTTCACCGAAACCACGAGCCGCGCCATCGTCGAGGTCGGCGGTGCGACACGCGGCAAGGCGATCATCATCCTCAATCCCGCCGAACCTCCGCTCATCATGCGCGACACCGTCTATTGTCTTGCCGAGGATGGCGACACCGCCGCGATCGAGGCGTCCGTCGAAGCGATGGTCGCCGAGGTGCAGAAATACGTGCCCGGCTACCGCATGAAGCAGAAGGTGCAGTTCGAGCATATCGGCTCCAACCGTCCGCTGCGTATCCCCGAGATGGACGGCGAGTTCACCGGCCTCAAGGTCAGCGTGTTCCTCGAAGTCGAAGGTGCGGCGCACTATCTCCCCGCCTACGCGGGCAATCTCGACATCATGACCTCCGCGGCATTGAAGACTGCCGAGAAGATCGCGGAAAGGATGGCGGCATGAGCTTCGACCCCACCAAGACCAAGCTCTACATTCAGGACGTCACGCTGCGCGACGGGATGCACGCCATCCGTCACCAATATGGTCTCGATCATGTGAAGACGATCGCGAAGGTACTCGACCGCGCCAAGGTCGATGCCATCGAAGTCGCGCACGGCGACGGGCTTTCTGGCAGTTCCTTCAACTACGGCTTCGGCGCGCACACCGATTGGGACTGGATCGGCGCCGTCGCCGAGGTGCTGGAACACAGCGTGCTGACGACGCTGCTGCTGCCGGGCATCGGAACGATCCACGATCTCAAGCACGCCTACGATCTCGGCGTGCGCTCGGTGCGCGTCGCGACGCATTGCACCGAGGCGGACGTTTCCAAGCAGCACATCGAATACGCGCGCGGTCTCGGAATGGACGTCTCGGGTTTCCTGATGATGAGCCACATGTCCGAGCCCGAATCTCTCGCGAAACAGGCCAAGCTGATGGAGGATTACGGCGCGCACTGCGTCTACGTCACCGACAGCGGCGGCGCCATGACGATGGATCAGTATGCCGCGCGCCTGCAGGCTTACGACCGCGTGCTGAAGCCCGAAACGCAGCGCGGCGTCCACGCGCACCACAACCTCTCGCTCGGCGTCGCGAACTCCATCGTCGCCGTGCAGAACGGTGCGGTGCGTGTCGATGCAAGCCTTGCGGGCATGGGCGCAGGCGCGGGCAACGCCCCGCTCGAAGTGTTCATCGCCGCCGCCGATGTTCACGGCTGGAACCACGGCTGCGATCTCTACGCGCTGATGGACGCCGCCGAAGATCTCGTCCGCCCGCTGCAGGACCGCCCCGTCCGCGTCGATCGCGAGACGCTCACGCTCGGCTACGCGGGCGTGTATTCAAGCTTCCTGCGCCACGCCGAAAAGGCCGCTGCCGAATACGGCCTCGATACGCGCGCGATCCTCGTCGAACTCGGCCGCCGCAAGATGGTCGGCGGTCAGGAAGACATGATCGTCGACGTCGCGCTCGACATGCTCAAGGAAAGCGCCGCCTAAAGCGCCACGACGATGCGCCCCCGCACCTTGCCCTGAAGAATGTCCCCCGCCGAGGGAATCACATCTTCGAGCGCGATCTCGCGGATCATGCTTTCAAGCTTCGCGGGATCAAGGTCACGGGCCAGGCGGCTCCACGCCTCCTCTCGATCCCCGCGCGGCGCCATTACGCTATCGACACCCGACAGCGTCACGTTGCGCAGGATGAACGGATAGAGCGTCGCCGGCAGGTCGATGCCCTGCGCGAGGCCCGTCGCCGCGACGATGCCCCCGTAGCGCATCTGCGCGCAGACGTTGACCAGCGTATGGCTCCCAACCGTGTCGATCGCGCCCGCCCAGCGTTCGGCCTGCATCGGTGCACCCGGCTCGGCGAGCGTATTGCGGTCGATGATCTCCGCCGCGCCAAGCGCTTTCAGATAATCCGCGCCCTCGGGCCTGCCCGTGGAGGCGGCGACGCGGTAGCCGAGTTTCGAAAGCACAGCGATGGCGACACTCCCGACCCCGCCGCTCGCGCCCGTCACGATAACCTCGCCGTCGCCGGGCTTCACACCCAGCTTCTCCAGCCGCAGCACGCACAGCATCGCGGCATATCCCGCCGTGCCGATCGCCATCGCCTGCCGCGTCGTGAACGCATCCGGCAGCCGCACCAGCCAGTCCCCATCCACGCGCGCCTTGCCCGCCAGCCCGCCCCAGTGCCGCTCGCCAACGCCCCAGCCGTTCAGCACCACCCGGTCGCCCGCTTTCCATTTGGCATGGTCGCTCGCCTCGACGACCCCGGCGAAGTCGATGCCCGGCACCATCGGAAAGCTCTGGATCAGCGGAATGGCGCCAGTGATCGCGAGCCCGTCCTTGAAGTTCACCGTGGAATATTCGACGCGAACGGTCACGTTCCCCGCGGGCAGATCGCTGTCGTCCAGCGTGTCGATCCGCGCCGCCTGTCCGGCGTCGGTCTTGTCGATGATGATGGCCTTGAACATGCGGCGATACTCCTATGATTTCCGAAAGCGGTCGGCGATCGCGCGGCCGTTCAGCAGGCCCCACGGGATCAGCAGCCCCGTCTTCGCCTTGTAGTCCGCCCAGCCCGGATGGCGCGAGATCGCGTGGTCCTTCTGGTACATGCGGGGCAGGAAGGTGGAGACGGTCGCGTAGATCACGATGGCCCACGCGATCCAGTGCTGCGCGAGCAGCGCATAGGCCGAATAGATCATGATCTCGCCGAGATAATTGGGATTGCGCGTGTACGCATAAAGCCCGCCGGTGAAGAGCCCGGAGCGGTACTTCAGCGTGAAGTGCCGCTGGCCGTCCGCCGCGATCATCGTGACGACGCCAAGCGTATGGAGCGCGATCGCGGCGGCAAGCAGCGGCCCGGAAGGATCGATGTGCCGCGACAGGAACAACCACGGGATCAGCCAGTACCACGCCACCAGCATCACATACATGTTCACCGCGCCCCACCACGCCGTCGTGCGGTCGAGCTGATGGTCGCGAAAGCCGAGATCCTTGATCAGCCAGCAATAGCCGTAGCAGCCGTGCAGCGCGAGATAGACCCACGCCGCATCGCTGAAATTGCCCGTCACGCGCATCATCGCGAAGATGATGAACACCGTGAAGATCTTGTGCAGGTTCACCGCGGTGGCGACCTTGATGCGCGGGCTGCCCTTCGCCTCGAAGATCAGGTGTGCATGAATCCACAGCATGAAGCGCGCCCACGCCGGAACCGGTTCGCGCTCCGTTTCCGCTCCGCCGATTGCCGTCGTCGCCATCTCGCCCTCCCCTCAGAGTATCTCGTAGGTGCGGTATTGAACGCCGCCGTTCCCCGTGCTGCCGATCCCGACCGCGCAGATGCCGTTCAGCCACGCATAGGCCGGACTGCCGGTTTCGAAGAGAATGAGCGTGCGGAAATAATAGCGCGAAGGATCGACAGGCGCCGCGCTCGCCACATCCAGCACGGCGGGCAGCAATGCAGGATCGGCAACGATGCGCCCCGTATAGGTGAGATAGACGAAAGCGCCGTCATCGGTTTCCACCGTCGCGCGCACATCGAGCGCGATCGATCCGTCCGAGCGCACCAGCGCCCAGTCGCCCCCCGGCGGCACGAAGCGGCCATTGATGCGCTCACCTTTGAGCGTGCCGCCGCCCACCGGAAAGATCGCGCGCTGCCCATTCGGCGTCGCGCCGATCGTGATGGGCGCGGTGAGCGCGATGTCCGCGTCGTAAATGTGCCGGTATCGAAGCTCGGTCATGCCGCCGTGTACCCTCCGTCCACGATGAGTTCGCTTCCCGTCATGTACCGCGCATCGTCGCTGGCGAGAAACAGGATCGGCCCCGCGATTTCGTCAGGTACGGCAAAGCGCCCGATCGGGATGCGCGCCAGCGTTTCGGCGGCGAACGCCGCGCCTTCGTCGGCGGGCATCGATCCGATGGCGTCCGAAACCAGTAGCGTCTCGGTATAGCCCGGATGCATCGAGTTGACGCGGATCGGATAGGCCTTCCGCGCGCAGTGCAGCGCCGCGTTGCGCGTCAGCAGCTTCACCGCGCCCTTCGAAGCGTTATACGCCGCCAGCAGCGGCTCCCCGACATTGCCCGCGATCGAGGCAACGTTGATGATCGCCCCGCCCTTCTCCTTCATCGCGCCGATCGCCGCCTTGGTGCCGAGGAACACGCCCTCCACGTTCACCGCCATCGTCAATCGCCAGTCCGCGAGCGTGGTATCCTCCACCGACGCGATACGCGCGATCCCCGCATTGTTCACCAGCACGTCGAGGCGGCCGTGCCGATGGATCACGTCCGCGACGAGCCGGTCCCAGTCCGCCTCGCGCGTCACATCCTGCACCGCCGCCTCAACGGCCAGGCCCTCGCCTGAAAGCCGCTCTGCCTGCGCCTCGACCTCGCCCGCGAGCACGTCGGTGATGACAACCACCGCGCCCTCGCGCGCGAACCGCTCGGCGGAGGCGAGGCCGATGCCCCGCGCTCCGCCCGTGATGACGACGACCTTGCCTTCGAAACGCCGCATGATCGCCTCCGCTCTCAGAACCGCGCCGTGACTTCGACGCCGTAGGTGCGCGGCGATCCACGATTCAGGTAATCGAGGCCGAACACGTCGATGTTGAGCCCGTAGGTGTAGTAGAACTTGTTGGTCAGGTTCTTGCCCCACACGCTGATGGACACATTTTCCATGTCGTATGTCAGGCGGCTGTTGAACAGCCAGTAGCCGGGATTGCCGCAGGCGATGGCGGGGCCAGCCTGCAGGATGTTGGAACCTGCCGCAGGCGTGTCGCACGGCGACTGGCCGTAGTCCTTGAACGGGTCGAAATAATATTTGCCCATGTAGGACGTGTCGCCGCGCAGCGTCAGCGTGCCGTTCCCGATCTCCGCGACATCCCAGTCGAATCCGGCCGAGAACGTGATCTCCGGCGCGTTCGGAAACGGGTTGCCGTTCACGTTTCGCGTCGGGCTGCTCGGATCGGTGGGATCGAGCGTATTGCCCTTGTATTTGCTGTTGAGGAGGCCGAGCGACGCATCAAAGCGCAGCGTGTCGAGCGCCTGCCACGCCAGTTCCGCCTCGCCGCCGTAAAGCCGCCCGTTGGCGCTGCGCGTGAACGTGGTGGCGCCGATCACCTGCGTCACCTGGTGGTTCGAATAATCGTAATAGAAGCCCGCGAGATTGAGCTGCACGCTGCGATCGAACAGGCGCGTCTTCAGGCCGCCTTCGTAGGCATTCACCTTCTCGGGCTGGATGTAATAGACCTGATTTGTGCCCTGATAGGCGAGGCCGTTGAAGCTGCCGCTCCGGTAGCCGCGGCTGTAGTTCACATAGCCCATGATATCGTCGGTGAAATCGTAGCTCACGTTGATGCGGCCGGTCAGCCGGTTCGCCTTCTCGCGCTGGCTCACCGCGGGCAGGCTCGGATCATAGGGGAAACTGTACGGGATCGTGCTCGCCACGATATTGTTGCCCGCAAGATCGTAAAGGATCGTCCGCCCGTTCGAATACTTCACCTTGTCCATCGTGTAGCGAAGCCCGACGCTGATGTTCAGCTGGTCGGTCACGTCGAAGCTGACGTCGCCGTAGATCGCCTTCGAAGGCCGCGTGATCGAATAATATTGATCGCCGAGGATCGGGCTGAACGGCGGCGCCCCCGCCGCGCGGCACGCTGCGGAGAATGCCCCGCCGAAGCCGCCGCCGCCGCTGTTGTCCACCGCAATGTCGGTAAGCAGCGCAACGAGCGAACGCGCATCGAGGAACCCGGTCGGGTTGACGTTCACCGGCGCGCAAAAGCCGGGGTCCGATGGCGCAAGCGTCGGGTCGAGCGCGAACGCGGGCAGGATGCCGATCGAATCCGGCGTCGCGATCGCAGGGTTGCTGTAGGTGCCGGGCAGCCCCGCGCCGAGCAGGATCGGACGCAGGACACCGAAGAAGTCGACCTCGTTGTGCGTATCCACTTTGTCGCGGCCGTAATAGAGCCCGCCGACCACGCTGATCCGGTCTCCGTCGTAGGTCAGGCGCAGATCCTGGTTGAAGTTCTCGCTCTTTGAATAATAGCGCAGCGAGCAGAGATCGTTCGGGGAGCCGTCGCAGTCGAACGGCGAATTGCGGTACTTGCCCTTGTCGTAGCCCGTGATCGAGGTCAGCGTCAGTTCGTCGCTGACATCGTAGGCGATGGTGAGCGCGATACCCTTCGATGAGCTGTAGTATTTCCCCCCCGTGTCGGAGGCCACTTCGTTGCGCTTCAGCAAACGCCCGCCGAGCGCCGCTTGCGGATCATAGCGCGAATAGCCGAGCGCATCCCGCCCGCCCGAAAGCTGGCCCTGCGAATAGGCGAGCGCCGCCCACGGATCATCCTTGGAGGCATAGCCCTTCACCGTGATGTCGAGCGCATCGGTCGGCTTGAAGCGCACGGTGATGCGGCCCGCGATCGAATCCGTCGTGGCGACATCGCGATCCTGGATCGGGTTGAACATGAAGCCGTCGCCCTTGGACCGCGTTCCGGCGAAGCGGATGCCGAGCACGTCGGGAATGAGCGTCGCCTCGAACGCGGCTTCGGCGGACTTGGTGTCGTAATTGCCGTAGCCGAGCGTCAGATAGCCGTCCGTCCCGTCGAGATCGGGGCGCTTGGTGAAGAAGCTGATCGCGCCGCCCGTCGTGTTGCGCCCGTAGAGCGTGCCCTGCGGGCCGCGCAGCACCTCGACGCGGTCGAGATCGTAAAGCTGCTGGCCGTGGCTGGCGCGGAAGCTCTGGTAGACTTCGTCCACATAGACGCCCACGGGCGATGCGGTGGAGGCGGTGAATTCGTTCGCCACCGAAATGCCGCGCAGCGAGAAGTTCGGCTGCGTCTTGCCGTAGGGCGTCGTAACCTGAAGGTTGGGCATCGTGCCCATCAGGTCGGACGTTTCCGAAACACCGCGCGCCGCGAGATCGTCACCGGTGAACGCCGAAACCGCGACCGGCACGTCCTGCAGGTTCTGGCTGCGCTTCTGCGCGGTAACGACAATCTCCTCGAGACCGCCCGAAACCTCTGTGGCGGCGTCCTGTGCGAATGCGGGCGCGGCCATCGCGGTCGAAAGCAGCAGCGCTACGATCCGCGTCGTTTCCATTTTCCTGTCCATATGATCCTCCCCTTGATCGTTTGTGCGGACAAAACCCATCTGTTCCCGCCGAAGCATTCGGCAGGCCCTAACCTCTGTGATGATCTTTGGGGCTTCAGCCCCGCGCGCTATCGCGCCTTGCGATCACGTCGCCTGCGCCTCCCACGTGTGATACCCATGCTCCGCCCATACGTTCAGGATGGTGCGGGCGCCGAAAGCCTTGGCCGGAGACTGGAAACCGGCGGCGAGAAGTTGTCCGCGCAGGATGCGGCGACAGGCTTCCGCCGCGAGCAGACCCGTCTGGATGTAAGGTGAATTGCCGCGCAGGATCACCGATACGCCGGACGTGTTGCCGCGCCCGATGCACGAGATCACCGATCGGTTGACGTCGGGGTTCTCGCGGTCGGGCTCGACCTGCGTCAATTGCCCGCCGAGTTCGTTGCAGATGCGCTCCTGCTCGGCGTCGGGCAGGTGGCTGTATTCCTTCTCGAACTTTTCCAGCGTGGCGATCACCGCGTCGAACATCACCTGGCTGCGGAAGCCGACGAGCGTCGAACAGTTGCTGACGCGCGCGTCGCCCTCGTACCACACCGGCTCGCCGCCGCCCGACCACGGCAGACCCCGGAACAGCCGGTGCGAATCCGGCGCCTTCACGAGGTAGGACGTCGCCATCGGCCACACCGCGAGCTTGCGGTGCTCGATGTAATATTGCGGCCGCGTGCACATGCGCAGGAACGACTTCGTCGAAGCGACGCTGGTCGCTGAATCCGCGAGGTAGAGTATATCGAGCGAGTCGATGCCGGGGGTTTCGAGCGCGATCTCCGCAGCGATATTCCCCGCCGCCCACATGTAGGACGTGGCGGGCGCAAGCAGCAGACCTTTCGCGGCGAACTTCGCGCCATAGGTCTCGCGGACGTGGCGCATCCAGTCCGCCTCGCCCGTGGTATCGAGATAATGACACCCGGCTTCAAGACACGCCTGCACCACGGGGTCGCCAAGCTGCATGAACGGCCCTGTGACGTTGTAGACGACCTTCGCGCCCGCGAAGAGCTTGGCGAGCGACGCCGCGTCGTGCGAAACCGCGCGGCATTCGAAGTTCGCGCCCTTCAGCTCGGGCACGCGCGCCATCTGCTCTTCAAGCCGCTTCTGGTCGCGCCCGGCGGCGATGAACGGGATGCCCGCTTCCGCCAGATGCCAAGAGATCAGTTTGCCGGTGTAGCCACTGGCGCCGTAGACGATAACAGGTGCGCTCATTGCGTCGCTCTCCCCAGGGTGATTGTGGTTGGCCCCGATGGGCCGAAGACTACCGCATCGGGCGCGCCCAGCATCGTGATGAGATGCCGGGCCTGCGGTTTTTCAGAGGCGGTTTTCGGAATTTCGCCGACGATCTGCACCAGCGAGGGCATCGACGCCGAACCGATCCGCTCCCGGCAGTGCGTGAAGACGGAGAGCGGGTCGAAATCCCCGGCAGGCACGATCGCCGCGACGACCTCTTTCTCGCCCGGCGCATTCTGCGCCGTGGCTGCGCCGTAGACGTGGACGTCCCCCACACCGTCCATCGCGGCGATCTCCGCCTCGATCTGCACGGCGTTTACAAAATCCCCGTTTCGCCGGATCGCGTCGCCCGCCCGGTGCGAGAAGAACACCCAGCCGTCCGCGTCCTTGTAGCCGATGTCGCCGGTGCGAAACCACCCGCCCCGCGTCTTCGCCGCCGACGCTTCGGGGTTGCGGAAATACTCGACCGCAGGCGTCTCGCCCCCCTCTGGCCGAAAGCACATCTCCCCCAGAACCCCGGGCGCGCAGTCTTTGTCGTCTTCGTCAAGGATCGCGCAGATAGTCCCGGCAGGCGGCTTCCCGATCGAACCAATAGGCCCGACGCCCGGAAGGTTGATGGTAAGCCCCCCTTCCGCCGCCCCGAAGAACTCCAGAACCTGGACCCCGAACCGCGCCTCGAAATCCCGCCACATCGCAGGCGGCATCCCCGCGCTCAGCACCATGCGCACTTTGTGCGCCCGGTCGCGCGGCGAAGGCGGCTCCGCGTAGATCGCCACCGCCATGCCGCCGAGCAGGTTGAACACCGTGCAGCCGTAATGCCCCAGGATTTCCCAAAGCCGCGACTTCGAAAAGCGCCGGCTGACCACCAGCGGAAGCTGCATCGCAAGCGCGTTGCCGAGCGTGATGAGCTGCGCGTTCGCGTGCGTGAAGGAGAGCCCCGTATAAAGCTTGTCGTCGCCGCGCACCTGGAGCAGCGGCCCGAACGTGGAAACCGCGGCATAGCGCGCATAAGGCGCCAGGATCGCCTTGGGGTCTCCCGTCGTGCCGGACGTGTAGAGCATCTGCATCGGCCGCGCGAGGTCGGTGCCCGGATCGGCGGGCGCCGCCCCTGCCCCGGCAAGCACCTGCGCCAGCGTCGCGACCCGGACGCCGGGCAAAGGCTGCGATGTATCTCCCAGCACCCACACCCAGCCGAGATCGGGCACGTCGGCAATCACCTCCGCGAGCGCGGGCAGGGCTTCGGGCGCCACGATCGCGCCCCGGCATCCGGCGAAGCGCAGCATGAACGCCAACCGCGCGCCGCGCGTTCTCGGGTCGATCGGCACGAAGATCGTCGCGGCAAGTTCGGAGCCGATCATCGCATCCACGAACTCGGGGTGGTTCGGCATCACAAGCGCGAAGCTGTCGCCCGACTTCATGCCCTCCCCCGCGAGCGCACCCGCGATGCGCGCGCCGTTCGCCAGGAGCTCACCGTAGCTCCGCGTCTCCTCGGCAAAGCGCCCGTCCGGCCCGATATCGACGAACGTCAGCATTGCCCCGTCGCGTACCCCCGCGCCGGCACGGAGCATCTGCACGGGCGTGCGCAAGGCGTGTACTTCACTCACCGCGACAGCACCGTCATCACCAGCGCCGCCGCATCCCGCCCAAGGAAGCCGCCGCCGTTCTCCGCAACCGCAAGCCGCGCCCCCTCCACCTGCCGCGCACCGGCACGACCGCGAAGCTGCTCGGTTAGTTCATATACTTGCGCAAGACCCGTCGCGCCGATCGGATGCCCCTTGCGGACAAGCCCCCCCGACGTGTTCACCGGCACCCGCCCGCCAAGCGCCGTCGCGCCGCTTTCGAGCAGCGCCACCCCCTCGTTGCGCGGACACAGCCCAAGGTATTCGTAGTACATCAGCTCGGCAGGCGACGTCGCGTCGTGAAGCTCGACACAGTCGATATCCTCGGCCGCGATCCCCGCCATCGCATAAGCCTCACTCGCCGCCCATTCGGTGATCCCCGGCGCGCCCGGCGCAGGCTCGAAGGCACTGGCGATCAGCGAGCTGCGCACATGCACCGGATCGGCGATCCCACGTCCGCGCGCGAACTTCGGCGACACAATCACCGCCGCCGCCGCGCCGTCGCCCAGCGGCGAACACATCGGCAGCGTCAGCGGCGCTGAGATAAGCGGCGCCGCCAGCACCGCGTCGGCATCGAGCACGTCACGAAACTGCGCGCGCGGGTTGAGGCTGCCGTGCAGCGAATTCTTCGCCGAAACTTCAGCGAAATGCCGCGCCGTCGCGCCGCTCCGCGCGCTGTAGTCGCGCGCCATGCGAGCATAGATATCCATGAACAGCGAACGCTGCCGGCCCGACTCATCGTTCGCAGAACGATCACCGTCGACATAAGCGTAAAGCTCTTCCGGCTTCTCGACGTCGACGGCGCCAAGGAACACGGCAAAGCTCTTCGCTTTGTCTTCGTGGAAGAGTTTCTCGACACCGAACGCCAGCACCACGTCATAAACGCCAAGCGTCACCATCGTGCACGCCTGCTGGAACGCCGTGGATGCGGTGGCGCAGGCGTTTTCCACGTTCACCACTGGAATACGCCCGACGCCCATGCCGCGCAGGATCGCCTGCCCCGCGATGCACGCCTGCCCGGTCACGAGCGGCGCGGCGGCATTCCCCGCCCATGCCGCCTCGATCTCGCGCGCCCCGACGTTCGCATCCTTGAGCGCCTCACCGATCGCCTCGTGCGCGAGGCTGGACAGGCTTCGGTCCAGATGCTTGCCGAAGCGGGTCATTCCGACACCGGCAATGATCGCGTTCTGCTTCATTCCATCCCCTCGGACAAACCTTCCCCGTCGGCCGAAAACCCGTTCGGCCGCACCTTTTTTACTCTGTGTTTCCGCCGTCAGCCGGGCAGCAGATCCGGATCGGTCAGCAGCATTCCCCCCTTGATCGCGATGACCTCGTTGCACCCGTCTTCGATGAGCGAGGCGCGGGCATCGCGGAACAGTTTTTCCATCGGATATTCGCGCGTCAGCCCGTTGCCGCCGAACATCTGCAACGCGTCGCTCGTCACCTCGAGCGCGTGCTGCGTCGACGTCACCTTGGAGAACATTGCCGCCTGAAGCGCGGGCATGGGGTTATTCATGTTGAACGCCGTCACCCGCCGCGCCAGCGCGCGCGAGATTTCCACCTTGCGCGCCATATGAAACAGCCGCCGCGCCACGTCCTGATGCCGAATGAGCGGCACGCCGCCCTGTCGCCGCTCATGCGCATAGCTGTGAGCGAGTTCATAGGCGGCGCGCGCACAGCCCGTGAACGTCGCGCCCATCAGGGCGTTCGCCTCGCTGTGGATCGCATAGACACCCTTCAGATAATCTTCGGGCGCCACCAGCAGATGGTCGATATCGAGCGTCACGTCGTTGAAGAAGATTTCGCCCTGCGGCAACGCGCGCTGGCCCATCTTCTCCAGCGGCTTGCCCTTCGATACGCCCGGCGCATCGAGCGGCACGATGACCACCGCGCCGCGTGCCGGATCGTAGCCCGATCCCGTCTCGGCCGCGCAGTAAAGGATGCAGAGGTCAGCGACCGGGCCGTTCGAAACCCACGCCGATTTCTGGCCGTTGATGACGATCTTGCCGTCAGATATCCGCGCAACGCAGTTCGGCCGGTTCGGCTTTCCCGCAGCGTGAGCCGCGTGCCCGCCGGGGTCGATCGAATCGCTCCCCCGGTCGGGCTCCGTGATGCCCCAGCTCCCGATCAGCGACTCAGGGTAGGTGCGGGCCACGAAACCATTGCCGAATTTCGCCGCCATGTAATGCGGCAGCAGGCCGGCGCCTGCGGAAATGGCGAGACCGGAATCGCCCCAGCCAAGCTCTTCGAAGAGGATCGCGAACACGTGCGGCATCTCTTCGGCAGAGAAGGAGGCCAGCGTCTCCATGTTGATGCCAAGCTCGGCGTAGGCACGGCGGAATTCCCAGTAGCGCGAAGCCCTGTCGACGACCGCGTCCGCGCTAAGACGATCGAGTTCGGTACCGATCGGACGCATGACCTTCTCCGCGAAGCTGTGCAGCGACTTTTGGAGTTCGGCCGCAATCTCCGGAAGCGGCGGCTCCGCACCAAGCTGACCCAGCTTCACATGCGGGTTCGTATCCCACTGCGTGAAGGGGAGCGGTCCACCGCCAAGGGCGATGTCGTGATCGACGACGGCAAGCTGATGGTTCACGATCTTCCTCCAAGGTCGGGCCGGATCGATCTTGTGTCATCCATTCCCGATGCTGCGATCAAAACATGAAGCCGGGCATCATTGAATGTCGTCTCGCGCCAAGCTTTTGACTTTAACTGCCACGCCGCGCATGATGCGCAGCGGGAGGCAGTCATGAAAATCGAACTGCTCGGCTCGATGCGGATGCCGAACCAGAGCGTCCGCATCATGCGCGCGGCGTTGGACGAGGCCGGGATCAATCCGCTGCCTTTGCTCGCAGACGCCGGCATCGCGGCGGCCGAGGCCGACGACCCGCAGGGCGAGGTGTCGGGTCTTCAGGAATTGCGCTTTCAGGAGATCTTTGCCACCGCGACACGCGACGTTCCCGGCCTGTGGTTCCACACCGGAATGCGCTACCGGTTGATGACCTACGGCCCGCTCGGGCTTGCCGTGCTCTCCGCCGGAACCGTACACGACGGGCTGAAGGTGTTGGTGGCATTCCAGGCGCTCACCTATTCGCTCCTGCAATATCGGCTTTACGACGAAAGCGGCACGCTTGCGGGCATGGAGGCGGACGACAGCAACGTCGCGCCCGATCTTCGCGAATTCTGTCTCGTCCGCTCGCTCGGCTCGGCGACGACCTTCCTCAAGGACATGCGGCAGCCGTTTCCGCTGGCGCGCATCGAATCGTCCGTTCCGCCGCGCAGCGACGGCATCGACTATGCGGCAGAGCTTGGCGTGCCCGTCGTGTTCGGCGCGCCGGTAACGCGTTGGGTGTTCCAGCCCGGCGCCGCCGATCTGGCGCTGCCGATGGCGAGTCCTCTCCTCGAACAGACCTATCAGCAGCTCTGCGCGCGGCTGATCGACGAGGCGCAGGTCAGCGACGACATGGTCGGGCGGCTCTACTCGCTGCTTGTCCGGTCGAGCCGAGGTTTCCCCTCGGCAGCAAAGGCCGCGGCGGAACTCGCGGTTTCGGAACGCACGCTGCACCGCCGCCTTGCCAAGCAGAAGCTCGGTTTCGGTGATGTGCTCGATCAGGTCCGCGAGCAGCGCGCCTGCTACCTTCTCGATCGCTCGCACCTCTCGGTCGAAGCGATCGGCGAAATGCTCGGCTTTGCCGAAACCGCGAGCTTCTCCCGCGCCTTCAAGCGATGGACGGGCGTCTCACCCATCAAGTTCCGGCAGCGCCCGCGCTAAGCTTCGATTTAAGGCACGCCGCCGGCAAGGATGATCGCAAGATGCGCCGCATCGAGATGCCCTCCCGAAACGATGCACACGACCGGTCCCGGATGCTCGCCCGCAAGTGCAGCGGCGACCGGAGCGGCGCCAGCGCCTTCCGCGATCACGTGATGACGCTCGGCGAGCATCCGCACAGCGGCGGCTGTTTCCGCTAGCGAGACGAACGCGCTCCCTTTCAGAAGGTTGCGTACCAGCGGCCACATGGCCGGGATTACGGTCGGGCCGCCCATGCCCGTGATGAAGGATGGCGCAAACGGTACCGTGACCGGCTCTCCGGCAGCAAACGCCGCGCGCACCGGCGCGCCTGCCTCGCTCTCGCTCGCGACAACCGCGGCCGCAGATCCATAGGCCTTGAGCGCTGCGGCAATACCGCAAGCGAGCCCGCCGCCGCCGTAGGGCGCGAGCACCGTCGCCACATCGGGCAGATCCTCGACGATCTCGGCGCCGATCGTTGCGTTTCCGGCGAGCACCTCGCTCTCCATGACAGGATGGATGAACGCCGGATCGGCGGGGGGCTCGGCAAGCATCGCCCACCAGCGATCATAGGCAAGCGGCACCACGCGTGCGCCGAACCTCTGCAGCGCCTCCACCTTGCTGCGCGCCGCCGTATCCGGAACGTAGGACGTCACCGAAATGCCCCGCGCGCGTCCGGCATAGGCAAGGCCCTGCGCAAAATTCCCGGCGCTCGCCGTGAACACGCCACTGCGGCAGGAATCGCCGCGGCTGAGGAGCGCATTCGCCGCGCAGCGTATCTTGAAGGAGCCGACTGGCTGCAGCATTTCGAGCTTCAGATAGATATCATTCCGCGCGCCGCCCTGCAGCCGGATAAGCGGCGTGCGCACGGCAAGATCGCGGATACGTTCGCGCGCCACGTCGATTGCCGCGCGATCCGGTATCACGGTGCTCATCGCGTCTTCGCCGGCGTCGAGGCGCAGCCCGAAATCATGGCCGATGCGCAGTGCATACTTGCCTCCTCCCTACGCTGATCAGTCTGTCCCCGCCGGAGCGCCGCCATGCTGTGCTATTGCAAGCCCGTGATGCGCTTTCCGGCCTCGACCTGTGCCGCGAACCCGGCGATGTCGATGTTCGCGCCGCAAACGATCACGCCCACCCGCTTGCCGCGCACGCGCTCTGCGAGCGGGCCCATCAGCGCGGCGGTCGCTGCCGCTGCCGCCGGCTCGACCGCAAGGCGCGCCTCTCGGAACAGCAGGTCCATGCCCGCGCGCAGCGCATCGTCGGAAACCAGCACGATCTCCTCCACGGCCTCGCGGCACAGCCTAAAACTGTACGGCAACGAATAGGGCGGTCCCAGGCTGTCCGCGATCGTCGCGATTTTCGCGTTGGTGGCGGGCGCGCCTTGCGCGAAGCTGCGGTACATATTGTCCGCGCCTTCCGGCTCCACGCCGAACACCCGGCAATCGGGCATCAGCAGCCGGATTGCGGTCGCGAGCCCGCCGCAGAGTCCGCCCCCGCCGATCGGGCAGATCAGCACGTCGAGCGGTTCGGTCTGGCTTGCCCATTCAAGGCCGATGGTGGCGGTGCCGAGCGCCGTCAGCGGGCCTTCGAAAGGGTGCACGAAAACGCGACCTTCTTCGGCCTCGATCTGCTTCGCGCGCTCGAATGCCGCTGCACCGTCCGCCGCGATCTCCACCTCCGCGCCGAGACGGCGGCAACGTTCGATGCGCGCCGGATTGGCTGTGGGCATCATGACCACCCGCGCCGAAATCCCCAGCGTCCGGGCGGCATAGGCGGTGGCGATCGCGTGATTGCCGGCGCTGACAGCCGTAACGCCGCGCGCACGCTGGGCCTCCGAAAGCGCCATCATCACGGTGAGCGCGCCACGGGGCTTGAACGTCCCCGTCCGCTGGAAGAGTTCAAGCTTCAGATTGACGCGCGTGTCAGGGCCCAGGCGGTCCCGAAGTTCGTCCGCCTCCCAGTCGAGCGTCGGGGTGGTGACGATGCGGGTGCCGAGGGCGGCGCGTGCATCGCGAATCGCATCAATCGTTATTGCAGGATCAGTCATCCAGCGAGTTTTTGCATGTTTTCAACCACAAGGAAGGCTGATTCTTCGCGAAACCGACTTAGCGGCGAGGAAAGCGTGCCTTCATAATGCGTGTCAGCTGATCGTGCGGAATGCCGTAAACCTTCACGTTGTTCGCGCCCGTCATGGTTTCGGACGCCACGAGCTGGTTCACAAGCGCTTCTTCCGTGGCGTGTACGACACCCGAAAACAGCGCGTTCATTGTCTCGCTGTCGGTATCGTTGATCATCGCCGGCAGGCGCGGAGGCCCGCCGAGCGGGATGATGTGACTCGTCGAGAAGGCGAGCGCGAATTCGCCGGAGAGCGCCCCGGCCGTGCTTCCGTTGCGGCCGACGCCGAGCGCGGCGCGGCGGGCAAGCCGCTCCAGCTGGTGCGGCATCAGCGGTGCGTCGGTTGCGATCACGATCAGCAGCGAGTTCTTGTCCTGCGGCTTTCCCGCATCGGGGCCGAGAACCGCCACGCCGTTCACCTCAGGCCATGCGCCCTTGATCTCCTTGCCGATCGGCACACCCGCGATGCGCAGATCGTCGCGGCTTCCGTGGTTCGCCTGCACCAGCACACCGACGGTATAACGTTTGTCGCCTGCCGAAACGACGCGCGACGATGTGCCGATGCCGCCCTTGAAGGTGTAGGCGATCATGCCCGTGCCGCCGCCGACATTGCCCTCGGCGACCGGGCCGCCTTTGGCGCCGTCGAGCGCTGCGAACACGTGGTCGCGCGTAAGGCCGTGCCCGAAGACGTCGTTGAGCCGGCTGTCGAGCGTTTCGCCGACGACCGGGAGCACCCGAGAGAACAGCGCCTCTTCCGGCACCTTGCTGATCGACCAGTCCATCAGGCTCTGATGCACGAGGCCGACGTTGCCGGAACCGGTGAGCGCGATCGGCCCCAGGAACTGCCCGATCTCGTCGACGAGATGCATTCCGGTCCATTCGCCGGTGCCGTTGATCACGGCCCTGCCCGCGGCCACACCGTCGATGCTGCCCTTGCCGAGCGGGTGAATGATCGTCACGCCGGTGCGGTAAGGCCCCTTGCCGATCACCATCGGCCCATCGCCTGAAATCACGGTGGTGTGGCCGACTTCGACTCCCGCGACGTCCGTTATGGCATTCAGCGGCCCCGGCGTACCTTCGAACGGAACCCCCAGATCGCGGGCACGCGGCCCCGCGATCGACGCCGTCGCGGCGATCGAAACGATCAGCGCCGCCAGCAGCGGCAACGCACCGGACCACAGTCTTTGCATCGAAGTCATGGCGTGATCTTTCCTGTCAAAAGGGTTTCATAGACGCGGCGGAACCGCAGGAGCAGCAGCAGGCTCGCCGCCACAAGCAGCGAGGGCAGAATTGCAAACGCAACACGAATACCTGTGAGCGCCGACTCCGGCTGCGTCACCACCGTTCCGCTCGATGCGACGAAGCTTGTCCACGAGAGTACGGCGCCCGTCGCCAATCCGCCGAGCGCAAGGCCGAGTTTTTCGCCTGCCGTCCACAGCCCCGTGAACATGCCCTGCCGGTGGATACCCGTGGCGCGCGCGTCGGCATCGAGAACGTCGGGCAGCAGCGCGAAGGGAAACAGCTGCTGCCCAGCGAAGGCGAGACCCATCAGGCAGACCTGCGCATAGAGAAGCGCATCGGGCGTTTCGCTGTCGCAGAACCAGAGTCCCGCAGTCGCAAGCACGAGCAGCACGCTCGATCCGATATAGGCGCGCACCTTGCCCACGCTTCGGGAAATGCGCACCCAGAGCGGCATGGCAACGATCGCCGAGACGTTGAGCGCAACGAACAGCAGCGTCACGGTCATCCCCGAACCCTCGCGGATATGCACGGCATAATAAGGCAAAGCGCCCGAGAAACAGCCGAGCCCCGCCAGTTGCAGCAGATAGGTGACGAGGAGCAGCAGAAACGGCTTGCAGGCCGCCGCCTGCCGAAGCCCCTGCCAGAACTGGAAATCCGCCGAAACCGATGCCGCCGCCCCCAGCCTGCGCGTCGCCGCCACGGGTACGAGCATTGCTATGCCGCACACGATTCCAATCGTCAGCGCCATCGCGGCGTAACCGGCACGCCCGCCGCCCGCGAGATCGACAAGGAACGGCGCGCCTGCGCCGCCGAGCAGGATGCCGGCCATCGCAAATCCCATGCGGAACGACATCAATGTCGTGCGTTCCTCCGGGCTGCGAGATATCTCGGCGGGCATCGCGATATAAGGCACCGAGAACACCGCGTAAGCCGTGGCGCAGGCCATGTACGCGGCGGTCACGTAGACGAAGCTCTCGAGCGGCGTTTCGAACGCGGGGACCGAAAACAGCATCACGAAGAAAAGGCTCATCGTGATGCCGCCAACCAGCATATAGGGCCTCCGCCGACCCCAGCGGCTCTGCGTGCGGTCCGAAAACATCCCGATCATGGGGTCGATCAGCACGTCCCAGAACTTCGGGATGAACACGGTAATGGCGGCGAGCGCCGGCGAAATGCCGAGAACGCTTGTCATGAAATAGAGCAGCAGCACGCTCGGCACGGTGGAGAACACGCCGGTTCCAAGCGAGCCGACGCCAAACGCCGCCATGGTGCCGATGGAGAGGCCGCGAGCGTCCACCGATGCCACCGCGCCGCCCATGGCCTTGTTCACCGCGCGCCGCTCAACTGCCGCACTTCTTCGCGAAGCGCGTGCTTGTCCACCTTGCCGATCGGCAGCAGCGGCAGCGCCTCGCGGACCAGGAAGGTCTTGGGCACCTTGTAGTTCGCAAGCCGCTCCGCAGCGAATGCGCGGAGCGTAGCCTCGTCGATCACCGCGCCCGGCGCGGGAATCACGAATGCCCAGCCGACCTCGTCATAACGCGGATCGGCCACCGGGATCACGGCCGCCGCCGCGACGCCCGGATGCTCTTCGAGCGCGAGTTCGACCTCGCGCGGATAAACGTTGTAACCGCCCGACTTGAACATCTCTACGCTGCGCCCGACGAAGCGCCAGTTGCCAGCCGGCAGCAACTCCACCTGATCGCCGGTGCGGAACCAGCCGTCCGCCGTGAAGGCCGCGGCAGTCGCCTCGGGATTGTTGAAATAGCCGAGCATCACGCCCGGCCCCTTGATCTGCACTTCGCCGATACCGTGCTCGGGAACGGGCTCGCCCCCCTCATCGACGACACGATAAGCGTTGTGGTGATCGTGGTGCCCGATCGTTTCCGTCAAAAGCGCGAAATCCGCGTCTGGCGGATTGACGCTGTTGATCGACCCGCCTTCGGTGAGCCCATAGTGCAGCGAGAAGAAATAGCCCTTCCCCTCCAGCCGGCGGAGCAGCGGCGCAGGCATCGGCGCGCCGCCCCATGCGATCACCGATACGCTGGAGAGGTCGCGCCGCGCGGCATCGGGATGATCGAACACCGCCTGATGCATCAGCGGCAGCCCGCCGAGGATCGTGATCTTCTCGCGCTCCGTCGTCTCCAGAATTCCGGCTGGATCGAAGCTTTCCATGAACACGATCGTGCCGCCGTCGATCAGGCAGTTTCCACACACGTCGGACTGGCAGCCGACATGGTTGGTCGGCAGGTTGCAGATCACGCGGTGCCCGGCGCGCAGACGTTCGCGGCCCACGAACGATTCCGAAAGCGCCCGGTACGAATGAAAAAAGCTGTCGTGCGAGAGCACGGCCCCCTTGGGCTTTCCGGTCGACCCCGAGGTGTAGACGATACTCACGGGATCGCGGCGCGAGGTGCGATTCAATCGGCGCGCGACATCATCAAGGGCATCGCCGTCCGCGAGAAACGCATCGAGCGATCGGCCCATCCCATTCAGAACACCGCCGATGGTGACGAGGCTGACGCCCGCGACGACATCGCCCGCAAGATCTCGGAGGTCATCGTCATAGCGGCGTCCCGCCGGATCTTCGAGAATCGAAACCAGCAGTTTCGGCTGACAGTCCCCGAGCACATGGCGCATTTCCTCGCGCCTGTATTTCGGGTTCACGCCCACCCACACGGCACCCGCACGCATCGCGCCAAGCAGCATCAGCATGAACTCGGGGCGCGGCGTCACGATCATGGCGACACGGTCGCCAACCGCCACGCCCGCAGCGATCAGCGCGCGCGCATAGCGATCGATCTCGCGGTCGAAATCCGCATAAGACAAGCGCTGATCGCCGAAGATGATCGCCTCGCGATCAGGAACCGTCCGCGCATAGGCGGCAACTGCGTCCGGCAGCCTCTCGATACTGGCGACAAGCGCCGGACCGTGCGGCGCCTGCATCAGGCCGCCTCTCTCGAAATCAGGCCGATCCATTCGGCTACGAGAGCCGGACGCTCCTGCCCCTCGATCTCGATCGTGTTCTCGGAGGTGACAAGATAGGCGCCATCCTCGCGCTGCTCCACGCTCTTGATCACCATGCGGTTGCGGAAACGCGCGTTCACCGGAACCGGCGAAATGAAACGCACCCGGTTGAGCCCATAATTCAGATCATAGCCGGCGACGCCCCCGCCGTGGCGATAACGGATCGGCGAGCAGAGATGGCTGAGCATCGACAGCGTCTGAAACCCGAACAATATGGTCTGGCCGAACGGGCTGTGTTCGCGCGCATAGTCGGGATCCATGTGCATGGGATCGATGTCGCGCGTCACCCTGCCGAAGGCGTCGATCTCGTCCTGCGAGAGCGATATCCAGTCGCTGACAAGTATCTCCTGCCCGACGAGCGACGACAGGGTTTCGACATCATATTCCATCGGTGTTACGCAGCCCTTCCGGTTTCGGAACGGGACGTCGGCACTTCGCATCGCAGAACGCCCGCGCACGAACGACGCACCCTTCCGTCTTGATACAGGCGGCTTAACACGATTGAATTTAAATTCAAGTTTATAAATTGCCGTACGAGGCTATGATTAGAAATTGGTTTTAAGGCCGGTATCCGGTATCACGGGCGCAATCGAGGTTGATCAAGAGCGCAATGGCAACAAAGAAAAAAGCCGTGGGCGAAAGGCCTGCCGTCGCACCGCTGGGCCGCAAGGAACGTCGCAACGCCGTCAGCAAGAAACCTGCCGCACCACAGACGCAGCGCGGCAATCAGACGCGCGAGAAGCTGAAGGAAGCGACCGTGCGCGTGCTGGAGCGGATCGGCTACCGCGCCATGCGCCTTTCCGACATCGCATCCGAAGCCGGCGTCAACGTCAGCCTCCTCTACCACTATTTTTCGGGCAAGGCGGACCTCACCCACGAGATCCTTGTTGAACTGCTCGATAGGCAGCGTTTCGACGACCTCTCCGGCATGCCGCCGACCAGTGACCCGTTCGATTCGATCGTGCGCGCCAACAAGGTCATGGTTTCCACCTATTCGCGCACGCCAGGCCTGATGCGGTGCCTGCTCCACTTCGACGAGGAGGAGGCCGAGTTCTCCGAACTCTATCGCAAGGTGAGCGCGGACTGGAGCCTCAAGATCGCGAAGGACATCGCAAAGCGATGCCCCGGCGTGGCACTGGGCGAGGAGCAGCGGTTGATGATCGCCTATGCCCTCGGCGGCATGGTCGACAACTTCCTGTTCGAGCTTTACGTCGATCGGAATCCGACGCTGGTGAAGGCCTTCTCGTCGCCGGAGGATGTGGCGCATTTCCTCGCGATTCTCTGGTACAGGGCGATTTACCTCGCAAATCCGCCCGCCGAGCAGTTGAAGGGCTATGAGGGCTTCACAAGCCTCAAGATGGCCTGAACCAGGTCGTCAGTTTGCGGCTGCCGCGCGTGGGCGCGCGGCGCGCAGCAGGTCGATCGCCCAAATAGCGGGATTATGCCCCACCTGATTGAGCGTTCCGCCGAGGCTGATCCCCGTGCCCGGTTCATAGAGCATGATCGCGCCCCAGAATCCGGTGTGTCCGAAATACGAGATGCCGTCGGGCGTCGTCAGTCGTGACACGCCAAGCCCACGTTCCACCGCGATATCGCCGCGCATCTGGCGCCACTGAGGCGACGTCATCAGCGCCAGCGTTTCCTTTTTCTTGAACAGCCGCCCCTCGCCGAGCGCGCGGATGAAGCGGTTAAGTTCGTCGGCCGTTGAGACGACACCGCCGCCCGCCCAATCGAAGGAAATGTTGAAGCGCCCGGTGCGGCCGGCGAAATCCCCGATATAGAAATCCGCAGCGTTGCCCTCATAGGGCGTGGTCGCTGGCTTGGTCGCATATTCGAGATAGGTGTGCTTCAGCCCGAGCGGATCGAACAATCGCTTACGGTAGGCCTCATGCAGCGTGGCGCCGGTGAGCTTTTCGATCACCAGGCCGAGAATGATGTAGCCGGTATCGCTGTAGTGATACCCCTGCCCCGGCGCGAACAGTCCGTTCGTCGCGCCGCCGTTATAGCTGAGGTAGAAATTGAGGATGCCGGCCTGCGGATCATCCGGCCGTGACGGGTCCCACGGCGCCCATGTCTTTCCGGTTGCCAGCGTCGCGATATCGCATCCCGGCGTCTCGAGGCACTTGCGATGCGTGCCGAGCACGCCGAGCAGCACGCCGCCGAAGGACTCCGGCGCCGCCTGCCCCTGGCTTTGTTCCGACGTGAGCTTTGCGTCGTCCATGAAGACGTCGCGCATACCCGACTGGTGCGCCAGCAATTGCCGGATTGTCAGCCCGGCGCCATAGCTGCGCCCTTCAAACGTCATCAGGCGGTCGAGGACCGCGGGCGCGAGCACGCCGAGCGAACCGAGCGTCGTTTCGATCCCCTCCGGGCCAAGCTTCCCCTCTTCGGCGAGTTGCAGAATCACCGTCGCCGTCATCGTTTTGGTCACGCTCGCGATCGGGAACTGGTCGTGTGCCGTAATCGCGGCCGTACCGCCTTCGCGCGCGGGGCCGACGCCCTTTGCATAATAGAGCTTTTGCGCGGGATCCTCCACGACCACCGCCGCATTGTGCATGGCATCAGCGGGTGCGGGCGAAGACGATGCCAGCGGCAAGGCCTGCATCACGGCATCGAGGCGTGCCGCCTCGGGCGCCGCCGGTGCCGTGCCATGCGCGCACCCGGCCGCCATCAGCATTAAAGCGCCAGCGATCGCGCAACCGGCTTTCCGTACCATCATAGAGCCTCCGAACCTCGCACCTTGAATCCCGCCACACGGGCCGTCACTTCAGCATCGAGCAGGCTCGCGGCGAGGTTGATTGTTTCCTCCGCCATCGCCGCCTCGATACGGTCACGCTCAAGCAGGTTGATCGCCCGTTTCAGGTTGCGTACCGCCTTCGCCGGGCGCGACGCAATGCGCTGAGCGAGTGCGAATGCCGCTTCGAGATGCTGTCCGGTCGGCGCGATCTCGGTCACGAGCCCCGCCTCATTCAGCGCCTTCCCGTCCAGATGTTCGCCACCCATGATCCATCTGAACGCCCGCTGCGGGCCGATCAGACGCGGCAGCAGCGCGGTCACGCCGCCGCTCACGAACATGCCCCATTCGATCTCGGGGAAAAACGCGCGCGCTTCCTCGGACCAGATCACCGCGTCGCAGTTGATCGCCCATTCGAAGCCGCCGCCCACGGCCCAACCGTGCACGGCCGCGATCACCGGCTTTACGCCGAACATGATCTCCCGGCTCACCTGCTGCATCACGTCCACACGTGCGCGCATCGTCATTTCGTCCACGTCCTCCGGCGCCTCGTGCGCGGTCAGGTCGTCGCCTGCGCAGAAGGCCTTGCCGCTCCCGTGAAGCACAATCGCCGCCGTCGCCTCGTCGGCATTGGCTTCGCGCAGCGCAGCGATGAACGCGCGGACCATCGGTTCGTTGATCGCATTGAGGCACGCGGGCCGATTGAGCGTGATGACGCTGGCCCGGCCCTGACGGGACAGAAGGACTTCCGGCGATTCAGTCAATTCTCGAACCCTCAAACACGACGCGTGCGGCGCCCTCATTCTTTCGCTATTTGATTTTAAATTTAATTTCAAGTAAAGCTGCGGATAGTGATGGCGTCGTTTGGAGGGCGAGCCGGTTGGGAGGCGGCCCTGCACGCGGCCCATGCACCGCTATTGGGAGGGGCAGGTGTTTTGCTGAACTGGAATCAGGGGAAGGCTCCGGGCCTCCCGGTCACGAAGACCAACGCAAAACTTGAATATGAATTTATGTTCTATCAATCGATCTGAAAAAGGGGGAAGGAATGTCGAAATCGGTTAACCCTGCACGTAACCTGTCCGTGCGCCAGCTGATGCGATCGGCCGCGGTGCTCGCGCTGCTCTCGCCCGTACCCGCGCTGGCGCAGGAAGACGCCTATGGCATCGAGATCATCACCGTCACCGCCCAGAAGCGCACGGAAAGCGTGCAGGACGTGCCGATCGCCATCACCGCATACTCCGAAGCTGGCCTCACCGCGCGCGGCATCGACGGGCTAGGCGATCTCGCACAGAATACCCCGAGCCTCGGCTTCGGCAACTTTTCCGATCTCAAGCTCTCCCCCATCGCGCTGCGCGGCATTTCCGCAAGCTCGGGCTCGGCCGGGCAAGACCCCGCCGTCGGCGTCTATGTCGACGAGGTGTTCATGGGCGGCGGCGTCGGCGCCAATATCGACATGGTCGATGTGGAGCGCGTCGAGGTTCTGCGCGGTCCGCAGGGCACGCTCTTCGGCCGCAATACCGTCGGCGGCGTGATCAGTATCACCACGAAGAAGCCGACCGACGAATTCGAAGGCTATGTCTCGGCTGGCTACGGCGACTACGACGCGGTCAACCTGCGCGGCGCCGTCAGCGGACCGATCATTGCCGACAAGCTGCTCGCCCGCATCTCGGGGCAATACGAGGACCGCAAAGGCTTCACGCGCAACGAGATCGACGGAACGCGCGGCGACGATTCCCACACATGGAGCCTGCGCGGCCAGCTGCTGATGCGGCCTACCGAGAATGCCGAGTTCGTGCTTACCGGCGAATATCGGAAGGTTGACCAGCGATCCAAGTATTTCGAAACCCTGGCCTACAACCCCGACCAGTTGCTCCCGCAGCTGCTCGAACTGTTCGAACTTCCGCTCAACACCGACCCCTTCGACCGCCGCGTCTATTCGGACCTCGCGACGAAGGAAACGCTGAAGGCGTGGGCCGTCTCGTTCAACGCGAATATCGATTTCGGCGGCGTCGATTTCACCAGCATCACGTCCTACCGCGAGCATGAATACGACAACATCGGCGACACCGACATGTCGCCGCTGCGCTGGCTCTACGACGGCGACCCCGAAGACGTCTGGCGCTTCAGCCAGGAGCTGCGCCTCGCCTCGAAGGGCGACACGGCGCTCAGCTGGATCGCGGGCCTCTATTATTTCCACCAGACGAGCCGCAACCTCAGCTTCGTTCGCCTCGGACAGGATCTCGCCGATCTGCTCGAGGTGCCCGCGATGGACATCGGGTCCGACGCGGACATGAAACTCGATAGCTACGCGGCTTACGCGAACATCTCCTACAAGATCACCGATCAGCTCGAAGCGACGCTCGGCGGCCGCTACACCTACGAAAAGAAGTCGATCCTCTATTCGCAGTTCGATCCGCTCGCGCTCCTCGGCGGTCAGGTGGACGGTCTGCAGGGCAAGGATACGTGGAAGGCGTTCACGCCCAGCTTCAACATCCGCTACCACTTCAACCCGTCGGCAATGGCCTATGCGACCGTCAGCCGCGGCTTCAAGAGTGGCGGCTTCAACGACGCGCTCGGCGACGCGAACGGCATCAGCTACGATCCCGAATATATCTGGAACTACGAGATCGGCGCGAAGATGAGCCTCCTCGAAAACCGCCTTCTCGTGAACGTCGCGGCGTTCGCGATGGAATGGACCGACATCCAGATTTCGGCGGACGATCCGAATACGCTCCCCTTCGATCCGCGCACCAGCAACGCCGGCAAGGCGCACTCGCGCGGTGTCGAGCTCGAAGTCACAGCCGTGCCGATCCCGGCGCTCGAACTCGGCTTCAATCTCGCGCTCACCGATGCGGAATATGACGAAGGCACGGTACCCACAGCGCCCGGCAGCCCGGAAATCCCGCTCGCCGACCTCCCGCGCGCGCCGGAAACCCGCTTTGGCGTAAACGCGCAGTACACCGTGCCGCTGGGCGAAATGTCGCTCACCCTGCGCGGCGACTATCTCTACGAGCGCGGCACCGACCTGCTGCCCATCAAGGATCCAGCAGCCCGCGTCGGCACCGTCGGGCTTCTTAACGGCCGCATCACGCTCGCCGGCGAGGAAGACCGCTGGTCGATCGCGCTCTGGGGCAAGAACCTTACCGACAAGACCTACAAGACCCGTCTGTTCGACCTCTCGAACCAGGCGCTTGTGGGGCAGCAGCTCATCGTGCTCGGCGCACCGCGCACGTTCGGCGTGGAGGCGCGATTCAACTTCTAGGATCACGCCCGCAAATCGTGCCATCATCGGGGAGACGCCGCGACGGGACCGCGGCGGCTCGGCGATGGTGGCACCACTATGAAAGGACCATCTGAGTGAAGGAAGGTGTCATGCACGAACTCATCTGTTCATCGAAGGCTCCGCGCGGCGAAGGCTGGCGCAGGGGCGTGCTCCCGCTTCTGGTCAGCGTCGCGCTGCTCGGCACCGATGCATTGCATTCGGAGGTGAAGGCCGAAGCGCTCGCGCCCGAAACCGCGTCCCGTATTGATGCAATCATCGCAAACCGCATGGAAGCGGCCCCCTTCCCCGGGCTCGCAATCGCGATCGAACGCAAGGGCGAACTCGTTTATGCGAAGGGGTTCGGCATGGCCGATCTGGAGCAGGACGTGCCGGTCACGGTGGATACCGTCTTCCCGATCGGATCGATCACGAAATCCTTCACCGGCCTTGCGCTCGCGCAGCTTGCTGTGGACGGCAAGGTTTCGCTGGACGAGACCGCGGGCCATTATCTGCCCGATCTGCCGGAGCCCGCGCGCAGCGTGAAGGTCCGCAATCTTCTCGATCACACCGGCGGCCTTGTGAACTACACCGACCTGCCGGAGTTTCCCTACAACTCCCGGAAGGAATTCACGCGCGAGGAGATGGTCGGCTACTTCGCGAGCAAGCCGCTGATGTTCAAGCCGGGAACGGCGTGGAGCTATTCGAACTCCGGCACTTATCTGATCGGCCTCATCATCGAGAAGGTTTCGGGCGTGACGTACGACGAATACGTCCGCACGCACATTCTCGAACCGTTCGGCATGTCGAAGTCGCTCTATACGGACTGGACCCGTCTCGTGCCGCACCGCGCGCAAGGCTACAAAAAGGGCAAGAACGGCTGGCAGAATGCACTGCAATATGATCCCATCGTTCCATTCTCAGCCGGCGCGATCATGTCGACCGTCGGCGATCTTCTGAAATACCGCCGCGGTGTGTTCGCGTCGGACAAGACCAGCCAGGCCGTGCGCGATCTCATTCTGAAGCGCGACAAGCTCGAGGACGGAACCGAGCTTCTTTACACGCTCGGCTGCCTCGTCACGACGAACTTCGAAGGCCACCGCAAGATATCCCACGCGGGCGATATCTACGGCTTCTCGGCATACTACGCTTATTATCCCGATGACGACGTGGTCATCACCATCACCACCAACAATCAGGGCGGTGCTTTTCCGCCGCTCAGCGTCGAACAGAAGATCGCGCGCGAGATACTTGGCGTGCCGCAGCCGGTCGTCAAAGCATTGCCGGTTCCCGCCGATCTCGGCACCCGCGTCTCGGGCGATTACTATTTCGCGCCCTACCGCTTCGGGCCGGAGGTGCACGGCTTCTCCTTCAAGGACGGCCAGCTCTACCTGAATTTCGGTGGAACCAAATCGGGCGGCCCTGTGCTGCCGCTGCTCTACCAGGGCGCAAACCGCTTCGTGTCGGCCGTCGACGACGAGCACAACGTCGTCTTCAAACCCGGGAAACGCGGCAAACCGGCAACGCTGACGATGGAGTATTACGGCGGCAGGTTCAGCGCACAGCAGACCCCCGCGAAGTAATCAGGCCAAGTACAAAAAAGAAGAGGCCGGGGAAACAATTCCCCGGCCTCCTTTTTGGTCTGACGGTTCAGCCCCTAGAACTTGAAGCGTGCCTCAACGCCATACGTGCGCGGCGCGGAGAGAGACTGCACGGCCTGCCCGCCGATAATCACGCCATCGTCGCGGTAGAGCGCGTAGTCCTTGTTCGTCAGGTTGCGGCCCCACAGGAACAGCGACCAGCCCTGTTCGCTGCCGATACCGATACGCCCGTTGAGCAGCGTCACATCGCCTTGCGAATAGTCGTTGTCCGGCCCGAAGAAGATCCGGCTGCGATGCGTCAGATCACCGCGCAGCGTCAGCGAGAGCGTGTCGGTAAGTGGCGCCTCGTATTGCGCGCCCACGCTGATGTTGTGCTTCGGCGCCTTCACCATCGTGTTGCCGGTGAAGTCGTCGCCACCCGGCGTGGCGCCTGCATAATCGAGGAACTTCGCATCGAGATAACTGTAGTTCACCGTAACGTCGAAGCCGTTAACGGGCCGTGCCGTGAGTTCGAGTTCGACACCCTTGCTGCGCGCGCGCGCAGCGTTCGAGGTCTGGAATTGCGGCAGACCGCCCACCAGCTCGAGCTGGTTCACCTGCAGGTCCTTGTAACGCAGATAATATGCCGAGGCGTTGAAACGCAGACGGTTGTCGAGCAGATCGGATTTCAGGCCAATCTCATAGCTTGTCACGAATTCCGGTTCATACTCGGCATCGTCCGTGGGCGTCACAGAAAACACGTTGTAACCGCCCGATTTGAAGCCCCGGCTGACGGTCGCGTAGGTCAGAACCTTGTCGTTCCACTTGTAATTGAGGCTGAGCGACGGAGAGAAATCATCCTCCGATCGGCCGAACCGACGTTCCGGCATCGTTGCAAGCAGCAATCCGAACGGATCGCCGTTCTGGCTGTGAATGACGTCCTTCTTTTCCCACGTATAGCGCAGTCCGGCAGTAATGCTGAACTGGTCCGTCACGCGATAGACGGCTTGACCGAATCCGGCGATGCTTTCGGATTTAATGGTCGCGAAAATGTTTCCGGTCACGGCCTCGGGATAGATGCCGAGGTCCGCGCCGATCACCGCAGCCGAATTTGTCTCAAGCCGCTGGTGGAAATAATAGACACCGAACACATACGTCAGCGGGCCGCTGTCAGGCGAGGCAAAACGCAGTTCCTGGCTGAACTGGTTCTGGTCCTCGCTGATACCCGAAGCGAGCAGGTCGAGCGCCGTGTAGTCATTGTCCGCGAGGTTATACCACTGGAACTCACGGTAAGCCGTGATGCTCGTCAGCTTCCCGCCGCCGAGCGACCAGTTGATCTCGCCAGAGGCGCCGAACGTGTCGCGGTTCTGAACCGTGTCCCTGTTCTGCACAACCTGACGGTCCCAACCGCTCGCGTCCGCAAGCGGTGTTCCGGTAAGATCGCCGTTGTCGGTGATGTCGATGGACCCGGAATTGGTCCGATCACGCGACGCATCGACACGCGCAACGAGTTCGAAATCCTCGTTCTCGCTGTAAACCGCCGTCAGACGGCCCGAAAGCGAATCGACGTCGTCGAGGTCGGTTCCGGTCAGCAGGTTTTTCACCAGCCCGTCGCGGCGGTCGATGCCGCCCGAAACGCCGACATAGAACTTGCCCGGAACCACCGGCCCGCTGATCGAGGCGCTTGCCCGGATGGCTTCATAATTGCCGTAGCTCGCGCTGATGTCGCCGCGAAGTTCGTCGCCAGGCTTCCTCGTGATGAAGTTGATCGCGCCAGCGATCGTATTCTTGCCGTAAAGCGTGCCCTGCGGCCCGCGCAGCACCTCGATGCGTTCAAGGTCATAGAGGCTGTTGTTGATCGTCGTCGGGCGGCCCATGTAGACGCCGTCGACGTAAACGCCGACACCCTGATCGACGCCGGGGTTGTTCGTTTCCGAAACGATACCGCGAATCGAGATCGACGTGCCGCGCAGCTCGCGCATGTCGATGTAGACGCTGGGTAGCGAGGTCGCGAAATCCTCGATACGGCCGATGCCCTGATCCCGGATCGCTTCCGCCGACAGCGCGGAAACCGAAATCGGCACATCCTGGATCGATTCCGCCCGCTTCTGCGCGGTGACGATGATCTCTTCCAGCTCGGCGGACTGTGCCAGAGCGGGCGCGGCCACGCCGGCACCGCCCACGCAAACCGCCGAACACAAAAGCGCGCGCTTCAAAACATGCATTTCGTTTCCCCTTTTTCTCGCGCGCCGATTCCGGCCCACGCATTCCCGTCACCAAGCTCCGCCGTATGCCTGTGCTGGCACCGTCGGTACGATCAGGATCATTCTTCATTTTGAAATTGAATTCAAGTTGATTATTGTCGAATAAGGAACATCGTTTCCAAAAGATCAACAAACGCACCGCTGAAGGACACTGGACAGCCCATGGTAGACCTGCCGTCACCCTATCTCCTCTTTCTGGGTGACACCCGGAGCGAGACCTATGCCAAGACCGCATTCGGCCTGCGCGACTGGGCGCCTGACGCGGTGATCGGCGAGTATGCCATGCCGGAAGCGACGGTGACCCTGGGACTCGAAAGGCTCACGCCCACTGCCGCGGCGTCGCGCGGCGCGCGTGCGCTGCTTCTCGGCATTGCGCCGGTCGGCGGCGCCATCCCGGCCCACTGGCTGCCCGAGCTCATCGCCGCGCTGGAAGCCGGGCTCGACATCGTCGCCGGGCTCCACCAGCGGCTTGCAGACATCCCGGAGCTGGCAGCGACCGCGCGACGCCTTGGCCGCACGTTGTTCGACGTCCGTCACCCAACCGTCAGCTTCAGCGCGGGCACCGGTCTCCCCCGCTCGGGCAAGCGACTGCTTACCGTGGGCACGGACTGCGCACTCGGCAAGAAATACACGGCGCTTGCCATTGCGAAGCGGTGGCAGGCACTCGGCGGCAATGCGGATTTCCGGGCAACGGGGCAGACCGGCATCATGATCGCCGGTCACGGCGTCGCCATCGATGCCGTCGTCGCCGACTTCATCGCAGGCGCAGCCGAATGGCTGAGCCCGGCGAACGCGCCCGATCATTGGGACATCATCGAGGGCCAGGGCTCGCTTTATCACCCCGCCTTCGCGGGCGTGACGCTCGGCCTCCTGCACGGCGCGCAGCCCGACCTGTTCGTGCTCTGCCACGATCCGACGCGCGCCGCGATCTACGGCTACCCACACATTCCCATGCCCGACCTTGCCGAAGCGATCGCGCTTTACACGCAGCTCGGACGGCTGACGAACCCGGCCATCGCCTGCGCGGGGATCAGCATCAACAGTTCGAAGATGGGCGAGGCTGATCGCGCCGACTGGATCGCGCGGACAGCAGACCGGCTCGGCCTGCCCGTCGCCGATCCGCTGCGCGACGGCGTCGACGGGTTCATCCAGAAGATGCAAGCCGTCAGGGCATGACCCCGTGCCGCATCGCGGGCTGCGCGGACGCCGTCCGCCGCGTCAGCGTCTGATCGAGCACCCGGATCAGGCGCGGGCGTGTCTCGCGCGGGTCAATGACGTCGTCGATGTTCAGCTTCGACGCCGCGTGGAATGGCCCGGCGCAGCGCGCGTAGTTCGCCGTCAGGTCGCGGATCAGCGCCTGCGGGTCTTCCGCGGACTCGATCTCCTTCGAATGCGCCGCCAGCACCGATCCGCCGGGCGGCAGCGAACCGAAATCCGCCGTCGGCCAGGCAAGAATCATCGCCTGCTGTGCCTCCGCGCCGCCCATCGCCACCGCACCGAAGCCGAATGCCTTGCGAATGACGACGGTAATGCGCGGCACCGCCGACCATGAGATCGCATAGCTGAGCGCAAGCCCTGCGCGCAGCGTCCCCTCCTGCTCCGCCTTCGGCCCCGGCATCACGCCCGGCACGTCCTGCAGGAAGATGATCGGGATGTGATAGGCCGAGCACAGGTCCACGAAATGCCGCGCTTTGTTCGCCGCCTGCGCGGTGATAGCGCCCGCCGAAACCATCGGCTGGTTCGCGATAATTCCAACCGAATGGCCGCCCAGCCGGGCAAGCCCGGTCACGATCATGCGCGCGTGGTCCGGCTTGATCTCGAAGAAGCTGTCCCGATCGACGACGCTGTGGATCAGGTCTTTCACGTCATACGGCAGGCGCGGGTTTTCAGGGATTAGGCTCACCAGCCGTTCGTCCATCCGGTCGGCGGGATCATCGCAGGCCAACCGCTCGGGATATTCGTAAGCGTTGCGCGGAAAATAGGAGAGGAATCGCTGCGCCATCGCGATCGCCGCCTCTTCGGTTGGTGCCGCATTGTCGGCCACCCCGGAGATCCGGCAATGCACGCCCGCGCCGCCAAGCTCTTCGGGCGACACGCTCTGCCCGGTCGCGGATTTCACCACTGGCGGCCCGGCGGCGGCAAGCATTGCGGTGCCCTCCACCATGATGATGAATTCGGCAAGGCTGCTGAGCAGCGCCGAATCCCCAGCGCTCGGCCCCATCACGATCGCGACCTGCGGTGCGATGCCGGAAAGGCGCGCAAGCGTGATGAGATGCGAGGCCTCCGGCAGTCCCTCCCCGATCATCTCCTGCGCGCGCGCCCCCGCGCCGTCCTGCAGCCAGATGATGGGCATCCGCTCGCGCAGCGCGATGTCGGCGATGCGGTGTTTCTTCCGCCCGTGGTGGAGGCCATAGGTGCCGCCGTGCACGGTGAAATCCTCAGCCGCAACGCACACGGGCCGTCCGTCGATCGTCCCCGTTCCGATGATCACCCCGTCCGCGGGGGTCACCTCGTCCACGGTTTGCGCGTAGCCGATCGGGCTCGCGTGCGAGGCAAGCTGGCCGTATTCGAGGAAGCTGTCTGGATCGAGCAGCATGGCGATACGTTCGCGCGCCGTGCCCTTGCCGCGATCCCGCTGCCGGCGGACCTTGTCCTCCCCGCCCATCGCCAGCGCGCGCGCGCGCCGCGCCTGCAATTCCTCGATCGCTTCAGCCATGCCCATTGTCGTTGCTCCACTGGTGACGGCAACGGGCTCACATCAATTTAACTTAAATTCAAGTTCTATTATTGAGAGGACAGGCAGCAACCCTAGCTGTTGCCGCGCTTGCGCCGGGTTTCCCAACCCTTCTTCGCCGCTGCCGAGCGCTCCGCTGCACTCCGTCCGGCGGATGCCGCACCGCCTTTGCGGCCGCCTTTGCGGGACGAGGCGTGGTTCTCCGTCTTGCCGCGGCCCGAACCGGATTTCTTGCCGCCACCCGATTCCTTGTTCACGGTCGCCCAGGCACGTCGTTCGGCTTCCGTCTTGCTGACGCCTCGGTCCTCATAGCCCTCTTCGATATGCTCGGCCTTGCGCTTCTGCTTGTCGGTGTAGCTGCTCTTGTCACCACGGGGCATCGGTCTCTCCTGCTGCACGCCCCCAACCGCAAGCCTCTCAACGCTGCCCGGCGATTTTGGTTCAAGGTCCGGGTCAGTCCGCGAAATCCTCGGCGTTGTCGCCCATCAGGAATCGCGGCCCTGCTCCGGCGCGGGCTGCGCGGTCGCCGGGATTGTAGAGCGCGCAGCGCTGCAGCGAGAGGCACCCGCAGCCGATGCAGCCGTCGAGAAGATCGCGCGTGCGCTCGAGCATGGCGATCCGAGTGTCGAGCACCTTGCGCATCCTCCGGCTGATCCGCGTCCAGTCCGCCTGTGTCGGCACGCGGCCACCCGGTAGCGTCGCGAGTTCCGCCTCGATCTCCGCCAGCGTCAAGCCCAGTCGCTGCGCAATCAGCGCGAACGAAAGCCGCCGGATGTCGGAGCGGAGAAAGCGGCGCTGGTTGCCGCCGGTACGGATCGGGCTCACGAGCCCGCGCTCCTCATAGAAGCGGATCGCAGAGACGCTCAGCCCCGTGCGCTGGGCCAGTTCGCCGATGGTGAGTGTCGTTTGCGCCATGCTGCGGGCCTTCGAAAATCAAGCTTGACCTAAAGTTAACTTGAGGTTGTACGACTCGCAAGGACTGGCGCTATCCGGCGCGCAGACCATGGAGAAAATCATGAGTTTCCCGAGAATTGAGCACGTCAACGTCACCGTCACGGACCCCGAGCGAACTGCACGACTGATGGAAACGCTGTTCGGCTGGAAGATTCGCTGGAAAGGCCCCGCACGCGATGGTGGCCGATCGATTCACGTCGGTTCGGACACGCATTACATCGCGCTCTACACCGGCGCGAACGCCGCCTACACCGAAGAGGATTTCGCGAAGGGCCGACCGCTCAACCACATCGGCGTCGAGGTCGACGATCTCGATGCGACGGAAGAGCGCGTGTTCGCCGCCGGGCTGGTGCCGTTCAATCACGACGACTACGAGCCCGGCCGGCGCTTCTATTTTTTCGATCCCGACGGCATCGAATATGAAATCGTCAGCTACGGCTGAAGTGGAGAACTGCAAGGGAGCCGAGCGGCGCGCGATGCGTTGTGGCTCCCATGCAGAACGGCCTTCGCTATGTTGAGGATACGGAACCTGGCTACACGCGAAGACGCTGCGGGCGGGGCTGGGGTTATTTCGATGCGGAAGGCGCGCGCCTCGCCGATCGGGACGAGATCGATCGGCTGAACCGTCTGGCACTGCCCCCGGCCTACGTGCGCACCTGGTTCTGCCGGGATCCGCACGGACACCTGCAAGCCACGGGCTATGACGCGCGCGGACGCAAACAATATCGCTACCATGCGGCGTACCGCGCGCATCGTGACGCGAAAAAATTCGCGTCGCTCGCAGCCTTCGGCCGCGCCCTGCCCGCCCTTCGGGCACAGGTGGAGCGCGATCTTCGCAAGCGGGGTCTCCGCCGCGACAAGGCTGTCGCGGCGGTGGTCCGTCTCCTCGACGGCGGCGAGGTCCGCGTCGGTAACGACGATTACGCGCGGACGAATGGCAGCTACGGCGCAACGACGCTACGAAACCGGCACGTCGCGATCAGCGGCCATACGATTGCCCTGCGCTTCAAGGGGAAATCGGGGAAAACCCACAGCTTCAGCCGAGCCGATCGGCTGCTTTGCAGTGCCGTGCGTCGGTGCCAGGATCTACCGGGTCAGCGCCTGTTCGCCTATCTCGATGATGCCGGCGACGTGCATCCAGTTACCTCGCAGGATGTGAACGCCTACATCCGCGCTGCCACCCAGGCCGACTACAGCGCCAAGCATTTTCGCACGTGGCGCGCGAGCGTCATCGCGCTCGGCGTTATCGCGGCGCGTGAAGAGGAAATCATCCCGCAGAAGGAAATTCTGGAGCCGGTCAGCGCCGCCCTCGGCAACACGCCGGCAATCGCACGATCCGCCTATATCCATCCCGGTCTTCTGGATCTCGCCGCCGCGCCGGAACGGAGAAAGCGAATGAAACTGCCCACGCGGCGGGCGACGAAATATCTCAGCGCCACCGAACGCACGCTGATCGACATTCTCGACAAACTGGCGAAGCGCCGCTGAGCGTGCCGCCGGGGTGATCCGGCGGCACGCGTGCGGCAGTCAGCTGCCGGTCTTCGTCTTGTCGCTGTCTCCCGACGCCGCCTTTTGGGCGGAAGACATCATGGGGTTGCCGGTGTCTGTCGCTGTCGTCGACTGCCGCGTGTTGCGCCATTCGTCGAAATCGGAATTGAAGCGGTCCTGTCGTTCGGCAAGATACTCCTGATAATCCTGATCGAACCGCGTCATCTGATTCTGGCGCCACCGGGCATATTCGCGGTCGTAGGCGGCTTGCCGTCCGCTATCACGTCCCTCGCCGCTCTCCTGACGATAACCCGCCCGGCCATAATCTTCGCCGCGATCCGCGCCCTGATAACTGGAGTGCGGGTCGTGGCCGCCCCAGCCGGCGCGCCCGCGTCCACGGTAGCCGCTGTCGCCGCGCTCATCGCCGCGATCATTGCTCCGGTGCTGGCGTGGCTGGTCTCTCCGGGTCCGATCATCACGTTCATAGGTGTCGGTCATCGAGGGTCCGAACGCGCCGGGGTATCGCCGTTCGTCTTCATGATCTTCGGAATCCCGTTGTTCAGAAAATCGAGCGGGCCCGCGGCCCTGCCGATCGGTGTAGGGTTCATAGTCGCTGCCATAGCGTTCGCGTGATGCCATTGCGTGATCCTTCCGGGGTCCTGAGTCGCACTCTCCTTCCAACGGCTCCGTCCGGTCTTGGTTTCCCCGAATGCGATGAAACGACAACCGCCGAGGAACCGCCTGCCTCGCCTGCAAGTTATGCAAACGGTTGAAACGCAGGAGGCACGGAATGGCCGCACGTCCCTATTGGCGCGGACAGATCCGCCTGGCGCTCGTTTCGATCCCCGTCGAGATCTACACAGCTGTAAAAAGCGGCGCGCAGATCAGCTTCCGCCAGATCCACGAGCCGTCGGGCAAGCCCATACGCTACGAAAAGGTCGTGCCCGGCATCGGCCCGGTGAAGGCGGAGGACATTCTCAAGGGCTATGAGATCGGCAAGGGCGAATACGTCCTGCTGGAGCAGGACGAAATCGACGCCGTGAAGCTGGAGAGCCGCAAGACGCTGGAGCTCACGCAGTTCGTCGACGTTACCGAGATCGACCTCCTCTATTACGAAAAGCCCTATTTCGTCGTTCCCGCAGACGATCTCGCAGAAGAGGCTTTTGTGGTCCTCCGCGAAGCGCTGCGCCGCACGCGCAAGGTCGGTCTCGGCCAGATCGCGATGCGCGGCCGCGAATATGCGGTATGCCTCCGCCCCTGCGGGCGCGGACTGATGCTGGAAACGCTGCGCTATGCCGACGAGGTGAACCGCGCCGCGTCCTATTTCCGCGACATCGACGACATCAAACCCGACAGCGAACTGCTCGAACTCGCCGAAACGCTGATCGACAAGAAAACGGCGCCGTTCGACGCCAAGGTCTTCGAGGATCGCTATATCGAGGCGTTGGAAGGCCTGATCGAGAAGAAGCGGCGCTCGCGGGGCCGCAAGATCATCGAGGATGCCGACGAAGAGCGGCCGCGTGGCGGCAATGTGATCGACCTGATGGCTGCACTCCGCAAGTCGGTCGATACGCCGGCGCGCAAGGCCAAGCCGCAGAGTCGCAAGACCGCCAGCAAGCCGAAAAAAAGCCCCGCGACCAAGTCTCCGGCGCGTAAGCGGGCTTGACGATGGCACGCCGCGGGGACCCGCTCAAAGATTACAACGCCCGGCGTGATTTCAAGAAGACGCCCGAACCCGCCGGTACGCCGGGGCGCGCGGCGGGCAACAGTTTCGTGGTGCAGAAGCACGCCGCAACCCGCCTGCACTACGACTTCCGTCTCGAGCTTGACGGCGTTCTCAAGAGCTGGGCGGTCACGCGCGGCCCCAGCCTCAACCCCGACGACAAGCGCCTGGCGGTGCGCACGGAAGACCACCCGCTCAGCTACGGCGGCTTCGAAGGCAACATCCCCAAAGGCGAATACGGCGGCGGCACGGTGATGCTGTGGGACGAAGGCACGTGGGAGCCCGTTCCGGGGAAGGATCCCCGCCAAACGCTCAAGGACGGACACCTGCATTTCACCCTCCATGGCAAGCGCATGAAAGGCGAATGGCTGCTCGTGCGCATGAACGCGCGTGCGGGGGAGAAGCGGGAGAACTGGCTGCTGCGGAAGATCGACGATGCCCACGCAGGCGGGTCGGACGAGCTTGTCGAAACGGTGCTGACAAGCGTCGAGACAGGACGGTCGATGGCGCAGATCGCGGCGGGTGCGCCTGCGGTCTCCCTGAAAGGCAAGCGCGGCAAGGCCTTCACCCGCGCCATGAACGAGGCGCGGAGCGCGACCGTGCGCGCGAAACCCAAGAGCGCAAAGCCCGGCCGCCTGCCCGCCTTTCGTCCGCCCCAGCTTGCGACTCTCGTTGATCACGTGCCCACGGGCACCGAGTGGATGCACGAGATCAAGTTCGACGGCTACCGCTGCCTGCTCGCCGCAAACGGCGATAAGGCGCGCATCTCCACGCGCGCGGGGCTTGATTGGTCGGATCGGTTCGCGCCGCTCGTTGAAGCTGCGGCGACGCTCGACCTGCCGCCGTGTCTGATCGACGGCGAGATCGTGGTGATGGACCGGGACGGCAATCCCAGCTTCAGCGCGTTGCAGAAGGCGCTCACGGAGGGCAGCGACGGCTTCGTTCTGTTCGGCTTCGACCTGCTCGAACTGGACGGCGAAGACCTGGCGCCCCTTCCCAATATCGCGCGCAAGCAGAGACTTTTGGGGCTGCTGCCCGCGGACGGCGCCATTCGTTACGCCGATCACGTCGTGGGCGCCGGTGAAAAGCTCTATGAAGCGATGTGCGGCGCCGCGCAGGAAGGGATCATCTGCAAGCGCGTCGATGCGCGCTACGCGGGGCGGCGCACGAAAAACTGGCTGAAGGTGAAATGCACGCGCCGTCAGGAATTCGTGATCGTCGGCTGGACCACGAGCAGCGCGAAGGCGCGGCCGTTCGCATCGCTGCTGCTGGCGCAGAACCGTGCAGGCCGGCTCGCCTATGCAGGCAAGGTCGGAACGGGTTTCGATACGGCTACGCTCGCCATGCTCGAAGGCAAGCTGCGTCCCCTCGCACGCAAGACGCCGCCGGTCGAGGTTCCGCGCGTAGAGGCGCGCGGCGCGAACTGGGTGACGCCGAAACTTGTCGCCGAAATTGCCTTTGCCGAATTCACGTCCGATGATCGTCTGCGCCATGCAAGTTTCATCGGGTTGCGGGAGGACAAGATGCCGGATGATGTCGTGCCCGAAATCCTGGCCTCGGCCCCGGTCAGCAAGGGCGATGGGAGTAGGGATGACGACATAAGGATCACAAATCCCGACCGCGTCATCTTTCCCGAAGCGAAGATCACCAAGGGCGAGCTGGCCGATTATTATCGGCAGGTCGGCGCCATCATGCTGCCGTGGCTGGCGCACCGCCCGGCAAGCCTCGTCCGCTGCCCGCAGGGTCGTGCGCGTCAGTGCTTCTTCCAGAAACACGACAGCGGCAGCTTCGGGCCGGCCGTGCACCACATCCCCATCGTCGAGAAGAGCGGCAAGCCGGACGATTATCTCTATGTCGAGGACACGCAGGGCATCCTCGCCTGCGTCCAGATGGGCACGATCGAGTTCCACGGCTGGGGCGCCCGCGTCGAGGATGTCGAGCGGCCTGACCGGATGGTTTTCGATCTCGACCCGGACGAGGCGATCGGCTTCGACGTCGTGAAAAACGCTGCGCAAGATCTGCGCAGGCATATATCCGAAATCGGTCTCGCGAGCTTCCCGATGCTTACCGGCGGCAAGGGCATCCATGTCGTCGTGCCGCTCACGCCCGGCGCGGACTGGAACGCAGTGAAGGATTTCGCCGAACGCTTCGCGCGCGCGCTCGCCGAACTGGAACCCGATCGGTTCACGGCCACGATGTCGAAGGCGAAACGCAAGGGACGCATCTTCATCGATTGGCTGCGCAACCAGCGCGGCTCCACCGCGATCATGCCCTACAGCGCGCGTGCAAGGCCCGGAGCCCCCGTGGCTGCGCCAATCTCATGGAAAGAGCTCGACGGCATCGAAAAGGCCGGCACCTTCACCGTGAAGGACGCGAAAAAACTCCTGAAACGTGCCGGCAGCCGCGATCTCGCCGGATGGGGCGTCGCCGCGCAGCATCTACCGGGTGTCTAGGACGCTCCGCGCCAGCCCGCGGTGAGTTTCTGCCCGACGGGAACATCCTCGGGGAAATCGACCTCTCCCCATTCGAGCCCCTCGATCGACGTGACGAGCACCGTCGATTCCGGGTCCGCCGCGATGTGGTGGATCGCGCGCAGATACCAGCTCCGCGTGCCTTCGGGAGAATGCATCATCCGTTCCACCTCGGCGCGGAAACGCGCCGCGCCTTCGGTATTGAACCGCAGGAAGCCGATGGATTCGGCGTTGCTTTCCTCCGCCGTCAGCCGCTTGCCGATGTCAAGCAGCCGCTCGCCCTCGCGGCGGACCTTCATGTCGTCGAGGTCGTATTCGTCCTTCACGTCAACCGTGATGCGGATCGGCGCGTCGGGCGCGGCGAGCACGCGGTCCACGATCTCACGCGAAACGAGCGTATCGCCGTTCAGGATCACGAAAGGCCGGTCCATCAGTTCGCGCGCCAGCCACACCGAGCCGAGATTGTCCGCGACCTGATAGAAGGGGTTGAACAGCGTCCGCACGGAAACACCCTGGTCACTACGGCGCGCGATGGCGGCGTCCACCATGTCCGCGTTGAAGCCGACCACGATGGTGATGTCGTCGATGCCGCCCGCGATCAGCATGTCGAGCTGCCAGTCGAGCAGCGTGCGTCCCGAAAATTCGATCAGGCATTTTGGCCGGTCGGCGGTCAGCGGCAGCAGGCGCGAGCCCTGCCCTGCACTCAGGATGATGGCGCGTTTGGTCATTTCGCGCGCCTAGCCCGGAAATGTGGCAGGATGTGGAATGCGTTCGGCAAGGATCGCGCTCGCGATGGCATGGTCTTCCACCTTGTCCACGTCGATGCAGGCTTCCGGCCGCGCAAGCAGCACCGGCGCCGCCGTCACCCCGAGCCGTGCCCCGGCGCGCGCCAGCGCCCCTTCCACGCGCATCGCGCGGAGCAGATAGCCCGCAAGGAGGCCGGGGCCGAACGCACGGGCGATCGCCCGCACCTTCTTGCGTTCGCTTTCCACGCGCTCCCAGAAGCGCACGGCGGAAAGCGCCGCCGGCCGCGCGAGAAAGAAAAGGTTCGCGCCGGAATAAGCGCCGCCCCGGAACGTCAGCCACGTCCGCCGCGCATCCGGATAGGCGCGTGCGAACACGTCTCGCGAAACGAGGCCCACCGCGACATCCGTACCGCGTGTCTCCGCCCCGGCGATGAAATCGCTCAGTGTTTCCGCGTCCAGCAGCACGTTGTCCGCCGTGGTGACGAGGAAGGGCCAGCCGTCAGGACTGGCTTCGAGCGCGCCCGCCACGGCCGCGCTTACCGAATTCCCGCCTGCGAGCACACCGATCCGCGCGTCCGTCGCCATCCACGCCGTGCCGGGATGCGCGAGCAGCCGTTCGGGTGCCTGCGCCAACACAATGGTGCGCGCAACATCGGGATGATCCGCCAGCACGCGTGCCACACGAGAGAGCATCGGTTCGTCGGCAACCGGGATCAGCGCCTTGTCCTCGACGCCAAAATGCGCGGCGAGCGGGTCGATACCCGGCCGCCGGCCCGCGACGAGAAGTGCCGTAACCTGCCGTCTCTGCCCCGTTTCCAACGCGTCCGTCCTTGTCGCAAAATCGCAACACAGCATACCCGACGCGGCCTATGGCCAAATGCGTTCGAAGTCCATGCTTGGCGGACGGCCCGCTTTGGTAGACAAGATCGGGCCACGGGGGCGTGCGTTCGAGGAAATCGTCGATGCGTCGTTTTATCGTGCCCCTGCTGCTTCTCGCGACCTTCCCGTCACCCGCCGCCGCGCAGGCCGCGCCCGGAGAGAAAGACAAGCCGACGCTGAACCGCGCGCTCGATGCCGCCGCGCAGCCGGTCGAGGACGTCAATCTGAAGAAGGACGAGATTCCGCAGGATCTGCTCGACATCCTCGATGATCCCTATTCGCTAAAGGGCATCCGCAAATGTTCGGAGGTGCGCGCGGCGGTGGAAAGGCTTGATGCGGTTCTCGGCGCCGATCTCGATGTCGAGATCGCCGAGGACCGGGGCAAGAAGCGCGCGGATACCGTTCTGCGCCTCTCCGGCAACTTCCTCTCCAACCTGATCCTGCCCTTCCGCGGCATCGTGCGCGAGATATCCGGCAGCGCGGAGAACCAGCGGCGCTACCGGGCCGCCGTCATCACCGGCGTCGCGCGGCGCAGTTTCCTCAAGGGCTATGGCGCCTCAAAGGGCTGCAAGCCACCCGCCGCGCCGCTGCCGGTAAGCGCAACGCAGATCGAAGCTCAGGCGAGCCGCAAATCCTCCTGAGGCGTCTTCAGCAGCAGCCCGAGCAGGATCGCGCGCGTCTCACCGTCGACCACGCCGTCAATGTTTGAAGGCCGGAACCGGCGTTGGAACGCGACAACCGCAGCCGGACCGTCGCTCACGTCATAGCCGTAGCGCTCGAGCGCCAGGACCATGCCCGCGTCGGTCCAGTGGGGGTCGGCGATCGCATCGGGTACCGCAGCCGCGAGTCCGAGGCGGGCGAGGCGCGGCCAGTCGAAAAGTTCGCCGGGATCGGCCTTGCGCGCAGGCGCGATGTCGCTGTGGCCGACGACGTTGCCGGGCCGGATGCCATGCCGCTTCACGATCTCGGCGAGAAGCGGGATCAACGCGTCCATCTGCGCCTCCGGGAATGGCCGGTAGCCGAGCTCGTGACCGGGATTGACGATCTCGATGCCGATACTCGCCGAGTTCACGTCGGTGATCCCGCGCCAGAACGATTTGCCCGCGTGCCAGGCACGCCGGTCCTCGTCGACGAGACGGAGCACGTTGCCGTCCTCCGCGATCATGTAGTGCGACGAAACCTTCGCCTCCGCATCGGTCAGGCGCTGCAGCGCCGCCGTCGCGGACTGCATTCCCGTGTAGTGCAGCACCACCATCGAAACCGGCAGCGTCCGCGCGTCATGGTTGGGTGAAGGGCAGTCGATCATCGCTTCACCTCGCGCGTCCATTCCTTCACCAGCCCCTCATCGGCCTTCTGCGTCGCGCTCCGCCACGTCACGACCGCGACGCCGACGAAGGTGATGAGCGCCCCGACCACGAACTCGAAACTGATCGGCGTGTCATACACCATGATCGCGATGATCACCGAGATCAGCGGTGTCGGCAAGGTGAGCGGCGCCACCGTCGTCACCGGATAGCGCTGCAGCAGCCAACTCATCCCGACATGACCCACGATCGACGAGCCGACCGCCGCATAGATCAGCCAGCCCCACACGTGCGTGTCCGCTTCCGCGGCGCGGGCGATCCCGCCGGGCTCGAACCACAGCGCGGCGGCGAGCAGCAGCGGCACGCTCACGAACGCCAGCCATGCGTGGATGGTGAGCGGGTTCACGCCCTGCAGGCGGCGGAACAACATCGAGCCGACCGCCCACATGAACGACGCGAGGATGGTCAGGCTCACGCCGAGCCGTTCGTCCCATATCGCCGGGTCGAAGCCCATGATGACGATACCGACGAACGAGGCCGCAGTGCCGACGATACGGATCCAGCGGATCGTCTCGCCGAGGAAGATCACCGCGAGGATCAGGCTGAACGGCACGCCGAGCTGCCCCGCGATGGAAAGCGCCGCGACGTTTTCGGTGAGCGCGAAGCTGAGGCCGCCGAGCCCCATGAAGATCGCGCCCGACACGATCCCCGCGATCACGATGTCGCGCATCCGGCCCTCCACGAGGCGAAGCCACGGCAACGTCACCAGCAGGACGATCACATAGCGCAGGAACACGCCCGTCATCGGGCCCAGCGCGTCGATGATCTCCTTCACCGCGACGACGTTCATCGCCCAGAGGAGGTCGATGAACAGGATGAAGGCGAGGTGCGCGGGCTTCATGACGACATGATCGTTCGGTACGCCGCGTTGATCTCCGCCATGCGCAGGTCGGCGACGCGGATGAATTCGGCGGGCGTCCCTTCCGCGTAGTGGCGGTCGGGGTGGTGCCGTTTCACAAGCGCAAGGTAGGCGCGGCGCACGGTTTCCCGGTCCGCGCCCGGCGCAACGCCGAGCACGACATAGGGGTCATCCGGGTCCGGCGCCACATAGCGCGTCTTGATCCGCGCGAAGTCGGCATCGGCGATGGCGAACTCACGGCGCACGCGGTCGACGTATTCAAGCTCCTCGCGCGTCACCCCGTCGGCGACCGCGATCATCAGCAGCGCCTCGATCAGATCCTCCAGCACGGGCGACCCCGTACCGATGATGCTCCGCACCTGCCGCGCATAGCTTTCGAAGCCGTCGGTCGATCGCTTGGCAAGATTGTAGAAGCGCTCGGCATTCGCGCGCTCCGCCGCTTCCACCTGGAACAACCGCTCGAACACCGCGAACTCGTCGGCGGAGGCATAGCCGTCCGCGCGGGCCATCTTGGCGGAGAGCGCGATCGCCGCGATCGTGAAGGCGACCTGCGCGCGCTCGCCGCGCCCGAGCCGCGCTGCGCCCACATCGATCGCGTGCCCGGCCGCAAGACCCGCAAGCGCGCCCAGCGGGCCACCGATGGCGAGACCGACAGCGGTGCCCAGAATCTTGCCCCAGATCGACATGCGCCGCTGTCTAGACGCTGTTGGGGCCGGATGGAACCGCGATCAGACCGCGCGTGCGAAAGCCGGCGGTTGAACGCCCGAAGGCTCATAGAGCCCCCGGTTCTGCCAATCCGGCACGAATGCGTCGCTCACGCCGAGCACGGTTTCGGCCGCGCCGAGCACAAGTCGCCCGTCGGGGCTCAGCTGGCGGTGGATGCGCGCGAGAACATCCTGCTTGCAGGCGTGCGCGAGGTACATGAGCACGTTGCGGCAAAGGATGATGTCGAACGGCGCACCCAGCGTCCAGGGGCCGAGCAGATTGAGCGGCTGGAAGCGCACCCTGGCGCGAATCTCCGGGCTCAGCGCCCAGTGTTCGCCGGCTTTCTCGAAGTGCGCCATCAGGCGGTGGATGCTGAGGCCGCGCTGCACCTCGAACTGCGAATAGAGTCCGCTTCGCGCCCGCGCGATCGCGCGGCGGGAGATATCGGTGCCGACGATGTCAATCGTCCAGCCTTCCCAGCTTTCGCGGTCCTCGGCGAACAGCATCGCCAACGAATAGGCTTCCTGCCCTGTTGATGCCGCCGCGCTCCAGATGCGGATGCGGCGCGAAGCCGCCCGCGCGGCGCGCAGCTGCGGCAGAATGCGGTCCTTCAGCATATCGAACGGCTGGATATCGCGGAAGAAGAACGTCTCGTTGTTCAGCATCGCCTCAACGAGATCGGTCGCCAGCGCGTCCCCTATGCCGCCCCGGGCAAGGCTTTGCAGGAACGCGGAAACGGTCACGAAGCCGTGCGCGCGCGCCAGCGGGCCCAGCCGCGATTCGACGAGATAGGTCTTCGTTCGCGCCAGCTCGATGCCCGCACGGGCGCGCAGCAGCGAGGAGAGACAGTCGAAGCCGGGGTCAGGCGCCGTCATCGCCCCGCGTCCAGCAGACAACCGATCGCCGAGGCGAGCCCGCTGACAGGAAGCATTTCGGCGGCAAGGCCCGCCTTCACCACCGCGCCCGGCATTCCCCAGACGACCGAACTCGCCTGATCCTGCGCGAGCATCGTGCCGCCCGCCGCAACCACTGCGCGCGCACCGTCGAGTCCGTCAGACCCCATGCCGGTCAGCATCACGCCGAGCGTCGCGGCGCCCCACACATTTGCCGCCGTGCGCAGCATCGGATTGACCGAGGGGCGGCAGAAATTCTCAGGGAGAGCGTCCGTCAGGCGCAGCCGCACGACGCCGCCCGCGCGCACCACCTCCATGTGCCGCCCGCCCGGCGCTACGTAGACGACGCCCGGCTGCACGGGCATCCGGTCCACCGCCTCGAACGCCTGCACGCTGCCGCGCCGCGCCATGTGCTCGGCAAGGATCGCGGTGAACGTCGGCGGCATGTGCTGCGTCACAATGATGGGCACGCGCAGGGGCTTGGGGAGTTGCTCGATCAGCTCGAACAGCGCATTGGGCCCGCCCGTCGAGGCACCGATGGCGATGACCCGCGGAACAGCGCGCGAAGGCTCCGCCCGCGTGTAGGGCGCCGGTGCGCTGACGGGCACGCGGCGCGGCCTCGCCCGTGGGCGTTCGATCTCGCCGAGCGCGCGCACCTTGCGCACGAACTCATCACGGAATTCGGGTCCGGCGGCGGTCGCCCATCCGCTGCGCGGCTTCGCGATGGCGTCGGTCGCGCCGAGGTTCAGCGCCTCGAACGTCACGCGCGCGCCGCGCGTCGTCAGCGTGGAGGCCATCAGGATGCGGGCACCGGGCGCGGCTTCCACAAGCCTTGGAAGCGCGGCGATCCCGTCCATGCCGGGCATTTCGACATCGAGCACGATCACGTCGACCGGATGTGCCTTGGCCGCAGCGATGGCGTCGGCACCGTTCGCGGCGGTCGCGACCACCCGGATGCCGGGATCGTCGTGGAGCCACTGCGCCATCAGCGCGCGGCTGACACCGGAATCATCGACGAGAAGCACACGGATAGAAGGCGAGGCCGCATCCGGGGCCGATGTCGGTGTGATGGGAGCGGACGCTCTGGTCATGGCTCGGAGCCCCGAGCGCCTAGAGTGCGCCGACCTGTATGAGCTTGGCTTCGATCACGTCCCGGTCGAAGGGCTTCATGATATACTCGTCTGCCCCCGCGTCGATCGCGGCGCGGATGTGCGCCATATCGTTTTCGGTGGTGCAGAAGACGACGACGGGCCGCTTCCCCTCCTCTTCGGAACGCAGCACTGAGAGGAACTCCATCCCGCTCATCACCGGCATGTTCCAGTCGAGCAGGATCACGTCAGGTATCGCCTGCCGACACTGATCCAGCGCATCACGCCCGTCGACGGCCTCTTCCGCCGCAAAGCTCAGGTCTTCAAGGATGCGCCGCGCAACCTTGCGGATGACCTTGGAGTCGTCGACGATGAGACACGATTTCATCACAGGCTCTCGCACGGAGGGTTACGCCAATTGTTTCATGACGTGAAAATCTTGCATTCGCGTTAAGCGGCGACCGCAAGGTCGGCATCCATGATCGCCCGCACGCTGGCGAGGACCATCAGCACATCCAGTTTCACGATACCGTCCGAAACCTGTTGCCAGCGGCGATCGAGCGTCGGTGGATTGGGCTCGATCTGTTCGGGATCGACATCGATCACATCGCCGACATCGTCCACGATGAAGCCATAAGGCTCGCCCTTATGCTCGACCACGACGCACATCGATCCGGCGCGGTCCTGCCGCGGCGAAAGGCCGAAGCGCGCGCGAAGGTCGATCGCGGTGACGATGCGGCCGCGCAGGTTCATCACGCCGGCGATCCAGCGCGGCGCCAGCGGCACAGGGCTCACCGCGCCCAGCCGGATCACGTCCTGCACCTGCGTGACATCGATCCCGAGCAGCTGCCCGCCGAGTACGACCGTAACAAGCTTCGCCGGAATCATGCGGCTTCTCCCTTGAACTGGCGGGCGACCGCATCGAGCAGCCGCGACCGGTCGAACTTGGCGACATATTGGTCGAACCCCGCGGCCTCGCCCTGACGGACATGTTCCTCACCCGCGAGCGAAGAGAGCGCGACGAGCGGCGTTTCGCGCCAGCGGTCGTCGCCGCGCACGGCGCGCGCGAAATCGACGCCCGAAAGGCCGGGCATCTCGATATCGGAAAGGATGAGGTCAAAACATTCGCCGGACTCGCGGAGCGCCAGTGCCTCGTCCGCGCTCGCCGCCGTCATCGCGCGGTAGCCGGCCGAAGCGAGCAGCGGCTTCAGCATGTTGCGGAAGAAGGCGCTGTCGTCGACGATCAGCACGCGGCGGCCACCCTTGTCCTCGGCGGGGGCGGCTGTGCTGCCCGCCCGCGAAAGATAGTGCGCAACGTCGAGGATTTCCGTCGCCCGGCCCGCGATAACGGCCGTCCCGAGCCGCGCCGGAAGATCGCTCGTCATGCAGATGTCGACGTGCGTATCGACGATGTCGAGCACCTCGTCGACCATCAGAGCCACAAGGCTCGTGCCGTCGTCGAAGATCAGCGCGGGCTGGCGCCCCTCCACGCGCGGGGTCAGGGTGCCGTCGACCGCGAGCAGCGGTACCAGCGCATCGCGATATTGCACGACCGGGCGGCCTTCACTCCATTCGATGGCAGCGGCATCGAACTCCTCGAGCCGCGCAACGAGCGACAGCGGCACGGCCTTGGGATGCGGGCTGCCCGCGCGGAACAGCAGCATCGCGTCGGTTTCCTGGGCAGCATCGCGCACCGGCGCTTCAAGTGCATCGCTGACATCGCTTTCTCCAGCGATTCCAAGGCTTGCTGCGATTCCGTTCGCATCAAGGATCATGATCACGGCGCCGTCGCCCAGAATGGCGTTCCCCGAATAGACACTCAGCGTCTTCAGGATCGGCGCCACCGGCTTCACCACAACCTCCTCGGTGTCGAAGATGTTGTCGACGATCAGCCCGAAGCTGATGTTCCCGGCACGCGCGATCAGCACATAGTCGCCCCCGCCGCGACCGTCGCCGATGCCGAGCAGCGTGCCGAGGTGGATCAGCGGCAGCAGCCGTCCGCGCAGGCGCATCACCGCCGCGTTGTTCACATATTCGACGATATGCTCGCTGTTGGCGCCCACACGGACCAGCTCGACAACCGCCATCTGCGGCACCGCGAAGCGCTGGCCGCCCGATGCCACGATCAACGCGGGCAGGATCGCGAGGGTGAGCGGAATGCGGATCGTGAACTGCGTGCCTTTGCCCGCTGTCGATTCGATGTCGATCGCCCCGCCGATTTTCTCGATGTTCGCGCGCACCACGTCCATGCCGACGCCGCGCCCGGATACGGAGGTCACCTCGTCGGCGGTCGAAAGCCCGGGGTGGAACACCAGTCGCTGCGCCTGCTGCGCGGAAAGCTGCGCCGCGTCGGTTTCCGTCAACAGGCGGAGCGCGACGGCCTTCGCCTTCAGCCGGGCGACATCGATGCCGCGTCCGTCGTCGGCGAGCGTGATGACGATGTGCCCGCCTTCCTGCGCCGCTTTCAGCACGATACGGCCGCGCGCGTCCTTGCCCGAGGCCTTGCGCTGCTCGGCCGCTTCGATGCCGTGGTCGGCCGCATTCCGCACCATGTGCGCGAGCGGGTCCTTGATGAGTTCCAGCAGTTGCCGGTCGAGTTCGGTTTCACCGCCCTGCATGTCGAGTTCGATGGGCTTGCCGAGTTCGACCGAAAGGCTCCGCACCAGCCGCGGCAGCACGTTCCAGGCGTTGCTGATCGGCTGCATACGCGTGCGCATCACGCTTTCCTGCAGCTCACCGACCTGCGCCGACAGCCGCTGCAGCGGCACCGCGAGGCGGTCGTCCTTCAGCGTCCGCAGGTGCTGCAGCAGTTCGTTGCGCGTCAGCACCAGCTCGGAAACCGTGGTCATCAGCTGTTCGAGCAGCGCGACCGACACGCGGATCGACTGGACGCCCCGGCCGGCAGCGGCGTCCTGCTCCAGGGAGGGAACGGCCTCCGGCGCGAACTCCGCTTTGGGCGCTTCCGGCGCTGCGATGGCGGCATTGAGCCGCGCGATCTGCGCCTCGTCGTCGCCTGCCGGTTCCTTGCCCGATGCCTCCAGCGCCGCGAGGATCACCTTGATGCCGTCGATTGCCGACAGCGTCTCGCTGACCACGGCGGGGGTCACTTGGGCCTGGCCGTCGCGCACCTTGCCGAGCACGGTTTCGGCGGCGTGCGCCAGCCGTTCGAGGCGAGGCAGATTGAGGAAGCCGCACGTGCCCTTGATGGTGTGGACCAGCCGGAAGATGTTGTTGAGCACGTCGCGGTTGCCCGGATCGCGCTCGAACAGCACGATCTCATTGTCCACGGTTTGCAGATTTTCGGCCGTTTCGGTCAGAAAATCGCCAAGCAACTCGTCCATGTTCCATCCCGGTCTGTGCGCGCTGCGCCACCTTGACCGGAAGTGGTTAATGCCGCGCTAAACGGAGAGGCGCGTTCCGAACACGAGAACGCCTTCGTCGGGCTCGGAAATCTGCAGGCTGCTGCCGGTTTCCTCGAGCAGTAGATGGACAAGATAGGCCGCCGCCGCGCGCGGCGTGAGCTGCGTGACGGGGGTTTCGCCGCCAAGCGCCGCGCGAAGCTCGGGGTCGAGCAGCATCCGCGGGCCTTCGGCGCGCACCGCAAGCTCCACGCCTTCGCCCGTCTGTTCGGCCGCGACGCGCAGTTCGCCGCCGCGCAGCAGCGCATCACCGCCGATCATCGCGAGGTTGAGCAGCAGCTTCACCGCGTCCTTGGGCAGCGCCGGGTTCCCGATCATCCACTGCACCGCCACGCGGCGTTCCGCGCCGAACAGGCCTTCGAGCGCCGCCTGCGCCTCACGCGTGTCGACCTGATCGCCGAAGCCGCCCGCCGCACCGAAGGCGAGCCGGAAGAACTTCAGCTTGTTCGCGGTCTGCCGCGCGCTGTCGGAAAGCAGCTCCATGCAGCGGGCGCGCATTTCCGGATCGTGCTCGTCGACGAGAAGTTCGACGCCGTTGTAAAGCGCGCCGACGGGCCCGACGAGATCATGGCAAAGCCGGGAGCACAACAGGCTCGCGAAATCGGCCGAATTCATCCTTTTGCCGCTCCCTCTGGCGTCTTTCTTTCCGCCTAACCCCTCGCAAGCCGGCACGCAAGCGTTCACGGTGCGGCGGATTCATCCGAAGACGCCTCGATAATCCGCACGCCCATCGCCGATGTGCGGCCATCGGCAAGTTGCGTCAGCTCGAATTCGACGCATTGGCCGTCCTCAAGCGCGGAGATGTTCGATTGATGCAGAGCCGAAACATGTACGAATACATCGCGCGTGCCGACATCGGGCCTGATGAAACCGAAGCCTTTCTTCCGATTGAACCATTTGACTTCACCGCGTGCCAACGCCTGTCCCTCAGATTTCTTGCACGACCACCGCTTCGAACCGTCCATATATGGGGCCGTTTGCGACGACACGGTAGGCCTTTTCGCCGTCCTGCCCAAGGATGAGCCAGACCCAACCCGCATCGAGAGCCCGCTCCGCGTCGAGCCGCGAAGGAAACGCCGGCGCCTCCGGGTGCGAATGGTAGCAGCCGAGCAAAGGCACCCCCCCGCTCCGCGCATCACGGTGCGTCGCAAACAGTGCGGCAGGGTCGATCTCGAAGTGCCGCAGCCGTTCGTCCGCGACATTCCGGGCCGCGAGGCTGCTTTCGACATAGGCGTCACGCCCCAGCAACAGCCCGCAGGCTTCCTCCGGTGCCCGCGCGGCACAATCGGCGCGAATTTCCGCAAGCGTCTGCCTTGCAATTCGAAGCATCATGCCAACATCGCTATCCAATGAGCGGGGGCAAGTCGAACATAAGCGTCATCCTTCCGGCCGAGGCCGCGGGGCAGCGGCTCGACCGTGCGCTCGCCGATGCCGTGCCGAGCCTGTCGCGTGAGCGTCTGAAGGCGCTCATGCTGGAAGGCGCGGTCACGGTCGCGGGCAAGCGCCCCACCCCTTCCCTGCGTGTCGTCGGCGGCGAAGAGGTAAGCGTCTCGATTCCCGAAGCCGCGCCCGCCACCGCGCAGGCCCAGCAGATTCCCCTTGCCATCGTCTATGAGGATGCCGAGCTCATCATCGTCGACAAGCCCGCGGGCCTCGTCGTCCATCCGGCTGCGGGCAACCCGGACGGCACGCTCGTGAACGCCCTCCTGCACCACTGCGCGGGGCAGCTTTCCGGCATCGGCGGGGTCGCCCGCCCCGGCATCGTCCACCGCATCGACAAAGACACCTCCGGGCTGCTCGTGATCGCCAAGACCGACCTTGCCCACGAAGGCCTCGCCAAACAGTTCGCCACGCACAGCATCGGTCGTCGCTACATCGCCGTCGTCGCCGGTCGACCCTCGCCCCCCGCCGGTCGAATCGAAGGTGCGATCGGCCGCCATCCGGTGCACCGGAAAAAAATGGACATCGTTTCCCCCGGCAAGGGCAAGCACGCGGTCACGCACTACCGCACGCTCCAGCCGCTGAAGGACGCCGCGCTCGTCGAATGCCGGCTCGAAACAGGGCGCACGCACCAGGTGCGCGTTCATATGGCGTCAAGCGGGCATCCGCTACTCGGGGATCCACTCTATGGCCGCACGCGCGCAAGTCACCGCGATGTCCTCAAATCGCTCGGTTTCGCAAGGCAGGCGCTCCATGCCCGCTCGCTGCAACTTGTGCATCCGCGCACCCAAGAAAATCTCGCTTTCGAAAGCACCGTCCCGTCTGATATTCAGGAACTCATAGAGGCGCTTGCCGTTTGACTCCTGCGCGCCCCACCCAAATACTCGCAGAAATCCTGCCTTCACCGAAAGTCGCAGCCATGGCCGAAGCCAAAGTCCCCGCCACCATTCCCGCCCTCGGCGGCGAAGCCTCGCTCAATCGCTATCTGTCGGAAATCCGCAAATTTCCGATCCTCGCGCCCGAGGAGGAATTCATGCTGGCGAAGCGCTGGCGCGAGCATCAGGATACCGAAGCCGCTCACCGGCTGGTGACGAGCCACCTCCGCCTCGTCTCCAAGATCGCCATGGGCTATCGCGGCTACGGCCTGCCGGTCAGTGAGCTGATCGCGGAGGGCAACATCGGCCTGATGCAGGGCGTGAAGAAGTTCGAGCCCGACAAGGGCTTCCGCCTCGCCACCTACGCGATGTGGTGGATCAGGGCCTCCATCCAGGAGTTCATCCTGCGCTCGTGGAGCCTCGTGAAGATCGGCACCACGGCAGCGCAGAAGAAGCTCTTCTTCAACCTCCGCCGCATGAAGAGCCAGATCGGCGCGCTGGAGGAAGGCGACCTGAAGCCCGAAGTCGTCGAGAAGATCGCACACGACCTCAACGTCACGACCGACGAGGTCATCTCGATGAACCGCCGCATGGCGATGGGCGGCGACGCCAGCCTGAACGCGCCGCTGCGCGCCGATACCGACGGCGACGGCCAGTGGCAGGACTGGTTGACCGATGAAGGCCCGATCCAGGACGAGATCGTCGCCGAGCGCGAGGAGAGCAGCCTCCGCGCTGCGCTGCTCGCCGAAGCGATGGCGGTGCTCAATGAGCGCGAGCGACACATCCTCACGGAGCGTCGCCTCGCCGAGGAGCCGAAGACACTCGAAGAGCTGAGTCAGGAATACGACATCAGTCGCGAACGCGTCCGCCAGATCGAGGTGCGTGCGTTCGAGAAGCTGCAGAAGGCGATCCGCAAGCTCGCGAGCGAACGCCACCTGCTCGAAGACGCTTGAAGCGAGACATGACACCGGGCTAGACGGGCCCGGTGGAGGGCAAAGCACGACGGAGAAAACCATCCTGGGTGGTCCGGTTCATTATCCGGCCGCTGCTTTACGTGCTTGCCTTCACGCTGGTCTGGGTTCTCCTCTACCGCTTCATTCCCGTGCCGTTCACCGTGCCGATGGCGAAGGATTTCTTCGCGGGCAAGGACGTGAAGCGCGACTGGACATCGTTTTCAAATATCGATCCTGATCTGCCGCGCGCCGTGATCGCGGGCGAGGACGGCAAATTCTGCTCGCACTTCGGTTTCGATGCCGAGGCAATCACCAACGCGGTCGAGGCGAATATGAAGGGCCGCAAGCTCCGCGGTGGCTCCACCGTCAGCCAGCAGGTCGCCAAGAACGCCTTCCTCTGGCCTGGCCGCTCCTGGCTCCGCAAGGGGCTTGAGGCCTACTTCACCGTCCTCATCGAGTTGATGTGGGACAAGAAGCGGATCATGGAAGTCTATCTGAACGTTGCCGAATTTGGTATCGGCGTTTATGGCGCCGAAGCGGCGGCGCAGCACTACTTCGACAAGAGCGCAAAATCGCTGACACGGCGCGAGGCGGCGCGGCTTGTCGCCGTGCTCCCCTCACCCATCAAGCGCGACGCGCGCAACCCGCGCGGCTACACCGCCCGCTACGCCAAGCGCATCGAGCGGTGGACGCGGGTGGTCGACAACGAAGGGTTCGACGCCTGTCTCGGCATCTGACGGGTTGTGCGTCCCTCGACTTCGCTCGGGATGATGCCCGCTCTTACCAAGTACAAAGTTCTGTCATCCCGAGCGAAGTCGAGGGACGCACCCACGTCTACGCCCGCCGCAGCAGCCTGCCGAGGACGGTGTTGTCCGCCAGAATCTCGCGCGCGGCATTGTGCCCCGGCGCGCCGGTCACACCGCCGCCCGGATGCGTACCCGCGCCGCACATGTAGAGGCCTTTCAGAGGCCCCCGATAAGCGCCGTGCCCCAGCATCGGCCGCGCCGACCACAATTGGTCGAGCGACATGTTGCCGTGCATGATGTCGCCGCCGACGAGCCCGAATTTGCGCTCCAGATCGAGCGGCGAGTGGATCTGCCGCGCGATCACCGAAGCTTTGAAGCCCGGCGCATAGGCCTCCACCGTATCGACGATCACGTCCGCCGCCGTCTCGCGCTCGTCATCCCAGCTTCGCCCGTCCGGAAGCTCGGGCGCGAACTGCTGGCAGAACAGGCTCGCGACGTGCTGACCCGCCGGCGCGAGGCTGTCGTCGACGATCGACGGGATCAGCATCTCGACGATCGGCCTCTTCGACATGCCGAACTGCTTGGCGTCGAGGAAGGCGCGGTCCATGTAATCGAGCGTCGGCGCGATGATGATGCCGCTCTGCAGATGCTCGCCCGGCTCGGGGAGGCTCGAAAAGCGTGGCAGTTCGGAAAGCGCCACGTTCATGCGGAACGTGCCTGACCCAGCCTTGAAGGTGCGGATGCGGCGCAGGAAGTCGGCCGGCAGGTCGCTGGCGTCGATCATGCGGTCGTAAAGCAGCTTCGGCCCGACGTTGGCGATAACGCGGTCGGCCGCAATCTCCTCGCCGCCGATGAGGCGCACGCCCGTCGCCGTGCCGCCGTCCACCAGTACCTTCTCGACCGGCGTCTCGAGACTGATCTCCACGCCGAGGTCGCGGCACACCTTCGCCATGATCTCGGTGATCTTGCCCATGCCGCCGATGCTGTGGCCCCATGCACCCTTCTTGCCGTTTACCTCGCCGAACACATGGTGGAGCAGCACGTAGGCCGAACCGGGCGTATCGGGGGAGGCATAGTTGCCGACGACCGCGTCGAAGCCGAATGCCGCCTTCACCGCTTCGCTTTCGAACCATGAATCGAGAAAACTGCGCGCCGACTTCACGAACAGGTCGAGCACGTCGCGCTGCTTCTCCAAGGGCAGGCCCGCAAGCCGCCGCCCCTGCCGCGCGGCATCGATCAGCGTCTTGACGCCGTCACCGACGTTGGGCGGTGCCTTCAGCGACAGGTCGCGCAGCACGTCCGCCACGGTTTCGAGCGCGTCGTAATATTGGGGCAGCACGTCCGCGTCACGGTTGGAAAACTTGCGGAACTCGGTCTGCGTCTTCTCCAGCCCGCCACCCAGCAGCAGGTAGCGGCCGTCGTCCTGCGGCAGGAAGTTCGAATAGGGCCGCTCGATCACGCGGTAGCCGTGGTCGGCAAGCCGCATGTCGGCAATCACCTTGGGGTTCAAGAGGCTGACCGTGTAGCTCGCCACCGAGTTGCGGAAACCGGGATGGAACTCCTCGGTCACAGCCGCGCCGCCGATCACGCCGCGGCGTTCGAGCACGCGCACCTTGAGGCCCGCACGCGCGAGGTAGAAGGCGCAAACAAGGCCGTTGTGGCCGCCGCCGATGATGACGGCGTCATAGCGTTTGGTCATTGCAGCAACCCCTCTGGTCTTTTGGCTTTTTTGGTATTTTCAGTGCGCAGCGTGCGGGCGCCGGCTCCACCCCGGCGGCGGCGAACGGTGCTGGCGCGCCTCCGGGATCAGGTTCCGGATCTTGCGGCAGAAGTTGCGGAGCGCGACCTCCGTTTCCGCGAGCGGCCCGACCGTGAAGCTTTCGGAGGCCATGCCGTCCTGCACGCGGTTGATGAGCCACGTGTCCTCGGCATTCACCTGCCGGTTGATGCGCCAGTTGAGGTAGCGCGCGGCCTTCATCTCGCGGCGATCGTCGGGCACGGCATAGCTGATCTCGCGGATCAGCGTCTCGGTCGGGGAGATCGGCAGCCACTGCATGAAATCGACCTGATCGGGATAGATATCGAAGGCGACGTTCGGCCACAGCTTGAAATAGGTCCACAGCTTCTGCCGGTTCTCGGGCAGGTAGGGCACGTGCGGCAGGTACTTCTGATACGCCTTCTCGGACGGGTTGTTCGAAAGCCGCTCCCGGATCGGCCCCCACATCTTGTCGACGTTCTCCTGCGCCTCGACGCCGTAGCCGCTTCCCATCAGCCGCGTGAGGCCGGGGTGCGCGACGGGGATGTGAAGCCCGTCCGAATAATTGTCGCCGACGTTCTTCCAGTTCACGCGGCGCGGACGCAGCGTGACGCGGCCGAACGCTTTCAGGTCCTCGAACCGGTAAGGCTGCACCTCATGGTCATAAGGCGCGATCATCTCCGCGACCGAGGGCCCGCCGTCGTTTTCGAGCCGCACGAAGATGAAGCCGCGCCAGATTTCGAGGTCAACGGGCACGAGGCCGTGCTTCGATTGGTCGAGCCCCGGATAGGTCTGCTTCAGCGGCACGCCGACGAGCTTGCCTTCAAGATCGAACGACCAGGCGTGATACGGGCAGGTCAGCTTCTTCGCGACCGCACAGCCCGAAGGACCGTCGACCAGCCGCGCGCCGCGATGGCGGCAGACGTTCGTAAAGGCACGGACCGCCTCGTCCTGCCCGCGCACGACGACGATGCTTTCGCCGAGATATTCGAGCGTGTGATAGTCGCCGATGTTCGGCACATCGCTCAGGTGGCACACGACCTGCCACGACGGGCGCATCACGCGCCGCATCTCGACCGCGAAGAACTCCGGGTCCGAATAGGTCCACGCCGGCAGGCTCCAGCCCGCATCGGGGTCCGCGTCGATCGTCGCTGCCGCCTTGGTCGCCATCCCGCCTCCACACTATATTGGACACGTGTATAACAGAGATGTGCGCCTGGCAAGCCTTTTCAAAGCGGCTGGGCAAGCGGCATCCGGCGTCGGAGCGCGACGAGCAGCACGAGCGTCTGCACCGTGTAGAGCCCCGCAAGCCACAGCGGCAGGCCCCGGGGCGTTACCTCCATCAGCGCCGCGGCGGCGGGCGGCCCCACCATCGCACCCACGGCATAGGCGAAGACAAGGCCACTGCCGATCTCCACGCGCTCTTCACGGGTCGCGGTGTCGTTGCCGAGCGCCACGAGCAGGCCGTAGAGCGGCAGCAGGCAGCCGCCGAGAACGAAGCTCCCGGCGAGCGCCGCGGCAAGGGCCGGCCGCGCTGGAAGGCCGAGCGCCGCGCCCGCGATCACCGTGCCGACCGCACCGAGCAGGATCGCGCGCCGCCGGTCGATCCGGTCGGACAGCCAGCCGAGCGGCCACTGCGCGAGCGCCGCGCCGAGCAGGACCGCCGTCATGAAGGCCGAAACCTCGCGCACGCTCATCCCGTTCGCCTGCGCGTAGACCGGGCCGAGCGCGTACAGCGAGGCTTCGCCAAGGCCGTAGATCACGCAGCCCGCCATCGCCACGGGCGCGGCGCGGATCACGCGCAGCGGCCGCAACCGCCCTGCCGCAGGCAGCACGGCCCCCACGGGCACCCTCAGCCGCACGACCGCCGCCAGCGCGACCACGCCCGACGCCAGCACGAACGGCGCCCAGCCGCTCACCCCGAGCAGCCCCACAGCGAACTGGCCGGTGATGAGCGCCGCCTTGCTCGCGATCATGTAGAGCGAGAGCAGCCGCCCGCGTCCGGCGTTGTCCACTTCGGCGTTCAATCCCGCCTCGGCGAGGATGTAGAGCAGCGCGAAGCCGGTGCCAGAGACGAAGCGGATCGCGGCCCATGCCGCGGGGTGCGGAAACAGCGGCAGCGCGATGATGCCGCCGAGCGCCAGCAGCGCGGCGACCGCAAAGGCGCGCCCGCTGCCCAATCGCTGCACCAGCGGCGGGGCAAGCCAGGGCCCGATCAGGAAGCCCACATAATAAATGCCGGCGATCCAACCGATATGGTGCGGCGTGAAGCCGAGGCCGGTCGCGTACAGGGGGACGAGCGTCGTCATCACGCCGATGGCGATGAGCGCGAGCGATATGCTTGCGATGAGCCCCCCGATGATCATCCGCGAATTCCTATTTGACGCGTGTATAATAGTCCAGCAGGATACGCGCGGACAGGGAGGGACGGATGACGATTCTGCAACGGATTTCTTGCGCGCTGCTCGCGGCCGGGCTGCTCGCCGCGCCCGTGCTCGCGGAAACCTCATACGTGCGCGCCGGGCGCCTCGTCGACACCGAAAGCGGCAAGGTCCTTGCCGACCGGCTAATCCGCATCGAGGACGGGCGCGTCGCCGCCGTCACGCCCTACGCGCCGCCTCCCGAAGGCGCGAAGATGCTCGACTGGTCCGGCTTCACCGTCCTCCCCGGCCTTATCGACATGCACACGCACCTCTCCGACTGGGGCCAGACGAACAACGTCGCCGAACCGCTGCTCCACTCGGCGGAGGACATCGCATTCGTTGCCGCGAAGAACGCGCGCGACACGCTGAACGCGGGCTTCACCAGCGTGCGCGACGTCGGCACGTTCCGTGCCTTCGGCGACGTGTCGTTGCGGAACGCCATCGACGCTGGGTCCATTGAAGGCCCGCGCATGGCGGTTGCCGGCGCCTATCTCACCGTTCCGGGCGGCGGCGGCGAAGTGACGGGCATGGCGCCCGACGTCGAAATTCCCGCCATCATGCGCATGGGGGTCGCATCCGGCCCTGACGAAATGAAGACGAAGGCACGCATGCTCTTCCAGCGCGGCGCCGACTTCCTGAAGCTGATCGCCACCGGCGCCGTCCTCGCCGCCGGCACCGAGCCCGGCGCCCCGGAGATGACCGAGGCGGAGGTCCGCGCTGCCGTCGACGAAGCCGCGCGCTACGGCAGTTATGCGACCGCCCACGCGCACGGGGCCGAGGGCATCAAGATCGCGCTGAACGGCGGCGTCCGCTCGATCGAGCACGCCTCGCTGATCGACGAGGAAGCCATCCAGCTTGCGAAGAAGAAGGGCGCGTGGCTGGTGATGGACATCTACAACGGCGACTTCATCAAGGAGATGGGCAAGGCGGAGAACTGGCCCGCCGAGATCATGCGCAAGAACGACGAGACGACGGACGCGCAGCGCATCGGCTTTCGCAAGGCGGTCTCGGCAGGGGTGAGGATCGCCTACGGCACGGACGCTGGCGTCTTCCCGCACGGCCTCAATGCGCAGCAGTTCAAGTATATGGTCCGCTACGGCATGACCCCGATGCAGGCGATCCAGTCGGCAACGACGAGCGCGGCGGCCCTGATGGGCAAGTCGGCGGAGGTCGGCGTCATCGCGCCCGGCCGCTACGCCGATCTCGTCGCCGTTGCCGCCGATCCGCTGGCGGATATCAGCGCGCTGGAGCGCGTCGACCATGTCATGAAGGGCGGCAAACTCATCCGCTGAGCCCGCAACCTTCCCGGCCCCGCCGCGTTCAGGGAACGAGCGGGGATGATGAGGAGGGTTTCATGGAAGACCGGAAATCAAATCTGAAGCTGGAAGGCGAAGGCAGTTACGAAGGCGCGCGCGAATATCAGGCCGCGCAGCAGGAATTCGCAAAATCGGGCAAGGTGGACGCCAAGGCCCGCGAAGCCGCCGATGCCGTCGATGGTGCCGAAGCTGCCGAGCTGGAAGCCGCGCGCAAGGCCGCCGCCCGCGGCAAGACCGCCTGAATCCGCAATAAGGAAAACAATATGGAATATGGACTGATCGGGCTCGTCATTCTGGCCCTCGACATCTGGGCGGTGCTGAGCGTCTGGGGCAGCGGCGCCTCAACCGGTGCCAAGGTCGCCTGGACCATCGGCATTATCATCTTCCCGGTGGTGGGCCTTGTTGTCTGGTTCCTTGCCGGCCCGCGTGGAAGCAAGACGGCAGTGCTTTAGGCGAAATCCCGGGCCAGTTCCGCGCGCATATCCGGGCCGATGATCGCCATATGGCCGTAGTAGGGATGGTCGATTCCGAAGATCACCGTGCCACGGCCGCTCCTCCACTCGGCAATCTGAGCGTCCGTGAACGGAAAATGCAGGAAATGCACCGACGACGCCTTGCCATCCTCGCGGCTGCGCTCGACGTCCCCTTCCGGCACCGCGGCGATGCGCGTCTCGCCGAGGTGAAGGTAGATGTGCTCCTCCACTCCACCGAGCCGGCCCAGAATCGAGGCGCGCAGCTTGGGATCGTCGATTTCGAACATCAGCGTCGCGGTCAGCTCGTGGCCGTTCGGGATCATCGGATTGTACGCGGCAAGCTCGTCCGGAATCTGCTCGGCCCCGCCCCGCTCGATGTACAGCATTTCATGAATTTGCAGCCACATGCTATCATACGACTCGAAGAAGACGGTAACATGTGGTCCCACTGAAAGGCGGCGCTTTTTCTTCGCCTCGACCTGCCCCAGCCGTAATGCTTTCCGCTGCTCGCCATAGGCGCGCATGTCCATGATGTCGGTGGCTTCGATGGCACGGATTTCGCGGGTCATGGGCTTTCTCGATTCTAGAGACCGTAGGCTTTCGCCAGCAGTTCGATGGGATGCGGCACCTGCTCTGGAACGCCTTCGCCGCCCTCCCGCTCCATCACCTGCTTGAGGTGGGGTCCGGCGAGCGGGCATTCGGAAACCATGAAGGCGGCGTTCGTCTTCAGCATGGCGCGGCCCGCCGGCTTGCCGATCTTGAGCGCGGTGGCGAAGTTTTCCTTGAACATGCCCCACTTGCCGCCGTGGCCCGAGCAGCGCTCGACGACACCGACCTTCGCTTCGGGGATCAGTCGCAGCATCTCCGCGCCCTTCTGCCCCATGTTCTGCGCGCGGCTGTGGCAGGGCAGATGGATCGCGATGTCGCCGCCGAGCGGTTGCATACCGGGTGCGAGCCCCTCTTTTTTCGCGATGTCGACCACATATTCGGTGATGTCGAACGTCGCCCCGGCAAGCTTCGCAACCAGCGGATCGGAGGGCAGCATGAGCGGCCATTCGAACTTCAGCATCAGCGCGCACGAGGGCGTCACCGCCACAACGTCGAAGCCTTCATCAATCAAGGGCGCGAAGGCCGCCGCAACGCTCCGTGCCTGCTCGGCGACCGCCGCAAGATCACCGTTCTCCAGCTTGGGCATCCCGCAGCAGCCGGGATACACGACACGCGTCTCGACGCCGTTCGCCTTCAGCACCTTCAACGCAGCCTCGCCCGGCCCGGGCATGTTCCAGTTCGCGAAACATGTCGCATAGAGCGCCGCCTTGCGCCCGGCAGCGGGGGCAGCCGCGTCCACGTCAATCCGGTCCAGATCGGCACGGCGGTCGAGCGGCGTGTCGGCGAACGGTGGCAGCCACGCCTCACGATCAATACCCGCCGTCTTTTCCATCACGGTGCGCGTCAGGCCGTTTCCGCTATCCGTCGCCCAGTTGGCGAGCGGTGACAGGAACGTCGCGAGCTTGCCGTTGCGATCGGTCTTTGCAAGTTCCCGGTCGGGAAGGCCGATCTTGCCGTTCTTGTGCTCCACGGCGCGCGCGCGAAGCATCAGGTGCGGCACATCGAGCGCCCATTCGTGCGGCGGCACGTAAGGACACTTGGTCATGAAGCACATGTCGCAGAGCGTGCAGGCGTCCACGACCGGCTTGTAATCGGTCTTCGGATCGAGCCCGTCGATCTCGCCGCTTGGCGATTCGTCGATCAGGTCGAACAGGATCGGGAAGCTGTCGCACAGGTTGAAGCAGCGGCGGCAACCGTGGCAGATGTCGAACGCGCGCGTCAGCTCGGCTTCGAGCTTCGCCTCGTCGTAGAAATCGGGGTTTTCCCAATCGATCGGATGGCGCGTCGGCGCCTCCAGACTGCCCTCACGCATCGGCGTCCCCCAACGGTTCTGGCTTCAAAGAACATATCCGTTTCTTGAAAGCGCCCGGTCGGACGCACGGCACGAATTCCCACACGAAACGTGTACGCCTGTCCCTCGAAGCGGCGACGGGAACTGACGCCGTGCGTCCGAACGGACGCTCGCAACGCTGTTTTGGAGGCTACGGGAGGGGCGGCTCCGGTCCCGCGGACCCGCCCCTCGCCTCCCACAGCGGACACTCTTGCCGCTCTTGCCCTCTCAGGCGTCGAGCGTGTCGAGTGTCTTCTGAAACTTGCCGGCGTGGCTTTTTTCGGCCTTGGCGAGCGTCTCGAACCAGTCGGCGATCTCGTCGAAGCCCTCGTCACGCGCGGTGCGCGCCATGCCGGGGTACATGTCGGTATATTCGTGCGTCTCGCCCGCGATTGCCGACTTCAGATTGTCGGACGTCGAGCCGATGGCGAGGCCCGTGGCCGGATCGCCCACCTCTTCAAGATATTCGAGGTGACCGTGCGCGTGGCCCGTCTCGCCTTCCGCCGTCGAGCGGAACACGGCAGCGACATCGTTGTAGCCTTCGACATCGGCCTTCTGCGCGAAATAGAGATAGCGGCGGTTCGCCTGGCTCTCACCCGCGAAAGCAGCCTTCAGATTGTCCTCGGTCTTCGTGCCCTTGAGTCCCATGATCCATCTCCTTCCCCAATGATCGATCGCGAAAACCAGCGCGGCGCGGACGCGGCCTGATTTCAGCATCAAAGCTATCGACCGCCACGCGCAACCGCCAACGCATTTTCTGCGTGAAGCTGATCGATCCGATCGATAAATAGCACGCGACTTATCAAGGTAATGCAAATCATTCGCAGCAATTCAGCAACGCCCCCGATCTGCAATGGGGCTTACAAAAAAGCTTCATATCAATCACATAGCGCCGTCACACGCGGCGCCTAGGCCTCCCGCCGCCAACCGCGTTTTACCGCACTTATTGGGGGATTTCATGCGTTCGACTTGCGCCGTGTTGCTGGCCGCCAGCAGCCTTTTCGTGCTTTCCACTTCCGCTTTCGCGCAAACGGGCGAAGCTGCCGCCGCTGACGCCGCGCTCGATGAAGAGATTGTCGTGTTCGGCTCCGGCCAGACGCGGCAGGTGCAGGAACTCGACGCCGCCGACATCGCACTGCTCGCGCCCGGCACGAGCCCGCTCAAGTCGATCGAAAAGCTGCCTTCGGTGAACTTCCAGTCGGCGGACGCATTCGGCGCCTATGAATGGTCGCAGCGGCTTTCGATCCGCGGTTTCAATCAGAACCAGCTCGGCTTCACGCTCGATGGCATCCCGCTCGGCGATCACAGCTACGGCAACGTCAACGGCCTGCACGTCAATCGCGCGATCAGCCCGGAAAACCTTGGCCTCACGCGCGTTTCGCAGGGCTCGGGCGGGCTCGGCACGCAGGCGACCAACAACCTCGGCGGCACCGTCGAGTTCTTCTCGCGCGCGCCGGCGCCTGATTTCGGCCTCGACGTGTCGGGCAGCTACGGCACCGAGAACACGATCCGCGCCTTCGCCCGACTCGAGAGCGGCGAGATCGGCGGCGCCGAAGGCACGGGCGCTTACATCTCCTATGGCTATCTTGGCATGGATAAGTGGAAGGGCGTCGGCGAGCAGCGCCATCACATGCTGAACGCCAAGGCGGTCGCCGCGCTCGGCGACGCGCGCGTCACCGCGACGCTCAGCGTCTCCGACCGCCGCGAGAACGACTATCAGGACATGTCCAAGGAGATGATCGGTCGTCTCGGATATAACTGGGACAATATTTCGGGTGACTACCGCCTCGCGGTTCAGGTCGCCGATGCCTATTGGGCCGGGGAGGATCTTCCGGCCCCCTTCGCGACGGTCGACGACGCGTATTTCGATGCCGCCGGTCTCCGCAAAGACTATGTCGCCGCATTGGGTATCGAAGCGCCGGTTTCCGAAACCGTCAGCGTCGCGCTCAAGGGCTATTGGCACAACAACGAAGGCCAGGGCATCTGGTACACGCCCTACGTGCAGACCCCGGGCGGTGCGCCGCTCTCCATCCGCACCACCGAATACGACATCGACCGGAAGGGTCTGTTCGGCAGCATCACCGGAGAAATCGCCTTCAACGAAATCACCGTGGGCGCCTGGTACGAGAAGAACGACTTCCAGCAGGCGCGCCGCTTCTACGGCCTCACCGATCGCCTGAGCCCATCGCGGAATTCGCTCAAGTTCCAGACGAATCCGTTCTTCACGCAGTGGGAATCGGATTTCGACACCGAGACGATGCAGTATCACGTCGAAGACCGCATCACGCTTGGTGCGGCGACGATCACGCTCGGTTGGAAGGGCTTCAAGGTCACGAACACGGCGACGCCGATTGTCGTCAGCGCCTTTGCACAGGGCAAGATCAAGGCCGAAGACTGGTTCCAGCCGCACGCCGGTTTTGCCTATGAAATCAATGACTACGTCGAAATGTTCGGCGGGTTCACGCAGGTTGCGCGCGCCTTCACCGCCTCATCCACCGGCGGCCCCTTCGG
>NZ_JACESP010000016.1 GCF_013911755.1 Sphingosinicella sp.
GGCGATACGCCGGCGTTCGTCGTCTACACCGGCGGTACCACCGGGCGGCCGAAAGGCGTCGTGCACAAGAATCGCTCGCTGGTGACCAATCTGCTGCTGCAGACGAGCGAATGCGAATTGCCGCAGGAGATGCGCTTTCTGGCGGTGACGCCGATCAGCCATGCCTCGTTCCTGTTCATTCTTCCCACCCTGCTGCGCGGCGGCGAACTCGTGCTGCGCGCCAAGTTCGATCCTGCACGGTTTGTGGAGGAGCTGCACACGCATCGCATCACGGCGACCTTCCTCGTCCCGACAATGATCTATGTGCTCCTCGACCGGCCGGAAATCTGGGAGCGCGGCGCAGGGCCGCTGCAGACGCTGGTCTACGGCGCCTCGCCGATGTCGCCCGCGAAGCTCGCCAAGGCCATCGAGGCTTTCGGTCAGATCTTCGTGCAGGTCTATGGGCAGATCGAGTGCCCCAACATCATCAGCGTGCTCGGCAAGGCCGATCATGATCTCATGCGTCCGCACATGCTGAAATCGTGCGGATTTCCAAGCGCGGCGACTTCGGTGGCGCTGATGGACGACAATCTCGATCCCGTACCGATGGGCGAAATCGGCGAGATCTGCGCACGTGGTCCGCTGGTGATGGAAGGCTATTGGAAGCGCCCCGACGCAACCGAAGAGGCGATGGGCGGGGGCTGGCTGCGCACCGGCGACATGGGGCGGATGGACGAGAACGGCTACCTCTTCATCGAGGATCGAAAGAAAGACCTGATCATCTCTGGCGGCTTCAACGTGATCCCGCGCGACATCGAAGAGGTTCTCAATCGCCACCCCGACGTGTCGATCGCAGCCGTGGTGGCGACGCCTGACGAGAAGTGGGGCGAGGCGGTGTTGGCGGTTGTCGTGCCGCAGCGCGCGGACTTTGCCGACGCGGCCGCTCTGATCGCGTGCGTGCGCGATGCCAAGGGCGCGCTGTGTGCGCCCAAGCGCGTGGAATTCGTCGCCGAACTGCCGCTGACGCCGCTCGGCAAGCCCGACAAGAAAGCGCTCCGCGCCCGCTATTGGGCCAGTGCCGAACGCGCGGTGAACTGAGATGTACGGCGCCCGCTCCCTTCCGCTGGGCATCGTGGCGAGCGTGCTTGCCCTTGCGGCGATATCGGCGTGCGCGCCGGTCGCCGGGCCTGCGGTTCGACATGCCGATTATCCATCGGCTGATCTGCCTCAGCGCGCGCATTCGCTTTACGTCCAGGGCTCAGGCGGAGACCGCCTTGCGGTCGATCTCTATCTTCCCCGGCGCGCTGCGAACGAACGCGTGCCGACGCTAGTGGTGAGCAGCCGCTATGGCCGCCGCGGCGAAGTGAAGGTGCACTTCGCCAACGAATGGACGCAGCGCGGCTATGCGCTCGTGGTGTTCGATTCCGTCGGCAGCGGCGCGTCGAGCGGCGTGCGCGAGGCGGAACTCAGCGACACGGAGATCGCGGATGTGGGCGCGATCAGCCGCTGGGCCGCGTCGCAAGGCTGGAGCAATGGCGCAGTCGTGCTGATGGGCCTCTCGTACAGCGCCGATACGGCCGATCTCGGCACGACGCTGGGCGACCCTGCGATCCGCGCTGCGATCGTGCGCTCCGCCGAAAGCGATCCTTATCGCCACCTGTTCTTCCCGGGCGGGGTCGCCAACGCGATGATGCGCGATCTGTGGGGTTCGGCCGTCGCGGGCAAGGATCGCAGCGTGGCGTGCATCGCCGACGCGGCGGCCTGCGCCGGCATGGTCCATATCGGGCCGGTCGATGGCGATGAAGACTATGCGAAGGCGCGCACGGCGCTGCGCGATCACCTCGCCAATGCGCGGCTCGATACCGATCTGCTCGGCGTCACCTACGCAGACGATCCTCTACCCGGGCGAAATTTTTCCATCGCGAGCATGGGGACGGTCGCACGCGCCGACGCCGTGCGCAAAGCCCGCGTGCCGGCACAGGTGTGGGGCAGTTGGCTCGACGCGGGCACCGCGCAATCGGCGCTGGAGCGTTTCGCGCTTTCGAAAGGTGTGCCGGTGGAGGTGCGCATCACCGCCGCGTCGCATGGCGCCTACGCCGGGGCCGATCCGTTCAAGCCGCAACCGCAGCCGCCGGTTCCTTCGGTGCAGCGGCAATTCGATCTGCTCGCGGATTTCGCCGATCGTGCGCTTTCCGGCGCGGCGACACGCGCGATTCGCTACGCCATCCTCGGCACCGATGTATGGCGGCAAACCCCGGTGTGGCCGCCGGTCGGCATCGAACCGCGTCGATTCTATCTCGGCGAAAGCGATCTGCGCGGCGACGCCGGCGCGTCGGAGATCGTGGTCTCATACAAGGTCGATTTCAACGCGACGACGGGGTCGGCCAATCGCTGGACCGCCAACAACGGCGTCATTCCCGATTACGCGGGATGGCCCGGTAGGAATGCATCGCTGGCGCGTTTCACCTCCGCGCCGTTCACGCAGGATTTCGAACTCGCGGGCGCGCCGCGCATCGCCCTGACGCTCAGTTCAACGCACGAAGATGGGGCGGTGTTCGCCTATCTCGCGGTTCAGCGTCCCGACGGCCGCCTGGTCTATCTCACGGAAGGGATGCTCCGCGTGCTGCATCGGCGCGTGCGCGAAGAAGACGGCGGCGCGCTTCAGCGCTCGTTCCGGCGCGCGGACGTCCAGCCGATGGTTCCCGGCGAAATGGCGCGCATCGTCTTCGATGCATTTCCGGTCGCGGCGCGCATCGGCGCCGGGGATCGGCTGGTGCTGCTGCTCGCCGGCGCGGACCGGGACACGTTCGCGCGCTATCCGACCACGGGCGACCCGATCTGGAGCCTCGATGTCGGCGGCGCCGACGCAAGCTTCATCGATATTCCACTGCGCCCCTGGTCGAGCGGCGCCGCGGGCGAAACACAAGGCCTCTGAGAGGGGCGAGGAGGGAGATTCATTATGACAAAAGTGTTGGTCGCCGGTGTGGGCATGACGGACTTCTACAAGCCCGGAAAAAGCCCCGATTACACCGAACTCGGCAGAGACGCCGCGCTTGCCGCGATCACGGATGCGGGGATCGGCTACCGGGACATCGAGCACGTCTATGCCGGTTACGTGTTTGGCGATTCCGTGGCGGGCCAGCGCGCGATCTATCAGCTCGGCCTCACGGGGGCGCCGATCTTCAACGTCACCAACTCCTGCGCCACGGGTTCAACCGCGCTCTTTCTGGCGCGGCAGGCGATCCTTTCGGGGCAGGCGGAATGCGCGCTGGCGGTGGGGTTCGATCAGATGGCGCCGGGGCCGATCCTGATGGCCTATGGCGATCGCCCCGCGCCGCTCGGGCGGCATCTCGAAAAGCTCGCTGCCGCGGGCGGCCAGACGGACGGCGCATATCTGCCCGAATTCTACGGCTACGCGGGCAAGGAATACCAGCAGCGCTACGGTGCGGCGTCGGAAACATTCGCGCAGATCGCGGTGAAGGCACGCCGCCATGCGGCGCACAATCCCAAGGCGCTGTTCCGCACCCCGATCACCCTGGAAGAGGTGATGGCCGCGCCGCCGCTCAGTCCGCCGATCACACGCTTGCAGGCGTGCCCGCCCACCTGCGGCGGCGCGGCGGCAGTGCTGTGCACGGAAGCGTTCGCGCGCAGGCATGGGCTCACGCCCCGTGTCGAGATCGTCGGGCAGGCGCTCGAAACCGATCATGACGATGTGTTCGATACGGGGAGTATGCTGGCGCTCATTGGCCCGACGATGGCTGCCGCCGCCGCACGGAAGGTATACGAACAAGCCGGTTGGGGGCCGCGCGATGCGCAGGTGGTGGAGCTTCACGACTGCTTCACCGTCAACGAACTCGTGATGTACGAGGCGCTTGGTTTTGCCGGGGAGGGCGAAGCCGAGAAGCTCGTGCGCGATGAAGACAATACCTATGGCGGCGCCTGGGTGATGAATCCTTCGGGTGGGCTCCTGTCCAAGGGCCACCCGCTTGGCGCAACAGGCCTCGCGCAATGCTTCGAACTCGTCGAACAATTGCGCGGCAATGCAGAGGGGCGTCAGGTCGATGGCGCCAGGCGCGCGATTCAACACAATCTCGGTTTGGGAGGCGCCTGCGTCGTCACGGCGTACGCGGCGATTTAGCAACACGGATTCGCGAAAAAAGGGGAGGGAAACCTTATGTCACGTACACTCAAATTCTGTCTGCTCGCTGCAAGCTGCACCGGGGCAAGCGTGTCCTTGCCGGCCGTGGCGCAGACCGTTTCGGAAGAAATCGTCGTCACCGCGCGCAAGCGCGAGGAAAGCGTGCAAGACGTTCCGATCGCAATCTCCGTGATCGGCGCGCAGCAGATCAAGGACATGAAGCTCGCCAACGTCGATGATATTGCCGGCATCCTGCCCAACGTCGTGAATTCCGGCGGCGGCCAGGGCGGCGATACGTTCGCGATCCGCGGCCTTTCGACCACATCGAACAATCCCGGATTTGAAACCGGCATCGGCATGTATATCGACGAGGTTTACATCGGCCGTCAGTTCGCGTTCGTGACCCCGATCTTCGATCTGCAGCGGATCGAAGTGCTCCGCGGCCCGCAAGGCACGCTGTTCGGCCGCAATACGATCGGCGGCGCGATCAGCCTGACCACGCTTGCGCCGAGCGATACGTTCGAGGCGTCCGCGCAGGTCTCGGCAGGCGAATATGATCTTGTCGAAGGCGGTTTCCGGCTGAGCGGCCCGATTGGCGGGAACGGCTTCCGGGCGAGCCTGTCTGCCCAAATCAGGGAACGCGACGGCTTTCTGAAGGATTTCGCCACGGGCGCGGACTATAACGGCCAGTCATCCATCAACACCCGCGCCAGTTTCGTTTTCGAGCCCAGCGACACGGTGCGCATTCGCGCGGCCGTGGATTATTACGAAGACGACAATGTCGATTCCATGATGGACATTCGTGGCGGTGCGCTTGCAGCGGCGGATCCGTATCCGGTATCGAAGCGCCGCATCGGTACGAATTTCAAGTCGTTCGGTAGCCGCGAGTCGCTTGGCGGTATGGTGCGGTTCGATGCCGACCTTGGATGGACGAATTTGGTGTCGATCTCGGCGCTGCGCAGACATGAAACCAGGGGCCTGCTCGATCAGGATTTCAGTGTGGCTGATATTTCCTTCACCGGGCGTACCGAAAAGCAGGAGCAGTTCAGCCAGGAAATCCGCCTGCAATCGCCGGCCAACGCAGCGTTCTCATACGTCGTGGGCGCTTATTATTTCCACGAAGAGCTGGATTCGATCACCACTGCGAACCTTGGCGCCGATGTGCTCGGCTCGCCGGAAACAGCCTTTACAACGGCGGACGTCAATTCCGACTCATGGGCGCTCTTCGGCAACGTCGAGGTCGATCTCAGCGAACGCCTCGCGATCGGCGGCGGGCTGCGCTACACGGCGGAAAACAAGGATCTCGACTTTGCTCAGACGCTTTCGCCCGGCGCATTCCTGTTGCCGTTGCTCGGCATCGCCATTGAAGTCCCGGCGCTCAGGAATTCGACCGACGAAGGCGAATGGTCTGGCAACGCATACATAAATTACAAGCCAACCGAAGACATCCTCGCCTATGCGAGCTATTCGCGTGGTTACAAGGCCGGGGGTTTCAATGCCACGATCATCGGCACCACGCCGTCTGATCTGTCGTTCGCCGCCGAGTTCGTCGACAGCTACGAAATCGGCCTGAAGACATCGTGGATGAACGATCGCGTGCGTCTCAACATCGCGGCGTTCCACATCGACTATGCCGACAAGCAGGAGCAGAGCCTCGTCGGCACGACCTTCATCGTGAACAACGCGGCGTCGGCCGATAGCGACGGCTTCGAAATCGAACTGTTCGCGTCACCGACGGATCACCTCACGATCATGGGCGGCATCGGCTATACCGATGCGAAATACGGAACCTACCTCGGATGCAGCGTCGATGGGCTGGGCGATCCGGTGGACTGTTCTGGAAACCGGTTGCAGAACGCCCCGCGCTGGACCGCGAGCCTTGCTGGCCGCTACGAGCAGCCGATCAGCGACAATCTCACCGCCTTCCTCGGCGGCGACATTGCCTATCGGGACGACGCCTATGTGTCCTCGCTCAACAATCCGAACTACCTGCACGAAAAGCGCACGATCGTGAATGCGCAGGTCGGCATCGAAGGCGCGGAAGGGCGCTGGCGGCTCACGTTCTGGGGCAAGAACATCTTCGATAACGACGCTTCGGAATTGTCGTTCGATTTCCTCGGCACCGACTACACGATGTTGGTCGCTCCCAGAACGCTCGGTGTCGAACTGGGCTTTTCATTTTGATCGAGCGTAAACAGGGTCGCGCGGTGCGAGCGGAAGCGGAGGCGAATTGTGGTGCATAGAAAGACTTTGGTACGGCTCCTTGCCGGATTACCGTTGCTCCTGGGGCTTGCTACGCCGGTGGCCCGCGCCAGTGAACCCGCTTCACAGGAAGCGCCCAGCTTCGCTGCGTTCGACGCCTATGTCGAACAGGCGATGCGGGCCTGGCGTGTGCCGGGCATGGCGATCGCCATCGTGCGGCGGGACCGCGTGCTGCATTTGCGCGGCTATGGCGTGCGCGAGGAGGGCAAGAGCGGCGCGGTCGATGCCGATACGGTGTTCGCTATCGGCTCGAACGGCAAGAGCTTCACGGCGGTGACGCTCGGGGCGCTCGAAGACGGCGGCGCGATCGACCTGCGCAGTCCGATCGTGAATACGCTTCCGCGCTTTCGGATGCAGGACGCTTATGCCAACGACAATGTGACGTTCGAGGATGCGCTCGGTCATCGCAGCGGCCTCGCCACGCAATCGGGGCTGGCGGCCTGGTACATGTTCGGCGCGAATGTGGAGGAACTCGTCGCCTCGGTCGCACACATGCCGCCTGCGCGTCCGTTCCGCGCCGGTTTCGCGTACAACAACACGATGTTTGCCGTGGCCGCCGCGGCCGCCTCGGCGACGACGGGTCTGTCGTATGAAGAGCTGGTGCGCACGAAAGTGCTGCAGCCGCTGCGGATGACGCGCTCCAGCTCAACGCTCGATATCACGGCGCGCGGCAACGTCGCCACGCCGCACGCGTACGTCGCCGGCGTGCCGACACCGGTGCCGTACCATCCGGTGCTGGGCGCATCGGCCGCCGGATCGATCAACTCCACCGCGCGCGACATGGCGCGCTATGTGCGCATGATGATGAATGGCGGCACGCTTGACGGCGTGCAGGTTCTGCGGCCGGAGACGGCGGCGCGCGTGCAGCAATTGCGCCACGTGTTCGTCGATGACGAAATGATGGATATGCGCCAGCTGATCGGTGCCCTGCAGGAGCCCGGGCGCATCACCAATCTTGGATACGGTCTGGGTCTGGCAAGCATGACCTATGACGGCGCCACCTACACGCTGCATGGCGGCGGCATCGATGGGATGACGTCTTGGATGGCGTGGTCGCCCGAGGACGATATCGGCTTCGTTGCACTGACCAACGGCGGCAATATCGCAGTGCCGGCCGCAATGATGTTCAAAGCCGTTCGACCGCTGATCGGTTTGCCGGATGACGACGTTCTGGCGCGCGTCGAACCTCTGCGCAGCGCACTGACCGCGGGGCCTTCGCTGCCGCAGGTAAGCGAGCGCCTGCCCGCGATCGCGCCAGCCTCGGCGCTCGTGGGCGCGTATGCCAATCGGTTGGGCGCGTTTCACATCACCGACGGCGCGCGTATACGGCTTGATCGTACCGGCTATGAGGGCGCGCTCACCCATCTCTCCGGCGGGCGTTACGCGGTGAGGTGGGACAATCCTGCGCTACCCGTTTGGGCCTTCGACATCGAACTCGCGGCGGACGGATCGATCGGCGGATTGCGCGGCATCGGTTTCGACAGCACTCCCTGGTTTGCCATCGATCCCGTCTTCACGCGCCAGCGCGACAAGCGCTAAGGTCAGCGCATGATGTCCGAGCCGTCATTGCAGGTCGAACGGGTCGATGGCTATTTGCGCCTGACACTCAATAGACCCCGACAGCGCAATGCCCTCGACGCCGTGCTGCAGGGCGCGCTGCGCGAAGCGTTGGAACAGGCCGCCGGCGATCCTGCCGTGCGTGCCGTACTCCTGCGTGCCGAGGGGGCCGGGTTCTGCGCGGGGCAGGATCTCGGGGAGGGCTTCGAATTCGATGGTCGTTCGGCCGAGGCGCTGACGGCACCCATCGCGCAGGGTCTTAACCCGCTTGTCCAGGCGCTGGCCGATGCGCCGTTCCCGACCGTGTGCGCAGTGAATGGCGTGGCGGCGGGCGCGGGATTCGGGCTCGCGCTGGCGTGCGACTACATCCTTGCGGCCGAAGACGCGACCTTCATGTGCGCCTTCTCGCGGCTCGGGCTCGCGCCCGATTCCGGGGTGAGCTTTCACTTGCCGCGTTTGCTCGGCGAGCGGCGCGCGCTTGCGCTTGCGATGCTCGACGAGCCGATCTCCGCGCGGCAGGCCGAAGCATGGGGCCTTGTGTGGAAGGTCGCTCCGCGGAATGCGCTCGACGCCGAAGCTGAAGCGCTCACGGCGACGTTGGCGTGCAAGGCAACGAAGGCGCTGGCGCTCACCAAGCGGGCAATGCGCAGCGCGTTCGCACACGATCTGCGCGAACATCTGATGTTCGAACGCCGCCTCCAGATGGAAGCGGTGATGACCGAGGATGTGCGAGAAGGCGTCGCCGCGTTTCAGGAACGGCGCAAGCCCGTGTTCAAGGGACTATAGACGCTTCGCGGCAATCGGCGCGGGGAGGCCGTGCTCGCCCGCCGGGTCCACGCTCCAGGCCATGCGATGAAGGATGGCGGCGAGCGCGGCGATCATCTCGTCGGCACCGGGTAGAGCCTCCTGCAGCGCGGCATCGGGTATGATGAAGCGGTCGCGCGCAAGGCGTTCGATCATGGCGATCATGCCGTGCACGACGAAGCCCAGCGCTTCGGCCGTGGGCTCAGGCCCTTCGCCGCAATCCAGTATGATCTTGGCGAGCCGGCGCGCGAAGACGGAGCGGCAGCGTCGATAGGCCACGGCAACGGTGGGGTCGACGGGTTCGAGTTCGTGGATCGCGCGGAGCGCGCCGGGCGCGTTGCAGAACGCCTCTACAAAGGTCTTCACCGCGGCATGCAGGCGGTCGTAGGGCGGGGCGTCGGCGCTGTCGTGGGCATCGTCCAGATCGCCTTCCAAAGGGCTCAGCCAATCCACCAGCACTTTGCGAACGAGCGCGTCCTTGTTCTTGAAGTGATAATAGATCGCGCCGCGCGTGATGCCCGATTCCGCTTCGATGTCGCTCAGCTTCAGCGCTGCCGAGCCATGGATATTGAGGCCGTCGAGCGTGCCCGCCTCGATCTGCGCGAGCGTGGCGCGCGCGTCGGCACGTTGGGGAGGCGGCTGTGCCACGCTCGATGCCGCTTCCATCGGAATGTTGAATGCCCTGTCCAGCACCAGCGGCGTGAACGCGGGTCGTTTGCCGTGCCGCAGCCGCATGGTCCACACCGGCGTATATCCGGCGGCGGAAGGGTCCGCGCAGGTCAGCGCGCGGTAGCGCAGTTCAGACATGATGCGCACCATCATGGAACGGTTCTGGGTCGGCACCGCCACGCCGGCATCCAGTCCTGCGAAATTGCGGTGCAGCGTGTTTTCGGAAAAACCGATCAGCGCGCGGCCCAGCACTTCAAACCCGCGCCGCGTGATCGGCGGGGTGACATTCAGCTCGTTGAGGAAGACATAGAAGTCCTCCATGAACTGTGTGGTTTGGTGCTGGAAGAATTCGACCAGCTTGCCGTCTTCCTTGCGCGCCGAGAAATAGCTGCTGAGCATACGGAAATTGTCGCGCAGCGTTTCGTAAAGCAGCTCGTGGACTGCCATTTCGCGGCCGAACAGCGAACGCTGCGCTGCCAGCGACTGGACGCCGCCCCGGTATTCCTCGGCGGCTTTCCCCAGCGCCGCGAAGGCGATGTCGGTCTTGTCCTTGAAGTAGCGGTAATAGAGCCCGATCGGCACTTCGGCCTTGCGCGCGATGTTCTCCACGGTGGAGGCTTGATAGCCCTCGGCATTGATGACGGCGGCAGCGGCGGCAATCAGCCGCTCGCGCGTGCGCCAACCCTTTTGCGTGCGGGGCAGGCGTTTTGAAGCGTCGGCAGAGATGGATTTCCCTTTCGGGTCACCGGCAGTACGGCGGGTTGGCATTCGTGGTCTCTTCCCCGCCCTAGCAGCAGCGGCCGCCGTTTTTTCCGCCATAGCGCGCTTCCTGTCGGTCGCGAAAGAATTCCGGCTCGCTCATCGGCGTGCGCTCCGGATGCCGCTCGGCCATGTGCCGCAGATACGCGGCGTAGCTGGGCAGGCCCACCATCAGGTGCGCGGTTTCGCGCAGGCGGGCGAGGAAACCCCTCATTCGGCCGGAACCGCCGAGGCAGGAATTTCGCGCGCCGTGGGTTCGCTGCTGCGCCGCGCCGCGATGCACGTCTTCACCGCGAAGAACAGCAGCGACAGCACGACCGCAAGGAACAACGCGCAGAGCGCGGCGTCGATGCGGTCGTTGAAGATGATCCGGTCCATCTCCGCCATCGACTTCGCAGGCGCGAGCACCTCGCCGCGCGCGGCCGCTTCGGAGAACTTTGCGGCGTGCGAGAGGAAACCGATCTTCGGGTCCGGCGAGAACAGCTTCAGCCAACCCGCGCTCACCGTGCAGATCAGCAGCCACGCGGTCGGAATCGCCGTCACCCACGCATAGCGTTCGCGCTTCATGCGGTACAGCACGGCGGTGCAGAACATCAGCGCCATCGCCGCCAGCATCTGGTTCGAAATGCCGAACACCGGCCACAGCGTGTTGACCCCGCCGAGCGGATCGGTGACGCCCTGATAGAGGAAGAAGCCCCAGCCCGCGACGCAAAGCCCGGTGGCGACAAGGCCGGGCAGCAGCGCGTTTGTATCGCGGAAGCGCGGCGCGGCAAGGCCGATCAGATCCTGCAGCATGAAGCGTCCCGCGCGCGTTCCGGCATCGACGGCGGTGAGGATGAACAGCGCCTCGAACAGGATCGCGAAGTGATACCAGAAGGCCTTCATGCCCGGTCCGCCGATCACGTGGCTGAAGATCTCCGCCATCGCGACGGCAAGCGTCGGTGCGCCGCCCGTGCGCGAGATGATCGTCGCCTCGCCGACGTCCTTCGCGGCCTGCGTTAGCGCGTCCGCCGTGATCGGGAAGCCCATGTTCGTCACCGCGGCTGCGGCGCTTGCCGCGTCCGGGCCCAGCACCGCGGCCGGGCTGTTCATGGCGAAGTAGATGCCGGGATCGAGGATGGAGGCGCCGACGAGCGCCATCACGGCGACGAACGCCTCCATCAGCATCGCGCCGTAACCGATGAACGGCGCGTGCGCTTCGCTGGCGATCAGCTTCGGCGTCGTGCCGCTCGCGATCAGCGAATGGAAGCCCGAAACCGCGCCGCAGGCGATGGTGATGAACAGGAATGGAAACAGCGTCCCCGCCCACACCGGCCCGCTGCCGTCCACGAACTGCGTGAGCGCGGGCATGCGAAGCGGCGGCGCCATGATGACGATGCAGAGCGCGAGCGCGGCGATCGCACCGATCTTGAGGAAGGTGGAAAGATAGTCGCGCGGCGCCAGCAGCAGCCACACCGGCAGTACGGAGGCGACCGCGCCATAGCCGATCAGCAGCCAGCAGAGCTGCACCGGCGTGAAGGTGAAGATCGGCCCCCACACGGGCGAAGCGGCGATCTGCTGGCCGTAGATGATCGCAAGGATCAGCCCTACGAAGCCGATCAGCGACACCTCGCCGACCTTGCACGGTCGGATCCAGCGCGCGTAGGCGCCCATCGCCATCGCGAGCGGCACGGTGGCCGCGACGGTGAACATGCCCCACGGGCTTTCGGCGAGCGCCTTTACGACGATGAGCGCCAGCACGGCGAGCAGGATGATCATGATCATCAGCGTGCCGAACAGGGCGATCGTGCCCGCCACCGCGCCCATTTCCATGCGCACGAGCTCGCCGAGCGAACGCCCGTCACGGCGCATCGAGATGAACAGCACCATGAAATCCTGCACTGCGCCCGCCAACACGACGCCTGCGAGAATCCACAGCGTACCCGGCAGGTAGCCCATCTGCGCGGCGAGCACCGGCCCCACGAGCGGCCCGGCGCCCGCGATCGCGGCGAAGTGGTGGCCGAACAGAACGGTCTTTTCGGTCGCCACATAGTCGAGCCCGTCGGCGCGCCGCAGCGCGGGCGTCGGTCGGCTGGGGTCCAGCCGCATCACATGCTTGGCGATGTAGAGCGCGTAGTAGCGGTAGGCGACGAGGAAGACGCATACCGCCGCCGTCACGATCCATAGCGCGTTGATCGGCTCACCCCGCTGGGTGGCGATCACCGAAAGCGCGAACGCGCCCACCACCGCAAACACGATCCACGGCAAATGACGCATCTTACCTCCCCGCAACATTCTGTTTCCGCGTGCATCTCATCTTTGCACGCGTCGCGCCAGAGGGGGAAGGCAGGGGGAAGGTTTCAGCGCCCTTCGGCGAGCCCGGCGAGCGCCTGCCGCACGGCGAGCAGCGACTGGCCCGCGACCATGCCCTTCCAGTCGTCGGCGTCGCCGTAGAACGCGCCCCGAATGGTGTCCTTGATCGGCTTCGCGGCAGGAGACATGGGATCGCCGTGCGCGTGGAGCCAGCAATCGGCCTGCAGCGCGGCAAGGATATGATCGGTGGGATGCGTGCCGACCTCGATCGCCATGCCCGTGATCTCCGCCTTCGGCAGCAGTGCGGGGGCGGCGCTGAGGCCGTCGCCAGCAATCTGCACCGATGCCGACTGGCCGTCCGCCACCGAAGCGAGCGCCGCGCCGTACCAGCGCGCGGCGCGGCGGAAGCCGTCACTTTCCCGCGAACTGACGATGATCTGCTCGGCGAAGCCCCACGGGCCGAGCCCGGTGTGATAGTCGATGATGCCGACCTTGGCCGCGCCGATGAGGTAGTGCGTCAGGATCGCGCTCTGCGTGGTGCGCGACCAGCTCGGCGCCGTACCGCCGTAGAACAGCCCGTCGGCATGGCCGTATTGCCCGCCCATCATCGCCGCGCGCATGGCAAGCGCGCTGTTTTCCGCGGCATAGCGGGCAGCGGCCGCGGCGGAGGCGGCCTGTGCGGCCTCATCCCACACCGCCGGGCAGATCGCCGGGTGCAGCACGTCATACCCGGGGTTTTCGGGCAGGGGCCGCGAAAAGTCGATCCAGTTGCGGTTGAGGTCGATGTTCTCGTGCGTCACGCGCCGCAGCCACGCGAAGCCATAGGGGTTCACCGCGTGGATCATCAGGATGCCGACGCCTTCGGGGCGCCGCGCGATTTCGCCGCGCCGGAGCAGATCGACCTGGGCGCCCGACCCGCAGAAGCCCTCGACACCGTGCGTGCCGGAAATCAGCACCAGCACGCGCTCGGCGCCCTCAACGCCGAACGCGGCGACATCGGTGAACAGCTCGCCGCCGTCCGGCCCGCGCTCGGGGTGCTTGACGGCTTCCAGCGCCGCGCCCGTAGCCGCGGCCTGTTCAAGGAATTTGACGCGCGCGCTCTGATAGTCGGCGCTGAAGCTGGCGGCGGAGTTCATCATCATTCCCGTTTGAAGTTGTGCGCAGGCGGGTCCCGCCTAGTTCAGCCGCGCGCGTGCGAGGCGCGGCGAGTAGCCGAACGTGCGCTTGAAGGCGGTGGCGAAGTTGCTCGGATGCTCGTAACCGGCGTTGAACGCCACCTCTGTGATCGACGCGTCCGTATCGCAGAGCTGCCGCAGCGCATGGTCCATGCGCACGCGCTGACGGTAGTTCGAGATCGTCATGCCGGTGACCTGCTTGAAGCACTCCATCATCTGCGTTTCGTTCCACGCAAGATGGCGGCAGAGATCGGCGATCGAGAGCGCCGCCTGCGTATCCTCGTCGAGAATCTGGCAGAGTTCCTCGATCTTCCGGCGATCGCGCGGTCGTACCGTTTCGGCCGTGCGCGAGCTGCCGAGGATATGCTTGATCGCGAAGCACAGCAGTTCGAGCGCCTTCGCCTCGATCATCAGGTTGCCGAGCGCGCCGGTGTGCGGGGGGCTCAATATGTCCTCGACGATCGGCCGCATCTGCGGGTGCATCGGCAGGCTGTCGTACGAGAAGTGCGAAGCGCGGGCGCGAAGGAAATCGGCGATCGAAACGGGGAGGTCGGGTGTGTTTGGCGATAGCAGCCCGGAAACGAAGTCCTTGCTGCAGATCATCGTGATCGACCGTTCGCGGCTTTCCCCCACGATGCGTTCGTACTTCACGCTGTGCGTGGGCTGGACCAGAAACGACATGAGCCCGGCCGGAACCGGAACATCCTCTTCCTGATCGCTGCCGATAAGACTGGTGCCGTCCAGCTTGAAATGCAGCTTCAGATACTCGCCGCAGACGTGATGGTACACGCATTCCTCGGCGTAGCGGAGGTCCGAAAGCACCAGCGAGAAGCCGGGGCGGATCGTGACGCCGTTATACCAGCCGCTCACGATTTCGCTTTCGGGGCGCAGATGGAAGGCCTGGCCGACCGGGCCGGGCCGGCTTTCGACATTGACCTTGAGAGCTTCGACGACCGATTGCAGCGTGGGGTCGAAGAGGTTCTCGGCGATGTCGAGGCTGTTGTTCAACACACGCGTCCCTGAAAAATGCAGCGTGCCGACTATACGGTCGCTCGCCTCCGAGTCCAGAGATCCGCCCGTTTCCGTCAAGGCGTGGTCGGAAAGCATCAGCAAACAATCTCCACAGCCTTCATCCGGGCGTAGGAGCGAAGCCCGTCCATGCCGCCTTCGATGCCGAAGCCGGAGGCGCCCCACGGCTCCGCGCCCATGGCGAAGCCGCTGTGCTCGCCCGCCGCGGCGCTTGCGCGCACGGTGACGCGCCCCGCGCGGAGGCCGCGTGCCGCCGCCTGCGTGCGCCGCGCGTCGCGCGTCCAGAGGCTGGCGGCAAGCCCGTAGGCGGTGTCGTTGGCGATCGCGAGCGCCTCCTCGAAATCGCGAAAGCGCAGCACCGAGAGCACCGGGCCGAACACCTCTTCGCACGCGACGGTCATGTCCGGGCGCACGTCGGTGAGCACGGCGGGCGCGGTCGAAGTCTCGCCCCACGTGCCGCCGTCGAACGCCACGCTCGCGCCCTCGGTGCGGGCATGATCGATGAAGCCGCGGATTTTTTCGAGCTGGCCGCGCGTGGCGATCGTGCCGAACCCGGTTGCGGGATCGAGCGGATCGCCAGGGACGCGCGCCTCAGCTGCCTTGATCACCGCCTCGACAAGCCGGTCGTGGAAGCTGTCTTCCACGATCAGGCGCGTTTTCGCCGCGCACCACTGGCCCTGATTCCAGAAGGCGTCGTGCGCAACGCGCGCCGCCACGGCTTCAAGGTCGTCCGCCATGTCCGCGCAGACGACCTGCGGCGATTTCCCGCCGCATTCGAGGAGCAGCGGCTTGCCGTTCGATTGCCCGGCGTAGGTCATGAACAGGCGCCCGGTCGCGGTGGAGCCGGTGAAGCTGATGAGGTCGATGTCACCGTGGCGCCCCATCGCCTGGCCAACCGTCGGGCCAAGCCCCGGCACCACGTTGAGCACGCCGTCCGGCAGCCCCGCTTCCGAAGCGATCTCGGCAAGCCGCAGCGCCGATGTCGAGGCGATTTCGGAGGGCTTCAGGACGACGCTGTTGCCTGCCGCAAGCGCAGGCGCGGCCTTCAGCGCCGCGTTGATGAGCGGGAAGTTCCACGGCACGATGGCGCCCACGACGCCGCGCGGCTCCAGAAGCCCGAGCGAGAGCGTGATGCTGTCTGAAGGCGCGACGGAGCCGTAGAGCTTGTCCACCGCCTCGCCGTAATAGCGGAAGAAACCGGTCGCGAAGGCGATTTCGGCGCGCGCGGCGGAGATCGCCTTGCCCATTTCCAGCACGTCCATCAGCGCGAGATCGTCGGCGTTCGCCTCGATGAGGTCGGCGATGCGCAGCAGCACGGCCTTGCGGTGAAGCGGCGTCGCTTTCGACCAGCGGCCGTCCTCGAACGCGCGGCGGGCGGCGGCGACGGCGCGGTCCACGTCTTCGCCGGCGCCCACCGGGAGCGTGCAGACGGGCTTGCTGGTGGCCGGATTGATCGACTCGAAGCTCGTCGCGCTCGCGGAGTCGGTGAAGCGGCCGTCGATGAACGGGCGCGTGGGGAGCGCAAGCGCGGCAGCGCGGGCGTGCCAGTCGATGGGTGTGGTCATGGGCTTGCTCTTTGGAATGCGGGTTTCCGGAAGGGTGGAAGATGTTGCCGCGCCGTGCTTTTGCGGTGCCGCGAAAAATCTATGAGCGGGCTCCAAATCCGCCTGCGATTGCCCGGTTCGGGGCAGCGCAAACAAAGTTCGGGAGAATGGAAAAGACGTTGCCGCCCCCGCGCCGCATGGTGCGAACTCAGCCCGCTCATCCAGAGGCGAAAGCCCGGCGGCGAACGACAAAAGAGGGGAAACACATGAAGAAAAGCGCCTTTTCCATCACTTTCAGCCGCGGCCTGCTGGCACTCGGCGTCTCGTCGATCGCGCTCGGCGCCGCGCAGGCGCAGGAGGCTGAAACCACCCCGACGCTTGACGCGGGCGAAATCGTGGTAACGGCGCGCAAGACCAGCGAGCGTCTTCAGGATGTGCCGATCTCGGTGAGCGCGCTGAGCGGCGACCAATTGCGCGAAAACGGCGCGGTCGACGTGAAGGACGTCATGCGCAACGTGTCCGGCCTGTCGTTCGCGGGCGTGGAGCGCGGTCTCGGCAATTACAACATCCGCGGCGTCAGCACCGTCGCCTCGGCGCCCACCGTCGGCATCTATCTCGACGACATCTCGCTGGTGACGATCGCGACCACGTTCAGCGGCGCCTTCGACCCGATCTTCTTCGATATGGAGCGCCTCGAAATCCTCAAGGGCCCGCAGGGAACGCTCTACGGCGGCAGCTCGATGGGCGGCGCGATCAAGTACGTCAGCGCCCGGCCGGACACGTCCATGCTCTCGGGAAGCGCGGCGGCGGGCTTCGCCACCACTGCGCACGGCGACCCTTCCTACAATGTGGAAGGCATACTGAACCTGCCGCTGGTGACGGACACGCTCGCGATGCGCACCGGATTCCTCTACCGCCGCGACGGCGGCTACATCGATAACGCACCCGGCCTCGTGCAGAATTCGAACTATTCGAGCGCGCCGTCGCCCACCTACACGCCGCTCGCGCAGGATGCGCTGACGAGCCGCACCATGTCGGATCACAACAAGGCGGACAGCTTCGTCGGCCGCCTGTCGTTCCAGTGGGAGCCGGACGCGACCTGGTCGATCCGCCCCGCGCTCTTCTATCAGCGCTACGAGCAGAAAAATCCGGCGCAGTTCTTCCTCGGCGATACGGAGAAGCTCACCTCCTCGTTCCGCCTCGCGCAGCCGACGGTCGACAAGGCGGGCATCTATAGCCTCGACGTCGAAAAGACGCTGGGGGCCGTGCAGTTCACCTCGCTCACCGCCTATTTCGACCGCAAGCTCAATTGGGAACGCGACTACAGCTTCTTCATCGGCGGGCTCGTGCCGCCGATGTTCCCGCTCACCAGCCACAACCTGTCGGCCAGCCGCACCAAGCAGTTCAGCCAGGAAGCGCGGCTTTCCTCCGGCGGTCCCGGCGACCGTCTGAAGTGGCTCGCCGGTCTCTATTACTCGTGGCAGGACGACAACCTCTATCAGATCGTCAACACGCCGGGTGCTGAGCCGTTCATCGGCACCGTCACCGGCTACGTCGGCGACACGACGACGAAGACGAAGCAATACGCGGCGTTCGGCGAGGTGACCTTCTCGATCACCGATCAGCTCGATGTCACCGCCGGTGTCCGCCTGTTCCAGATCAAGCAGGAAGTCGACATCCTGGGCGACGGCCCCTTCAACGGCGGGTTGACGCTCGTGCAAGGCCGCAAGAGCAACGAGAAGGGCGTCAACCCCAAGGTCGGCGTTTCCTACAAGGCGACGCCCGACAACATGATCTTCGCCTCGGCAGCGAAGGGCTTCCGGCCGGGCGGCCCGAACCGCTTCCAGATCAACCCCGTGCTCTGTGCGGCCGATCTCGAACGCCTCGGCCTCACCGCCGCGCCCAACAGCTTCGATTCCGATAATCTCTGGAGCTACGAACTCGGCTCCAAGAACCAGTTCGCCGACGGCCGCGTAACGCTGAACGGCGCACTGTTCTTCACCGACTGGAAGAAGATCCAGCAACAGCTCAATCTCATCAACTGCGGCTTCGCCTTCACGGGCAACGCCGGCAGCGCCGAGGTGAAGGGCGCCGAGATCGAAGGGCGCGTCAATGTCGCGGGCGGCTTCCAGATCGGAGGCAACGCGACCTACACGAGCGCAAAGATCACCAACGCCGCGGTCGGCACTGCCGTGCAGGACGATGATCAGGTGCTCGCCGTGCCGAAGTGGATGGCGAGCGCTTTCGCAAGCTACGGCTTCGATATCGGTGCTGATTGGCGCGCGCAGCTCCGCGCCGAATACCAGTACCAGAGCAAGGCGCGCCGGATGTTCGACCGCGTGCAGGCCGTCACCTACGCGGACGCTGGAAAGGGTCTCGTGCCGAACCTCGCGCAGTTCCGTGAAAGCTATGATGTCGTGAACGCGTCGCTCTCCGCCGACAATGGATCGACGGTGCTGCGGCTCTATGTGAACAACCTCTTCGACGTGCAGCCGCTCATCGACATGGAACTCGGATCGGGCAATGACTATGCAACGACGCTGCGTCCGCGCACGATCGGGGTTGAGGTCCGTCAGAAGTTCTAAGGTTGAGCGTATGAGGGGGGACAGGGTGATGATTGCCACGCGTGCCGGGTCCGCATGGTTCCGTTCGGTCAGGACGATGAAGTCCGCCGCCCGGATAACCGCGATCGCCGCCCTGTCCCTCGCCGCTGCGTGCGGCGCCCAGAAATCGGGCGGCGAAGCCTCGGCGCCCGATTGGAAACGCGCCACGGCCTATTACTACACGGGCACGCAGATCACCGCTGAAAACGCCGCCCAGCTCGGCGTCGCGTGGGAGTTCAATGATTTCGTCGTCCGCGGGCGCACGCATCGGGGCGTTGAATCGACCCCGATCGTCGTCGATGGAACCATGTATTTCACCGGGCCGTGGAGCGTCGTTTACGCGCTCGATGCGAAGACCGGCGCGCTCAAATGGCAGTATGATCCGGAGGTCGACGGCCAGTTCGCGCGCCGCACCTGCTGCGATGCCGTGAACCGCGGCGTCGATGTCGCGGATGGCGTTGTCTATGTCGCCACGCTCGATGGCTATCTCGCCGCCGTCGACGCCGCGAGCGGCAAGGAGCTCTGGAAGACCGACACGATCACCGACCGCACGCGCAGCTACGCGATCACCGGCGCGCCGCGTGTTTCCGGCAAGACTGTCGTCATCGGCAACGGTGGCGCGGAGATGGGCGTGCGCGGCTACGCGAGCGCTTATGACCGCAAGACCGGCAAGCTCGTGTGGCGCTTCTTCACCGTACCGGGCGCGGGGCCGGACGAGCATCCCGAAGTCACCGAAGCGCGCAAGACATGGAGCCCGAATTCGCGCTGGGATCTCGGCGGCGGCGGCACGGTGTGGGATTCGATCGTCTACGATCCCGACACGAACATCGTCTATCTCGGTACCGGCAACGGGATGCCGCATCCGCTCTGGTCGCGCAGCCCCGGCGGCGGCGACAATCTGTATCTCTCGTCGATCGTCGCGGTGAATGCCGATACCGGCCGCAAGGTCTGGCACTATCAGACGACGCCCGAGGATAGCTGGGACTATACGGCGACGCAGAACATGATCCTCGCCGACATCGAATTCGGTGGGAAACCGCGCAAGGTCATCATGCAGGCGCCGAAGAACGGCTTCTTCTACGTGCTCGACCGCGTGACCGGGGAGCTGCTCTCGGCGGAGAAGTTCACGACCGTCACGTGGGCGGAGCGCGTCGACCTCAAGACCGGGCGGCCGGTCATCACCGCGCAGTCCGATTATTCGAAGGAAACGAAGCTCGTCTGGCCGTCCGAAGCGGGCGGGCACAACTGGCCGCCGATGGCGTACAGCGAGAAGACCGGCCTTGTTTACATCCCGGTGCTGCAGGCGCCGATGACCTTCCAGATGTACGATCAGCCCTACAAGCCCTACAGCGGCATTCAGGGCTCGATCGCCGCGTTCCCGGCATTCGGCGCGTTCGGCAAGGGCGGCGCCAATTCAGAGGATGCCTTTCCCGGCCAGCCGAAGCCGCGTTTCGATGCGGTGCTCACCGCATGGAACCCGAAAACCGGCAAGATCGCGTGGACGAGCAGCGAGCTGCCGTTCTGGAGCGGCGGCGTGATGGCGACCGCAAGCGGACTTGTCATGCAGGGATCGGCGGACGGCTATCTCACCGTTTACGATGGCGTCTCCGGTAAGGTGCTGCACCGGATCAACGTCGGCACGGGCATCATGGCCGCGCCCATGTCCTACGAGATCGACGGCGAGCAGTATGTCGCCGTGAACGCCGGTTTCGGCGGCGCGCTCAACGTCGCCTATCCGCCCGGCGCCGTGGCCGCCGAGCGCGAGAACCGCGAGCGTCTGATCGTCTTCAAGGTAGGCGGCAAGCCGCCCGAACTGCCACCGCTGCGCGAAACGATCGCGTTCACCGAGGCGCCCGCGCAGTATCGCGGCGACGCCGAAGCCGTGAAGCGCGGCGGCGCGCTCTACGGTGCCTACTGCGGCCGCTGCCACGGCGGCAAGGACGGCATCGGCGGCTATCCGAACCTCTGGAAGATGGCCCCCGAAACGCACGACGCGTTCGATGCGATCGTCCTCGAAGGCGTGTTCGCGGACGCAGGCATGGCCGGCTTCGCGGACATCCTCAGCAAGGCGGACGCCCGCGACATCCACGCCTTCCTCGCCGAGCCCGCACCGTCTCAGTCGAAGCACTCGGGGCTGCACTAGAGCATCGTGCGGAAAAGTGGGAACCGGTTTTCCGCACCCAACGATGCGACAATAAAGAGATAGAGCGCGCGTCCTGCGTCGGATTTCACGCAGCGCGCTCTAAATCGCTTCCCCGGCAGCTCTGCCGCTCGCCCACGCCCACTGGAAGTTATAGCCGCCAAGCCAGCCGGTAACGTCCACCGCCTCACCAATGGCGTAAAGGCCGGGCACGCGCGTCGCCATCATCGTGCGCGACGAAAGTCCGTCCACGGAAATCCCGCCCGCCGTCACCTCGGCCTTTGCAAAGCCCTCGGTGCCGCTCGGCGTGAAGCTCCAGTCCGTAAGCCGCGCCTCGGCTGCGCGGAGTGCCTTGTCCGAGACGTTGCCAAGCTCACCCTCAAGCCCGAGCCGCTCGGCAAGGGCGTCCGCGAGACGAGCAGGGAGCTGCGCGGCGAGAACGCGTTTCAGAAAGGCGCGGGGCTGTGTCTGTTTCTGGCGGATCAGCCAGTCCGGCCCGGCATCGGGCAGGAAATTGACGCCGATCGGCGTCCGGTGCTGCCAGTAAGAGGATATTTGCAGCATGGCCGGGCCGGAAAGCCCACGGTGCGTGAACAGGGCAGCCTCGCGAAAGCGCACCTTCTGCCAGCGCACCTCGACGTCCGCCGAGACGCCGGACAAGGAGCGGAACAGCGCTTCATCGCCTCCCAGCGTGAACGGCACAAGCGCCGGGCGCGGGTGCACGACCGAAAGCCCGAACTGGCGCGCAATATCATAGGCAAAGCCGGTCGCGCCAAGCTTCGGGATCGACGGCCCGCCGGTGGCGAGGACGAGCGCGGGCGCTGCGTATTCGCGCCCGCCGATCGACACCTCGAACCGGCCGTCGCGATGATTGATGGCGGTTGCCGCGTGACCCAACATCGTCGTGACGCCCGCCTTCGCGCATTCCTCCATCAGCATGTCGACGATCTGCCGTGCCGACCCGTCGCAGAAGAGCTGGCCGAGCGTCTTCTCGTGCCACACGATGCCATAGCCTTCGACGAGCGCCAGAAAATCCTGCGGCGTGTAGCGGCCGAGGGCGGATTTGGCGAAGTGCGGATTGCCCGAAAGATAGCGGTCTGCCGCGGTATGAATGTTCGTGAAGTTGCAGCGCCCGCCGCCCGAGATCAGGATCTTCTTGCCCGGTTCGTCGGCATGGTCGACGAGGAGCACGCGCCTGCCGCGCACGCCCGCTGTCGCCGCGCACATCATCCCCGCCGCCCCCGCGCCGAGGACGATGGCGTCGAAGCTCTCAGCGTTCACGGGTGATGCTGGCGGCGACCGCCTCGGCGATCTTGATGCCGTCGATCGCGGCGGAAAGGATACCGCCCGCATAGCCCGCGCCTTCGCCCGCCGGGAACAGTCGCGCCGTGTTCAGGCTCTGGAAGTCCTTGCCGCGCGTGATCCGCACGGGCGAGGAGGTGCGTGTCTCGACGCCTGTCATCACCACGTCCGGGTGATCGTAGCGCGCGAGCTGGCGCCCGAACACAGGCAGCGCCTCGCGCATCGCCTCGACCGCGAATTCGGGAAGGCATGTGGACAGGTCCGTCGGGGTGACGCCCGGCTTGTAGGACGGAATGATCTCGCCGAGCTGCGTGGATGCCCGCCCGGCCAGAAAATCTCCCACGGTCTGACCCGGCGCGTTGTAGTTCGATCCGCCTGCGGCATAGGCGAGCGATTCCCAGCGGCGCTGGAAATCGATCCCTGCGAGCGGCCCGTCCGGGTAATCGCGCGCGGGATCGATGGCGACGACGAGGCCGGAGTTGGCGTTGAACTCGGCGCGCGAATACTGGCTCATGCCGTTGGTGACGACGCGGCCTTCCTCCGATGTCGCGGCGACCACCCGCCCGCCGGGGCACATGCAGAAGCTGTAGACCGTGCGTTCGTTCGCGCAGTGGTGCGCGAGGCTGTAGGCTGCCGTGCCGAGGATCGGATGGCGCGCGAATTTGCCGTAGCGCGCCTCGTCGATCCATGCCTGCGGGTGCTCGATGCGCACGCCGATGGAAAACGGCTTCGCCTCGATATGGACGCCGCGCCGATGCAGCATCTCGAATGTGGAGCGCGCGCTGTGCCCCACGGCGAGGACGACGTGATCGGCTTCGAGGAAATCGCCATTGTGGAGATGAAGCCCTCGCACGGCGAGGGTGCCGTCCGCCGCGCGCTCCAGCTCCAGGTCCTCCACCCGTGTTTGCCAGCGATATTCGCCGCCAAGCGCTTCGATGGTCTCGCGCAGGCTTTCGACCATGGTGACGAGCCGGAACGTGCCGATATGCGGGTGCGCCTCGAACAATATGTCGTCGGGCGCGCCGGCCTTCACGAACTCCTCGAGCACCTTGCGGCCGAGGAAGCGCGGGTCCTTCACCCGGCAGTAGAGTTTTCCATCCGAAAATGTGCCTGCACCACCTTCGCCGAACTGGACGTTCGATTCCGGGTTCAGCTCCGATCGCCGCCAGAGGCCCCACGTGTCCTTGGTGCGCTCCCGCACGATCTTTCCGCGATCGATGATGATCGGCCGGAACCCCATCTGCGCAAGGATCAGCCCCGCAAACAGCCCGCACGGCCCCGCGCCCACAACGACCGGCCGCAGCCCGGACCAGCCCTCCGGTGCACGTGTAGGAAACCGGTAGTCCATGTCCGGCGTGGGACGGACGTCATGGTCCTTCGCGAACCGCGCAAGCACTTCGCCCTCGTCTACTATGTCTACATCCACCGTATAGACGAGCAGGATCGCGCTCTTCCGCCGCGCATCATTGCCCCGGCGAAACACCGTGAATCCGCGCAATCGCTCCGGCGCGACACCGAGCCGCGCGCAGATCGCAGGCGCCATCGCGTCGTCCGAGTGATCGAGCGGCAAGGTGAGTCCTGACAGGCGCAGCATGGGCGATGCCTTTAACGGCAAGCGGCCCTGACGCCAAGCGGCGGGCCATCAGCATTGCTCTGGTTGCCTTTGTCCGCGAAATCTAGTTCGTGTATCGACGTCCTCTATCGTGAGCCAGCCGGGAGATCCGCCATTCACATCGTTGATGCGCCGACCGCGAACAGCCTGCTTTCCCAAGACGAGGCGATTGAGGTTGTTCGCCAATGCTTTGCGGATCTCGACAGCGGGTTGTCCATCGGCTTTCCACCGCTAAGCGGGCATGGCAGCGACAAGGCCACGCGTTTTGGCGTAAAATCCGGTTACGACGGCCGTCGCCAGCTACCGGGCCTCAAGGTCGGCAGCTATTGGCCGCACAATACGGATCGGGGTCTTCCCAACCACGGATCCACAACGCTGCTTCTGGATGACGCGACCGGCTTCCCGTTGGCGCTTGTTTCCGCGACGTATCTGAATGCGCTTCGAACCGCAGCGTCGGACGCCGTTGCGGTGGACCTCCTCGCCCGGAAGAATGCGTCGGTTCTTGCCGTGTTCGGGACCGGGCATCAGGCCTTCCATGAAGCGATCGCCATCTCGCGCGTGAGATCACTTTCACGCGTCTTCGTTTGCGGTCGTGATACGGGCAGGGCCGCAGCGCTCGCGCAGCGGTTGAGCGCCGCGGGACTGGATGCGGAAGCTGCGTCCGCAGATAAGGCGCTCGAACAGGCGGACATGGTGGTGACGGCGACGGCGTCGCGTGCGCCGCTATTTTCCGAATGCGCGGTGAAACCGGGCACGCATGTGTCGGCGATGGGGGCAGATGGACCTGGAAAGCAGGAACTGCCTGCAGCGCTTGCCGCGCGTGCTGAACTCTTCGCGGATGCGCTCGATCAGACTTTTTCGATCGGAGAGTTCCAGTACCTAGCGGAGACCGAAGAGCGCGACCGCGTAACGGCGATCGGGTCGGTGATCAACGGGCGTTCGCGAGGACGTTCCAGCGACGATGCGATCACGATCTACGACAGCTCGGGAATTTCGCTTCAGGATCTCGCGGTCGCCGGATATGTTTTCGAGAAGGCGCTGGCGGCAGGGCTTACACAGTTCGTCGACGTGTAGAGCGTGCGATCAAAGCCACTGCTTGATAAGAGCAAGATCTAGGTTCCCGCCGGAAACGACGCAACGACCGTCTCGCCGAGCGCCATGATGCGGTCGGTTTTTTGCACGTGCCCATCGCCATGCAGTCCTTGCAATCGCAGGTTTCCTCATTGTCGCAGGCTTGACGGGTACAGTCATCGCGTTTGAACGGAATTGGAGGCATGGCTCAATCCCGGGTTTTTCACGATTTCTCCGTCCGAAGGCTTCTCCATCTCAGTCGAACGGCTGACAAAAGCCGCTCAAAACTTCAACGCCAGTTGCTCAGCGTCGCCCTTTGCGGGACGCGCGAGATCAAAGCCCGACACGGTAACGCCCAACAGGCGAATACCCTTCGCAGGTGGGAGCACCAAACGGATGAGGTCCAGACTGACCGCGCGCAGGATTGCCTGATCGCTCGCCGGGGAAATCAGCGTGCGGCTGCGCGTGATGATCTGAAAGTCAGCATACTTCGCCTTCACCGTCACGGTGCGGCCATACATGCCGGTTTTCTCGCACCAGGCCCAGACCTCATCCGCTTGCGACAGCACCCCTGCCTCGATCGCGGCAGGGTCGGTCAGGTCTGTGTCAAACGTGGTTTCCGATCCCGACGATTTACGTTTCCGGTTCGGGTTGACTGGCCGGTCGTCCTCGCCGCGCGCGATAGCGTAATACCAAGCCCCCGCCTTGCCAAAGTGGGCTTGCAAGACATCCAATGGTTGCGCTTTGAGATCGGCTCCCGTTGCTATTCCCATGGCATTCATCTTTGCTGCGGTCTTGGGGCCGATTCCATGGAAGCGACCGACAGACAGGCCCTCTACGTACCGGGCCCCCTGTGCCGGCGTGATAACGAACTGGCCGTTGGGTTTGTTCTGGTCTGATGCCAGCTTGGCAAGGAACTTGTTGTAAGAGATGCCTCCCGACGCGGTGAGACCTGTTTCGGTAAGGATACGCCCTCGAATCTCGGTTGCCGTGGCTGTCGCAGATGGAAGCCCACGCAGATTTGCCGTCACGTCAAGGTAGGCTTCATCCAGTGATAGCGGCTCGATCAGAGGTGTGTAGTCGGAGAAAATCGTCCGAATCTGCTGCGACACAGCCCTGTAGACATCGAACCGGGGCTTTACAAACAGAAGCTCGGGGCAGTTTCGCAACGCTGTTGACGAAGGCATGGCGGATCGGACGCCGAACCTTCGTGCTTCATAGCTCGCGGCGGCGACGACCCCGCGTGCGCCTGCATAACCGACGGCTACCGGGCGGCCACGGAGCTCGGGGTCGTCACGCTGTTCCACCGACGCGAAGAAGGCGTCCATATCAATATGGATGATGCGCCGGGTATGGTCAGGCATGGCATGGCATGGCAGGGATATCGCAGATGCGTCGATGCGCCCACACGCCACAGTCCGAAAAGCCGCTTTTAAGTACTCAAGCACGGCACGATCGTACCGCTAAGCCTACCGGATCACCACTGTTGGGCAGGTATTAGGGTAGAAAAGAGAAAATCAAAGCGGATACAGCGGGGCATGAAACGTAACAGCAGATTCACGCCTCATTGTATCGAGCTATGACCAAGACGGACGCACCTAATACCTGCTTTTCGCATATGTTACATGATAATTTCATCTCGGTGACCTAATCTTATCTCGTCCAAGATAATGGCGATGAATGAGATTTGCAGTAAACGATGAACAGAGGTGTCGCGGCTATTTGGTTATGACTTCCGGCGACATGGGAGCCAGTTTTCCAAGGAAGCGGTTTTGGGCCGGGAACGGTACGCTTTCCTCCCGCATCGCCTGCTGAAGGTTTTCGACGAGTGCGTTCATGTCGCGTACCCTGCACTCGTCAATAGCCTTAGCCGGCGGCAGCGTCAGATTCTCGAGGCGCTGGCCAAGGGGCGCCTCAACAAGCAGATTGCCTACGAACTCGACCTGACCGAACGAACGATCAAGCTGCACCGTGCCGCCATGCTCCGCGGGCTTGGCGTGCGCACCGTAGCCGAAGCAATACGGATTGCGATCGAAGCCGGGATGTAAATGCGCGCAGATGATGAGAGGGTGAGGCCTGTCAGTACCCCTCCATCAATGCATCCGATTGACGGCAAAGCGCGCCAGCTCGCGCAGCGGGCTGGCTTTTGGACCGAACCCGTCCAGTGCCTGATGACAGGCGCTTTCCAGTAGACTAGCCTGCGCTGCGGCCCCCTCGAGTCCCAGAAGCGTAGTCGCACTTTTGCGACCGGCTCTCGCGTCCTTGCCGACGGCCTTACCGACGACCGCGGCGTCGCCGATGCTGTCGAGCATGTCGTCGCGAATCTGGAATACCAGTCCGAGATTGTCGGCAAAGGCGATCAGGCGGTTGCGGTCCTCGGCGCTGCATTGGCCGAGTAACGATCCTGCCTCCACCGCGTAGCGGATCAGCGCACCGGTCTTTCGGCTTTCGCAATCGAAGATGTCTTCGGGACGGGGCCGCGCCAAGGGATAAAGGTCCATCATTTGCCCGCCGGCCAGCCCGTCCTGGCCAATCGAACGGGCCATTGAGAGGACCAGTTGCGCGCGTACCGCCGGATCAGGATGGGTGGCTTCCTCGGCCAGGATTTCGAACGCAAGTGCAAGCAGGGCGTCCCCGGCGAGAACGGCGGTAGCTTCATCAAATTTGCGATGCAGGGTCGGGCGGCCGCGACGCCGATCATCGTCGTCCATGCAGGGCAGATCGTCATGCACCAGCGATTGTGCGTGAACGCATTCGATTGCCGCGCCGACGCGCAGCGCCTGGTCATAGGAGCCGCCAACCAGATCGCTGACCGCCGTTACCAGCAGTGCACGAAACCGCTTGCCTCCGCCGATTGTGGCATAGCGCATCGCTTCGGCCAAGCGCCGATCACGCCCGCGGGTATGGCCGATCGCAGCTTCAAGCGTGGTATCGATATCCTTGCGTAGCCGTGACAGCCGGTCTTTCAACGACCCTTCCGGGCTTTCAAGGGTGAGCGGCTCCAGTGAGACCGGGCGGAAGCGGACGCGTTCGATGGCGCCAGGGGATTCGGTAATGGTGCAATCCAGTTCGCGCAGCGCTTCGCAAATCTCTGCAACCACGCTGTCGGGGGTAGATGCGGCCGCAGTCAGGCCGATGCGTTTCGCTCCCAGCACGGCGCCTCGCGGAAGATCCGCTCCGCCGCCGATCAGGCGCGCATCCGGACAACCGGCAGCACTCGCCACTTCCACAAGACGCCGGGCGTTCGAAGACATCGTGTCGCCGGCCACCAGCACCAGGTCGCATTGCGCGGCAATCGCCGAAATCGCATCCTGCCGATTGCTGGTCGCATAACAGATGTCGCTGGAGCGCGGCCCGGCGACATCGCGAAACCGTGTCTTGATCGCGGCAATCATCTCTGCGGCATCGCGCTGGGAAAAGGTGGTCTGCACCGCGTAGGCCAGCGCCATGTTCGGCGCGAGATCCAGTCCCTCGAGATCCCCGGGCCTGCAAACCACGGAAACCGCGCCTGCAGGTAGCTGCCCGAGCGTCCCGACAACTTCGGGATGCCCGATATGTCCTATCAGCAGGACGTGGCGACCGGCCCGGTACCATCCCTCAATCTCGGCGTGAACCTTGGTTACCAGGGGGCAGACGGCGTCGATAATCCGCAGCGCGCGAGCTTGCGCTGCACGCATGACCGAGCGGGCGCTGCCATGGGCGGAGAGAATCGCGACGGCGCCGCTCGGAATCTCGTCAATCTCCTGCACAAACACTGCGCCGAGACGTTCCAGGCGTTCCACAACAGTGCGGTTGTGCACGATCGCACGCCTCACGTAGACCGGCGCCCCGTGATGCTCCAGCGCCCGCTCGACGGCCTCGATCGCCCGCTGTACCCCGGCGCAAAAGCCGCGAGGGTTCGCCAACAAGACCTGACGCGGGGACACTTTAGGGGGGCACACGTCCGGGGTCGGGGTCAAGCTGGGCACCATAGCGTTGCTTTCCCGAAGGACTCTGCAACACAGCACAGTATTGCGGTATCCTCCCCTTGGGACAGGTTGCTTGAGGCCAAGCCGGGCTTAGGCACCTCGCATGGCTTCTCCTCCCTCAGCGATCGTTATTGGTTCTGGTTTCGGCGGCCTCGCCCTTGCGATCCGGCTGCAGAGCGCCGGCATTGCAACAACCATTGTCGAGGCGCGCGACCGCCCCGGCGGGCGCGCCTACGCATGGAAACGTGGCGGTTATATATTCGACGCCGGTCCGACGGTGATTACCGATCCTGCCTGCCTGGAGGAGCTATGGGCGCTGTCGGGCTGCTGCCTTGCCGATGATGTCACCCTGCTTCCCGTATCTCCGTTCTATCGCCTGATCTGGAACGACGGGACCCGGTTTGATTATTCCAATGTCGATGCCGAACTCGATCGCCAGATAGCCCGGCTGAGCCCGGCGGACGTCGCTGGATACGCTCGCTTTCTGGACTATTCCATGAGTGTGTACGAAGAAGGCTATCTCAAGCTCGGCACGGTGCCGTTTCTTGACTTCACGTCCATGCTGAAAGCCGCGCCGGCGCTGGTACGGCACGGCGCCTGGCGTTCGGTCTATTCGGTCGTCTCCAGCTTTGTGCAAAACGAAAAGCTGCGCCAGGCCCTGTCCTTTCACACGCTGCTGGTCGGCGGCAATCCGATGCAAACCAGCAGCATCTATGCCCTGATTCACCAGTTGGAAAAGCAGGGTGGCGTGTGGTTCGCCAAGGGCGGGACCAATGCCCTCGTCAGCGGGATGGTCGCGCTGTTCGAGCGGCTGGGCGGCGCTTTGTTGCTTGGCGAAAAGGTTGCCCGCATCACGCATAGGGGCAAGCAAGTGACGGGAGTGGAGACGGCATCGGGAAAGGTGCTGAAGTCCGAAATGGTCGCAAGCAATGGCGATCTGGTCCACAGCTACGGCTTGATCGAGGGCTCGCATTACGCGGCTGCCAAGGTCCGCTCGCTCAGGCGTAAGCGTTTTTCGCCCAGCCTGTTCGTGGTCCACTTCGGTCTCGACGGCTCGTTTCCCGGGATCGCTCATCACTCGATCCTGTTTTCCGATCGCTATGGCTCGCTGCTCAAGGACATCTACAAGCACGGAAAGCTGGCGGAAGATCCGTCGATTTACCTGCACCATCCCAGCGCGACCGATCCGGATATGGCCCCTGCTGGAAAGTCCACATTCTATGCGCTGGCGCCTGTACCCCACATGGGCCGCGCACCCGTCGATTGGGCGGTCGAAGGTCAGCGCTATTGCGATGTTGTTCTGGGCCGGATCTGCGACCTGCTGATCCCCGATCTCTACGAGCGGCTGGAGACCTGCTTTCACTATACTCCTCAGGATTTCCATGACGATCTCGGCGCACACCTCGGTAGCGCTTTCAGCCTCGAGCCCGTGTTGACCCAGAGCGCATGGCTGCGCGGTCACAACCGCGACGATCATTTTTCCAACCTTTACTTTGTTGGCGCAGGGACCCACCCTGGCGCGGGCATTCCAGGTGTTGTGGGTAGTGCGAAGGCTACTGCAAGCTTGATCGTATAAGACTGGATAGGTCGTGTTCAGTGGCGACCTTGCAGGCAGCATCAATCGCTTCGGGGGGCGGGGCGTGGGTACACGTCCACAGCGGGCGATGTCGTGCGCTGGGCAAGCTACTCGACGAGAATCGTACTTATAACGGAAGCTATGTAACGCGGGCCCTGGCCTCGTTCGGACCGCAGTCCGACGATGCTCGCCGGATTGGGCCGTACGGTCTGGGCATGTTTGCGTGGGATCCGGCCCGTAGCCAAGCACGATCAGCGGCAAGCAGTTGGTCATCTCGGCACATTCCCCGGCTATTCAGCCGCGATGAAGTATTTTCCGCAACAGCGGGTCGCTGTTGTCGTGATGTTCCATGCCAACGTAACCGGCGACCAGCGCCATACGTTACCGGCGCACATACCCGGGCTCGATGCCAGCTATTCAGGCTGTTTCAAGCGATAGACATCACAGGAATATTCCTCGGAATTTTGGAGGCATCCTCGGTCGGCAATCTACCCCGGCTGAACGGGAAAAAGGCCGTGTCGCCAGGACAACACATAGCGGTCTTAAATCCTTCCCGGCTTCCGTCGCTCTGGAACCAAAGCGCTGACCACGCAGGGAGCTTCTTCCTGGAGCCCGGTCTCGACAAGGACGAGCGGTTCCGCTCGTGTATGACAAGGTCGCGGACGAGCACGCCCACCATGGGAAGCGCATCCGCAAAGCCGGCGCGCTGTCCGATCTGATCGGGCGGCAGGTCTCACAGCTGATCATGCAATGACAACAGAGATGTCGTGCCCATGTCGTCTGTTCGTCGGCGCCTCCAGGACGACCAAGGCTGGGCGACGGGTCGCCCATCGCTGCGCCGCGAAGCCTGCTTGACTCCTCTGAGTCCCCGATCCCCAGGTTGCCCCGGTGGGCCCACAGGCACCTCCCACGGCCGCCGCCGCCAGCGCTCGCGGCGACGCGCGGCGGCGTCTGCGGGTCCCTCCTATGGACTACCGGGACAACCCGAACGATCGCGTGTGCGGGGCAATTTTCGCGCGTTCGCGCCAGCGAATTCAGTCCGCGAAGCACCTGGGAGAAGAAGGATTGCTTCGTCGAGTTCCGAATATGAAACCATCTAAACTCGAACGCCTTGGAGCTTTCATCTAATCTTCCGGATACCGCTGCTGTTGGCGGAGATCATGGAGGGAAGCATGAAAACCACGACTGAAAAGCGCACGGGCATCGTCGATCTCGGTGCTGCGCGCGCTGAAACGAAGGGACCGCCGATCGGCGGGCCGGACTCGTTCGGCGGTCAGCGCGTGACCGGCCTTTCGAACGCGTGAACGGAGGTGCGGCGTGTGATAATGCGCACGCCGCACTGCCGCCAGTGCTCTATGGGATACGCGCTCGGCAAAGGCATTTCAGCCTGCATATCAGACGGTCGCCCGATCTTCCTGAACTTGCACGAAGACCGCTATTTCTGTCTCGGGAAAGAGCTCGAATCATCCTTTATTAATCTGTTGAAGGATGAAACGCCGAATTTCTCAGAGGCGATCGCGGAGTTGCTCGGGCTTGGAATACTGGAGCATTCGGACACTTGCCATGTACCTGTTCTGTGCGCGCCGCCGCTCCTTGCCGGTTCGAGATTGCCCTGCAATCACGCGCGGGCCGGCTCGGTCATTTCCGCGCTTGTCGGCCTCGCGCGGATGATGCTGTACCTGCGATTGAACGGCCTGTCGGGTTCGACCGCGTATTTGCATGCGCTCGGACGCGAAGCTCGGGAATTTACCCCGGCCCTGATCGAACCGGCGGCAAGGATCGCTTCGGCTTACGCCCGTGCGTCACGGGTTTTCGGACGCCATGATCGCTGCCTGCTGTGGTCCTTTGCGCTCGGTGCGGCGCTGCGACGGCAGAGGCTTCCGGCAACGATCGTGATTGCCGTGTCCGCCTGGCCGTTCGTTGCGCACGCCTGGGTTCAGCTGGATAGGCTGGTCGTCAACGAGGATCCCGCCAGGATCCGGACCTTCACGCCTATCCTGGTGATCTGATGCGCAAGCCGTACCTTATTGTGGCGGACAACAAGCCGTCAGGAACGTCCTGGGCTGAGCACTTCGCGGGGCTCGGTCTTCAGCATCCCGGGCTACCGTGCGTGGCGGATTACCCGAACGCATGTGTGTTTGCGGGCAGCGACGTTTCGATCGCCCGCAAGCGCGGCGTGACAATCCTCGGACCGGTTCATGCGTTTGCCGGGGGCGGGCGGATCGGAGGCGCGGAAACCGCGCGCGGCGACGGAATTTTCGGCGAATGCCTTGATGCGTGGGGCGACTATATCGCCGTCATCGGCGACACGCAGGGCGCTCATGTCCTTCGTGCGCCGTTCGGCCGATTGCCCTGCTATTATGTTCGCTGGAAGTCGGCGGTCATCCTCGTCTCCGATATCCGAGTTCTCAAATCGATCGGACTTCCCGTGCCGGCGCTCGACTGGGACGCGGTCGGCCGCTTCCTGATCGCTCCCGAGCTGCGCGCCGAAGCGACTTGCCTTGATAGGGTCTGGGAGCTTGTGGGCGGCTGCAGCCTCACGATCCTGCACGGAGACATCCATCTAAGGACGGCTTGGTCGCCGTGGCCGTTTGCAAGCAGGCGCGCGCTGCTCAGGGACGCGCGTGAGGCGCGGATCATGCTTCGCCGTACGATCGACGAGGTCGTCGGCGCGCATTGCCGACAATATACGCACATTCTCCTCGGCGTATCGGGCGGCCTCGATTCGTCGATCGTGGCCGCCGTCGCGGCGCGCGCGCGCGTACAAACGACGCTGGTGACGATGGCGGCGTCAGACCGTGCCGGCGACGAGCGTGCCTATGCGCGTATTCTCGCAGGTAGGCTCCGTCTTCCCTTGATCGAGGCGTTCGAGGATGTGGCGCGCGTCGATGTGCATGTCAGCCGCTCAGGACATTTGCCGAGACCGCACGCGCGGAGCTTCGCGCAGTCGTCGGACGACGCGCTCATCGCGCTTGCGAAGGCGCGGGGCATCGACGCCTTTTTCAGCGGTGCCGGGGGCGACAATATCTTCTGGAACCTGACGTCGGCCGCGAGCGTCGCCGATACGTGTCTTGGTGGTTTTGGGTCTCGTGCGACATTTCGAAATGCGCTCGACCTTGCCGACATGTGCGGCGCAAGCGTTCCGCATGTTCTGCTGAAGGCGCTGCGTTCGGGACTGTCGCGGCGGCAGGTGCCGTGGCCAACCGATGGCACATTTATCGCCGACGCCGCCGGGCGGGAGATCTCGGTACATGATCATCCTTGGCTCGGAGCGCCGGCGGGTATTCTGCCGGGCAAGGTGCGCCACGTTCATTGCATCATGGGGATCGAGAACCACCTTGAGGGCTATGGCCGTGAGGCCTTTGCGCCCATGGCCGCGCCGCTCTTGTCGCAGCCTCTCGTCGAGGCATGCCTGCGCATCCCGACCTGGATGTGGTGCATGGGCGGGCACGACCGTGCGCTCGCCCGCGCAGCCTTTGCCGACTGCCTGCCGGCCGCGATCCTCACGCGGACGGAAAAAGGAACGCCGTTCGGCTTTGCGCTGCAGCTGTTCGAGAAGAACCGCGCCGCCTTGCGGGACATGCTCCTGGACGGTGTTCTCGCCCGTGAGCGCCTGCTCGACCTCACGGCCGTCGAGACCTGCCTCGCGCGCGATGACCCCGCCGCAGGCCTCGCGCACTACCGGCTGCTGTGCATCGCCGACGTCGAGGCGTGGGTGCGGCACCGCGAGGCGCTGCGCGCGGGCTCATGAAGCCGGCGTGACCGATGCCGGTTTCTGGCTTTCCAGCCATGTGTCCAGGGTTCTGGGACCGTCTCTTTCGGCGAGCCAGAATTTGAACCAGTCGATCGAACGCCTTGCGCGGTGATACTGGTGAACGGGCTCGCGGCCGACCATGTGCCCTTCGTTCGGGAAGACATACATGTCGACGATGCCGCCGGCGCTCTGAAGCGCATTGTAGAGCTCGATCGCATAAAGATACTCGTTCTCGGGCGACTGGATGAGAAGCGGCGCCCGGATGCGCGCGGCGTTGGCGGCGGGGGAAACCGTCTTCCAGAGTTCCTTTGTATCGTCGAGCGGTTGCGGAAGTCCGAGCAGGACCGGGACCGAGCGGCGCCACGAATCGACGTTGGGCGCGGCAAGCAGCGCCGACGTGCGGTCGGTCGTCACGCCCGTGCCGATCACGGCCGCCGCGAACAGATCATCGTGGCTGAGCGCATGCGCCGCGACGACGCTGCTGTAGCTGTGCCCGGCAATACCGACGCGCGCGGCATCAATGATTCCTCGTGCGGCGAGTTGCCGGACGATCGCTGCATAACCCGCGATCGCGGCCTTGTGTTCGGAGAGCGGCGTGTCCGCCGGCACCGAGCGAGATCCGTTGTTGTTGTTGACGCAGAGCACAGCGAATCCCGCTTCCGCGAGCAGGAATTCAGGCGCGACGTTCGCCGTGCCGCCGCGCAGAAAGCCGCGGCAGCGATAGGTCGTCAGCACGAGCGGCAGATTCTTCGGCGGCCGCGCCGGCAGAACGAGAACCCCGGTCGTCGTGCGCCCCGCGTCGTCCGTCCAGCGCAGGAATTCCGTCTTCGGGAACGTGCGCGCCGCAATCGCCGCATTGGGCCGCGCGAGACGCGTCATCGCGCCCGTCTCGACATCGACGGCGATGAGCTCCGGCGGAAGGGTCGGCGCCTCGTGGACGCAGATGAGCTGCGTCCAGCTTCTCGAGCACGTCGAAACGCTGTAGCCCGAGCCGCCGTCGAGCGAGCCCTCCACGTCGAGGATGCGCCGCGTCCGCCCGGTTCGCGGGTTCCACGCATAGAGCTTCGAACGCGCGGAGAAGTCGGCTTCGTGGATGACGACGACCTCGCCGCGGGCGTTCGTCGTCACCGCGCGCATCGACGGCGCCGGTCCGCGGCAGAAATGCGCCTCGCAGCGAATGCGCGTGCCGTCCGCGCCGAGCGCGACGATCTGGTACAGCGGCTGTCCGTAGGGTTTGGGCGCCGGCGCGATTTCGGTGAGGCCCACCGTGAGCCCGGTGCCGGGGACGGGAAGGGGTGTCGCCTTGGGGCCATCACTGTACGGGTTGATGTAACCGGGCGGCGCCGCGCGCGGTGCGGGCTCGGCGCCGGGGAGCGTCGCCGGCAGTGTCTTCGCTTTCTCGACGAGCGGACCGGCGAAGGCCTCCACGCCGAAGTTGCCGTCGAGCCAGCGGAGTGTGGTCTCGCGATTGCCGATCCGAAAGTTGCGCGTCAGCCGGAGGCCCTCGACGAGGAGCGTCCGGTCCGCACGGATGCCGCGGCGTTCCTCGTCACGCTGTGCGCGTTCGATTTCGCTTCGCGGCGCGCGCGTGCGGTACCTGAGATCGCGCGATCCGGGCGCGAGCGTGAAGTCGACGACATCGGCATCGTCGTCCGTCACCGCCGCCTCGCGGCCATCCGTAGCGAGGCGGTAGACCTGGATCTCGTCGCCGCGCATCCGGCGCGCGTAGATGGCGTCGGGACTATCGCTCCATGCCGCGATGCCGTCCTCGACGATGTCATAGAGCGGCATCCAGACCGGGTCCGCCGCCCGCCCGAGCGCGCGCGGCGGGGTCTTGCCGTCCACATCGACCGCGAACCATTGTTCGGTGACGCGGTTCGCGCCGAGCGAGGGTGTCAGCACGCGGTAGGCGATGCGCGCGCCGTCAGCCGACAGGTGCAGGCTGTCGATCGTGCGAACCTCGACGATGTCGGCGAGCGACGGCGCCTGTGCCGCCGCGGTCGACGCCGCCGCCGCGCCCAGCACCACAGCCGTGGACAGCCGCGCCATGCGGCGCAGGGCCTTTTTTCGCGCGTCCATGCCGATCACCATTGCTTGCTGATTGCTAGGCTGACGAACCGGCCCACGGGCGATCCGTTGATCGAATCGTACGGGGCCTCGTAGACCTGCGTGGTGCCGAGCACGTCGGGCTTTTCATTGAGGATGTTGAGCGCGCCGAGCGTGATCGTCACGCCCGCGAACGGGCCGCTTTCGATCGCCTGACGCGCGGCGAGGTCGAGCGTCGTCGTCGGCGCGAGCCGGTCGACGTCGTCCGATCTTCGGTCCTTGAGCGCGCTTGCATGATTGAGGTTCGCGGTGAATGCGAACCCGTCCTGCCGCCAGCTGAGGCCGAGACGGCCCCGGACATGCGGCGGGTTGAAGATCGTGCCGGCGAGCGTGCGATCAGGTTGAAGGTCGCTCAGCCGCTGGTGCGTATCGATATAACTCCCGTTCGCGGTGAGATCGAGCGTGCCGCCGGCGAGTGCGAAGCTGTACGCTGCAAGCACGTCGACGCCCTCGGCGGTCTGCCGCGCCGCGTTGAAATTCGTGTTCCGGATGATCGCGACGACCGAGGCGGGGTCATAGGCCGCGCCTGTGTAATTGAAGAACGTGCTCGGATCGGAGGTCACCGCGGCCTTTTCGGCATCGGACGGGCTGAACGCGACGAACGCCGCGAACGCCGGATCGGAAAGCGCCCGTCCGGTGAACCCGATCGGTGCGACGATCCGGCCGTGATATCTCACGTTGAAATAGCTGATCTCGAGCCGTGCATCGGGCAGGGCGCGCGGTTCTATGACAAAAGCGGCGCTCCACGTTGTCGCGCGCTCGGGTGCAAGCGCGGGGTTGCCGCCCGAGACGAGGAGCGCGGTCGCGTCCGCCGGATAGGATGCGCCGCCGTAGCTCGCCGCATAGGCGAGCTGCGTGCTCTGCACGCTGTACTGCTGGTAGAGCGTCGGCGCGCGGAACGATTTTCCCCACGACGCCTTGATCGCGACGTCCGGCGTCGGCGCGTAAACGGCGCCGAGCTTGGGTGTCGTGACGCTGTCGATCCCCGGATAGCGCTCGTGCCGGAGCGCGGCGCTGAGCGTCAGACTGTCGACGAGCGGGATCGCCTGCGCGCGCCCGACGAGCGGCAGATTGAGTTCGCCGAACGCGAACCACGTGCCCTGGCGGACGTCGATGTCCTGCGCCGAGCCCACGGTCCGGAAGGCATGGAAGCCGTTTTCCCGGTAGCCGCCGCCGATTGCGGCTTTCACCTCGCCGCCCGGAAGCGTGAAGACCGGACCGTCGGCGCTGAGTTCGGCGGACCACGCATCATTGCAATAGCAGCCCTGCGTCGCGAAGCTGAGGCCGCCGAACGCCTCCTCGATCCCGTACCGCGTCCGGTCGCGTGCATAGACGCCGCTCAGCTCGGTTCGCCACCGGCCGGGAAGGTCGACCGACAGCGAGGGCGCGAGCGCGAACGAGCGGTTCCGCGCGGTGACGATGCCGCCGCTTGTCGCGGGATCTCCGGCGGTGTCGAACGCATAGCCGTTCTGCGACCGGCGGTTGTTGTAGAGGCCGTCGACCGCCAGCACGACGCCGTCTGCGAGCGTTTGGTGCGCGGTCAGCACGACGTTGCGGCGCGTCTGCCCGGGGTAAAGCGTCAGACCCGGCGCGCGCGTTGCCGCGTAGCCGCGCTGGCGCGCGAGGATCGCCGTGTCGCGCGCGTAATCGAAGGCGAGCATGACGCCGCCCGTGTTCCATACGTCGCCGCCGACAAGGCTGTACTGCTGCTGCACGTTGCCGCCGCCTGTTGAGGCGCCGAACCGCGCCGCCGTGTTCAGCCCTTTAAAATCGCGCTTCAGGAGGATGTTGGCGACCCCCGCGACGGCGTCCGATCCGTAAAGCGCCGAGGCGCCGTCGGCCACGATTTCGATACGGTCGAGCGCGGCAAGCGGGATCGCCGATACGTCGATCGCCTGGAAGGCGCCGTTGTAGGCGAGCCGGTGGCCATTCAGCAGCGTCAGCGTCGCGTCGCCGCCGAGACCGCGCAGGTTGATAGACGAGCCGCCGCCGAGGCTCGTGCCGCTGCGCTCGGGCACGTTGAGCCCCGCGCCCGGATTGAGCGAGCCCGGAAAATTCTGGGGAATGCTGCGCACGACGTCGCCGAGCGTGTTGAACCCCGCGTCGCGCATCTGCTGCTGCGTCTGCGCGATCGTCAGCGACGCGGTCTCCGTGCCGCGAATGCGCGTGCCCGTCACGGTGATCGTCTCGTCGTCCGCCGAAGCCGTCACCTGCGGGTCCGGCGGCGTGTCTCGCCCCGCAACGACGATGCCCGTGTCGGTGACCTCGGCGCTGAGCCCGGTGCCGCCGAGAAGGACGCCCAGCGCCTCGCGCGCCGTATATGTGCCGTGAAGCGGCGGTGCCTCGCGCCCCGTGAGCGCGGCGGCAGGCGCCGAGAATTCGAGGCCGTGCTTGCGGGCGACTGCGAGCAGCGACGCCTCGAGGCTTTGCCGCGGCAGGTCGTAACGCTCCGCGGGCGCGGCGGCGGCGGGCGCCGCGATCACGAGCTGGATGGCCGCGACGCCGGCCAGAAGATGCATTCGGGTGATGGTCATGTGTTTTGCCTCCCTGCGCCGCGAATTTCGTGCGGCTCGGGAGGCTAGACAGGCGCCCGCACCCGAAATTGCAGAAGGTGCGAAAAAATTATTCGCGGCGGAGGACGATCTCGTCGGGATCGCTGACGTCGACCGCGAGACCGAGCGCGCGCGCCAGCTGCCGCGCGGCGCGCTCGGTCTCGCGCACGTCGAATTCGGCGACGACGGGCGCGCGTCCGATCTCGGCGTCAGCGAGCACGATCGGGCGCAGTGCGTAGCGATTGGTCTCGGCGATGACGGCAGCGAGCGGCATGCCGCGGAAGGTGCGGCGTCCGCCCGCCCAGCCCGTGTCCGCGCCGCGCGTCATGTGCGGCGGCGCATCCGGCGGCGTGCCCGGCGCATACGTGATGCGCGTTCCCGCCGTGAGCCTGACCGCTGCGCGGTGGGCCGCGCGCGAGGGGCAGGGCTGCACGACGTCGACCGTCCCTTCGATGAGCACGACGTCGAGCGTGCACGGCGCCGTGCTCACCACGTCGAACAGCGTCCCGCGCGCGGTGACGCTGCCCCCGCCCGCAAGCACCACGAACGGCCGCGCGGCATCCGCGCTGACCGAAAAGCGCGCGCGGCCGCCGATGAGCGTCACGTGGCGCGTCTTTTCCGTGTAGGCGACGCGAAGCCGCGCCCCCTTGTCGAGCGTCACCACCGAGCGGTCGGCGAGCGCGGCGACGCGGATGCCGTTTTCGCGCGCGAGGTCGGTGACTTGGGGCGCGCGAAAATGCGCGGCGATCTGCCAGGCGGCAACGGCGACGGCGACAAGCCCGGCGCTCAGCATCGCCGCCGCCGCCATCCGGCGGCGCGGGGCCGCAGGGGCGAGGCGCGGCATGTCGAGCGTGCGTGCGGCGGTCGTCAGCCGGCCGAGCCTGGTTTCCATCCGTGCGTAGGCGGCGCGCCGCCGGGCATCCCCGGCAATCCAGGCTTCGAACGCCGGGCCATGTCTTGCAGGATCGTCGAGCATGCGCAGCGTCCATTGCCGCGCCTCGCGCTCGAGCTTCGAGAGCGGCCGTTTCGGGGGCTGCGGCATCAGTCGATGTCCACCGCGGCTTCGAGCTGGTCGAGGACGGCGAGGATGCGGCGGCGCACGGTCCATTCGCGCAGGCCCAGCCGTTTCGCGATGGCCTTGAACGTCATGCCGTCGATACGGTTCAAGAGGAAGATCTCGCGCGTTTCCGGGTCGAGAGCGCCCAGAAGCGCGGCGCACGCCGCAAGATCGCTTCGCGCGGCGAGGTCGTTCGCTGTGGTGTCGCCGGCGATGCGGGCGGCATCTTCGAGCGGCACCGAATGGCGTTCAATGCGCGTGCTGCTCCGCGCCGCCCAGTTGCGCGCGACGTTCGCGGCGATCGTCCGCAGATAGGCCTGCGGCGTGTCGATCGCGGTGCGCGACGCTGCGCGCAGGAAGCGGAGGAGAGTCTCCTGCGCAAGATCGTGCGCGTCTTCGGGGACGCGGACATTCCGCCGGAAATAGCCGATGAGCCACGGCTGCTGGGCGCGCAGCGCGTCGGCGAGCACGCGGTCGCGTCCGCGCGCGCCGCGCTCGGCGTCATCTGTCCGGGCGCTGTATCGCTCCCGACCCTGGAGGTCGGCAGTGATCGCGTCCGTGGGTCGGAGCAACGACATCGGGAAACGGCCCGCATGCCGGCATAGGTTCGAACCCCCCGGGAAATGACCGAGGGGAAACGGCTCTGCAGGAATGCGCCGACGTCAGGCATGGCGGGCCATGCTGGTTCCGTGTGGGCCACCCGTCGCGGGCGACGGGTGTGTATGATGCCTGGCAGGAAAATCCTGTGTCCGCTTGCCAGCGATATTACGGAGCACGCCCTAAAGATGGCGAGAACGGCAGCGGATGGCAAGAACAACGTGCCGCAGCGAATGTGGGAAGCGGCGCAGGCCCGGATTGAGAGTAGACATGAAGTGGTGTAGCCGGGGGGCAGCGCCGCGCAGGACTGCACGGCATCATGAACAGGAAGCCGATTTTCATGACAGAGCAGAACACCGCGCATCAGGATCTTCTGACGCTCACCGCCGAGATCGTCTCATCGCATGTCGCGAACAATGCGGTTGCGGTCTCCGATCTGCCGACCCTCATCGCGAACGTCTACGCATCGCTCGCGACGCTCGGCGGCGTTGTCGCGCCCGAGAAAGTTCAGCAGGAACCGGCCGTCTCGATCCGCGCGTCGGTGAAGCCCGACTTCATCGTTTGTCTCGAAGACGGCAAGAAGCTCAAGATGCTGAAGCGCCACCTGATGGTCCACTTCAACCTGACGCCGGACCAGTACCGCGCGAAGTGGGGGCTTCCGGCCGACTATCCCATGGTCGCTCCGAACTACGCGCTGCAGCGTCAGGAACTGGCGAAGAAGATCGGTCTTGGCACCAAGCGCACCGGATCAGGCCGGGGTAAGAAGAAGGCCTGAGGTCGCAGTCGCCGCCCCGCCGCACGCGGCGGCGCGGGGTTCATTCTGGTCTGATCGGCGGCATTGAACCGACCGGGCGTGATCAGCGATCGCGGCCGGCTGCGCGACGTGCGCCGAAGCCCATCTCGCCCCGCCTTCGGGCGGGGCGATGCTTTTTTGTATGGGCCTCGCGGTCGGGGCCGGGCGTCACGGGTTCTTGGGCGGGCCGCGCCGGCCTGCAACCCGCTGGCGCGGGTCTTCCTCTTCGTTGCAGCCCTTCGGGTGCACGCCGCCGCATGCGGCCCGCCGGATCCCGTTCCTGCCGCCCGCCCCCGCCCTTCCGGCCGGGGCCGCGGCTTTTGAAAGGGGAGCGGCGGTGGACGGGACGCGCGCGTCATCCGCGCCGGGGCGGGGTTGGAGCGGCGCCGGGCGCGGTTGGAGTGGCGCAGCGTGCTGGGGGGAACCGGTGGATGGGAAGGGCGCTGGCGCCGATGTGCGGGAGGAGGGTGCCGGGGGCACGCTGGGACGGGACCGGTGTGCCTCTGGAACCGCGCTGCGCGGGGATGCGGGTATGGGGCGCTCTTCGCGGGCGGCGCCGCCGCGCGGCAGGCGCGGCGATGGGGAGGGACGCCGATGCGCTGGGCATTCGCGAGGGGCATCGCCCGCGTCGTGCCGGGCGTCGCCGCCGAACTGCAGGCGCATCGATAGGGAGGGCGGCAGCCGCGTGATTGGGGGTAGGGCCTGCTCGCCGTGGCGAGCGTCGCCGCCGCGCGGCGGGCACGGCGATGGGGAGGGACGCCCATGCACTGGGCCGTCATGATGGGCAGGGGGCACTCGTCTCCGAGGCCGAAACCTGCTTGGGGAGCCGCGCGCGCAGCGCGCGCGAAGGCGGCGCATCCCTCTGATCAGGGGGTTGCCATTGTCATGCCGGTGGCAACAGCCTGTTCTTGCAGTGCAAAGTCATGTCTGAGTTGCTAGGAAGGTCTCATATGCGCACGAGCCTCGATCATCTTCCGCCCGCAAAGCAGCGCGAGCTCGAGCGTGTCGTCGAGATTCTGTTCGAGGAGTTCAATGACGTCCTCGTGCTCGCCCAGCACCAATGGAAGAAGAAAGGCCGCATCACCAAGGTCATTCTCTACGGCAGCTACGCACGCGGCGGCTGGGTCGACGAACCGCACACCGCCAAGGGCTACAAGTCAGACTTCGACCTGCTCGTCATCGTCAACGACAAGCGCCTCACCGACTATGTGACGTACTGGGCGAAGGCCGAGGAGCGCTTCCACCGTGAGTACGGCATCACCAAGTCGATCAAGACGCCGGTCAACTTCATCGTGCACACGCTGCAGGAGGTGAACGACGGCCTTGCCCATGGCCGCTACTTCTTCATGGACGTCGCGAAGGATGGCATCGCGCTCTACCAGAGCGACGACAGCGTGCTCCATACGCCGAAGCCGAAGACGCCGGGTCAGGCGCTCGCCATGGCCAAGGAGTACTTCGATGAGTGGTTTCCTTCAGGTGCAGGAAGGTTGGATACTGCTCGCTACGTTCAAAAGGAGGGGCGCCTGAAAGAAGCGGCGTTCAATCTTCATCAGTCAACCGAAATGCTCTACCACTGCGTGCTTCTGGTTTGCACGTTCTATACCCCGCACGTTCACAATCTCGGCTTTCTGCGCTCGCAGGCCAACCTCATCGACCGTCGACTGATCTACGTCTGGCCCGAGGATAACCGCAAGCAGCGCGCGATGTTCGAGAAGCTGAAAGAGGCCTACGTCAAGGCGCGCTACTCGAAGCATTACCGCATCAGTGCCGAGGAACTCGCGTGGCTCGGGGAGCAGGTCGAGGAACTCGGCCGCGTCGTGCACGCCGTGTGCAGCGAGAGGATTGCTGAACTCGAAGCTGCCGCGAAGGGCTGAAAGCCCCGCATCAGGCAGGAAACACCAAAACGGGCATTGGCGCGGCCTTCCTTTATGTCGATAGCCGCCGACTTTGCAGTCGTTAGCGAGTCAATCACGTCATTACGAAAGCTGCCATTCGTTCAGGCAGGCCATTGGGGTTAAGGCCGAAAAGATGGAACATCGGCTCGGAGTGCATCGCGCGCCAGAGCGCGGGCCGAAGGCAATGCCAGCAATCTACCAAAAATCTTGACCTGCATCGGGCTCGCGAGTACGCTAATTAGCGAATGAGCGTATTTTCAAGGATACCATGACAGAAGCAGATCAAACATTTGGCCGCGCCATCAGCCAGGCGCGCAAGGCTCTCGGGATGAGCCAGAAGGAACTTGCATCTAAAATTCTTCGCGAGGATGACGAACCGATTTCTCCTCAATATCTGAACGACATCGAACATGACCGCCGGAGTCCTTCATCCGACAGGATGGTTCAGCAATTCGCCGACGTTCTCAACATCAAGACCGATTGGCTCTATTATCTCGCAGGGAGATTTCCTGCTGACGTTCGCCAGAATAAGCTGTCGGAGACACAGTTCACGACAGCTATGTTGGCGTTTCGCGCACCTCCTAAGAAGAGGTAGGCATTATGGTGAGGTACGTTCGAGACACGACAGGACGCTTCTCGCAGAGACCTCACTACAAGCCCGAGGAACTGGATCGCGAATGCGAGACGATCATTAGCCAGTTCCTGCGAGACAAGTATGGGAAGGTCGAATTCCCGGTTTCCACTGATGACCTGACCTTGCTGATCGAAAGGGACATCGAGGATTTCGACCCCTACGCTGACCTCTCGATATATGGCCACGACGTTGAAGGCGTCACCGAATTTCGTGTCGGCAAAAAGCCAAACGTGAAGATCGCCGAGGCTCTTTCAAACGATGAGCGCCGTGAGAACCGGCTTCGGACAACGCTGACCCACGAATATGGTCACGTCCGGTTTCATGCCTATCTGTGGGAGATGGAGCCGCCAGGTCCGGACTTGCTTCGGCAGCGACCGAACGCCGACAAGCAGATTTGCAAGCGCGATGGAATTCTGGACGCTTCGCAAACCGATTGGATGGAGTGGCAGGCAGGCTATTGCTGCGGTGCACTGCTGATGCCCCTCTCCCATGTCCGCCAGATCGTGACGGCATATCAGGAAACCAACGGCCTTTTCGGTGCTATTGGCACCGGAGGTGTGCACGGTCAGGCGCTTATTCAGAAGGTACAACAGCATTTCCAGGTCTCGGCGGACGCGGCGCGAATCCGGCTGCTGAAGCTGAACGTACTCGGCGCCGTCGACGCTGGCCCCTCGCTCTTTAGCATATAACCCACTGATTTTTGGTCTTTAAAATCTCGTTGCGAAATCCCGCGAAGTAAAGTACGCTAATTAGCGGATTTGCGGAACAGCGGATCGGCATCGAAAAGGACGCGTTATGAGCAAAGGACCAAAGACACATCACGTGGTGCCCAACCCGAGCGGCGGTTGGGATGTGAAACGCGGCGGCGGCAGCCGGGCGAGCAGCCATCACGATACGAAGCAGGAGGCCATCGGCCGGGGGCGGGAAATCAGCCGCAATCAGTCGACCGAACTGCGCATTCACAACCGGGATGGTCGCATCGCCAGCAGCGACAGCCACGGCAACGACCCTCACCCGCCTAAAGGCTAACGAAAGGAAATCAAAATGGCAGACAAACCGAACAGGCCCGACCACATTTTCATCGACCGCAAGAAGTACGACTGGGACAAGGACACGATCACGGGCCTCCAGATCAAAAACCTCGCCGGCGTGGACGTGGCCAAATACAACGTCTGGCAGGATGTCCCGGGACCGGAGGACCTGCCGATCGCAGATAACCAGTCGGTCGACCTGACCGCGCCCGGTGTCGAGAAATTCTTCACGGGCAAGAAAATTTCCACGGAGGGCTAGATGAGCTTTCTACCGCCGGAGGACTTGGACTACCTCAAAGCCAAGCAAATCGTCTTCGAGGAATGCGTGGACGGGAAGAAGAAGGGCGTCATCATCCGTAGCTGGCTCCTGCCGGATGGGATGTACGATGCTGATCGGGTCGATGTCCTGATCCTCATTCCCAACGGATATCCCGACGTCAAGCCAGACATGTTCCACCTGATTCCTTGGGTGAAACTAACCAATGGCAACAGATATCCGAAAGCAGCGGATCAAGCGGTGAGTTTCAACGGCGGGAATTGGCAGCGCTGGTCGCGCCACTGCGACGATTGGCGTCCTGGCATCGACGGTATCTGGACCATGCTCAAGCGGGTCGAGCACGCTCTGCTGGTGGCGGCATGACCCAGTACAGCGCCACGCTTCAGCAGCGACATCTTGAGCGGCTCAAAGCCCTGCTGCTTCGGGACGATGGCAAGGAGCGCGCGGCGTACGTGTTTTTTAGCTCCGCTGATATTCAGCGGGACCCGTGGGACCGCGAATCCCACGAGAAATTTTTGTCGGCCAACGTCCGAGAAATTCCGTTCGAAGATATCGTGAGCGCAGACAGCATCCATGTGAGCTGGCTGACGGACTCCTACGTGAAAGCCCTGCGCGATGCCGAAGCGAACAACCATACCGTGGCCATCGTCCACTCTCACCCCAAAGGATTCCCGGCGTTTTCGCAGCAGGACGATGAAAACGAACAGGACCTTGCTCAGCTCGCCGTCAACCGGAATGGTCCTGGTACGAAGCTCATCAGCTTGGTCCTTGCGGATGAGAACGAACTCTTTGGGCGCGTGTGGCTGGAACCTTCGAAACGAGGATGGGAAAAGCTGCGGATGATCAAGGTGTGGGGGAACGACCTGCACTTCTGGTTTTCCGGCAGCGAGGCGGTGCAAAGCTCCAAGATTTTGACTCGGCAGGCCCTGGCATTCGGAAACGCGCTCAATGGCGATCTGAAGCGCATGCGGATCGGGGTTGTCGGATGCGGCGGCACGGGCAGTGCCCTCGCCATGTTACTCGCGAGGCTCGGCGTCGGGCAGATCGCGTTGTTTGACAACGACATCGTCGAGACCAGCAATCTGAACCGCCTGCATGGTGCTTCACAGTGTGACGCGGATGCGATGAAGCCCAAGGTGAGGGTGGTTGCCGACCATATCGCACAGATGGGGCTAGGCGTAAGAGCGGTGCCATTTGAAGGCTGGGTCGGCGACAAGACCAACCGCGACGCTCTCCGCGCGTGCGATGCCATCTTCGGCTGTACCGACGACCACGAGGGGCGGATGTTTCTGAGCCGGTTCGCCTACTACTATCTTGTTCCCGTGATGGATATGGGCCTTGCGATCGATGTTTCTGACAGCGATCCGCCCGAGATCGAGTCCATGGATGGGCGGGTAACGGTTTTGGGGCCGGAAAACCCGTGTCTGGTTTGTGCTGGGCTGGTGGACCCTGAGATCGCGCGGGCTGAGGCGCTGAAGCGCGAGCATCCTGACGAATACGAAAAGCTGAAGCGAGAGGCTTACGTTCTCGGAGAGGGCAATTCGGCGCCTGCGGTTGTGACCTTCACAACGGAAGTCGCCTGCATGGCGGTCAATGAGCTCATCCAACGCATGACTGGATTCCGGGCCGTGGAAGGAAGCGCAGCAAACCGGGTGCGCAAATTCCACCTCTGCGAAGATCGTCGCCCCGGCTATCGCCCGCGGACGGGCTGTCGCATTTGCGACGATGACGGTTTGTGGGGCCGCGGCGATGTGGACCCGTTCATCGGTCGGGTGAGCTGAGCATGCAGGCCACCATCGAGCTAATCCGGCGCTTGCTCATATTCCTCGGCCTTATCCGCAGGCCCGACTTTCTCGTTCGTCTCGTCGATGAACATCCCGTCGATGACGAAATCCTCGATGGGATCATCTACGTGGTGGGTGGGAAGGGTTACGTGAAATGGGCGTACTTCCGCTGCCCTGCAGATCGTACCGAGATCATTCAGTTGTCGCTGATGCAGAAACATCGCCCCTGTTGGCGGGTCCGCTGGGATTGGCTCCGGCGAGCAACCATAAATCCATCGGTTCGACAGACAGCTGGTTCATTCGCGCATTTTTGGGTCCGGAGTGGAGTTGTTCATGTTTGCGCCGACAGCGGCATCCCGTTGTCCAATCGTTGGGACGCCTGAAGTGAACCGAGTTGGCTTGGCGCCGATTGACCGATTTTTTGGGCGCGAAGCTATCGCCAGGATCCAATTACCCGAACGTCCACTTTACGCTTCCCTTGTCCGAAAGCAGACTTTCCGGATCGTCCGCCAGCCCAGTCATTCAGGATGCTACTGGCGTCTCTTGGCGAATGGCGGCTTCGGTTCGAGCAATCTGGAGCGGGCGTGACCGAAGCTGGAGGCGCTGAGCTTGCGCGGTATCATTCCTCCCACGGATCATGGACCGTGATGCCGCAGCCTTCGAAATCGCGAACGTTGCGCGTTGCGAGTGCTGCGCCACGTGAGCGCGCAATGGCCGCGATCTGGCAGTCGATCTGGCTGACGGGGCGACCGGCAGCGCGTCTCTCCGCAGCGATGAGAGCGAAGAAGTGCGCCGAGTCCGTGTCGAATGGAAGCACGCGGCCCGCCATGTCGGTTTCGAAGAGGTAGTCGGCGGCTTCCATCAGCGCGGTGCGGCGTTTGCCATCGGCAAGCAGGCGTAACCCGTAGAATATTTCCGCCTGCGTCAATGTTGTCGTGAACAGACTCGTGTTCGGATGCCGGCCGAGCCAGGTGACGACGGTCGGATGCGGCTCGGCACGCATCAGTTCGGAAATCACGTTCGTGTCGAGGACGATCATTCGAAGTGTGTCGGCTCCCGGGCCGCGTCGCGCTTAACCTCCGGCAGGTCCACGCCGCCGAGCGCCTTGAACCGCTTGCTGATGCTGCGCGCGAGGTCACGCGTCGGCGGCAGTTCGCTCGACAGCGCGGAGCGCAGGATATCGCGGGCTTCGTCCTCCATCGAGCGGCCATGCATGGCCGCGCGTACGCGAAGCCGTGCCTTTATCGTCTCATCGATGTTGCGGATGGTCATGACGGCCATAGCGCGTCTCCATTAGTCAATGACTGCATTATAATCATTGAATGCGATTTATGCAACATCGGGAGCATCGGCTTCGCGCGTGGGAAGCCTTTGAACGAGCCGGTCCATGACCGCATTCATGGACGAGCGCGTCGAATCGGACAAACCGACGTCCGTGCGCCGACGGTCGCGGCGGTCGCGGCGGCGCTCAATGATCCCGCGCGCGAGCAGGCGCTGAGTTCTGCGGAAGGCATTTGTCGTCGGGATATCGGTGACCGCCCAGAGCGCCGACAGGCTGACGATCGCGCCTGCGTGCTCTGCCTCATAAAGATCAAGCAGCATCGCCCACTCGGGGCTGTAGGGCGTCTTAAGGTTGATTTCTGCGTTCACGGTGCGCTGCTCCGCGATCAGGAACCGGCACATCATATGCCGGCGCACTGCGGCAGGATCCGTAACGGTCCTTGCGATCATGCCGTCGTCGTCACCGAGACTGGACGCGCGCGGCTCACGACGAAGCGCCGCCCGCGGTTTCCGCGCGGAAGTGCCTGATCGCGTCCTCCTGCGCCGGCAACAGCGCGTCGATGGCGCCCTGCGGGCCTGCCAGCAACGTCGAAGGACAGCGGCCCTCGAAGGTGCCGAGGTTGGGCCGGTGCGCGCGGTACCCGGTGAGCGCGGCTACATCGCGGGGGAAATCGTTCGCGACGATGGGAGGGTAGGCGAGCCACGGGAGCTCGTAGGGCTTGAGCCAGCCGAGGCAGTAGCTGACGATCATCCCGCGGCGCGAGAGCTCCGACATGTTCGCGCCGCCTGCGTGCAGCGTCGAGCCGAGGAAGACGAGCGCGTCGCCGGGCACCATCTCCACCGCGATTGGTTGCCGCTCGCTGTCATCGCCGTCGCGCCTGTGGCTGCCCGGCCAGACGATCGTTGCACCGTTCTGCCCGGTGTACGGCGTGAACGGCCACATGACGTTGATCAGATATTCGGCGCCCGCCTGGCGCAGCGGCCACATCTCCTCGTCGCGGTGAGGGGGCTGCATCTCCGCGCCGGGGAGGAGTTCGATCGCCTGCGTGAGGTTGAGCTGGATATGATCGCAGTGGGCGCCGAGCACGACCTCGGCCATTTCGAGGATGACGGGGTGCGCGACAAAGGCTGCGACTTTCGGGCTGCGCCGGAGAAGGCCGTGGAAACGCTTGGATCCAGAGCCGTAGAATGCGCCACTCGATCGGGGCGTCCGCGCGAACGCGTCCGCGAGGTCATCGGACAACGCGGCAACCGCATCCGGTGTCATCGCGCCCGGTATCACGCAATAGCCGTGCTCAAGGAGCAGCGCGGTTTCCCGCGCGGCGATTTTCGCCTGCTGCGTCCCGGAGGCTTGCGTTTGATGGGATAGTCCCATGCAAAGTCTCCTGCTGATCGGCAGGGGCTTTGCATGGAACGCACCGACGCCATACCCTCCAGGTAGGGGGTTGCCTTCAGCGGCGAAGCAGGTCGGCGAAGGTCACCTGACCATTGAAAAGCGCGCGCACGATGAGCTGGGTGCGCTGCGCGTTGCCGTAGGCGCGGCGCAGCCTTTCGACATGTTCGTGGGCGGTTGCGCGCGAGACGTGCATCACCGTTGCGATCTCGCTGTCGGTCTTCGAGCGCCCCACCCAGATCAAAGCTTCGTGCATGCGCGGCGTAAGATAGGGTGGGGGCGGCGGCGAGCGGCCATCGCGTTTCAGCATCAGCATACGCGCCGACTCAAAGGCAAGGAGGCCACCCAGCTGTGCAAGGTAGAGCGCGTTCGGCCGCAGATCGTCGAGCGCGGCCGCGCCGAAGGAGCAGCCGCCATAGTATTCGCCGGGGACATGGACGGGAATGGAGACGCCCGCGCGCAGCCCATAAGTCGCGGCCTCCTTCAGAATGCGATCCTGGCGCTCGGTGAGCACAAGCGAGGCGATGGCGTCATGCCAGAGAAACCCCGCGACGCGGCGCATGCTCGCGGCATGGATCGGATCGTCCGGCAGGTAGTTCTGTTCGGCAACGCGTTCGACCCACTCCGGATTGTAGCTCGTCAGGCGGATCGCATCGGTAGGCGGTCGCGACAGATCGATATTGTGGCCGAGCGCGAACTGTTTGAAGCCAAGCTCACGTGTCAGGTCGTCAAGGATAGAAAAAAGATCGCCCTCGCTTGCAACGGAAGAAAAGCGCCGTACAAACGCGCCAAAATCAAAAGCAGACATCATTTCGAACACTCCCGGTTGTTTACAGCGCGACCATCGGGTCCGGTTCGAGCGTCTTGAAGTGACGCTGCCTTGTCTTGTCAGACTATCACAATGATCTGACCTCCAAAACGCGAATCATCGACTTTTTTGAGTTCTCCCCCGAGCGGCCGTCATTGACGACAGTGTCGTCGATCCTCTGCCAAGGGGATTTGCCGGCGCCAATCATCGGTCCATTGCTGCCTTTCGAAACGGAATTGCAACAAACGTGCACGCGCAGGGCGCCCATGCACACGCCTTCCGCGAGGTGACCATGAATACCGAATTCCATATCGCGCCGTTCGATACGTCGGCGCTGGCCTGGGAGTTTCTTCGGCGCAATCCGGCATACAGGGCCTCGGTTCCGGCGGCGCGGGTCGCCCCGGCAGCGCGCGGTCCCCATGCGCTGACCATCCTCACCCCGGAAGCCTCCGACGCCGCGGCGCGTGTCTGGGGGCTGCACTTTCGCCGAGCACCCTGAAACCCCGGCGGCCGATGCCCGGTTGTTCTGGACAGCCGAGTGCGATCCGTTCGTGCTGGCAGCCGAGCCGCACGAGGCGGGGGGCGGCTTCAGGATCGACATTTCGAAACTTCCGCTTCGGACCTCCGTCCTGCAGAAGCCGGGGCAGGCGCATGTCGTGTTTCTGAGCGAAGGCCGGCGGGTGGCCATCGATCTTTCCGGTCATGCCCTGGACCTGGGCATGACGGGTCTCAGGTTCACTGTCGATCTTGGAACGATCGGACCCCAGTCGCTTGCGCTCCGGCGATGCAAGATGATGCTTGAGAGGCGCAGATCCGCCCTTTGGCCTCCGGTGAGAGGTGCAGCGCGCGTCGCGGCCATGCTGGCTGTGCTTGATGCCCGCGCGGCGGGGGCGAGCCTGAGGGAAGCGGGCGAATTGGTTTTCGGCTGTGCAACCGTCAGGGCCGCCTGGAACAGTAGGTCTGATTTTATGAAGAGCCGACTGCGGAGGCTTGCGCATGACGCGCAGCGCATGACGGCCGGTGGATATAGGCGCCTGCTCGCGAGCCCCGCCATCGGGAAGCCTGGCGCCTGAAATGCCTATAGCCCTTCTGCATGGGCCGTGAGGCGGGCGAGGGGGAATTGCGTATCCTGCCTTAAGAGCGCGTGCCCCTGATCTGCCGTTGCAGGCTCGCCCGATCTACACGGCCGCAGCCACGTGTGCTTGCCTCATCTGGCGGCGACCATGGCTGGCAAGGTCGACAGTCAGGAAATGGTCAAACATGGACCTAATCAGCCACAAATGCGATTTGTGATAGACAATCACCGAAGTGATTTGTTCGGTTCGCAGCTCCCTCCTATTGCTGACCATAACAAGAAATACGGGAGAGGAATGCAGAATGGCTGGCTTATCGGGCTCTGTGATCGCGCTGACCGGCGGAGGCTCCGGCCTCGGTCTCGGGCTAGCGCAATATTTCCGCGAGCAGGGCGCAAAGCTTGCGCTGTTCGATATCTCGGCGGAAAAGGTGGATGCGCTCCGCAACGCCTTTGGTGACGAGATTCTCGCGATGCAGGGCGATGTCCGCGATGTCGCCGCGCTGACCGCGTTTCGCGATGCCACTGTCGCGAAGTTCGGCGGGGTCGATTGCCTCGTAGGTGCACAGGGCATTTTCGACGGCAATCGCCCGATATCCGAGTTGCCGGTCGACAAGCTCTCCGACGCGTTTGCCGAGGTCATGAGCATCAATGTCCTTGGCTATATACTGTCGGCGACGCTGTTCCGGGAAGAACTGGCGAAGCGGCAGGGATCGATCGTCCTGACGGCATCGTCGAACGCCTCCTATTGTGCGGACGGGGGCGGACTGCTCTACACAGCCTCGAAACATGCAGTGCTCGGCGTCGTGCGCCAGCTCGCCTTCGAGTTCGCGCCCGACATTCGCGTCAATGCGGTCTCGCCGTGCGGGATCGCCAACAGCGATCTCCGCGGCCCGGGGGCACTTGGCCTCGACGGGGAAAGTCAGAACGACATCCCCAAGGACATGTTCATGGGCATGATCCGAAAGGTCACTTTGCTCGACCATCTGCCGAGCGGGTATGAATATGGCCCAGCCTATGCCCTTCTTGGGGACCCGGGGCAGCGCGTCCTGACGGGCGAGATCATCATGGCCGACCAGGGGCTCGCCAACCGCCCCATTATCTCGGCAGGCTGAGGAGGCCATCATGGTATTACATGCAGCGCCCAGCCGCCCCGCTCCCCGCCAGAATGTCGGCGTGCTCCTCGACCGCGTCGACGCGCAGATCGCGAATGGCCTCGTACCGGTCGAAATTTTTGCCGACGCGGACATCTTCGATCTCGAGATGGAACGCATCTTTGCCAAGAGCTGGGTGTTCATCGGCTTCGAGTCCGAAATTCCCGACCCCGGCGATTTCATGCAGCGCAAGATCGGCCGCGATTCCGTCATCGTGACGCGCGACGGCAAGGGCGAAATCCATGTCCTCGCAAATTTCTGCCGTCACCGTGGCACCAAGCTCTGCCAGACCGATGTCGGCAACCAGAGCCATTTTCGTTGTCCCTATCATGGCTGGGTTTTCAAGAATAACGGCGACTGGATCGGCGCGCCAGACAAGAACAAAGCCTATAAAGGGCTCGACACCAAGGAATGGGGACTGCTGAAGGCACCGCACGTCGATAGCATCTACGGCATGATTTTCGCGTCGCTCGCCCCCGATGCACCAACGCTACTGGAGTATCTCGGTCCAGCCGCGTGGATGATGAAGGGGCTGATGGATCTCCACCCCGACGGCATGAGCGCAATGGGGCCGCCCGACCGCTACAAGGTGCGCGGTGACTGGAAGACGGGCGCGGAGAATTTCGGCGGCGACATCTATCATGTCAGCGTCGCGCACGGGTCGGTCCAGACGATCGATCTCGCGCAGGGCTTCGACGTCCTCAACGATCATTCGACCCATTATGTGCTCGGCGGCGGGCACAGCTTCCTGGGGCATGATTTTGATACGATGTTCGGCGAGGCCGGGCATGTCTGGTATTATCCGCCCGACGTGCTCAGCCAGTTCGACCTGGAGCGGCTCGACCCGCTGCTGCAGGAGGTGGTGAAGAAGAATCCGCCGATCGTCGGTACGATCTTCCCTAACCTCAGCTTCATCCGTTTTTTCGGTCCGCCGTCGCCCGGGCAGCCCCCCGTCGTCTATACGTCGTGGCGACAGTGGCAGCCGTCAGGGCCCGGCGAGATGGAGCTCTGGAGCTGGCAGCTCAAGTGGAACTTCATGGACGAGGCGCAGGCGCAGGCGAGCTATGCCGCTGGCCAGTACGGGTTCAGTTCCGCAGGCATCTTCGAGCAGGACGACACTGTGGTGTGGGAAGGCGCGCCCGAGGCAGCGCGCAGCGTCTGGGCGCGCAAGGCCGGCGCTGCGTTCAACATGCAAATGGGCATGGAAGGTGTCGGCCAGCAGACGCGGGACGACAGCTGGGACGGACCGGGCGAGGCCTATCGTCCGGGACCGGGAGAGCCGAGCCAGCGCGCGTTCTACCGGCACTGGATCAACGAGATGAAAGGGGATCGTGCATGAGCATTACCCCGCCGTCGATCGCACCCGCGACCGAGCACGCGATCCGCCAGTTCCTCGGTTACGAAGCGCTGCTCCTCGACCAGAACCGGCTCGCGGATTGGGCGGCGCTGCTTGATCCCGCGATCATCTATGAAATCCCGATGCGGATCGTCGCGAAGGGCGGCGCAGACGATGAATTTCCGCCGGGCAGCTTCCGCGTTCGCGACGATCTCGCGATGATCCAGAAGCGGATCGAGCGGCATGGCACGGCGGAAAACTGGGCCGAGGATCCGCCATCGCGCACCGTGCGCAACGTCAGCTCGATCTTCATCGAGCCGACCGACGACGCGAAGGTATTCCGGGTGCACAGCGCGCTCACACTTTACCGCCAACGTGCGCTCGACCGCGCCTATGAGTGGATTCCAGCGCGCCGCTCCGATCTCATTCGCGTCGAGAGCGATGGCTGCCGGCTGGTGCGCCGGACGATCATTCTAGCCGAGACGATCCTCCAGACGCCGAACCTGGGAATCTTCCTTTAGCAAGCAGCCGACGGCTTGTTTGCCGCCTCCGGTTACATCGTCGCGCCCGCCTCGACGATCGATTGCACGAAGAATTTGTTCGCCGGATCATTAGCGCTGCGCCTGTGCCAGAAGATATTCTGCTCGAGCGGCGGCATGCCCAGCGGGCATTCGAGAATCTGCAGTCCGAGTGGCGGGGCGAGGGCATTCGCGAGCTTCCGCTGCGTCGTCGCAATCATCCGCGTTCCGGGTAGCACGGTGATCAGAGCGGAGAATGTCGGAACGGTCAGCACCACGTCGATGTCGAGGTCGGCCTGCTTCCACGCGCGCTCGACCAGGGTGGCTATGCCTTCGCCGAAGAAGACCGAATTGTGCGCAAGCCCGACGTAGGTCTCCAAGTCGAGACTCTCCCGGCCGGGTAGTAGGTCCTTATCGGCGACGCACACGAAATCGTCGGTAAACAATATTCGAGACTGGATGTCGCTCGACGAGCGGCGTTCGCCGTAGAGGCGCCAGTCGTTCGCGGTGATGCAATAGTCGATGCGCCCGCTGTCGATGAGATTGAAGCTTTCCTTGTTGAAGGGGCGCACATTCACGCGAAAACCGGGCGCCGCGACAGCAAGCTTGCGGATGATCCGCGGCAGGAAGATCGCGATCGAATAGTCGCTCATCGCTACCGAGAACTCGCGTACCTCGCGGAGCGGATCGAAATCGGGGCGTGTCTCGATCGCCATTCGCGCGGCGTAAAGCGCCTCGTGGACCGGCACGGCCAGCGAGCGTGCAAGCGGGGTCAGCTCAAGCTTGCGGCCAACACGTACCAGCAGTTCGTCGTCGAAATGCGACCGGAGCCGATTGAGCGCGCTGCTCGCCGCTTGCTGCGTGATAAACAGCCGTTCGCCGGCGCGCGTAACATTCTTCTCCTCGAGAAGGACGTCGAGCGCCTTGAGCAGGTTAAGGTCGAAGTGCGAAAAATTCATCACTCATCCCGATTCGATCGCGTTACGGTCGCGCATAGCTGGCCGAGGGAAATCAAATATCACGCGCACCCGAGCGAGTGGCACCCTACTACAAATCTCATTTGTGGTAATCAATGACCAAAGTGATTTGTCGCTCGCCCCTGGCGCTCCTACCCCACGTCCCAGAACAGAAGAACTGGGGAGAGGGTCATGACCATACACGAACGTTTTTGCGGGGTTGCCACCATCGCATTGGCCATTGGACTTGCTTCGCCCGCATTGGCGCAGGATGGCGGGGCTGTTGAAACACCGACAGCCGACGAAGCCGCGCTGCAGGGAGAGATCGTCGTCACCGCGCAGCGCCGCGCTGAATCCCTCCAGAAAATTCCGATTGCGGTGTCTGCCATTGGCGGTGATGCGCTGGCGACAAGGGCGTCGAGCGATTTGTCCGCGATCAGCTCGGCCGTTCCGGGGCTCAACGTGTCCGAGCAGGTCGGCCAGGCGCGTCTGACGCTGCGCGGGATCGGTGTCGACAATATTTCGGCGGGCGCTGAGAGCAGCGTCGCTTTCAACCAGGACGGCGTCTTCTTCTCGCGCTCGGCGGCCGCGCTCGCCTCCTTCTATGATATCGAGCGTGTCGAAGTACTGCGCGGTCCGCAAGGCACGCTTTATGGCCGCAATGCGACCGGTGGTTCGGTCAACATCCTGACCCGCAAGCCGACCTTCGACTTGAAGGGCGGGGTCTCGCTGACTGGCGGCAATTACGACACGATCAACGCTGAGGCCTATATATCGGGCGGGCTCAGCGACACCGTCGCGGTGCGTCTGTCGGGACAGATTCAGAATCATTCGGGCTATGGGACGAATATCGTCTCCGGTACCGATATCGACACCAAGCATTCGCAGGCGATCCGCGGCCAGATTCTTTTCGAGCCGAGCGATCGCCTCAGCATTCTCGTTGGTGCCGATTATTACCGGTCGGATGACCGGTCGAACAGCTACCGCTACTTCGGGCCTGCGGGCCTGACTGCGGCGGGCGACCCGGTTACGCCGACATCGCTGCTTCTCGGCGGTACCGCACCGGCAAGTCCGCGCGACATTGCGAGCGCGCGCGATCCCAAGTCCGACGCCGAATTCTGGGGTGTCCGCGCCGACATCAACTATGAGGTGAGCGACGAGGTGTCGCTGCGTTCGTTGATCACCTATCGGCGGAGCCAATATGTCAACCGAACCGACATCGACCCGCTGGGGCTCGACATCTTCCCGCTCACTAACGCCGAAGAGTCCGATCAATATACGCAGGAGTTCCAGCTCAACTGGGATACTGACCGCAACAAGCTGGTGATCGGCGTCTTCTATCTCAATGAAAAGATAGACGGTTTTCTGGCGGCGCCCTTCAACCTGCTCGCCGTCGGCGGACCCGATCTCTTCGTGCAGGGCTATTTTGCGGGCGGGCGCCTCAAGACCGAAGCCGCGGCCGCCTTCGCGCAGGACACGTTCAGCCTGACCGATACGCTGCGCCTGACGCTCGGTGCACGCTACAGCTGGGAGCGCAAGAGGGTCGCCGACCAGTCAGATTTCGATTTCGATCGTCTCTACTCGCCCGATAATCTGCCGCGCTTCCCGGTCCATGAAGAAGCGAAGTCGTTCAATTCCTTCACGCCGAAGGTCGGCCTCGACTTCGATCTCGGACCACGGACTTTGATCTATGCGTCCTTCTCGAAGGGCTTCAAGGCGGGAACGTTCAACCTCGGGGCTGCCGGGCCCGCCCTCGATCCCGAGAAGGTCGACGCCTACGAGATCGGCCTGAAGTCGACGCTCCTCGACGGGGCGCTCCGCGCCAATCTGTCGGGCTTCTATTACGATTATTCCGACCTTCAGGTCGGCCAAGTGCGCGGCCAGCTCCTCGTGCTCGAAAATGCCGCCACCGCCGAAATCTACGGCCTTGAAGGCGAGTTCACGCTCGAGCCGGTTCGCAACTTTACGGTGGGCTTGAACGCGAGCTACCTTCACGCGCGGTTCAAGAGCTACGTTACCGCTGACCAGGCGCGTCCCGCGGGCGACGGCACGACCGTCGACGGCAATGGCATCCCCGCATTCAACCTCGCTGGCAATGCACTGCCGCAAGCGCCCGATTATACAATCGACCTCTCGGCCGAATATATGTTCGAGCTCCCGAACGGCTCGCTCACGGTCCGCGGAGAGAGCTATTGGTCGGACCGCGTCTATTTCACCCCGTTCAATCGCGACGAGGTGTCGCAGCCGGCTTATAATTTGCAGAATGCCTATATCACCTACAAGTCCGAGGACGGCCTCAGGGTTACGGGCTTCATCCGCAATATCGGCAACAAGACGATCCGCTCGGCGGGACAGGTCGCGACCACGCTGGTCGGGTCGCCGGTCATCGGATTTGTGAAGCCGCCGCGGACCTACGGCGTCACGGTCGCTTTCGATTTCTGATTACCCGGTTGCTGGAGCGTCATGATGGTCAACGCCAATGAAGGGGCTAAGCCCGACATCTGGATCAACGGCATCGCTTCGCTGATCTATGGTGTCGAGGACGTCGGGGAAGCGGCCCGCTTCTTTTCCGATTTCGGGCTTCATGCCGAACGACGGAGCGATGCTTCGGTGCAGTTTCGCCTGCCCGACGGATCGACGGTCCTGATCCTGCACCAGGATGATCCCGCGCTCACCGCTACGACGATGATCGGCGCCGGCGTCCGCCGGATCGTCTGGGGGCTCGAGCGACAGGAGGACGTCGACGCGCTTGCTGCCGATTTGACTCGCGATTGTCCGCTTCGCCGTGCCGACGATGGGACCGTGGAGTTCGAGACCGATTTCGGCCTGGCGATGGGCCTCCGCGTCTTCGCAAAGCGCCCGGTCTTCGCCGCGACGTTGCCGTCCAATTGTCCGGGGAACATCCAGCGGATGAATGCGCCTCGGCGCTGGCGCGAGCGCGCCTACCCGAAAGCAATCAATCATGTCGTCCACGCGATCCCCGATTTCGAGCGCGGGACGGCTTTCCTCCGCGAGCGCCTCGGCTTTCGCCTGAGCGACGAACAGGTCGGCTTCGGTCGTTATCTTCGCGCCGGTGGCTGCACCGGCCATCACACGATGCTGCTGCTCAACGCCAATGCGCATCTGCCCGGGATGGACGGGCAGTTCCGCTTCCATCACGCCAATTTCGCGGTCGACGACGTTGACGAAATCATGACCGGCGCGAACCACATGGAGCGCAAGGGCTGGGCGCCGTCGCATCTGGGGCTCGGACGCCACCGCATCGATTCCGCGCTCTTCTACTATCTGCCCTGTCCCGCAGGCGGTGAGGCCGAATATGGGGCCGATGGCGACTGCGTCGATGATGCTTGGATACCGCGCCAGTGGCCCGCGCCGCTTTTCGCTTATGGCCATTGGGTCCACAATCTGCCCGATTTTCTCCGCGACCCAACGCCTTGGCGGATCAACTATTTCACAACCGAGGCGCCGCTTTCAGAAACCATGACGGACAGCCGCTGATGGCGGCGATCGGCAAAGCGCTCGTCGTCGGCGGCGGGATCGGCGGCCTCACCGCGGGCATCGCGCTGCGACAGGCAGGGATCGCGGTCGACCTCGTCGAAATCCAGCCCGAGTTCAGCGTCTATGGCGTCGGCATCATCCAGCCGAATAACGTCCTCCGCGCGCTCGACGCGATCGGGGTCGCCCGGCGCTGCTGTGAACTCGGCGCGGCATTTCCGGGCTGGCGGATTCACGATGCCCACGGCCGCCATCTCATGGACGCGCCGAACAGCACAAAAGCCGCGCCCGGTTTTCCGCCCAACAACGGAATTGGCCGCCGCGAACTGCAGCGCGCGCTTGGGGAAGCCGCCTATGCCGAAGGGGTCGCGATCCGGCTCGGAACGCGCGTGACGGAAATCGATCAGGATGGCGGCGGTGTCGATCTCAAATTCAGCGATGGAACCTCAGAGTTCTACGATCTGGTGATTGCGGCAGACGGCTCCTATTCAGACATGCGCCGCCGCCTGTTTCCCGAGGCGCCAGGGCATCGCTTCACCGGCCAGAGCGTGTGGCGCTACAATTTTCCACGGCCGCGCCATGTCGAGTGGGGCGAGATTCACGAAGGACCAAAGTCGAAGGTCGGGCTGACGCCGCTTCGCGACGACCTCATGTACATGTTCCTCGTCACGGCCGAACCGGGCAATCCGCGCATGCCCGAGGACCAGCTGGCGGAAATGATGCGCGCGCGGCTCGAAGGCTTCACGGGTTTCATTGCCGAGCTCGCGTCCCAGATCACGGAGAATGCAGGCGTGGTCTACAAGCCGATGGAGGTGCAGCTGCTCCCGGCCCCTTGGTTCAAAGGACGCATCGTCATCATCGGCGATGCGGCGCATGCCTCGACCCCGCATCTTGCGCAGGGTGCGGCGATGGCGATCGAGGACGCGGTCCTGCTCGCAACGCTGCTGAAGGGCGAGCGCTCCGTCGAAATCCTGCTCGAGGAGTTCATGGCGCGCCGTTTCGCGCGGGCGAAGTTCGTCGTGGATACGTCGATCCAGATCGGTGCGTGGGAGATGGAAAGTTGGCAGGGCATCGCCAATCCGGCCGCCCGGCCTGGCGAAAGTCTCTACGAAGCGAGCCTCGCGCTGCTGGAGGAATATTGATGTCGACATTCTGCCATAAGGAGCATTGCCGGTGAGAAAGGTCATCATCAGCTGCGCAATCACGGGATCCGCGCACACCCCGACGATGTCGGATGCGTTGCCGATCACGCCCGAGGCGATCGCCGAGCAATCGATTGCGGCGGCCAACGCGGGGGCTTCGATCCTGCATCTGCACGCCCGCATTCCCGAGGATGGGCGTCCGACAGGCGAACCCGATGTCTATGCGCGCTTCCTGCCGGTGATCCGTCAACGCACAGACGCGGTGATCAACATCACGACGGGAGGTTCGGCCATCATGCCGGTGGCGGAACGGCTCGCCGCGGCGGCTCGCTTCAAGCCCGAACTCTGTTCGCTGAACATGGGGTCGATTAACTTCGCATTTTTCCCGGCGGCGAAGCGCATCACTGACTGGAAATATGGGTGGGAGAAGGATTATATCGTCGGGTCGGACGACTATATCTTCCGCAACACGTTCCGGGATATCGAGACGATCCTCACGACGATGTCGGAGGCGGACACCAAGTTCGAGCATGAATGCTACGACATCGGTCACCTCTATAATCTAGCGCATTTTGTCGACCGTGGATTGGTGAAGCCTCCGTCCTTTGTGCAAATGATCTTCGGTGTGCTCGGCGGTATCGGCGCCGATCTCGAAAATCTTCAATATATGAAGGAAACCGCCGACCGGCTGTTCGGCCGAGGCAGCTATAACTGGTCGGTCCTCGCCGCCGGGCGGCACCAGATGCCGTTCCTGACGCAGGCCGCGCTGATGGGCGGGCATGTGCGGGTCGGGCTCGAGGACAGTCTCTTCATCGAGCGCGGCGTTCTCGCGGCTTCCAATGCCGAACAGGTCGAGAAGGCGGTGCGCATCCTTGGCGAAATGGGCCATGAGGTGGCAACGCCCGCCGAAGCGCGCGAAATCCTGGGGCTCAAGGGCGGCGACCGGGTGGAGTTCTGACCATGGCGCGCCGGATCGTCGACCTGTCGATCTGCCTGGAGAATGAGATCGTCTCGGACCCCGAGGTCTTTCGGCCGAAGATCCAGTACATCGATCACCGCGCATCGGTTCCGGATCTCGCCGCCTTCTTTCCCGGATTGCAGGCGGGCGATTTGCCCGACGGTGAGGCTTGGGCGATCGAGAAGGTCGAGCTCATCACCCACAATGGCACGCACCTCGACGCGCCCTATCATTTCGCGTCGACCATGGACGGGGGCGAGCGGGCGTGGACAATTGACGAGGTGCCGCTCGACTGGTGCTTCCAGCCCGGCGTCAAACTCGACTTCAGACATTTTCCCGACGGCTATATTGTGACTGCGGAGGATGTCGAGCAGGCGCTGGGCGCGATTGGCCATGAGCTTAGCCCATTGGAAATCGTCGTGATAAACACGGCGGCGGGCAAGCGCTATGGGCAGGACGATTATGTCACGGCTGGCTGTGGCATGGGATATGCGGCGACGATGTGTCTGCTCGAGCGCGGCGTCCGGCTGACCGGCACCGACGGCTGGAGCTGGGATGCGCCCTTCGTCCACACGCGCGAGAAATATCTCGAATCCGGCGACGCCGGCCTCATCTGGGAGGGGCATAAGGCGGGAAGGGATATCGGATATTGCCATCTCGAGAAGCTCCACAATCTCGAAGCGCTGCCGCCTACTGGCTTTTCGATCGCTTGCTTCCCGATGAAAATCCGTGCGGCGAGTGCGGGTTGGACGCGCGCGGTCGCCATTTTCGAGGATCATGACAATGTATGAGCCATTTCCCGGAAATTACGTCTGGAATCTGTCCGTGAACATCTGCCTCAACATGGGCGGCGTGATGGGTGAGATCGACCCAGCCAACGATCTCGTGCGCGCGGTCTCGCGCGAAGGCGAGGACAAAGGGACCGAAGCCTTTTTTGCCGCGTGGGGCGCGCTCGCCGACCGCGTCCGCGGCAATGCGGCGCGCGACGACGAGGCAGGACACGCCGCGAGCGCGGCGGAGAAATATGCGCGGGCGGCCGCCTATTATATTACCGCCGAGCGGATGCAGGCGCGTGACTATGAGCCTCGCAAGGCAATGTATCGCACCATGCTCGATACGATGGATCGCTTCTACGCCACGAGTGACCTTGGCGCTGTGCGGGTTGAATTTCCCTATGCCGACAGTCGATTGTCTGCGGTGTTCGTTCCAGGAGAGGGCACGGGGCCGCGCCCCTGCATGGTCTTTAGCAACGGTCTCGACAGTACCAAGGAGATGGTGCTGCTCACGCTTCGCGACCGTTTTGCGAAACGCGGAATCTCGACGCTCGTGCTCGACCAGCCCGGCGTGGGCGAAGCGCTGCGCCTGAATGGGCTGCACGCGCGGTACGACACCGAACATTGGGCAAGCTTGGCGGTCGACTATCTCCTGACCCGCGCCGACATCGACCCCCGGCGGATCGGAATGATGGGTTGGTCGATGGGCGGCTATTACGCGCCGCGCGCCTTGGCCTATGAGCCGCGCTTTGCGATCGGCGCGGTGTGGGGCGGTAATCACGACTGGGGCGGCCACCAGAAGGCGCGGCTAGCGCGCGAAGGCGACATGCCCGTCCCGCACTATTGGGACCATGTAATGTGGGTTTGGGGCCAGAAGGACATGGACGCATTCATGGCGCTGATGGACAAGGTCAATCTCAACGGACACCTCGACAATATCCGCGTGCCTTTCCTGGTGACCCACGGCGGCAACGACCGCCAGATCCCCGTCAGATACGCCGAAATGTCATACGATCAGGCGGTCAACAGCCCGGACCGCGAATTGAAGATTTTTGGCCCCGATGAGGGGGGTATCGAGCATTGTGGGGCCGACAATATGGAGCCGGTGCAAAATTTTATCGGCGACTGGCTCGCCGATCGCTTTGCAAAGATGGCGGCAACATGACGATCATCAAGCATTCGGCGGGGCCGAACCCGCTGCGCGACTTCCGCGTCGATCCGCAGCAGATCCGCTATACCGGACGCGCTCTCCAGCGGCCCGAGTGCATTCTTGCAGAGCGCGACGGCACCTTATGGAGTGCGGACGCGCGGGGCGGTGTGATGCGCATTGCGCCTGACGAAACGCAGCGCCTGATCGCCCAGGCTCCCGATCCGCATTTCGACCTTACCGCCGATGCGGCGGACAGCTTGCTGGCGGGGACGCTGCCCAACGGCCTCGCTTTTACGGCTGATGGCGATATCTTGATCTCGAACTTCGGCACCGATCGCCTCGAGCGAATGACCCGCGAAGGCGAAACGCGGGTCATTCTCGACAGCATCGATGGCCAGCCGCTGGGCAAGGTCAATTTTGTCCTTCGCGACAGCAAGAACCGCATCTGGGTGACCATTTCGACGATGGTCAACCCGTGGAGCGATGCGATCCGCAAGGATCTTGCCGACGGTTCGATCTTGCTCATGGACGACAAGGGCGCGCGCGTCGTCGCCGACGGCTTCCATTTCACCAATGAGATCCGCCTCGATGCGAAAGAAGAGTGGCTCTATGTTGCCGAGACGACAGGGAAGCGCGTCTCGCGGCTCCGCGTGCAGCCCGACGGCTCGCTGACAGATAGGGAGGTTTATGGTCCGTCTTCGCTCGGCGACGGGGTGATAGATGGCATCGCCTTCGATTCCTTCGGCAATCTTTGGGCAACGATGATCTTCGCAGACCGGCTCGTCGCGATCACGCCCGAAGGGGACATGATAGAATTGATGAACGATGGAAATCCCCAAGGCACGGCCGCTTTCGAGGCGGCCTTTGCAACCGGCAATGCCGTGTCCTTCGATGTACTGATGGGGGCGTCCGGCACGATCTGCCCCTGGCTCGCCAGTGTCACGTTCGGCGGCCCCGGCCTTTCCACCGTCTATCTGGGCGGACTGCGCAGCACGAATATTCCCAGCTTCATAAGTCCGGTACCCGGGTTGCCGATGGTGCATTGGTGAGGGCAGGGTGAACACGCGATCTGTGACATTCGACGTGTTAATCGTCGGGGCCGGTCACGGCGGCGCGCAGGTGGCGGTGATGCTGCGGACGCAAAAGTGCGAAGGCAGCATCGCGAACATGGCGTCGATCTGCGCCTTGGCGTCTGTGTCCATGCGATCGAAGGCGTCGATCGCGTGACCGGAGTCCGGCTTACCGACGGGGAGTTGATCGCCGCCGATCTCGTGATCGTCGGCATCGGCATCCTGCCTGCGGTTGAACGGCTGATCGCGGCGGGCGCCGAGGGCGGAAATGGCGTCCTCATCGACCGGCTCTGCAAGACCAGCCTGCCCGACATCTATGCAATCGGCGGCAGCGCCGCGCATGTGAATGACTTTGCCGAGGATGCGACGATCCGGCTCGAACCGGTGCAGAATGCTAATGATCAGGCAAATGTTGTCGGCAAGGGCATCGTCGGCGACGATGCGCACCTGTCATGCGATCCCCTGGTTCTGGTCGAACCAATATGACCTGAAACTCCAGACCGCGGGTCTGCCCTCGCGCCCCCACACCCGCAACAGCGCCAGCAGATGCGGCGAGAGCATCGCGTTGCGGTCCCGCGCACCTTTGCCCTGTTCAACACGAAGCAGCATGCGCTCGCTGTCGATATCGTCGACGTTGAGATGCGCGACCTCGGACACAGGAAGGCCCGCGCCATACGTGGCAGATGTAGACTTGGTTGGCTCCTCATTGTTGAAGGAACTCCATGTTCGGTGGACGACCTATCTCCGCCCAAAGTCCCTAAATATCACGCTATGCCACCCCACGCGACAATCCCGCGCGAGCGGGTTCGTGCATGTCGGCGCTAACGGAAGAGCTTAACCGGTACAAAGCCGATGAGCAAAAAAATCTGTCAGACAGATATTGAGGCCCAAGCTCAGTTCGTTTAGTCTTTGCCTATGAGCTCACCTTTCATCGTCTTGATTCACGGCGCCTGGCTGGGCGGATGGTGTTGGCGTCCGCTGCGGGCCGAGCTCCGGAAGTTCGGCTTCGAGTCCCACGCTCCCACACTGACGGGGCTTGCCGAACGTACGCATTTGGGCACGGCAAACACCGGCCTTGCCGAACATACGGTTGATATTCTGGAGACGCTGACGTTTCTGGACAGTGAGAATATCGCCCTTGTCGGACACAGCTATGGAGCGGTGGTGGCTGCCGAAGTCGCCGCTGCCAGGCCCGATCTTGTCAGCCACCTTATCATTCTCGACGGCTTTACGCTCCAGCGTCGGCAATCGCTTTTCGCCAAGCACCCGGAGCTTCGTGATGTGTTTGCACCGCTGATCACCGAGGAGGCAGCCGGATACATTCAGCCGCCGAATTCGGCATTTCTGGGTCTTCCCGAAACGGCGGAAGCGCAGAAGGTCGTGGAACGCCTGCGCCCCATGCCGCTGAGAGGATTCACCGACGCGGCGCAGTATGATGGTCCCGTGCAATGCCGCCGCGACTATGTGCGTTTTACAGGCTTCCCGTTCTTCGAGACAACCGCGGCGGAAGCTGATGCCGAAGGGTGGGAGGTCAGCACGATCGAGGCCGGACATATGGCGATCACCACCCATGCAGGCGCTGTCGCCGCACGCCTCCGCGAAGTCCTTGCCCGCTGATCGGCAACAAGCGGATGCCCGACCGCCAGTCGGGCATCCGGTATAATCAGAAGCTGTAGGTCAGTTCGATTCCATAGGTTGCACCGACGGCAGGATAGTAGACGTCGATTCCGAGCGGATGGCCGGAGGTGGTGAAAGGCTGGTATTCTCCTGTCACTTTCTCCGACAGCGCGTTCTTCACCCAACCGGTGACAGTCCAGCGACCATCCGCCTCTCGTACCCCGGCGCGCAGGTTGACGAGGTTCGCTGACGGACGGCGGTAATCGTTTTCCAGATCCCAGTAGAACCCACTCGTGTGGCGGAATTCCGGGCGCACGTAGAGGTTCAGATCGTCGGCAACGGGTATGTCGATGTCGAGGCCGACGTTGGCGGTGTAACGCGAGATGCGTGGTGGGCGATTGCCGATATACTCAGCCGTGGAGCCGCCGAAGCCGGGCGGCGGGGTGAAGCCGCGAATCTTCGGATCCGCGTAGCCGAGGCTGGCGCTCAGCGTGAAGCCCTCGACCAGTCGGAAGGCGCCCGCGACCTCGAAACCTTCGATGCGTGTCTTGTCGATATTGATGCCGACGTTGGTCGCGCCGACGGCATCGAACAGCTTGAACTGTCCGTTGTCTAGATCGGTTCGGAAAATCGCGGCATCGAGGATGGCGCGCCCACCCAGCAGGCGCGCCTTGGTGCCGATTTCATAGTTGATTGCAGTTTCGGCCGCGATCACCGGATTGCCGAAGCTCGAGCCGCTGGCATTGAAATCGCCGCTGCGGAAACCCTTGCCTACCGAGGAATAGAGCATCCACGCCTCAGTTGGCTTGAAAGTCAGCGTGCCCTTCGGCTGCCACTTCGAAAAGCCGGCACGGCGGGTGCCTCCGGTGCCCGGATGCTGGGTGAGGTCGTCGTCATCGTAGCGGACGGCGACGGCGGCCTCCAGATTCGGGAGGATGTCGTATTCGACATTCGCGAAGCCGGACCAGGTCTCGTAGCGGTTGAGGTCGTTGCTCTGGCTGATCAGGAAATCCGCCTGCGTGGGCACCGGCATCAGCCCGAAGTAGAACGGGTCGACGAAAATGTCGGCGCCGATGCGCCGCTTCGAACGCACATGGTAGCCGCCGATGAGCCAACGGAGCGGCCCGTCGTCCGTGGACGTGAAGCGGAGCTCCTGGGAGAAGCCGCTTTCGCTCTGCGTCTGCTTGACCGCGAAGATATCGAGCGGCGAAAAGTCGAAGTCGGCCTCGACGTTTTCCGAAACATGCACATAGGCCAGAGTCAATGTCGCCGTGCCGAAACCGGATTCGACACTGAGTTTGCCCGACAGGTCGTGAAGCGTCCTCGGGTTGCGGCCCTCGCGATTGGCATCGAGCGGATCCGAACTTACCGAAGGGTCGCCCGAACGGCTCGTGATGTATGCGGGATCACGCCCCTTCGCATCGGAATAGGTGTACTTGATGTCCACCTCGATCGTGTCGGCAGGCGTAACGATCGCGCGCAGCCGCCCCGTCAGGTCTTTCATCTTGTCCGAATAAGCACCGGTCGTGACGTTCTCTACCTGGCCGCGCCGGTCGGTGAACGAGACGCCGGCGAGAACGGAGAGCAAGCCGGGAACAACGGGACCGCTTATGCTCGCTTTCGCGCGCCACTCCTCGCCGCGACCGTAGCCTGCGAGCATTCGGGTCTCGAACGTGTCACCCGGCTTGCGGCTCGTGATGTTGACGGCGCCGGCGATTGCGTTCCGCCCGTAAATGGCTCCCTGCGGCCCTTTCAGGACTTCGACCTGCTGCAGATCGAATTCATCGACGTTGAACTGGAGAGGCGAGATCGTGAGCACGCCGTCCACCACGATCGCGGCCGGGGGCGGCGCGTACTGGCTTTGGCCTTGCCCGCGAATCGTGAGGAAGTTCGTGCCGAGATTGAGCGCATTGTCAAAGCTGACGTTCGGTGTGAGGTTGGCGATGTCGCCGATGCCCTGAATGCCCGATTTTGCAATCTCCTCGGATGTCAGAACCGTAACCGCAATCGGTACGTCCTGAAGGGCTTCATTCCGGCGGCGGGCGCTGATGACGATTTCGTCGCCGTTTGCCACGGTGCTTCCATTCGCGATCGTCTCGGCGCGCGCTTCGAAGCCTCCCGTCAGGGCTCCGACGGCTGCCGTACAGCAGGCCAGGCTGAGCATCCCCTTTTTGCTTCGCATAATCACTCTCCCTTCATTCTCGAATTGACCCGATCTTTTGTCAGGCTGTCAGACAGATGACAGAAGGCTGATACGTTGGCAATGATATTTCATCGCGGATCTGGGCCGAGGTTGTCATTGACGGGCAATTTCAAATCTGTCAGACAGCCGGACCAATGGAGACGAGTTATGCACGATGACAACCGCTTTTTCCTCCCCGAATGGCAGGCCGCTCAGCAGCAGATCGGCTTTGCACAGGCGGTAAGCGACGGCAGGCTTCTGCACGTCTCGGGCACTGCCAGTCTGGATGCGGATTTCAGGCCGCTTCACGTCGGCGATTTCAATGCGCAGTTTGAATTCGTCTACCACCAGATCGGCCGCACGCTTGCCGGGTTCGGGCTGGGTTTCGGCGATGTTGTTCGGGAGGTCATGTACGTTACCGACATGGACGCGCTCGGCGCCGCGATACCGCGACGCAAGGCCTTTTACGGACGTGGCCCTTTCCCGGCCTCTACGGGCGTTGAGGTCAGGCGGCTGCTTTTTCCCGAGCTTCTGGTGGAAATTCAGGTCGATGCGCTCCTGCCCGGCCAACGAAACTGATCGAAAGGCACGAAGAATGGCGACAGTCATCCAAACCGATACGGCGCGGCCGCGCAGGCGCCGCCTGCTGGGCGAACATGTTCCGATGGAGGGCGAAAGCGGGCTATATACGCAAAGCTGGTTTCCCATCTGCATGTCCGCCGATATCGGCCTTGGAGAGGTGAAGGGGTTCCCGTTCCTCGGCGGTCGTGTCATCGCCTTCCGCGGTACAGATGGCACCGCGCAGGTAACCAGTGCTTACTGCTCGCACCTCGGCGCCGACATTTCCGTCGGCAAGGTGGTCGGCAACCACGTGCAGTGCCCGTATCATATGTGGGAATTCAACAGGGAGGGCATCTGCCAGAAAACCGGCAGCGGTGACCCTGCGCCCCGACGGGCATCGCTGTTTGCCTTTCCCACACAGGAAAAGCATGGCCTCATCTGGGCATTCAACGGAGAGGAGCCGTGGTTCGCGATTCCGGACTGGCCTTTCCCGGATGCCGATATCCTCACCGATACGCAGGAATTCCCGGTGCCGATGAACATCGATCCGTGGATCATCTGCGCACAGACGCCCGATATCCAGCACCTCCTGTACCTGCACAAGTTCGACCTGAAAGGGCCCAACCCCGAAGGGAACGTGGCCTGGACGGATCACAGCATGTTCTATGACATGGACGGCCTCTGGGGCAGTCGGCGCATGACCATCCGTGCCGGTATCGTCGGCACGTCGATCTTCTTTCAGACGGGCACGCTCGATGGGCGCTGGTTCGGCTTCATGACCGCCATGGGTCTTCCCGCGCCATCACAGAGTCGCCTGTTCTCCGTTTTCGCGGCGGAGCGTACAGAGGACGAAGCCGAGGTCCGCGCCTTTCTGGAAGAGGCCCGCCTTCACGAGGTAGCAATCGCGATGGAGGATTCGGCGATCGGCCAGACGATCCATTTCCGCGTCGGCTCGCTGACGCGCGCGGATGCGACGCTGGCGCGTTTCCTGGATTATGTGCGCCGTTTTCCGCGCGCGCACCCGTCCGCCGAGTTCATCGATTAGCCGAGGAGTCTGCGATGACCGAGTCCGATCCTTACAAGATCTCAAGCATCGAGGAGCTACGACAGCATTACGATATGCCGAGCCCGCTGATCGTCAGATCGAAGTTCGATTTCATCCACGACTACATGATCCAGTACATGAAACTGGCACCGATCGTCTGCGTGGCGTCCGAGACGGAAGCCGGGCTCGATGCGTCACCGCGCGGCGGGGAGCCCGGTTTCGTCAAGGCTCTGGATCGCAAAACCGTGGCGTTTGCCGACTGGCCGGGCAACAACAAGATGGAGACCTTCTCCAACGTGATCGAGAACGGCCGCGTCGGCCTTCTCTTCATGGCGCCGAAGCTCGATACGTTCCTTCGGATCAACGGACCCGCAATCGTGACGCGAGAGCCCATTGTACTCGAACGGCTGGCAGAGCAGGGCAAGATTCCCAAGGCCGCGGTCAAGGTCAGCGTTCGCGAAGCCTATTTCCACTGCGGCAAGGCCTTCCGCCGGTCGCACCTGTGGAAACCTGAAGACTGGCCCGATGTCAGCGGCTTCCCGACCGTCGGCAAGGTTCTCGCCGACATGGCGAAGATCACGGAACTCAGCGTCGACCAGCTGAATGCCTTCTACGAACACGGCCTGACGCACGAGCTATACTGACCGGTCTTTGCCGCAAAGGCTCCCCGGCTGTATGACAGCTTTACAGATGGCGCGCGCTTGCTAAGGGATGCTGACGACGACAGCGCCGGGGATCGAATGAACAGGGACAAGGGTTCTCCAGAGGGTGGACAGGTTCGGCCGCACTATCTGGTCGACCAGGTCATCGAAGCGCTTCAGGACGCCATGGAGAAGGGCGTCTACAAGGTTGGAGACAGGCTTCCGCCCGAAATGAAGCTTGCCGCGCAGTTCGGCGTGGGCCGTTCGACCATCCGGGAAGCGCTGCGGGTGCTCAGCCACCTCAATCGGGTGGAAACGCGCACGGGTTCGGGCTCTTACGTGGTCGATCATCGTCGTGCGAAGGCGCAGACGCAAAGTGCGATGAGCCTCGACGAGGCGGCGGATATCTATGCGTTCCGCTATGCGGTTGAAGCACCGGCCGCCGAACAGGCAGCGCTCCGGCGCACCGCGCGCCAGATGAAGGCGATCCGGCAACTCCTTGAGCGGGCCAAGGAGCATCTGGAGGCCCAGGATATAAACGCGGTTGCGGCAGTGGATACCGATCTCCACATCGCCATCCTGGAAGCCGGCGAAAGCCGATTTGCTGCTGAACTCTACCGCACGCACCGCGCCCGCATCGAACAGGCATTCAAGGCACTTCTGCACTTCACCGGCCCTGCAGCGCCCGGCACATCGACCCGTTCTCTCCAGTCTTTGCACGACGACCTCGTCGCGGCGATCGAGCGGGGGGATAGTAAACTTGCGGCACGTCTCGTCAATCGCGACCGGAAGGAGGTCGAGATCTGGATCAGCCTTGCCCGCAAGCAAGGAAAGTCGAAGCACAAATAAGCAGGGATATCCTCTTCAGAAAGCGGCGCTGCGCTTTGAAATCGATTTTCATACCGGCCTGGGCGACTATGGCAGCGGCCTAATCCTCTCGATCGCGATGCCGGCACGGAACCTTTACCGGCTGATTTGTGAGCGTCTGAAGCCAGCCATCATCCGCAGAGAACCTTAGATCTCAAGGTCTGTTTTATAGATCAATCTGATCCAGCTCGGCAGGCGCGGCACCGCGAAGACCAGGCGTCCGTTGGCAAAGGTCAGGCCATGGCTCGGCGGCTGGTTGAGGCTTGAATTGTCGAAGACCATGCCGCGATCCGCTTTGAGAACCGCCGCGCGGATGAAAGGCGCACCGCGCGCATAGCGGGCACGGATTTTGTCCTCGGGGACGACATGTCCGCCCTCCTCGACGCGGGCGCCGACGCGCGCGACGGAGAGGTCTGGCGTGTCGACGCCGACATGCATCACGATGACGGTGTAACCGCGCGTGCGCGCTTCGTCGATGAGTTCAAGCTTGGAAGGGTGCGAGAAGACGGTCTCGGTCACGAAATCCCGACCCTCGGCGAGATAGTCGGTCCGGCGCGAAGACGCGATCCTGGCCGCTTTGTAAGACGCGGCGGGTGACGGATCGCGCAGGTCGTCGCGCTGGATGATGTCGGCGTTGATGAACGGCCCTGCGAAACTCGGCGCGACGCGGGTCTCGTAGAGTGTGGACTTGCCGGCACCGTTCGGCCCGGCAAGCACGATCATCGTCGGCTTCATCCGCGGCGGGCAGCCTTCTCACGCACGAGATTGCCGGCTGCGTCGAGGCCGACACCAAGCCCGAGCTGCCGCCGCCGGGCAAAGAAAGCCTCCTCGTCAGGCCCGGGCTGCCCCATTTTCTCGACAAAGCTGTCGAGCCAGACGTCCTTCTCCTCGTCGGTTAGTTCAGTGGTCCCGATGTCGCCGGCGAGCGCAGCGGTGATGCGGGCATGATCGAAATTGCCGGATTTTTCGATGGCGCGGCCGATGCGCACCCAATGGGCGATCTGACCGGCGATCGAGCGGCTCTGCAGCTCGGATTCGCGGCGCACGATCTTCATGATGTCGTCACCAAGCTTGATGGACTGGGCCATGGGTAACCTCCAGGCCGTTGGGTAGCATTTTGCTACCTAAACTTCAAGCGCGTCACTCAGCGCTCCGCCGCGGGTAGCCGGCGACCGAAGCTCTTTCGGAAGCCGGCACCACATATGTCCAAGGCATCCTTTGCAGACGTAATGCCTCCCCATTGCGCCCATATTCCTAGCGCTCTCGGCTCTTGCGTCATGCTGCTAGCGGGCCGTTGCTGATCCCAGCGGCCCGTCGAACCATTGCGATCAATGCGTCTCCGAGCAACGGCTTTTCAAGCAGCAGCGCGCGGGCATCCTTGACCCGCTGCCGAAACCGCCGGGTCGGATTGCTGGTGACCACGACGGCGGGCATGGCCGCGCCGCGGGCGCGGAGCCGTGCCAGCAGGGCAAGCGCGTCCACGTCGGGCAAGCGATGGTCGATCAACACGCACAGGCCCTCCAGTGGATCGGACGTCGCAAGGATATCGGCAGCGCTGGCATAGCTGGCAACCTCGTAGCCCTCGACCCCCATCGCAAAAGCGATCGAGGACCGTACGGCGGGATCGGCATCGATCAGGATGACAATGTTTTTCGACATGACGGCTCCCTTTCCGGCTGTCCCCCGCCGCGCATCATGCGGCCTCTTTCCAGCCCGGCTCGAGCGCGACGTGAGGGGGACAGCGGCCGACCGCGCCCTGCGGCAACCCCGCCAGCATGTTGGCGAAACCATGGTTGACGTCGCGGTGATGCGCCTCGTCCGCGCGCACGAGCAGAACCACGTCGCGCAGCGTTGCGTCGTCAGACAGGCGCCAGTAACGCTTCGCGATGTCGGGGGCAGCGACATTCTCGGACCGGCCTCCGTCGATCTCGGCGAGGTAATGCGTATAGCTGATGACAGCTTCTTCCTCGAAATAGCCGACGACGCGGTGCGCGGTGCGGGCGCTCACGAGGTAAAGCGCGAAGAAGGCGAGATAGAACAGCCACTGCACGCCGATGATGACGGCGCGTTCATACCAGGTGGGCCTGCAGATCTCGACGAATGTCATCAGGTGCATCCGCTCGTTCTCGGCCTCGTCCATCAGGGTCTTGATCCAGCCGCCATCGTCGCACATGCGACGGAGGCACCGCAGGTGGTTGATCGTCGCGCCGACCATACCCGGCACCGCGGCGACGGTTTCGAGCACAACCGCGCGGTGGCCGTAGCGGGCGGCAAAAAAAGTGTCGGCGGTCCAGCGCAGCGCCTTGGTGAAGCCGAGCGCGATGCGGTCTGGCAGGCCTTGCGGTTTGTGATGTATGGCAAGGTCGACGAGGGGAGGGGTCATGAGGCTGTCTCCTTTGGACACGGGCGCCAGAATTCGCGCAACGTGCTGGACCGCGCTGTAAAGCGTGACTGCGGGAGCCGAAACTTGGGTCTTTCTCCTACGGCGCACACCGGAGTTGAGTCTCCGCCGCCGCGCGCGCTGCGGCCATTGCCGGGGCTGCTCCGGGTTCGGCCCTTCTGGAGCCGCGTGAATGCGGCCGTCTGGACGCTCATCGCGTTCGGGGTGCTGGCGGCAGGCCTTGCAGCGCGACTCGGCTTCGATCCGCTGCTGGAGGAGCGCGCGACCTACATCTTCTTTGTGCCGGCGGTGGTGATCGCGGCGGTCAGGGGGCTTGTCCCCGCTCTGCTGCTGACGCTCGCTGGGGCTGCGGCGGGACTTCTTGCCGATGCGGTCACGGGGGATGTGCTGGCTGGTGACGGTATCGCAGCGATTGTTTTCGTGTGTATGGGCGCTGTCATTGCGCTGGGCGGCGGATGGCTGCAGCGTTCGCGCGAAAGCGAAGCGCTCACGCTGCGCGAGCTTGCGCGGCGCGAGGCGCATCTGACGTCGATCCTGCAAACGGTTCCTGATGCCATGATCGTGATCGACGAGGAGGGGCTCATCCGCGATTTCAGCGATGCGGCCGAACATCAGTTTGGATGGTCGGCCGATGAAGTCACCGGCAAGAATGTCAAGATTCTGATGCCGAGTCCCTATCGCGAGGCACATGACGGATACTTAAGGCGATATTATGCGACGGGCGAGCGTCGGATCATCGGCGTCGGCCGCGTCGTTGTCGGCGAGCGCAAGGACGGCTCGACCTTCCCGATGGAGCTGGCGGTCGGCGAAATGAATCTGGCAGGGGGGCGCTTCTTCACCGGCTTCGTTCGCGATCTCACCGAGCGACAGCAGACGGAGACGCGGCTCCAGGAACTGCAGAGCGAACTTGTTCATGTTTCGCGCCTGACGGCGCTCGGCGAGATGGCGTCAGCGCTCGCGCACGAGCTCAACCAGCCGCTCAGCGCGATCGGCAATTATCTGATGGGCAGCAAGATGCTCCTCGAGCGCGACGAAGTGCCCCAGGCGCGCGTCGCGGACGCCGTTGAAAAGGCCGCAGGCGAGGCCTTGCGTGCCGGCGAGATCATCCGCAGGCTTCGCGATTTCGTGGCGCGCGGAGAGACGGAGCGGCGCGTCGAGAGCCTGCCCAAGCTGATCGAGGAAGCAAGCGCGCTCGCGCTCGTCGGGGCAAAGGAGCACGGGATTCGCGTCCGCTTTCAGCTCAGCCCCGAGGTCGATCTGGTTCTCGTGGACAAGGTGCAGATCCAGCAGGTGATCCTCAACCTCATTCGCAATGCTGTTGAAGCGCTGGCCGGCGCGGAGCGCCGTGACCTTACCCTGTGTATCGACCCGGCGCGGGACGATATGGCGGTTGTCACGGTCAGCGATACCGGACGCGGGGTTTCGGCCGATGTTGCGGACCAGCTGTTTCGTCCATTCGTCACCACGAAACGCGATGGCATGGGCGTGGGGCTTTCCATCTGCCGCACGATCGTCGAAGCCCACGGCGGGCAGATCTGGGTGGAATCCGAAGGCACCGGGGGCGCGACGTTCCGGTTCACCGTGCCCAGCGTCGACAAGGAGGAGCTTAGCGATGGCCGATGATCCGACCGTGCATGTGATCGACGATGACGAGGGCGTTCGCGCGTCGCTTGCCTTCCTGCTCGACTGTTCGGGCATCGCCACGCAAACGCACGACTCCGCGGCCGATTTCCTGCGCGGCGTGCCGACGATGCGGCATGGCTGCATCATCACCGATGTCCGTATGCCCGGGATGAGCGGGATCGACTTGCTGGCGAGGCTCGAGACACTCGGGGTGACCGACCCCGTCATCGTGATTACGGGCCATGCCGACGTTCCGATGGCGATCCAGGCCCTGCGGGCCGGTGTTTCCGACTTCATTGAAAAGCCGTTCAGCGACGAGGCCATTCTCGTCGCCGTCCGGAGCGCGCTCGCCAAGTACCAGGGTCGGGGAGAGGCCGAGACCGAACGCGCCGAGATCGTGAAACGGCTCGCCACACTGTCGGGCCGCGAGCGCGAGGTAATGGACGGGCTTGTCGAGGGCAAGGCGAACAAGGTCATCGCCTTCGACCTCGACATCAGCGCGCGCACGGTGGAAGTCTACCGCGCGAACGCCATGACCAAGATGGGCGCCCGGACCTTGTCCGAGCTGGTCCGGATGGTCATGATTGCCCGGCTCGCCTGACCTGCTTTCCCATCCTCAGGGTCTGCCGTCGGGACGCGGCCCGGCAAGCATCGCTCCGTATGCGAGGATGAACAGCGCAAAGGCACCGCCCCAGAGGGTGCCGGCAAGGGCGAGCATTGGAACATAATCGAAGGGCAGCAGCGGCGCCGCCAGGCGCAGTGCCGCTCCGAGTGTAACGAGGCCGTAGATCGCGACCGTCACGGGATCGGCCTGCAACGCTCGGCCCGTGTGACCGAGCGTTGCCCTTGTCATCACCGCCAGCGTCATCGATGCCATCGCACCGGCGCCAAGTGCGTGCAGCGCGGACGAGGCAGGAAGGCCGGGCAGAAAGGTGCTTCCCCCCAGAAGCAGCATGCCGAGCGGCAGCCATGCATAAGAGATGTGGAGGATGATGACGAGCGGCTCGCGCATTGTTCGCAGCCCAGACCATCGCGCGAGCCGCGCCGCTTGCAGGATGCCTGCAAGAATGAGCAGTGCGCCGGCCGCCTGCGCTGCGGGCACCGTCGCCCAGGCGGCGAGCGCGGCCGCCGTCGCACCGAGCGCGAGGATGTCGAACCGGTCGGGCTGCCTCGGGAGATTTTCGGCGTGGCCTTCCCGGGAAAGCCAGTTGCGGGTGAATGACGGAATGATGCGTCCGCCGATCATCGCGATCAGCATCAGCACGAGCGCAAAGCCCATGCGCCAGCCGAGCCCGGCGAGCCCCGCGGCGCCGAGCGCCTCGGCATGGTCGAGGGCGTTGGCGACCGCAAGCAAGATGACCACGAGCACAATCGGGAGGTTGCGGTTGTTCGCGGCGATCACTTCGCGCGCCGCAACGACAGCCAGCGCGGCAAAGAATCCGACATCAAGGACGAGTGCGGTATGCGCGCCGACAACAGCCGAACTGAGCACCGCCAGGCGCGCCGCGAGCCAGAGCGCCGCCAGCGCGGCAAGGGGCATGCCTGCAACCGGCAGTCGCCCCGTCCAGTTGGGAATGGCGGTCAACAGAAAGCCGGCGATGATTCCCCCGAGATAGCCGAACAGCATCTCATGACGGTGCCAGGCGAGCGGATCGAATGCTGACGGCAGAATCAGGATGCCGGTCAGGGACAGAACCCACAGCGTGATGACGACGACTGCCCAAAGCGCACCGCCGAGAAAGAAGGGACGAAAGCCCGCGCGAAACAGCGGATGCGACTTCATGAGGCGGTCGTGGCGAGCGTGTTCGGCGGCCATGTTCGCTTTCTCTGCCATTGCGGGGCCGCCCGGACGGATCGTCGAGGCGGCCCCTGGGTTTCGGCTATTCGGCAGGAGCGGGCTCCACGCCGCCGAGATTGCGCGTCGCAGGGCGACCGCCGAAAAGCAGTCTCACCATGAACACGGCCAGCAGGACAGCACCAAGGCTGAACACGATATCGCCTGGGACGCGCATCCAGACGAGCGTTTCCATGATCTTGCTGTGCACGATCTCGGGCGAGCGCGCATACCAGAACCCCGTGGTGATGCTGTGATACGCCTGGTAAAGGCCGGCCGGGACGAGGCTCAGGAAAACCATCGCTCCGAGCCCGAGATTGAGCGACCAGAACACCGGCTTCAGGAGCGCGTCGGACCAGGCGCTGCCGCGGAAGCTCGTGCGCAGGCAAAACAGCATCAAACCGATGCCGAGCATGCCGTAGACCCCGAACAATGCCGCATGACCATGACTTGGGGTCAGATTGAGCCCCTGCACATAGTAGAGCGAGATCGGCGGATTGATCGCGAAACCAAGCAGGCCCGCGCCGACGAGATTCCAGAACGACACCGCAACAAAGAAAAGGATCGGCCATTTGTAGGTCGCCGCCCACGGCGCGGCCCTGGTCATGCGGTGGTTGTGAAGCGCCTCGACGCCGAGGAGCGCAAGCGGGACCACCTCGAGTGCCGAAAACATCGCGCCCCAGGCGATGATGGGCGTGGTCGTTCCCGAGAAATAGAGGTGGTGCAGCGTGCCGAGGATGCCGCCGGTGAGAAAAACCGTGGTTGAAAAGATCACCGCAATATTGGCGGCGCGCGCGCGCACCAGACCAAGCCCTGCAAAGATCAGGGCGATGACCGCCGTCGCGAACACCTCGAAGAATCCCTCGACCCAAAGATGGACGACCCACCAGCGGAAATATTCGATCATGGAGAGCGGGCTGTGCCGTCCCCACGTCAGCGCGGCGCCGAAGAACAGGCCGATGCAGACCGTGGAAACGAATACCATGCCGATGAGACCGCGGCTCTCCGACGGTGTCCTGAGCGCCGGCCACAGTGCCCGGCCCATCAAGCCCAGCCAGATCATCAGGCCTGCAAAAAGCAGGATGGCCCAGAAGCGTCCAAGATCGACGAATTCATAGCCCATGTGTCCGAACCAGAAATTGGTGCCGTGTCCGAGCTTCTGCTGGATCGCCATCCATTCACCGGCAAAGGAGCCGAGAACAACAACGAGCAGCGCGCCCCAGAGCAGGTTTACGCCGAGCCGCTGGAACCTTGGTTCGTGTCCCGACAGGAGCGGCGCGACGTAGAGGCCGGTGGCGAGCCACGCCGTGGCAATCCAGAATATGCCGAGCTGCGTGTGCCATGTGCGCGTCAGGGCATAGGGAATGAAATCCGAGATCGGAAAGCCATAGAAGTCCTGACCTTCCACCGCGTAGTGCGCGGTCACGGCGCCAAGCACGACCTGCGCGAGAAAGAGCCCGATTGCTGTGTAGAAATATTTGAGCGATGCCTTCATCGACGGCGTCGGCACGGCATCAATGAGGGGATCGCGGACAGGAATATCGGCATGTTCATCTTCGCCGCGGCGCGCCTGAAACCACGTCAGGAGCCCGATTCCGGCGATAAGGAAAAGAACGCTCGCAATCGACCACATGCCCAGAGACGCCGAGGGGACGTTGCCAACCAGCGGATCGTGCGGCCAGTTGTTGGTATAGCTGATCGGTTCGCCGGGACGCTGCGTCACGCTCGTCCACGCGGTCCAGAAAAAGAAGGCGCCCAGGTTGGTGCGATCCTCGTCGCGGGTCAGCGATCGCTCCGGAATGGCGTATTGCGTCCGCAGCGTCCTGAGCGCGGGGTCGCCGCTGAACAGCCGCCGGTAATGGTCCGCTACCTGGGCGACCGCCTCGGCGCGCGCCTTCGAAATGGTTATCGCGCCGGTTTCAGGATTGTAACTGTTGGATCGCAGCTCGCGTTTCAGCCGCTCGCGGAGCGCGGCCTGGTCGTCGGCGCCAAGCGCCGCGAAGGAAACCGCTGCCTTTTCCCGGGCCCATATGTCGAGAAGCGCAACAGCCTCCCGGTGCAGCCAGTCGGCGCCCCAGTCCGGAGCCACATAACCGCCGTGACCCCAGATCGAGCCGAGTTGCATTCCGCCGAGCGTCTGCCAGACCTCGCGGCCCGTCTCGATCTGGGTACGCGAAAAGACGGTGGCTTCGTGCGCGACGACCGCCTCCGGTACAGGCGGTGCCTTTACATAGATTTCACGGCCCAGCAGGCCGAGGATGGCAAAGGAGAGCAGGAATATTGCTCCCAGCCATTGCCAGAGCCTTTTCGAATGGATCATCGGAACCCCCTGTTGGCGATCGGATTGTCGGTGGGTGCCGAATAGATGGAGGTCAGGCGCGCGGAAATCCGGGTCTGCGCCCTAAGGGATATTCCGGAGGGAAAACACCGGACGCGACGCTCGGTTGGGAAGCGCCATAGTCTGAATGCCGGTTTGGACAGAATCTGCCGGAGGGGCGACGCATGCATTATGATCGGATTTTCAGCCGGGCGATCGCGCGCCTGCACGAGGAAGGGCGCTACCGCGTCTTCGCGGACATTTTGCGGACCCGCGGCCAGTATCCCTACGCCCAGCGCTTTACAGGCTCCGCGGCGCCGATGCCGGTGACCGTCTGGTGCTCGAACGACTATCTGGGCATGGGCCAGCACCCCGCAGTGATCGCCGCCATGGCAGAGGCATTGCGCGACGTCGGTGCCGGATCGGGCGGCACGCGCAATATCAGCGGCAATACACAATATCACGTCGACCTCGAGGCGGAACTCGCCGACCTGCACGGCAAGGAGCGCGCGCTTCTCTTCACCTCGGGCTATGTTTCCAACGACGCGACGCTCGCGACGCTTGGCAAGATACTTCCCGGCTGCATCATCTTTTCCGATGCCTGCAACCACGCCTCGATGATTGCGGGCATACGCAATTCTGGATGCCAGAAACAAATATTCCGTCACAACGATCTCGATCACCTGCGCGAGCTCCTCGCGGCGGCCGATCCGCGCGCGCCGAAACTCATCGCATTCGAGAGCGTGTATTCGATGGACGGCGATGTCGCGCCGATCGCCGAAATCTGCGACCTCGCGGATGCGTTTCACGCGCTCACCTATTGCGACGAGGTCCATGCGGTCGGGATGTATGGCCCCCGTGGCGGCGGGATCACCGAGCGTGATGCGGTCGCGCAGCGCGTCACGATCATCGAGGGCACGCTCGGCAAGGCTTTCGGCGTCATGGGCGGCTATATCGCTGCGGATGCGCTAATCGTCGATGTAATCCGCAGCTATGCACCCGGCTTTATTTTCACCACGTCGATCTCGCCCGTGCTTGCCGCCGGTGCTCTCGCCGCGGTTCGGCATCTGAAGAAAAGCCACGCTGAACGAGAGGGGCAGCAGGTCGCCGCTGCATTCCTCAAGGCGGAAATGCGAAGGACGGGCTTGCCGGTCCTCATGACGGATACGCATATTGTGCCGCTGATGGTCGGTGATCCGATCAGGGCCAAGCATATCAGCGACCAGCTTCTTGCCGGCTATGGAATTTACGTGCAGCCTATCAACTATCCGACCGTGCCGCGCGGAACCGAGCGCCTGCGCTTTACGCCCGGTCCGTTACACAGCACGAAGATGATTCTCGAGCTGGTGGCGGCGTTGGCCGAAATCACCGCACGGCGCGATCACGACTTTCGTGCTGCTGCCTGAGGATCGGGGTGCTGAGCTGGCCTTGCGCGCGGCATATCACCGAGCCAAGGGACTACGATCTACCCCAATCGTCGAGACGACGATGCGCGGGCGTTGTGGAATTTGGCGCAAGGCAGAACGGGGGAATGTCCTGCCTTGCGCTAAGGTGTCAGAGCGAACGGGGGGCGCCCGCCTGACCTGAAGATGGGCATGAACGCAACGGGCCCTCGCGTCATCATGGTCTGGCACGGTAAACAGGGAATTAATCCCACGACGTGACCGCGGTCGGCTACATGCGCGAGGTGGACAAACGCATGATGTCGCCGCGGGGGCTGCGCAAACCGGTCGGAGCCCGCAAACGCTCGAAGCAGGCATCGCATTGTCCGTGGCAGGGATGACCACTGCTGAGGGGATCAACCACCAGCCATCCAAAATGCGCGATGGGCTGTGGCGGACTGACCAGGTAGCCCTGTATTTTATGGCATCCTTCGGCGAGCAACAATTCCATCTGCTCGACCGTCTCGACGCCTTCCGCGATGATCGAAAGGCCAAGGCCCTTGCCGAGCCCGATGATGGCCTTGACGATCGCAAGTGCTTCCCGGCTCTCGGTGAGATCGCGGACGAAGGTCTGATCGATCTTGACCTTATCGAACGGAAACGTTCGAAAATAGCTCAGCGATGAGTAGCCTGTTCCGAAATCGTCCATGACGATGCGAACGCCGAGGGAACGCAGCTGATTGAGCATCGGCAGTGCCCGCTCCGGGTTCTTGATCAGGAGACCTTCCGTGATCTCCAGATCAAGCCGGCCGGGATCGAGGCGCGTCTCGCCGAGAACCTGCTTGACGATGTCGACGATCTGATCGGTTCCAAACTGTGCAGGCGAAAGATTGACAGCGATCTTGAGTGGCTGTTTCCAGCGCGCGGCCTCCTGGCAGGCCTCACGGAGAACCCATTCGCCGATGGCCGTGATAACCCCGGTTTCCTCGGCGAGCGGCACGAACTCGGCGGGCGATACAGGCCCATGAACGGGATGCGTCCAGCGCAGCAGCGTTTCGAAACCGATGATGCCGCCCGTCTCAAGGCAGGCCAGCGGTTGATAGAGGAGGTGGAGCTCGCCGCGGCTCGCGGCCATGCGCAGATCATGCTCCATGCTGTGCCGCTTGCTGAGCTGACGGTCCATGGCTTCATCGAAGAATCGCAGGACTCCGCGGCCTTCGGTCTTCGCGCGGTAAAGCGCCAGGTCGGCTTTCTTGTGCAAGTCCTCCGCCGACGTCGCATTGGAGGGATAAAGTGCAATCCCTATGCTCGTCCCGACATGGAGGGACAGGCCCTCAAAGACGATCGGCTGCGACACCAGATCGATGATACGTTCGGCGAGCACGGCCGCACCATGCGGATGTGCGTCGGTATGATGCAACACCGCAAACTCGTCGCCGCCGAGCCGGGCAACGAGATCGCCTTCGTCGAGACAGGACTGAATCCGCCGCCCAACCTCGATGAGCACCGCATCGCCTGCGGGATGGCCGTGCATGTCATTTATGGCCTTGAACCTGTCCAGATCGAGGCAGAGCAGCGCGAAAGGCTTTTCGACCGACGCGTCGGTCACTGATTGTGCAAGCAAGCGGCCCAGAGACAGGCGATTGGCCACGCCGGTGAGCGGATCGTGCGAGGCGAGGTGCGCAATGCGCGCGGCCGCCGCCTTCCTTTCGGTGATGTCGCGAACCACCAGCATTTCGCGATGAATGCCGCCGACGGTTGCCGTCCGGATCGCTGTCTCGACGTCGATCATGCCTCCTGCCGCGTTGCGAAGTCTCTGCTCCTGAAACGCCGAAATTATAGGATTCTCTCGCTCTTCGGGTCGGCGCGGCAGAAAATCGAGAAGATGGAGCTGGCCGGAATTTTGGGAGACGTCGTAGCCCACCAAGTGCCAAAACGTCTCGTTCGCGTCGATAATCCGATCGCCTTCCAGGATAGCAAGCCCCTCGAGCGCGCTTTGAGCGAAGTGCTTCAGACGCTCGGCCTCTTCGGCCGCATGGCGCCGGAGCCGCGCTTCCATCGCCGCCACGGCGAAGGTGATGCCGAGCACGGCGACCGAGAGACTTCCGATGATCACCGTGAGTGCAGCCGTGTCTATCGCGCTTGGAGGGATCGCGATTTCGGCGTCCGGGATGATCGTGACCGCCGCCATGGATCCGAAGTGGATGACGCAAATCGCGAGTGTCAGGACGACCGCAGATATGAACCGGCTGCGCTTTGTGGTTACAAACAGATACGTGGCCGCTACCGCACAAACCAGGCCTGCGGAGAGTGTCAGGCCGACTTCTGAAAAGGAATATTGCAGTTGGCCCGTCGTCCGAAAGGCGGCCATGCCGGTGAAATGCATGGCGCTTATCCCCACGGCTAAGGTGCAGCCGGAGAGAAGTCCCGCATACCGACCGCTATTCAGCGCGACCTTCCAGGCAAGGCCTGCTCCGGCGACGGAAAGCAAGACGGACAGAAGCGTTGTCCCTGGCGCATAGCGCGTCGGCAGGTGCGGCTGATAGGCGAGCATGGCGATGAAATGCGTGGCCCAGATTCCAGCGCCGCTGACAAAGGCCAACAGCAACAGCCAGGCGGCCTGCTTCTGCGGCGCCACGCCGCGCACCTGATGCGCCAGCGTGAACCCCGTCAGGGACGATAGAAAGCATATCCCGGCCGCCAGTCCGACGAGCCGAATGTCATGCTCCTGTGTCAGGCATGTATAGACGCTAAGCAACACTCACCTCGCTTTACAACCGTATGTCTACGCTACGGCGATTACCAAGGGATGAAAAGGCAGTAGAATTAACCGGGCGAGGTGCTAGTCTTTCGTTATCAAGGCTAAATACCGAAGGCGCGCCGATATGAACGAAAACACGGTAGCCGAAAGTGATGATTCGAAGCGCCGGCTCGAAGGTGTAGTTGCGAGCGCAATGGATGCAATCATTACGATCAATGAAGAGCATCGTATTGTTTTGTTTAATCCTTCTGCCGAACAGATGTTCGGCGTGTCCACGGCGGAGGCACTGGGCGAACCGATTTCACGATTTATACCCGAACGGTTTCGGGGTACACATGAGGAACATATCCGGCGATTTCGCAACACCGGGGTCACCGGTCGCCGCATGGGCGCCCTCGGAGCGATCAGCGGCCTGCGGGCCGACGGAACCGAGTTTCCGATCGAAGCCTCGATATCTCAGGTCGATATCGGCGGAGAACGGCTCGCCACCGTCATATTGAGAGATATCACGGAGCGCCTGGCGAACGAAGAGGCCCGGTTGCTGCTGGCGCGTGAGGTTGACCACCGCGCGAAGAACGCTCTCGCAGTTGTCCAGGCGCTTGTTTCTTTGACCACGGCTCCGACGAAAGAGGACTTTATCGCGGCGGTGCGCGGACGTGTAGCCGCGCTCGGACGTGCGCATAGTCTGCTTGCCGAGAACCGATGGCAGGGTGGAGATCTTGAAAGAATCATCACGGACGAGACCGCTGCCTATTGCAAGCCGGGGCAGGTGCGCGCGCATGGACCGCAGGTCGCGCTTTCTCCCAATGCCGTCCAGCCCATCAGCTTGCTTCTCCATGAATTGGCGACAAACGCGACGAAACATGGCGCGCTCTCGACGCCGGGAGGATCTGTCGATGTGTCCTGGGCAAGCGAGGCCGATGGGAAGCTGAAACTGAACTGGGCAGAAAGTGGACTGCGCGCTGTAGCGCCGCCAACATCGCACGGTTTCGGTTCGACGCTTATGGATACGGTGGCACGTCAAATGGGCGGGGAAATCGAATGCCAGTGGCTTCCGACGGGATTGAAGGTGACCGCCACGCTCTCGCCTGCGAATTTCCGTCTGCGGAGCCCGGAACCCAGCACGAAACTCGGGGAAGAGTCAGTCGTGCCAAGCGCAATCAAAGGCCGCGTGATGATTGTAGAGGACGAGCTTCTGGTGGGTATGGAGCTGTCCCGCGCGCTGAGGGACGAAGGCTGGGACATCATGGGTCCGGCGGGCACGTTGGAAGAGGCTTTCGCGCTCCTTGGACAGGAAGACCCGCCCCATGCGGCCATTCTCGATATTAATCTCAACGGACAGTTCGTCTATCCGGTTGCAGATCTTCTAAGAGCGCGTGAGGTGCCGTTTCTCTTCTGTTCGGGATACGAGACCGCGCCGTCTGACGATCGCTACAGGGACTCCATGATCATCAAAAAACCCATGAACCTTAATGTCATCATCCAGGAGCTCGAGCGGCTTGTTGACGATCCCCGTGGCCCGGAAACGCGCCGCGCGGCGTAAGCCCCGCGCATAGATCCGCAGCGACTTCGGACGACAACGGCATTGGTGCCGAAAACGTCATCACTGCAATTCGTCCGGGTTTTCCGATCTCAGCACGCCGCTGAGCATGATGCGGGTCGACCTCAGGGCGATCCGTAGCGGATCGGAAAGCCCCGGGCGTTTCGCGGCATCCGGCACGGCACTTGCGTCGCCGTGCAGGAGATCGAGAAGGTGCTGCTCGTCCTCGGTCAAACCCGCAGATTCGCTCGCGGCGGCTCGAAAGCGACGTCCGGACCAGGCTTCATGAACCGCAAACAGGGCGTTCAGCGATGGCGCGAGAACGCCGACGCGCCGTCGTTCCAGACGGGAGAACAAGGTCGGCAGGGGCGGGCAATCACCGTCGCGGGCCTCCCGCCAGCAGCGCGCGGCGTCAATAACGAGCGCTTCGTGGAAGCTGGCGGATGACGGCGACGAGGCAAGGTTCATGACACACCTTCTGGTCAGCCCCCGCAGCACGCAAGGTATCGTTGCTCTGTTGCAGGAACAAGTCACTGGGAGCTTGGCCGCGGTATGCGCCGCCTTTTGTCGGCTGATCGGCAACTGTACCAGAGGCTGTAGAGCTGCTGTCGCTCCAGCCGCATAATAGGGAAGAAGACAAGGTCTGGATGGACCGAGGTCAGGCTGCTCTGCGTCCGGCCACGAGCGCGAGACCGATGTTTTCGGCGAGCATCAGAAGACAGGTGCTCTGAACCGCGGCCTCGACCGTCTCCGTCCGCGGCTCGAAGTAAAGCAGTCCGAACATCTCTCGCTGCGCCATTGGCTGCAGGCAGAGCGTGTCGGGGACTTTGCCGTCCCCGATGTCCATGTGTGCGCACCCCACGTCGATCTGCTTTCCCGCAGCGCTCAGCATGCCATGGCCGCAAATTCGGGGCGCGAATGTGCGGGCTCCATCCAGCTGTACGCCTCGACCATGGCATTGCGCTTTGGATCGAGAATCGTGCCTTATGTCCGAGAGATCCCGGCCTTCCCTTGGGGAAGACCGGGACGAAGCTAAGCTACGTGTACGAATGCTTAGTTTTGGTTGGATTCCGGTTCAGGATTCCGGACTGCGGCAAGGGCGCCTGTGGCCGATCCTTCAGCGCTGCCGTTGCCGCTGACCTGAGCCGAACGGGCAGTATCCGCTGCAGTTTGCGCCGTGCCTTTGGCCGCGGCGGTGACCTCGCCCGCGAGGCTCCGTGCAGCATCGGTGCCGACGCCCTGAACTGCAACGCCGACGCTGCGATCGATGCTCTGGCTTGCCGAAAGCGCGCCGTTTCCATCAACGAGCGTACCAGCGGGGCCGGCGGCGGAGGTTGCGCTCGCCACCGTTCCGGCGACGGTGCCGGCAAGGCCGGCGTTCGCGCTCGCGGAACCCGAACGTGCGTCGACAGAACGGCTGGTTTCAGCGCTGCCCGAACCCGTCAGCGACCCGGTGACGCTCTGCGTAGCCGAGCCGACCGGGCCCAGGGAGCCTCCAAGCGATCCGGCGCCGCCGAGCGCACCGTTCAGCGTCCCGCCGACATTGCCGAGAAGCTGGGCATGGGCTGGCGTCGAAATCGCAGCAACGGCAAAGGCCGTGATGATGATCCGTTTCATGAGTCTTCTCCTTCATGGTCGGGGCCGATGACTGGCCCGTCAGAAGGAGAACGATGCGGCGTTGTGGTTCATCCCGCGCCGCTTCATTTTTTTGCGAGAACGGTCTCCGGCGCGTTGCGGCACGGCTGGCACACAATGCCCCGTCCGACCTTGCCGCGCCCGGGCACGGCCTCGGCGCTGACGGCTTTCTCGCGCACGCCGGGGGCGCCTTCCGCGGCCGCGAAGCGCGCCGCAACGAGCGGTGCGGCGAAGGATGTGCCGCGCACATTCGCGTAACCGTCGCCGGGAAGCGCCGCCACCATGTCGGCGCCGGGCGCGGCGAAATCGAGATGCTCAGCACGGCCGGCCTCGACAAGTGCCCGGTTCCGCGCATCGACGCCCGTGACCGCGATCACGCCGGGATAGGAGGCCGGATACAGCGGCGGCGCGGCAGGGCCATCGTTGCCAACGGCAGCGATGATGGCCACGCCGCGATCCCGGGTCGTTTCAACGGCACGCGCCAGCAGGCGGTTAGGCGGGCCGACAAGGCTGATGTTGACGACCTCGGCGCCGCTCTCCGCGAGCCAGCCAAGCGCCCGCACGATCGCCTCGGCGGAGCCTGCCGCCGGTTTGCCGCCATAAACGTCCGCTGCCAGAAGCGTCCGGCCGACGGCCGCACCCCGGAACGCGCCGTCCTCGCCGACGAGGAGCGAGGCAATCGCCGTGCCGTGGCCGCTTGCCTGCGGGCCGCCACCGACGAAGCCGCGCTGTTTGATACGCGCAGCGGAGAGCGATGGGTGTGCTGCCACGCCGCCGTCGATCATGCCGATAGGACGATCTGCCGTTGCCGAGGATGCGGCCATCGCGGCGCTGACGGCCATAAGCGCGCCGCCGGCGGGCTCGAACACGTGATTCATCTCGAACTGTCCGGCGGGTGCGATCTTGCCGAGGCGCTTCAGCCCCTTCCGCACCGTATCTCCCTTGGGCAGGCCGAGGACATGTAAGCGGATGCCAAGGCCCGCGATGCTGATTTCGCGCAGCACGGGGAATCCGGCCGTCCGCACCTGGTCGAGCAGCGCAGGCGATGCGTCGATCGCGATGATTTCGCCGCGGCGTACCGGATTTCCATCGGCATCCGCTTCCAGCACATCACGATTGGCACGGATCAGCGCCTGCAGCCGCGCGCGGCGCATGTCGCGCAGCGATACGCGGTCCAGCGCACCCACGGTCCGCACGCCGAGCGTGTCGACGACGCCGAGAGCGGCCTGCGGCGCGCCCTGCAGCGGCGAAAGCACGGCGCCCACGACCTGGCCGGGCAAACTGCCCACCGCGCCAGGAAGCAGCTGTGCCTGCGCCGCGCCGCAAACCAGCGCCGCTGCCATGATCATTGCCGTGGTTTGCCGTTTCATGGTCGTTCCTTATAAATTTTATCGCCCGTGGATGAAACGATGTGCGGCGGACGTTTCATCCACGAAGGCGAAAGGAAAAGGCTTGGAAGCGTTCGAGGAAGGCCTGACCACAATGCTGCCCCGGCTGCGGCGGTTCGCACATGGCCTGTCGCGCTGCTCCGCCGATGCCGATGACCTGACGCAAATCGCCGTCGAGCGCGCATTGAAGGCGCGAGAGCAATGGCAACCCGGCACGCGCCTCGATTCCTGGCTCTATCGCATCGCGCGCAACGCCTGGATCGACACGGCACGCGCGCGAAACCGGGAAAGGGCCCGCACGCTGCCCGCTGAAGCCGGGGAGCGGGTGGGACATGATCCCCGGCCGGGGATCGAAGCAGGGATAGACCTTCGTCGGCTTATGGCGGGGATGTCCGGATTGCCCGATGAACAGCGCGAGGCCGTCGCGCTCGTGCTGATCGAGGGGCTGGGCTACCGCGAGGCCGCCGAGGTTCTTGATATCCCGGTCGGCACATTGTCGAGCCGGTTGGTACGTGGCCGCAACGCGCTGCTTGCGCTGGTCGGGGAAGGATGAAGCGATGATCGATGACGAGAGCCTCTACGCCTATCTGGATGGAGAATTGCCGGCGGAAGAGGTGAGGCGCGTCGCGGCGGAGGTCGCTGCCGACCCGGCGCTGTCCGCCAGGCTGGAGGCTCAGCGCCGGCTGCGCGCGCTGCTCGGCGCTGCTTTTGATCCCGTTGCGAGCGCGGCGGTGCCCGCAGGCATCGCTGCGCTACCCGGTAGCGCCAATGTCGCCAGCCTTGGCGCGGCACGCGCGGCGTCTGCGCCGCGACAAGGCTTCGGCCTGCCCCAGTGGGCTGCCGTGGCGGCTGCACTCGTTGCCGGTTTGTTTGGGGGCTATATGCTGACGTCGCGAGAGGCGCCCACCGCGTTGGAGGACAATCGCCTGGTGGCGAGCGCGGCGATCACGAACGCCCTCGATACCCAGCTTGCGAGTGCGGGTTCGCAGGCGCCAGTTCAAGTCCACCTGACCTTTCGGGACGCAAGCGGCAATATCTGTCGTAGCTTCGATGCACCTTCCGTCTCCGGTGTCGCTTGCCGCGAGAGGGAGGTCTGGGCCGTTCGCGCGCTCTTCGCGCATGAGGCGCAGGCCGACGGCGCATACCGCATGGCGGGAAGCGCCAACGCAGCCAATATGGCCTATGTCGATGCCATCATGGTTGGCGAAGCCTTCGATGCAGAGGCAGAAAGCCGAGCCCGGCAATCTGGGTGGGCGCAGCGCTGAGGTGCGGTGATCCACATGAGTGAGCGAATGCGCACCAATGGCCAATGTCCATGTGCACTGTCTAGGCCTGCGATACGGGATGGGTTCGCCGTATCCAAGGCTCCGCCGTCCGCTCGATTTCGGTAAGTTCAGGCGGGAAGTATCGGTCCTGAAACGCCTGCACGTCGTCGAGCGACCCGTGAAGCCAGCGGTCCCACTCGTCGGGTAGCAAGAGAACCGGCATCCGATGATGCACGGGCTCGACGACCGCGTTGCAATCCGTCATCAGCCCCGAATAGACGGCGCCCCATTCATCGCTTTCCTTCCACATGCCGGCCCACGCGAACACGGGCTCGCCCTTCACCCGAAACCAAGTCCGTGTCTTGGAGCCTGCCTCGCCTTCGGCCTCGGCAAAGCCGGTGAGCGGGATCAGGCAGCGGTGCTCGGGACGCGGGGCTATGTGTCTCCACATGAAGCTGCTGAGGTCCGCAATGTTGTTCACCGGCTTGGGCTTGATCGGCAGGCCGGTTTTCTTGCTCTTTTGCGGGAGCGGGAAGCCCCACGTCATTGCCTGCACCACGCGCGCACCATCGGCCTCGCGCACCACCATGCCGGGAGCGCCGGGATACACGTCGCCCTGCGCCGCATTGAAGGCAGTCGGCATCCGCGCCTTGAACGCGTCGGCGATATCGGCTGCGCTCACGTTGACGGTGTAGAGGTTGCACATCTGGTGAGCCTATCACGACGCGTGAGTGCGGCAATGACACGTCTTGCGTCCAAGCGTCTTGCTGGCATGATGTGGAACATGACAGCGAGCCGAGATTTCCTCGTAGTGTTGCTTGAGCGCGTCGCTGAAGGCGGCGATCTGACGATGCAGGAACTCGATGTCGCCATTCCCGAGCCGATTGCGCTCGACCAAGCAGAAAAGAGGGGCTGGCAAACGCTTAGCCACTGGGCCGACGATGGGGATATCCGCTCGAAGGACGAACGCTACGCTGACTTCCAACGAAAAAGGATTCGCGAGCAGCTTGCAGCGCTAAAGTAGACCACGGACCACTGCGCCGCCCTTCGCCGGATCGCTGATCTCGAAACTCCCCTTCGGAAATGGCCTCAGAAGCTCCGCCACGGGCCTTTGCTGCGTCAGCCAGTCCTGCCAGTCGTCGGGACGCACGACGGCCATGTGGCGGTCCTTGAAGGGCGCGATGTCGAGGTTCGCTTCCACGGTGAGCGCGGCGAAGGCTTCGGGCCATCCGTCCTCCGTCGGACGCCATACGCCTGCGAAGCAAAAGAACGGCTCGTCGGTGATGAGCGTGGCCGTGTAGCGCTTCCTGCGCGATCCCTTGCCGGCATCGATCGTGAAGTCCGACGCGATGATGAGGCAGGGATTCGTGATCGTGCGGCCTTCCGAGCGCATCAGGTGGACGGGATTCCCGTACATCTCGGCAGGCTTCAGGCCCCACTTGCAGCGCAGCTGCATCGCCGCTCCGTTCCGCCAGAGGACAATCTGCGTGCTCTTGCCGGCGCCCGTGTGCGGGCCTGTGCCATCATGTCGGGTCCCCTTCAGCGCCGCCGCCGCAATTCCTTTTTCCACTCGATCTCGCTCGGCATCGGCAGGGTCTCGTCGGTGGGCTCCTCATGGACAAGGTCCAGCGTCGGCCGCCGTGCCCCGCAGGACGTACAGCGGCACTTCTCGCGGACATCGGGCAGCCAGTCGGGACGGCCACGTCTGTGGAAGTGATACCAGAGGGCGTGCGGATCAAAGATGCGCTGATGACGGCAGCGGCGGCAGGTGAGCTTGACGGCGTAGTGGCGGACGGCGGCGTCAAACAGGTCGCGGATGGGGTTCGCCAGATCGCGGGGCGGCATGTCACGCGCACGGGTCCGGTTCCGTCACGCCGAACTTGCCTGGGTTTTTACCGTGCGGTGAGGCGTCCACCATGTCGGCCGCAATGACCATCGTTCCGCTGTTGTCGATCAGGTCGCAGATACGCCCCGCAAGCGCGCTGGCGCCTTCGTCGGACTCGTGCGGCAGCTTCGATTTGTATTTCCGCACATCGACCTTCGAGGCCGTTTTCAGGCTCACACTGATCGATGTTTGCAGCTCGTTTCGTCCGATTCGTCTCATGCGGGGATTATGAGAACGAAACGGGAACGATAGCAAGAGGCCCCACGACCCGCCGCGATTTTCCTTCTGCGTCTAGAAACGGTGCCGAAATGATGTAATATGCAGTCAGGGGAAGTTGCATATGCTTAGTAGAACTCCGAGAAGCGAGAGCATTCCTCGTTGTCGCGTGCATAAAATTGCGCCAGACTTGATTGTTGAAGATGGTATTGGCACGATAATACGCTGTCCGCGTGGCTGTGACCGGGCGGAGGCCGAGGATTTTCTTCGTGCGCTCGAAGAGTGGAAGAGCCGGAACTCGCGGTTCCTCGACCTGTTTTAGACGCGCCCGCTTCGATAAAGTTTCAGGAGCCTCGGCGTGGCAAGTCCGCGTTTGGCAGCGACCTGCGCGAGAATAAAACGCCGAAGGGATTGTCCTCGATGATCGTCGGGCCTGGGTTTGTGAAGGCTGATCATGAACAGCATTCATGCGCTTTTTCTCATGGTCGCGGACGGCAAAGTCTGTCGCATGAGGCAGAGCCCGTTGTCACGTCACCGCTTGACAGCAGCGACGGGCTTGCCGCGAATTGAGGGGTCGTCGCGCTGCTCGACCGCCGTCAGAAGCCGTACCAGACATTCCAAAAAAGAGAGAGACAATGGCTTGATTGTCAGCCGGCGTGCCGCTTTTCCGCGTGGTGCTCTGCGTATGAGAAGAGGGCTTCCAAATCCTCGCGGCTGATATCGAAGCTTTCGTGCATGTCCTCGAGGGCGGCATCGATATCCTGCAGTTTCACACCGTTCTGGACGCGGACCGGTGCCGCCGGCTGATGCGGGTAGCTGTGGCCGCTCATACGGTGGAACAGCATGGCAATCCCGACGAGCGCGATGGAATTGATGCCGACGGGCATGAAGGCAAACTCGTAGCCGGACATGTGCACCGCGTGGCTGCCAATGACGGCAGTAAGCGCGGATGCACCCCCTGGGGGATGCAGACACCTGAGAAGTGACATGACGAGGATCGCCGCGCCGACCGCAACCCCTGCCGCAAGCACGAGGTCGGGGATCGCCCGGAACACGGCGACGCCGACCAGCGAAGAAATGATATTGCCGCCGACGGCGGGCCAGGGCTGCGCCATCGGACTGCTGGGCACCGCGAAGACGAGCACGGCCGATGCGCCGAGCGGCGCGACGATGAAGGGGAGGTCGGACCTCGTGTAGGGAAGGGCCGAGCAGATGAGAATGGTGAGCAGGATACCGATCGCCGCGCCGAAGCTTGCAATGGCGCGGCCACGAAAATCGGCACCTGTAAGGATAGGACGGAAAAAGCGCACGGAGAGAAGGCCACTTCGTATGGTGATGAATCGCTGGTCACGAATGCTGCGGCCGCGCATTCGTGACCAGAAAGAACTGTTTGAAGCCCTTAAACAAACGCCTTCCGGGTTGTCTTGAGTCAGGCCGCGAGCGGTTCGTCGGCGAAGCCGAAAAACGCATAATAGACGCGTCCTGAGGGCACGCCGCGAGCGACAAGGCCGACAGGGCGTGGCGCAGGAACGGACGCGGTCCGCAGACATAATAGTCGGCTTCAGCGACCGGCGTGTCTGCAATCAGCCAATCGTCGGTGATGATCCCCGCGATATCATAGGCGCGGCCCGCAACTTCGTCGGCAACACCGGCGGGCGCTGCGACCTTGAGAACCGTGCCCATGGGGGTCGCTGATGACCTTAAAGTCTGCTAAAGGGGACAGATGCAACCGGCCCAGAGCGATTTGCTTCACGAGAATGCACCCCACACCCTCGATAGTCGGTCGGTCGAATTTTTGAGAAAAGTGTACTTGCGGACCTCTGAGCTGGGCCGGATTGGAGTTTGGGAGTGCGACCTTGCATCGGAAGCACTGATATGGACAGACACCGTCTATGATCTCTTCGACTTACCGAGGGGGTCTTTGGTATGTCGTGAAAACATACTTTGTTATTATGAACCAAATTCACGCCGGGAGATGGAAAGACTGCGCGCTCAGGCCATCGACCAATGCTCGACATTTACGGTCGATGTGGCGATCCGCACGCATAAGGGTAACGCGCGTTGGATCAGAATCACAGGCGATGTCGAGCAAATAGCCGGCAAAGCGGCTCGAATTTTCGGAACGAAACAGGACATTACCATCGAAAAGGTGGCGCAAGAGCAGATTCAGGCTCTCCAAACAGAGCTTATCCATCTGTCTCGCCTGAGTGCTATCGATGCGATGAGATCCACTTTGGCCCACGAACTGAACCAGCCACTCGCCGCGATCGCTGTCTATGTATCGGCCTTGCGAAACGTCTTGAAGGGAGGTCGAGTCGATCGCCAGGCGACGGCTCAAATCTTGGACGGCCTGGAAAGATGCGCTTTGAAAACTGGCCAAATCGTCCGGGAGGTCGACAAGATATCGGCCAGCCGGAGGCCGCGGCCGATCCCCTTTGCCCTCGATGATACAATCCGGAAGGCTTGCGCGATCGCCCTCGCGGGTGCTCCAGACAACCCTACCGTGACTTATGTGATGGATGGCATTCTGCGTGGAGTTGGCGACCCCGTTCAAATCCAGCAGGTCTTGATTAACTTAATATGCAATGCTTGTGATGCGATGTCACAATCACCACGGCGGGAACTGACAATAGTCACGGCGAAGGAAGATGAATATGTCGAGATTTCGGTTCATGATACGGGTCCCGGAATTGCCGCCGAAGTGATCGGGACGCTTTTTGAGTCCTTTGTATCGACAGATCCGGAGCGTGCCGGCATTGGCTTGTCTATTAGCCGGACGATCATCGAAGCTCATGGGGGCAAACTGACCGCGCAGAACAGGGTGGAGGGCGGAGCCACGTTTCGTTTTACGATACCGGTGGCGGCATAGGAAGAGGCTTACTCCTGCCAGCGGACCTGCCAAATTCCCAGCTTGTTTTTTGCGATAGATATCTGAACTCGCCAGCGTCCAGTTTCGGCGAGCCAAATTTCTTCGCAGAACAGCTACATTCCGCTACGCTCTCTCGCCAACGAAATAAAAAGAGGAGACGGGTGAATGCCACAGAGGCCCCTGAAATCTTCCGAGGCACGTGCCGGGCAGTTGCAGAATGAACCAGATCGCTTCGCGGTTGCGGCGAAAACGACGCAAATGGCACTGTTCTTTACCGACGGTCCGGCGCCCGATGGGCCGATCATCTTCACCAATGACGCCGCTCTGACGCTGACCGGCTTCACGCGCGGCGCGATTGTGGGCGAGCAGATCGATGTTGCCTTGCGCGATACCGTAGATCCCGGCTCGCTCTCGTCGATACGGCGCGCAATGGTGGGCGGTGGGGAGGGGGCTTGGGAGTTGACATGCCGCCGTGCCGACGGAAGTGAGTTCCTCGCTGTAGCCTTCCTAACCCCGGTGCATGATCAAGATGGCACCTTGCGGAAGAACTGTCTCGCGTTGGTCGATTTGGGCGGCCACATCGACCGACTTCTGCTTCAGCGAAACGAACTTCGCGCAGTCTACGAGAATGCCCCCGGCTTTATCGCGACGTCGCACGGTCCCGAGCACCGGTTTTCGTTCGCCAATGCTAGTTACAAGCAGTTTGTCGGCCGTGAAAAACTCGAGGGACTGACAGTCGCCGAGGCGTTGCCCGAACTGGTCGATCAGGGAATCATCGATCTTCTTGACGAAGTCTATCATACCGGCGAGCCGTTTTTGGGCATCAGCATGCCAATGCAGCTCTTCGATCCGACCGTCGGGTCGATAAGAACGCGTTACACCGATTTCGTCTATCAGCCGGTAAAAGACGTGAACGGCATAGTCACTGGACTTTTCTGCGAAGGTTATGATGTCACATTGCAGCGGGAGGCGAGCGACGCGCTTGCCGTGCTGCAATCCGAACTGGTCCAAATCACGCGTGTCAATACGATGGGCACGATGGCAGCCACTTTGGCACACGAACTCAATCAACCGTTGAGCGCGATTTCCAACTACGCCGCCGGTCTTAGGCAGTCGGGCACCGCAGCGCTGGATCCGGCGCTCTTCGAGCAAGCGATACAGGGAATTGAGGAGGCGTCCCAACGCGGTGCGGAGACGATCAGGATTCTGCGCGATATGACCAGGCGGCGTGCGCCGGTCCGAGCGGTGTTCGATTTAAAATCCGCGGTAGCCGAATGCGTGAGTCTGGTTCAAATTTCGACCCTGCCGGAAACCCGGATAATCAATCATGTTCCGGGAAACATCGCGGTGACGGCGGACCGAATTCAGCTTCAGCAAGTCGTCATTAACCTGTTGCGCAATGCCTGCGAGGCTGTGTCGGCGTCCGATCGCCGCGAGGTCATTATTGATGCTCGTGAGGACTGCGAGATGCTGGTCGTGAGTGTAACCGACACCGGTCCGGGTGTATCGATCGAGGCTGGGGTGAGAACGGCGGAGCAATATTCGACCACGGTAGCGGCGGGATAGTCCTGCTGCGGGCGGCGTAAAAGTCGTCCACCTTGAAGCCTTTCTGC
>NZ_JACESP010000017.1 GCF_013911755.1 Sphingosinicella sp.
ATTTTACCTACTTCAAGATCATCGGGTGGGGCTGGATGTATCTGTCGACCGTGCTCGACGACTACTCGCGCTACATCATCGCCTGGAAGTTGTGCACCAACATGCGCGCCGAGGACGTGACTGACACGCTGGACCTCGCGCTTGCGGCGTCTGGCTGCGACAGCGCCACGGTGCTGCACAAGCCAAGGCTGCTCAGCGACAACGGCCCCAGCTACATTGCGGGCGAACTGGCGGAATACATCGAGGCCAACAAGATGAGCCACGTGCGCGGCGCCCCGATGCACCCGCAGACCCAGGGCAAAATCGAGCGTTGGCACCAGACGCTGAAAAACCGCATCCTGCTGGAAAACTACTTCTTGCCCGGTGACCTCGAGGCCCAGATCAAGGCCTTCGTCGAGCACTACAACCACCAGCGTTACCACGAGAGCCTGAACAACGTGACGCCCGCCGACGCCTACTTCGGCAGGGCCAGCGCCATCATCCAACAGCGCGAAAGGATCAAACGGCAGACCATCGAACATCGGCGCTTGCTTCACCGCAAGCTCGCCGCCTAACATCAACCCCCAGACGAGGCCCGCACTCCGCTAATTTACGCCGCGAGTTGCGCCAAATGTTCTGACGACGGACACCGCTGAGGTGACGGTAGGCCGTGATCGACTTGAGGTCGAGGCTATCAGAGAGTTCGAAGCTGTTGGTGAGGCTGAGGCCCCAGACGTCGGAGCGTGAAAAAGCAGGGGCCGTCCCAGCGTTGGTATCGGGACCGAGCACGTAGCGGTTGTCGTAGCATCCCGCGACGGCGAGGTTGATCGGTGCGGCGGCGGTCGCGCAGGGGACCATCCCACCACCGCTCATCACGTTCGCGATGATGTTGCTGATGTCGGCGAACGGCGGCGTGGCGGGATCGATGGTGCGGCCGTAGTTGATGCCGATGAGGCTGATCGCCGGGCCGTTCTCGCGCGCCGTGGTGCCGTCGAAGGCAAGATCTGCGGTCCAGCCGTCCGCAGGTTCGAGGCGCAGCGCGACGCGTCCGGCGAGACGATCGGAATCGCCGAGCTTCTTGCCGTCGAACGTCCGCGTTACATAGCCGTTCTGATTGAACCAGCCGACCGATGCGCGCAGCGCCGCGCGCGGGCCGAGCGGCAGGTTCAGCGAGCCTTTCACGACGAACAGATCGTCAGTGCCGTAGGTCGCCGAACCCGATGCCTCGAATTCCTGCCCCGGCGCCTTCGTCGTCACCGAGATCGCACCGCCAATCGTGTTGCGCCCGAACAATGTGCCTTGCGGGCCACGCAGCACCTCGATGCGTTCGAAATCGACGAGATCGAGGATCGAACCGATCGAGCGCGCGACATACACGCCGTCGACATAAACGCCGACGCCGGGCTCGACGGTCGGCACGAAATCCTGCTGGCCGACGCCGCGAATATAGATGGTCGCGCTGTTGCTTGCGCCGCTGAACGCCGGGTTGTTCTGCAGCGTCAGGTTGGGCGTGATCTGGGCGATACCCTCGGTCGTCTGTATGCCGCGCGCTTCGAGGCCGCGGCCACTGAACGCGGTGATCGAGATCGGCGTTTCCTGAAGCGATTCCTCGCGTTTGCGCGCGGTGACCACAATCGCTTCGCCAAGCGCGGATTCGCCTCCGGCATCAGGAGCGGCCTGCGCGAAAGCAGGTTCAAAGGCTGTGGTGGCAAGCAGGAAACAGGCAAGCGGATATCGCGATTTCATCATAGGTCACCCCCTCTGGTGTTGATCGTTGTTTCTTGTTTTTCTCGAATGCGTTTCAGGCCGCGGCGCGGGCGCGCGCAGCGAGGAAATCGTTCGCGGCCGCGGCATCGAAGTACCAGGGCGAGATCGATTTCGGATCGTTGAAGCTGTTCGCCATTTTGTGGGCGAGATCAGCATCGGATTCCGCCGTCTTCAGGATGCGCAGCATGTGCTCGGGCGGCGGCCCCAGCGTCATGTTGGTGTAGGCGACCGCCCAGCGCGCATAGTCCCAGTAGCGCTCGAACACCTCGGTCATCCAATCGGCATCGAACGCCCCCGCATGGGCATTGATCGCGTCGAGATAGATCTTCGCGCCCTTCGACGCGTTGTTCGATCCCTGCCCCGTGATGGGATCATTGAGCACGAGCACATCGCCAAGCCCGAGCACGACGCGTCCGCTCGGCAGGCGGCCCACCGGATGTTTCACCGTCGGCGTCACCCGGCCGCGCAGCACACCGCCTTCGTCGGTGAGTTCAAGCTTGCCGTCGATGCGTTTCGCCTCCTCGGGAAAGTACGTTCGCAGCAGTCGCTCACTCACCGCCAGATGATCGGCAGGGGTATGCACATCGGTCCAACAGTCCATCGGCCCGCCGGGCACGCACTCGATGGTGAAGATGTCGCACGCGCCGCTAAGCGTGAGGCCCGGAAAGGTCACGAACTCACCGACGCCCGGATTGATGTTGATGCTGATCGCCGGGCCGCCGTCGCGCGGTAGCATCGGCTTCACATAGGTGAGCGCGAGCACGCGCATCGGCTGCGTGTAGGGCGAGCGCGAGGCATCACGCGGGAACAGCTGTCCAATCGGCCCCTTGCCGGATGCGACGACAACGAGATCGTGCTCCAGCGTGAGCGTCTCCAGCGTCTCGATGTCGGCGTCCTCATAACGCAGCGTGCCGCCCAGCGATTCGAAATGCGCCATCCAGCGGGGCATCTTCACGCGCTGGTCGATCGATTGGCCGGGCACGTCCATCGCGCCTTCCCAGTGCAGCATAGCGTTGCCGTCGCCGTCCCCGATCCACATCGAGGCAGCGCCGTACTGCGGGCTGCCGTGCTCCCAGAAATCGATGCCGAGCTCGCGTTCGAGCGCCAGCGCCATGCCGTACATCGACTGGCTCGACGTGACGGTGCCGTCTGCGATCTGCTGAGCCGTGCGATTGGACAGCACCGTAACCTCGTGGCCACCGTGCAGCAGGCCGATCGCAAGGTGCAATCCGCCCTGCCCCGCGCCAACGATCGCGATCCTCGCCATAGTCCCTCCCGACATCCCGAATTGGTCGATGCGGAAAGACTAGAAACATGGGAGCCGCCCACAATCCGCTGGCAGCAACGACTATCCGGTGCGTGCAAGCGCCGCGCGCGGCGTCAGTTCATCCGGCCGGTGCGGTGCCGGCGCAGTGTGTCGCGCGGGGTTTCGCCGAAGCGCTCCCGGTACTTTGCGGCAAAGCGACCGAGGTGTTCGAAGCCCCAGCCGAGCGCGATGCGCGTGACGTTGGCGTCGGCGCCGCCGTCCATCAGCTCGCGGCGCACGCGGTCCATGCGGATATCGCGCAGCAGTTGGAGCGGCGCGATGCCAAGCGTGCGCTTGAACTGATGGTAGATTGTCCGCACCGGCGCACCTGCAACCTCCGCCAGCATCGCCATGTCGATCGGCTCGTCAGCGTGGGCGGCGAGATAGTCGCGCACGCGCGTCACAAGGCGCGGTTCGGTGCCGTCGATCGCGCCAGCGAACTCCTCGGAGCGGTCGTGTGGCTGCGTGAACAGCAAGGTGCCCATCAAGCTGTTTTCGAGGTGCGCCGCGAGCAGTGGTGGCAGCGCCGCTCCGCCGAGCTGGCTTGCGCAGCGCAGCCCGGACTTGATCTGGTCGAGCAGCATCTGGCCCGCAATGCCCGAAAGGTCCATCTCCGGATACAGGTAGAGCGGCGCGCGCAGCGGGCGGCCGACGCAGCCTTCCACGAAGCGCTCGAAGCGGACGCGATCGTAGCGCAGTACCACCTTCGTGCAGGCCGCATCCCAGTGCATCCGGAGCGGCGCGGCAGGATGCTGTACCGAGGCGCGTCCCGGCTCGATCACCGCGTCGGCGCGCCCGAAGCTGATGCGCGCCTTCCCGCGCGTCGGGATCTGCACCAGGTAGAAGTCCTGAAGCAGGCCGGGTTCCACGATCACGTCGGCGCCGTAGCGCATGATCGCGAGCGCGACGCCGCCGAGGCGGATGTGATCCAGCTCGGCGTCCAGCGCCGCGGCGCGGTTAAGTACGCTGAGGCTGTGCCCGCAGAACACTTCGGCCACGTGCGATTGCACCTCGTCCCGGTCAGTGGAAGCGAAGCGGCTATGGGCGGCGAGCGGGCTCATCTCGCACAGCGCGAGCAGCCCCGGATCAGATGATACTGTCATCGGCGGTCTTTCGGCGATGTCGATCCGCGCCCTCCACGCGGATGCGACAGCTTATTGAAGTGCCCTTCCCTCCGTCAATCGCGCAGCGCCTTTGCGCGGAGCGGACAATCGGCGTCGTCGGCCGGATAGCGGGCCCGATTCTCACCATTTACGAATCGCGGCCGGACGATCAGCGGAGGACCGTAAATGCAGACAGACGATTTCCGACGAGGAATGCGCCGGCTCGTCGGGGCCGTGACGATCGTGACAGCGGGCAAGGGCGAGGACGCAGGTGGCCTCACCGCGACAGCGGTATGCTCGCTGACGGCGGAACCGCCGCGCCTCCTCGCCTGTCTCAACAGCGGCGGCGCCACGTTCGACATCCTGCGCCGGCACGGCCGCTTCTGCGTCAATCTCGTCGGCAGCGGCGACCGCGCCGCCGCGGAGGTGTTCGCGGGCATCGGCGCCGCGCCTGGCGAGGACCGCTTTGCCGCCGGCGCGTGGGTCCGCACGGAAAACCGCGCGCCGCGACTCGCCTCGGCGCTCGCTGCGTTCGAATGCAGCGTGCACAGCATCACCATGCTGGCGACCCACGGCCTCGTCATCGGCGATGTTGATGCCGTTCACATCACCGGCGCCGACGAGCCGCTACTCTACCACGAAGGCCGCTTCGCGCGCCTCGCCGTGCCGGATATGGCCTGAACGCGCATCTTCGGTCACAATCGGGATTGACGCGGGCCCACCCCGGACGGGAGGATGGGCCCTCCATGATCAATCTGCGCCACATCGAGATTTTCCACGCCGTTTACAGCAACGGGTCCGTCAGCGCCGCGGCGCGCGCGCTCAACGTGTCGCAGCCGTCGGTGACGAAAGTCCTGCGCCATGCCGAGATGCTGCTCGGCTTTCCGCTGTTCGAGCGCGCCAAGAGCGGCCTGGTGCCGACCGAAGATGCCCATACTTTGTTCGCCGAGGTCGCCGAGATCCAGACCCGCGTCTATTCGCTGCGGCAGGCGAGCCAGAATCTGCGGCATGGGCGCGGCGGCACGCTGCGCGTTTCCGCCCTCCCCTCGCTCAGCCTCAGCGCGCTGCCCGACGCCGTCGCCCGCTTCCTCCGCGATCACGAGGGGGTCAGCTTCGACCTGCAGACCGTTCATCACGACGACATGGTCCGCAGGCTCTACGAGCGCGAGACGGACATCGTCGTCAGCTACGAGGTGCCGCCCGCCGCGCCCGTCTCGCACCGCTGGCTCGGCGAAGGCGAACTCGTCGTCCTCTACCGCGAAGCCGAAATGCCGGACGCGCCGCCGCGCATCCCGCTCGAGATGCTGAAGGACCGGCCGTTCATCAGCCCGATCCAGAGCGGACCCATCGGCCGGCTCCTTTCCGCCGAACTCCAGCGCGTGGGCGTCGAACTCACCGAGGTCGTCTCGGCGCGGACCTTCTACATCGCCTCCGCATTGGTGAAGGCGGGTGTCGGCATGACCATCGTCGACAATTTCACGGCACAGGCCGCGCAGGCGCCCGGCCTCGCATTCCGTCCGATCCAGCCCTCGCTGGCGTTCGACATCCACGCCGTCCACCTGCAGAACCGCCCGCCGTCCGGCCTCGCGACGGCGTTTCTGAAGGTTCTGAGCGAGGTCATCGAGGCCCTATAGACCTGCGTTATAGGGGTCACGGTGCTTGATATGAAGCCGCGCGCGCGCGCCGCGTCTATCGCATCGGGGTAACAGACGGCATGGCAAAAGGTGCGCGATGATCCCCAGTCCCTATTTCCTCTATCTCGGCCATTCGAACGACGAGATCGGGATCAAGACCTCGCGGGGACTCGCGGTTTTCCGCCGCGAAGACTGCGTCGGCGAGTTCCGCCACGATGATTGCGGCCTCACGCTCGGCCTCCCCCGCCTGACCATCGAAGAGGCCGTTGCGACGGGCGCGAAGACGCTCGTGCTCGGCATCGCGAACGCGGGCGGCAAGCTTGGCGAGGACCTGGTGCAGGATGCGCTTGCCGCGATTCAGGCGGGTCTCAACATCGCCTCCGGTCTCCACCAGCGCCTGCGCGACGAACCGCGCCTCGTCGCCGCCGCGCAGGCGAAGGGCGTTTCGCTGTTCGATGTTCGCGATCCCTCACCCGACCTCCCCGTCGGCAACGGCGCGCGCCGCGCGGGTAAGCGCCTGCTCACCGTCGGCACGGACTGCTCCGTGGGCAAGATGTACACGACGCTCTACCTCGCCCGCGCGCTGCGGGCGCGCGGCGTTCCCGCCGATTTCCGTGCGACCGGCCAGACCGGCATCCTCATCGCGGGCGACGGCGTACCGCTCGATGCCGTGGTCGCGGACTTCATCTCGGGCGCGATCGAGCACATTTCGCCCGCGCGCCACGACGGCGGCTGGGATCTCATCGAAGGCCAGGGCTCGCTGTTCCACCCCTCGTTCGCGGGGGTCACAACCGGGCTGCTGCACGGCGCGCAGCCGGATGCGCTCGTGCTGTGCCACGAACCGAACCGCCCGCACATGCGCGGCCTGCCCCACTACCAGCTGCCGAGCCTTGCCGACTGCCTCGAAGCGAACCTCCGCACTGCGCGCCTCACGAACCCGAACGCGAAAGCCGTGGGCATCGCGCTCAACACCTCGAAGATGACGCCCGAGGCGGCGGCGAAGCTCTGCGCCGAAACGTCGGACGCTTTCGGCTTGCCTTGCGTCGATCCGGTCACCATGGGCGTGGAACCGATCATCGACCGGATACTGACATGCGAAGCCTGAACGCCCGCAGCGAAACCTTCCCGCTCATTGCCCCGTTCCGCATCTCGCGCGGGGTGAAGACCGCCGCCGATGTCGTCACCGTGGAAATCTCCGCCGAAGGTCACATCGGGCGCGGCGAGGGCGTGCCCTATCCACGCTACGGCGAGACGATCGAAAGCGCGCTCGCCGCGATCGAAGGCGTGCGCGGCGCGATCGAAGCCGGTGCGGGGCGCGCGGAAATCAATGCGCTGATGCCGCCATCCGCCGCCCGCAACGCCGTCGATTGCGCGCTCTGGGACCTCGAAGCTCGGCTTGCCGGAAAAAGCGTCACCGCGCTCCTCGGCCGACCCGCCGTGGGTCCGACACCAACCGCGCTCACCGTCAGCCTCGACACCCCCGAAGCCATGGGCGCCGCCGCGCTGAAGCTCGCGGACGTGCCGCTCGTCAAGGTGAAGGTCGATCGCAGTGACCCCGCCGCGCAGATCAAGGCGGTGCGCGCCGCGGCGCCCAAGCCGAAGCTCATTGTCGATCCCAACGAGAGCTGGACGATCGCGGAAGTGCGCGATCTTCAGTCGCTGCTCGTCGACCTCCGCGTCGATCTGCTGGAGCAGCCGCTTCCCGCCGCCGGCGACGCCGCGCTCGAAGGCTTCCGCTCGGCCGTGCCGATCGCGGCTGACGAATCCGCGCACGTCGCCGGCGATCTCGATGCGCTGATGGCGAAATACCAGGTCATCAATATCAAGCTGGACAAGACCGGCGGGCTCACCGCCGCGCTTGAACTCGCCGATGCCGCGCGCGCAAAGGGCATGGGGCTGATGACGGGCTGCATGATCTGCTCGTCGCTCAGCATCGCGCCCGCGCTCATCATCGCGGCGAACGCGGCGTTCACCGATCTCGACGGTCCGATCTGGCTTGCAAACGACCGCGCGGGCGGCGTGACGTGCACACGCGGCATTCTCACGCCTGTCTCGCCCGAACTTTGGGGAGGCGCATAGCCCCGGGCTATGGGCTTAGGAACGCATACAATCGCGTGTCCGCTTTTCTTTCCCGTGCTGCACCTGCACAGTCGAACGCGGGGATGAAGAATCCAGACGAGGGGGCATGATGGTTGTTTGGAGTCTGAAGCACGCCGCGCGCATGGCTCTAGCCGCCGCTGCGCTCACCGCTACGCCCCTCCTTGCAGCTTCCACCGCTGATGCCGACCTCGTTCTCAAAGGCGGCACCATTTATACGGGTACGGCCGCGCCCTTCGTGGGTGATGTCGTAATAACCGGCGATCGCATTTCTTATGTCGGCAAAAAAACCCCGCGCAGTGCAAAGCGCGTGATCGATGCAAAAGGCCTTATCGTTGCGCCGGGCTTCATTGATGCCCACACACACGTCGGTCACATGCTTGGCGGGGATGAGGCCGTTGGCCGGCTCGTGCTGCCATTCCTGATGCAGGGCGTCACAACCGCCTTCGTTGGCAATGACGGTGGCGGCGACATCGACACGGCGAAGGTGCTCGGCAGCGCTGCGATTAACCCCGTCGGCATCAACTACGCGACCTTCGTTGGCTTCGGCGCCTTGCGCAAGGCGGTGATCGGCGAGGCTGATCGGGCACCCACGGCGGTAGAACTCGGTGCGATGAAGATGCTTGTCGCCAAGGCAATGTGCGATGGGGCCCTCGGCTTTTCGACCGGGCTCTTTTACGCGCCTCAGAGCTTCGCGAAGCAGGACGAGGTCGTCGCACTCGCGAAGGAAGCAGCCGTTCGCGGCGGCATCTACGACAGCCACATCCGCGATGAATCGAGCTACACGATCGGGCTCTCCGCAGCGATCGACGAAGCCATCGCGGTGGGCCGAGAGGCGGGACTGCCCGTCCACATTGCGCACATCAAGGCGCTCGGTGTCGACGTGCATGGCCAGGCGCCCGCGATCATCGCGAAGATAGAGGCGGCGCGCGCCGCCGGGCAGGTCGTTCACGCCGATCAGTATCCGTGGTCGGCATCCGGCACCGGGCTCTCGGCATCGCTGCTGCCGCGCTGGGCGGAAGACGGCGGTCGCGCGGCGATGCTGAAGCGCTTCGACGCGCCCGAAACGCTGGCCCGCCTCCGCCCCGAAATGCGCGAGAACCTGCGCCGGCGCGGCGGTGCCGCTTCGCTGCTCATCACCTCGGGGCCGGACGATCTCGTCGGCAAGACGCTGGAAGCGATTGCGAAGGAGAGCGGCGCCGAACCGATCGACGCGGCCATCGCCATTCTGCGCCGCGCGCCCGCGGGCGTCGCGTCGTTCAACCAGAGCGAGGCCGATATCGCCGCCTTCATGAAGCAGCCGTGGGTGATGACAAGCTCGGACGCCTCCACCGGCCACCCGCGTCTTTACGGCTCCTATGCGCGGAAATACGAGACGTACGTGAAGACGAACAAGGTCATCCCGCTCAGGGATTTCATCGAACGTAGCACCGTCCTGCCTGCGGACGCATTCTCGCTGGAAGGCCGCGGCAGGCTTGCGCCCGGCGCGTTCGCCGATGTGATCGCTTTCGACCCCGCGACGTTCGCCCCGCGTGCCAATTTCGCGCAGCCCGAACTGTTCGCCAAGGGCATTCGCACGGTCATCGTCAACGGCAAGGTCGCAGTGGAGGACGGCGCACCCACGGGCGTCGCCGCCGGACGGGGATTGCCGCGCACGCCCAAGGCCGGGGCCTGCCAATGACGCTCGTTCGCGCATGGTTCCAGATCGCGCTCTGGAAACGTGTGCTTGGCGGCCTCGCGCTCGGCGTCGCCTTCGGCCTGCTCTGGCCCGCCGCAACCGACACCGTCGCCATCCTCGGCGATCTCTTCATCCGCCTCATTCGGATGCTCGTCGTCCCGATTGTGTTCGTCACGATCGCCTCGGGCGTGTCCTCGCTCGGCGACCCCAAGCGCCTCGGCTCGGTCGGCGGGCGAACGATCGGCCTGTTCGCGGTGCTGACCGGCATCGGCGTTGCGATCGGGATGGTGCTCGCGCTCATCGTGGAGCCAGGGATCGGCGCCGATCTCGGCGGTGCGGAGCCCCGCCCACTCGGCGATCCGAAATCGACGTACGATCAGCTCGTCGGCATCGTGCCCACCAACGTCTTCGAGGCGCTGGTGGCGGGCGACATGCTCGCGATCATCTTCTTCTCGCTGATGCTCGGCATCGCCACGATCCTGGCGGGCGACGCCGGAAAGCCGGTGGCGTCGCTGCTGCAATCAGCGGCGAGCGTGCTGTTCCAGATGATCCGCGTGGTCATGGAAACCACGCCCTTCGGCGTCTTCGCGCTGACAGCAGGCGCCATTGCGGCGAACGGCCTGGCCGTGTTCACGAACATCGGCCTGCTCGCGCTCTGCGTCGCGCTTGGAGCACTCTTCCAGATGGGGGTCGTGCATAGCCTGATTGTTCGCGTGTTCACCGGAATGCGGCTCAAGGTTTTCTTCCGCGGTATCATCGATGCGCTCGCGGTCGCTTTTTCGACCGCTTCGTCGTCGGCGACACTGCCAGTGGCGCTGCGCGTCGCACGGGAGAATCTCGGCGTGCCCATGCCCATCGCCTCGACCGTGCTGCCGATCGGCGCCGCCATCGGGAAGGACGGCACGGCGATGTACGTCGGCCTGCTCAGCCTGTTCAGCCTTCAGGCGCTCGGAATAACCCCGAGCGCGGACATGTTGGTCATCATCTTCCTCACCGCAGCCCTCGCCGCGTTCGGCACCGCGCCGATCCCGTCCGCCTCATTGTTCATGCTTGCGGCCGTGCTGAACGCGGTCGGCGTGACCACCGAACAGGCCGCGCTCATCGTCGGCTTCATCCTGCCGTTCGACCGCCTGCTCGATATGATGCGCACGGTGCCGAGCGCCTGCGCCAACCTCGCCGCCGCCACGACGATCGCGCACTGGGAAGGTGAACTGGGCAGTACGGAACGCACGCGCGGCACCGTATAGGCGGCAGGCATCAAGCCCGCAGAACGCAAGACGCTTTTGCGCCGCGCCCGAGACGACTAATGTCCGCGTCTCATGTCTGATCTCTTCGCCAAGGATTCTCCGAAACCCAATGCGCGGCCCGCTGCCGACGCGCCGCTTGCAGAGCGGCTGCGGCCGCGCACGCTTGCCGATGTCGTCGGGCAGGAACACCTGACCGGACCCGAGGGCGCGATCGGCCGGATGGTGGCGGCGGGGAAGCTGTCGAGCATCATCTTCTGGGGGCCGCCGGGCACCGGCAAGACCACGATCGCGCGCCTGCTCGCGGACGCGGTGGGGCTGCGCTTCGTGCAGATATCGGCGGTGTTCTCGGGCGTCGCCGACCTGAAGAAGGCGTTCGCGGAGGCGCGCGAATACGCGAAGATCGGGCAGAAGACGCTGCTGTTCGTGGACGAGATCCACCGCTTCAACCGCGCGCAGCAGGACGGTTTCCTGCCCTTCGTGGAGGACGGCACGGTGACGCTCGTGGGCGCCACCACTGAAAACCCGAGCTTCGAACTGAACGCCGCGCTCCTTTCGCGCTGCCAGGTGCTGCTCGTCCACCGGCTGAACGAAGCGGCGCTCGAAGAGCTTCTGCAACGCGCGGAGGCCGATTTCGGACGCCCCCTGCCCCTCACCCCCGAAGCGCGCGAGGCGCTCCTCCATTCAACGGACGGAGATGGCCGCTTCCTGCTCAACCAGATCGAAACGCTGATGTCGGTGCATCTCGACGAACCGCTCGATCCCGCCGGGCTGCGCGACCTGCTGCACCGCCGCGTCGCCGTCTACGACAAGGACCGCGAGGGGCATTACAACCTCATCTCCGCGCTTCACAAATCGATGCGCGGATCCGACCCGCAGGCGGCGCTCTATTATCTCGCGCGGATGCTGACGGCGGGCGAGGAACCGCTCTACGTGCTGCGTCGGCTCGTCCGCTTCGCGAGCGAAGACATCGGCCTCGCCGACCCGCAGGCGCTCGTCCAGTGCATGGCCGCGAAGGACGCTTACGACTTCCTCGGCTCGCCTGAAGGCGAACTCGCCATCGTGCAGGCCTGCCTCTATTGCGCGACCGCGCCCAAATCGAACGCCGCCTACGTGGCGCAGAAGGCGGCATGGCGATCCGCGCGCGAAACCGGATCGCTGATGCCCCCTGCGAACATCCTGAACGCGCCGACGAAGCTGATGAAGGACATCGGCTACGGCAAGGGCTACGCCTACGATCACGATGTCGAAGGCGGCTTTTCAGGCGACAATTACTGGCCCGAAGAGATGCGGCCCGAAACCTATTACCGCCCCACCGAACGGGGCTTCGAAAAGCGCGTCAGCGAGCGGCTGGCCTGGTGGGAGGAACGCCGTGAACGGAAATAGCCTTGTCGCAGCACTGATGCTGCTAAGCAGCGCCGCGGCTGCAGCCGACGCAGACCCCTACACCCGCGCGCTCGCCGCCGGATATAAGGCGCAGTTCACCTGCAGCGGCGTGTTCAATGCCGGGCGCTCGCCCGAAGCCATCGCGCACGGCGAGCTTGCCGGCACGCAGGAAAATGTCGCGCCGCTGCTCGCCGATCTCGAAGCGCGCATCGACGAGACGGCGAAAACCGTCTCCGTGAGCTTCGACCCCGCGCTGCCGCCGCGCATCGCGGCGTGGCGCCCATGGCTCGGTTGCAGCGGCCTCCCCATCGGCGCGACCACGGTGAACCTGCCGACGCTCTCCGTGTCGCCGCCGCAATTCCTCCGCGCGCCCGATTGGCCCTACGGCGACGTCGGGGCCGAGGCGAAGCCGAAGGGTAACGCCAAGGCACTCGCCGCCACGATCGACGAAGCGTTCGCGAAATCGAACACGACCGGCGTCGTCATCGTGCAGCGCGGCCGCATCGTCGCGGAGAAGTACGCAGAGGGCTTCGGCCGGCACGTGCCGCAGCGCACATGGTCCGCCGCCAAAAGCATCACCGGCACACTGATCGGCGTTGCGGCCCACCAAGGCCTGATAGACCCCGCGAAGCCCGCCCCCGTCCCCGAATGGCAAGTGCCCGGCGACCCGCGCGCCGCGATCACCACGGACAATCTGCTGCGCATGGCCTCCGGCCTCCACAGTGATTTCGCGGGCAACCGTACCGACGCGATCTATTTCGGCGGCACGCACGTGGGCGAGAACGTGCCGGGGCAGCCGCTGGAGGCAAAGCCCGGCACGCGCTTTCGCTATGCCAACAACGACACGCTGCTCGCCGCCTATGGCCTGCGCGCGGCAATCGGAGACGACGCGAAATACAATGCCTTCCCGTTCACCGAGCTGTTCTGGAAAATCGGCATGACGCACACGTTCGCGGAAACCGATTGGCGCGGCAATTTCATCCTCTCCTCGCAGGTCTGGTCGACGGCACGCGATTTTGCGCGGCTCGGCCTCCTCTATCTGAACGACGGCGTGTGGAACGGCGAGCGCCTGCTGCCCGAAGGCTGGGCGCGCTATGTGAGTACGCCTTCCGGGCCGCAGCCTGCTGAAGAGGGTGTCAGCTACGGCGCGACCTTCTGGCTGCTGAACACGCGGGACGATATCCCCAAGGACACGTTCGGCGCGTTCGGCAACCGCGGTCAGTTCATCGTGATCGTGCCGAGCCGCAACATCGTGATCGTCCGCCGTGGCGAGGATCACGCGGGCACCCGCTTTGACATCGCGGATTTTGTCGCATCCGTGCTGAAGACGCTGAAGTAGAGATGCGCGCTTGAAGGGCCGTTTCGCGCGCTTTGCCGCGATCGACTGGTCCGGTGCGAAGGGCAGCCGCCACAAGGGTATCGCGGTGGCGATCGCGGACGCGGGCGAGGCCGCGCCGCGTCTGGTGAAGCCCGGCCATATCTGGTCGCGCACGGAAGTTCTGGACTGGATCGCGGCACTCGCCGATGGCCCGCCGACGCTCGTCGGCATGGATTTCAGCTTCGCGCCGCCGTTCGTCGCACGCGGCGCCTATCTTCCGGGAGATAGCGCGCCGGATGACGCACGGACTTTCTGGGCCTTCGTCGATGCCGCCTGCGAGGATGAAGACCTCGGCGCCGCATCCTTCCTGGAACGCAGCTTCCGGCGGCATTTCTATTTCGGCAAGGCGGACGGCACAAAGGCGGACTTCATGCATCTTCGCGAATGCGAAGCCGCGTTCAATGCGTCGGGCGGCGGCAAGCCCTCCACGGTCTTCGACGCGATCGGCGCGGCGCAGGTCGCGAAGGCGAGCTTCGCGGGAATGCGCCTGCTGCATCATCTGGCGGGGCGCGTGCCGGTGTGGCCGTTCGATCCGCCGCCAGCCGAAGGCTCGCTCCTCGTCGAAATCTATTGCCGCGCCTTCATCCGCCTCTCGGGCGGGCGCGGGCTCAAGCTGCGCAGTCTTGCCGATCTCAACACGGCGCTCGCGGGTTTCAATTCCCTTCCGTTTACCGCCGATCGATGGCTTGCCGATCACGAAACCGATGTTCTCGTCACCGCCGCCGGTCTTCGGCACATCGCGGACGATGCGGATTACTGGCATCCCGCAGGTCTCGACGAACGCCTCGCACGCACCGAAGGCTGGACGTTCGGCGTGCGCTGAGCCATGACACCGCCGATGATCGGACATTTTTTCCTCGTGGGCGCCGGCGGCGCCGTCGGCGCGATGCTGCGGCATGGTGTCGGCCTCGCCTCGCTGCGCCTCATGGGGCCGAACTTCCCGTGGGGGACGCTGATCGTCAACGTGGTCGGCGGGCTGCTGATGGGGCTGCTTGTCGGCCTCCTCGCGGCGCGCGGCGGCAGCGAGCCGCTGCGTTTGCTGCTCGGCGTCGGCGTGCTCGGCGGGTTCACGACCTTCTCGGCCTTCTCGCTCGATGTCGTGGCGATGATGGAGCGCGGCGCGGCGCTGACCGCGATCGGTTACGTGACGGCCTCCGTTGTGGTTTCGGTCGCCGCGCTTTTCATCGGAAAGGCGCTGGTATGAGCCAGAACGACAGCGACGGTGTCCGCCAGTTCACCGTGGGCGAGGACGACGACGGCATCCGACTCGACCGCTGGTTCAAGCGGCATTTGCCCGACACCAGCTTCACCACCGTCGCGAAATGGGCGCGCACCGGCCAGCTGCGGCTGGATGGCAAGCGCGCACAGCCCGGCGACCGTATCGAAAGCGGGCAGAGCATCCGTGTGCCCCCGGCCGAGGCGGCGGCGCCGATGATCATGTCGGTGAAGAAACCGGAACGCCGGGCGCTGACGGACGACCAGATCGAATTCGCGCAGAGCCTCGTCATCTACCGCGACGAGTACGCCATCGTGCTCAACAAGCCCGCGGGCCTCGCCACGCAGGGCGGCACGAAGATGACCGAGCATGTCGACGGGCTCCTCGACGCGCTGATGTTCGACCGCACCGACCGGCCGAAACTCGTCCACCGGCTCGACAAGGACACGAGCGGCGTGCTGCTCCTCGCGCGGACGGCGCGCGCGGCGGCGCACTTCTCGAAGGCGTTCGCGGGCCGCACCGCCAGGAAGCTTTACTGGGCGATCGTGATGGGCGTGCCCGAGATTCGCGACGGCGTGATCGACCTGCCCATCGGCAAGCAGCCGGGCACCGGCGGCGAGAAGATGCATGTCGATGAAGACGGGGGGCAGCGCGCCGTGACGCGTTATCGGCGCATCGAGCGCGCCGCCAACCGCGCAGCGTGGCTGGAGATGCAGCCGCTGACCGGCCGCACGCATCAGCTTCGCGTTCATGCCGCCGCGATCGGCCATCCCATCGTCGGCGATGCGAAATACGGCGGCAAGGAAGCGTTCCTTTCGGGAAGCGTCTCGCGCAAGCTGCACCTGCACGCGCGGCGGCTGGTGATCGAGCTTCCGGGCGGGAAGATGCTCGACATCAAGGCCGAGCCCGCGCCGCACTTCGCGGAGACCCTCGCCACCATAGGTTTCGATGCCTCGATCGGCGACCTGCCGCTCGAGGAAGAACTCGTCGATCCGGGCGCCGAAGAGCGCAAGGCCCGCCACAAGGCGCGCGACGCCCGCCGCGAACGCCGCGATTCGCACCGCAACCGCCGGGGCAGCGGTCGCGTCGCGCCGAAACGGGGCAAGAAATGACGGTTCGCCTCGCGATCTTCGATTGCGACGGTACGCTCGTCGACAGCCAGGCAAACATCATCGATTGCATGGGCGACACGTTCGCGAAGCACCGCCTCGACGCGCCCGACCGGCACGCCGTACGGCGCGTTGTCGGGCTGTCGCTCGCCGAAGCGATGGCGGTGCTGCTGCCCGGCGCGGAGGCCGACTTTCACGACCGCCTTGCCGAAGACTACAAGCTCGCCTTTCAGGGCCGGCGCGCGAACGGCGGGCTATCCGCAGAGCCGCTTTATCCCGGCGTTCGCGAAGGACTCATCCAACTTGAACGCAGCGGCTGGCTGCTCGGCGTCGCCACGGGCAAATCCGATCGGGGCCTCGCGCTCACGCTGATGCACCACGAGATTCACGGCCGCTTCGTCACGCTGCAGACGGCGGACCGGCATCCATCGAAGCCGCACCCGTCGATGATCCAGACGGCGATGGCGGAAACCGGCGCGCAGCCCGAATACACGGTCATGATCGGCGACACCGTGTTCGACATGGAAATGGCGGTGGCCGCGCGCACCCATGCGATCGGTGTGAATTGGGGCTATCACGAGCCGCAGGAACTCACTGCCGCAGGCGCACGCCATGTCGCCGCCGATTTCGGCGCGCTGCTTGCCGAACTGGAAAAGCACGCATGAGCGACCCGGCGAAGACCCGCTGGATCCTGCTGAACGCGATGCGCATCGGCGGGCTGATCGTCATGGCCGTCGGGCTGCTCATCTGGCGCAAGGGCATCGGCGGCTTTCAGGACGAGATGATCGGCAAGGCCGTCTTCCTCATCGGCCTCATTGAAACGCTGATCATTCCAGCGATGCTGCGCCGCGCGTGGCGCAGCAAGAATACAGGCGGCAGGTGAGGCGGTTCTACACGGCGGTTGCCGCCGTTCCCGAAGACGGTGCGTGGCGGATCACGCTCGACGGGCGGCCGGTGCGGACGCCGAAGCGCGCGTCCCTCACCCTGCCGACCGCCGCACTCGCCGCCGCGGTCGCGGAGGAGTGGGACGCGCAGGGCGATAAAATCCTGCCCGCGACGATGCCGATGACCGGGCTCGCGAACGCCGCGATCGATCACGTGCAGCCGGACCCGCAGGCGTTCGCGGCGGGCCTCGCCGCCTATGCGGAATCCGACCTCGTCTGCTACCGCGCCGATACCCCCGCCGACCTCGCGGCGCGGCAGTCAACAGCGTGGGACCCGTTCGTCGCCTTCGCGCTGCGACGCTACGACGCCGCGCTCCGCGTGACGGCCGGCATCACGCACGTTGCGCAGGATGCGGCAGCGGTGCAGCGCCTCGCCGCCGCGCTTCGGAGCACGGACGCCTGGAAGCTTGCGGCGATGCAGCCGCTCGTCACCATCGCAGGCTCGCTCGTCATCGCGCTCGCGCTCGCCGAGGGCGAAGTGGATGCGGACGCGGCGTTTGCCGCGGGGCACCTGGACGAGCTGTATCAGGCCGAAAAATGGGGCGACGACGCCGAAGCCACCGCAGCGCGCACCGCGCGCCGCGCGGCGTTCGAAGCCGCCGCCCGTTTCCTCAGCCTGCTGGATGCGACTTCGGCAGGAACCATTTCGCGAGGATGAACCCCGCGACGGTGAGCGAGATCAGATCGGCCACCGCCACATAGAGCGTGTACGGCCAGTCCGCCCCAAACCAGACCGGCTCGCCCAGCCGGGAGAAGACGACCACCGCAAGGCTCGCGAGCAAGACGACCGCCATGCGTTCGCTGAAGTTCCAGATTTTAGGGGCGACGCGCAGCAGCAAGAGGCCCAGCAGGAAGGCCGAGACCGCCATGTGCACGAGGCCCTTCACCATCACCATCGGGTCCATCATCTCGGAGCCATTGAGGTTCACGCGCAGCATCGCCGTTGGCCCGGCGCGATGCGCCGCCATCGCCGCCTCGTCCTCGCCTGTCGGGATGAAATAGGTGCCGCTCGCAGGCAGCGCCTTCAGCGCGTCCTGCACCGCCACCTGCGTTTCGAAAGGCGCTGTCTTGTATACGTTTGAGAACAAAGGCGTACCGTAGAACACAAAGCCGATCAGGAACATTGCAACGGCAGCAACGAGGCTGCCGATGAGCAGTCTGCCCATATCTCCCTCCCCTGGTTCAGGCGGCACGGGCGGGGCCCTGAAGCCGCCGGGCGCGAACGTAGCACATCTCGCGCGGGCGTGACATCGCCGCCCCACCCCGCTAAGCGCGGTGACGAATCGACAAACGGACCGGGGAACTTGCCGATGCAGAAGGTGCTTGCCGAACTCGAACGCCGCCGCGATGCCGCGAAGCTTGGCGGCGGACAGGTCCGCATCGATGCACAGCACGCCAAGGGCCGCCTCACCGCCCGCGAGCGTCTCGAAATCCTGCTCGATCCGGGCAGCTTCGAGGAACTCGACATGTACGTCGAGCACAACTGCGTCGATTTCGGCATGGCCGAGCAGACGATCCCGGGCGACGGCGTCGTCACCGGCTCGGGCACGATCAACGGCCGCCTCGTCTACGTGTTCAGCCAGGATTTCACCGTGTTCGGCGGCTCGCTCAGCGAGCGCCACGCGCAGAAGATCTGCAAGGTGATGGACATGGCGATGAAGGTCGGCGCGCCCGTCATCGGCCTCAACGATTCGGGCGGCGCCCGCATTCAGGAGGGCGTCGCAAGCCTCGGCGGCTATGCCGAGGTGTTCCAGCGCAATGTGCTCGCCTCCGGCGTCGTCCCGCAGATCAGCCTCATCATGGGGCCGTGCGCGGGCGGCGCGGTCTATTCGCCGGCGATGACCGACTTCATCTTCATGGTGAAGGACTCCTCCTACATGTTCGTCACCGGCCCGGAGGTGGTGAAAACCGTCACCAACGAGGTCGTGACGCAGGACGAGCTTGGCGGCGCGGTCACGCACACCACCAAGTCCGGCGTCGCCGACCTCGCGATGGAGGACGATGTCGACGCGCTGCTGCGCACCCGCGCCTTCTTCGACTTCCTGCCGCTGAACAACCGCCAGCCGGCGCCGTTCCGCCCCACCGAGGACGATCCCGAGCGCTTGGAAATGAGCCTCGACACACTGATCCCGGACAGCGCGAACAAGCCCTACGACATGCACGAGCTGATCCGCAAAGTGGCGGACGAGGGCGAGTTCTTCGAGCTTCAGCCGAACCACGCCGGCAACATCATCATCGGCTTCGCCCGCGTCGAGGGCTCCACCGTCGGCATCGTCGCCAATCAGCCGATGGTGCTGGCGGGCGTGCTCGACATCAACTCGGCGAAGAAGGCCGGGCGCTTCGTGCGCTTCTGCGACGCCTTCAACATCCCGATCATCACCTTCGTCGACGTGCCCGGCTTCCTCCCCGGCACCGCGCAGGAGCACAACGGCATCATCAAGCACGGCGCCAAGCTGCTGTTCGCTTATGCCGAGGCGACCGTGCCGAAGATCACCGTCATCACGCGCAAGGCCTATGGCGGCGCCTACGACGTCATGGCGTCGAAGCACCTGCGCGGCGACCTCAACTACGCGTGGCCGACCGCCGAGATCGCGGTGATGGGCGCCAAGGGCGCAGTGGAAATCATCTTCCGCAAGGACATCGGCGACCCCGAGAAGATCGCCGAGCGCACGCGCGAGTACGAGGCACGCTTCGCCAACCCGTTCGTCGCCGCCGCCAAGGGTTTCATCGACGAGGTCATCATGCCGCATTCGACGCGGCGGCGCATCGCCATCGGTCTTCGCAAGCTCCGCACCAAGAGCCTCGAAAACCCGTGGAAGAAGCACGACAACATCCCGCTCTAGAAGGGACTTGCCAATGAACGTCCACAATCCCATCGCCCGCGAAATCCGCACCGACTGGACGCGCGACGAAGTCGCCGCGCTGTTCGACCTGCCGTTCGCGGACCTGATGTTCGAGGCGCAGACCGTGCACCGCGCGCACTTCGATCCGAACGCGGTGCAGCTCTCGACGCTGCTTTCGATCAAGACCGGCGGCTGCCCGGAGGATTGCGGTTATTGCAGCCAGTCAGCGAGCGCTGAAACGGGCCTAAAGGCCGAAAAGCTGATGGACGTGGACGCCGTGCTCGCCGAGGCGCGCGCCGCGAAGGACGCGGGCTCGGGCCGTTTTTGCATGGGCGCGGCGTGGCGCAGCCCCAAGGACCGCGACATGCCCGCGATCGTCGAGATGGTGAAGGGCGTCCGCGCGATGGGCCTCGAAACCTGCATGACGCTCGGGATGCTCACGGCCGACCAGTCCCGCCAGCTCGCCGAGGCCGGCCTCGACTATTACAACCACAACATCGACACGAGCCCCGAAAACTACGCCAACGTCATCACCACGCGCACCTTCGAGGATCGCATCGAAACGCTGGAAAACGTGCGCAGCGCGGGCATCAACGTGTGCTCGGGCGGCATCGTCGGCATGGGCGAAACACGCAGCGACCGCGTCGGCTTCCTGCACGCGCTCGCCACGCTTCCGCATCACCCCGAAAGCGTGCCGATCAACGCGCTCGTGCCGGTGAAGGGCACCGTGCTCGGCGACATGCTGGCCGACACGCCGCTCGCGAAGATCGACGAGATCGAGTTCGTCCGCACCGTTGCGGTCGCGCGCATCCTGATGCCCGAAAGCATGGTGCGACTCTCCGCAGGCCGCGAGAGCATGTCGGATAGCGCGCAGGCGCTCTGCTTCATGGCGGGCGCGAACAGCATCTTCACCGGCGACCGGCTGCTGACCACGCCGAACGCGGGCGACAGCAAGGATGCGGCGCTGTTCGGACGCCTTGGCGTCCACCCGATGGAATTGGCCGCGCCCGCGCTTGCAGGCGCCTGAAAATTAGCGCATTCGCAACGCGCCACCGGTAGACAGGCGCGCATGAGCGGCGACGGCATCCTTTCGAAGATAGCGCGGCAACCAGCCGTTGTGCGGTTGTGGAGCGACCATGCGCTGCATCTGTTCGCCGCCGACACGCCCGGCATCGGCGCACCCGCCGATCTCGACGTTCGCGTCAACGACATGAACCATGTCCGCCGCTTCGAGCAGACCGTGTCCTGGCAGACACGCGAGGACTTCATCGCCGCGGCCGAGCGGCGACTCGCGGAAGGCAAGACGCTGCTGTTCACGGTTGCCGCTGCCGATGGCCCCCTGCTCGGCTATGGCCTTGCCCATCCGAACGCCGAAGAGACGACCTACACACATGTCGGTCAGCACGTGTTGTGGCCGGAACGGACGGCGACGCTCTACGGCGGTTACGTACACCCCATGGCGCGCGGGCATGGCCTTCACACCGCACTGCAGCGTGCGCGTATCCGCCATCTGATCGCGGACCTCGGTATGCGCTGGACGGTGAGCGGTGTCGTAAGCACGAACCTTGCCGCGCTGGCGAGCGCCCGCAAGGCCGGCTTGCGTCCGGTCGCGCTGCTGCACACCCGCCGGCGGCTGGGCAAGGCGCGCATGACAGCCGAACGCATCGACCCGGCGTTCGGCGCCCGCTTCGTGGACGCCGCGTGAAGCCCGCGATCCTCGTCCCTGATGTCCAGACGCGCGCGCAGCTTGCAGCGCTGCGTTCGCTCGGCCGCGCGGGCTATGAAACCCATGCCGCGGCGGCAGACCCGCGCGCGATGGGTCTGCGATCGACCTTCGCACGGCACACGGCGACGCATCCGCGTTACGGCGATCCGGCCTTCTGCGACTGGCTCACCGCCTATGTGAAGGCAAACGCCATCCGCATGATCGTGCCCTCGGGCGGCCTGCTTTCCGCCGTGCGCGAGCGGTTCTCCGAATTCAGCCCGCTCCTCCCCGTCTCCCCCGATCCCGCGATCGTCTATGCGGGCGGCGACAAGATCGCGGCCTACGACTGCTGGCGCGCAGCGGGCCTCCTCGACCATCATCCCAAAACGCTGGTGGCGCGCGCGGGCGATGTGCCCGACCTCTCGGGCTTTCCGCTGCCGATCTACGTGAAAGGCGGCCGGGGCGCAGATGGCGAAGTTGTCGGCGTCGGCTTCCACCAGTGCCTGAGCGTGCAGGCGGCTGAGGATGCCATCGGCCGGACGCTCGCCGCGGGCTACGAAAGCGTTCTCGTGCAGGGCGGCGTCACCGGGCGGCAGGTGGGCGTGAGCCTGCTGATGGGCCCCGATGGCCCGCTTGTCGGCGACGTCGTCGTCGATTGCCACGCCGAGCCGCACAGCAAGGGCACGATGTCGCTGCGCCGCACGCAGTGGCATCAGGACGTTTACGACGATGCCGTGCGCCGCCTTTCCGCGCTCGGCTGGATCGGCTGCGCGATGGTGGAATACCGGCGCGATGACGACAGCGGCGATTTCCACGTCATCGAGGTGAACGCCCGCTTCTGGCAATATCTGCACCTCGATCTCCACGCGGGCGTCGATTTCCCCCGCCTCGCCGCCGAATGGTTCCTCGACGGCCGAATTCCGCAGCCGATCCGCCCGAAGCAGGCCGTCATCTGCCGCGACACGTTTCCGGGCGAATTCGCCTGGCTCGCGAACGCGCTGCGGCGTCCCGGGAGCAAGGCCGCTCGGCTCGGCGCATTCGCATGGCGCTTCATCGATCCCCGCATTCATGCCGACCTAAACTTTCCCGAAGATCGGGCGTTGTATTTCCGGGAATTCGGCCGCTTCGCCGCGAACGAGATTCGTGCGCTGTTTAGGAAGATGGTTTTATGATTTTTGGGATGCCGGTGAAAGAGCTACTCGCATTGTCTCGAGCCGCCAAGGAACAGTCCGGAAAAAGTATCACATCCCAAATCATCGACATCATAAGACTCAGAGCAAGCAGAGGAAGAATAACAGCGGAATATTATTACAATTATCGTCTTTTTGATCCAGAATTTACGTGGACACAAAAAACAACATATGTAGGACCTTGGGCAAAAAGTCGCATTTATAGAATTCAAGACACGGAAACTGCACGGGTTTTCAGTGACAAGGCGCTATCATACCGTTTTTTTCATGAAAAGGGATGGCCCCATCCAAAAGTACTTGCTGCCACGAACACAGAAGCCCCCGCCGCAGGGGTGACTGCCCTGAATTCTGAACGCGAACTCGAGGCATGGCTGGGCAATAAGGAAAATTATCCGTTTTTCTGCAAACCCGCCGTCAGCTATCTGGGATACGGCTCAAAACTCATCGTCCGTTCGGAGAACGGAAATTTGGTTCTCGGCGATGGCGAAACAATCAGCATAGCTGACTTCGTATCGCAGCACGGCGCGCCGAACGGTCCGGTCATACTGTTTCAGGAATTGATCCGTCCGCACCCTGCATTGCAAAAGGTGATCGGGAATCGTGTGGCGACGGCTCGCATCGTAGTGCTTAACAAGTCTCGGGAAGCCAGGATACTTGCCGCAGGTCTCCGCATACCTTCGGGAAAGAGCATGACGGACAACTTCCAAAGTGGAAAGTCCGGGAATATGATCGCATTCGTGGATTTGGAAAGTGGTCGTCTGAGAAAAGTTCTTGGCGGATTGGGAGTCAATTGGCACGAAGTTTCCGTTCATCCCGACACCGCCGAACAGATTGTCGACTTCCCTATCCCGGACTGGCAAACGGCCGTTGATCTGGTGTTAACGGCCAGTCGCGCTATCCCCGGCTTGAAGATACACGGGTGGGATGTCGCTTTCAGCGACAGAGGACCGCTATTGGTCGAAACAAACCCCAGAGGCGATCTGAATATTGCACAGCTCGCTCCGGGCCGTGGGCTGCTTGCGGATGCGGATTTTCTGGCACTTTATCCGAACGAAAAATTCTGATTTTCGAAGGGGGGACACATGTTTCTGGGGATCTCTCTAACAGATTTATTTCGGAATACGCACATAGCGAAAAAGCAAACCGGCAAAAGTCAACTCGCTCAAATAAAAGAAATAGTTCGCTGCAGGCGAGGCCCTGGAAAAGTGTCGGCGAAGGAATATTTCGATTATCGCCTGTTTGAATTGAACCCTTCGCAACATCACACATTTGCAGGCGTATGGGCGAAGGGCGTCGTTTATCAGGCGCAAGATCCTCAGTGGTGCGGCATTGGAAACGACAAGTTGCTTGCCTATGCCTTTCTCAAAACGTTCGGCCTGCCGATCCCGGTGACCAAAGCTGTCTACGAAAGCCGACGCTATTATCCCGGCGTAGCACTCATCAGCACCGTCGAAGACATGGAGGATTGGCTCCGTCAGAAGGACAATTATCCATTTTTCTCGAAACCCTCGGCCGGCGCTTTCGGCATGGGAAGCTGTTGTGGTGTGTCATGGAACGAGAAGACCGATTCCATTGTGACGGTCACCGGGGAAGAAATTCCGGTGAAGACCTTCGCGCTGGACAACTGGAACAAACATCTGGGGGGACTCATCTTTCAGGACGTAATTGAGCCCGACCCCGCACTGGTTCGCCTGTTCGGCAGACGCGTCGCCACCGCGCGGATCATCACCATGGCTGCTGAGGGCGAAACACGGGTCCACCGCGCTGCATTCCGTATTCCTGTCGGGAAAAATTTCACCGATAACTTCAATCTCGGCACCGGCGGCAATGGCTTTGCTGAAATCGACATCGAGACCGGCACGCTCGGCGACATGTATGAAGGCCTCGGCCTGACGCTCAGGCGGACGCAGACGCACCTCGATACCGGAGAGCGCATCACAGGCTTCCAACTGCCGCACTGGAATGAAGCCCTTGATATCGTGAAGCTTGGCCAGCAGGCCCTTTTCGGACTTCCCATACTGGGCTGGGACATCGCCTTCACGGTAAATGGACCCGTCGTGGTCGAGTTCAACACCCATCCCGGCTATGCGCTATTGCAAGCCACCGGGCGGGGTCTGATGGACGACGTATTCCTGCAGTATTTCCCAATGGACCCCGTCGAGAACCGGAAACGATATCAACATATCATCATCGGCACGGGAAGCTGGAGGCGGCGCTAGATCGCGTCCCCGACTCCTCAAGGCACGACGCCGCCGTCCATCGCGGCTTGAAGGTCCCCGTCATAGGTTTTGGGGGCCGCCCTTCACGTTCAAGAAAATCCCGATCGCGAACCGCGGACGCAGGCGCGCTACATGTCAAGATCGCGGCAAAGCGCGGCCTCGCCACGCCGCGCTTTCTGGAACGCTACGACAAACGGCGTCCTCTGTAACGGAATGGTAACGATAGTTATTTGTTTTTAAATTGAAAAATAACGCCTTACTGCAAAAAATTGCTTCCTCCGCAGCCCCGATATCGTACTGAGCCGCTGTGACGAATCACAGTCGGGGGATAGGTTGTCACTTGCCGGAATCATTGCGCTTGCGCGCCGGGCGAAAGCGCAGACGGGGCGCGGCCTGTTCCAACAGTTCGTCGACATGGCCGTGCTTCGCAAGGGCCCTGGCCGAATCCGGCCGGAGGCCTATTTCAAGTATCGTCTCTACACGCCGGGTTTGCCCATGGCACGCAAGCTGCGCTTCGTGGACGAGTGGGCGCGGCCTCGCTTCTACAGCTTCGACGATCGCCGCTTTTATGCCATCGGCACGGACAAGCTGCTGTTCTACACGATGATGCGCGCCTGGAAGTTGCCCGCACCGCGCGTGCTTGCCGTGATCCATCCGTGGCGTGTGTTCGCCGGGGCCGCATCGCTGCGCGATTCCGCCGCCATCCGGGCGTTTTTCGCGCAAAGGGGGAATGACCCTTTCTTCATCAAGCGTGTGGACGACATTCGCGGACGCGGCGCGGCGCTTGTGCGCTGTGTAGACGCGGCCGCCGGTATTGTAAGCCTCGGCAGCGGAGAGGCCGTCCCGCTCGATGATTTCGTGGCGCGCCACAGCGGCACGCGCGATGGCGGATTCGTGGTTCAGGAACTGGCGCGGCCGCATCCCGATGTCGCTGCAGTGATCGGAGACCGGCTCGCCACCGTGCGCGTGATGACCTTCGCGCATGAAGGCACGTTCAAGGTGAAGCGCGCGTTGCTGCGCATTCCGGTCGGCACATCGATGACCGACAACTTCGCGGGTGGCATTACCGGCAACGCCTACGCGGCGATCGACCCCGATACCGGCAAGCTGACCGCCGCGACGCGCGGCACCGGACCGGACCAGCACGCGCTTGAATGTCATCCGGATACGGGTGTGCCCTTTGCCCGGCTGACGTTGCCGGATTGGGAGAAGGCGATCGCCGATATCAGGCGGGCGACCTCCTATCTGCCGGGGCTGAAGTTCGCCGGCTGGGATCTCGCTTTCACCGATCAGGGACCGATGCTCATCGAAGTGAACGCCGCCCCCGGTGTCATCCTGCCGCAGCTCTACCTCGAACCGCTGATGGACGCCGATACGGACGCGCTCCACGCCCTCGGAAAGGCGGCCTGAGCTGGGTATGCGCAACATCGCCGCCACGCTGCGTTATGCGCGCGCTGGGGCTGCCGACGGCGGACTGCCTTTGGTCGCCCAGCTCGCCGAGATGGTGCAGCTTCGCTTCGGGCCGTTCCGCGTGCGACCGCAGGAATATTACGAGCAGCGACTGTATCGTCCCGGAATGGCATTCGCTTCGAAGCGCGGCTTCGTGGGCTCCTGGGCGAAAGAAACCGTCTATCACATCGGCAATCATCGCTGGGATGCGGTCGCCGACGACAAGCTGCTCACATACCAGTTTCTGGACGGGCTTGGCCTTCTCTACCCGAAGATCGTCGCGATCGGCCACGCTTACCGCACCTATCCGGGCGTGCCCACCTTGGGCTCGCCCGAAGCGCTCGGCGCCTGGCTGCGCGAGGGCTGCCCCTATCCTCTCTTCGCGAAGCCTTCCGATCTTGCGCTCGGCATGGGCTGCGCACTGCTGGAGGGTTACGATCACGCGTCGGATATGCTCCGAATGTCGGACGGAACCGTGATCCGCGTCGCGGACTATGTCGAAAAAATGTGGGCCCGCTCGGCAGGCCCGCTCATCTTTCAGGACCTGATCGTCCCGCACGCCGACCTCGTGCGTGTCATCGGCCAGCGCGCGGCGACGCTGCGCATCATGGTGCTGCTGCTCCCGGAAGGCCCGCGCGTGCATCGCATCGCCTTCCGCATCCCCGTCGGCCGCAACATGACCGACAACTATCGCAGCGGCAAAAGCGGCAACATGCTGGGGCAAGTCGATGCCGCAACGGGCGAGGTGCTGCGGGTGCATTCGGGCGTCGGCGCTGACCACCGAACGATCGAAAGCCACCCCGACACGGGCGCAGCATTCGCGGGTTGGCACCTGCCGTTCTGGGCGGAAACGCTGGACGCGGTGCGCTTCGCCGCGGCGGGTCTCGCGGGCATTCCCGTGCAGGGCTGGGACGTCGCCATCACACCGGGCGGGCCATCGTTTGTGGAGGTGAACCACCGGGGCGACTTCGACCTTCTGCAGCAGGCGGAGGGGCGCGGCGTGGCGGATGAAGCCTTCCTTAGTCTCCTCAAGACTTGACGCCGCCGCGCATCGCCGCTTGAAGGTCCGCGTCATTGGTTTCGGGGGCGCCGCCTTTCATGTTCAAGAAAATCCTGATCGCGAACCGCGGCGAGATCGCCTGCCGGGTCATCAAGACGGCGCGGCGCATGGGCATCAAGACGGTCGCGGTCTATTCGGACGCAGATGCCGCCGCGCTGCACGTGGAGATGGCGGACGAGGCCGTGCGGCTCGGCCCGCCGCCCGCCGCTGAATCCTACCTTCTCGGCGACGCCATCATCGCGGCCTGCAAGGCAACCGGCGCCGAGGCTGTCCACCCCGGCTACGGCTTCCTGTCCGAGCGTGAATGGTTCGCCAAGCGCCTCGCCGAAGAGAATATCGCCTTCATCGGCCCGCCGCCCAATGCCATCGCCGCGATGGGCGACAAAATCGAATCGAAGAAACTCGCCAAGGCCGCGGGCGTCAACGTCGTCCCCGGCTTCGTCGGGGAGATCGAGGATACCGAGCACGCCGTCCGCATCGCGAACGAAATCGGCTATCCGGTGATGATGAAGGCCTCCGCGGGCGGCGGCGGCAAGGGGATGCGCCTCGCCTACTCCGAAAAGGACGTGCGGGAGGGCTTCGAGGCGACCAAGCGCGAGGGGCTTTCGAGCTTCGGCGACGACCGCGTCTTCATCGAGAAGTTCATCGTCGAGCCGCGCCACATCGAGATCCAGGTGCTCGGCGACCAGCACGGCAACGTGCTCTACCTCGGCGAACGCGAATGCTCTATCCAGCGCCGCCACCAGAAGGTGATCGAAGAGGCGCCCTCGCCCTTCGTGACGCCCGAGATGCGCAAGGCGATGGGCGAGCAGGCCGTCGCGCTTTCGAAGGCCGTGGGCTACTATAGCGCCGGCACGGTGGAGCTGATCGTCAGCGGCGCCGACACGACCGGCATGGGCTTCTACTTCCTGGAGATGAACACCCGCCTGCAGGTGGAGCATCCGGTGACGGAGTGCATCACCGGCCTCGACCTCGTCGAGCAGATGATCCGCGTCGCGGCAGGCGAGAAACTGGCCTTCACGCAGGACGACGTGAAGCTCTCGGGCTGGGCGCTTGAAAGCCGAGTCTACGCCGAAGACCCCTACCGCAACTTCCTCCCCTCGATTGGCCGCCTGACACGCTACGCGCCGCCCGAGGAGACGAGCGGCGAGACGACGGTGCGCGTGGATACCGGCGTCGTCGAGGGCAGCGAAATCTCGATGTTCTACGATCCGATGATCGCCAAGCTGATCACCCACGCGCCGACGCGCGAGGAAGCGGCGGATCTTCAGGTCGCAGCACTCGACCGCTACCGGATCGACGGCATCGGCCACAACATCGACTTCCTCTCCGCCGTGATGCAGCACCAGCGCTTCCGCGACGGCCGCCTCACGACCGGCTTCATCGCCGAAGAATACCCGGACGGCTTCGAGGGCGCGCCCTTCACCGACGAAAAGCGCGACGACCTGATCATCGCCGCCGCGGTCATCAACGCCATCACCGTGCAGCGCGCGCAGTTCATCGAGGGGCAGCTCAACGGCCACGGCGCGCAGTTCGGCCCGGACTGGGTGATCGAGATCGATCGCAAGCCGTTCAGCGTGCACGCCGAGGAAACGAGCAGCGGCTGGATCGTGACCCACACGTTCGAGGGCGGTACGCACACGCACAACGTCGCGACGGAATGGGAGCCGGGCGAACCGGTGTTCCTCGCCGACGTCGATGGCCGGGACGTTGCCGTGAAGCTGGCGCTGAAGCCCGTGGGCTACCGCATGACGGTGAAGGGCTCCGGCCACGACGTCCGCGCGCTCACGCCGCGCGCCAGCGCACTCGCGGGGTACATGATCGAGAAGATCCCGCCGGACCTTTCGAAGTTCCTGCTCTGCCCGATGCCCGGCCTTGTCGTCTCGGTCTCGGCGGCGGCGGGCGACACGGTGGAGCCGGGCCAGGCGCTCGCGGTCGTCGAGGCGATGAAGATGGAAAACATCCTCCGCGCGGAGAAGACGGCGGTCGTGAAGTCCGTGAACGCCAAGGCGGGCGACAGCCTCGCCGTGGACGCCATCATCATGGAATTCGAATAGGGCTCAGCCCCGGCATTGCAGCGAGGACGGCGCGCGGAAATAGCATTCGCGCGTGCTTCCGCCCCGGCTCATGCGCAGCGTCATCTCGGCGGCAGCTGCGTTCGCCTGCGCCTGCAGTCCCTTCGCACTCGCTACGGCGCGGCCGTTCACCGCTTCGAGAATATCGCCGGGCTGAACGAGCCCGAAGCGCAGCGCCGGCGCGCGGGGATCGGCACCGATCACCACGACGCCTGCATCGGGCAGCCCGCCGCCAAGCTCGGCGGAGAGTGCCGGCGAGAGGTTCGCAACCGTGATGCCCGCAAGGATCGAGCGCCCGGCGAGGAGCGTCGTGTCGCGTGCCGGCACTTCGGGCGGCGCGACGAGCTTCAGCGCCACGTTCTCCGCCTTGCCGCCGCGCAGAAGCGTGAGTTTCACGGTCTCGCCCACCGGCTTGCTGGCAACGAGGTAGCGCAGCGTATCAGGGTCGGAGGCATCCTTGCCGTCCACGGCGTAGACAATGTCCCCCACCCGCACGCCCGCCCGTTCGGCGGGCGAGCCCTTCGTCACCTCGTTGATGACGACGCCCATCGGCCGGTCGAGGCCCGAGGCGCGGGCGATCTCGGATGTCACCGGCTGGCCCGCCATGCCGAGCCAGGGCCTTGAAATCTTGCCGGTTTTCGCGCCCGCGATAAACTGGCGCACCATGTTGGCAGGGATCGCGAAACCGATGCCGTTCGAACCGCCCGAGCGCGAGTAGATCGCAGTGTTGATGCCGACAAGGCGGCCATCCATGCCGATGAGCGCGCCGCCCGAGTTGCCGGGGTTGATGGCCGCGTCCGTCTGCACGAAGAACTGGTAGTCGCTGATGCCGACGCCGGTGCGCGCGAGCGCCGAGACGATGCCGTGCGTCACGGTCTGGCCGACGCCGAAGGGATTGCCGATGGCGATGACGACATCGCCGACCTCCGCACTGTCGCTGTCGCCGAGCGGCACGACGGGAAGCGCTGCTCCCCCCGTTTCCACCTTCAGCAGCGCAAGATCGAGCTGCTTGTCGGTAAACATCAGCTTGGCCGGAAACTCGCGGCGGTCTGCGAGCGCGACCTTGATCTCGTCGGCACCCTCGACAACGTGGTTGTTGGTGACGATGAGGCCGGAACCATCGACGATAACGCCCGAGCCCAGCGACTGCTCGACGCGCGGCTGCGGCGTCATGCGGCCGCCGCCGAAGAACAGATCCCAGAACGGATCGCGGCGCGTGCGGTTCACACGCGCGGTGTAGACATTGACGACGGCCGGCACGCTCGCCTTCACGAGCGGCGCGTAGGAGAGCATCAACTCGGCATTGCTCGTCGGCACGCGGCGCGGCGTTTCGGGCGGCGCGGCGGCCGCGGCAAGTGCCGCCACCTGCTGCGCCGAAGCCTGCGGCTCGATCTTGTCGATGGCCATGGCGAAGCTCGTGCCCGCGATTGCGCCCGCGGCCAGCAGCCAGAGTGATCGGTTCGCTGTCATCGTCCGTCCCGTGATGTTTCCGGCAATCACATAGGTACGCAGGGCGCCGGCGTTAACCCCCTGGCCCGCGCACGGTCAGCCTTGTTTTCCCGCCATCTCGCGGGTGAATTCGGTGAGCCACGCGCCCCGGCGCTGCCGCCTCAGCCGCTCGGCGTGAACGATCGTGTGAATCTGTTCGAAGCAGTCGTGCATGTCCTCGTTGACAAGCACATAGTCGTATTCGGGCCAGTGGCTGATTTCCGCGGCGGCGCGCGCCATGCGGCCCTCGATGACCTCTTCGCTGTCGGTGCGGCGCGCGCGCAGGCGGCGTTCCAGTTCGGCCATCGTCGGCGGCAGCAGGAAGATGGAGACGACATCGTCGCCCATCGACTGGGCGAGTTGCTGTGTACCCTGCCAGTCCACGTCGAACAGCACGTCGCGGCCCATGCGGAGCGCGGTTTCCACCGCAGCGCGCGGCGTGCCGTAGCGGTTGCCGAACACGTGCGCCCATTCCAGGAACTCGCCCGCCTCGACCATGCGCTCGAACTGCGCCTCGGTGCGGAAGTGATAGTCGATGCCATCGACCTCGCCGGGGCGCTTCGCGCGCGTGGTCGCCGACACGGAAACCGCCATCTGCGGTTCCGCCGCCAGCAGACGCCGCGCCATCGTGGTTTTGCCCGCGCCCGAAGGGGAAGACAGCACGAAAAGGATGCCGCGCCGCTCGATTTTTCCGGCCGTGTCTGTCCGTACGTCCATGCGCGCCGCACATAAAGCAAGGTGCGCCACGGTCAAGATTGCGCAAAGAAGAACGTAATTAGCGAATCGTTATCATCCGCTGCGTTAACCTAAAGCGGATGCATGGTATTTTCGGCATAACCGCTGTGTTCGCACGGCGCGGGCTGCTCCTGCTTGCGAGCTTGCTTTTCTGTGCGCTCGCCATTTCATCGACCGCGAACGCGCGCGTTACGCTCGATATCGGCGCGAACGCGTGCGTTTTCCCCGATCACAAGGATCTTAGCCTTGCCGGCGCCATGGCGAGGGCCGCGGGCGGCGACTGCCCGGGCGGGCTCTCCACGGGCGAGATGCGCGACGCCTGGCTGATAAAATCCGGCCTCGATCTGCGACAGAAGCCCGGCGAGCCCTTGTCCGTTCACCTCAAACAGACGCTTTTTGAAGAGGTTACGCTCTACGTTCGCTATGCCGACGGCACCGTCTGGACGATGCGCCACGATGCCGCCTCTGCCGCAAGCCACACCGAACTCGGCGGCATGTTCCGGCTGCGCATCCCCTGGCGGGCGGGAACGATCGAAACCATTGCGCTGCACGCCCGGAAAGTCGTCGATCCGCGCGGCGCCTTCGTGCGGCCCGCGGTTGAGACTCCCCAGGTGGAGGCCATTGAAACTGAACGGCAATCGCTGATCTACGGCCTGTTCGGCGGCGTGATCTTCGCCACCCTGTTCTTCAATCTCGTGCTGCTCGTCTGGCTGCGCTACGCCTTCCTTTTCTTCTACTGCGGCATGACCGCCGCGACCCTGCTCTACGGCCTTGCCGCGTCCGGCATCATGATGCGGATGCTTCCCGCAGGATTGCCGCCGATGCTCGGCAACGTCGCCGCAGAGGCCGTCTTGCCCGTGATGCTGTGGTTCGCGGTCGTTTTCACGATCACCCTGCTGGAGCGCGGCACCGTACACATGCGGCTGGCGATCACCGGCATCATGCTCGCAACCTTGCAGGTCGGCGCAGGCGTCATCGCGCTCATCACGCTGTTCCAGGCGCCGGAGCGGCTTCATGTCCCGCTCGCCGTGGTGAACATCCTCGGCGCGGTCACGATGGCGCTGATCTTCCCGATGGCGATCATCGCGTGGCGCCGGGGCAGCCGCATCATCCTCATCTACACGGTGGCCTGGGCCGTACCGCTCGCCGGGGCCTTCGCCCGCATTCTCGTCGCGCTCGGCTTCATGGAGACGAGTGCGTTCATCGAAGACAGCTATTTCTACGCGATGTGCCTTGAATGCGTGCTGAGCATGATCGGCATCGCCTACCGCATCTCCAACATTCGCGCCGAGCGCGACGAGGCGCGCGCCCGCGAGATCGAACTGACCTACCTTGCCGAAACCGACGCGCTGACCGGGCTTCTCAACCGCCGCGCCTTCATCGAATACGGCATCCGCCGCAGTGGCAAGGGCAAGCTGAAGTCGCGCCTGCTGCTGATCGACATCGATCATTTCAAGACCGTCAACGACGGTTTCGGGCACGAATTCGGCGACCGTGTGCTGCGGGAGGCCGCACGGCTGATCGAGAGCGTCTCCCCGGCGGGCGCCGTCGTCGGCCGCCTCGGCGGCGAGGAATTCGCGCTCATCGTCCCCCACAGCGAGCGCGACGACACGGCCGGAACGATCCTCCGCGCCTTCCGCGCGACACCGATGACGGACGGCGTCCGCATCACTGTCAGCATCGGCTCCGCATCGGGCATCATCGCCGACGACCGCACCTGGCGGCAGGTCTACAGGCGCGCTGATACGGCACTCTACGAGGCCAAGAGGACCGGGCGTGATCGGCACGTGGCCGCCGCCGGACCCGAACCTTCGGTCGCGACGGCGGCTTGAGATGCCCAGCCGCCCCGCCAAACCGATCCGCGAAACCGTGGGCGCCGATTCCGCTGCGCACCTTCGCGAGCCCCGGAACTGGCTGGCCGGCGTCGCGCTGCCGCGCCTCGGCTCGCGCAGCGAGATTGCCAACACGCACCGGCAGCTGCTTGATCTCCGCCCCACGATTCCGCTGTTTGCGGCGATCGGCGCGCTGATCTGGGCGGGCGTCACGCTCTGGCACGTACCGCTCACCGCCTCGATCCAGGGCGCGTGGCTCGCGGCGGGCGGCGTGCTGACGACGTTGTTCGCGGTGTTCGGGCTGCGCGAAGCCCAGCCGAAAGCAGGCGAAGTCGCCGATACGGCGCGCGGTCTCGTGACGCTGAGCGCCGCGGCGGGGCTTCTTTGGAGCACGCTTCCGGTCATCAGCGACATACCGTTCGCGCTCGTTCTTTCCATTTCGATGCTCGTGCTCGGCATTGTCGCGCTTTCGCCGATGCCGCTTGCAGCGATGGCCTATATGGTCGCGTTCGCGGTCACGCTCGTCACCCGTCTCGATGGCTTCGCCTCGTCGGCGGCGGCGGTCGTCGTGCTGTCGGGCGCGCTCACGCTCTACCTCGCCGGACGGCGCACGCTCATCGAACGCGCCGAGGGATCGATGCGCGATCTCGGCGAACAGCGCGTGCGCAGGCTCTGCGCGACATTCGAGACCTGCGGCAGCGGCTGGTTCTGGGAAACCGATATCGACGGCCGCATCACCTATATCTCGCCCTCGTTCGGCGCGGCGCACGGGACCACGAACGAGCTCCTGATCGGGCGTCCGCTTGGGGACATCATCTCGCTTGAGGTGGAAGACCCGGACGAGGCCGCAACCTCGCTGCGGACGCTGGAATTCCACCTGCAGGGCAAGCTGCCGTTTCACGACGTGGTGATTCCCGTGCTGTTCCCGCTCGGCATCCAGTGGTGGTCGCTCGCGGGCACGCCGATCTACAGCCAGCACGGCCACTTCGAGGGCTTCACGGGCATCGGCGGCGATCTTACCGACGTGCGCCGTTCGGAAGACCGCGCCATGCGCCTTGCGCGCTTCGATCCGCTCACCGGCCTTGCGAACCGCATCACCATCCGCGAGACGCTGGAAACCGCGCTCCTCAGCCACGGCGGCGTCGTGCCGCAGCGCTGCGCGCTGCTGCTGCTCGATCTCGACCGCTTCAAATCGGTAAACGACACGCTCGGCCATCCAGTGGGCGACAAACTGCTCGAACAGGTTGCCGATCGGCTCGGCACGCTCGTCGGCGCGGATGGCCGGGTCGGGCGGCTCGGCGGCGACGAGTTCGCGGTCGTCGTGCGCGATGCCGAAACGCTGGCCGGGCTTTCCGCCTTCGCCCAGCGCATCATCGACTATCTCTCCGCGCCCTACACGGTGGACGGCCACCGCATCATCATCGGCGCGAGCGTCGGCATCGCCATCGGCCCCGACAACGGCCACAGCGTCGACGCGCTGATGCGGAACGCCGACCTCGCGCTTTATGCGGCGAAATCGGACGGGCGCGGCAAGCACCGCTTCTACGAGGGCGGGATGCACCGCAATGCCGAGACGCGGCGGCAGATCGAAAACGACCTGCGCGGGGCGCTCGTCAGCAACGGGCTGTCGCTCAATTTCCAGCCGATCGTCGAAACGGCGAGCGAAACACTCGTCGGCTTCGAAGCGCTGGTGCGCTGGCACCATCCGCGCCACGGTGAAATCTCGCCGGCGAGCTTCATTCCGATCGCCGAGGAAACCGGCCTTATCGACGGCATCGGCGAATGGGTGCTGCGGAACGCCTGCATGGTGGCTGCGAAGTGGCCCGAGCACATCGGTATCGCCGTCAACCTCTCGCCGATCCAGGTGACGAACCCGGAATTGCCGACGCTGGTGATCAACGCGCTCGCGCAGGCCGGCCTCGCGCCCGAGCGGCTGGAGCTGGAGATCACCGAAAGCGTTTTCCTCGAGGAAAACCCGGCGACACGCGCCACGCTGCAGCGCCTCGGCGCGATCGGTGTGCGGCTAACGCTCGACGATTTCGGCACCGGCTATTCGGGCTTCTCCTATCTCACCAAGGCGCCCTTCAAGAAGATCAAGATCGACCGCTCGTTCGTCTCCGGCGCGGCCGAGCGCGGCGGGCAGAAGGCCGCGATCGTGAAGGCGATCGTCGCGCTCGCCGACAGTCTCGGCATGATCACCACGGCCGAAGGCGTCGAGACGCACGACGACCTCGATATCATCCGCCGCATCGGATGTACGCAGGTGCAGGGCTTCATCTTCGGCAAGGCCGTGCCCTGGGCCGAGGCAGGCATCCTTGCGCGCTCCGAAGCGCCGATCGCGCCGAACGGCATGAAATCGAACCGCCCCCGCCGTATCGCCATGCTGCGGCGCGCGACGATCCTGCACAACGACCGCAGGCGGAGCGCCCGGCTGCGCAACACATCCGATACGGGCGCGATGTTCGAGGCGCGCTGGCTGCCGAGGCCAGGCGACCGGGTCACGACCTTCGTGGAAGGCCAGCAGCCCCGCTCCGGCATGGTGCGGTGGGTGGAGGAAGACCGCTTCGGCATCCACTACGACGAGCAGGTCATCGCAGCCGACGTCGAAAACCACGAACGCGCCGCCTAGCGGGCGCCTAGCGACCGGGCGCCAGCATCGTTTCAGGGCGGACGAGCGCGCGAAAACGCGTCTCATCGATCAGATCGAGCGCTTTTGCCGCTTCCAGCAGCGTCAATCCATGCTTGTGCGCGTGCTTGGCGATCGCCGCGGCATTGTCGTAGCCGATCTCGGGCGCGAGCGCCGTCACCAGCATCAGCGAGCGCTCGACGAGATCGGCGATGCGCTCGCGGTTCGGTTCGATACCCGCGACGCAGCGGTCCGCGAAGCTCACGGAAGCGTCGGCGATAAGGCGGATCGACTGGAGCACATTGTAGGCGATCACCGGCTTGAAGACGTTGAGCTCCATGTGCCCCTGCGCGCCGCCCACCGTGACGGTGACGTGATTCCCCATCACCTGGGCGGCCACCATCGTCAGCGCTTCGGCCTGTGTCGGGTTGACCTTACCCGGCATGATCGAGCTGCCCGGCTCGTTTTCCGGAAGCGCAAGCTCGCCGAGCCCGGAGCGCGGCCCGGAACCGAGAAGGCGGATGTCGTTCGCGATCTTGTTGAGACTGACCGCAAGCACGTTGAGCGCACCCGACAGCTCGACCATCGTGTCGTGCGTGGCGAGCGCCTCGAACTTGTTGGGCGCGGTTTCAAACGGCAGGCCGGAAAGCCGCGCGAGTTCGCTCGCGATGCCCTCGGCGAAGCCTTCCGGCGCGTTGAGCCCGGTACCGACCGCCGTGCCGCCCTGCGCCAGCCGATAGAGCCGCGGCAGCACCGCCTCCACGCGCGCGATCCCGTCCGCGAGCTGCTGCGCGTAGCCGGAGAACTCCTGTCCCAGCGTCACTGGCGTCGCGTCCTGCAGGTGCGTGCGGCCGATCTTCACGATGTCCGCGAACGCCTGCGCCTTCGCCGCAAGTGCCGCGTGCAGATGCCGGAGCGCCGGGATCAGCCGTTCGTTCACCTCGCGCGCCGCCGCGACATGCATCGCGGTCGGGAACGTGTCGTTCGAGCTTTGCGAGGCGTTGACGTGATCGTTCGGATGCACCGGGATCTTGCCGCCGCGCGCGCCCGTGAGAATCTCGTTGGCGCGGCCCGCGATCACCTCGTTGGTGTTCATGTTGCTCTGCGTGCCCGAACCGGTCTGCCAGACGACGAGCGGGAACTGGTCGTCGCGCTTCCCCGCCGCAACCTCGGCAGCGGCCTCGATGATCGCGGGTGCGAGATTGTTGTCAAGCACGCCAAGCTCGGCATTCACGAAGGCCGCAGCCTGTTTGATAAGGCCGAGCGCGCGCACAAGCGGCGCGGGCATACGCTCGCCGCCGATGGGAAAATTGCTGATGGAACGCTGCGTCTGCGCGCCCCAGTAGGCCGAGGCGGGCACTTCGATCGGCCCGAAACTGTCAGTCTCGACGCGCGCGCTCATTTCTTCCGAAAGGCGTCGAGCGTCACCACGTTCGAGCCGTCACCGCTTTCGGGCGGCGTGGGCTCGGGCTCGGGCTCCGGTGCGGGCGGTATGATGCCCTCGGGCGTCGGAAACTGCAGCGCGAACTCCACGGAAGGGTCGTGGAAGCCGGTGATCGCCGCGTAGGGAATCGAAAGCTTGGTCGGCACCTGATTGAACGAAAGGCCGATCTCGAAGTGCTCGCGATCAACCTTCAGCTCCCAGTAGCGGTGCTGGATGACGATCGTCATTTCGTCCGGATAGCGCTGGCGCAGGTGCACGGGCATCTCGACGCCGGGCGCGGCGGTCTTGAAGGCGATATAGAAATGGTGGTTGCCGGGCAGGCCGCCATCGGTCTCCACCCGTTTCAGAACGCCGTACACGACGCCGCGCAGCGCATCCTGCACGATCTCGTCATACGGGATCAGACTTTCCGGAGTTTCGGCGTTCATGCGGCCCTCGTTATCATAAGGCCACTTGGTGGCGCGGCGCCGCGGCGCGGTCAAGTCCGACTCTGGATGAACCGTGAAAGTGGGGAGCTTCTGTTGCCCGGCGCTCCCCGTGCCGCTGGTGTCCGCTTCTGTTGCCCGGTGCGGCCCGAACCGCGCTAAGCTTTGTAACCTATTCCCCGAAGGGCTTTAGTTACGCGGCGATCGCGAATGCCTCGTTATCGTTGGCATTTGTAGGTTTTGAACGGTTTTACGGCGCATTCAGGCCGGGCAAAGAAAACCGTCTTTCAGCACACGTCGATCCTAGTTCGGCCCCATGTCCGGACAGGCCGTTTAGCCTGCCCGGTGAAACTGGTGGAGCCGCCGGGTACCGCCCCCGGGTCCGCTGTACCTATTTCACGGCATCATTTATCGCCATAGCCGCCCGAAGGCGGCAACACCCATATAGGGGCTATGCGCGCGCTTTTGAAGAGTGTCGTGCAACAACGGTGCGATACCGCTGCAACAAGGCGCCGTTGATCGCATCCCAATCGAAGCGCTTGCTGATCTCGCGGCCCGCTTTTCCGGCCGCCATGCGGCTTTCCGGATCGGCGATATAGGCAGCGAGCGCATCCGCCGATTCCTGGATGTCGTCGGGCGTCGTCAGCTGTCCGTTGAGGCCCGGTGTCACGAGGCTGAGGCTGCCGGTCGCGCGCGCCGCAACCACGGGAAGGCCGCTTGCCATCGCCTCGAGCGTCACGTTGCCGAACGTCTCGGTGGACGACGGGTTGAACATCACGTCGGCCGAAGCATAGGCCCGCGCGAGCGCATCCCCGGACTGGAAGCCAAGGAAGATGCCCTGCGGCGCCTGCGCCTCGATCCACGCCCTGGCCGGGCCATCGCCCACGAACAGCGCCTTGTAGGGCACGCCGCGCGCATCCAACTCCGAGAGCGTCGCCGCGAACGTATCAAGGCCTTTCTCGAGCACGAGGCGTCCCACGAACAGGATCACCACGTCCTCGTCGGCGATGCCGAGGCTCCGCCGCCACTCCATATCGCGTCGATCCGGGCGATAGAGCTCGCCGTCGATGCCACGGCTCCAGATATGCACGTTGCGGCTCATGCGCTGGTCGGTGAGCACCGCCGCCATGCTTTCGGAAGGTGCGTAGATTTCCACACAGCGCTTGTAGAGACGGCGCAGCACCGCCTCGATCACGGTCTGCATCCAGTGCATCCGGTAATAGCGGAAATAGGTCTCGAAGCGCGTATGGACGGACGCCACCGCCGGCTTGCCCCGCGCCCGCGCCCACCCGACGGCACGGTGGCCGATGATGTCGGGTGAAGCGATGTGAACGATGTGCGGGTCAAAGGCCTTGAGGTCCGCCTTCACCCCGCCGATGCCGAGCCCGAGCCGGTACTCGCCGCGCCCCGGGATCGGTACGGACGGGATCGAAACAAGATCGCCCGTCGGCGCGAATGCCGGGTTTTCGATGGTCGGCGAGTAAACGCGAACCGAGACGCCCTGCCGCAGCAGGTAGCCGACGAGCCGGTTCAGCGCCTGATTGGCACCGTCCTTCACATAATTGTAGTTGCCCGAGAACAGGGCGACCCTGAGATCGCTGCTAGGCAATATGTCGCTCCGCATCGTGAAAGCGCCGGACGTTAGTCGATCTGCGGAGCAAATTCCAACAGGGGTGCATGAACTTCGACAGGCTCCGGCGACGGTGGCCCCGCCTTTCGGGCCTCGCCGCCTCCGATGCAACCCCGAAAGTCATGTGCGGGCCCCACCGATGCCGCAACCCTCCCTCGGTGAGGGATGTGCGCAACAGCGGCTGCGTTCAGCGCTACCGCTCGCCCTCGTCCTTGTCAGCGGCCTCGTCGCCGAAATCCATTCGGCTGAGCGTACGGCGGCCCGGTGCCGGCGGCGCCAGCAGCGCAGCAAGGAGCAATGCACCAACCACACCCGTGACCCACCAGAGCATCGCCCCCGCCTCCTGTCCCCCTGTCCCGGGATGGGACAAGCACGGATCGTGCCATCCTGACATGAAGACGGAAATGCGACCTTTCGGCCGTGCGTACGGTGCGACTCCTGACACCGGTGTAAAGAGCGCCGACGCTGGCACCCGAAACGAAAGAGGCCCCGCCGGTTTCCCGGCGAGGCCCTTTTCATCGTGACGCGGAGCTTCAGGCGTCGACGGTCTCTCCGACCGCAGTCTGCCCCGCATCCAACACGCGCTTCTGACGGGCACGGAGCTGCGCGTCGCGGCTCGATGCCGCAATGCGTGCGCGGGCGAGCGCGGCGCCGGTGCCGGCCGGGATCAGACGGCCCACGATGACGTTCTCCTTGAGACCCATCAGCGTGTCCGACTTGCCCTGCACCGAAGCCTCGGTGAGCACGCGCGTCGTTTCCTGGAACGAGGCTGCCGAGATGAACGAGCGCGTCTGCAGCGAGGCCTTGGTGATGCCGAGCAGGATGGGCTTGCCCACCGCCGGATCGCGGCCTTCCTTGGTCGCCTTGATGTTCTCCTCGTTCAGCTCCTCGGCGTCGATCTGCTCGCCGACGAGCAGCGTGGTGCCGCCCGAATCGGTGATCTCGACCTTCTGGAGCATCTGACGGACAATCACCTCGATGTGCTTGTCGTTGATCTTCACGCCCTGGAGTCGATAGACTTCCTGGATTTCCCAAACGAGGTATTCGGCCAGCGCTTCCACCCCCAGCACGTCGAGAATGTCGTGCGGATCGGGGTTGCCGTCGAGCAGGTAGTCGCCGCGGCGCACGAAGTCGCCTTCCTGCACCGAGATGTGCTTGCCCTTCGGGATCATGTACTCGACCGCGTCCGAACCATCTTCCGGGTGGATGATGATGCGGCGCTTGGTCTTGTAATCCTTGCCGAACTCGATGCGACCGTCGCAGCGCGCGATGACGGCGTTGTCCTTCGGCTTGCGCGCCTCGAACAGCTCCGCGACGCGCGGCAGACCGCCGGTGATGTCGCGGGTCTTCGCGGCCTCGCGCGGAATACGCGCGATGACGTCGCCGGCCTCGACCTTCTGGCCCTCGTTCACCGAGAGAATCGCGTCCACCGACAGCATGTAACGACCGGCTTCGCCCGACGTCTCGTCAAGAAGGGTGATGCGCGGACGCAGATCGCCGGACTTCGGCTGGCTGCGCCAGTCGACCACCATCTTGTTGGTGATACCGGTGGCCTCGTCGACGTTTTCGGTCAGCGAGACGCCCTCGATCAGATCCTGGTACTTCACCGTACCCGACTTGTCGGTGATCACCGGCAGCGTGTAGGGATCCCACTCGGCCAGACGATCGCCCTTGGATACGATGTGCCCCGGCGCATTCGCAAGGATCGCGCCATATGGGATGCGATGCACCGAACGCTCGCGGCCATCCATGTCCACGATCGCGAGTTCGCCGTTGCGGCTCATCGCGATGTGGCGGCTGCGGCTGTCGGTGATCGTATCGAGGTTGCGGTGCTCGATCGTACCGTCGAAGCTTGCTTCCAGCGTCGACTGCTCGGAGACCTGCGCCGCGCCGCCGATGTGGAAGGTACGCATCGTGAGCTGCGTGCCCGGCTCGCCGATCGACTGCGCCGCGATGACACCCACGGCCTCGCCGATGTTGACCGGCGTACCACGCGCAAGGTCGCGACCGTAGCACGCACCGCAGACGCCCTGACGCGTCTCGCAGACCAGCGGCGAACGGATCTGCACCGACTGCGGCGCCGCCGCCTCGACGATCGCCGTCTCGGCTTCGGTGAGCAGCGTGCCCGCAGGCATCACCACCTCGTTCGTCTTGTGATCGACAACGTCCGCAGCCAGCGTGCGGCCGAGGATGCGCTCGCCGAGCGAAACGATGGTGGTGCCGCCTTCAACGATGGCCTTGATGGTCAGCGCATTGTCGGTGCCGCAATCGTCCTCGATCACCACGCAATCCTGCGACACGTCGACGAGACGGCGGGTGAGGTAACCCGAGTTCGCCGTCTTGAGCGCGGTGTCGGCGAGACCCTTGCGGGCGCCGTGCGTGGAGTTGAAGTATTCAAGGACGGTGAGACCTTCCTTGAAGTTCGAGATGATCGGCGTTTCGATGATCTCGCCCGAGGGCTTGGCCATCAGGCCGCGCATACCCGCGAGCTGCTTCATCTGCGCCTGGCTACCGCGGGCGCCCGAATGCGCCATCATGTAGATCGAGTTGATCGGCATCTCGCGGCCGTTCGCGTCGACCGGACGCGCCGAAATGCGCGCCATCATCGCGTCGGCAACACGATCGCCGCAACGCGCCCACGCGTCGACGACCTTGTTGTACTTCTCGCCCTGCGTGATCAGGCCGTCCTGATACTGCTGTTCGAAGTCCTTCACGAGCGCGCGCGTCTCGTCGACCATCCCTTCCTTCTCGTCCGGGATCACCATGTCGTCCTTGCCGAACGAAATGCCGGCCATGCAGGCGTGACGGAAGCCGAGGCCCATGATCGCGTCGGCGAACAGCACGGTCTCCTTCTGGCCGCACTCGCGGTAGACGGTATCGATGACGTCCGCGATCTCCTTCTTGGTGAGGAGACGGTTGACGATCTCGAACGGCGCCTTGTGGTTCTTCGGCAGGCACTCGCCGAGCAGCATGCGGCCCGGCGTGGTTTCGACCCGCTTCATGTAGGTCTTGCCGTCCTCAGACGTCTGCGGAACGCGGCTGACGATCTTCGAGTGCAGCGTGACCGCCTTGGCGTTCAGCGCCTGGTGCACTTCCGACATGTCGGAGATCAGCATCCCCTCGCCCGGCTCGCCCTTGCGCTCCATCGAGAGGTAGTAAAGGCCGAGAATCATGTCCTGCGACGGCACGATGATCGGCTTGCCGTTCGCGGGGCTGAGGATGTTGTTCGTGGACATCATCAGCACGCGCGCTTCGAGCTGCGCTTCAAGGCTAAGCGGAACGTGGACGGCCATCTGGTCGCCGTCGAAGTCGGCGTTGAACGCCGAGCAGACGAGCGGGTGCAGCTGGATCGCCTTGCCCTCGATCAGCACGGGCTCGAACGCCTGAATGCCGAGGCGGTGGAGCGTCGGCGCGCGGTTGAGGAGGACCGGGTGCTCGCGAATGACTTCGTCGAGGATGTCCCAGACTTCCTTGCGCTCTTTCTCCACCCACTTCTTCGCCTGCTTCAGGGTCATCGAGAGACCCTTGGCGTCGAGGCGCGAGTAGATGAACGGCTTGAACAGCTCGAGCGCCATTTTCTTCGGCAGGCCGCACTGGTGGAGCTTCAGCTCCGGACCCGTGACGATGACCGAACGGCCCGAATAGTCGACGCGCTTGCCGAGCAGGTTCTGGCGGAAGCGGCCCTGCTTGCCCTTGAGCATGTCGGACAGCGACTTCAGCGGGCGCTTGTTGGCGCCGGTGATGACGCGGCCACGGCGGCCGTTGTCGAACAGCGCATCGACCGCTTCCTGAAGCATACGCTTCTCGTTGCGGACGATGATGTCCGGCGCGCGCAGCTCGATGAGGCGCTTCAGGCGGTTGTTGCGGTTGATGACGCGGCGGTAGAGATCGTTGAGATCGGACGTCGCGAAGCGGCCGCCGTCGAGCGGAACGAGCGGGCGCAGTTCGGGCGGGATCACCGGAACGACGTTCAGGATCATCCATTCCGGACGGTTGCCGGATTCAAGGAAGCTCTCGATGACCTTCAGGCGCTTGATGATCTTCTTGGGCTTCAGCTCGGACTTGGTGACCGCGAGCTCTTCGAGAAGAATCTTCTTCTCGCCTTCGAGATCGAGGCTTTCGAGCAGCTTCTGGATCGCCTCGGCGCCGATGCCGGCAGTGAAGGCGTCCTCACCGTGTTCGTCCTGCGCTTCGAGGAGTTCATCCTCGGTGAGCAGCTGATACTTCTCGAGCGGCGTGAGGCCCGGCTCGATGACGATGAACTGTTCGAAATAGAGCACGCGCTCCAGCTGCTTCAGCTGGATGTCGAGCAACATGCCGATGCGGCTCGGCAGCGACTTCAGGAACCAGATGTGCGCGACCGGCGCGGCCAGCTCGATATGGCCCATGCGTTCGCGGCGCACCTTGGAGACGGTGACCTCGACGCCGCACTTTTCGCAGACGATGCCCTTGTACTTCATGCGCTTGTACTTGCCGCACAGGCACTCGTAGTCCTTGATCGGACCAAAGATGCGGGCGCAGAACAGGCCGTCGCGTTCAGGCTTGAACGTCCGGTAGTTGATCGTCTCCGGCTTCTTGATCTCGCCGAACGACCACGAGCGAATCCGCTCCGGGCTCGCCAGACCGATGCGGATCTGGTCGAAGGTCTCCGGCTTCGCCGCCGGGTTGTAGAAGTTCATCAGTTCGTGGTTCATACCGCCTCCGAATTTCTGCCCCGCGCCAACCGGCGCAGGCGGATGAGGAAACCGCTTCCGGTCCTCACGACCCTCTCCCGCACGCGGGAGAGGGAGAGATCATTCATTCCGCCGCAATGGCCTTCGCCTCGGCTTCGTCGTCCTCGCTGTTGCGCAGTTCGACGTTGAGGCCGAGCGAACGCATTTCCTTGACGAGCACGTTGAAGCTTTCGGGGATGCCGGCCTCGAACGTGTCGTCGCCCTTGACGATCGCCTCGTAGACCTTGGTGCGGCCGGCGACGTCGTCCGACTTCACCGTCAGCATTTCCTGCAGCGTGTACGCCGCGCCGTAAGCCTGCAGCGCCCACACTTCCATCTCACCGAAGCGCTGACCGCCGAACTGCGCCTTGCCGCCCAGCGGCTGCTGGGTGACGAGGCTGTACGGCCCGATCGAACGCGCGTGGATCTTGTCGTCCACAAGGTGGTGCAGCTTCAGCATGTAGATGTAGCCGACGGTCACCTTGCGATCGAACATCTCGCCGGTGCGGCCGTCGTACAGCTCCACCTGGCCCGACCGGTCGAGACCGGCGAGTTCCAGCATGTTCGACACGTCCGCCTCGCGGGCGCCGTCGAACACCGGCGTCGCCATCGGCACGCCCGAAGCGAGGTTGGTGGCAAGCTCCATCAGCTCGTCGTCGGACTGGCCGTCGATCTCCGCGTTGTACTGCTGGCCATAGATGGCCTTCAGCTTGTCGCGCAGCCCCTTGGCGTCGTCCTTGTCGAGACCCTGCGCCTTGGCATGGATGTCTTCCAGCATGGCGCTGATCTGACGTCCGAGACCGCGCGCGGCCCAGCCGAGGTGGGTTTCGAAAATCTGACCGACGTTCATGCGCGAAGGCACGCCGAGCGGGTTCAGAACGATGTCCACATGCGTGCCGTCGTCGAGGAACGGCATGTCCTCGATCGGCAGGATGCGGCTGATGACGCCCTTGTTGCCGTGACGGCCGGCCATCTTGTCGCCCGGCTGCAGCTTGCGCTTCACCGCAACGAAGACCTTCACCATCTTGAGCACGCCCGGCAACATTTCGTCACCGCGCTGCAGCTTCTCGACCTTTTCCGCGAAACGGCGGTCGAGGCTCTTCAGCGCCTCCTCCCACGTCGCCTTCACGGCTTCGAGATCGGACTGGAGCTTGTCCTCTTCAACGGCGAACTTCCACCACTCGCGGCGCGGCTGCTCGGCGAGCATCGCATCGTCGATCACGGCGCCCTTCTTGATGCCCTTCGGCGCCGCCGCAACGGTCTGGCCGATGAGCATGTCCTTGAGGCGCGCATAGGTCGCACGATCGAGAATGGCGCGTTCGTCGTCGCGGTCCTTCTCGAGACGCTCGATCTCCTCGCGCTCGATCTGGAGCGCGCGTTCGTCCTTGTCGATGCCGTGACGGTTGAACACACGCACCTCGACGACCGTGCCGGCAACGCCCGGCGGCAGCTTCAGCGAGGTGTCGCGCACGTCCGACGCCTTTTCGCCGAAGATGGCGCGGAGCAGCTTTTCTTCCGGCGTCATCGGGCTTTCGCCCTTCGGCGTGATCTTGCCGACGAGAATGTCGCCCGGCTCGACCTCGGCACCGATGTAGACGATGCCCGCCTCGTCGAGGTTGCGGAGCGCTTCCTCACCGACGTTCGGGATGTCGCGCGTGATATCCTCCGGCCCGAGCTTGGTGTCGCGGGCCATCACTTCGAACTCTTCGATGTGGATCGAGGTGAAGACGTCGTCCTTCACGATCCGCTCGGAGATGAGGATGGAGTCCTCGTAGTTGTAGCCGTTCCACGGCATGAACGCGACGAGCACGTTCCGGCCCAAAGCCAGCTCACCAAGCTGCGTCGAAGGACCATCGGCGATGATATCGCCGCGCTGGACCATGTCGCCCACCTTCACCAGCGGACGCTGGTTGATGCAGGTGTTCTGGTTCGAACGCTGGAACTTCTGCAGCGTGTAGATGTCGACGCCCGACTTGCCGGCGTCTTCCTCTTCCGTCGCACGGATAACGATACGGGTCGCGTCGACCTGATCGATGATGCCCGTGCGGCGCGCAGCAATCGCAGCGCCCGAATCGCGCGCCACGGTGCCTTCCATGCCGGTGCCGACAAACGGCGCCTCGGCGCGGAGCAGCGGCACAGCCTGACGCTGCATGTTCGAGCCCATGAGCGCGCGGTTGGCGTCGTCGTTTTCCAGGAACGGAATGAGCGACGCGGCGACCGACACGAGCTGCTTCGGGCTCACGTCCATCAGCGTGATGTGCGCCTTGGGCGCCATCAGGAACTCGCCGGCTTCGCGCGCGGAAACGAGATCCTCGACGAGACGGCCTTCGCTATCCAGCTCGGCGTTCGCCTGCGCGATCGTGTGCTTCGCTTCTTCCATCGCCGAGAGGTAGATGACGTCGTTCGTCACCTTGCCGTCGATAACCTTGCGGTACGGCGTTTCGATGAAGCCGTACTTGTTGACGCGGCTGAACGTCGCGAGGCTGTTGATCAGACCGATGTTCGGGCCTTCCGGCGTTTCGATCGGGCAGATACGGCCATAGTGCGTCGGGTGAACGTCGCGAACCTCGAAGCCCGCGCGCTCGCGGGTGAGACCACCCGGCCCGAGCGCCGAAACGCGGCGCTTGTGCGTCACTTCGGAGAGCGGGTTCGTCTGATCCATGAACTGCGAGAGCTGCGAGGATCCGAAGAATTCACGCACCGCCGCAACAGCGGGCTTGGCGTTGATGAGGTCGTTCGGCATCGTCGTTTCGATATCGACCGACGACATGCGCTCCTTCACGGCGCGCTCCATGCGGAGCAAGCCGACGCGGTACTGGTTCTCCAGAAGCTCGCCGACCGAACGCACGCGGCGGTTGCCGAGATTGTCGATGTCGTCGATGTCGCCCTTGCCGTCCTTCAGCTCCACGAGCGTCTTCACCACCGCAAGAATGTCTTCGTTGCGGAGCGTCGTCACCGTGTCCTCGGCATCGAGGTCGAGACGCATGTTCATCTTCACGCGGCCGACGGCCGAAAGGTCATAGCGCTCCGGATCGAAGAACAGGCCCGCGAACATGCCTTCGGCGGTCTCGCGCGTCGGCGGCTCGCCGGGGCGCATGACGCGGTAGATCTCGGCGAGCGCATGATCGCGCTCCTCGACCTTGTCGGCCATCAGCGTGTTGCGCATCCATGCGCCGATATTGACATGGTCGATGTCGAGCAGGTCGATGTCGGTGACACCCGCAGCATCGAGCTTCGCGAGGTTGGCCTCGGTCACCTCGTCACCGGCCTCGATGTAAATCTCGCCGGTCTTGTCGTTGACGAGGTCGAACGCCGAATAGCGGCCGAAGATTTCCTCGGTCGGGATCAGCAGCTCGGTGAGGCCGTCGTTCTCCGCCTTCTTGGCGGCGCGCGGCGTGATCTTCTTGCCCTGCTCGAAGACGATTTCGCCCGACTTGGCATCGACGATGTCGAACATCGGCTTGTTGCCGCGCCATTGGTCGGCCAGGAACGGCACCTTCCAGCCGCCCTCGGCGCGCTTGTAGGTCACGCGGCCGTAGAACTGGTTGAGGATGTCCTCGCTGTTCATGCCGAGCGCGTAGAGCAGCGTCGTCACGGGCAGCTTGCGCTTGCGGTCGATACGGACGTTCACGATGTCCTTGGCGTCGAACTCGAAGTCGAGCCACGACCCGCGGTAAGGAATGACGCGCGCGGCGAACAGGAACTTGCCCGAAGAGTGCGTCTTCCCGCGGTCGTGATCGAAGAAAACGCCCGGCGAACGGTGCATCTGCGAAACGATCACGCGCTCGGTGCCATTCACGATGAACGTGCCGTTCTCGGTCATGAGCGGCATGTCGCCCATGTAGACGTCCTGCTCCTTGATATCGAGGACGGAGCGGCTTTCCGTATCGGGATCGATTTCGAACACGATCAGGCGCAGCGTCACGCGCATCGGCGCCGCGTAGGTCATGCCGCGCTGGCGGCACTCGTCGGTGTCGTACTTGGGCGCTTCAAGCTCGTAGTTCACGAAATCCAGCTCGGCGGTGCCGGCGAAGTCGCGGATCGGGAACACCGACCGCAGCGTCTTCTCAAGGCCCGAGACGTAGCCGCGCGACGGATCGGAGCGCAGGAACTGCTCGTACGATTCGCGCTGCACCTCGATGAGGTTCGGCATCTGCACGACTTCGGCGATGTGCCCGAAGACCTTGCGGATACGCTTTTTACCGGTGAAGGATTTCGCCTGGGTGGCCATGCTGTTTGTCGCCCTTGCTCTTCAAAATTCGTCAGGCGCTGACGCGAAAAAAGCCGCAGGCTCCCCCGCATCCGGGAGAACCGCAGCTTTCCGCATCAAACCGCAGCCGATCCATTCGTGCGATGCGCTGCGCGAAGGCACATCATTTCCCGAAAGGCTGTGGAAGGAAGCGGGATATAGGAGCCGCAGGCGGCGCTGTCAAACCCCCTGTCGCAAGAGTCGCTTTCGATCTGCCCCTCGCTCCCCTAACAGATACGGCATCGTTGGGGGGGGGGAGATCACAGCCGCATGACCGATCCGAAGGCCGCAGACAGCCGCCACCGCCTGAAATCCATCATCGGCGGCGCCACCGGCAACCTCGTCGAATGGTACGATTGGTACGTCTACGCCGCCTTCGCGCTCTATTTCGCGCCGCACTTCTTTCCTGAAGGCGACCGCACCGCGCAGCTGATGAACAGCGCCGCCGTGTTCGCGGTCGGTTTCCTGATGCGGCCGATCGGCGCCTGGATCATGGGTATCTATGCCGACCGGCACGGCCGCAAGGCGGGGCTCACCCTCTCCGTCACGCTGATGTGCGCGGGCTCGCTGCTGATCGCCATAACGCCCGACTATGAGGCGATCGGCGTGTTCGCCCCCGGCCTTCTCGTCCTCGCCCGCATGATGCAGGGGCTTTCCGTGGGCGGTGAGTACGGCGCGAGCGCGACCTATCTTTCTGAAATGGCGGGTAAGCAGCGCCGCGGGTTCTTCTCCAGCTTTCAGTACGTGACGCTGATTTCCGGGCAACTCCTCGCCATCTGCGTGCTTCTGGTGCTTCAGAACGTGATGCCGGAATCCGCGCTCGATGACTGGGGCTGGCGCATCCCCTTCGCGATCGGCGGCGTGCTCGCCATCGTCGTTTTCTACATCCGGCGCGGCCTCGCCGAGACGGAGAGCTTCACGAACGCCAAGCGCGAAGGCATCGCCGTTTCGGGCCTCGGCGAGCTATTCCTTCGACACCCGCGCGAGGCGGCGGTGGTGATGCTGCTCACCGCCGGCGGCACGCTCGCCTTCTATGCGTACTCGATCTACATGCAGAAGTTCCTAGTCAACACGTCGGGTTTCAGCCGCGAAGTCGCCTCGCAGATCAACGCGGGGACGCTCTTTGTATTCATGCTGCTGCAGCCGCTCGCGGGCGCATTGTCGGACCGGATCGGGCGCAAGCCGCTGATGGTCGGCTTCGGGATCGCGGGCGTGCTCTTCACCTATCCGATCTTCTCGGCGCTGGAGACGACGCGCGACCCGGTTGTCGCCTTCGCGCTCGTGCTCGGCGCGCTCATCATCGTCACCGGCTACACATCGATCAACGCGGTGGTAAAGGCGGAGCTGTTTCCAGCGCACGTCCGCGCGCTCGGCGTCGCCTTGCCCTATGCGCTCGCCAACACGATCTTCGGGGGCACCGCCGAATATGTCGCGCTCTGGTTCAAGGCGGAGGGTATGGAACAGGGCTTCTACTGGTACGTCACCGTGATGATCGGCCTTTCGCTGATCGTGTACCTGCGGATGCGCGACACGCGCACGCACAGCCGTATCCTGGAAGACTGAGCCGTCAGGCGGTGGTCCAGCCGGACCGGCGGCCCGCCGCGACGATTTCCCACACCGCCATGAACAGCGCCGCGATGACGGGTCCGATGACGATGCCGTTCAGCCCGAACAGCTCGATGCCGCCGAGCGTGGAGACGAGCACGATATAGTCGGGCATCCGGGCGTCGCGGCCGACGAGGATCGGACGGAGGATGTTGTCGATAAGCCCGATAACGAAGACGCCGCAGAACACGAGCACCACGCCCTGCCAGATGGCGCCCGTGACCAGCAGATAGACGGCGACCGGCACCCATATAAGTCCCGTGCCCACGGCCGGCAGCAGCGACAGGAAACCCATCAGCACCCCCCACAGCAGCGCGCCGTGGATGCCGAGGCTCCAGAACACGACACCGCCGACGGCGCCCTGCAGGATGGCGACGACGATGCTGCCCTTCACCGTCGCACGGATGACGGTGACGAACTTCGCCATGAGCGCGTTGCGCTGCGCGGGATGCAGGGGGATCGAAGCGCGCAGTTTTTCGACGAGTGCGTCGCCATCGCGCAGGAAGAAGAAGATGAGGTACAGCATCACGCCGAGCCCGATGAGGAACCCGAACGTGCGCTGCCCGATCACGACGGTCTGGGCGGCGAGCACTTGAAAGCTGTCGGCGATGCCGTCCGCGATCTTCTCGCGGATCGCGCTGATGTTGCCGAGCCCGAGTCGGCGCAGCATCGAGATTGCCCAGTCCGGCAGCAACGCCTGCACCTGCCGGAAATAGCCGCCGACGTCGATCTGCCCTCCCTCGATGCGGGCATAGATCGCGGTCGCTTCCTGCAGCAGGAATATGCCGAGGGTGATCGCAGGCAGAATCACCATCGCAACGATGACCAGCAGCGTCACGAGCGCGGCGGTGTTCGGATGCCCCGGAAACTTCGCGAGCAGCCGCCGGTTGAGCGGCTCGAAGAGGATGCCCGCGATCAGCGCCCACAGGATTGCACCGAAGAACGGCAGCAGCACCCACGCGAACGCCAATGACACGACGACGATAAGCGCGAGAAAGGTTCTGTCTTCGATCTTCCGCATAAGCGCCGCCCGGTCCCTGGCCTCGTAGCATACATCAAACGCACGGCTTTGGAATCAGCCGCTTATACGCGCATGAAAAAAGGGCGGCCCCTTTCGGAACCGCCCCTTCGTTCGATAAGCCGTGAAGCTTACTTGATCTCGACGGTCGCGCCGGCTTCTTCAAGCTGCTTCTTGATCTTCTCGGCTTCTTCCTTGTTCACGCCTTCCTTCACCGGCTTCGGAGCGCCTTCGACGAGCGCCTTGGCTTCGCCGAGGCCGAGGTTGGTGATGGCGCGGACTTCCTTGATGACGTTGATCTTCTTGCCACCGTCGCCGGTGAGGATCACGTCGAACTCGGTCTTCTCTTCCACGGCCGGGCCGGCGTCACCGCCGCCACCCGGAGCCGCCGCAACCGCGACAGCAGCGGCGGCCGAAACGCCCCACTTCTCTTCGAGGAGCTTCGAGAGCTCAGCCGCTTCGAGAACGGTAAGAGCCGAAAGGTCGTCAACAATCTTCTGAAGGTCTGCCATTTTAAGTCTCCATGCGGGCCACGCGGCCCAATCAATGTTTCAATATCGGTCGTGAACAGTTGTCCGGACTGGCTTACGCGGCGTCCTTGGCGGCGTAAGCACCCATGACACGCGCAAGCTGGGCGGCAGGCGCCTGGACGATCTGAACCACCTTGGTCGCCGGCGCATTGATGAGGCCGACGATCTTGGCGCGCAGTTCGTCAAGCGACGGCAGCGATGCCAGTTGCTTGATGCCATTTGCATCGAGGACGGTATCCCCCATGGCGCCGCCGACGATTTCCAACTTTTCGTTGGTCTTCGCGAAATCGACGGCCGCCTTGGCAGCGGCAACGGGATCACTCGACGTTGCCAGCGCCGTCGGACCGACCAGCATGTCGCTGATCCCCGTGTACGGCGTACCTTCCAGTGCGATCCGGGCGAGCTTGTTCTTCGCGACTTTATAGCCCGCGCCCGCCTCGCGCATCTTTCCGCGGAGAGCCGTCACCTGGGCGACGGTAAGGCCGTGGTTGCGCGTGATGACGACAACCCCGGTCTCCGAGAAGACGCGGTTGAGCGATGCGACGAGCGCCTTTTTTTCAGCGCGATCCATGCTTCACTCCTGGTTTGTCCCTTGGGCGATCACTCGCCTTCGGGACGGTTGAGCCGAAATCCCGGACCATTCCGGGGGTCTCGGCCCGTCCGCGGGGTCGTCGTCTGCGTGCGGGCGAAAGGAGCCCTTCGGCAGACCCGGTTCGCCATCGCACGGCTGAAACCGGTAAAACTTGTCCCCGTCTCATGCAGGCTGGCGTTTTGAGTTTCCTGTCGGAAACGCCTGCAATCTCGGACGGTATCTTGGGGCGGCCCGTTTCCGGCCCGCCCCGCGATGCTGTTTAGGCGGCCGCGCCTGCGGTCGCCGTATCGATTTTCACGCCCGGCCCCATCGTGGAGCTGATGGCGATCTTGCGAACGTACTTGCCTTTGGCGCCCGACGGCTTCGCCTTGACGATGGCGTCGACGAAAGCGTCGAAGTTCGCCTTCAGCGCCGCATCGTCGAAGCTCACCTTGCCTATGCCGCTGTGGATGATGCCGGCCTTCTCGACGCGGAACTCCACCTGGCCGCCCTTGGCCGCTTCCACGGCTTCGGCGACGTTCGGCGTGACGGTGCCGAGCTTCGGGTTCGGCATCAGGCCCTTGGGACCAAGCACCTTGCCGAGACGGCCGACGATGCCCATCATGTCGGGCGTCGCGATCACGCGATTGAAATCGCTGCGGCCGCCCTGGATTTCTTCCATCAGGTCTTCAGCGCCGACAACCTCGGCGCCCGCCTTGCGGGCATCTTCGGCCTTGTCGCCGCGCGCGAACACCGCGACGCGAACGTCCTTGCCCGTGCCGCTCGGCAGGCGGACAACGCCGCGCACCATCTGATCGGCATGGCGGGGATCGACACCAAGGTTCAGCGCGACCTCGACGGTCTCGTCGAACTTGGAGCTTGCGAGGCTCTTCACGAGCGCAATGGCTTCGTCGATACCGTAGAGCTTCTCACGGTCGACCTTGCCGGCCAGCGCCTTGGCCTTCTTCGTCAGCTTGGCCATGTTCAGCCCTCCACCACTTCGAGGCCCATCGAGCGCGCGGAGCCCTCGATGATCTTCATTGCCGCGTCGATGTCGTTTGCCGACAGATCGACCATCTTCGCCTGCGCGATCTCACGAACGGCGGAACGCTTGATCGTTCCGGCGCTCGCCTTGCCCGGCGTCTTGGAGCCGGACTTGAGGTTCGCGGCCTTCTTCAGAAGGAAGGTGGCGGGCGGCGTCTTGGTGACGAAGGAGAAGCTGCGGTCGGCATAGACGGTGATCACCGTCGGCACCGGGGCGCCCTTTTCCATTTCCTGCGTCTGGGCGTTGAACGCCTTGCAGAATTCCATGATGTTGACGCCGCGCTGACCGAGCGCCGGCCCGAGGGGCGGCGACGGGGTGGCGGCGGCAGCCGGCACCTGCAGCTTGATATAGCCGGTAATCTTCTTGGCCATTGGTCTCACTCTCTTTCAAGTTTAGCGGTCCAGACGGCCACCCGAAGGCAGCCTCCCGCAGGCAACGCCCCTCCCCTTAACGGCGAGGGGTAAAAAACTACTTCGTACGCTCGACCTGCTCGAAGTCGAGCTCGACAGGCGTCGCGCGCCCGAAGATCGACACCGAGACCTTCACGCGGGCGCGATCGTAATCGATCTCTTCCACGAGGCCGTTGAAGCTGGCGAACGGACCGTCGAGGACGCGAACCTCGTCGCCGATCTCGAAGTTCACCTTCATCTTCGCCTTCGGCGCCTCGATGTGGTGACCCTTGGTCGAAAGGATGCGCGCGGCTTCCGCCTCGCTGATCGGCGAGGGCTTGCCGCTCGCGCCGAGGAAACCCGTCACCTTCGGCGTATTCTTCACGAGGTGGAACACGTCGTCGGTCATGTGCAGCTTCGCCAGCACATAGCCCGGGAAATACTTCCGCTCGGCCTGCACCTTCTTGCCGCGGCGGATTTCCGTCACGGTCTCGGTCGGCACCTCGACCTGCTCGACAAGCGCTTCAAGACCCAGGCGCTTCGCCTCGTCGAGGATCGAATCGCGGACCTTGTTCTCGAAGTTCGAGTAGGCGTGAATGATGTACCAGCGCGCGGCCATGCCTGTTTCGAACCTTCCCGTTATTTCGCGATGTCGAGCAGGAACTGAACGATTCGGCCCAGCACCTGGTCGACGCCCAGGAAGAACAGCGACAGGATGGTGGTCATGATGAGCACCATGATCGTCGTCACGATCGTCTCGCGACGCGTCGGCCAGGATACCTTCGCGGTCTCCTGACGTACCTGCCGCACGAACGTGCCCGGATTGGTCATCTTAGCCATCTAACGCGCTCAATTCCCAAACAAAAACAGCCGACCGGCCGCGCCCTTTTCTTCCGGGCGGCGCCGGTTGACTGGTGAACCTCTACTCGCTCCCGAGCCCCCAAATCTGCCCTTTTCAGGAGAGAGTGGCAGGAGTGGAGGGACTCGAACCCACGGCCCTCGGTTTTGGAGACCGATGCTCTACCAACTGAGCTACACTCCTAGAGCCCGGGAGCCGCGTCTATAATCGGGGGCATTCCCGGGCGCAAGTCCTGTCGTTTGATGTGCATGCGGGGTTGATCCGGCGGGCGCGCTGCGCCCACAATGGAGGAACCGAAGGCAGCCGAGGAACGTTCTTCATCGCGCATCACATGGGCATCGATTCTTCCACAGAGACCTCCCCAGCCGGCGCGCAGATGCTGCCGCCGCCCCCCCCGCCCGGAATGATCGAGCGCCTGTCGGTCTTCCTCGATTTCGATGGCACGCTTGTCGAACTTGCACATGCCCCCGATGCGATCCGGATCGCGCCGGGGCTGATAGACATGCTCGAAAACGCAGCTGCAGCCCTCGAGGGGCGGCTCGCGGTCGTCAGCGGCCGCGCGCTGGCGGACCTCGACCGCCATCTCGGCACGCGCCGCCTGACCCTCTCCGGCTCGCACGGCGGCGAACTGCGCCTCGCCGCCGCAAGCGCGAACGCGCCTCCAGGCTCGGCATTCCCGGAGCAAGCCCATCTGGAAGCGAGCGCGTTTGCCGCCGCGCACGGGCTTCTGCTGGAAACCAAGCCGCTCGGCTTCGCCTTTCACTATCGGCAGACGCCGACCGCCGGCGCAACCGTGGAGGCCTTCGCGCGGCAGCTCGGCACGCGCTACGGACTTGCGATGAAGGCCGGAAAGATGGTCGCCGAACTCATGCCTCCTGGCATCGACAAGGGCGGCATCGTCGCGTCGCTGATGGCAACGCCCGGCTTCCGGGGGAGCACGCCCGTCTTTATCGGCGACGACCTGACCGACGAGGACGGCTTCCGGGCGGCCGCGGCACACGGCGGTTTCGGGATTCTCGTCGGCACGCGCGCCGCGACCACCGCGACGGCGCGCCTTGGCGATGTGAATGCCGTTCACACTTGGTTGGGGCACCTGTGAGCAGCCTCGATCTCTGGCCCGTGGGCAATTGCCAGGTGAGCGGGCTCATCGACACCGCCGGACGTCTCGTCTGGGGCTGCGTACCGCGCGTCGACGGCGACCCCACGTTTTGCGCGCTCCTGAACAATGATCCCGGCGACCACACGAACGGCGCCTGGGCGATCTCGCTCGAAGGGCAGGTTTCTGCGCGGCAGTCGTATCGGCGCAACGCCCCCATTCTGGTGACGCGGCTCGAGGACGAGATCGGCGGCGCCGTCGACCTCATCGATTTCTGTCCGCGTTTCGAGCGCTCGGGACGCATGTACCGGCCGATCGCCTGGGTACGGGTCGTGCGGCCGGTCGCGGGATCGCCGCGCCTCAGGATCCATCTTGCGCCGATGCGCGGATACGGGCGAGAGCTCGCGCCGCGCACCAGCGGCACCAACCATGTCCGGTACCTGCTCGGCGACCAGACCCTGCGCCTGACAACCGATGCACCGGTCGGCTACGTTCTCGATAGCCGCCCGTTCCGGCTCGAACGCCCCCTGCACTTCTTCCTCGGCCCCGACGAACCCTTCACCGGCAATGTCGCCTACGAGGTACAGGCGATGCTTGACCGCACCGAGTCCTACTGGATGCAGTGGGTCCGGGGGCTCGCGACGCCGCTCGAATGGCAGGATCATGTGATCCGGGCCGCGATCACGCTCAAGCTCTGCCAGCACGAAGAAACCGGCGCGATCGTCGCCGCACTGACCACATCCATCCCCGAGGCATCAGGCTCGGGGCGGAACTGGGACTACCGCTACTGCTGGATCCGCGACGCCTATTACACGGTGCAGGCACTGAATCGGCTCGGCGCACTCGACGTTCTCGAAAAATACCTCGCCTATCTCCGCAACATCGTCGACGCCGCCGACGGCCAGCTTCAACCGCTTTACGGCGTGTCCGGCGAGCGCACACTGGACGAGACGATCGCGGGCAGCCTCGCCGGCTATCGCGGCATGGGCCCCGTGCGGATCGGCAACGCCGCCTACACGCAGGTCCAGCACGACGTGTACGGCCAGATCGTGCTGCCCAACATCCAGGCATTCGTCGATCGGCGATTGCTGAGGATGGGCAACCTCGACGACTTTCATAGCCTGGAGCACGTCGGCGAAATGGCGTGGCTGCGGCACGACACGCCCGACGCCGGCCTGTGGGAATTCCGCACGCGCACCGCCGTCCACACCTACAGCGCGGTGATGAGCTGGGCGGCTTGCGACCGGTTGGAGAATGCTGCGCGCATTTTCGGCCTTGAAGAGCGCGAACGCCACTGGCGCGGTCGTGCCGCCGCGATCCGCGACACCATCGAGACGCGCGCGTGGTCGGAAAGCGCGGGGCACTTCGGTGCCTCCTTCGGCGGCAGCGAACTCGACGCGAGCCTGCTCCAGCTGGTCGACCTGCGCTTCCTCCCGGCGGACGACCCCCGCATGGCCGCCACCTTCGCGGCCGCTGAAAAGGCACTGCGCCGCGGCGAGCACATGCTGCGCTACGACACGGAGGACGATTTCGGCAAACCGGAAACCGCGTTCAATTTCTGCACGTTCTGGCTGATCGAAGCGCTCCAGCTGAGCGGGCGCGGCGAAGAGGCGCGCGCGCTCTTCCAGCGAATGCTCGAACACACGACGGACGCGGGGCTGCTTTCGGAAGACATGGATTTCGAAACCGGCGAGCTGTGGGGGAACTATCCGCAAACCTATTCGCTGGTTGGCATCATCAATTGCGCAGGATTGCTGTCGAAACCCTGGAGTACCATCCGATGAACCGCCTTATCGTCGTTTCGAACCGCGTTTCCGTGCCCAAAGGGGCCGATTCGAATGGTGCTCAGGGAGGCCTCGCCGTAGCGCTCGGCGCCGCGCTCCGCGAACACCGCGGCATCTGGTTCGGCTGGTCGGGGAATGAAACCGAAACGTTCACCGGCCATCTCGACATGCAGCGCCAGCACGGCGTGACGACCGCCACGATCGACCTCGAACATCAGGATATCGATGAATATTACAACGGTTACGCGAACCGGACGCTTTGGCCGCTGTTCCACTACCGCGTCGATCTTACCGAATATGAACGCAGCTTTGGCGCGGGTTATGAACGGGTAAACCAGCGCTTCGCCGACAGCGTAACGCCCCTGGTGGAACCGGACGACCTCGTCTGGATCCACGACTATCACCTCCTGCCGCTCGGCAAGTTCCTCCGCGACCGGGGGATGCGCAACCGGATCGGACTGTTCCTGCACATCCCATGGCCGCCGACGCGCCTGTTCGTTTCGTTGCCTTTCCACGAGCGCCTGGTCGAGCACATGCTCCACTACGACGTGATCGGCTTCCAGTCGCAGGAGTGGCTCGAATCCTTCAATCATTACGTCGAAAAGGAGCTAGGCGGGACGGTTTCGGACGATGGCACGATCGAATGGCAGGGCCGCCGTGTGGTGGCGCGCGCCTTCCCCATCGGCATCGATTACACCGAGTTCATGGCGGCTACCAAAAGCGACATCGCCCGACGCGCGTACGAACGGCTGAAATCAAGCGCCGACGGGAAGAAGGTCATCATCGGAGTTGACCGGCTCGACTATTCCAAGGGCCTCGTCGAGCGCTTCGAATCTTACCACCGCTTCCTGACCGAACATCCGGAGGCGGCAAAAGACGTCGTACTGCTCCAGATCGCACCCCCCTCCCGCGAGGACGTGCATACCTATCAGGATATCCGCAACACGCTGGAGCAGTCGGCCGGCCATATCAACGGCGCCCATGCAGACGTCGATTGGGTGCCGATCCGCTACGTGAACCAGGGCTATTCGCGGGCCGAACTGGCGGGCTTCTACCGCGCTTCCCGTGTGGGCCTCGTAACGCCGCTTCGCGACGGCATGAACCTCGTCGCCAAGGAATATGTCGCGGCGCAGGACCCGGAGGATCCCGGTGTTCTCATTCTCTCGCGTTTTGCGGGCGCCGCGCCGCAGCTCGCCGACGCACTGCTCGTCAACCCGCACAGCAGCGAAGAGGTGGGCGATGCGATCAACACCGCGCTTTCCATGCCGCGCGATGAGCGCATCCGGCGCTGGCAGAGCATGATGCAAAGCGTTCGCGACGAGGACGTGATCGTCTGGCGCGACGACTTTGTCACCGCGCTGAAAGGCCCGTCCGCGAATGCCAACCCGCACCAGGCGGCCGCATAACAACAAAAGGGCCGGAGACGTTCGCCCCCGGCCCTTCTTATTGCACCTCAACAGGTTCAGGCGGCTTCGCGCTTGCCCTCGATCACCTGCGGACCGCTCTGCCCCCCGATGACGACCTTGCGCGGCTTCTTCTCCTCAGGGATCTCGCGGACGAGATCGATGTTGAGAAGGCCGTGCTCGTAGTTCGCGCCCGTCACCTTGATGACGTCGGCGAGCTGGAAACGTCGCTCGAAGGCGCGCTTGGCGATGCCGCGGTGCAGGAACTGGCGGTCGCCGTTCTCCGTCTCGGCGGTCTTGCCGGTCACGATCAGCGTGTTTTCCTGAACGGTGATGTCGAGTTCGCTCTCCGCGAAGCCCGCCACCGCCATCTGGATACGGTAGGCGTTATCGCCGGTTTTCTCGATGTTATAGGGGGGGTATCCGCCGCCTTCATCGCCGCGCGCGGCGAATTCCGCGAGCCGGCTGAGGTTTTCGAAGCCGATCGACGAGCGAAGCAGCGGGGTCAGATCGAATGTACGCATGTCCATATCCTTTCAATTCAAAGCAATATGCGGTCCTTCAGCCCACCATATGGCTGGGCCTTGCCGGACGCTCGGACCCCATTTCGGGCATCCCTTCGCCGGCGCTGGTGAGGTGGTTGTTAACCCCTTTTGTTTCAAGATGCCCGTTGACCCGGGAACGACAAGGCGCGATTCACTCGCGGCAACGATGATGAACGAACACACGCCGATCACAGCGAAGCTGGTGGCCGCCCTTTATACGGAGGCGATGCTGCTTGCCGACGAGGCACGCGGCTACTTCGATTCCGAAGGCCAGTTGGAGCGCGCCGCGCTCGACCCTGTGCTGCGCGTCGCTTACTCGTGCGAATCGCTGCGCGTGACGACACGGCTGATGCACGTCGTTTCGTGGCTGCTCGTCCGCAAGGCCGTGGCGGCTGGCGAAATGACCGAGGCAGAGGGCGAAGCGCCCGAACGTCGCCTCGGCCGTGCCGGCGATACCGAGCTCGACTCCACGCGCCTCGGCCAACTTCCCCCGCGCGCCCGCGAGATCATCGAGGCGAGTCGCGACCTCTACGAGCGCGTGAAGCGCCTCGACGACCAGTTCGCCACCGAAGTGCCGCTCTCCCCGGCACGCGCGCTGCTCGGGCGGCTGGAGCGCTCCTTCTAGGGCCTTCTAGGCCTTGCGTGCCCGGCAGGGGCTTGCCACTGTCGCGCCCATGACCCTTCAGCCGTTCCATCTGGCCTTTCCCGTCGATGATCTTGCCGCCGCCCGCCGCTTCTACGGCGATCTGATGGGCTGTCCCGAGGGGCGCTCGTCCGACAGCTGGGTGGATTTCGACTTCTTCGGCCACCAGATCGTTGCGCATCTCGCCCCGGCGGGCAGCATCCACCGCAATCCCGTGGATGGCGACCAGGTGCCCGTGCCGCATTTCGGTATCGTGCTCGACTGGGCTGCCTTTCACGCGCTTGCCGATCGACTTCGCGCCGCGGAGGTGCGCTTCGAGATCGCGCCTCACATCCGCTTCGCGGGCGAGGTCGGCGAGCAGGCGACGATGTTCTTCTTTGATCCCAGCGGCAATGCGCTCGAATTCAAGGCGATGCGCACGCCCCAAAACCTGTTCGCGAAGGACTGAGCATGGCGGCAAACGGCAACGAGCGCAGCCCCAACATCGCGCTCCTCATCGATGCCGATCAGGGCGGGCAGAAGTATCTGGATGCGGTCCTGACCGTGCTTGCCGAGCTGGGTACCGTGAACATCCGCCGCGCTTACGGCAACTGGTCGAAGCCCGAACTCGGCACGTGGGAGCCCGTGTTCCACGCCTATGCGATCATGCCGATGCAGCAGTTCGACATCGCCAAGCGCAAGAACGCAACCGACATGGCGATGGCGATCGATGCGATGGACCTGCTCTATTCGGGCCGGGTCGACGGCTTCGGCCTGATGTCGTCAGACAGCGACTTCATGCCGCTCGCGATGCGCATCCGGCAGAACGGGCTGCCCGTCTACGGCTTCGGCCGCGCCAGCACGCCCGAATCCTTCCGGCAGGCCTGCACGCGCTTCATTGATGTCGATGCGCTGATGCCGGTTGCCGACAAGGCGCCCAAGGGCGAGGTCGACGACCAGCTCATCGACCTGTTGATTGATGCCTACAACGCCGTGAAGCGCGACGAGCAGGGCTATGCGCGCCTCGCCGAGGTCGGCAAGATCGCCGGCAATCGATCCTCCTTCGACGTGCGCAACTACGGCTTCAAGCGGCTCTCGGAACTGGTCGAGGCCGTTCCGAACTTCGTCACCGAGCGCCGCGAGGACGGCACCGTCTTCATCAAGCGCGTGCGCTGATCAGCGCGACGTCACCGCATAAAGCGCCACGGCCGCCGCGTTCGAGACGTTGAGGCTCTCGACGCGCTTCGAAATCGGCAGTTTCGCGAGCACATCGCAGTGCGCGCCGACATTCTGGCGCATTCCCGGGCCTTCGGCGCCGAGCACGAGCACGATCGGCATGTCGGCGAGCGTATCCACGAGCACCTTGTCCGCATCGCCGGTGAGCCCGATCCGCCAGTAGCCTGCCTTCGCCAGCTCCTCGAGCGCCCGTGACAGGTTCGTCACCCGCACCCAGGGGACCACTTCCAGCGCACCGGACGCCGCCTTCGCCAAAGCGCCCGATTCAGGCGGCGCATGGCGGTCCTGCGTCACCACCGCCGCCGCCCCGAACGCCGCCGCAGAGCGCAGTATGGCGCCTACATTGTGCGGGTCCGTCACCTGATCCAGCACAAGAATCGGCCCATCAAGCCCGACTACATCCTCTATATGAAGATCGTCGAGCGGCTCCACCTCCAGCACCAGCCCCTGATGCGGCGCATCGGCCGGCACAAGCCGCGCCAGGTCCGCCGCCTGCCCGATCTCCACCGGAAGGCCCTCAGGCAGGTGGAACTTCTGCGCGATGTCGCTCGTCACCCAAAGCTTGCGCGGGACACGGTCCGGGTTGCCGAGCGCCGCCTCGACCGCGTGCTTTCCATAGAGGCGCGGGTACTTGAACGCGCCGCCGCCCTTCGCCTTGCCGGATTTACCCCGTCTACCCATCGCCGTCTTCCCGTTTCGCCGCGACGCTGCGCGCGTCCTTGCGGCTCCTTAGCCCGCGCGTCTCCCCACTCCAACCCTCTGTTCGGTGTCGGTGGACTAGGGTATGAACGGTGCGTCAACCGGAAGGGGGCTTCCATGGCAACACTGGCACAACGGCGCCCGGCAGCCTCTGCCGACCGCTGGTTCTTCACATCGACGGCGCTGCTGATGCTCGCGCTCGTCTTCATCGGTTTTGCGCCAAGCTACTATCTTTCGGGGATCTTGAAGCCGCCGCCGGGCCTGAAGCCTGCAACGACGCTTGTTCACGTCCATGCCTTCCTCTTTTCCGCTTGGATGCTGCTGTTCGTGCTGCAGACGCAGCTTGTGGCATGGCGGCGCACCGATCTGCATCGCCTGCTCGGCACGATTGGCTTCCTGATTTTGCCGGTGATGATCGTAATCGCGACGGTTTCCGCGCTCCATGGCGTCCACAGGGCATCCGGCCCCCCTATGATCCCGCCGCTCACCTTCCTTGCCGTGCCGCTGCTCGACGTTCCGGTGTTCGCGTTGCTGATCGGCGGAGCGCTCGCCAACCGCCGCACGCCCCAGATGCACAAGCGGCTGATGTTAATCGCGATGATCGGCATGATGAGCCCGGCGATCGGGCGAATGCCTCTGCCCCCGCCCTTCGTGGGCCCGGTGGCGATCTTCGTGCTGCCGGACCTCTTTCTGTTCGCGCTCGTGCTGTTCGACCTGATGGCCATGGGCCGTGTCCACCGCGCGACCGTCTGGGGCGGACTGCTGCTCGTCGGCTCGCAGGTTCTGCGCGTTCTCGTCTGGGAAACCGAGGGCTGGCTGGCCTTCGCGCGCTGGGCGTCGGGGCTCGTTGCGTGAAGCTGCACATCACGCGTTGACATCGCCGCGGCCATTCGCCATCTAGCCCGCCTTGCCGCGCCCGGCTCACTGCCGGGCCGCCCGCCCTGTGGAGGGGTGGCCGAGTGGTTAAAGGCAGCAGACTGTAAATCTGCCCGCATAGCGTACGCTGGTTCGAATCCAGCCCCCTCCACCATCACACCCTCCGGCGCACAAGAGGCATAGCCCGCCGCTCAGGGTAAATCGGCATGTTTCTTCCAGGCCTCCACGGCCTGTTGCCGGGTGTGGACATGCAGCTTGTGGTAGATTCGCTTCAGATGATGCCGGACCGTCTCATACGAAAGGTTGAGATGCCGGGCGGCGACCTTTGTGGGATGCCCGAGACACAGTTCGGCCATTACCTCCTGCTCGCGCGGGCTTAGGAGCCTAGCGACGCCGCGATCCGCGTCGTGGGCAATGTGCGCGGAAAAGTGGTGCAGGATTGCGTCCCCCGCCCCCGACCGTTCATCCCGCGATATCTCTTGAAGAACAGCCTGAACGTCTTGATCTGCATCGAGGAAAAGACGCACTGCGCCGGTGCCCTCCACCTGCTTCATGGCTTGACGTATAGCAGTATCGGCCTTGCCGCGATGTCCGCCGGCCAACGCCGCAGCCGCTGCATCCAGAAGTCCACCGGCGCCCATCAGAAGACGTCCGCTTTGCGCGGCACGAATGGCAAATTCGTGCGCGAGATTATAGGCGCGCTCGGCGTCGCCCGCATGCAGCCAATAGCGGGAAAACAGCCGTACCAGCGCTTCCGTCTCAAGCCAGGGACGGACAAACCATGTCCGGTGCTGATCAAGCACGGCATCAAGCTTCGCAGACCGAATCAGTTGTTCGCATCCACTCCTGTCCCCCGCCGTCAGCCTCAGCTCGGCACCAACCGCCGGCGCGATGACCGACATATGCGGCAAGGCTTCTTCGAGCGCGTACTGATAATCATCGTCGAGATCCGACAGCGCCTGCTCGATCTCGCCGCCAAGGAACAGGCACCGCACCCTCGTGCAGACGGCGTACACCTGCGTACTCAGCAGCGAATAGGCTATCTGCCTCGGCACGGCATCGAAATGCGCCAGCGCCACATCGAGCATGTTCTGCTCGAAAAAGCTCTGGCCGAGAATGGCGGTGCAATGCCGCCGCATGAAGGTGTTGCGCATCTCTCCGGTGTCCGCGAGGCGTTCGAGAACGACGCGGGAGTAGTGCTCGGCATCGCGCGAATGGCCTTTGGTGATGGCGAGGAAAGATAGGTGATTGGTGATCCACACAGTGTTGGGCGCATAACGTTCGGTTTCGAACAGCGCCTGCAACTCCTGCGTCCGCCGTTCGGCGAGACTGACCGATCCATAGTCACATAGCGGAATCTGCTCTGCCGGCAGGCAGATACCAAGGTAACGCGGCTCTTCATATCGCAGCGCGAGGGATTTTTCCCGTAGCTTCGCGATCTCTGCCCAGGGCGCGCTCAGCATGGCGTAACGTGTCTCGGAGCAATTGCGGATTGCCCTTATGAGATCCGTGGTGAACTGATACGTCTCGTCGCCGGAATTCGCGTGCGTGTTACTGCAAAGATAGTCCAGCCGCTCGAAATCGCCCAACCAGTCCGAGGATATGCCCTCCATCGCTTGCTGTATCACCCGCAGCTGTCGCAGCTTGGGTCGGGCCGTCACGACGCTCGCCGGAAGCGTGGCGAGAAACGCTCCGGCAGCAGCGACGCCTTCGCTGATCACGAGAAGTGCGCCGCCTGCTTCCTCGAGAATGTCTACAGTCAGATCATTCTGGCCCGACAGACTCGCGTGGTGAACGGCCTTGTGCAGGTCGTTCAACGCGGCAAAGTGCTTCGCGGCCCTTCCGTGCAGCGCATTGGGCGCAGACGGCATTCTTACGGCAAGTTCCTGACGCAGAAAATCGCGAAGTAGAGGATGTAGTCGCAGGGTTAGTGGTTCTTCGGCAATCGTGGTGACGATCGGGCTGAGGTTGAGCGCCGCGCGCAGCAGCCTTTCCGAGGCGTCGCTTTGTGTGACGGCCCGGGAGGAGGCTACATCGACATCCGATAGGATCGAGATCTGCAGCAGAAACTCCTGCAACTCCTGCTCCTGCCGCGCCAGCACCTGCTCTGCGATGTAGTTGAAGATGCTGACCCGGTGCTGGCCCCTCGTGGGCGGAAATCCCGTCTTCTGCAGCGCTTGGCCTTCAAGACGCAGCAGTTGCAGGATGACCGGCCAGCCATCGCACTGTTCCAGCAGATCGCCATAGTAATCCGCATCCCCCATGTCGGCCATGAGGCGCTTCGTTTCCGCCGGGTTGAACTGCAGCTCATTGGCCTTCACCAGTCGCGTTCGCGCGTCGACCAGCAGCTTGGAGAGGCTGATCTTCGGAAGTTCGCGGGTCGCCACGAACAGCTTGCAGTTCGAAGGCAAAATGCGAATGAAGAATTCGAGGAAGCTGTCCGTCTCGTCCGAACTCGCGCACTCATACTCATCGATGAATATCGAGACGGGGCCACATTCGGAAAGCGACGACGCGATATCGCTGAGGCCGAATTCCGGCATGGACGGAAACATGCCTGCCCGCTGGAAACTCGCCGCCAGATCGACGAGGAACGCCGCGGGCTGGACGTGATCGACCGTACAGTTGAGCCACGCGGAGCGGAAGCCCAGAAGCTCCAGCGCGTCCCTGATCTGCACGAGCAGCGTCGTCTTGCCGTATCCTGCTGGTGCCGTGATGATCGTGGAGCCTGCGGCCGCCGGTGCACCCCGCAGCGCGAGCTCGATCAGCCGCTCTCTTTCAACCGCATCCGAAGCAGTTCCGAGCGGCAGGAATTTCATGCAGCTGCGCTCCTCAGAAAAGATCCGATCGCGAAGCGGCCCGTTTGATCGGCCGCATCACGATGCTCGACGTGATGCTCCGCACGCTCGGCAGCTTCAGCAACGTATCCATTGTCAGCTGCGCCATGTCTGCCATGTCGCGGACCACCGCCCTGATCAGTATGTCGTGGTTTCCCGTCAGCGCAACGCATTCGACAATGCGGTCGTCGCGGGCGATCCTGTCGAAGAATATCCTGGCGTCGGTTTCGATGCGCTGATCGAGATCGATCATGATGTAGAGCGAAATACTCGGCCCGAGTGCCGCCGGATCGACGACGGCAACATAGGCGCTGATGATCCCCGCCTCTTCGAGTGCGCGTGTGCGGCGCAGGCACGTGGACGGAGACATGCCGACGCGCGCAGCAAGGTCGATGTTGCTGAGCCGCGCATTCCGCTGCAGCTCCCGCAGAATTTTCCGGTCACCTGCATCGAGCGTTATGGTCATTTTCGTCATTTATGAGACTTATTTGATCCAAACCATCCGAAATTCGGAAAAATCATGGCATATCTGGCGAGACTCTTCAATCCATGCCTCCTAATCTCACGGAAACAACGGGATAAGGACCCCACGCCGCCATGACGCACGATCGAACCCCCTGCCTTGAGATCACGGCGGAAGCGTTGGATCGCGACCCATATCCAACCTTCCGGGCGCTGCAGTCGGGGTCGTCCGTGGGCTGGGTGCCGGATCTCGGCATGTGGCTCGTCGCCGGTTACCGGGACGTGGAGACCATACTTCGCAACACCGACGATTTCGTGACCGGAACGCCGGATTCGCTGATTTTCGACACGTTCGGCGAACACATGCTGACTGCCGAAGGGGAGCAGCATGAACGATTCAAATCCCGGTTCCGCGGGGCGTTCAGCCCGGCTCGCATCCGTGCTTCCATGGAGGAGAGGACGGATGCGTGTTCGCGTAGGCTCATCGACGGCTTCGTGAACGACGGCAAAGCCGAGTTTCGTGCCGCCTACGCAAGCCGGCTGCCCGTGCTCTCGATCCTTTCGCTGTTCGACATCCCACTTGAGGAGGAAGCGAAACTGCGCCTCTGGTATGATGGCTTCGAACGGGCACTTTCGAATTTCGCGTGGCGCGAGGACGTTCGGGCGCGGGCGCAGGGTTACGTCGGCGCGTTCCATGCGCTCATCCGGCACCACATCGCGCGGGTGCGGGCAGCGCCCGACGACAGCCTGCTCAGCCAGGTCGTCAACGACCCGAGCGACGACCGGCTGGATGACGCCGAGATTTGCAGGAACGCGTCCATCATCTTCTTCGGCGGTATCTCGACAGTGGAGGCCGTTGTCCTCAATTGCCTCTATGCCCTGTGCACGCATCCCGATGCGCTCGCCAGCGTGCGCCGAGACCCGGCCCTCGTCCCGCAGGCCATCGAGGAAACGCTGCGCTGGCTTTCGCCGGTGCAATCCGCCACGCGCCACGTCGTTCGGGATTTCACGCTCGGCGAAACCAATTTTCGCGCAGGCGACATCGTCAACTGTATGCTCGGCGCGGCCAATCACGACCCGCGCGTTTTCGATGAGCCCGCCGCCTTCCGACTGGACCGGACGAACGTGCGGAAGCATCTGGGCTTCGCGCTCGGCCCGCATTTCTGCCTGGGATCGAATCTCGCGCGCCTCGAAGCCATCACCGCCATCCGGCATATCCTCGAACGCTGCCCGGATATGCGCCTTTCGGCCGATCACCCCGCGGAAATTCGCGGCTTCGAATTCCGGCAGCCGACGGCGCTGCATCTTGTATGGCGGGTATAGGCGCCTTCGCATCAGCCTTCAGAGACGGACGCTTCGAAGCGCCGCCCCGCTCGACAGATCAACGAGAGTGCGTGCCGCCGCGAGATCCTGAACGATGTGGCCGAGCGAGCGGTACAGCGTGATATCGTCATCACATATTCTGCCTGCCGTGCGCCCCGAATAGACGTCGCCGATCTCGGCAACAATGTGGGCGTCCGTCACCACGCCGTTTTGGAGCAGCGAACGGAATTCGCCGGCTTCGGCGAAAACAGACGCGCGGCTATCGGCGATATAGCGCGCGCGGAGCACAAGATCGGCATCAATCTCCGCCGCATCGCTTCCAGCAAAGCCGACGACATTGATGTGGGTTCCGGGGGCGATCCAGCGACCGTAGAGGATGGGTTCGACCGCCGCTGTCGTCGTGCACACGATGTCGGCGTCGGAAACGGCATGTGCGACGTCTGTCGCAGCAGTGCACGGAACTGCGCACGCCGCCGCGATACGATCAGCAAAGCGCGCGCAGCGTTCCGGATCACGCCCCCACACGCGGACGCGCTCGATCGAACGCACGGTGAGGATCGCGCAGATATGCGTCTCGGCCTGCTCGCCGTATCCCAGCACTGCAAGCGTTCGGACATCGGGCCGGGCGAGGGCATCGGTTGCGGCGGCGCTCGCCGAAGCCGTCCTGATCGCGGTGAGCGCCGCAGCGTCGATGACGCTGCGGAGGCTGCCATCCGCAGGATCGAACACCGCGACGAGGCCAAGGTGCGAAGGCTTGCCATGCCTGACGTTGCCGGGAAACAGGCTGATCAGCTTGGCGCCGAACATGTCGCCTTCGCCAAGGCTGCCCGCCATGGCGCCAAACATGTTGCCGCCCGCAAGATCCAGAAACGCCCGCGGGACACTCGGCGCACGTCCTTCTGAGAACGCCACCATGGCATCGCGCATCGCAGCGATACAGGCTTCGTACGAAAGATGTGCCCACACATCGCCCGCACCGAAAATGCGGACGTCCCGGCCCTCATGCATGGTCAAGGAACCCTCCGCATCCGGTGGAAACGAATGGTGCCTCCGCCACGCTTGCGGCGAAGGCACCATGATCAGACCTGAAAATCAGAACTTGTAGGAACCCTGAACACCGAACTGCCGCTTCGGGCTCGGAATGCGCGAATGCAAGCCGTCTCCGAAGGAATTGGCGAGCGCCTGCGTCGGATAGCGTGCGTTCGTAAGGTTATCGACGTAAGCACCGATCGAAAACCCGCCTCGTTCGACGAACAAACGGGCGTTGATGAGGTTCTTCGCGGGCGTCCGCAGCGTGTTGGCGGCATCCCACATGATCGAGCCGCGCCGCACGAAGCTGCCGTTGAAGCGAACGTCGAATTCGTCCGCCAGCGGGATCACGTAATCCATGCTGAGGCTTGCCGTGTACGCGGGGCTCTGCGGAGCGCGGTTGTCCTTGTAAAGCGCGGGCGCGGCATCGCTGAACCGCTTGATCGTCGCATCCGAAAGGCCAAAGCCCGCGTTGATGGTGAGCTGCGACGTCGGGCGGGCGGCCAGCTCAACTTCAAGGCCGGAAATATCCACCTTGCCGATGTTCACGACGTTCTGCGACGGCGGACTGACCGTGATGAAGAAGAACTGCTGATTGTCGAACTTGATGTGGAATGCCGATGCCGACAATGTCAGGCGGCGGTCCAGGAAATCGCCCTTCATGCCGATTTCGAAGCTGTCCGACGTTTCCTTGCTGAACTGCCGATCTGCGCCAGCGGCAAAGAACGCGTTAAAGCCACCGGACCGGAAGCCGCGTCCGTAGCTCGCGAAGACGTTGAGATCGTCGGCGATCTTGTATTTCAGCTGCAGCTTGGGCTGAACGGCCTCGAACGTATCGCCCGCCTCCGAGGCTGCGCCGATCGCCGTATCCACGGACCGGCGCTTGTCGCGGTCGTAGCGCATACCAAGCGTCAGTTCGAGGTCATCGGAGACGTCGGCGCTCACCGAACCGAACGCCGCAATCGACTTGCTCGTGCCCGCATCGAAGCTCTGGATGGCGAAGGTGCCGTTCGATTGGCCCGTGCCATCGTCGAAGGGAATGAGCAGGAAGTTGTCGGTGTCGCGCTTCTGGTAATAGAGGCCGACAAGCCACCGCAGCCAGCCATCACCCTGCGAGGACAGCCGCAGCTCCTGCGTGAACGCCTTCACGGTCAGATCGAGATCCTGGAGCAGGAACGGTGTCGGCGAGAAATCCGCATCGCCAAACAGATGCGCGTCGCTGCGGCTGTAGCCGGTGATCCATGTGAGCATCGCGGCGCCGAAATCATAATCGGCCTTCAGCGAGAGGTCGTAGATCTCGCGCTTGTCGAACGTCAGGACATTGCGATTGATCAGCGACGTATCGTAATCGTCGAAATTGGCATTTCCGACGATCTCGAGCGATGGGGCGCCGGCGCGCTGATGCAAATAATTGCCCCTGAGGTTGATCTCCAGCCGGTCAGTCGGCGTGAAGATGAGGCCGGCCTTCACCAGGTAGTTCTCGTCGTAATCCGCCTTGCGGTCACCATCGCGCGCGGTCTGATCGCGCAACTGCCCTTCGTAGTCGCGCATCGAAGCGGCGAGGCGGAACAGCAGCTTGTCCTTGACGAGCGGACCCGAGATGGCACCGCCGACGCGGATATCGTTACCGCTGGCGTAGGAAGCGCGGACCATGCCTTCGAGTTCGTTGGTCGGGCGCCGCGTCGTGATATTGAGCGCGCCGCCGATGGCATTGCGGCCGTAGAGCGAGCCCTGCGGGCCGCGCAGCACCTCGATCTGCTCGATATCCAGCAGTTCCTGGTTGACGAAGGTGGGATGCGAGACCTGCACGCCGTCGATCACGACCGCGACCGGGGCCTCTCCCCCCTGCGCCGTCGGGATACCGCGGATCGTCATCTGCATTTCCGCCGGCCTGAAGGTCGGCGTGAAGAACATGTTGGGCGTGAGATTGGCGAAGTCCGTGACGTCGTTGATGCCGGCGTTCTCGATGGTCTGCGCCGTGAACACGGTGACGGCGTCGGGAACCTCGATCTGGCTTTCCGCGCGCTTGCGCGCCGTGATGACAATTTCGCTCTGCTCGGGCTCGGCAGCGACGGCCGGTGCGGCGGCGACAAGCAGGCCGGCCACCGAAACGGCAGCCAGAATCCGCGTTCGAACGGTATCCATCATATTCCCCCTTTTATGTGCAACCGATACTTGCGAACGAGTATCCGCGAACAATAGTCGGGGCGATCGGCCGCCGGTCCAAGCCAAATGTTGGGTGATCCCCCATAGTCGAACCCCACGCCGGAACGGCTTTGGGTTATCCCCCATGAGCAACCTTGCAATGAGGCCCGCACCCCGCTTCCCTCGATGGACTGAGTTCATCGTTCGCAAGTCCGGCCGGGCCTTGCGAACACATTATCGAGAGCGGGAGCGCATGACACAGGATCGCTACAGGGTCGCCGTGGACGTAGGCGGCACATTCATGGACTTCGTCTTGATGGACGAGGCTACCGGCGCTGCCCGCGTGGAAAAGATTCCCTCGATTCCGGACAGGCTGCACGAGCAGTTCCTCAAGGGCATCGAAAGCCTCGACGTCGAGATCGACAGCATCCAGCAAATCTTCCACGGCATGACCGTCGGCGTGAATGCGCTGGTTCAGGAAAAGGGCGCGAAAGTCGGCCTGCTGACCACCAAAGGCTTCCGCGACGTTCTGGAGATGGGTCGCGGCGGCCGGAAGCCTGTTTACAACTTCCTGCACCAGTCTGCGCCGCCGCTCGTCGAACGCTTCCTTCGCCTTGAAATTCCAGAGCGCATGACCTTCGACGGCGAGGTGCTGACGCCGATCGATCTTGAAGCGGTCGACACGCAGGTCGACCTGCTGCTGGCGCGCGGCGCGGAGGCCATCGCGATCTGCTTCCTGCACGCCTATGCCCAGCCCGCGCATGAAATTGCCGCGCGTCAGCGCATCCTCGCGCGCCACCCGCATCTGCCGATCTCCGTGTCGCACGAGATCGCATCCGAATGGCGCGAATATGAGCGGACGTCGACGACGGTGCTCAACGCCTTCATTCAGCCCACGGTGCAGACCTATCTCACCAATCTCGAAACGAAGCTGAAGGACGCGAATTACACGCGCTCGCTTGCCATCATGCAATCGAGCGGCGGGGTCGTGGATGCGAAGACGGCCGGACGGAAGCCGATCCGTACGCTGATGTCCGGCCCCGCGGGCGGCGTGATCGGCGCCAAGTTCCTCTGCGACCGCCTCGGCTACGCGAACGTCATCTGCACCGACGTCGGCGGCACCACCTATGATGTCGCGATCATCGAGGAGGGGCGCGTCCTCGAACGCAGCCAGGCCGAGATCGCGCAGCGGCCGATCCTCGGTTCGCTGATCGACGTCATCTCGATCGGCGCGGGCGGCGGCTCCATCGCATGGCTCGACCACCGCGGCGGCCTGCAGGTCGGGCCGCAAAGCGCCGGCGCCTCGCCGGGGCCCGTCTGTTTCGGACGCGGCGGCACCGAGCCGACCGTCACCGACGCGCACCTGACGCTCGGCCGCCTCGATCCCGCCTATTTCCTCGGCGGCCGGATGCAGCTCGATACCGAAGGCGCGCGGGCGGCCATCGAAAAGAAGATCGCCGCGCCGCTGGGGCTCGACCTTCAGTCGGCCGCGCAGGGCATCGTTTCAATCGCCGAAACGAACATGGCGAATGCCATTCGCAGCAAGACGGTCGAGCGCGGCCTCGATCCCCGCGAGTTCGTGCTGCTCGCCTACGGCGGCGGCGGCGGGCTGTTCGCCTGCTCGGTGGCGGAGGAGCTGGAGGTGCCCAAGGTGATCGTGCCGAATGCGCCGGCGAACTTCTCGGCGTGGGGCATCCTCACCACCGATTACATGGAGGACGAGGTCCGCACCAAGGTCATGCCGTTCGACGCCGCGCACATCGCCGGAGCGCTGGCGACGATGAACGAGCTGGAAACGCGGGCGGCGAACGGCATCGGCCAGTATGGCTTCGCCGCCGGCGATATCGAGCGCGTGAAGCGCTTCGACCTTCGGTTCGAGAATCAGGAATACACGATCACGATCGACCTGGAGGACGCATGGCGGGATGCCGCGTCCATTCTGGAAGGCGCGCGCCAGCGCTTCGTCGAATCGCATATCCGGCTCTATGGCCACGGCGAACCGGACGCACCGCTGGAGCTGGTCTCCATCCGCTGCCGCGCGATCGGGCGTGTCCGCGCGCCGGAGATCGCCCCGATGCCCGAAAGGCCGCAGGGCGCGGCGATGCGGCAGCTGGATGTCTATTTCCCGCGCACCGGCAAAGCGGTGCCGACCGATGTGTTCGACCGAGAGACGCTCTCGGCGGGGCAGATCGTCACCGGCCCTGCGATCATCAACGAATGGACCATGACGACGATCGTTCCGCCCGGGTGGCAATCCACCTGCGACACCTTCGGCAATCTCGTTCTCGAACCCACTCTCTAAAGGCGGGAAGACACACCATGCGCAAAGTAGACGTCGTTCTGACGGAGATCATCCGCAACCGCCTCGTCGCCGCCACCGAGGAAATGGCGAAGACCATGATCCGCACGGCCTTCAATCCGCTGCTCTATGAAGTCCAGGACTTCAGCGTCACCATCATGTCGGCGACCGGTGACATGTGGGCGGAAACGCCGGGCGTGATCGTGTTCAGCCAGGCCTTCCCGGAAGCCGTGCGCGCCGGAATAGCGCGGTGGAAGGGCAATTTCGCGGAAGGCGATGTCCTTATCGTCAACGATCCGTTCGAAACCGGAACGCACATTTCCGATACCAACGTCTACATGCCGGTGTTCTTCGAAGGCGAACTCGTCGCCTTCTGCGGAACCGCCGCGCACTGGGCGGACGTCGGCGGCAAAAATCCCGGCGGCTGGTGCCCGGACACGACGGACACGTTTCAGGAAGGCCTCTGCTTCCGGCACCAGAAGATCGTGGAACGCGGCGTCAAGAACCAGGGACTCTGGGATCTGATCGACTGCAATGTTCGCGTGCCGGAAATCGTGAAGGGCGACCTTGAGGCGCAGATCGCCTCGTGCCGGCAGGGCTGCGAGCGTATCCAGTCGCTGTGCGCCAAATACGGCACGAAGACGATCCGCGAGGCGATGGACTATGTGATCGACCAGACCGACCGATCGATGCGCGCGACGATCGCGGCATTGCCGGACGGCGAATACGGCACCTCGATCCGTCTCGACAGCGACGGCGTGCAGGAAGACGGCGAATTCCTCGTCTGCCTGAAGGTCACGATCCAGGGCGACCGCGTGCACTTCTCGCTGAACGGTTCAAGCCCCACGGCGCGTGGGCCGATCAACCTTCCCGCGCCCTGCACCAAAGGCATCCTCGCATCGTCGCTGAAGGGCATCCTGCTGCCGTTCGATCCCTGCAACGCCGGCCACACCAAATGCCTGGATTTCGAGCTGCCGCCGGAATCGATCGTCAACCCGGTGTGGCCCGCGCCGACCGATTCTTACGGCTATGTCATCGAATGCCTGATGGACATGATGTTCCGGTGCTTCCTGAACATCGTGCCGGACAAGTGCCCGGCGGGCGGCTACCAGCTGACCGGCGCGTTCTTCTCGCGCAGCCAATCGCGCCACGGCAAGCCGTTCGTGATGATGGACCCGATGCACGGCGGCAACGGCGCGCTGATCGACCGAGACGGTGCGACCAACCAGCTGACCGGCAACGGCGACCTGCCCAATACGCCGATCGAGATCACCGAGACGCGTCATCCGTTCCGCGTCGAGCTGTTCGAGTTCGCACCCGAAGTCGCCGGCGTCGGCAAGTTCCGGGGTGGCATGGGCGTCCGCAAGGACTACCGGTGCCTCACCGACGGCGTCTACGCGTCCTTCGTCATCGAAAATACTGCGGACACCACGGCCGCGGGCTTCAAGGACGGCACGGACGGCGATCACGGCAGCCTCACCGTGATGCCGGTGGAGGGCGAACGCATTGTCTATAACAAGCGTGTCGGTTCCATCGGCCCGTTCGGCGAGGGCACGCTGTTCCGTGTCATCACCGGTGGCGGCGGAGCGTGGGGCAAGGCCAGCGAACGCGATCCCGAGCTTGTGCTCAGAGATGTGCGCAACGAATTCCTCACCGCCGAGGACGCCCGCACCCGTTACGGTGTCGTCGTCGAGGAACGCGGCGGAGCCTGGTCGCTCGACCTGCAGAAGACGCAGGAGTTGCGGGCCGCTTCATGACCACGGTTCCCGAGGCAGTATTCGACATTGCCGTGATCGGCGCCGGCATGGCCGGCGCCTCAATCGCAAGCGCACTGTCCTCCACCCACAGGGTCTTGCTCCTCGAGCAGGAAGATCAACCGGGCTATCACGCGACGGGGCGATCCGCTGCGGTCTTCACGGCCATCTACGGCAATGAAACCGTTCGCGCCCTGTCGCGCGCCAGCCGGGAATTTCTCGCCGCGCCGCCCGAGGGCTTCGCCGACCACGCGCTGACTTCACCGCTCGGCAACATGTTTGTCGCCCGCGCGGACCAGCTCGGCCGCCTGGAGGCTTTCTTCGCGCGGCCGGATATCGCGCCCCTTACCACGTGGCTGGATGCTTCCGCCACGCGGCGCCTCTGCCCGCTCCTCGCCGAGCCGTATGTTGCGGCTTCGGTTTATGAACCCGGCGCGCTCGCGATCGATGTCGACGCCCTGCACCAGGGTTATCTCCGTGCATTCCGGCGGAACGGCGGCGCTCTGGTGACGCGGTCCGGGCTCGAAGGTCTCGACCACGACGAAGGCCGCTGGATACTGCGCACGGCAACGGGCGCTTTCGCCAGCGCGGTCGTGGTGAACGCAGCCGGCGCATGGGCGGACAATGTCGCCGCCATGGCCGGATCGAGAACAGGCTACGTAAAGCCTTTTCGGCGCACCGCCGTCCTAGTGGATCCGCCCGCGGACATGGAGATCGCGCGCTGGCCGTTCGTGATGGATATCGACGAAGACTTCTACTTCAAGCCGGACGCGGGCGCGCTTCTGCTTTCGCCCGCGGACGAAACGGCCTGCGAGCCATGCGACGCGCAGCCGGACGAATGGGACATCGCCGTCGCGGTCGACAGGGTCTGCACGGCAACGACGCTTCAGGTTCGGCGTATCCGCCACAGCTGGGCCGGTCTCCGCACGTTCTCGCGGGACCGGTTGCCGATCGCCGGGCCGGACCTGGATCTGCCGGGCTTTTACTGGCTGGCCGGCCAGGGCGGTTACGGCATCCAGACGGCCCCTGCGCTCGCCCAACTGCTTGCGGCGCGCATTCGGGACGAGGACTGCCCGGAGGCGCTGCGCGCCGAAGGCATTGCCTACGCGGACATGGGCACTGAACGCTTTCATTTGCAGCCCGCGGCCTAAGCAAGTCGGCAGCAACAGCGGCTCTTTCGTATCGCGGAGAACCGGGCAGCCTTTGCAGAGCGGCAGCAGGCCCTTATATTCTCTCCATGCGTACCGCGAAGTCCATCACCGCTCCCTCCGCTGCTCCCACGCCGCGTCTGCTGCCGTCCTTCGGCGAGCCCGTCACCACCGCCAGCTTCGGCATCGGCGAAGTGGTACGGCACCGCTTTTTCCCGTTTCGCGGCATTATTTTCGATGTCGATCCGGAGTTCGCCAACACCGAGGAGTGGTGGGCAGCGATTCCCGAGGACATCCGCCCGGCGAAGGATCAGCCCTTCTACCATCTGCTCGCCGAGAACGACGACCAGACGTACGTGGCCTATGTCAGCCAGCAGAACCTGCTGCCGGACGAGAGCCGCGCGCCTGTGCTGCACCCTGCGGTTTCCGAGATGTTCGAGCGAATGCCGGACGGCAGCTATCGGCTGAAATCACGGCATTGCCACTGATGGCGAAAGCTGTGCTGAATCGGTTGACATTCGCGCCCACGGCCAGTAGCTAGCTGCGCTTTCCGCAGGCATCGGCGTGTTTCCACGCGCGGGTGCTTGTTGTTCAATTTCTGGGCCTAAGGTAGCCAAAAGCCATGTTCGCAGTCGTGCGCACGGGCGGCAAGCAGTATCGCGTAGCCGCCGAGCAGAAGATCACCGTTGACCGCCTGAAGGGCGAGGTCGGCGAAACCGTCCAGTTGGGCGACATCCTTGCCATTGGCGAGGGCGGCGAACTCAAGGACGTCGCCGGTCAGGTCGTGTCGGCCGAGATCGTGGCGCAGCCCAAGGGCGACAAGGTCATTGTCTTCAAGAAGAAGCGCCGTCACGGCTATCGCCGCCGCAACGGTCACCGCCAGCTTCTGACGGTGCTGAAGATCACCGCGATCGGCAAGGCCGCCGCGAAGGCGCCGAAGGCCGCGAAGGCGGAAGCCGCGCCGGCCGTGGAAGCGGCCGCCGAGCCGGCTGAAAAGCCCGCGAAGAAGGCCCCGGCCAAGAAGGCCGCTGCCAAGACCGACGCCGAGTAAAGAGGAGTTTGAACCATGGCACATAAGAAAGCTGGCGGTTCGTCGCGTAACGGTCGCGATTCGGCAGGCAAGCGTCTTGGCGTGAAGCGCTTCGGCGGGCAGGACGTACTCGCTGGCAACATTCTCGTTCGTCAACGCGGAACCAAGTTCTACCCGGGCCGTAATGTCGGCATCGGCAAGGACCATACGCTGTTCGCGCTCGTCGAGGGCCGCGTAGCGTTCCACGACGGCAAGCTTGGACGCAAATTCGTCAGCGTCGATCCGATGCCGATGGCAGCGGAATAGCGAGGCGGCCCGCTTGATATACGGCCGCCGGGTAGGCGGCCCCTGAATCTGGTGCATAGGCACAGGGAAAGGGAGATGGGTCGCCATCTCCCTTTTTTCGTCTCTCCCCTTCCCGATCGGGCATGGAGCGAGAGATGTTTGCACGAACGAGACGGCTGTTTCTAAGGCCGGCGTGGCCGGAAGACGCAGCGGCGCTGGCCGCCACGATCGCCGACGTGGCGATCGTCCGCAACCTCGCGACCGCGCCGTGGCCCTACAGCATCGAAGACGCGCGCATGAAGATCGCGAAGGACGCCGAAACGCCGCCACACGAGGCGAGCAGCCTCATCTTCCTGCGCACGGACGGCGCGCCCGAACTTGTCGGCAGCGTGGGGTTCGGGCGGTGGAACGACAAGATTGCCGTTCCGGAGATCGGCTATTGGGTGGCGCGGCGCCACTGGGGCAAGGGCATCGCGGTCGAAGCCGCCGAGGCGATCATCGCGGCAGCCTTCCTCGGCGCCCGCAACGACATGCTCGGCGCGGGCCACTTCATCGACAATCCGGCCTCCGGCAAGGTTCTGAGAAAGCTCGGCTTTATGCCCACCGGCGAGATCGTGCCGCACTATTGCCGCGCGCGCGACTGCGAGATCGATTCGGTCGAATACCGCCTGTCACGCGAACGCTGGCTAGATCGCGTCGGCATGTATAGGGAAGCGGCATGAAGTTTCTCGATCAGGCAAAGATCTACCTGCGCTCCGGCGGCGGCGGCCCCGGTGCCGTCTCGTTTCGCCGCGAGAAGTTCATCGAACACGGTGGACCGGACGGCGGCAACGGCGGCAAGGGCGGCGACATCATTTTCGAAGCCGTCGAGGGCCTGAACACGCTGATCGACTTCCGCTACCGCCAGCACTTCAAGGCGCCGCGCGGCGCGGGCGGCGCCGGCCGCAACCAGACGGGCGCTTCGGCCGAGGACCTGGTGATCCCCGTGCCGGTGGGCACGCAGATTCTGGCCGATGACGAGGAGCATACGCTGCTCGCCGACCTCACCACGGTCGGCGAACGCATTACGTTCCTGCACGGCGGCATGGGTGGACGCGGCAACGCCTCCTACAAGACTTCGACGAACCGCGCGCCGCGCCAGTCGCAGCCCGGCATCCCCGGCGAGGAGATGTGGGTGTGGCTGCGGCTGAAGCTGCTCGCCGACGCGGGCCTGCTCGGCCTGCCGAACGCGGGCAAGTCCACCTTCATCAACGCCGTCACCAACGCCAACGCCAAGGTCGGTGCCTATCCGTTCACGACGCTGAAGCCGCAGCTCGGCGTCGTTCTGCATCGCGACCGCGAGTTCGTGCTCGCCGACATCCCCGGCCTGATCGCGGGCGCGGCGGACGGCGTCGGCATTGGCGACCGCTTCCTCGGGCACGTCGAGCGCTGCCGCGTGCTGCTGCACCTTGTCGATGCGAGTGCGCCCTCGCCCACCAAGGCGTACCGCACGATCGTGGACGAACTGGAGGCCTACGGCGCGGGGCTTGAAGACAAGCCGCAGGTGGTTGCGCTCAGCAAAATCGACCTCATCGACGCGCGCGGGCGCGCCGCCAAGCAACGGGCGCTTGAAAAGGCCTGCGGGCACGAGGTCTACTTGGTTTCCGCTGCCACCGGTGAAGGCTTGACGGAGGTTCTCGGCGCGCTTCTGAGTAAGATCGGGGAGCCCGCGCGGGGCACGCGAAAAGAGGCGGACAAACAGGCAGCATGGTCACCGATCTGAGTCCCTTTTCGCCCGGCAACTGCAAAGCTCTGGTCGTCAAGGTGGGTTCAGCCCTGCTTGTCGACGAAGACGGCAAGCTGCGGCGCGAATGGCTGCAAAGCCTCGCCGCCGACATCGCGGACCGCCGGGCGCGCGGCCAGCGGATCGTCGTCGTCTCTTCGGGCGCCATCGCGCTCGGCGCGCGGCGGCTCGGACTGCCGAAGGGCGGGCGCGCCTGCCTTGAGGACGCGCAGGCCGCTGCCGCCACGGGTCAGATCCTGCTCAGCCAGGCGTGGGCCGAACTGCTCGGTGACAAGGGCATCACTGCCGCGCAGATGCTGCTGACGCTTGGCGATCTTGAGGATCGCCGCCGCTTCCTCAACGCCGCCGCGACGCTCGAACGTCTGCTCGGGCTCGGCGTCGTGCCGGTGCTCAACGAGAACGACAGCGTCGCGACCGAGGAAATCCGCTTCGGCGACAACGACCGCCTCGCCGCGCGCGTGGGTCAGGCCGCCGCGGCGGAGGGCGTGCTGCTCCTTTCCAACATCGACGGGCTGTTCACTGCCGATCCGCGCAGCGATCCGGACGCAGAACTGATCGCGCGCGTCGACGACATCGATGCCGTGCTGAAGCGCGTGACGCTGGGGGAAAGCGCCGCGATGGGATCGGGCGGCATGGGCGCCAAGGTCGCCGCCGCGCGCATCGCCTGCAAGAGCGGCATCCCGCTCGGCATAGCGCAGGGCACCGGCCTCAACCCGCTCGCGCGGCTCGAAGAGACCTGCCGCTGCACAGTGTTCGCGGCCGTTTCGGCAAGCCGGGCGCGCAAGGCTTGGCTCGCGGGGCGCCTCACCTCCGCCGGGCGTCTCACCATCGATGCGGGCGCGGTGAAGGCCTTGCAACGTGGTGGCAGCCTGCTCGCGGCGGGCGTGCGGCAGGTGGACGGCAAGTTCGCGCGCGGCGACGCCATCGAAATCGCCGACGAAAACGGCCACGTGCTTGCGCGGGGCCTTGCGGGTTACGATATCGCCGATGCGCGCGCCATCGCGGGCAAGCGCACCGAGGCGCAGGCGGACATCCTCGGCTATGCGCCGCGTTCCGCCATGGTACACAGGGATCATCTGGTATTGTTATGAGTGAGATCGAAGCCCGTATCGCCGAGATGGCCACCGCTGCCCGCGCCGCATCCCGCACGCTCGCAGCGACGCCGACCGCGCGCAAGGCTGCCGCACTGAAGGCCGCCGCAGAGGCGATCCGCGCTGCCGCTCCCACGATCCTGGCCGCCAATGCCGAAGACATGAAGGCTGCAGAGGCGCGCGGCACCTCGGGCGCGATGCTCGACCGGCTGCGGCTCGACGATGCCCGCCTCGAAGGCATCGCGGCGGGTGTGGAAGCCGTGGCGGGCCTTCCCGATCCCGTCGGCGCGCCGATCAAGGGTTGGACGCAGCCCAATGGCCTCAAGTTCGAACAGGTGCGCGTACCGCTCGGCGTCATCGGCATCATCTACGAAAGCCGCCCGAACGTCACCGTGGACGCGGGCGCGCTGTGCCTGATGTCGGGCAATGCCTGCATCCTGCGCGGCGGATCGGAAGCGCTCGCCACATCGAAGGCACTGCACGCCGCGTTTATCGCGGGCATCTCCAGCGAAGGGCTTCCCGCCGATGCGGTGCAACTGGTGGACACGCCCGACCGCGCCGCCGTCGGCGCGATGCTGGGCGCGGCGGGCCTTATCGACATCATCATCCCGCGCGGCGGCAAGGGGCTTGTCGCGCGCGTGCAATCCGAAGCGCGCGTGCCCGTGCTCGCGCACCTCGACGGCATCTGCCACGTCTACATCGACCGCGACGCGGACGCGGACAAGGCCGAAGCCATCGCGCTCAACGCCAAGCTGCGCCGCACCGGCATCTGCGGCGCGGCCGAAACACTGCTGATCGACGAGGGCGCGCAGGCGACCGGCGCGCGGGTCGTGAAAGCGCTGCTCGACGCCGGCTGCGAGGTGCGCGGCGACAACGCCGTGCAGGCCATCGACCCGCGCGTCGTCCCCGCGGACGAGGCCGACTGGGGCACCGAATATCTCGACGCGATCATCTCCGCCAGGATGGTGGACGGGGTGAGCGGCGCGGCGGAGCACATCGCCCGCCACGGCAGCGCGCACACCGAGAGTATCGTCACCGAAAACGCCGAGACCGCGAACCGCTTCCTCGCGGGCGTGGACAGCGCCATCGTCATCCACAACGCCTCGACACAGTTCGCGGACGGCGGCGAGTTCGGCTTCGGCGCGGAGATCGGCATCGCCACGGGCCGCCTGCACGCGCGCGGCCCGGTCGCGCTCGAAGGGCTCACCACCTACAAGACCGTGGTACGCGGCAACGGGCAGGTTCGCCCCTGATGGCAGCATGATCCCGCTTTCGATCCTCGACCTCTCGCCCGTCACCGAAGGCGGCAGCGTCCGGCAGTCCTTCGCCAATTCCGTGGCGCTCGCGCAAACGGGCGAACGGCTCGGATACCGCCGCCTCTGGCTCGCCGAGCATCACGGCATGGCCGGCATCGCCAGCGCCGCGACCTCGGTGCTGATCGGCCATATCGCGGGCGCGACCTCCACGATTCGCGTCGGCGCGGGCGGCATCATGCTGCCGAACCATGCGCCGCTGCTGATCGCCGAGCAGTTCGGGACACTCGACGCGCTCTACCCCGGCCGCATCGACCTCGGCCTCGGCCGCGCGCCCGGCTCCGATCAGATGGTCTCGCAGGCGATCCGCCGCGATCTCCACGCCGCCTCGGAGCGCTTCCCGCAGGACGTGCAGGAGGTGATGGCCTATTTCCGGGACGAAGGCCCGGTGCTTGCCGTGCCGGGGGGCGGCGCGAACGTGGATGTGTGGATTCTCGGCTCCAGCCTGTTCGGCGCGAGCCTCGCCGCGCACCTCGGCCTGCCCTACGCCTTCGCCTCGCACTTCGCGCCGCAGGCACTCAGCCAGGCGATCGAGGTGTACCGCAACCACTTCAAGCCATCCGCCCGCCTCGACAAGCCGTACCTGATGCTCGGCTACAACGTCATCGCTGCCGATACGGACGAGGAGGCCGCCGTGCTCGCGACGTCTCAGCAGCAAGCCTTCGTGCGCATGGTCACGGGCCAGCGCGGGCAGCTGCCGCCGCCGATCCCCGGCTACCGCGAATCGCTCCCGCCTGAGCTTCAGGCGCATCTCGCACGTACCCTCTCCTGCTCGGCCGTGGGCAGCGCGGAGACCGTGGCGCGGCAGATGCAGGCGTTCGCAGCCGAAACCGGCGCCGACGAACTGATGGTGACGGGCATGATCTTCGACCAGGCAGCCCGGCTCCGCTCCTACGAAATCGCCGCGCAGGCGGCGGGGCTGTAGTGGCGCGCATCGGCCTTATCGGCGGGTCGTTCAACCCGGCGCATCAGGGCCACCGGCATATCAGTATCGAGGCGCTGCGGCGGCTCGCGCTAGACGAGGTCTGGTGGCTGGTCAGTCCGCAGAACCCCTTGAAAGACAAGTCGGGCATGGCGCCGCTCGCCGTGCGCATGGAATCCGCCCGCAGCGTCGCGCGCCATCCGCGCATCCGGCCCACAGACATCGAAGCGGCGCTGGGCACCACCTACACGGTCGACACGATCGCCGCACTGCGGCGCACGTTCCCGCAGCACCGCTTCATATGGATCATGGGCGCGGACAATCTGTTGCAGTTCAGCCGCTGGAAACGCTGGCGCGACATCGCCCGCGAAGTGCCGATTGCCGTAATGGCGCGGGGAGACTACATTGGGCGGGCACGCCGGGCTCCGGCCATGGCGTGGCTTCGGCGGCATATCCGCGGCGAAGCGCGTGCCAAACTCTGGGCTGAATGGGAGTTGCCGGCGATAGTGATCCTTTCGATCCCGCTCGATCCCACCTCCGCCACAGCGATCCGCACGCGCGATCCGGGATGGGCGAGCCGAATTGGTGCAACGAACCCGAAGGGATAAGGATTGTCTCCCAATAGCGCCGCGGCAACGCCCGGCGACCATGACGGCGGAAGCTCCGAAGAGCTGCACGCCCTCATCCTGAAGTCGCTCGACGACGATCAGGCCGTCGATGTCATCGACATTCCGCTCAGCGGAAAAACGCAAATCGCCGATCACATGATCATCGCCAGCGGCCGCTCCACGCGGCAGGTGGCATCCATGGCGCAGAAGCTCGCCGAAAAGATCAAGGCGGACCTTGGTCGTGTCGTGCGGATCGAGGGGCTGCCGACCGCCGATTGGGTGCTGATCGATGCAGACGACGTGATCGTTCACCTGTTCCGCCCGGAAGTCCGCAGCTTCTACAACCTCGAGAAGATGTGGGCCTTCGACAAGACGCCGGCGGCGGCCGCAACCGCCTGAGGTGCTCCTGCATGTCATCGCGCGCGGACGCATCGGGCGCGGCCCGGAAGCCGATCTCGTCGAACGCTACCGCGCGCGGATGAACTGGCCGTTCCGCATCACCGAGCTTCCCGACAAAGGCGGCCGCGTGCCGCAGCCGACCGGCGATTGCCGCACCGTGGCGCTCGACGAGCGTGGTGAAAGCCTTGCCTCCACTGCGCTTGCCGAACGCCTCGGCCGCTGGCGCGATGATGGCGTGCGTGAAACCCGCTTCCTGATCGGTGCCGCCGACGGCCACGACACCGACACGCGAGAAGGCGCCGACCTTCTCATCAGCTTCGGCAAGGCGACATGGCCCCACCTGATGGTGCGCGCGATGCTTGCCGAGCAGCTTTACCGGGCGACGTCGATCCTCGCCGGTCATCCCTACCACCGCGAGGGCTGATGCGCGCCGCGGCCCTCGCCTTCCTGCTCCTCGCCGCGGCAGCGCCCGCGGACAAGGCTGAGCAGGATGCGCTGAAGGCCGACTCCCGCGCCGCTGCACTGCGCCGCGATGCCGACGCCGCCGACGACAGGGCGCGCGCGGCGCGGCAGACCGCGATCGCGCTTGCGCGGCGCATCCAGAACGGCGAAGCGCGCGTGAGTGCCATCGAGGCTGGAACCGCCCGGCTCGAACGGCTCCGACGCCAGCAGCGCGCCCGTCTCGCCGCGCAGCATGGCGAGATCAGCCGGCTGCTCGCTGTGCTCCAGACCCTGAGCCGCAGGCCTGCGGGGCTCGTGCTCCTCGAACCCTCCTCCGCCGTCACGACCGCCCGTGTCAGCGCGCTTCTGGAAGCCGTTCAACCAGCGCTTCGAACCCGCACCGCCGAATACAGGCGCGCGCTTGTCGACTCCCGCGCCGTGCAGGCCCGGCTCGTCTCGTCGAAGCGGCAACTGCTCGCCGCCAACACCGAACTTGCGCAGGCGATTCGCCAACTCGATGGCATGCAGGCCGACCTCCGCGCCGAACGCGACTCGCTCGATCGCGAAGCCGATGAGGAGCGGGCGCGGGCGCGCACGCTGGCCGCAAAGGCCATGGATCTGCGCGGTCTTGCGGGCGCGTTCGATGACAGCGCGGGCACGAACGCACGGCGGCTGGCACCGCCCCGGCCCACCCGCGCCGCCGCCGCACCGCTCCCCTTCCCCTATCTGCAGCCCGCGGCGGGCAGCATCGTGGAGGGTTTCGCGGACATGAGCCACGTCGGCGTTCGCGCGCGCGGCATCACGCTCGCAACGCGCAAGGGCGCGCAGGTCGTCGCCCCCGCGAAGGGCCGGATCGCCTACGCCGGCCCCTTCCGCACCTACGGCGATATCGTCATCGTCCAGCATCCCGGACATTTGCTCAGCATGATGTCAGGCCTCGAACGCGTCGATGTGCTTGTCGGCGAGACGGTATCAGCCGGGACGCCGATCGGCCGCATGGGATCGCTGGAGCCCGAGCTTTACCTCGAACTCCGGCAGGGCGGCCGGCCGATCGATCCCGCGCCGCATGTCCGCAAAACCGGTCGCGATGGCTGAAATCCGTTACTCGCCAATTCATCGACGCGCGGCTATGATGGTGCCGACGCGCTGGGAGAGGGCCGCATCGCCGGCCACGACAAGGAAGAAGTGATGTCTCGTAAGCTTTTGCACACGCTGATCCCCGCCGTGGCGATCGCGCTCATTCCATCGACGACGGCCGTGCAGGCGGCGAATCCGGCGAGCACATATCGTCAGCTCGACCAGCTGATGGACGTGTTCGAGCGGGTGCGCGCCGAATACGTCGACGAAGTGACCGACGAGAAGCTGATCGAGGGTGCGATCAACGGAATGCTCTCCAGCCTCGATCCGCATTCCAGCTTCCTCAACATGCGCAATTTCGAGCGGATGCGGACGCAGACCGAGGGGGAGTACGGCGGGCTTGGGCTTACCGTCAGCCAGGAAGACGGCGTGGTGAAGGTGATCGCGCCGACGGACGATACGCCCGCCGCGCGCGCGGGCATCAAGGCAGGCGACTACATCACGCATATCGACGGGGAACTGATCTACGGCCTGTCGCTCGACGACGCGGTCGACAAGATGAAGGGCGTGCCCGGCACCACCGTGAAGATCAGCGTTGTGCGCACCGGCCAGCAAAAGCCGATGGATCTGACGCTGAAGCGCGAGATCATCTCGCTGAAGCCGGTGAAGTCCGAAGTGAAGAACAACATCGGCATTCTGCGCATCTCCGCGTTCAACAAGCAGACCGGCGAAGCGACGCGGCAGGCGATCGCGGCAATGGAAAAGCAGGCGGGCGGCAAGCTGCTCGGCTTCGTGATCGACCTGCGCTCCAACCCCGGCGGGCTCCTCGACCAGGCGATCGAGGTTTCGGACGCGTTCCTGGAGCGCGGCGAGATCGTTTCGCAGCGCGGGCGCCGCAAGGGCGACGTGCAGCGCTACTACGCGCGCGAGGGCGACGATACGAATGGCAAGCCCATCGTCGTGCTCGTCGATGAAGGCTCGGCGTCCGCCGCCGAGATCGTCGCGGGTGCGCTTCAGGATCACCGCCGCGCGCTCGTCCTCGGCCAGCGCAGCTTCGGCAAGGGCTCCGTGCAGACGCTGATCCCGATGACGCAGGACACGGCGCTCAGGCTCACCACCGCGCGCTATTACACGCCGTCCGGCCGTTCCGTGCAGGAAGCGGGCATCGAGCCCGACATCACCGTGCCGCAGCTTTCGGACGCCGATTACAAGGAACGCCGCGTGATCCGCGAGGCAGACCTTCGCCAGCACCTGCGCAACGACGCGGTGAAGGACAACAAGATCATCGAGGAAGACGACAAGGAAAATCCGCGCTTCACGCGGACTGCCGCCGATCTCGAAAAGGCGGGCGTGAAGGACTACCAGCTCGACTACGCGATGAAAATCATCGGCCGACTGGGGCCGGTGCAGACCGCAGAGGTGTCCCGCTGAGCGAAGACATCGCCCCCCGTCGGGGCCGGGGACTGCTGCTCGCGCTTGGCGGCGCCGTGCTGTTCATCGGCCTTGCGACCGTGTTCGTCGAGCTGCTGCGGCCGCTCGCGCCGAGCCATGCCGCAGCGCAAACCGGCGATCAGCCGCGCCGCGCGCTGCCGCCGGAAGCCAAGGTGAAGGCGAAGGACGCTGCGACGGCAGGCACGCTGCGCCCGCCGATCGCGCAGGTTCCCGTCACCGATGTCGACACGCCGGAGATCGACGAGGCGCGGCTTGCGGCGGGTGAAACACCGCCTGTGCGGCCCGCCACGCCGGCAGCGCCGATCCCGGCGGGGCCGATCGTCGCCATCGTGCTCACGGAGCTTGGCCCGAATGCCCCCGCCGCGAGGGCCGCGATCGACCGGCTGCCCGCCGCCGTGAGCCTCGCCTTCTCGCCTTACGCCGACGCCTCGCGCGACCTCGCCAAGGCCGCGAAGGCGGGCGGACATGAGGTGTGGCTCTCCGTGCCGATGCAGCCGAAGTCTTACCCGCGTGTCAATCCGGGGCAGAATGTGCTGCTGACGGGCGAAGCGCCTGCCGAGAACGTGCGGCGGCTGAACTGGGCGCTTTCGCGCGTGGACGGCCCGGTGGGCGTTACCAACATGATGGGCAGCGCCTTTACCGAAAACGCCGCCGCGATGCGTCCCGTCCTCGACGCGGTGAAGGCGAAGCAGCTTTTCTACGTGGACGCGCGCTCCTCCGGGCGCTCCGTGGGTGAAAAGGAAGCACGCGCCATCGGCCTCGCCTCGGCCACCAACGACCGTTTTCTCGACGAGCCGGAAACCGCCGCGAACATCCGCAGCAATCTCGATGCCCTCGTCGCCACGGCGAAACGCCGCGGCTACGCGATAGGCTATGCCCGTCCCGTCTCGACGACGATCAGCGAGATCGAGCGCTGGTCGGCGGCGCTGGAAGCGGAGGGCGTGACGCTTGTGGGCGCCAGCCTCGTCGCACGAAAGGCCAGCAATGGCTGACCGGCTGCGCGGCGCGCATCTGCTTCTTCTGCTCGGGCCGGCCGCGCTGCTCGGCGGCGCGTTCGCATTCCAGCATATCGGCGGGCTTCATCCGTGCGAGATGTGCATCTGGCAGCGCTGGCCGCACGCCGCCGCGCTCGTCCTCGCCAGCCTGGCGCTGTTCGTGCCGGGCGCAGGCAAGCGTGCATTGCTCCTGCTCGCAGCGCTCGCGGAACTGGTTACGGCGGGCATCGGCGTGTTCCATGCGGGCGTCGAGCAGCGCTGGTGGCAGGGCCCGAGCGCGTGCAGCGCCACCGACCTTGGTTCGGGGGACTTCTTCTCGAACGTGATGGCGACGCCGGTCGTGCAGTGCGACCAGATCGCGTGGTCGCTGGCGGGTATTTCGATGGCCGGGTACAATGCCATTTTCTCCGGGCTGATCGCGGGAGTCGCGCTGTGGCTGATCCTGAAACGCTGAAACACCTGCTTCCGGGAGACCGTGGCGCGGACACGGCTTCGATGCTGCGCGTCGATCAGGCGGGCGAATATGGCGCGGCGCGCATCTATGCGGGGCAGCTCGCGGTGATGGGAAACCGCCACCCCGACAGCACCGAGATCGCGCGGATGCGCGCGCAGGAACAGCACCACCTCGACGTGTTCAACCGCATGGTGGTGGAACGCGGTGTGCGGCCGACGGCGCTGGCGCCCTTCTGGCACGTGGCCGGATATGCGCTCGGCGCGGCGACCGCGCTGATGGGGCCGCGCGCGGCGATGGCCTGCACCGCCGCCGTCGAGACCGAGATCGACCGCCACTATGCCGAGCAGGCCGAAGCGCTCGGCGACAGCGATCCCGAGCTCAAGGCGCGCATCGAGGAGTTCGCCGAGGAAGAGCGCGAGCACCGCGACACGGCGATTGCGCACGGCGCCGAGCAGGCCCCCGCCTATCCGCTGCTCTCCGCCGCAATCCGCGCAGGGTGCCGGGCGGCGATCGCGATTTCCAAACGGGTTTAGTTCGCCGGTTCCAGCCTGTCGTTGACGAGGCGGCCGCCGCGCGTGAGCTGCGCGACGACGACCATCGGCTCGCGGCGCAGCATGTCCTCAAGCTTGGGCGCGCTCGTCTCGGACACGAAGATGCGGCTTGAGAAGTCCGGCACCTGACCGGGTGCGACGTTCAACCGCCTGATGTTGCTGCCGTTCACATCGATATAGGCGGCACAGACCGTGCCGGGCGCCACCATCGTCGCCACGATCTCTCCCGCCTGTTCGGACAGGCAAAGACCACAGGCCGTGCCCGTGCAGACGGCGGGATCGCCAGCCACGCGCCAGTCATAGCGGAACTGGATGAAGCGGCCGCGGATGGGATCGCGCGGATCGAAGCCGGCGATCGGAATGCGCCATTCGGACGCGCCGGAGAGGCCCGCTTCGCGCGCGGCGATGCTGAGCAGGAGGCCGACGAGCGGGAGCAGCAGGGCAAGGGCAAGCCAACGCTTCATGCGCGCTTCCTCCCAACAAGCGCGAACACGCGCCGCCAGCCGAAGGCGAGCGCGATGAGGAGAACGCCGCCGATGATGAGCCCGGCGCCGGTCGTCGCCAGTGAGCCGAACAGCTCGAAATAGATGATGAAAATGCGGATGCCGACCGCTGCGATGGCGACGCCGAACAGCGCGCGCCAGCCAGAGACGATCGCGGCGCGGGCGATGACGCCCCACATCGCCATGTAGATGAACGCGCCGGCGAGGCGCGCGGGCCAGCCGTCCGCATGCGGAACGACCGTTGCCAGCAGCAGCGCCGCCATCGGCGCGGCAACGGCCGGCAGCAGCATCACCTGCGGGATCATTCGCCAGCGGCGACCCGCCCAGACCGCCGCGGCTGCGATGACCACCGGAACGACAAGGCGCACGGCCATCTCACCGGCTTCGGTAGAGGTTACCGTACCAGCCCACACGAAATGCGCGAAGCTCACCCCGCCGAGCCAGATGAGCACGCCCACCTCGCGCAGCCCGTCCGCGAAGCTGAGGCGGCTGCGCCACGGCAGCAGCGAAAGGCCGATGAGGATCACGGGCCCGGCGATCGCCAGGCCGTGAACGAAATACCAGAGCCCAGCGGCGTGCTCGTTTTCCAGCGCCAGCGACGCCAGCGTCCAGAGCAGCATTCCCGCCCAGCCATAGGCGACGAGCCGCGTGCTGCCGGCGACCAGCATCGCGGGCGTCATCAGAATGAGCCAAGGAACGAGCGCCTGCCACATCGGGCCGGTGAGCTGATAGACCTGCGAGTGCAGCGCGATGCCCGCGAGGACGAGCGCCGCGAGCAGGAACAGAGCGCCTTCCTTCAGCCAGCGATTGCCGCGCACGGCACCGATCCAGACGGCGGCAGCCGCAGCGGCGGTCAGCGCCAGATGGACGCCGAGTTTCAGCCAGTCGGCAATGACGTCCCAGTTCGCGGCGACGATGAGCGCGAGGCCGAGCGCGAGGGCGAACAGGCCGAGACCGACGATGGCCCAGAGCACATAGGGGCGATCATTCGCCTCCTCGTGGGTGCGGATACGCGCGGCGGCATCGGCATCGATGAGACCGGCGGCGACCCACGCCTCGAGCTTGCTCTCCAGCGACATGGCGCGGACTGTGGCGGAGTCGGGGCGCCCTGTCTAGGCGGCGAGAAATGCCGTCTCCTCGACAATCGGCGCCGCGAACGACGGCCGCGACAGGATCGTCGGCAGCCATGCGCCGAGGCGCGGATGCTTCGCGCAATCGACATCGACCGCGCAGTGCGAGAGGTTCACGAACGGGCTCGCCACAGCGATATCGGCAAGGCTGAGCGCACCGCCGACGAGGAAGTCGCCGGGTTCCGGCACGACACCTTCGAGATAGTCGAACAGGCGGGGCAGTTCGGCGATCCCCTGCTGCACCATGTCCTCGTTTCCGGACTGCTTCAGGAAGCGCGGCGCGACGACGCGGTTGAAGAACACCTTGCCAGCGGAGGCGGTGACGATGGTGTCGCCGAACTCGTCGTACCAAACCGCGCGGCCGAGATCTTCGGGCGTCTGCGGGATGAGACGCGGTTCGGGATACTTGGCATCGAGATAGTGAACGATGGCGGAGGAATCGGAGATGGCGAAATCGCCGTCGCGAAACCCCGGCATCTTCCCGAACGGGGAGACCGAGAGGAAATCGGGGCTGTGCGCCTGCAGGCCCGCGGGAATCAATTCGTAGTCCAGCCCCTTTTCGGCGAGCACCACGACAACCTTGCGAACGAACGGCGACAGCGTCGATCCGTAAACCTTGATCATCGCACTCTCCTCGGCCTGGCTATTCGGTGAGTTCATCCCATTTGGCGCGAATCTTCGCAAAGAAGCCGTGGCTTTCCGGACAGCTTCCGGCCTCCGGCTCCAGCGCCTGGAACTCTTCGAGGAGCTCGCGCTGGCGCTTGGAAAGCCGCGTCGGCGTTTCCACCTCGACCTCAATGATAAGGTCGCCGCGCCCGCCGCCGTTCAGCGGCGGCATACCGTGCCCGCGCCGCGAAAACTGCTTGCCGCTCTGCGTGCCGCCGGGGATCTTCAGCTCCACCGCTTCCCGATCGATCGAGGGCACCTCGATCGTGCCGCCGAGCGCCGCGAGCGTCATCGGCACGGGCACCTTCACATAAAGATTGGTGCCGTCGCGCTCGAAGATGTCGTGCGGTTCGAGGTGCACGAAGATGTAGAGATCGCCCGGAGGGCCGCCGCGCGCGCCGGCCTCGCCCTCGCCCGAGAGGCGGATGCGCGTGCCGTCGTCGACGCCTGCGGGGATGCGCACGTCGAGCGACTTGTGCTTGTCGACGCGGCCAGCGCCGTGACATTCCTTGCAAGGATCGGAGATGACGCGGCCCGCGCCGTGGCAGTTCGGGCAGGTGCGTTCCATGAGGAACATGCCCTGCTGCACGCGCACCTTGCCATGACCGCCGCAGGTGCCGCAGGTGTTGGCGGTGGCGCCCGGCGCGGCGCCGGAGCCATTGCAGGGCTCGCATGCCGTCGCGACGTCGATCTCGATGGTGCGGGTGTTGCCCGCGAAGGCTTCCTCGAGGCTGAGCTTCAGGTCGAAGCGAAGGTCCGCGCCGCGCATCGCGCTGCTGCGCTGGCGCTGGCGCCCGCCGCCCATGAATTCGCCGAAAATGCCTTCGAAAATGTCGGCGAAATCGCCGAAGCCGGCGCCGCCCGCGCCGTTGCCGGGGCCGCCGTTCTGGAACGCCGCCTTGCCGTAGCGATCATATGCGGCGCGCTTCTGATCGTCCTTCAGGCAATCATAGGCTTCGTTGATCGCCTTGAACTTCGCTTCGGCGTCTGTGCAGCCGCCGTTCTTGTCCGGGTGGTACTGCATCGCGAGCCGCCGGTAGGCCGACTTGATCGTCGCACCGTCGGCGTTTCTATCGACACCAAGGAGTTCGTAGTAATCGGCTTCAACCATACGCCCGGACCGCCCCCGCTGGCACGGCGGCCACCCGTCTCCGGATGACCGCCGTTCCTGACTTTACGCCTTCTTGTCTTCGTCGACTTCCGAGAACTCGGCATCGACGACGTCCTCGTCCGTGGAGGACGTGGAGGCCTGTGCATCACCTTCCGGTGACGCAGCGGCGGCTTCCGCCTTGTAGATCGCTTCGCCGAGCTTCATCGCTTCCTGCGCGAGCGCCTGCGTCTT
>NZ_JACESP010000018.1 GCF_013911755.1 Sphingosinicella sp.
GTCGACGACATCATCTGGACCCGGCAGGGCCGGATGCAGTTCGGCGTCGAGCTGCGCATCACCGACGAGGAGAACCGCGTCCTCCCGCACGACGGCGAGACCTCGGGCGCGCTCAAGGTGCGCGGCCCGTGGACGATCGCCCGCTACTACCGCGCGGATGCCGACGCGCTCGACGAAGACGGCTGGTTCGACACAGGCGACATCGCGACGATCGACGACTACGGCTTCATGCGCATCACCGACCGCGCGAAGGACGTGATCAAGTCGGGCGGCGAGTGGATCAGCTCGATCGACATCGAGAATATCGCCGTCGGCTTTCCGGGCGTGAAGGTCGCGGCGGTCATCGGCGTGCATCACCCCAAATGGGAAGAGCGCCCCGTCCTCGTCCTCGATCTCTACGACGATGCTGAGGTGACCGAAGAGGCAATACGCGCGCACCTCGCGCCCGCCATCGCGAAATGGTGGATGCCGGATCGTATCGTCTTTGACACCGTGCCGCTGACAGCGACGGGGAAGATCGACAAGAAAGCGCTGCGCTCGCGCTATTTGAACTGCCTCGACGAAGCGGCTGCCTGAGGCGGCAGGCCCCCGGTCGTTTTTCGTCGTTCAGCGCTTCCTTCGCCGTCGCAGCAATACACCCGACAGGCCAAAGCCGAAAAGTGCGAGCGTCGCGGGTTCCGGCACGGAGAACGCGATGGAGATGTGTTCCAGCCCATATTCGGAATCGAAATTGTCACCAGCCGCGAATTGCAGCCCCAGGAAGGGCAGGCCCGCAAGAATCAGGTCGTTCAGAAGATCGGTGATGTCGAGCTTGGCCGTCAAGGATATGCCGTCGTCGCCATAGGCCCAATCATCGAGGATTGCGAACGTATCAATGCCGGCAGGCAGGTAATCGTCCGGCGAAATTACCCCGTCACCTGAGAAGGCATTGACACAGATTGACGAAGTGCCGCCGTCAAAACTCTCTACTTTGAATTTGAGCGTCGCTCTGCGGATTTTTTTGTGCAGGCCATGCCCGAACTCGTAAATCGCACGCTTTTCGGGAACGACTGATTCCCCGCTTAGGTCACCGAAGGCGAGTTCATGAGATGCTTCCCACGCGCTTGGATCTTTGGGCCCGAGCAGGCACTTGTCTCCCGTCTCCGTGATTTCGCCTAACTCGTAGCCGTCATAATAGCTGACGGCGACGCCCTGCTTGGCCGGCGTAAGAACTCCGGCAAATGCAGGCGAGGCAACGCATACAACAATGGCCGCGCACGACAGTACACGCATAACAATCTCCCCTGTTCGAAGAAGAAGTTATGGTTAATCAAGTATTACGGCAACGATTCGATTTTAGGCCGTGCCCGGCAGCGATGCCGCGAGGGGAGTCGTTGCCGCCAATCACGCGTCGTAGTCGACCGCCACGTTGTCGGTCAGCGGCACGGCCTGGCAGGTGAGGATGTAGCCCTGCGCGACCTCTTCGGGTGAGAGGCCGTAGTTTGCCTTCATATGCACCTTGCCGTCGATCAGCTTTGCGCGGCAGGTCGCGCAGACGCCCGCCTTGCAGGCGTAGGGCGTCGGCAGGCCGGCGGCGCGGGCGTTTTCCAGGATGCTGCCCTGCGCGCTGTCGAAGGTGATGCGGCGGCGGCGGCCTTCCAGCGTCACCTCGACCTTGCGGCCTTCGGCTTCGCGCTCAAGCTCGCGCTCGACGGCGGCCTGCTCGGCGGTCGGGCGGTCGATCGTGAAGCGTTCCACCTTGATGCGGTCGGCGGGAACGCCCGCGGCGGTGAGCGCGGTTTCCACGGCGTCCATCATCGGCCCGGGGCCGCAGATGAAGGCGGCATCGACGTCATCGGCATCGATGAGGCCGCCGAGGAGTTCGGTGAGCTTTGCCGAATCGAGGCGTCCGTTGAAAAGCGCGATGTCCTCGTCGTCTTCGTCTTCAAGGAAGTGGTAGGCCTCGAGACGGTCGAGGAAGCGGTCCTTGAGCGCGGCGATTTCCTCGAGGAACATGATTTCGTTGCTGGCGCGGTTGCCGTAGAACAAGGTGAAGCGGCTCTTCGGCTCTTCAAGAAGCGTGGTCTTCAGCAGCGACAGCACCGGCGTGATGCCCGATCCGCCCGCGAAGCCAACGTAATGCTTCTGCGCGTTCGCGTCGAAATCCCACGAGAAGCTACCATGCGGCGGCATCACCTCGATCGTGTCGCCAGCGGCGAGCGCGGTGTTCGCCCAGCGCGAAAAACGCCCGTCGGAAATCGCCTTGATCGCGACGCGAAGCTGCCCCTCGTGCGGGGCGACGCAGAGCGAATAGTTGCGGCGCAGATCCTCGCCATTGATGTCCGCGCGCAGCGTGATGTGCTGGCCGGCGCGGAATGCGAACGCGTCACGCTCGGCCTCGGGCACGTCGAACAGGATCGAGACGGCGCTCGGCGTTTCGCGGCGGACTTCGGCGATTTTCAGCGTGTGGAAATGTGTGGACATTCAGGGCCTCAATGGCATTTGAAACGGTCGAAGGGTTCCCGGCAGCTGTCGCACTGCCAGAGCGCCTTGCAGGGGGTGGAGCCGAACCGACTGACCTCGTGCGTCTGTTTCGATCCGCAGCGGGGGCAGGTGGCCGGGTGGCTGTTGAGCGCGGTGCTCGCAGGCGGTGGATCGATCCCGTAGGCGCGCAGTTTCTCGCGGCCGTCTTCGGTAATCCACGCCGTCGTCCACGGCGGCGAAAGCCGGGTTTCGATGGCGACATCCTGCATCCCTGCCGCGTCCAGCGCCTCGCGCACGGCGAGCTGGATGTAAGCGGTCGCCGGGCAGCCCGTGTATGTCGGCGTGATCAGCACACGCGCCGGCTCGGCATCGGTGAGCACATCGCGCACGATGCCGAGATCGACGAGCGAGACCGCCGGAATCTCGGGATCGGGCACGGAGGCAAGCACGGCCATGATGGCGCGTGCGTCGTTCACCAGACGGCTTCCGGGTAGGTGCGCGGGATATGCTGCATCACCGCGAGCATGTGCCCGAGATGTTCCGAATGATGGCCCTTGCGGCCGCCGACGATGGGACGCGGCAGCTTCATTTCAGGCAGGCCCGCCTCGGCGAGCACCGCCGCGACGCGGGCTTCGAACACTGGACGCAGCGACGCCGGGTCGACTGCGACACCTTCCGCGACGAGCGCGTCGGTGACGGCATCGGTCTGGAACAGCTCATCGACGAAGCGCCAGTGCCAGTCGAGCCCGTCGATCATGCGCGTCCGGCTCTCTTCGGTGCCGTCGCCGAGACGGATCACCCACTCCGCCGCGAGATCGGCGTGATAGGCGACCTCCTTCACGGCCTTGGCGGCGATTTCGGCGAGGCGTGCGTCTTTCGAAAGCGCGAGCTTGTCGAACAGTGCCTTCTGCCACGTCGAGAACAGGAACTGCCGCGCGATGGTGCGTCCGAAGTCGCCGTTCGGCTGCTCGACCATCAGGCAGTTGGTCCATGCCAGCACGTCGCGGTGGAAGGCGAGGCGATCCGCATCGCGGCCCTTGCCCTCGACCTCGCCGGCGTAACCGAGGAACAGCTGCGCCTGCCCGACGAGATCGAGCGCGACGTTGGCGAGCGAGAGGTCGACCTCGATGGTCGGCGCGTGGCCGCACCATTCGGAAAGCCGCTGCCCGAGCACGAGGCTGTCGTCGCCGAGACGCAGCGCGTATGTGAAAAGCGCGTTTTCCATCACATGTGCTTCACGGCGTCGGGGAGTTCGTAAAACGTCGGATGACGATAAATCTTCGTCTCCGCCGGTTCGAACATCGGCCCGGCCTGTTCGGGGTCAGACGCCGCGATGTCCGACGAGCGCACCACCCACAGGCTGACGCCTTCCATGCGGCGCGTGTAGGTATCCCGCGCGTGGCGGAGCGCGATCGTCGCGTCGGGCGCGTGCACCGACCCGGCGTGGCGGTGCGAAAGCCCGCCGCGTGCGCGCACAAACACTTCCCAGAGAGGCCAATCGGTCTTCATGTTTCGTCTTTCCTTCAGGCTGCAGCCTTGATGCGGCGCCGGGCTTCATGGGCATCCGCGGCTTCGCGCACCCAGGCACCGTCGTCCCATGCCTTGCGGCGGGCTTCCATGCGTTCCTTCGCGGTCGGGCCCTCGCCCCGCACGACGGCGTAGAATTCCTCCCAGTCGATCGCGCCGTAATCGTAGTGGCCGCGCTCCTCGTTCCACTTGAGATCGGCGTCCGGCACCTTCATCCCGAGCAGCAACACCTGCGGCACGGTGGCGTCGATGAACTTCTGGCGCAGCTCGTCGTTCGTCTCGCGCTTGATGCGCCAGCGGATCGACTGCGCCGAGTTCGGCGAATTGTCGTCGGAAGGGCCGAACATCATGATCGCGGGCCACCACCAGCGGTCGATCGCGTCCTGCACCATCGCCTTCTGCTCGTCGGTGCCATTCGCCATCACGAGGAGGGCGTCATACCCCTGGCGCTGATGGAAGCTCTCTTCCTTGCAGACGCGGACCATTGCGCGGGCGTAGGGGCCATAAGAGGTGCGCTGCAGCGGCACCTGGTTCATGATCGCGGCGCCGTCCACCAGCCAGCCGATGGCGCCGATGTCGGCCCAGGTCAGGGTGGGGTAGTTGAAGATCGTCGAGTATTTTGCCTTGCCGCTGTGCAGCGCGTCGATCATCTCCTCGCGCGAAGCGCCCAGCGTCTCGGCGGCGGAATAGAGGTAGAGGCCGTGGCCGCCCTCGTCCTGCACCTTCGCGAGCAGGATCGCCTTGCGCTTCAGCGACGGCGCGCGCGTGATCCAGTTGCCCTCGGGGAGCATTCCCACGATCTCGCTGTGCGCGTGCTGCGAAATCTGGCGGATCAGCGTGCGGCGGTACGCCTCCGGCATCCAGTCCTTGGGTTCGATGAAGGCATCGTCGGCGACCCGCGCCTCGAACGCATCAATGAGTTCCTGCGGCTCCCGCGTCGGGGCCTGCTGCGGATCAACCTTCTGAAGTTCAGTGGTATACACGGGGGCGCTCCTTCCTCCCTGCGAGTCCTATAATAAATCGACCGATCGATCAATTATTATTTGTGATCCGTCAAACGCGCTCGATCAGCAGGGCAATGCCTTGCCCCACGCCGATGCACATCGTTGCAAGACCATAACGCCCGCCGCGATTCCTGAGTTCGATCGCCGCGGTCATCGCGAGCCGCGCGCCCGACATGCCGAGCGGGTGGCCGAGTGCGATGGCGCCGCCGTTCGGGTTCACATGCTCGGCGCTGTCGGGAAGCCCGAGCTGGCGGAGCACGGCAAGGCCCTGCGCGGCGAAGGCTTCGTTCAGTTCGACGACGTCGATGTCGCCGATCGAAACGCCGGTGCGCGCGAGCAGCTTCTTCGTGGCGGGAGCGGGGCCGATGCCCATGATGCGGGGCGGCACACCCGCGACGGCACCGCCGACGATGCGCGCGATAGGCTTAAGGCCGTGCTTGGCCGCGGCGGCCTCGCTCGCGATCAGCAGTGCCGCGGCGCCGTCGTTGACGCCGCTCGCATTGCCCGCGGTGACGGTGCCGTCCGGGCGGACGATCGGGCGCAGTTTCGCCAGCGTCTCCATCGTCGTTTCACGCGGATGCTCGTCGCGGTCCACGACCACCGGGCCGCCCTTCTTGCGCGCGATCGTGACCGGCACGATTTCCTGCGCGAAGCGTCCGCTGGCCTGCGCGGCGGAAGCGCGGCGCTGACTTTCGACCGCGAACCGGTCCTGGTCCTCGCGCGAGATGCCGAAGTCGTCAGCGACATTCTCCGCCGTCTCCGGCATCGAATCGACACCGAAGCCCGCTTTCATCGCCGGGTTCACGAAGCGCCAGCCGATCGTGGTGTCGTAAACGGCATTGCTGCGCGAAAACGCGCTGTCCGCCTTCGGCATCACGAACGGTGCGCGTGTCATGCTTTCAACGCCGCCTGCCACGATGAAATCGGCGTCTCCGCTGCGAATCGCGCGCGCTGCCATCGCCACCGCGTCGAGGCCGGAGCCGCACAGGCGATTCAGCGTCGTGCCCGGCGCCGTCTCGCCGAGCCCGGCGAGCAGCGCGGCCATGCGCGCGACGTTGCGGTTGTCTTCGCCCGCCTGGTTGGCGCAGCCCATGATGACGTCATCGAGCGCGCCCCAATCGATGCCGGGGTTGCGCGCGGCGAGCGCCCGCAGCGGCACCTCGGCGAGATCGTCCGGCCGAACCTCGGCGAGCGATCCGCCGTAGCGTCCGATGGCCGTGCGCGCGGCGTCGCAGATGAAAGCGTCGGTCATTCCCGTTCCTCTTCGATCACGGGGCCGCCGATGGTGCGGCTCAGCCCCTGGAATTCAGCGATGATGCGGCCGTCTTCGCCGAAGACGCTGACGGCATAAACCCCTGTGCGGCCCTTCACGGCACGCTCCTGCGCCTCGGCGACGATTCGCTCGCCCGCGCGCCCGGCATCGATGAAGCTGATGCTGGCGTGCTGCGCAACCGTCTGCACGTTGCGCGAATTGCACGCGTAGGCGAAGGCCGTGTCGGCAAGCAGGAAGACCATACCGCCATGCGCCATGCCGAAGCCGTTCAGCGTGGCGGGCGACAGCCGCATGGCGACGCGCGCATAGCCTTCGCCGGCCGCTTCGATCTCCAGCCCCAGCGCAGGCGTCGTGCCTTCCTTCGACGCCATTGCAAGCGCGATGCGGAGCGCCGTATCATTGGCGGCGGATGGCACGGAGTGGGCCGGTTTCGGCGTGTCTGATTCAGGCATGGTGACGCAGATAGCCGACGATTTCGCGCTTGCCAATAATAGTTCGACCGTTCATTCTATCATTAACGATTGCGGATGGGGAGTCTTCTCGTGTCTTTCGAAACGATCATGTTCGACATCAGCGAGGGCGTCGCCACGCTGACGCTGAACCGGCCGGACAGGCTCAACAGCTTCACCGTGCAGATGCACGGTGAGGTCGCCGAGGCGCTCGACCGCACCGAGAAGGAAGGCGCGCGGGCGCTGCTGCTGACGGGCGCGGGACGCGGCTTCTGCGCGGGGCAGGACCTTTCCGACCGCGCCGTCGCGCCGGGGGGCAGTGCCGTCGATCTCGGCGATTCGGTCGAGCGCTTCTACAATCCGCTGATCCGCCGCCTGAACACGATTGCCATACCCGTCATCTGCGCCGTGAACGGTGTCGCGGCGGGTGCGGGCGCCAATATCGCGCTCGCCTGCGATATCGTTCTTGCGGCGAAAAGCGCCAAATTCATTCAATCGTTTGCCGCCATCGGCCTCATCCCCGACAGCGGCGGCACGTGGGTGCTGCCGCGCCTCATCGGTCAGGCGCGCGCGCTCGGCCTTGCCATCACCGGCGAGCCGCTTTCCGCGGAACGCGCCGAGGAATGGGGCCTCATCTGGAAATGCATCGACGACGAGGCGCTTGCCGGGGAAGCCCGCGCGCTCGCCGTCCGCCTTGCCGCCGGGCCGACGCAGGGCCTCGCCGCGACACGTGCCGCCATTCGCGGCGCGTGGGCGAACACGCTCGATGAGGAGCTTGAGAACGAGCGCGACCTGATGCGCCGCCTCGGCTTCTCCGCCGACTACAAGGAAGGTGTCGCCGCCTTCATGGAAAAGCGCAAACCCAAGTTTACCGGCGCCTGAGCCGATTCCTCCCCCGCCGATTTTCGGAGCCATTCCCGCATGACCAAGATTCTTGAAAACTACGCCGAGGGCCGCTGGGTAAGGAGTGCGGGCGGGCTTGCGCCCATCCATTCCGCGCTCACCGGCGATGTCGTCGCCGAAACCGGCAGCGACGGCCTCGATTTCGGCGGCATGGCGAATTTCGCGCGGAAGAAGGGCGGCAAGGCGCTGCGCGCCATGACCTTCCACGAGCGCGCGCTGATGCTGAAGGCGCTCGGCCAGGCGATCATGGAGCGCAAGGAAGAGCTCTACGACATGTCGTGGGACACGGGCGCGACGCGCACGGACAGCTGGATCGACATCGAAGGCGGCGCGGGCACGCTCTTCTCCTACGCCTCCAAGGGGCGCCGCGAGTTGCCCAACGACCGCATCCTGCTCGACGGCGACACAGAGGTGCTGGCGCGCGACGGCACCTTCATCGGCCAGCACGTCTATACATCGATGCAGGGCCTCGCGCTCCACATCAACGCGTTCAACTTCCCCGTGTGGGGGATGCTCGAAAAGCTGGGGCCGACGCTGCTCGCGGGGGTGCCGGCGATCGTGAAGCCAGCGTCGGCGACCGCCTATGTGGCCGAAGCCGCGTTCCGCATCATGATCGAAAGCGGCGTGCTGCCCGAAGGCGCGCTGCAGTTCATCGCCGGGATGCCGGGCGACCTGTTCGATCACCTGACAGGCCAGGATTCGGTGGCGTTCACCGGATCGGCGGCGACCGCGGCGAAGCTGCAGCAGATCCCCGTGATCGCGCGCGAAGCCGTGCGCTTCACGGCGGAGCGCGATTCGCTCAACGCCTCGATCCTCGCGCCCGATGCGGTGCCGGGCACGCCCGAGTTCGACCTGTTCGTGAAGGAAGTTGCGCGCGAGATGACGGTGAAGGCGGGGCAGAAGTGCACCGCGATCCGCCGCGCGCTCGTCCCTGCGAACCTCATAGATGCGGTGCAGGAAGCGCTCTCCGCGCGCCTCGCGAAGACGGTCGTCGGTGATCCGCGCAGGGAAGGCGTCACGATGGGCGCGCTCGTCAGCCGCGGCCAGCTTGCCGATGTTCGCGCGAAGATCGCAGAGCTTTCGGCGGTCGCGCCGGTGGTCTACGGCGACCCGAACGGGGCGGACGACGGGAAGGGCGCGTTCTTCGCGCCCGTGCTGATGCGCACCGACGATCCGTGGAAGGCGGAGGCCATTCACGAGGTTGAGGCGTTTGGCCCGGTTTCGACGCTGATGCCCTATGCCGATCTCGCCGATGCGGCGGCGCTCGCCAACCACGGCAAGGGCTCGCTCGCGATTTCCGTGTTCACGCATGATGGCGCGACCGCGCGCGAGCTCGTGCTCGAATCGGGCGCGTTCCATGGCCGCATGGCGTTCCTCAATCGCGAGTCCGCGAAGACCTCCACGGGTCACGGCTCGCCGCTTCCGGTGCTCGTCCACGGTGGCCCCGGCCGCGCGGGCGGCGGCGAGGAGATGGGCGGCATTCGCGGCGTGAAGCACTATATGCAGCGCACCGCGCTGCAGGGCGATCCGGGGCTGCTTTCAAAGGCGCTCGGCGAGTATCTGCCCGGCGCGCCGATGAACGAGGGCACGGTGCACCCGTTCCGCCTGCGCCTCGGCGAGCTGGAGCCGGGCTACACGCTGAAGACGGGTTCGCGCACGATCACGCTCGAGGATATCGAGCATTTCGCGGACTTCACCGGCGACAACTTCTACGCACACATGGACGAAGAGGCCGCGAAGGCCAGCCCGATCTTCGGCGGGCGCGTGGCGCACGGCTATCTGATCCTGTCGTTCGCGGCGGGGCTCTTCGTCGATGCGCCTCCGGGGCCGGTGCTGGCGAACTATGGCCTCGAGCACCTGCGCTTCGTGAAGCCGATGAAGCCGGGCGATTCGATGAAGGTCTCGCTCACCGTGAAGTCGAAGTCGCAGCGCTCGCCCGAAATGGGCGAGGTGCGCTGGGCGGTGCGCGTCACCAACCAGGACGACGAGCTCTGCGCGACCTACGACCTGCTCACGATGAACGCCGTTTAGGTTTGTCGCGCTTTCCGGTGATGCCGGGCTGCAAACGGCGGCTTTCTGCGCTTCCGGTGCTCACGGACACAAAGTCCGCTGCGCGCCGGTTCTCGAAAGCCACCATTTTCGCTCCGGCCTGACCGGAAATCGCAACAAACCCTAGTCGAGGATTGCCGGAAGAAAATCCGCCGCGCCTGAGAACCCCAGCCGCTGATAGGCACGCTGGCGGTAGGTGAGGACGCTGCTCGGGCGGATGTCGAGCGCGCCTGCCGTGCGTTCGGCGGTCCAGCCCGCGACGGTGCGCGCGGCGACCTGCCGTTCGCGCAGGGTGAGCACCGGAAAGGCACGCGCGATGCGGGCTTCGAGGCGTTCGACGAGGCGCGCTTCCGGATCGGGCGTCGCAATGCTCTGCCGGGCCAGCGCAGTCAGGCCGACGTTTGCGAGCGCGGCAAGCGCTGTGGACCCGTCACCGCCGTCGTCGCGCCGATAGAAACTCAGCACGATCGCGCGTCCCGCGCCGCGCCAGCCGAAACAGAGCTTGTCGGCGAAGCGCGGCTGTTCGAAGCAGATCGCGCGGTAATCGCGCAGGCCGATTTCCCCGGCGCGCACGCAGGCGACGAAGCCGCGTCCAGCAGCGGTGCGCTGGCGGGCGCGGACGACGGGATCGTGATGGTAGAAGCGCTCGGCATAGTGGCGCGCACGCCGGTCGTGGTCGCCGCGCTCGCTGATCGAGGAGAGCGCGACCGGGCGTTCGCCGTCGCGGACGTGATAGGCGAAGATCTCGTCCACCCCTGCCACGCGCTGCGCGGCGTCCAGCATCAGCGCGCCGAACACGGGCGTGCCCGCCGCCTCGACGAGCGCGGCGCCGATCTCGGGATCGAGGAGCGGGAGTTCGGCCATCGCCGAAACGCTACTCCAGCTACTGGATGTGCAGCAAGCGCGAGACGAGCTGCGTCCGGCTGCTGACGCCCACCTTGCGGTAGATCGAGCGAAGGTGGTTTTCGCCGGTGCGCAGCGAGATGCCGAGCTCATGGCTGAGCGAGGCATTGCATTTGCCCGAAGCGATCTGCCGCGCGATCTCCGTCTCGCGCTCGGTGAGACCGAACCGGCGGCACGCGTCGCTGATCGCATGGCGAGGGCCGCCGCCGCTGGTGACGACGAGGTGGAAGTTGCGCCCGTCGGCAGTCTCGAAGTTGCGCACCTCGATATCGAATGTCCGCAGGCCGCTCGCCTTGAAGCTGAACGAAACGCCCGGTGCACGATTCGCAGCCAGCAACCGCGCCTTGATCTCGCCGAGCACCGACGACCCGCCCGGCGCAGCAACGGTCAGGCCTAGATCTTCCATGCCCTTCGCGTTGCCGTTGCGCACCACGAGATCCTCGTCGAGGATCAGGAAGCCCATTTCGGTCCCGGCCTCGCGCGCGGCGATGGCGATCGTTTCGGAAAGCGCCAACGCTTCCTTGCAAGCGAGCGCATAAAGCACCGAACGGATTGCCGGCACGAGACGCTGGAACCACGAAAGCTGTTCGGGCAGGAAGGCGATGTCACCGTGGCGGCGATGAAAGCCGACGCAGGCGAGCTGCGTTTCCAGCCCCGTTCGCATCGGCATGGCGACCGCAACGACGTGGCCGATGTCGTAGGGGCGCAGGAACGTATCGCGGTATTGCGGGTCTTCCTCCAGATCGCGTTCGAACGAGCCCGTCAGCAGGCTCGGGGCCGGGCCGCGCTCGTCGTCCAGCCAGTCCATCACCGGACGGATCACCGGGTCGAGCGCATAAAGCCCATCGACATAGACATCCACCGACGTGGGCTTGCTGCCGACATAGCTGCGCGCGCCGAAATGCCGATCGCCATAGGGCGAGGAAAAGATCTGCATGAAAACGCCGCTCGTCGCGCCAAGCGCATCGACCAGCGGTTCGAGCAGCGTTTCGCTGACCGCGTCAGCCGTTTCACACGACAGGATCTTCTCGAAGATACCCGCCGAGGGGTCTTCGCCGAAATTCGCGCTGGGCACCTCCGCCTCCCCTGATCACCTCGGTCGAGCGCGCTCTTCACGGGCGCTGCGTATAGATCGACCGATCGTACAATTAATCTACTGCCCCTGCCATACGCATTCAATCAGAAAACAGACCGCAGGGAAAGTGCCGGATATTCACGGCTTTCGTGTCACTCGTGTCATGAGTGTTTCCCGTTATAGGCGGCCCGCGACGAAAGCGGCATGAAGTCACCGGACAAGCAAGATCGCCGGCCGCCGTTGGGCGCGACCGGCCATTCGGGGGAGGTACCAGAATCATGAAACGGACCAGCGGCTTCAACACGGGCGCCGGCATTCTCGCACTTGCGATCGCGCTTTCAGCAGGCAGCGCCGCGGCGCAGGACGCCGCGACCAGCGGCAGCGACACGATCGAAGAAATCGTCGTCACGGCCACGCGCCGCGCAGCGAACGTGCAGGATATCGGCATCGCGGTGACGGCGCATGGCGGCGACCGGCTGCTCGAGCTCGGCCTGCGCGACACGACCGATCTTGCCGCGATGACGCCGGGTCTGCAGTTCGTCTCGCCGGGCGGCCCGCCGGTTGCCGGTCTCATCTCGATCCGCGGCGTGTCGCAGAACGATTTCGCCGGCCACATCGAGCCGGCCAACGCCTTCTACATCGACGAAGTCTATCAGCCATCGAGCGGCACCAGCGTGCAGCAGCTGTTCGACGTGGGCCGCGTCGAGGTCCTCAAAGGCCCGCAGGGCACGCTCTTCGGACGCAATGCGACGGGCGGCCTTGTCCACATCATCACCAACCAGCCGGGCGACGAACTCGACGGCTATATCGATCTCACCTACGGCAGCTACGACCAGTTCCGCGTCGAGGGCGCCGTCGGCGGCCCGATTGCGGAAGGCGTTTCCGCGCGTCTGTCGTTCATGAAGGACAAGCACGACGGCTATGTGAAGAACGCGATCGGCCCGGATCTGCTCGCTGACGACACCATCGCCGGGCGTTTCCAGCTGCGTCTGGAGCCGACCGAGGCGCTCACCATCAACCTCTTCGCCGACTGGTACAAGACACGGCCCGTTGCGACCGGCGGCGCGATGATCACCGGCGCGACGCAGGATGCGGACGGCCTCGGCGTGCCGCTGCCGAAGGGCTCTCCCACGGGCTTCGGCTATGCCGACGCGGACGGCGATCCCTACACCGGCGCCTTCAATTTCCCCGGCAATTTCGCGCGCGAGACGTGGACGATCGGCGGCAAGATCAATTACGATCTCGGCGGCGGTTATTCGCTCGCAACTGTCACCAGCTATCAGAACCTCGACAGCACCTATGCTGCCGACAATGATTTCTCGCCGGTCGATATCGGCGTATTCGAACAGGATGCGAAGGCGAAGCACTTCACGCAGGAAATCCGCCTGATCGAGGATGACGGCGCGTTCCGCTGGACCGCGGGCCTCTATTACCTCAACATCAACGGCGACTATTTCCAGGGCTTCAATCTCTCGGGCTTCGCCACTTATCCGCGCGCGGATTACCGGGTCGACACCAAGTCCTACTCGGGCTTCGCGCAAGCGGAATATGATCTTTCCGACCAGCTCAAGCTGTCGGCGGGCATCCGCGTGACGCGCGACGAGAAGGACTATTACTACTCCGAAGTCTGCGACGGTCCGCTCTGTCCGTTGTTCATCGCACCGGGTTCGCTCGCGGCGAACGGCGTCACCACCGACAAGCACGGCGAAACGGGCTTCTCCGGCCGCCTTGCGCTTGATTGGAAGCCGAGCGATGCGACGCTGCTCTATGCAAGCATCAATCGTGGCTACAAGGCGTTCAACTACAACGCCGGGTTCGTCGGTCAGGCGCCGCTTTCGGGTTTCCGCTTCAAGGGCGAAGACCTGATGGCGTATGAAATCGGCGGCAAGTTCGAATTCCTCGATCGCCGTGTGCGCTTCAACGCCGCGACTTTCTATTATGATTATTCGGACTATCAGGCGTTCGATCAGCGCGGCTTCAACTTCACGCTGTTCAACACTGGTGCGGAGATCTACGGCGCCGACTTCGAGCTTTCGGTGCACCCGGGCATGGGCTTCCGCTTCGATGCCGGCCTCGCGCTCTTGCACACGAACGTCGAGGATATTCCGATCGGCACGCGTCTTGTCGACCGCAAGGCGCCGCAGTCGCCGGGCCACACGATCAACCTCGCCGCGACGAAGGATTTCGATCTCGGCTTCGGCGAGCTGAGCACGACGTTCAACGCCGTCTACACTGCGGACTTCTATTCGCAGCTCACCAATGCGGCAGTGACGAAGGTTCCGGGCGGCTGGCTCGCCAACGCGCGCATCTCGCTGAAGACGATGGAGAACAAGCTCGAAGTGTCGGTGTTTGCGAACAACGTGTTCGACAAGGCCCGCAAGATCTTCTCGTTCGACGTTTCGGCCCCGCCGCTCGGCGGTGCCTACGATACCTACACGCAGCCGCGCTGGTTCGGTGCGCAGGTTCGGTACAACTTCTAGACGTGAAAACGGCCGGAGGCAGGGCGCTGCCTCCGGCCGATACCGACAATCGCAAAAGGATTGTCAAAAACGCGCGGTGAGTTGCAGCCCCCATTCGCGGGGACGGCCGACCACCATGTTCTGCACGCCGAACGCGGGCACGAATTCGGCGGCGGTGAAATAGTCTTCCTTCGTCAGATTCTTGCCGAAAATGGCAACCTCGAATGCCTCGCTTGATGATGTCCAGGCGAGACGCGCGTCAACAAGCGTATAGGCCGGCTGCACGATCGAGAGCGAATTGGCCGGGTCGTGGTAGGTCTTGCTGCGGTGGCTGAGATCGCCACGCACCGTGAGCCCGCCCATCGTTCCCGGCAGATCGAAGCGATACTGCGCGCCGAGCGCGACCGTCCATGCGGGCGCTTTCGGCAGCTTGTTGGTGATGGGATAGCCCGTACCTGCCGCCAGCGATTGATATTCATTGTGCAGGTAGCCGACGCTTGCGTTGAAATCGAGACCGGGAAGCGGCGCGGCGAGAATCTCCGCCTCGAACCCGTAGAGATCGACGCTGCCCGCGTTGTCGACCGTCAGAATGAGGCCGCCCGTCGTCGGCGAGACGCTGTTGGTCTGCAGCTGCAGATCCTTGTACTGGCTGTAGAAGCCGGCAAGGTTGAAGGTCATCAGCCCGTCCAGCAGACGCGACTTCAGGCCCGCCTCATAGGCCGTCAGCTTCTCGGGATCGTACGACTTGAACTCCTCGGGCGTCAGCGGGCGCGGGTTCCAGCCGCCGCTCTTGAAGCCCTTCGACCACGACGCATAGAGCAGCACATCGTCGCTCGCGCGGTAATCGATGCCGATCTTCGGCGCGAAATTCTTCCACGTGCGCTCGTCGTGCGTCGGCGGCGTCGCGATGCGGCCCGAATTCGGATAGATCGAATCGATGAAGTAGCGCTTGCGTTCCCAGCTGTAGCGCCCGCCGACGGTGAGCGTCAGCGCGGGCACCACCTCGTAACTCGCCTGACCGAACACCGCCCAGTTGTTCGTCGTGAGCGCGGTCTGCGGCCGCACGTCGAGATCGAGCAGCGCGTTGAACGGATTGCCCGCGCCGCCCGCACACGGCAGGCCTGCAACCGGCGGCGGGCAGGGCACGCCGGGAACCAGCGGAATCAGCGCATCGGGCAGCAGTTCGAGCGCATCATAGAGCCCCGACGCGAGCAGTGTCTGGTTCAGGTCATGCGCGCGTTCGCGGAAATAATAGCCGCCGACCAGCCAGTGGAGGCGCTTGTCATCGGTCGCGCCGCTCAGCTGCAATTCCTGGCTGAACTGGTTCTCGCTCTGCACCTCGTCGGTGTGGATGATCGGGAACGGCGACTGGTCCATGTCGACCTGGATTTCCGCATCCATCTCGCGGTAGCCGGTGATCGACTTCACGGTGAGCGCCGGGCTTGCCTCCCACGCGATCGTGAGGTTCGTGCCCCACACATCCGCCTTGTCGCGCGTCGGCCCCGTGCCGTTGCTGACGCGCCGGTCGGACGAGACCCAGCGGTCGTCGAACAGCGAGCCTGCCGGGAGACCGTCCCGCGCGGTAACGAGCGGCGCGGCGATGGCATTGTAGAGATCGTAAAGACCACCGGGGAACGAGAACGTGTCCGAAAGGCGCTGCGGCGATCCGTTCTGGCGGATGCGCGAGGCATCGAACGACAGGTCGACCGTCCAGTCCTCGGACGGGTTCCACGCGATCGCGAAGCGCCCCGCATCGACATTGATGTCGCCAAGGTCGGTGCCGTCCGGGCGGATCACGTAGCCGTCCTGGTTCTTGCTGGCGGCAGCGATCTTGATCGCAAGGACATCGGGAATCAGTGGTACCGAAATGCGGCCTTCCACGTCGATGCGGTCGCGCGCGCCGACCGTCGTGCGCACCTGCCCGGAAAGTTCGTTGCCGGGGCGGGAGGAGATGATGTTGATCGCGCCGCCGATCGTGTTCTTGCCATAGAGCGTGCCCTGCGGGCCGCGCAGCACCTCGATGCGCTCGATGTCGGACAGGTCCATCATCGCGCCAATCGAGCGCGCGATATAGACGCCGTCGACGTAGACGCCGACGCCGGGATCGGTCGGGAAGATGAAGTCGTTCTGGCCGACGCCGCGAATAAAGATCGCCGCGTTGGTGCTGCCGCCGTCGCCCTTGCCCGAATTGATTTCGACGTTCGGCACATAGGCCGCGACATTGCCGATGTTGGTGACGTCGCGCGCGTTCATCTGCGCCGCGCCGAAGGCGGAAACGGAGAGCGGCGTATCCTGCAGGCTCTGCTCGCGCTTCTGCGCGGTGACAATGATTTCGGCGATGCCGGTTTCATTGGTGTCCTGCGCGGCGGCCGGCGCGGCGATAAAACCCGCCAACAATGCGGACACGGAAATGCCAGCCTTTACGCAGCTGGAAACAGATCTTCGAACCATGGTGCAATCCTCCCTTTTTCTGGTGGTCTCTGCCTCATCGCGAAAGGATCGCCACGGTGCAGGATTTCGTGTCGCCGGCGAGGTCGCCGCCCATGCACTGGGCGAGGCCGACCTTCGCGCCTTCCACCTGGCGCGCGCCCGCAGTGCCGCGCAGGTGCGCGGCGATTTCGGCGATCTGGGCGACGCCCGTCGCCGCGACCGGATGGCCACGGCTCAGGAGCCCGCCGGAGACGTTGACGGGAATGCGCCCGCCGAGCGCGGTGGCGCCGCTCGCGGCGAGCGGCCCACCCTCGCCGGGGGCGCACAGGCCAAGCGCTTCGCAGTGCAGGATCTCGGCGATCGAAAAGGCGTCGTGGCACTCGACGAGATCGAGATCGTCCGGGCCTATGCCGGCGCGCGCATAGGCGGCGGCGGCGGTTTTGCTGTCCGTATCCCAGCGCGCGAGATCGGCCGGGTTCTCGTAGCCGCCGCTTGCGAGCACGACGCTGTCGATGCGAACGCCCGCGCCGAGTTCGCGCGCCAGGCGATCGGAACCGATGACAATCGCGGAGGCGCCGTCCGCGATCGGGCAGCATTCGGAGCGTGTGAGCGGATCGGCGACCGCCGGGCCGGCCAGAACATCGGCCACGGTTTCGGCGCGTTGAAACAGTGCATTCGGATTGAGCGCGCCGTGGCGGCGGCTTTTTTCGACGACTGCAGCCATCTGTTCGCGCGTGGTGCCGAATTCGTGCATGTGCCGCTGCGCACGCAGCGCAAAGCTCGCGGGCGTGACGAGGCCGAGCAGCGTGTCGATCTCGGTGCGCCCGGAATTGATGAGGCCGAGCGACGGCACGCACATGCGCTCGACGCCGAGCACGAGCGCGGCTTCCATCTGCCCGGCGTGCACGGCATTCCACGCGAGCCACAGCGCGCTCGATCCCGACGTGCAGGCGTTCTCGACATTCACGACGGGAAGGCGGCGCAGGCCGACGTCCCGAAGCAGTGTCTGGCCGATCGTCGTGTCGCCGAACAGCATTCCGCCGAGCGCGTTCGCCACGAACGCCCCGTCGATGCGGGCGGGTGCGAGACCGGCATCGGAAAGCGCGCCGCGCGCCGCTTCGACACCGAGTGAAACGATCGTTCGTTCTAGTTTCTGCGTGAAGCGTGTCGTGCCGACACCGAGGATCGCGACCATGCGGGGATCAGTCTTTCAGTGCAGGCGTGAAATAGGGGCGGATGCAGGGTTCGCCGCCGAGCCCGACGCCAAGCGGACCGCTTCTCAGGTCAAGCGGCATACCGATACGAAAATCCTCCGTGTGCGCGGGATCAAGCAGCATGAAGATGCGCAGGGGGTGCGCATCGAGATCGACGTAGCCGACGGCATAAGGCGCGGGCAGGCCGAACGGCGGCTTGGTGCGGATCACTGTGGCGCTGTAGAGCGTGCCGCTGCTGCCGAGGCTCACGGTTTCGGTTTCGGTCATGTCGTCCGGGCAGTGCGTGCGTGCCGGAAAATGCTGCGCGCCACAGAGGGCACAGCGGCTGCCGACGAGTTTGGTAAGCGCGCCATCGCCCGTGAAAATCCCCTCGGCGAAGGGCGGGAGCGTGTCGCCGCTCATGCCGCCGCATCCTTCAGCAGTGCGTGCCACGCGGGGTCGGCTTCACGGTCGTAGGTGTCGGCGGTGACCCCCTCGGCGCGCAGCGCGTATTTCTGCACGCGTTCGGTCGGCGTCTTGGGCAGGCTCGCGAGGATGCGGACGTAGCGCGGCACCATGAAGCGCGCCATCTGGCGCAGGCAATGCCGCATCAGTGCGATGGGCTCCAGTGTCTCGCCGGGACGCAGTGTCAGGCAGATCATCACCTCGTCCTCACCGAGTTCGGAAGCGACGGCGACCGCAGCGGATTCGAGCACGGCGGGGTGCGCGTTGACGCCGCGCTCCACCTCATAGCTCGAAATATTCTCGCCGCGCCGGCGCAGTGCGTCCTTCTTGCGGTCGACGAAATAATAATAGCCGTCCGCGTCGCGCTTCAGATAGTCGCCGGTGTGGAACCAGAGGTCGCGCCATGCCTCCACGGTCTTTTCCGGCATCCGGTAATATTCCAGCATCATGCTGTTCATCGTCTTCGGCCGGATCAGCAACTCGCCCGGCGTATCGTCGGGCACGTCGGCGCCGTCGTCGTCGACCAGCCGCACCTCATATTGCGGCAGCGGCTGGCCGCAGCATCCGGGGCGGCGGTGTTCGATGCTGTTGTTGAGCGGAATCCCGATCTCGCTCATCCCGTAGCCCTCGACGAGCCGCACACCGAAACGCTGCTCGAACGCTTCGAACAGATCCTTGGGTGCGCCCGCGCCCATCATCAGGCGAAGGCTATTGTTCGCGTCATCGGGCGATGGCGGGGCCTTCCAGAGGATCGGCAGGATGCCGCCGATGTAATTGAATGCCGTGCAGCCGTGCGCGCGCACCTCGTCCCAGAACGCCGAAGCCGAAAAGCGCCGCGCGAGCACCATGCGCGCGCCCGAAAGCAGTGCCGGGATCGTCGAGAGGAACTGCGCATTGCCGTGGAACAGCGGCAGCGCGTTGTAGAGGCAATCATCGGGCGTATAGCGGCAGGCTTCCGCGATGATCGCGGCCTGCATCAGCACATAGTTCTGCGGCAGCACCGCGCCCTTGGAGGGGCCGGTGGTGCCGGAGGTGAACATCACCGCAACCGGATCGGCGGGCCCGATCGCCAGCGCATCACCGAGCGGCGCGGCGCTTTCCAGCGTGCGGAAATCGACAAGCTGCTGCGGAATACCGCCTGGCTCCGTACCATCGAGCAGCGCCACGGTGCGCAGCTTCGGCAGATCGGCGGCGATGTCAGCCAGCCGATCCTGAAACGCGCCTTCGAGGATCAGCAGCGAACACTCCGCCTGATCGAGCATGTAGTGGAGAAGCGTGCCCCGATGCGCCGTGTTGATCGGCACCTCGATCGCGCCGAGCTGCGACAGCGCGAACCAGCAGAGGAGGAACTCCGGGCGGTTCCCCATCATGATCGCGACCTTGTCGCCGCGTCCGACACCGAGCGCGGCAAGCCCGCCCGCAATGCGCGTCGCCGCTTCCTGCAGCGCGCCGAACGTGAAATCCTGGGCCTCGAAATGCAGGAACAGGTCGTCCGGGCGTTCGGCGGCGCGCTGTTTCAGCAGGCCGTGAACGGTCCGTTCGGTGAGGTCCGCGAGATAATCCACGGCCATCTCAGGCGGCGCGAAGCTGTACGATCGGCTGCATCCCGTCGCGCGGGTTCGGCCAGGTACCGTAATAGCGCAGCGCATCTGCCGACGGCGACAGTTTCGACCAGTCCTTCACGAACGCGCCGTAGGGTTTTGCCCGCGCGAGCCGCTTCGCCCGCGCGGCCTTGCGAAGCGCCTCGGTGCCCTCGGCATCGAAGCGCAGGGTCTCGGGGTCGTAGGCGATCTTGTAGATGTTCGCCGCGGCCCAGTGCGACACGCGGTTGTTGCGCAGGTCGGCGAGCACGCTCACAGGGTCGCGCTCAAGCGGATCGCCGTAGCCGCCGCCGCCGCCGACTGCGACATAGTAGGTGTCGCCGTCGTTGAAGGGCCGCACCACCATGTTGACGTCGAGCGTTTCCTTGACGCCTGCCTCGGGATTGTCCGCCGTGAACACCTCGGAAAGGTCATGTGGCAGCGGCGTGTGGCCGTCGGCGAGCAGCGTCTTGATGTTACTGTCGTGCACGGTCTGCACGAACACCGGCGGCACGGCATAGCCGCCGAACAGGCCGAGCGTCGTCGGGAAGCGCGAGCCGCCGCCCATCGAGCCGAGCATGAAGCGGTTGGTATCATGGACGATGAGGCCGAAGCCGACGCCGCAGCCCCCGCGCTGCTTGCCGTGCCCGTAGCTGTTGTTGAAGAGGTTGCGGAACGTATAGAGGAACGGTCGGTCGCTTTCGGTCGCCTCGACGTCTGAGCAGTCGCTCATCGTCGCGAAGAACGCGCCTGCCGCTTCCACCCCGTCCATGTCCGGCCGTGCGCCGCATCCGGTGGCGTTGATCTCGGGCGTGATGTCCGCGATGCCCTCGCCGAACTGGTTGATGCCGCCGAAAGTCGGGATCGCGAAGCCGGAGAACCACGCCGCCACCGCGCGCGAGGAATCGTAGCTGTACGTCATCCGCGCGCCGGTGAGGAAAATGCCCTGCGTGAAGCAGGTCTGCACCAGCGGCGCGAGCGATGTGGAGGCGTCGCCCTTGGCGTTCACCATCGCGTCTTCGGGGAAGCGCCAGTCGATCGCCTCCAGAAGGCCGTTGTTCGCGGGCAGATCATGGAACAGCCAGCCGCAGTAATAGACGCAGGAGAGGCCGAGGATGCCCTGGAAGAAGCTGTTGATCGGCCGCCCTTCCACGAGCGGCGAGGTATTCTCGAAATCCATGATGATGCGGTCGCCCTGCTTGATCATGGTGAGATTGATCTTGGTGAGCCCGGATTCGGTGCCCACCGTGTCGAGGAAGCGCGGCTGGCGGTAGATGCCGTCGTTGAGTTCGGCGACGCGCCGCTTCGCGGCCTCGCCCGTTTGCGTCAGGATACGGCGCAGGCCGCCGATGAAGAACTCGGGCCCCTTCTCCTCGATCACCTCGAGCACGCGGCGCTGCGCGATGCGCGCGGCGGCGAGGCGTGCCTTGATGTCGAGGATCATGGTGCGCGGGTCGCGCGTCATCGCCGCCAGCATGTTGAGGATATCCTCGCGCAGCTGGTAGTTCTCGCCGATCTTGATCGGCGGCACGAGAAGGCCTTCGTCGTACTTGGTCTTCGCGGTGTTGCAGGTGCCGCCGGGCTCGGTGCCGCCCGCCTCGCCGGTGTGCACGGCGGCGGCGATGAAGCACATCAGCTCGCCCTTGTAGAACACGGGCACGGCGAGCCCCATGTCGGCGTTGTGCACGCCCGCGTAGAAGGGATCGTTGTAGAAGAAGCTGTCGCCGTCCTTCACGCCCACCGAAGGCTCGTCGACCCAGTGCTTCACCACGTACTTCAGCGGCAGCTGGCCGAGCACGGCGTGGTGATAGATGCCCGTCGCGCAGACGCTGAGGTCGCCCTGCCGCGTGAAAATGCCGAAGGCCACGTCGCCCCAGCGCATCGCGGTGGAGGCGCCGAGCTTCATCGTCGTCTCTTTGCCCTCAAGCGCGATCATGTGCATCTTGTGCTTGAAGATATCGAACTCCACCGGATCGATGCCCGCCTGTGCGGCGATCTCGGCTTCGGTCATCGGTTCGGGGCGCAGGCGCTGGACCACCTCATGGTCGCGGGCGTAGGCAATGCCGGTCATGTTCTTGTCTCCCTCAGGCGCTGCGTTCGAGGACGCCGTTTCGCCAGGCGTCGATGTGGAAGGTCCAGCCCGGCGCGACCACATGCGTGGTGTCGGGGCTTTCGATGACGGCGGGTCCGCTGATGCGGTTGCCCGGCTTCAGGCGGCGCGCATCGTAGATCGGCGTATCGACGAAGCCGTCCGCCGGGTCCCAGTAGACGGGGCGCGTCTCGGTCTTCGCGCTTGCATCGGGTTCGACCGGTGCGAGCGTTTCGGCCGGCAGCGCGAACGCCTCCTGCGCAACCGATGCGGTGAGGAAGAAGCTCTCGACGTTGATGCCGCCCGCCGGGAACGTTGCCTCGGGCGAATAGACTTCGCCGTAGCGTGCGGTGAAGGCATCGCAGAGCGCCTTCACGTCGTCCGTGCCGTCCAGCCGCAGCTTCGGCGCCGTGACGCGCGTCATGTTGTACTGGCTGCCGTAGCGCATATCGAGTTCGAGCCGGAACGCCATGTCGCGCGCGTTGAAACCTTCGAGCTTCAGGTCGCGCGTCGCGAGATCGACAAGCTCGGAAACGAGATCGTTGAACGGGGCGAGATCGGAAAGATACGATTGCGCTGACCAGTTGAAGAGTTTCAGCGAGCGTGAGCGCTCCCACACCTCCTTGATCGCCATCGTCGAAGCGCCGAACGCGCCGAACACTGAGGATTGCAGCGGCACGACGATCTTGCGCACGCCGATGAACGGCGCGAACCCCACCGCGTGCGCGCCGCCCGCGCCACCGCAGGCGTAGAGCACGAAGGTGCGCGGGTCGTGGCCCTTCAGCGCCACCTCGTTGAACACCTCCTGCCCCATGCGCGCATCGATCATGCGGCGGATGCGCCACGCGGCTTCCTCCACCGGTATGCCGAGCGGCTGCGCGATCTTTTCGCCGATCGCCTTCTTCGCGAGATCAATGTCGAGCAGCATCTCGCCGCCGAGATAATTCTCGGCATTGTAGAGGCCGAGCACGAGGTCGGCATCGGTCACGGTCGGCTCCTTGCCGCCCTTGTCGTAGCAGGCCGGCCCCGGCATCGATCCGGCCGACTGCGGCCCGACTTCGAGCGTGTTGCCGAGCGTCGTGTTGATCCACGCGATCGAGCCGCCGCCCGCGCCGATCGACTTCACCTCGATCGCCGGGATGTTGGTGCGCCAGCGGTCGATCACCGGGATGAAATCATGCGCCTTGATCGCGCCGCCCTCGATGAGGCCGATGTCGAACGAGGTGCCGCCCATGTCGGTGAACACGATGTTGCCGTCCGCCGAAAGCCCGCCGAGCGCGGCCGCGCCGTGCAGCCCCGCGACCGGCCCGGCATTGTGGGTCAGCACGGCGCGCGTGCGCGAGGCTTTCTTGGTGCCGCCGGTGTTGTGGACCAGCGTCAGCGGCTTTTTATAGCCGCCGTCGCGCAATTCGTTGCCGAGCTTGTTGAGTTCGTCGGCCATCAGGCCGTGGATGTAGGCGTTGACGACCGCCGTCATCGTGCGCGTGTATTCGCCGGCCTTGGGCGAGATTTCCGACGACAGGATCACCGGCATCGAGCCGAGATAATCTTCGGGATATTCCTCTTCGATCACCTGCTTGATGAACTGTTCGTGCTCGGGGTTCACGAACGACCAGAGCAGCGAGACGACGAAACCCTGCGCGCCGCGATCGACGAGCGCCTGCAGCTTTTCCAGAACCTCCTCGCGTGAAAGCGGCGCGATGATCTTGCCCGCGTAGTCGATGCGCTCGCGCACCCCGACGACCATGTCCGGGCTGATCAGCGGCACCGGCTTTTCGATGCGCGCGAGGTCGCGGCCCTGCTGCCAGCCGAGCCCGTCCGCCCAGCTGCGGCCGCGGCCGATGAAGATCGTGTCCTCGAAGCCTGCCGTGGTGATGAGGCCGAGCTTGGGGCCGGTGCGCTCGATGAGCGCGTTGGTGCCCACCGTCGTCGAATAGCGCACGCTCGAAAGGCCGCCGAGGAAGTCCGGCAGCTTCAGCTTCAGCCCCTTGGCGAGCAGCCCCATGCCGCGCATGAAGCCGACCGAAAGATCGTAGTGCGTCGTCGGGGTTTTCGCCGTGTGGAAGCCGCCGCCCTCGTGGGCGCAATAGAAATCGGTGAACGTGCCGCCGACATCGATGCCTACCGTGTAACTCATCGAAACGCCCTCGTCCTCAAGGTTGGCGGGCGCCGCTGAAGGCGCCCATGAATGCGTGCATGGTCTCGACCGGCAGCGGATCGGGTCCGCCGCCGAGCGTCGTGATGATGAGCGGCCGCGTTGCCGCGAGCGCTGCTGCGGCCGCAGCCGGGCCGTCCACGGAAAGCGCGATCCCGATGGCGGGGCCTTCCGCTGCGATACGGTCCAGAAAGTCTGCGTCCGCCGTGCCCGCCGCGATCACCGCATCGGGCTTCAGCCGCAATGCAGCGTCGGCGGCATCTTCGTCCGGGATCGCCATGATGATGCCGAGCGGCACGTCGAAATAAGAGGTGACGTTGCGCAGCGTGTTGAACAGCTTGCGCGCGCTCATCCCGGCAAGGTCCGATGCGGCGACCCCGCTTTCATCGAACAGCAGCAGCGCCGGGCGCGCCTCGCCGATCGCCTCGACGATGGCGGTCAGCACATCCTTTGCGCTGTCGGCGTCGCTCGCAGCGGCAAGCGTCACCGGGCCGGGTAGAACAGGGACGACCGGGCGCCCGCCTTCGGCGGCGAGACGGCGAACCGCTTCGACCGTGCTTTCGCCGTCCGCCGGATCGATTTCGATGACGATGGCGTCGCTTCCGAACAGTGCGGCGATGCGCTTCGCCGCCTGCACGATCTGCCCCGCGTCGGCGGCAAACATGCTCCACGGCTGACCGCACACCGCTGCGGCCGCCGCCGACAGGCGCGGCAAAACCGCCGCGCCCACGTCGCCGCCAAGAACAGAGGCCAGCCGGTTCGTCATGCGGCGACGCCGTGGCGCCGCTTCAGCGCGGCGATGTCGAGTTCGATCTCGTGCGTGATCGGGTGGCCCGGCGGCAGATATTCGTTCTCCAGCATCGTCGCGCAGCCGGGGCAGTAGAATTCCACGAGCCGGCAATATTGGCTGTCCGGCGTGAAGCTGTAATTGCCTTCGGCAACGAGCGGCGGATGCACCTCCTCGAGCGGCTGCTCGGCAACCAGGCAGCCTTCCTTGTAATTGCCGTGCGCGGAGCCGAGGTCGTGGCCGCAGCGGTTGCAGCACCATGTTTCCGCTTGCAGGTCGATGTCGAGATACTCGGTGATGCGGACTTTGCTCATCGCTTAATTCCGTTCGAGAAGCGCGTTGTCGTAGGCGTCGATGGCGAGGCTCCAGCCTTCGGGCACCAGGATCGTCGTCTGGTTCGATTCCACGATTGCCGGGCCGGAAAGCGCGTGGCCGGGCCCCATGCGCGCGCGGTCGTAAACCGGCGTGGCGATGCGCTCCGGTCCGCCGAACCACACCTGCCGGTCGGCAAGGCGTGCAGCCGCAAGATCGGATGCTGCCGTCTGCCCCTGCCGCCATTCGAAATGCGGCACGCGCGCCGACGCGCTATATGCGATGCTGTCGAGGCGGAGCGGACCCGCCGTGCCCAGCGCATCGCGCGCGGCGACGAGCGCTGCGGCGGCGGCATCGGGCTCGGAGATCGCAGCGGTTTCGGCGCCCACGAGGATTTCGGGTTCGCCGCCCGCTCCGGTCCAGAACAGCTGCAGCCGCGCCTCGGCGTCCGCCGGATCGAAGCCCTCGCCGCGCATGTCGCGCGCGGCTTCGGTCGCCATGTCCGCCACGAGCGCGCCGGCGGAGAGCAGGTCGGTTGCGCTTTCCACAAGGATGTCCGCGCGGCGGTAATAGATGTGGCCCACGTCCATCAGCGAGGAGCCGAATGCCGAGGAGACGGCGGAGAAGGGCGTGATGACGACGCGGCCGATGCCTGCGTTCGCGGCGATGTCGGCGGCATGGATCGCGCCCGCGCCGCCGTAGGCGATGACGGGAAGGCCGTCCGGGCGCCCGAGCCGCTCGGCGACCGCGCCGACCGCCTTGCCCATCGCGGCTTCCACATTGCGGCGGATGGCGAGCGCGGCGTCTTCGATGCTGAGCCCCAGGGGCTGCGCGACGGCAGCGTCGATCGCGGCGCGCGCTTTACCCAAGTCGAGCGTCATGCCGCCGCCGAGGAAGCGCGCGGGATCGAGAATGCCGAGCACGAGGTTCGCGTCCGTCACCGTCGCCTTCGTGCCGCCGAGTCCGAAGCAGGCCGGGCCGGGAAGCGCGCCCGCGGATTGCGGTCCCACCTTCAGCACGCCGTCTTCGACCTCGGCGATCGAGCCGCCACCCGCGCCGAGCGCGTCGATCGCCATCATCGGCAGGTTGCACGCGAAGCCTTCGACCTCGGGCTGCAGCGCGTAGCTCGCCTGTCCGCCCTCCACGTAGGAAATATCGAACGAAGTGCCGCCCATGTCGGTGGCGATCAGCGTGTCGGCGCCGTAGAGCGCGCCGATCGCGCGGGCGCCGTAAAGCCCGCCCGTCGGCCCGCTGTTGTAGGTGTTGATCGCGCGCGTCTTGGCAACGCGTGCCACCGCGCCATTGTTGTGGCCGATGAACAGCGTACCGCGATAGCCGCGCAGGCGAAGCTCCTCGCCCGCCTTGTAGAGCAGGCGCGCGAGCTTGCCGTGGATATAGGCGTTGAGCACGGCGGCGTTGATGCGCTCGCGTGTGCCCGGCCGCGCCGAAATGTCCGAAGCGAGGAAGGTGGGCACCGAGCCGAGGTAATCGCGCGGATACTCGGCCTTGATGACGGCGCGCACGCGGCGCTCGTTCGCCGGGTTGAGATCGGAGTTCGCAAGCGCGACGACGATGCCCCGCGCGCCCCGGTCGATCAGCGTCTGTGCCGCATCGAGAATGGCGGCGGCGTCCGGCGACGCCTTCACGGTGCCGTCGCCTGCGACGCCTTCGGCGATGCCGATCACCATGTCCGGCGCGACGAGCGGCGACTTGCCCTCCTCGTCATGCGTCGGCGCCAGCGCTTCCGACCCTGCCGTCACGATCAGCCCGATCTTCGATCCGTTGCGCTGGATGATCGTGTTCGTGCCGATGGTGTTCGAAAAACGGATGATGTTCGTCTCGTTCAGGAAATCCTCAACGCTGCAGTCGAATGCGCCCGCGCCCGCGCTGATGCAGTCGAGGAAACAGGCGGTGAGGTCGTGCGGCGTCGTCGGCACTTTCACGGTGCGCACGTCGCCGCCCCGCACGATGAAGCCGTCGGTGAAGGTGCCGCCGGTGTCGATGTCGATGGTGATGCCCATGAGGTCTTCGTTGTCCCTGTCTCGTTATGAACCGGTGGCGCCGCGCAGGATGAAAGCGAGCACCTGATCGACGGTCTGCTCGCGCTTCGCCTGACCCGCGGAGGGTTTCGACCAGCGCAGATACCAGTTGATGACGCCGAGCATGTTGAACGCGGTGACACGCACGTCGCCGTCCACGAGGAGGCCGGCGGCACGCAGACCTTCGAGTTCGGCGACGTAGATGGTCAGGATTTCGCGCTGGATGCGCTTGTTGGCCTTGTTGCCGCTCGCCGAGAGGCGCTCCTCGTCGATGAAGAAGATGCGCGATTCCCGTCGGTATTGTTCCGAGACGTCGAGATGTTCGCGCACCAGCGCGGCGATGCGCGCGCGCGGCTCCGAAACGCCTTCGAGCGCGCCGCGCAGGCGGGCAGGAAGCGCTTTCACCGAGCGTTCGAGGATGGCGAGCCAGAGCGCCTCCTTATTCTCGAAATAGTGGTAGACGTTCGAAACGCTGCGTCCCACCGCGTCGGCGATGTCGCGGATCGAGGTTCCCGCGAAGCCGTTGCGGGCGAACAGCTCCACCGCGACCTCCACGAGTTCCTCGCGGCCTCGGGCCTCACGGGCTGCGGACGAATTCTTCAGGCTCACGACGCGCGCCATACCCTCTCCCCAATCGCGTCCGCCGAATCGCGGATCTTGTCTGTTCTATCACGGTCTCGAATCAACTCGGATAGAACGATCGTTCTATAATTGGACGATCGGTCGGAGATTTGTCAAGAGACGAACACGCGGCACTCGAATTTTGCATATATGCTTGTTCGATAACGATAAAAATAATTATTGAGCATCGCGTGCCGCCGCGTATATTCTGATTGAGGAAAACGATCGACCGATCGGTCTATTTATGATCCGACAACGGATCGGTTGTTTCCATCGGGGGAGTTGAAAGCATGGATGGCGCCTATTCTCGGCTGATCCCCATCGGTGCCGAGCGTATGCATGTGCGCATCTGGGATGCGGACGGTCCCACGGTGATGATCGCGCACGGCGTCACGGGCACCAGCGCCGATCATACGCCGCTGGCCCGCAATCTGAGGGCGCGGGGCTTTCGCGTGATCGCGCCCGATGCGCTGGGCTGCGGGCGGTCCGATCCGTCGCCCGATCCCGAAAACGGCTACGGCCTCGGCGCGATGGCGGTCATCGTGCGCCGTTTCCTCGATGTCGTGGCGGACGGCCCCGTGCACTGGGTGGGTGCCTCCAAGGGCGGCGCGCTCGGCATCCGCATCGCCGGGGAAACGCCGGAGCGCATCGCCAGCCTCGTGCTCTACGATGTCGGCACCACGCTTCCCGATGCGATGCGCAGCGTGCTCGGCGAACGGCTCGGCGGTCCGCCGCGCTTTCCCGGCATGAGCGCGTTCCGCGACCACGTCGGGCGTTTTTTCGAGCGCGCTGGCGCCAGCCTCTCATCCGATCGCCTCGACGAGATCACCATCGGCTGGTCGCGCCGCCTCGACGACGGCGGCGTCGGCTATCACTACGATCCGGCGCTCTCCAACCAGTTCCGCAACAACCCGGAAGACTTCGCGCTCTGGCCGTGGTGGGACCGCGTTGCCTGCCCGGCGCTCATCATGCGCGGCGAGCGTTCGAACGTGCTGAGCGCAGCCGAACTCGCCGAGATGGCGGCGCGCAATCCGCGCGCGGCCGCGCATGAGGTTCCGGGCGCCGTGCACGTCGACATGCTCGACAGCGACGGGATGCAGAAAACCATCATCGATTTCATCGCGGCCCATGCCGCACACGGGGAGGGCGTTGCAGCATGACAGGACGGGTTCAGGACAAGGTCGCGGTCATCACCGGTGCCGCAGGAGGCCTCGGCCTCGCGATGGCCGAAGCGCTCGGCCGCGAAGGCGCGGTCGTCGTCCTTACCGACATCGACGCCGCGCGCGGCGAAGCCTCGGCGAAGTCTCTCGCAGCGAGCGGCATCCGCGCCCGCTTCGTCCGCCAAGACGCGACCGTGCCCGAGGAATGGGAGCGTCTGACGGCGGACGTGCTCGCGAAAGAAGGCCGCATCGACGTCCTCGTGAACAACGCCGGCGGCGGGCTCGACATGGATATCGAGAGCATGGATTTCGCGCACTACAAGCGCATGATCGCGCTCAACCTCGATACCGCGTTTCTCGGGTGCAAATACGGCATCGCCGCGATGAAGGGCCGCGGCGGCTCGATCATCAACATCTCGTCGGTCGGCGGCCTCATCGGCACGGCGGCGCTTCCGGCCTATTCGGCGGCGAAGGGGGGTGTGCGGCTGCTCACCAAATGCGTCGCGGCGCACGCCGGCCAGCGCGGCTACGGCATCCGCGTGAACAGCGTCCACCCCGGCCTCATCCGCACCGCCGCGGGCGTCGAGGTGACACGCATGGCGACGGGGCTCGACGAGGAAGGCGCGGTCGCCGCCTTCGCCTCGCTGCACCCGATCGGCCGCGTCGGCCAGCCGCACGAGATCGCGAACGGCGTCGTCTTCCTCGCGTCGGACGAATCGAGCTTCATGACCGGCTCCGAACTCGTCATCGATGGCGGCTACACGGCGGTTTAGTCGCCGAACGCGCGGATCGTCTCGATGAACCGGTCGCCATAGGCATCGAGCTTCCGCGCACCAACGCCGGAAATCTCCGAAAGCCCCGCGCGCGAGGTCGGCCGCGCTGCTGCCATCTCGCGCAGCGTGCTGTCGTGGAAGATCACGTAAGGCGGCACGCCCGCCTCTTCGGCAAGCGCGCGGCGGCAGGCGCGCAGCGCCTCGAACAGCGGATCGCCGACGGGATTGTCCGCCTGCTGTTTCCTGCGCCCCGTGCGCTCGCGGCGCGGTGGCAGCACCAGCGTGACGCTTTCCTCGCCGCGCAGGATCGCCCGCGCCCCGGGTCCGAGTGCAAGCCCGCCGTGTTCGGTCGGCGTCACTGCCTCATGCACCAGCAGCGCGCGCGACACCGGTTTCAGCAGCGGCGCCTCCTCGGCCGAAACGATGCCGAACACGGTGAGGCTGTCGTGCCCGCGTGCGCGGACCTTGTCGCTCGCCTTGCCGGTCAGCACCTCTTCCAGATGCCCGATGCCGTAGCTTTGGCCCGTGCGGTACACGGCGGAAAGGAACTTCCGCGCCGTCTCCGTGGCGTCGATGCTTGCGGGCGGATTGAGGCAGTTGTCGCAGTTGCCGCACGTCTGCGGCGGGCTTTCGCCGAAGTGTTTCAGCAGCACCGCGCGGCGGCACCCGCCGGTTTCCACAAGCGCGCCGAGTGCGGAGATACGCGCCCGCTCGCCCGCCTGCCGCGCCTCTTCCACCTCGCTGACGCGCATCCGCGCGCGCGCGAAATCCTCCGCGCCCCAGAACAGATGCGCTTCGGCAGGCTCGCCGTCGCGTCCCGCGCGCCCGCTTTCCTGGTAATAGCCCTCGATCGATTTCGGCAGGCCCGCGTGCGCCACGAAACGCACGTCGGGCTTGTCGATGCCCATGCCGAACGCGACCGTCGCGACCATCACCATGTCTTCGCTGGCGATGAAGGCGGACTGGTTCGCCGCGCGCACCTCCGCAGGCAGCCCCGCATGATAGGGCAGCACGCGCCGCCCGCCGCGCGACAGCGTCTCCGCCAGGCTCTCGGTCGCCGCGCGCGTCTGCGCGTAAACGATGCCGGGGCCGGGGTTCGCCGCGAGCAGCTCGCCGATCTGCCGCGTCAGGCCGTTTCGCGGATGCACGGTGTAGCGGATGTTCGGCCGGTCGAACCCGGCGACGATCATGCCCTCTTCGGGAATGCCGAGCGCCGCAAGCACGTCTATTCGCGTATGCGCGTCGGCGGTGGCGGTCAGCGCAAGGCGCGGCACGTGCGCGAAGTCGTCGAGCAGCGGCCGCAGCAGGCGGTAGTCCGGCCGGAAATCGTGGCCCCATTCGGAAACGCAGTGCGCCTCGTCGATCGCGAACATCGAAATGCGCGCCTCGTCCAGAAGCTGCCGGAAGCCGTCGCCGCTCGCGCGCTCGGGCGCGACGTAGAGCAGATCGAGTTCGCCCGCGCACAGCCGCCGCTGCGTCTCCCAGCGGTCAGTATCCACCGATGTCAGGCTCGCCGCGCGGATGCCCACGGCCTCTGCCGCGCGCAGCTGGTCGTGCATCAGCGCAATCAGCGGCGAGATGACGACGCAGCAGCCGTCCATCGCGACGGCGGGAAGCTGGTAGCACAGCGACTTCCCTGCGCCCGTCGGCATGATGGCGAGCGTATGCTGCCCGGCAAGCACGCGCGAAACGACCGTCTCCTGCACGCCCCGAAAGGCGGGAAAGCCGAAAACCTCGTGAAGAATGGCTGCGGGATCGCGTCGCATTGCAGCGCGTGTAGGGAACCGGCGCGGACTATGCCAAGCTGAAACCGCAGGGTCAGCGAAAATGAAACGTCAGCGTGAAGCGCAGCGCGTCGTCGGGAAGGGCTTCGGGCGGTGGGGGGACAGGCGCTGAAAGTCGCACGGTCCGCAGCGCCAGCCGGTCGAGCGACGTGCTGCCGCTCGGCTGCACGAGCTGAATATCGGAAAGCCCGCCACCCCGCGTCACGCTGAACGCCACCACCGCCTCGCCATCAAGCCGCAGCCCCTGCGGCCGCCGCGCCGCGATCCACCGCCACAACTGCCGGGCATAATCGTCGCGGACGGCATCGGCGTTCGAAGGCGGGGGCATCTCGGGTCGCGGCGGCGGCGTGATCGTCTGCACGGCGGGCGCGGCGGGGGGCAGGATCGCGGGCGGCGAAGGCACCGCAATCTCAGGCGCGGCCGTCGGTGGTGCCGTGCTGCGTGCCGGCGGAGTGGTCCGCGATGCGGGCGCGGGCGTCACCACCTCGTCGGGTTCCGCAACCGGCGGCAACAGCGTGATCGCCGCCGTGTGCAGCACGGGCACGGGCGGCGTGTCCGCCCGTCCGCCGAACACGAACGCGGCAACGGCAAGGTGCAGCGCGGCCGACACGAGGATCGCAGTGATCCTCGCGCCGCCCGCTTGCCCGCCGGAACCGCGCCCGCCCATAGGTTCAGAACGCCGCCGAAAGCCCGACGTTTACCGATCGTCCGCGCCCCGGCACGGCCCGCAGCACGCCGGTCGCGTCATAGTCGCCAAGCGACTTGCCGCCGAGCGGCAAGGCATAGCCCGTGTCGAACAGGTTCTGCACATCCAGGCTGATGCGGTAGCTGCCGAAGCGATAGCCGGTGGAGATATTCACCAGCGCATAGCCGTCCGTCACGGGCTCGTTGCGCGTCGCATCGACACGCGTCTTGTCGTCGACCAGTTCCACCTCGATCAGGCTTTCCCAGCCGCCGAGCGTATGTTCGATGCCGATCCGCGCATTCAGCGGCATCTGGTGATAGAGCGAACCGCCGTCGTCCCGGTTCTTGCCGCGCAACCAGCTCGCGCTCGCCGTCAGCTTCGCCTTGCCTGCCGCGCTGCTCGCCCAAAGCGGTAGTTCGCCCGACACGTCGATGCCATAGAATTCGGCGTCCTGGTTCACGAACTGCAGCTGCGCGAACGGGGTCGGCATCCCCATCATGTCGGTGAAGTCCTGCAGCTTCACCGCGTCGATATAATCGTCGACGCGCGTGTAATGCGGCGCGATCTTCAGCGACCAGCTCGCGGCGCCTTCGCCCTTCAGGTTCAGCGCCGCGCTCAGCGTGTCGGCCGTCTCGGGCTTCAGCGCCAGATTGCCGACATAGCCGTTGCCGTCGCCGTACCAGCCGATCATCCGGCTCGACATCGAACCGCGCCCCCACGAATAGCGCTCGTAGACGTTGGGCGATCGCACCTTGCGCGCGTATCCGATCTCCAGCGCCGCGCGGTCGCTCGCCGCATAGCGTGCGATCGCGCTCCAGCCCCAGTTGCTGTCATGGCGCTTGTGGTCCGCCGCGTTGAACGCCATGGCCGCCATCGCGTCCGCCATGTTCATCATGGATGTCGAATAGGCCTGCACCTCGCCCGTGTTCATCCACACCTGGTCGTTCCTCACGCCGATCGTGGTCGTGAATGCGGGCGACCATTTCGCTTCCCATTCGGCGAAGCTGCCGAGCCGATCGCGTTTGGAGGCGTTCACGTTGATATAGGTGTTCGGCCCCATCATCATGCTGCCCGCAACCGGCGGCCAGTAATCGTCGAGCCACTGGTGGTGAAATTCGCTGCCCACGCGCAGCGTGTCGCGCGCATTCAGCGGCAGCTCCGTCTTCAGCGTGTAGCCGATCGTGTGCACCTCGGTGTTCATCGGCATCCCGCCGCTTGCCGTGCCGCCCTTGTCGGCCAGGAAGTTCATGCGGTGGTCGGTGTCGCGCCAATAGGCGCGAAGGTCGATGTCGCCCCAGTCGAACGTGCCTTTCCAGCCGCCGTTCAGGAACCATGACCGGTTCGATGTCATGTCCATGTACTGGTTCGGAAAGCCTTCGTAGGGCGAGAAGTGGTAGCCGCCCTTCAGCGTGAACAGCCCGGCGTCCGTGTCCGCCGCGAAGCTCAGCGCATGGTCGGTCTTCTTGTATTCGGTGGATCGCACCGTGCCGTCTTTGCCGCCGCCCTTGTAATTGTCGCTCTGGGTGAAGGATCCATCGTAGGTGAAGCTCGTCTTGTCGCCCGCGATCGTCAGCGATGCGGCGCCGCCGAAGCCGTCGCCGTTGCTGCGATAGAAGGTCGAAACCTCGCCCGTCACCAGCGTCTGGCCCGCCGCCGCGAAGCGCGGCGTCGCGGTTTCCACGGAGATGACGCCGCCGATGCTGTCGCCGCCCATCGAAACCGGCGACACGCCGGTGATCACGCTCACCGCGTCGATCGTCTGCGGGTCGGTGTACGACAGCGGCGGGTTCATGTCGTTGGGGCAGGCGCTGTCGATCGGCGCGCCGTCGACGCGGATGGAAAGGCGCGGGCCGTTCAGGCCGCGGATCGTCGGCAGGCTCGAAAACCCGCCCGCGCCATAGGCGGAAACGCCGGGAATGCGGGAAAGCAGCGCGCCAGTGTCGCTGCTGCGCGTGGCGCCGAGGTCGTCTTTCGACAGCGTTTCGGCGGAGGCGGGGGCGATGCTGGAATCGACATCGATATCGGGAAGCGCGGTCGGCGCTTGCGCGGCGGCGGGTGTGGCAACGGCAAGCGCGGCCGCAAGCGCGGCAAAAGAGGTACGGGACATGGAAACTCCATCCTGTGCTGTGGGGCAATGGCCGGGCGCGAATGGCCCGGCAGGCGGTGGAGATGCGTCCGCAGAAAAAGGGGTGCCGGAAAGGCCTAGCTACGGACGCGAAGGCCCGGCGGTCCGCGCAGCGGCGGCCTCAATCGCAGCAGGGCCGTGCGCGGGGCGCGCTGCGGCATATGCAGCGCAGCAGCAATGATGAAAACGATCGCGAGGGCCAGAAGCGCCGGATCGGCCGCGCCGAGCGCGGGCGCGGACAGTCCGCCGAAGGCGCAGGGCATGTCGTTGCTGCTCTTGTGTCCCTCGTTCGAGGGCACGGCGACGGCAACCGACTTCAGCCCCTCGCCCGTGCAGAGTTCAACAACCATCACGCCGTCGACAACGGCGGGCATGAATCCGGTGGGCACCAGCACTTTCACGAGCAGCGCGGCGGCGGCGAGCCAGACGGCAAGCCACCGGTAGCGCAGGAGGATCGTGTGCATCGTGTTCACGGCCTACCCCCTAGCCGCAGCGGGGCGGTATTGTCGCGGGGATAGGGTGTCGCACCATCAGCCGAGGCGGCGCGTCACCGAAAGCGCGTGCGCGGGCAGGCCCTCGGCTTCGGCGAGGCGTGCGGCAGCAGGGCCGACGGCGGCGAAGCCTTCGGCCGAACAATCGAGGAAGGTCGTGCGCTTCATGAAATCCGCGACCGAAAGCCCGGAGGAGAAGCGCGCGCGGCGTCCCGTGGGCAGCGTGTGGTTCGGCCCGCCGAGATAATCGCCGATCGCCTCGGGCGTGCGATAGCCCATGAACACCGATCCCGCGTGGCGCACGCGCGCGAACATGGCCTGCGGGTCCGCGATGCTGAGCGCGAGATGCTCGGGCGCGAGCGCGTCGATCAGCGGCGGCGCTTCGTCGAGGTTGCGGACCGTGATTATGGCGCCGAAGCGCGCCCAGCTTTCGCGGGCCACCTCGCCGCCGAGTTCGTCGAGCGCGGCGTCCACAGCCTTCGCCGTGCGCGCGGCAAGGCCCGCATCGTCGGTGATGAGGATCGCCTGCGCCGTGCGGTCGTGCTCGGCCTGGCTCAGCAGGTCGGCGGCGAGCCAGTCCGGGTTCGCGGCGCTGTCCGCCACCACAAGGATTTCCGAAGGCCCCGCGACCATGTCGATGCCGACGCGCCCGTAAAGCTGCCGCTTGGCTTCGGCGACATAGGCGTTGCCCGGGCCGGTGATCTTGTCGACGGCGCGAATGGTGTCCGTCCCGAAGGTGAGCGCGGCAATCGCCTGCGCGCCGCCGACGCGGTAGATCTCGTCGACGCCCGCCAGGCTGGCGGCATAAAGCACCAGCGGATTGACTTCGCCGCCCGGCGTCGGCGTCGTCATCACCAGCCGGCGTACGCCCGCGACCTTTGCGGGGATCGCGTTCATCAGCACCGTCGAAGGATAGCTCGCTAGCCCGCCCGGCACGTAGATGCCAACGTCGTCGATCGCGGACCAGCGCCACCCCGCACGCACGCCCGCAGCGTCCACCGCGTCATGGTCGGCGGGAAGCTGCCCGACGTGAAACGCGCGGATGCGCTCCGCTGCAAGCTCCAGTGCGGCGCGGAGGTCGGGAGCGATCTTCTCTTTCGAGGCGCTGATTTCAGCGTCGGTGAAGCGCAGCGTCGTCGTGTCGAGCCGGTCGAAGCGCGCGGTCAGTTCCAGCACCGCCGCGTCGCCGCGCGCGCGCACGTCGGCGATGATCCCGGAAACCGCCGCCGAAACATCGGTCGCCGTCTCCCGCCCGGCGTCCACGAAGTCCGCGAAGCGCCCCGCGAAATCCGCGTCGGAGGTGGAAAGTTCAAGCGGCACCGGCAGCCTCCCGAAACCGCTCGATCCACGGCGCGATCGTTGCCGCCTTGGTCTTGAAGGCCGCGCGGTTGACGATGAGGCGGCTCGTGACCTCTGCGATCTTCTCCACCTCGACGAGCCCGTTCTCTTTCAGCGTCCGCCCGCTCGACACAAGGTCGACGATGCGCTGCGTGAGGCCGAGCCGCGGCGCCAGCTCCATCGCGCCGTTCAGCTTCACGCACTCCGCCTGCACGCCCCGCGCCGCGAAGTGCTGGCTCGTCAGGTTCGGGTACTTGGTCGCGACCCGCACGTGGCTCCAGCTCCTCGGGTCGTCCCCCGCCGCCATCTCGGCGGGCTCCGCCACCGAAAGCCGGCAGCGCCCGATGCCGAGATCGACCGGCGCGTAAATCTCGGAGTACGCGAACTCCATCAGCACGTCGTTCCCTGCGATGCCGAGGTCCGCCGCGCCGTGCGCCACGAAGGTCGCCACGTCGAACGCGCGCACGCGGATCAGCGAAAGCCCGGGCACGTTCGTGGCGAACTGCAGCGCGCGGCTGCTCTCGTCGGCGAACGCAGGTTCGGGCGCGATTCCAGCGCGCGCGAGCAGCGGCAACGCTTCCTCAAGGATGCGTCCCTTAGGGATTGCAAAGACCAGTTCCGTTTTCATCGCGTTTGCCTGTAAAGAAGGCGGTGCTGCGCTGCAACGGACTCGGCGATCTGCCGAACGGACAAAAGCACAGGCGGGGAGTTTGTATATGGTGGACTGGTGGTCTTCGGGTCCGCAAATGGTCCGGCTCTGGCGCATGTCGATGGAAACCTGGTCGGCTTCGATGGTAGTCATTGCGGAGCGCAGCGCGATGATGGGAAACGCGGCGATGTTCCCGACGGCGCGGGACGTGCAGGAATTCGGCCGCATGGTGCCTGAAAAGATGGATGCTTTCACGCGCAGCATGATGGGTGCAGCGCGCGCGCGCGATCCCATCGAGGCGGCGGAAAACGCGCTTGCCCCCGTGCATGCGCGTGTTACCTCGAATGCACGGCGCCTTCGCCGCCGCTGAGGCGACTGCAGCACGGGCCAACAGCAACCTTGCGTTTCTGCGCCTTTTCCGCCAAGGGCAGGCAGCATTTGCGGGCACGCTTGCCCGCGCAAGGAGACTGAATGGCGAAGGAAGAACTTCTGGAAATGCGGGGGACGGTCACCGAACTGCTTCCCAACGCAATGTTCCGTGTGCAGCTCGAAAATGATCACGAGATTTTGGGTCACACTGCCGGCAAGATGCGCAAGAACCGCATCCGTGTGCTCGTCGGCGACGAGGTGCTCGTCGAACTGACGCCCTACGACCTCACCAAGGGCCGCATCACCTACCGCTTCAAGTAACGGAACCGTCTGTGCCGGCGCTGGTCCTTGCCTCATCGAGCCCGCGCCGCCGCGCCCTTCTCGAACAGATCGGCATCGTTCCGGCGCGCACGCTTTCGCCTGACATCGACGAAACGCCCCGGCGCGGCGAGCTGCCCCGCGACTATGCGGTGCGCCTTGCCGCCGAAAAGGCCGCTGCCGTCCCGCGCGCGCCGGGCGAAGTGGTGATCGCGGGCGACACCACGGTCGCCGCAGGCCGCCGTATCCTGCCGCCCGCCGACACCGACGAGATCGTCCGGCACTGCCTCACGCTGCTTTCGGGGCGGCGGCACCGCGTCTACAGCGCCGTCGCCGTCATCGATGCGGAGGGGCGCCTGCGCCAGCGCGTTGCCGAAACCATCGTCACCTTCAAGCGGCTCTCGGATGCCGAGATCGATGCCTATGTCCGCGCGGGCGAAGGGCGTGGCAAGGCGGGGGGCTATGCGATCCAGGGCCGCGCCGCCGCCTTCGTGCGCTTCCTCTCCGGCAGCTATTCGGGTGTCGTCGGCTTGCCGCTCTACGAGGCGTCGGCGCTTCTCGCCGCGTCCGGCGTTGTCCCCTCCGATGGCTGAATGGCTGATCGAGCGCGGCATCGGCGAAACCCGCGCTGCGCTCATCGAAGCCGGCGCGATCGCCGAAATGCGGATCGTGCGCGAAGGCGTCGGCCCTCGCGCGGGCGAGATATGGGATGCGCGGCTGACGGCGAAGCTGGGCGCACGGCGCGGCATCGTGCTGCTGGGCGATCACGAGGCGCTGCTTGAACCTGTTCCCGCCGATCTTGCCGAAGGCGGGCTCGTGCGCGTGGTCGTGCTGCGCGAGCCGATCCCGGAGCGCGGCCGTTCGCGGCTTGCGAAGGTGCGGGCGGAAGGCGCTGCGGGCGCGGTGCCAGGGCTGATCACGGCGCCCGCGTTCGATCCTCCCGGCGCGCGTGCACTCGGCCACGGCGAAGCGCTGGATGACTATGGCTGGGGGGAGGCGATTGCGGAGGCGGAAAGCGGCCATGTCGCATTTGCCGGCGGCAGCCTCGCGCTCGTGCCGACCCCGGCGATGACGACCATCGACATCGATGGCGATCTCCCCGCCGTGGACCTCGCGATGGCCGGGGTTCGTGCCGCCGTCGCTGCGATCCGACGGTTCGACATCGGCGGCTCCATCGGCATCGACCTGCCGACGCTGCGCGACAAGGCCGCACGCCAGGCTGCGGGCGATCTTGTCGACAGCCTGCTCCCGCAGCCCTTCGAGCGCACAGCGGTGAATGGCTTCGGGTTCTTGCAGATCGTCCGCCCGCGCCCGCGCGCTTCGATCATCGAGCGTGTTCAGAACGCACCGGTGGAAACCGCCGCGCTTGCGCTCCTGCACCTTGCCGCGCGGACGCCGGGGGCGGGGCCGCGCACGCTCACGGCGTCGCCGCGCGTCGTCACATGGCTGCGCGCACACGCGCCGTTCGTCACCGAACTCGAACGCCGCATCGGTGCGCAGGTCGTGCTGGCCGAAGATGCCGCGCTCGCGCTACAAGGCGGCCATGTCCATGCCGTCCAAAGCTGACTCGCGCCTCGGTCGCTGCCCGATCTGCGGCAAGCCCGAAACGCCGGTGCACAAGCCCTTCTGCTCGCAGCTCTGCCGCGACCGCGACCTCATCTCCTGGCTCGACGAACGCTATCGCGTGCCCGTGCATTCCGACGAGGAAACCCCCGCCGAGGATTGATGCGCGGGTGCTGGACAAGCCCTGCGCAGGCCATTAAGAGGCGCGCTTCATTCCGCATTCGCTGGAATGTGCCCGGGTAGCTCAGTTGGTAGAGCATGCGACTGAAAATCGCAGTGTCGGCGGTTCGACTCCGTCCCCGGGCACCATCGCCTCTTCCACCGACATCCGCAGCCGTCCAAAAAAGGGCAGAATTCTGCGCGTTTTGACGGTACATCGTCCGGCCGTGATCGTCCCAGTTTGTTGTCAATTTTTGATGCTGACGGTACATTGACGGTACATTTTTTGGGAAATGTACCGTCATGCTGACTGATGCCGTCATCCGCAGACTGAGGTGTCGCGACAAGCCCTACAAGGTCGCCGACATGTACGGGCTGTACCTGCTGATGCATCCCAACGGTGCGCGCTACTGGCGTTTCGATTACCGTCATGCGGGCAAGCGGGGCACCTTGGCGCTGGGCATCTATCCTGAGGTCTCCCTTAAAGAAGCGAGGGAAAAGCGCGCGAATGCGGGCAAGATGCTCGACAAGGGGCTGAACCCGTCCGCCTACAAGAAGCTGACCAGTGGTATCGCTTCGCTTGAGGGCGGTGATTCGTTCAAGGCGGTGGCCGATGAGTGGCTCGCGAAGATCGAGGCGGAAGGACGCGCGACGGCGACTATGGAGAAGCTGCGCTGGCTTCTCAGCTTTGCAGAACCGCTGATCGGGACGTGCCCGATTGGAAAGCTCACCGCGCCTGACTTTTTGACGGTGCTGCGGACTGTCGAGGTGCGCGGCCGGTATGAAACGGCCCGGCGGCTAAGAAGCACCTTCGGCAGCGTGCTCCGCTATGCGATTGCCACGGGCCGCGCCAAGCGGGATGTGACGGTCGACCTTCGCGGTGCGCTCATTGCCCCCAAGGTCACGCACCGCGCGGCCATCGTCGAACCCGCCAAGGTAGGCGCACTGCTCCGCGCGATCGAAGGCTCAGATGTTACCCTCGTCTGTCGGTCTGAACATAACAGGGCAAAAAAGTACATGGTTTGGGAATCGAACTGGAAAGGCCAAATTTGAAGGTACATTTGACGGTATCAGAACTGACACCCTACTCTCATCAATTTGAAAACATTCACAAAGTCACGTTTATTGGACTCCGGCCGTGGCACCAGCAATGTCCCCCTATTCCCGTCAAGGATATTTACAGCCGTGTGATAGCATGATCCCCTGTGTCTGGTTCCAGAGGAGAGGGGCTTGTGATGCATGATGATGTAACGCGCGGCGTTGATGACGATTTCACCCGGCGGCTGCAGGACTGGCGGATGCTGACCGCCGAGGTCCTCTACCACATGCCCGATCACCCGCATGTGCTGCAGAGCTTCACATGGCAGACGCTGGACGTGCCGCCGCGCTTTCCGCGGCTGATCGGGTTTCTCGACTTCTGGTCGCACAGCATCGAGGGCATGCTGCATTCGGTGCGGATCATGCACGACGCGCTGATCCGCCCCGCCGAATACAGGTTTGTCGACCGCGAGCTGCGGCTGAACTGACGCCTACTTGAGAGCAGCGATGTCGAGCGGCGTCATCGCGGCGGCTGCCGCTGCGGTCGCGCTGCGGACAGCGTCCGGCGATGCGATGAGACCGCGCGCCTTGAGATAGCCGGTGGGGCCCCATGCCGCATCGCTCGTGTATTCCTGCAGGAACGCGGCCAGCGCAGGCTTCGCGCGGGCATGCTCGCCCTTCACATAGATGAACATCGCGCGCGAGGCCGGATAGCTGCCGTTCGCGATCGCGTCGTATTCGGGTGCGACGCCATCGAGCGTGACGCCCTTCAGCTTGTCCAGATTCTCCTCGAGATAGGAATAGCCGAACGCGCCTAGCGCGAGCGGATTGGCGACGAGCTTCTGAACGATGAGGTTGTCGTTTTCACCGGCCTCGACATAGACGCCGTCCTCGCGCAGACGCGTGCAGCGGGACTTGTATTCTTCCTCGTTGGATTCCTTGAGCGCCTTGAGTTCGGGGAACGTGCTGCAGCCCGCCTCCATGATGAGTTCGTTGAACGAATCGCGCGTTCCCGACGTCGGCGGGGGGCCGAGCACTTCGATCTTGCGGTTCGGCAGCTTGGGATCGACCTCGTTCCAGGTCTTCACCGTGTTCTTCGAGCCATCCGGCTTGGTCGCGGCAAGCGCCAGGAATACGTGGCGGGTGGTGAGCGCCAGATCCTCATCCGACTTCGCCTGGGCCAGCGCCAGACCATCGAGCCCGACCTGGACCTCGACGATCTGCTTGACGCCGTTCGCGTTGCAAAGTTCGACCTCGCTCTTCTTGATGCGGCGCGAGGCGTTGGCGATGTCCGGGTGCTGCGTGCCGACGCCGCCGCAGAACAGCTTGATGCCGCCGCCGGTGCCGGTCGATTCGACGATCGGCGCAGCCGCCGCCGGGTACTTGCGGCGGAAGTTTTCAGCGACCGCGGTGGTGAACGGATAGACGGTGGACGAGCCGACGATGCGGAGCGCCGGGCCGGAGACGTTGACGCCGCCCGTGGCAGCTGCGTCGCCGCCCTGCGGCGGTGTGGGCGCGGGCGACGAATCGCAGGCGGCGAGCGCCATGAGACCGATACCGGCAAGAGCAAGGCTGGTGATGCGCATGGGATTCCGTCTCCGCTGGAAGAACGACCTGTTTCTGACGCCGCCCCTAGGCGTGTTCGATGACGATTTGGTGACAGACAAATGTCGGATACGTGACAGCTGCTCTTGTTTGCCCCTCTCACCGGCGGGGAGGGGGAGGTCCGTTAGTGGGCGGCGTTCCAGTTTTTGCCGGTGCCGACCTCGACGACGAGCGGGACGGTCATTTCGACGATGGGCGCACAGGCATGCTCCATCACGCGCTTGATGACCGCGCCTGCCGCTGCCGCCTTGTCCACGGGAACCTCGAAGACGAGTTCGTCGTGTACCTGCAGCAGCATGCGCGCGTCCGTGAGCCCTTCCGTCTCCAGCGCCTCCTCGATGCGGATCATTGCGCGCCGGATGATGTCGGCGGCGGTGCCCTGCAGCGGCGCGTTGATCGCCGCGCGCTCGCCGAAAGCGCGCTCAGCCTGGTTCGACGATCTGATAAGCGGCGTGTGAATGCGGCGACCGAACAATGTTTCGACATAGCCGAGGTCGCGGGCGCTCATCTTGGTGCGCTCCATGTAATCGCGGATGCCGGGGAAGCGTTCGAAATAGCGCTTGATGTAGTCGCCGGCGACGCCGCGATCGATGCCGAGGTTGCGCGCAAGGCCGAATGCCGAGATGCCGTAGATGATGCCGAAGTTGATCGCCTTCGCCTGTCGCCGTACCGACGGGTCCATGCCCTCGATGGGCACGCCGAACATTTCGGACGCCGTCATCGCATGGATGTCGAGTCCGTCCGCGAACGCCTGACGGAGCGCCGGAATTTCGGCCATCTCGGCGAGCAGGCGCAGCTCGATCTGGCTGTAGTCCGCCGAAAGTAGCACATTGCCGTCCTCCGGCACGAAGGCGTCGCGGATCTTGCGGCCCTCCTCGGTGCGGATCGGGATGTTCTGGAGGTTCGGATCGGTCGACGAGAGCCGACCGGTGGTGGTGGAGGCGAGCGCGTAGCTGGTGTGGACGCGGCCCGTCTGCGGGTTGATCTGCTCCTGCAGCGTATCGGTGTAGGTGGACTTCAGCTTGGCGAGCTGGCGCCAGTCCAGTACCTTCTGCGCGATCGGAACACCTTCGCCGGCAAGGCGGTCGAGCACGTCGACGTCGGTGGAGTAGGCGCCGGTCTTGCCGGATTTCTTGCCGCCCTGCAGGCCCATCTGCTCGAACAGGATCTCGCCGAGCTGACGCGGCGAGGCGACGTTGAAGGGGCCGCCGGCGAGCGCATGAATCTCGCCCTCCAGCCGTTCGAGGCCGTGCGCGTAATCCGCCGAAAGCCGCGCGAGCGCAGCGCGGTCCACCTTGATGCCCCGGCTTTCCATGCGCATCAGCACGGGGACGAGCGGGCGTTCGAGGGTTTCGTAGACGCGCGTGACCTTTTCCCGCCACAGGCGCGGCTTCAGGTGCTGCCAGAGACGGAGCGTACAGTCGGCATCCTCCGCAGCGTATTTGGTGGCGGCGTCGAGCGGTACCTTGTCGAAGGTGACCTGCGCCTTGCCAGTGCCCGCGACGGCCTTGAAGGCGACCGGCGTGTGGCCGAGCGTGCGCACCGATAGCGCGTCCATGCCGTGCCCGGCGGGGCCGCCGTTTTCCTGCGCCTTGCCCGAATCGAGCGCGTAGGAGATCAGCATCGTGTCGTCGAATGGCGCTATGGTGATGCCGAGGCGCGACAGCACGAGCATGTCGTACTTGAGGTTCTGGCCGACCTTGAGCGTCGCCGGGTCTTCAAGCAGCGGCTTCAGGCGGGCGAGCGCCTCCGCGCGGTCCAGCTGCACGGGTGTTTCGCCGAGCAGACCTTCGACGGCGACATGGCCGAGCGGGATATAGCAGGCGCGATTGGGCGCTGTGGCGAGGCTGACGCCGACGAGATTGGCGCGCATCGCATCGAGGCTGTCGGTTTCGGTGTCGATCGCCACGGTGCCCGCCGCGAAGGCTTCCGCGATCCAGATGTCGAGCGCTTGGAGCGTGGTCACCGTTTCATACTTGTCGTGCTCGAAGGGCAGCAGCGCCGGCGAGAAGGCGTCGGGCGCCGGCAGCGCCGCGCCGCCGCGCCCGGCGGACATTTCCTCCGCCGTGTGCTTGCCGAGCTTCGCCAGCAGCGTGCGGAAGCCGTGCTTCTTGAAGAAGGCGGCGAGCGGCTCGTGCGGCGGGTCCTTCAGCGCGAATTCGGAAATCGGCTCGGGCAGCGGCCAGTCGGTCTTCAGCGTGACGAGCACGCGCGACATACGGATGGCATCGACGCTCGACTGGATCATCTCGCGGAGCTTGTCGCGCTTGATCTCACCGGCGCGGGCGATCAGCGTCTCGACGTCGCCGAACTGCTGGATGAGCTGTGTCGCCGTCTTGGGCCCGACGCCGCGCACGCCTGGGATATTATCGACCGCGTCGCCCATCAGCGCCAGCACGTCGCCGACCTTCTCGGGCGGCACGCCGAACTTTTCCTCGACGTGCGCAACATCCATCCTGAGGTCGCGCATCGTATCGAGCATATCGATGCCGCCGCCGACGAGCTGCATCAGGTCCTTGTCCGAAGAGACGATGGTGACCTTCATGCCATCGTCGCGCGCCTTCACGGCATAGGCGGCGATGATGTCGTCGGCCTCGATGCCGATCTCTTCGATGCACGGCACCGAAAAGGCGCGCACGGCATCGCGGATGAGTGGAAACTGCGGGATCAGGTCCTCGGGCGGCTCAGGCCGGTTCGCCTTGTATTCGGGATAGATATCCATGCGGAAGCTGTGCTTCGAGGCATCCAGGATGACCGCAAGATGCGTCGGCCCCTCGCCCCGGTTCAGCTCCTCGATCAGCTTCCAGAGCATCGCCGTGAAGCCGAACACGGCGTTGACGGGCGTGCCTTCCGGATCGGTAAGCGGCGGCAGGCGGTGGTAGGCGCGGAAGATGAAGCTCGACCCGTCGACGAGGTAGAGATGCTGGGGGGAGTCGGTCATGGACGAGCGTTTAGCAAGCGGGTGCGGCGTTGGCGAGCGGCGCGGGCGTGAGATGAGAATTGCGAATTCTCCCTAGATCGATTACTCTCCCATCATGAACACTTCACCCCGACACCCCGAAGGGTTTGGACGCGCCGTACCGGTAGGCGCGAACGGACGCATGAACCTGCCCGCCGACGTACGCCGCGCGCTCGGCCTTGAAGGGGCGGGCAAGGTTTTCTTCGAACAGGATAGCGAAGGCGTGCGGATCATGACCTTCGCCCAGCGGCTGGAACGCGCGCGTGGCCGCCTGAAGCCCTTCGTCAAAACCGGCGAGCGGATATCCGACGAATTGGTCCGCGAACGCCGCGCCGAGGACAAAAGCGAAACCGGCCCGCGTGGCTGATATCGTCCTCGATTCGTCTGCCGTGCTGGCCATGCTTTGGGGAGAGCCGGGCGGCGAAAAGGTCGCGGCGGTTGCCGACGCTGCAGCGATCTCAGCCAACAATATCGCCGAAGTCGCGACCAAACTGGCGGACAAGGGCGTACCGCAGGATACGGTCGTCGCCACGCTCGCCGATCTCGAGCTTGAGATTCACGACGTGGACATGGCGATGGCGATATCCATCGGCGCGCTGCGCGCATCGACGCGGGCGGCGGGGCTTTCGCTCGGCGACCGAAGCTGCCTTGCCCTCGCAAAAGCGCTCAGTGTCCCGGCCGTGACGACAGACCGCGCGTGGGCAGATATCGCGGAGGCCTCCGGCGTGGAGGTGCGGTTGATCCGCTAAGGGATGAGCACCGTGTCTTCCGCGACCGGAGACGGCTCCGGATAGTCGAGCGTGTAATGCAGCCCTCGGCTTTCGTGGCGGCGGAGGGCGGAGCGGACGATGAGGTCGGCGGCCGTGAGAAGATTGCGCAGCTCGATGAGGTCGGGCGTGACGCGGAAGTGACCGTAGAAATCCTCGACCTCGCCGGTGAGGAGTTTGATGCGGTGCTGCGCGCGATCCAGCCGCTTCGTGGTGCGGACGATGCCGACATAGTTCCACATGAAACGCCGGATTTCCGTCCAGTTCTGCTTGATGACGACCTCTTCGTCCGAATCGGTGACGCGGCTTTCGTCCCACGCGCGGATCGGCGGCGGCGCCGCCAGCCCGTCCCAGTTCGCGGCGATATGCTTTGCCGCCGCCTCCCCGAACACGAAGCATTCGAGGAGCGAGTTTGAGGCAAGGCGGTTGGCGCCGTGGAGGCCGGAGTGGCTGACCTCGCCCGCCGCGTAAAGACCGGGGAGGTCGGTGCGGCCGTCGCGGTCGATGACGACGCCGCCGCACGTGTAGTGCTGCGCGGGGACGACCGGGATCGGGTCCTTGGTCATGTCAATGCCGAGCGAAAGCAGCTTCTCGTAGATGTTCGGGAAGTGGTGCTTCACGAACTCAGGCCCCATGTGGCTGATATCGAGGTGCACGTAATCGAGGCCGAGGCGCTTGATCTCGTGGTCGATGGCGCGGGCGACGATGTCGCGGGGGGCAAGCTCGGCGCGCGGATCGAAGCGCGGCATGAAACGCTCGCCGCCGCCGGGGACGCCGGGGGGCAATTTGAGGTGGCCGCCCTCGCCGCGCACGGCTTCGGTGATGAGGAAGTTCTTGACCTCCAGATTGTAGAGGCAGGTCGGGTGGAACTGCATGAATTCCATGTTGGCGACGCGGCAGCCGGCGCGCCACGCCATCGCGATGCCGTCTCCGGTCGCGCCGCGCGGCGCCGTGGAGAACAGATAGGTGCGGCCCGCCCCGCCGGTGGCGAGCACGGTGGCACGTGCCGTCAGCGTCTCGACGCGGCCGGTGGCGCGGTCGAGCGCGTAGACACCCCAGACGTGACCGTCGCCCGAGTAGCGCTCGCCGTGTCGGCTGGTGACGAGATCGATGCCGACCCTGTCCGGCAGCAGCGTGATGTTGGGGCTGGCGGCGGCGGCCTTTTCGAGCGCCTGCTGCACCGCCCAGCCGGTTGCGTCGTCGACGTGCACGATGCGGCGGTGGCTGTGCCCACCTTCGCGCGTCAGGTGCCAGCGCTCCGTGCCGCCGGCGTTGAAGGGCACGCCGATCTCGGCGAGCCGCTCGATCGCCGCGGGGGCGTTTTCAACGACGAACTCGACGATGTCGCGGTGGTTGAGCCCCGCGCCCGCCACCATCGTATCCTCGATGTGGCTTTCGAACGTGTCGCCCGGCTCCAGCACCGCGGCGATGCCGCCCTGCGCCCATGACGTCGACCCGGCGGACAGGTCCGCCTTCGACAGCACCCCGACACGGAAATGCTGCGCGAGGTTGAGCGCGCAGGTGAGCCCCGCGGCGCCAGAGCCGATGACGAGGACATCGAACTGCATCAGGCGGCGACTTGCTGGGTGAGATGCAGGAACACGTCCTCGAGATCCGCTTCGCGCGTCGAGACATCGACGACGCCGAGGCCGGTCGCGCTGATCGCCTGCAGAAGATCGCCCGCGGTGAGCACACTGCGATTGTAGGTGAGAATGAGCTGGCGGGTGCCCTTCATTTCCACCTTCTCGGCGGGGAGACCGGCGGGCGGGTTATCGAGATCGCGGTCCACCGTGACGATCAGGCACTTTTCCTGCGCGCTGGCGAGGAGCGCGTGCGTCTCGTCGTTCGCCACCACCTCGCCGTGGTTGATGATGGCGATGCGGTCGCAAAGTTCCTCGGCCTCTTCGAGATAGTGCGTGGTGAGCACGACCGTGGTGCCCGCCGCATGAAGCTCGCGCACGTAGGACCAAAGCTGCTGGCGAAGCTCGATGTCGACGCCCGCGGTGGGCTCGTCGAGAATCAGGATCGGCGGATTGTGCACGAGCGCCTTGCCGATAAGGAGCCGCCGCTTCATGCCGCCCGAAAGCGTGCGCGCGTAGGCATGCGCCTTGTCCTCGAGCCGGACCGCGCGGAGGATTTCCATCGTGCGCCGCTCGGCCTTCGGCACGGCGTAGAGCCCGGCGTGGATTTCGAGTGTCTCGAACGGGGTGAAGAAGGCGTCGAACAGGATTTCCTGCGGCACGATGCCGATCGCGCGCTTCGCGTTCCGCCGGTCTTCGTCGATATCGAAGCCCCAGATGCGCGCGGTGCCGCCGGTCTTGTTCACAAGGCCCGCGAGGATGTTGATCAGCGTCGACTTGCCCGCGCCATTGGGGCCGAGCAGCCCGAAGATCTGGCCGCGCGGCACATCGAAGCTGACGCCTTTCAGGGCGCGCTTGCCGTCCGAATAGGTTTTTTCGAGGTCGCGGATTTCGATGGCGGGCTGCATGGACGCCTCGCATAGCGCGGACGTCCATGCCCGCCAAGCGGACTTACGCGGCCTCCACCATTGCGGCGATGGCGTCAGGCGGCAAATTCGTCGCTTCCTTGGCGATCTCGGCGACGATCCGGTCCGACACTTCCTTGTGATAATGCTTGCGCATCTCGCCGAGCGTCGCTGGCGGCGCGATGATGATGAGACGGTCGGTCTTGCCGCCGAGCGCGCGCTTTTTCAGGATATCGGCGACCTCGGCGGCGAACCGATCCTCGGCGAGCTGCTTGAAATCGGTTTCCTCGTAGCTGCTGCGCCGGCCGCCAACGCTCTGGAAGCTGCGTCCGGGCTTGTCGCTTGACAGCTCGCGGTCGGGGCGGAGGTCCTGCTCTTCCTCGCGGATCACCTGCAGATCGGGGAACTTCGTGTCGCCTTCGTTGACGAGCAGAAGCAGCTTGCGCCCGTCTGCGACGCAAATCTCGGTCTTGTGCTGGAGGATCATGGGGTCTCCCTTTTCTGCCTGTGTATGAAGCTTCAACGAAGCACGGCGAAACCGGTTGCGGGCCAAACGCGCCCGTTCCATAGAGCCTTCGCCATGCATGATATCCGTTATATCCGGGAAAACCCCGCCGAATTTGATCTGGGTCTAGCTCGAAAGGGGCTTGCACCCCTGTCGGCGGAAATTCTTGGCGAAGACGCCGCGCTGCGCGAGACGGTGACGACGCTGCAGGCCGCGCTGACGCGGCGCAACGAGGCGTCGAAGGCGATCGGCGCCGCGAAGGCGCAGAAGGACGAGGCGACGGCCGCTGCGCTCATGGCCGAAGTGTCCGAGCTGAAGACGCGCATCCCCGATCTTGAGGCGAAGGAGCGCGAACTTTCGGAAGCGCTGAATGCCCGGCTTTCGGGCATCCCGAACATTCCCGCCGCCGATGTGCCGGAAGGGCCGGATGAAACCGCGAACGTCGTGCTGAAAACGTGGGGCGAGCCGCGCGCCTTTGATTTCCAGCCCAAGGAGCACGATGCCGTCGCCGCGCCGCTCGGGCTCGATTTCGAACGCGCGGCGAAGCTTTCCGGCGCGCGCTTCGCGGTGATGAGCGGCGGCGTTGCCCGCCTGCACCGTGCGCTTGCACAGTTCATGCTCGACCGGCAGGTGGAGAACGGCTTCACCGAGACCGCCGTGCCGCTGCTGGTACGCGACGAGGCGATGTACGGCACCGGCCAGCTGCCGAAGTTCGCCGAGGACCTGTTCCAGACGACCGACGGCCGCTGGCTGATCCCGACCGCCGAGGTGAGCCTCACGAACCTCGTGGCGGGCGAGATCCTCGACAGCGCGAGCCTGCCGCTGCGGCTGACCGCGCTCTCCCCCTGCTTCCGCGCCGAAGCGGGTTCGGCGGGGCGGGACACCAAGGGCATGATCCGCCAGCACCAGTTCGAGAAAGTGGAGATGGTGGTGATCGCGGCGGCGGACCAGTCCGAAGCCGAGCACGCACGCATGACCGAATGTGCCGAGGGCATTCTGCAGGCTCTCGGCCTTCCTTACCGGGTGATGCTGCTGTGCGCTGGAGACATGGGCTTTGCCTCGCGCAAGACCCACGACCTCGAGGTCTGGCTGCCGGGGCAGGGCTGTTATCGCGAGATTTCGAGCGTTTCCAACTGCGGCGACTTCCAGGCGCGGCGCATGAACGCGCGCCACCGCGCGGCGGGCGAGAAGGGCACGGCGTTTGTCCACACGCTGAACGGTTCCGGCCTCGCAGTCGGCCGCACGCTCGTCGCGGTGCTCGAAAACTATCAGCAGGTGGACGGGTCGGTGACCATCCCCGAGGTGCTGCGGCCTTATATGGGCGGGCTGGAGGCGCTGCGGCCGTGAGGATCCTGCTCACCAACGACGACGGCTATCACGCGCCCGGCATGGCGGTGCTCGAGGCGATCGCCCGCGAACTTACCGACGACATCTGGGTGGTCGCGCCCGCCGAGGAACAGTCCGGCGCGGGTCATTCGCTGACGCTGACGCAGCCCATTCGCCTGCAGAAGCACGGCGAGCGGCGCTTTGCGGTGCGCGGCACGCCGACCGACAGCGTGATGATGGCGCTTGGCCTCCTGATGAAGGACAGTCCGCCCGATCTCGTGCTTTCGGGCGTCAACCGCGGCGCCAACCTTGCCGAGGACGTCACCTATTCGGGCACCGTCTCGGCGGCGATGGAGGCGACGCTGTACGGCGTGCCTGCCATCGCGCTCAGCCAGTGCCTCGGTCAGATGCGCGCGGCGCAGGCGTTCGAGACAGCAGCCAAGTGGGGCGCCACGGTCGTTCGCGCGCTCGCGGCGAAGACATGGCCCAAGGGCGTGCTGATGAACGTGAACTTCCCCGCCGTCGCGCCGGACGCGGTGAAGGGCGTACGCGTGACCGAACAGGGCTTCCGCGACTACGGCGCCACCGCCATCGAGGAACGCGTCGATCCGCGCGGCTTCACCTATTACTGGTTCGGGCTGGGGCGCGAGGCGACGGAAGCCGGGCACCTCACCGATTTGCAGGCCACGCACGAGGGGCTGATCTCGGTGACGCCGCTTCATCTCGACCTCACGCACTACGAGACACTGGATTCGCTGAAGGATGCGATGAAGCACCTCGGCTAGACACGATCGGCGATTCAAATCCGCGTCGTGCCGGGTTAGAGACGTCCCCATGTTCCGCTTCGCCGTTCCGATCATCCTGCTTCTTGCCGCCTGTTCGGCCCCGTCGCGCCCGCAATTTCCGATACCGACGCCGAAGAAGCCGATCGAAAGCACGGCCACACCCGCGCCCAGAGCGACGCGCGCACCCTGGAAGCCCGTGAAGGTGGTGGCGGACGCGGTCGATGTGCCGCAGCAGACGGTCACTGTCGTGCGGGGAGACACGCTCTCCGGCATCGGCACGCGCACCGGCTCTTCCGTGCAGGCGATCGCACAGGCGAACAGGATCGCGCCGCCCTACACGATCGAGGTGGGGCAGGTGCTCACCATCCCCGGCGGCCGCTATCACACGGTGAAGGCGGGCGAGACCGGCATCACCATCGCGCGCGCTTACGGTGCGGACTGGGAACAGATTGTCGCCACCAACGAGCTGAAAGCGCCCTACACGCTGCGCGTCGGCCAGCGGCTACGGTTGCCGACGAAGGCGCAGGTGCGCGAAATGACGCTCGCCGAGCGCGCCGCCGCCTTCACCATCGACATCGACGACCTGATCACCGGCAGCGAACCCGCCGCGACCGAAGCCGCCGCCGCCGCACACCCGGCGGGCGAGACGGCGCCGCCGCAGGCCGTCGCCGCGCTGCCGCCGACCCCGGCGTTCAATGGACGTTTTGTCGTGCCGGTGGAAGGCAAGCTCATCAGCCGCTTCGGCGTGAAGTCCGGCGGGCTCTACAACGACGGCATCAACCTCCGCGCACCGGCCGGGGCGCCGATTCGCGCGGCGGCGAACGGCGTCGTCGTCTATGCCGGAAACGCCGTCGAGGGCTTCGGCAACCTCGTGCTGCTGAAACACGACGGCGGCTGGGTGACGGCGTATGCGCACGCCGAAGACCTGCTCGTCATTCGCGGCGACACTGTGCGCCAGGGCGACCCCATCGCCCGCGTGGGCAAGACCGGCTCGGTGGATGAGCCTCAACTCCACTTCGAGATCCGTCAAGGCAAGAAACCGGTCGACCCGCTGCCGCATCTGCCGGGAGTGGGCTAGCAACGCCCCCTTGCCTTTCGGCGCGTCTTCCTTCACTGGCGCGCGTCTCATGACCGTGAAAACGCTCCCCGCGCCGCCGAAGGTCGGCATGGTGTCGCTCGGCTGCCCGAAGGCGCTGGTCGACAGCGAGCGGATTCTGACCAAGCTACGCTCGGACGGTTATGCGATGAGCCCGGACTATGCGGGCGCGGACGTGGTGCTGGTGAACACCTGCGGGTTCCTCGACAGTGCAAAGGAAGAGAGCCTTGCCGCGATCGGCGAGGCGATCGCCGAGAACGGCCGCGTGATCGTGACCGGGTGCATGGGGAACGAAGCCGACACTATCCGCGCGCGTTTTCCGGGCGTGCTCGCTGTGACGGGCGCGCATCAGTATGAGGCGGTCGTCGAAGCCGTGCACGAGGCGGCGCCGCCGGTGCCCTCGCCGTTCGTCGATCTGGTGCCCGAAGCGGGGCTGAAGCTGACGCCGCGCCACTATTCGTATCTGAAGATTTCAGAGGGCTGCAACCACCGTTGCAAGTTCTGCATTATCCCCAGCTTGCGCGGCGATCTCGTCAGCCGGCCGGCAGCGGCGGTGGTACGGGAAGCCGCAAAACTGGTGGAAGCGGGCACGAAGGAACTGCTCGTCATCAGCCAGGACACGTCCGCCTACGGCGTCGACATCCGGCACGCGGCGTCGAAGTGGGAGGGGCGCGAATACCGCGCGCACATCACCGATCTGGCGCGTGATCTCGGCTCGCTCGGGGCGTGGGTGCGGATGCACTACATCTATCCCTACCCGCACGTCGATCAGCTGATGCCGCTGATGGCGGAGGGGCTGGTGCTGCCCTATCTCGACATTCCGTTCCAGCACGCGAGCCCGGCGGTGCTGAAGCGCATGGCGCGGCCCGCGAACGAGGCGAAGGTGCTGGAGCGGATCGGCAAATGGCGCGCCATCGTGCCCGACCTTGCCATCCGGTCCACCTTCATCGTCGGCTTTCCCGGCGAGACCGAAGAGGACTTCCAGTATCTTCTGGAGTGGCTGGAGGAGGCCGGCATCGATCGTGCCGGCTGCTTCAAATACGAGGCCGTCGAAGGTGCAGCGGCGAATGCGTTCGATGGCGCCGTTCCCGAAGAGGTGAAGGAGGAACGCTGGCACCGCTTCATGGCGGCACAGGCCCGGATTTCAGCTGCGCGCCTGCAAAGCCGCGTGGGCCGCGAGATCGACGTGATCATCGACGAGGCCGATGACGAGGGGGGCGCCACCGGGCGCTCGCAGTGGGATGCGCCCGAGATCGACGGTCAGGTTCTGCTGCGCGATGCCGATGCGGCGCCGGGCGATATCGTACGCGTCCGCATCGAGGATGCCGACGAGACCGACCTGTTCGGTGTTCCTGCCTGAGCCTTCAGACGAAGATCTTGCCCGGGTTCATGATGTCGTTGGGGTCCAGCGCGGCCTTCACCGCGCGCATCGCGGCGAGCTTCGCGGGGTTGCCGAGGCGCGCCAGCGTCTTCGCCTTCGACGTGCCGATGCCGTGCTCGGCGCTGATCGAGCCGCCGTACCGCGCGACGATGTCGTACACCTGCTCGCTGAGCTCATAGCGGCGCGCCATGAGTTCGGTGCGCGGGCCGGGTTCGGGCGTCTTGACGTTGTAGTGGACGTTGCCGTCGCCGAGGTGGCCGAACGCCATCACCTGCGTGCCGGGCCAAGCGGCCTCGATGATGCGTGTCGCCTCGTCCATGAAACGCGGCATGTCGGAGACGGGCACGGAGACGTCGTGCTTCACCGAAGGCCCGTCGAGTCGTTCGGCCTCGGGCAGCTCCTCGCGCAGACGCCAGAAGTCGAAGGCCTGCGTGCGATTCTCGGCAAGCGCGGCATCGAGCAGAAGCCCGTCCTCGAACGCAGCGGCAAGCGCGGTTTCAAGGGCCTGGCGCTGCGTTTCGCCGGCCATCGCCGAGGTCGCCTCGACAAGCACGTACCACGGATAGACGTCCGACAGCGGATCGCGCGCGCCGGGGATATGCTGCAGCACGAGATCGAGGCCGTGGCGGGGAATCAGCTCGAAGGAATCGACATTGTCGCCGGTCGCCGCCTTGAGACGGGCGAGCAGCGTGAGCGCCGCGTGCGGATCGGCGAGTGCGACGAAGGCGGTCGCCACCTCGCGCGGCGCGGGCACCAGCCTGAGCGACGCCGCGGTGACGAAGCCGAGCGTACCTTCGGCCCCGATCAGCAGCTGCTTGATGTCGTAGCCGGTGTTGTCCTTGCGGAGCGGCGTGAGCTGATCGAGGATGCTGCCGTCGGGCAGCACGGCTTCGAGGCCGATGACCTGCGCGCGCATGTTGCCGTAGCGCAGCACCTGCGTGCCGCCGGCGTTCGTGGAGATAAGACCGCCAACCGTCGCGGACCCCTTGGCGCCGAGCGAGAGCGGGAACATGCAGTCCGCATCCTCGGCGGCCTTGTGCAGCGTCTCCAGGATCACGCCGGCCTCGGCAACGACGGTGAAGCCCGGCGCATCGAGCGCGCGAATGCGGTTCATGCGCTCCATAGAGACGAGCACGGCGCGGCCGTCCGCCTCTGGAACGCCCGCGCCGACGAGACCGGTGTTGCCGCCCTGCGGAACCAGCGGCGTGCCGGTCTCGTTCGCGATCTTCACGATGCGCGCCAGCGTCTGCGTGTCGCGCGGCAGGAGGAGCAGGGGGGACACGCCCGTCTTCTGGTCGCGCCAATCAGTGAGCTTGGGGGCGAGACGATCGGGATCGTCGGACCAGCCGCCGGGTCCGGCAGCATCACGAAAGAGGTCGAGGACGGTGGTTTCGGGTTGGGTCGCCATGGCGGCGCCCGCTTTAAGGGAAACTGCGGCCCTACGGAAGCTGCAACGTTTTGCGGAATGCACCCTGCAAAAACCGATAGTCCGCCACGCCACAAGCGTTGCATTCGGGCAACGCTTCACTGTCAGCGGTGTCAGTATACCTGTCCAAAACCGGGGGGTGACGCGGCATCGCTGGACAAGCCCTTGAATCCGGGTTTCTATGCCGTTCGAGCGGTATAGGGGAGGCTATCGCTGTGATGAGCTGGGCCTCCCTCCGCGGTCCGACGCGCCAAACAAAAACAGGCGCGCGGATGCAACGGTAACCTTGGGAGGGTACTCGTCATGCAGTCACGTTTCCGCGCCCGTAGTGTCTTCGTTTCCAGCGCTTCGGCGCTTGCCGTCCTCATCGCCTCGCCCGCGCTCGCGCAGGTGACCGAACAGGACGACTCCGGCATCGAAACCATCATCGTCACCGCCCAGCGCCAGGCGGAATCGCTGCAGGATGTGCCGATCGCGGTCAGCGCCTTCTCCTCTCAGGCGATGGAACGCCAGCAGATCGAGAATTCGAGCGACCTCCAGCTCACGCTACCGAACGTTTCGTTCAGCAAGGGCAACTTCACCGCATCCAGCTTCACGATCCGCGGCATCGGGGACCTCTGCGTGGGCGTGACCTGCGACTCCGCGACCGCGATCCACGTCAACGATACGCCCCTGCTGCAGACCCGACTGTTCGAGACCGAATTCTTCGACATGGAGCGCATCGAAGTGCTGCGCGGCCCGCAGGGAACGCTCTTCGGCCGCAACGCGACCTCGGGCGTGGTCAACATCGTGACCGCCAAGCCCGACCTTACGGCTTTCAGTGCGGCGGGCGATGCCGAGTACGGCAATTTCAACGCCTACAAGCTGAAGGGCATGGTCAACGTGCCGCTCGGCGACACGCTCGGCATTCGGCTGGCCGGCTTCTATCTGAAGCGCGACGGCTACACCGAGAACCTTTACGACGGCAGCGACATCGACGACCGCGACATGTACGCGATCCGCGGCTCGCTGCGCTGGGAGCCGACCGATTCCACGACCATCGACCTGATGGCGTACTACTTCCGCGAGGACGACAACCGCGCCCGCATCCAGAAGCAGATGTGCCACCGCGACCCGACCGGTGTGCTCGGCTGTCTGCCCGACAGCCTGAAGTTCGAAACGCTGAATGGCAACGCGACGATCGCCTCGCTGCTGACCTCGCGCGAGCTGCTGACCGTGCAGGGCATCCCGTCCAGCTTTGGCCTCGGCAGCATCTATGGCCCCGACGTCTATGCCGGCTTCACCAACCCGGCCGACGTGCGCAAGGTGAACACCGATTTCACGCCGACCTACTTCACCGACGAGGAACAGTATCAGGCGCGCATCACGCAGGACATCGGCGCGTTCACCGCGCAGCTGACCGGTCTCTATCACAAGAGCACGGTCGATTCGATGCAGGACTACAACCTGTCCGTTCAGAACCGCGCCGGCTTCACGCCGGGCCTGACGGCGCTTTACGCCGGTGCGAACGGCCTGATTCCGCTGCCGCCGGGACTTCAGGCCTATCTCGCGCCTGTTGCCGCCGCGCTCATCCCGGATGGTCCGGGCGGCGTGCTCTGCACGTCGAACGCCGAACCCACGGGAACCGGCAGCTACGGCGGCCATTCGACCTGCGCGGCGACCCCACAGGACTTCGACCGCTCCGTGCAGACCAGCAAGGACTGGTCGATCGAAGGTATTCTCACCAGCAACTTCGACGGGCCGCTCAACTTCCTCGTCGGCGGCATATACGCCGACCTCAAGCTCTCCGAAAACAGCTACTACGTGAACGCCTTCGGCCTCGACTACGCGACCGGCATCCTCGGCGCGTTCAACGCCTATGCGAACGGTTTGCCGCCGAGCTATCTCGCGACGCCGTCGTACCGCAACAACACCGACTATTTCCGTCTGAAATCCTACGGCATCTTCGGTGAGGCCTATTACGAGTTCAGCGACCGCGCGAAGCTGACGGTGGGCCTGCGCTACAACAGCGACAAGAAGACCGTGCGGGCACGCACGACGCTTGCCAACTTCCTCGTGCCGCACGGCCTCGACAACGCCTACGACTCGCCGTTCGTCGGCTTGTTCGATGCCGATCCGGGCCTGGCGGGCAACCAGCTCTTCCAGAACCGCAAAGTCTCGTTCAGCGAGTGGACGGGCCGCGCGGTTTTCGATTTCAAGATCACCGACGACAATCTCATCTATGCGTCCTACTCGCGCGGCTACAAGTCGGGCGGCATCAACCCACCGCTGTCGCCGATCTTCGAGGTTTCGGACAGCTTCGAGCCGGAGTTCATCGACTCGTTCGAAATCGGCTCCAAGAACAGCTTCCTCGACGGCACGCTGCAGTTGAACCTCACGGCCTTCTACTACAAGTACAAGGCCCTGCAGCTCAGCCGCATCGTGGCGCGGACCTCGGTGAACGACAACGTCGATGCCGACATCTACGGCATCGAGGGCGACGCCATCCTGAGCCCGACGCGGGGCCTGCTGTTCAACATCGGGTTCAGCTACCTGCACACCAAGGTTTCGAGCGACAAGTTCCTCTCGAACCCGCGCGATCCTTCGGGCGGACGCTCCGATGCGGTGATCATCAAGGACATCTCGAACGGTTCGAACTGCGCGGTCGTGCCGAATGTCGCAGGCAACGTCGCCGCTGTTAACGGCTTCGTCTCCGCGGTGAACGCGGGCCTCGGTCTTGCCGGCCCAACGTCGTTCGGTCCCAATAGCGGCCTCTCCGCAACGGGTGCGTTCAGCATCTGCTCGGTGCTCGCCGCCAATGCGGGCGCCAACTTCACGGTCGAAAGCGCGGGCATCCCCGTCAACATCAAGGGCAATAAGCTGCCACAGGCGCCGAACTACAAGTTCTCGGTGGGCGCCCAGTATACGGCGGACTTCGACAACGGCATGTCGCTCGTCCCCCGCGTCGACCTGACCTACACGGGCGACAGCTACGGCAATATCTTCAATGGCCCAGTCAACAAGGTGTCTGGCTACGCGCAGATCAACGCCCAGCTGCAGCTGAACGGCGCGAACGACCGCTGGTACATACGGGGTTTCGTCCAGAACCTTCTGGACAACAACGCCACCACCGGCCTCTACGTGACCGATGCCTCCTCGGGCCTCTTCACCAACGTCTTCACGCTGGAGCCGCGCCGCTACGGCGTGGGCGCCGGCTTCAAGTTCTAGGATAGAGGTTCACACAGGGATGCAGGCGGAACTTCGGTTCCGCCTGCATTTTTTGTAAAGGCTTAATTCAGGTTCCGCGCTATATCGCGCCCTAAACGGGCGGGGACTCATGCTGAATCAAGGCTTCTACATGACCGAGAAGCGCGCGGTGCGGGCGAAAGGTCCGTTCACCACGGGCCCGCTCGTCATCGGCCTTGCGCATTTCGTCGTCGCGCTCATCAACATCCGCCTGACCGGTTGGTCGGTCGGCATGGCGACGGTGTGGGCGGCGAACGCGCTGGTGCTCGCCGTACTGCTCGTCGTGCCGACGCGGCGCTGGACCCCCTATGTGATTTCGGTCTGGATCGCGGGGTTCGCTGCCAACCTTCTGGGCGGCTATCCCGCTTTCGCCGCCGCGCCCTTCGCCGCGCTCAACATCGCCGAAGCCGCCCTCGCCGCCCTCCTCACCAGGCGCCTTATCGGCGGCCCACTGCAGCTCGAGCATCCTGACCATCTGCTGAAGTTCATCGGTTCATCAATCATCGCCGCCGCCTTTTCGGCATCGTTCAGCGCACCGTTCATGTCCGCAGCTGTGGACGAGGCGATGGGGCGCAGCTGGCTGTCGTGGTTTGCCTCCGACACCCTCGGGCTGCTGCTGGTGACACCGATCCTGCTCATCGTCTTCGCGATCTGGTCCGGGAAACGCTCGTTCCTGCAAGGCCGCAGCGTGGTCGAGGCCGCAGCGCTATTCGCCCTCGTGACTGGGCTCAGCATCCTTGTGTTCGCGCAGACGCGCTGGCCGATGCTGTTCCTGTTGCTGCCGCCGATGCTGCTGACGACCTTCCGCCTGCGCTCGGCAGGCGCCACGGTCGCGATCGTCACGGTCGCGTGCATCGGCTCCTACTTCACGACCATCGGCTCCGGGCCGATCGCGCTGATGCCCGGCGATCTTGCGGACCGGATCTATTTCTTCCAGTTCTTCCTCGCCGTCGCCTTTCTCCCCGCGCTTCCGGTCGCTGCCGTGCTGGATGAGCGCGACGCGCTCGCCGCGATTGCCGAACGACAGGCCTCGACCGACGAACTGACAGGCACGGCCTCCCGCCGCATGTTCCTCGCCCGGCTCGAAGCGGCGGGCGAGGCCGCGAACGCGAACGGTACGGCGTTTTCGGTCGCGCTGTTCGATGTCGACCACTTCAAGTCCGTGAACGACCGCTTCGGCCACGATGTCGGTGATGCTGTGCTGCGCCATGTCGGCGCGCTTGCGATGGCCATCGTCGGGCGCCATGGTTTGGTCGGACGGCTTGGCGGCGAGGAATTCGCGGTGCTGATGCCCGGCCGCAGCCTCGATCAGGCGGCAGGCCTGTGCGAGGCACTGCGCAAGGCCTGCTCCGACACGGACGACATGCCCGAAGGCGTCGTGCCAGTGACGATCAGCGTTGGCGTGGCGGCGCTGGCGCGAGGACGAGTACCCGCAGACGTGCTGAAAGACGCCGACGCGGCGATGTATCTTGCCAAGTCGAGCGGCCGCGACCGGGTGCAGATCGTCCGCTGAGAACGCGACCCCTTGTCGCTGCGTCGCGCAGTTTCCTTGACATTTGGCGGGGAAGCGCCAAAAGCGCGGCGCAAGGCATTCTGTTAACGCCTGCACAAGGTCATTGAATTTGAGCTTTCACGCCCTCGGCCTTTCGGACGAGCTTCTCGCGGCTGTTGAAGACAGCGGCTACACCGAGCCTACCGCCATTCAGCGGCAAGCGATTCCGCTTGTTCTGATGGGCCGCGACATCATCGGCGTTGCGCAGACCGGCACCGGCAAGACCGCCTCTTTCGTGCTGCCGATGATCGACATCCTCGCCCACGGCCGCGGCCGCGCCCGGATGCCGCGTTCGCTGATCATCGCGCCGACGCGCGAACTTGCCGATCAGGTGGCGCAGAACTTCCTGAAATACGGCAAGAACCACAATCTTTCGATGGCGCTGCTGATCGGCGGCGTCGGCTTCGGCGATCAGGACAAGGCACTGGAAAAGGGCGTCGACGTCCTGATTGCGACCCCCGGCCGCCTGCTCGACCAGTTCGAGCGCGGCAAGATCCTGCTGTCGGGCGTCGACATTCTCGTCATCGACGAGGCCGACCGGATGCTCGACATGGGCTTCATCCCCGATGTGGAGCGCATCTGCTCGCTGCTCGGCCCGAACCGGCAGAGCCTGCTGTTCTCCGCCACCATGGCGCCGCCGATCAAGAAGCTCGCCGACCGATTCCTGAACGACCCGCGCATGATCGAGGTGGAACGGCAATCGAGTACCAACGCCAACATCGCGCAGTCGCTGCTGATGACCGGCGCGCGCGAGAAGAAGCAGGCGCTCCGCGAACTGCTGCGCGCCGACGAGGTGACGAGCGCGATCGTCTTTTGCAATCGCAAGCGCGACGTGAAGGAACTAGTCGATTCGCTGAAGCGCGACGGCTTCCGCGCCGGGCAGATTCACGGCGATATGGAGCAGCGCGACCGCCTGTCGACGCTGGAGGACTTCAAGGCCGATCGCATCTCGATCCTCGTCGCCTCCGATGTCGCCGCCCGGGGCCTCGACATCAAGGGCGTCAGCCACGTCTTCAACTTCGACGTGCCCTTTAACGCCGAGGACTATGTGCACCGCATTGGCCGCACCGGCCGCGCCGGCAAGACCGGCATCGCCGTCACGCTTGTCACGCCTGCTGACGCCGAGCTGATCGCCGACATTGAGAAGCTGATCGGCGCCCGTATCGAACGCCGCGGCGCGGTGCCGCAGCAGCCCGCCGTCGCAGACAAAAGCGCCGACAAGTGTGCAGACAAGGGCACGGATGGGGGCAAGGATGCCCGTCCGGCAAGCAGCCGCCCGCGAGGCGGAAAACGCACCAGGGGCGGCGGACGGCCACCCGAAGCGGCGCGCACAGAACCGTCACCCCGGCAAGAGCCCGAGAGAGCGCCCAAGGCGGCTCCGCGTCCGGTCCGCGAGGAGGAAACGGACGATGGCGGCTGGAACGGTCCCCTTCCCGACTTCCTTTCTGTATCCGCGCGCGGCTGATTTCTTCTTACTTTTCGGAAATTTTAACCAGAGCCTGCCATAGGTTACGGCGAATGGGCCGGTCGGCGGTGTTTCCGTGTGCCGAAATGGGCACGGAAAGCCGCAGAAAAGGTCTCAGGGGACATTCGGCGGGCGATAAATGACAGATTCGGGCCAGATTTTCGAGGATATCCGCCAGCACATGGAGGCTGGAGGGATTTCGCCGACGCCCGCAAACTACGAATTCTGGTATCGCTACGTCACGGGCTCAGACCCCGAGCTGCGCGTTGCTGTGGACGCAGTGATGCAGACGGTCGGCCGTGTTTCGACGCGCGCGATGCACAACATCCGCCGCGAACTCTACGGCGCCTCGATGCCGTCCGACCTCAGCACGCTCATCGACCAGACGCAGACGCAGTTGAAGCGCATGGCGCACTTCGTCGAGGAAACCGGCGGCGACGCCAAGGATTACAGCCGCACACTGCGTGAAAGCTCCGACAGCATCAACGCCGCCGCCGACATCGACACACAGCGCGCATTGCTTGCCGACCTTGTCGCTGCCACGAGCGCGATGATCGACAAGACAGAACGACTGGAAGCGCAGCTTGCGATCTCCGGGCAGGAAATCAACATCCTGAAACAGGATCTGGAAACGGCGCGCACCGAAAGCCGCACCGATCCGCTGACTGGCCTTTCGAATCGCAAGGCGTTCACCTCATATCTCGAAGCACAGGCGGGCCGGGCACTCGCCGACCGCAAGCCGCTCTGCGTCGCCTTCTGCGACATCGACCACTTCAAACAGTTCAACGATACGTGGGGCCACCGCATGGGCGACGAGGTGCTGCGCCTTGTCGGCCAGAGCCTCGAACAGCTTTCGCACGGTGTCGGCTACCCCGCGCGCTTCGGCGGCGAGGAGTTCGTGATCGTGTTGCCGGGCAAGACGCTGCAGGCCGCACACGACATCTGCGAGCAGATTCGCGACTACATTTCGTCGCGCAGCGTCCGCGCCAAGAACAGCAACAAGGAAGTGGGGCGCATCACCCTGTCGCTCGGCATCTCGCAGCTGCGCTGGAACGACACGGTCGACACACTTGTCGAGCGCGCCGACATGGCGCTCTACCGGGCGAAGGCGACCGGCCGCAACCGCGTGGTGGGCGAGGACGAACTCGAAGCCGCCGCTGCGCCCAAGGCCGCCGCGCACGCCGCCTGAACGGCACCGAGCCGCGTCTCAGCCGTTTCTGAAACGATCCGTTTCTTCGATCAGCCGGTGCAGGATTCCCGGCTCCGAATAGGCATGACCGGCGCCCTCCACGAGATGGAACGCCGCATCGGGCCACGCCTTGTGGAGCGCCCAGGCGTAGCGCGCAGGGCACGGCATGTCGTAGCGGCCATGCACGATCGCACCGGGAATGCCGCGAAGCCGATCCGCATTGTTCAGCAGCTGGCCATCCTCAAGCCATGCGCCGTGGTGGAAATAGTGGTTCTCGATACGCGCGAACGCGAGCGCATAGTGACCGTCGGCAAACGATTCGGAGAGCGCCGGGTCGGGAAGCAATGTGACCGTCTCGCCCTCCCAGATGCTCCACGCCTTCGCCGCGGCGAGCTTTGCCGCCTCGTCGTCTCCGGTGAGCAGGCGGCGATAGGCGCCGATCATGTCGCCGCGCTCCGCCTCGGGCACCGGGGCGACGAAACGCTCCCACTTGTCCGGGAACATCTCGGAGACGCCGAACTGGTAGTACCATTCGAGTTCCGGCCGCGTGCACATGTAGATGCCGCGCAGAATGAGCGCGCTGACGCGTTCAGGGTGGGTTTCCGCATAAGCAAGCCCGAGGGTGGAGCCCCACGAACCGCCGAACACCAGCCACTTGTCGACGCCGACCATGATGCGCAGCCGCTCGATATCGGCAACGAGGTGCCACGTCGTGTTCGCCTCCAGCGACGCATAGGGCAGCGACCGGCCGCAGCCGCGCTGATCGAACAGCATCACGTCGTAGACGTCGGGATCGAACAGACGCCGGTGCGCGGGCGAAAAGCCGCCCCCCGGCCCACCGTGCAGGAACACCGCAGGTTTGCCGCCGGGCTTGCCCGCGCGCTCGTAGTAGACCTGATGCCCATCGCCCACGTCGAGCAGCCCCGTCTCGTAGGGCTCGATCTCCGGATACAATGTCCTCATCGCCCGCTTCCTTTCGTCTGGCGGGAAGCGATGCCGCATTGCCGGCACAACGACAAATGCCTTTAGCGCCAGGGGCGCAGCGGTACAGTGATTGCGCTCGCGGCATCGGCGCCGAGCGACACGCGGAACCGCTCCGGCCCTTGCTCGGGATAACGGCGGAAGACGTCCGCGTCGGCGCCTGCGATGGCAACCCGCAGGCGGTGCCCACTGCGGATGAGCGCCGCGGTGGGGTTGAGCGCGAATTCGATGCGCATCGTCTCACCAGGTACGACAGGGAGCGCGTCGGCGCGACGGAAGCTGTGGGGGGCCGGGCCCTGATCGTAGGGCAGGGTGGCGGGATCGGCGGACGCGCGGTGGATGGCGCGGAGCTGGCCTTCGGTGATGTACGTCACGCGGCCATCGGGTGCGACGTCCTCCAGATAGACGAAGAAGACCGGATCATTCGACTGGGCGGCGGCGAAGAGTTCGATGACCGGCGTGCCTGCCAGCTCCGTGTCTGCCTCGAACGGCGCGCTGTCGAAGACGAGGAGCTTCGCATCCGCTTCGCGGCGATCGGGGTAGAGGGGCGGGGCGCCGAACTGGGTGGACCAGCGCGTGTTCTTGCCGGTGCCGGCGGTGAAGTTGACGATGTAGTCGACGGCGGCCTTGTTCGCGGGGGGGCGGGGCTGGAGCGTTCCTTTCGCGAAGTAGAAGCGTGTTTCTGAGACGCCGAGGGGCGGCCAGACCCTGGTGTCGCGGAAGGTATCGGCGCCGAGCACGTAGTAACGGATGTTGCGCGTGACGGGCTTGCGCGCGCGGACGCGGTCCATGAAATCGAAGACGGCGGCGAACTGGGCGTCGCGGGTGGGCACCGGGGCGACGCGATCGGGGAAGAAGGGATCGGCGCTGCGGTCGTGGCCGTGGTTGTTGGCGGTGATGACGATCTCGACGGGCGCGTCGGGCGTCGAATGGAAGCGTGTGAGCGCCGCCTGCGCCGTGGTCGCATCCATCCACGAGCCCCAGATCATCACCGGCTTGTTTTCGCGGATGAGCCCGGCAAGCTCGCTTGCGGGCGAGAAGTCGAGCATCGAATGGCCGTTGCCGCCCTTGTCGTCGCGGAAGGGGGCGTTCACGTAGTCTTCGGGCGTCCAGTGCCGGCGGCCATCGAGCGCCTGCCGCAGCAGCGTGAAATCCCTGTCGCCATCGACCGGCTGGATATCGGGGAAGAGCCCCGGGCAATCCTCCACCCGCAGGCGGCAATCGAGCGCGTCGTTTCGGGGCGAGCGGCCGAGATCGACCTTCAGCGTGTAATTGCCCCACGTGTAGAGCAGGAAATTGTTCTGCACGCCGCCGGGCAGGAAACCCTGCAGATAGGCATCGAAATCCATCTGGCGCGGGACCGAAGCGATGAGCGCGGGCGCGGGGCGGCTCGCGGCGAAATCGGCGGTGTCCGCCATGTAGGAAATGCCGTAGCCGATCACCTTCCCGTCGGACCAATTGCGCGCGGCGAGATGCGCGATGATCTCGTCCATGTCGGCGCGCTCATCCGGCCCCATCTCGACGTCGCGCGGACCGAACGACGCCGTCGAGCCGCGCGTGTCGACGACGGCGACGACGTAGCCGCGCGCAAGGAACATCTCGATATCCGTCGGCGAACCGCCCCTGCGCGCTTCGACGGCGCGGCCATAGCGCGTCTGAATGAGGATCGTCGTCGCCTTGGTGGTGGGCGGCTTGCCGCCGGGAAAATGCAGGCTGAGCGCGACGCGCACGCCGTCGCGCATGGGGAGATAATAAGACTGATCGCTCCAGCCCGCAGGGCGGGGTGTCGGCGCCGACGCGGCACAAGCGCCGAGCAGGCACAAAGCGATGAGTGCGGCGAGGCGACGTGCCATCAGAATCCCCTTTCCTTCCGCGCGCGGGCGAATGCCCACATCGCCGCGCCGAGACCTGCCCAGAGCGCGAGCGCGGCGGCTTCGGGCAGGCGTTCGCCCACATTCGCAAGGATCGTCCACGCCGAATAGCTGGCGACACCGCCGAGCGCGAGCGCCCCCACCCATGCCGCGAACACCGGAAAGCGGCTGCCGCCCGCGCCGCGCCGAAGCGCAAGGCTCGACAGGCAGGCGCCGATGAAGGCGACCGCGAATCCCATCGCGCCGATCTGCACCAGCGGCTCGATAAACGCGCGGCCCATGAGGCCGCCAAGGAGCGCGATCACGCCGACGAACTCGACGGCAATCGACGGCGTGCCGTTCTTCGGATGCACGCGCGCAAGCGCCGAGGGCAGCGCGCCGTCCCGCGCGAGCGCATAGAGCAGCCGCGAGGCCGCGAACATCGCCGCGTTCCAAGCGCTGAGCAACGCGACGACACCCGCGACGAGCACGATACGCCCGCCCCACGGGCCTGCCACCGCCTCCATCGCCGCCACCACCGGAAGCTCCGCGCCATCGAGCACGCCGCGCGGTGCGGCAAAGGCGGTCGCGGTGATGACTGAGACGTAGAAGAGCGTCGTCAGCAGGATCACCATGCCGAGCAACCCAGCGAGCGCGCGTGCCCCCGGGCGCTCGCGCGCCTCGCCGAGCGCCTGCGGCAGCGCGTTGAAGCCGCAGAACCACGCGGGGACCATGACGAGCACGGCAAGCACACCGTGCCACGGCGTCTCCGCGGGCAGGAACGCGGGCTGAAGATTGGCAGGCGCGCCGCCCGCGAAACCGATCGCGACGAAGCCGAAGCTGAGCAGCACCTTGCCGACCGTGACCGCCACCTGCACGCGCGCCGATTCGCGCGCGCCGAATTGGTTGATCGCGGTGAAGAACAGCGCGCCCCCGATGATGACGGCAAGATCGAGCAGGCGCACCGGCACGCCGACCGCCGTGTAGAGCGTCGGCCCGGTGAAATCCGGCATGAGCACCCCAAGCAGCCACGCCAGCGCTAGCCCTTCGAAGCCGCAGATGCCGACATAGCCGAGAAGTGCAGCCCAGCCGACGACGAACCCCCAGCCGCGCCCGAACGCCATCGAAACGTAGCCGTACTCTCCGTTCGCTTCCGGCGCGCGCACGGCGGCTTCGGCATAGCAGAGCGCGACGAGGCCCATCACCGCGCCGCCGATGAGGAACGCGAGCGCTGCGCCGAGCGGCCCCGCGCGCGCGATCCAGCCGCCGGTGACGACGATCCAGCCGACGCCGATCGTCGTGCCCATGCCGATCGCCGCCAGCTGCATGGGCGTGAGCGTTCGGCGAAGGCGGGGCGCGCTCATCCGCGCGTTTCCGCGAACAGGCGTTTCAGCGCGGGCTTGTCGATCTTTTCGGTCGGCGTTTTCGGCAGTGCATCCATGAACAGCACATGCTCCGGCACCATGTAGCGCGCCATGCGGCCTTCGCAGTAGGCGCGCAGTTCGCCGTCCGCGAGCGCCGCGCCGGGGCGAAGCACGACCGCGACGGCGACATCCTCCTCGGTTGCGGGGCTCGGCACGCCGAACGCCGCCGCTTCGAACACGGCAGGATGCGTTTCGATGCCGCGCTCGATTTCGAGCGCCGACATGTTTTCGCCGCGGCGGCGGATGATGTCCTTCTTCCGGCCCGCGAAATAGAGATTACCCGCCGCATCGAGTTTCCCGAGATCGCCGGTGTAGTACCAGCCATCACGGATCAGTTCCGCGTTCACTTCCGGCATACCGAGATAGCCGCTGAACATCAGCGTCGGATCGTGCGGCCGTGTGACGATCTCCCCGACTTCGCCAGTCGTGACCGGATTCCCGGCATCATCCAGCAATCGCAATTCGAACTCCGGCGCCACGCGCCCGCAGCTGCCCTTGGGATAGGTTTCGCCGATGGTCTGGAAGACGCAAACGCCGCCTTCGGTGCTGCCATAGCCCTCGTAGAGCGGGAAGCCGAAGCGGGCTTCGAAATCCGCGCGAAATTCGGGCATCGGGAGCCCCCACGCAAGGCGCACGCGATGGTCGCGGTCGCGCGGGTCCGGCGCGCGCTGGTAGAGGAAGGTGAGCGTCGAGCCCATGAAATCGAACATGGTGGCGTCGAACGCGCGGATATCATCCCAGAAACGCGAGACACTGAAACGTTCGCCGAGCGCGGCCGTCGCACCCGTGACAAGCGATCCCATCACCGTGCCGATGGTCGCGTCCCAATGATAGAGCGGGAACGGGCAGTAAACGACGTCGCTCTCCTTCAGATCGAAGTAGCGCGCGGTGAGCCGCGCCTGTCCGACGAGATAGCCGTGACTGAGCTGCACGGGCTTCGACACGCCCGTCGAGCCCGACGTGAACTGGATCATGGCGATCGCCGTGCGCGCCACATCGGCGCGGGGCGCAGGCGCCGGCGCGATGTCTTCAAGCGTGCGAAAGCGCACGGCGCCGACATCGTGTGTCGAAGCGCCTGAAACGACCACATCCCGGACAACGGGAACCTCGGGGAGAACGCCCGTGATCAGATCGACATAAGCCGGATCGATGAGGATCAGCCGCGCGCGCGTGGCGTTCAGCGCGGCGACGAGCTGCGCGCCGCGGAATTCGGTGTTGATCGGCGCCCACACCGCACCCAGCCGCATGAGCGCGAACCATATCGCGGCGGCGGTGATGCCGTTCGGAAAGAAGGTCGGCACGATGTCGCCGGGGCAGACACCGGCGGCGTGCAGCCGACCGGCCGTCGCTTCGACAAGCGCGCGAAATGCCGCGTAGCTGGCGCGTCCGCTGTGGAAGCGCAGAAAATCCTTGTCGGCGTGCGTTCTCGCCCGCGCGTCCAGCAGATCCCAGGCCAACGGATCGGTGCTCTCCATCAGAGCAGCCCGTCGGTGCGGCAATCATCAAGCGCCTCGATAAAGGCGCCGGTCGCGCGGTCGATCATCGCGTCGTCGTGGGCGTTCGAAATCACCAGCCCCTCCCTGCTGTACGCTGGAAATCCCGACATGGATCGTGTCTAATTTCTCATTCGCGTATACAATCGTATATAGCGACGATATACGTCTGTATAGTCCCGTTTTGAAGGAACGCGATTGTGAGTCAGGTCGAGGCGCAGGGCCGCCGCCAGCTTCTGAAGGCCGGCATGAAGCTGTTCGCCGAGCGCGGCTTCGCCGCCGTCGGCCTGCGCGAGATCGCGGCGGCGGCGGGTGTCTCGCTTGGATTGGTCCGTACCCATTTCGGATCGAAGGACGGCCTGAGGGAGGCGATCGACGCCCATGTGCTCGAGGAGATTCGCGCGCTTTACGCTGCCGTTCTGGAGCATTCCTCCGTCGAAGCGCTCGAACGGGCGGTCGAGGACGCGCTCGACTGGATCCCGCGCGACCACGACGCGCTCATGTACGCGCGCATGTCGCTGATGGAGCGCACCCCGGGCAGCCAGGCGCTGTTCGACGAGATGCTGGCGGTGATGCGCCAGTTCATCGACAACAATGCAAGGCTCGGCTTCCTGCAGCCGGACGTCGACCGCGAATGGGCCGCGATCTACATGGTGTTCGACTTCATCGGCCCCGCCGTCATCGAACCCTTCGCGGCGCACGCGCTTGGCCAATCCATGTACGCAAAGCCGATGATTGCAAGGCGCAACGCCTTCATGATCCGCCTGTTCACACGCGGCTTTCTGAAGCGCGAGGGATAATCGCCCGTGAGAAAAGTGGTGCGGGGACGGAATCAAAAAGGGAAAATTTTCGCTTATTTTTCCGTTTGTTATTCATGTACCGTTGGCGCTTTGTACCGACAAATGTACCGTCAGATGCTTCGCGTTCAATGTGATTCCCCAAACCGGTATCTTTTTGCACTCTTTGGTTGGAGCCCGACGGCGCTTTATTCGTGTTACGCACCTCCAACGCAGAACGCGAGGCATCCGTCTGAGCGGTCGTAATGGGGTCAGTGGCGTCCGAGAACCCTCCTTCGCTTCATGCGCCTTTTGATCGACGCCCCCCAAGGCATGGTTGTCCTGTGCGCGTGGTCCTGCCATAGCCGCCGGCCGCTCGCTGGAAAGGAAATGCAGTGCCCGCCGCCAAAGCCAGTGCCATCGGCATCGACTTCGGCACCACCAATTCGGTGGTCGCGCGCGCCAATGGCGAGGGAGCGGCTGATCTTGTCCGCTTCGCGGCGCCCGATGGGTTATCGAGCGTGTTCCGCTCCGCACTGTGCTTCTGGCAGGACGAGGATGCGCGCGGCGGGCTCGCGCATGAAGCCGGGCCATGGGCCATTGCCGAGTTCCTCGAGTTCCCGCAAGGCTCGCGCTTCCTGCAATCGTTCAAGTCGGTCGCCGCCAACCCCAATTTCGAACAGGCGAGCGTGTTCGAGGCGCGGATGCGTTTCGAACAGTTGGGGCAGATTTTCCTGTCTCACCTGCGTGCCCACGGCGGCGATCCGCTTGCCGACCTGCCGGAGCGCATCGTCGTTGGCCGCCCGGTGCGCTATGTCGGCGCGCGGCCCGATCCGGCGCTCGCGCGAACGCGCTACGACGCGATGTTCGAAGCCCTCGGCCGCCCGGTCCACTACGTTTACGAGCCGCTTGCCGCGGCCTACAGCTTCGCCTCCCGGCTGAACGCGCCCGCCACGCTGCTGGTGGCGGACTTCGGCGGCGGCACCAGCGACTTCTCGATCGTCCGCGTCGCGCCCGATGCGGCGCAGCGGTGCGTGCCGCTGGGGGCGGCGGGGATCGGTATTGCCGGTGACCGCTTCGACTACCGGATCATGGACCATCTGGTCCTGCCGCTGCTCGGAAAGGGCGGCCGGTATCGCTCCTTCGACAAGGTGCTGGAGATTCCCGCGGGCCATTTCACGGATTTCGGGGACTGGTCGCGGCTCGCGCTCATGCGGAACCGCAGAACGCTCGACGAACTGGCGCGGCTTAGGCGCGCGGCGCTCGATCCGGCCGCAATCGGCCGCATGATCGCGGTGGTCGAACACGAGCTCGGCCACGGGCTTTACGAGGCGGTCGGCAAGCTGAAACGGGCGCTGTCGGCCCAGGACCATGCGGTTTTCAGTTTTGAAAGCGCCGACCTGACGATCAACACCGAGGTTGCGCGCGCCGACTTCGAACGCTGGATCGCACCCGACCTCGCGCGCATCGCCGAAACGGTGGACAGTGCGCTTGCCACCGCGCACCTCACCCCTGCCGATATCGACCACGTCTTTCTGACCGGCGGTTCCTCGCTGATCCCGGCGGTGCGCCGGTTGTTCGCCGAGCGCTTCGGGGAAAGTCGTCTTGCCGGCGGCGAGGAACTCACCTCGATCGCGCATGGGCTTGCACTCATCGGCGGGGCACCCGACATCGCGGACTGGATCGCGCCAGAGGAGAGCGGAGCATGAGTGTCGCCTTTCGCCGCGAAAGCGATGACGAACATCTCGAACCGAAGTTCGAGCTGCCGATCCCGCCGGGACCGAACCTTGTGACCTTGCGCGGTCAGGCACAGATACGCGCGCGGGTCGCGGAGCTGGAAGCCGTGCTGCAGGGCCTCAGCGACGAAGACGCGATCAAGGCGACGCGGCGCGACCTACGTTACTGGCGCAATCGGCAGGCCACCATGCAACTGATGGAAGATGCGGACAGCGCCCGCGTGGCCTTTGGCTCCACCGTCACCTTCCGGCTGAACGGCACCGAGCGTACCGTCACCGTCGTCGGACACGATGAGGCGGACCCGGCCGCCGGGTTCCTCTCCTTCTCCGCCCCGCTCAGCCGCGCGCTGATGGGCGCCGAGCCTGGAGATATACTAGACTTCGCAAACACGAGCGATGCCATCGAAGTGATCTCTGTTCGCGTCCTGGAGATTTGAGACGGTAGTACCTTTCCGCCCCGATTGGGAACACTCGCTATCGTTGCACGGCCGGAATCCAATAAACGCAATTTCTCTGAATACTTCAATTAGATGAAAATTCGTACCGCGCATGGCGAACCGTCAGGATGGACGTGATCAATGCGATTCCCAAGGTGTGCATTTTTCATGCCCACTGTCTTCCGTTCGAATGCTTAGTCATCGCGCATATCGCACGTGCCTCAATGCCTTTGCATGTCGCTGGAAACAATGGTGGGGCCAGAGTAATTCCTAGCTATATCAGATAAATAGTCGAGAACGTCCTCGTCGCGCGTACCTGCTAAATGCGTCACGATCACCGCGCCGACCCGTGCACGGCTTGCCATTTTGCCGACTTCGGCAGGAACCAGGTGCTGCTTCTCGAAGTGTTCAGCCATGTGGACTTTGATATGCGGAGGCAGGTTGCGCGCGAACGCTTCCAGCTTTTTCAGCGTGTTCGGCAGATCGATCATTTCCGCGACGAGCACGTCTGCGCCATATGCGAGTTTTTCAACCGCGGAGGATGGACCTGTGTCGCCGGTGAAGACGATTGACCTGGCGGGTAGATCAAATCTGTACGACAGCGATTGATGCTTCTGATGATCAGCGCTGCCCGGATCGAAGCTGTAGTGACTGTTGAGCGCCACCGTTATCGTGGCACCGTTCAGTTTTACGACCGAACCGTCCGTTAGCTCCACGACATCGATATTCTGCGCGGGGGAAATGAAACGTTCGCCCGGTACGCCGTAGCGCGCCTCAGCACTCGGTCCCATGGCCGCAAGAAGCGCATTCACGATCGTCGTCGTGCCGCGTGGACCGTAAATTGTGAGAGGGCCTTGCGTATCAAGCTGGAAACGCAGGCCAAGCACCGCGAAAAGACCACCGATATGATCGAAGTGATGATGCGTGAGGAATATCGCTCGGAGTGAAGGAAAGCCCGCGCCTGCTGCAGCCATGCGCTCCGCGGCGCCATCCCCGCAGTCGATCAGGAACGAAGCCGAACCATTGGTCAGCAGATTTCCCGGCTGTCCCCGCACCGGGTTCGGAAGCGGGCCGCCGACCGTTCCCAGCGTGACCAGTTCGAAGGGGGGTGTTACCGTGGCATCCGCCGAAGCCGGAAACGTCCATCCCGCTACCATCGAGAGAGCGATAAATAGTCCTCGTATGTTGCGGCAGCCCGTCTTCATTTCACTTTCTCCCCATTACCGTTTCTCATCATCGTGGCGGATGCCGTGGCGAGCAGCCGCTCGTCGCTCTTGATGCGCGCCTCCGTATAGACAAGCCGCCGCCCCAAAGACACAATTCTGCCCCGTGCAGCGATTGTTCCTGATGTGAAAGGACGCAGGAAGTTCGCCTTGAGCTCCACGGTCTGCACCGGCTCGTTTTCGAGGGCACTCATTGCGACACGGGCCATGGCAACGTCTGCAAGCGCGAGAAAGACGCCGCCATGAACAGATCCGAGATCGTGGTGGTGGCGCTCTTCAACGTCGAGCGTCACCATGAACTCCTCCCCTTCTCTGCCGATTATGCGTAGTCCCACCAGCGCATTGAAGCCGCTCATCTAACGATTATCGCGGCAACTTGAGAAGGTTGGCGATATTGTTTCTCTGGATGGCGGACGAGCCGCCGAGGATCGGCATTACCAGTATATCGCGCACGTACCGCTCCATGTCGAAGTCGCGGACATAGCCATATGCGCCCAAGATCTGCTGACATGTAAGCACAATGTCCCGCGCCGTGTCGCAAACGAAGAGTTTGGCCATTGCCGTTTCCGCGGCGGCGGGTCGGTGGGAATCGATCAGCGCTGCGGCACTGTAGGTCATGAGCCGACACGCTTCGAAGCGCGTCTTTACGTCGGCGAGCATGTGCCGGATCGACTGGATCGTGCAGATCGGCTTTCCGAACTGTACACGCTCCTGCGCGTAGGCCCAGGCATCGCCAATGGCGCCCCTGGCGATGCCGAGCGCCATCGCCGCCACTTCTATCTTTTCGACATCGAGGCCCGGTCCCACGAGTTTCCTCCAGCCCTGACCAATGCCTTCCTCTCCGCCGACGACGTTCTTCACGGGAACGCGGACATCATCGAAGCTCACATCAAACGTGCCGCCGCCTTTGAGGCCCATCGTATCCTGATGTTCAAGCACAACCCCCGGTGCATCCGGAGGGATCAAAACGAGCGACAGGTTGCGGTATCTCTCCTCGGCCGGCCCGGTGCGCACGAGCGCGTAGATATAGTCTGAAATGGCGGCGCCGGAGCAAAAGCGTTTGCTGCCTCTTATCACCAGTTCATCACCCTCGCGGCGAGCACTCGTCCGGACAGAGGCGAGATCGGCGCCGACATCAGGCTCCGTGAAGCCATACGCAAACATGAGACCTTCCGACGCCACGCGCGGCAGGAGTGTCCGGCGCTGCTCGTCGGATCCCACCTCGACAAGGTTCAGCCCGGCATAACAACTGGACTGGATATAGGCGCAGCCGACCGCCATGCTGCGCGAACAGAGTTCCTCGATGGTGACGATCGTTGCGGTGATGTCGCGTCCACTACCGCCGTATTCTTCAGGAACAGTCAGCCCGGTGAGCCCGAGGGCGACGAGCTTGTCGTGCACGTCGCGGGGAAACATATTCTCTTTGTCCCAGCGGCTGACCTGATCGCGCGGCATTTCCTTTTCGATGAATCGCCGCAGCGTGTCGCGCAGCATCACGATGTGTTCCGAGTCTTCGGCGACATTCATCGGCGGGTCTCACTCCGGTTTTCTGGTCGAACAAGGCGATCCGAGCCTAGGAAGCCGGCGCCTCACATCAAACTCGCAATCGGTGCCGTCTTCGGGCCCGCCGCCCTGAGCCGCGTGCAATGGGAAAGCGAGTTCAAGCTGAGCGGGCGAGGCGATAGCCCCTTGCCGTCCGGCGCGACCTATTCATCAAATCGCGGTCAATCAGGAGTGAGCTTTTGCAGAAACGCGGTATCATGTCGTTCGGGGCCTATATCCCTCGACGCCGGCTTGACCGACAGGCGATCGCCGAGGCGAATGCGTGGGCCAATCCGGGGCTTGTCGGGACCGCGCGCGGCCAGCGTGCCATGTGCGCGCATGATGAAGATAGCCTGACGATGGGGGTTGCGGCGGGCCGCGCCGCGCTGATGCCGCACGCAGGGAAACGGTCGGTTTCCTCGCTAAGGTTCGCGTCGACAACCATGCCGTTTGCCGACCGACAGAATGCCACCCTTATCGGCGAAGCGCTCTCGCTGCCGCCGGAAATTCGCACAGCCGATGTATCGGGCTCTCTTCGTTCGGGTGTCGGTGCGCTGCTGAGCGCGATCGAAGCAGGCGGCACGGGGTTCGTTATCGCCGCAGACAACCGGCAGGCTCCGCCGGGCAGCGCCCAGGAACTGCGATTGGGAGACGGCGCGGCGGCCATTCTTGTCGGATCGGGCGAATTGATCGCCGAATATGTGGACTCGCATTCGATGTCGGTCGATTTCAACGACCATTATCGTTCGCGCGAGGCGCGATTTGATTATGTTCTTGAGGAGCGCTGGGCACGCGAACAAGGGCAATTCGAGATCGTGCCGAAACTGATCGCGGCCCTTCTCGAAAAGGCGGATGTTGCTGCAGCAGACCTTCAACACTGCGTGTTCGCAAACTTTTCGGCACAGGAAGCGCGCGGCATTGCAAAGCGTTGCGGAATAGATGACGCCGCCATCATCGCTGATCTCCACGATAAGGTCGGTGACACGGGAAGTGCACACCCGCTGCTGTTGCTGACAAACGCCCTGCAATCCGCAGAGCCCGGCGATTTCATCCTTCTGCTCGGATACGGGCACGGCGGGGAGGTCATACTTTTCCGCGCGACAGACCGCGTGATCGAGGCCCGGTCGATGATCGGTGCCGACGACCTGCTGACACACGGCTTGACCGATCGGAATTATCTCCGGTTCCTGTCCTTCAACGGCCTTCTCCCGATCGATAGGGGGATGCGTGCGGAGCGTGACAACCGGACGGCACAATCCGCCTTTTACCGTCATCGCCAAACGGTGACACAGGCAATCGGGGGGCGTTGCACGGCATGCGATACACCCCAGTTTCCGCGCACGCGCGTATGCGTCAATCCCGCGTGTCATGCGACAGACACCCAGGAACCGGAAGGCTTCGCCGACAAACGTGCATCCGTGAAATCCTTTACGGAAGATTGGTTGGCGCTCTCGTTCAGCCCCCCGTTGATGTACGGAAATATCCGCTTCGAAGGTGGCGGTGTCGCCATGCTCGAGTTCAGCGACTTCGAGCCCGGAGAGCTTCGGGTAGGTGCGCCGTTGGAACTGGCATTCCGTATCAAGGACATCGACGAGAAGCGGGGCTTCAGACGCTATTGCTGGAAAGCCACGCCGCCCGGTGTCTGCACGGCTTTATCGAAATCGGAGAACACGCCACATGGCTGAGGGAATTCGAGACAAGGTCGCGATTCTCGGTATGGGTTGCAGCCGCTTTGGCGAACGATGGGACTGCAGCGCCGAGGATCTGATGATCGAATCCTTCGCGGAAGCGTTGGCCGATGCAGGTATCGAACAGGACAGGATTGACGCCGCATGGTTCGGCATGTCCGTCGACGAGCACGGCCTGGGCAAATCCGCGCTCTCGCTGACCACTGCGCTGCGACTACCGAATATCGCGGCGACGCGGGTTGAGAACATGTGTGCGAGCGGTACGGAAGCACTGCGAGGCGCGGTTTACGGGGTTGCATCTGGCGCCTACGATATCGCTCTCGCCATGGGTGTCGAAAAGCTCAAGGACACAGGCTACGGCGGTCTGCCGGAACGCACCAAGGGTACCTTCGAAGATCTCTGGTTTCCGAGCGTCACCGCGCCCGGCAGCTTTGCGCAGTTTGCGAGTGCCTATGTGGCACGGCATGGCATCGATATGGACGGTCTGAAAGAGGCGATGGCCCATGTCTCGTGGAAAAGCCACGAGAACGGATCGCGAAATCCGAAGGCGCATCTACGGGCGCGTGTGAGCAAGGAAAAGATTCTCGCGGCGCCGATGATCGCCTATCCTCTCGGGCTCTACGATTGTTGCGGCGTCAGCGACGGTTCAGCCTGTGCAATCGTAACGACACCGGCGATCGCCGAAAGGTTGGGACGCACGGGTCCGCTTGTTACTGTCAAATCCATACAGTTGGCACTCAGCAACGGCTCGGAGGTCGGGTACGACAGTTGGGACGGCAGCTATGCGCTGACCACCCGCCTTGCCTCCGAGCGCGCATACCGGGAGGCTGGTATTCGAGATCCGCGGCGCGAGCTCGATCTTGTCGAGGTCCACGACTGCTTCTCGATCACCGAACTGGTGACGATGGAAGATCTCGGGCTTGTGGAACCAGGGCAGGGCTGGCGGGCGGTCCTTGACGGGACATTCGACAGCTCCGGTGAAATCCCGTGCAATATTGACGGCGGCCTGAAGTGCTTCGGTCATCCCATCGGCGCCACGGGACTGCGCATGGCTTACGAGATTTATCAGCAGCTCCGTGGAACTGCCGGCGACCGGCAGCTAAATGCGGCGCGCCTCGGGCTCACCCATAATCTCGGCGGCTATCCCAACAAGAATGTCTGCAGCGTCTCGATTTTCGGCACGTGCTGACCCGTTTCTCAATCACAGGATTGTTCCGCGCATGACCGAACCCTTTCAACTGCAGGATCGCACATACATTGTTACCGGTGGCGCGCAGGGCGTCGGCCGAGCGCTCGTCGAATTCGGCCTTTCCTGCGGCGCTAACGTGGTGATGGTCGATATCAACCAGGCGCTGCTCGATGATACGGCTGCGCAGCTCGATCATCCGAGGCTGATGGCGGTTACCGCGGATGTCGCAGTGGAAGCCGACGTTGAAGCCATGGTCGAGAGCACCATTGCGCGGTTCGGGGACGTGCACGGATTGATCAACAATGCCGGGATCGTTCGTGCAGCCATGGCCCACGATATGGGGCTCGCGACATGGCAGAAAGTGATTGATGTGAACCTTACTGGCGCATTCCTATGCCTCCGCGCGGTTGGCAGTCGGCTGATCGAAAAGGCCGAGCGCGGCGATCCCAATCCCGGTCGGATCGTGAATATTTCCTCCGACGCAGGCCGCCGGGGAACGATTGGGCAAATCAACTATGGCGCTGCAAAATCCGGCGTGCTTGGTCTCACGATGAGCGCCGCGCGCGAATGGGCGCGACACGGCATCACGGTGAACAGCGTTTGCTACGGTGTCGTCGAGACACCGATGACCGACACGATCCGCAACGAGAAGTTCAGAGATCGGTATCTGCGGCAGATTCCGTTGGGCCGGTTCTCGGATGCCGCGGAGGTGGCGCCGCCGACATGGTTCTTCCTGACCGACGCGGCGAGCTATATCACAGGGCAGCACCTTTCCGTTGACGGCGGCTTCCACATTGCCGCCTGAAACCCTGGAGGCGGTGGAAGGGCTTTCAGTCGAGCGGCGCGGACCCGTTCTTCACATCAGGCTTGACCGGCCGGGCGCGCGCAACGCGCTGACCCCCGCGATGTACGGTGAATTGCGCAGGTCGATACAGGCTGCCGCCGCAGACTGCGCGACACGAGCCGTTCTCGTGACCGCTTCAGGTCCGGCGTTCTGTGCCGGCAATGATGCCGCCGGATTCGATCTGGTGCGCAGACTGCCGAAACATGAGCGGCCCGGGTATCGATTCATGCAGGCACTCACCCAATTCTCCAAGCCGTTGATAGCCGCCGTCTCCGGCAATGCGGTCGGTATCGGTGCGACGATGCTGCTGCATTTCGATCTCGTATATTGTACGCCGGATGCGCGGTTTCATTTCCCGTTTACGCGGCTGGGGCTCGTCCCGGAATTCGCATCCTCCTATTTTCTGCCCCGCATGGCTGGACATGCGCGCGCGGCGCGGTGGCTGCTGTTAGGTGAGCCCATGAGCGCCTCTGAAGCCCGCGATATCGGGCTGGTTTCCGCGATCACATCAGATGATCTCGTCGAAGCAGATGCGCGTTCTGCAGCAGAACGCCTGGCGGCGTTGCCGGCATCCTCGGTGGATGCTTGCCGTGCCCTCATGCGAGCGCCAAAACGTCAATGCGCCGCGGAAATCATGGCGGCTGAAATGGACCAACTTTCCGAACTGATCAGCAGCGATGAAACACGTGCACGGCTCGCGCGACTGAAGTCGCCCAAAGAGACGTGAGCCGAATGCGAGGTGCCCCGGAAGCCGGCTCTGGTAGTTTTGGCCCAATGGTCCGGCGGCGTCGCCGCCATCGGGGAGCTGAATGACGTATCTTTCCAACTGGACGCCGATTGATGTCGCTCCCGAAGCCGGCCCCACCCGGACCGAGATCAGGGCGCTTATCGACGACGCTGTCAGTCATCTCTCCACGCCGGACCGGGCGCGAAGCTGGTCGGCGCGTGACGAGGAATTCAGCCGCACGCTCGGTGCCAGGGGTTGGATCGGCATCACATGGCCGCGTGAATTCGGCGGCGAGGAGGCCGGGCATCTCGTACGCTATCGCATCGCTGAGGAATTGATCGCGGCCGGGGCGCCGGTTGCGGCTCATTGGTTTGCTGATCGTCAAAGTGGCGCAATGTTGCTGCGTTACGGATCGGACGCACAGAAGCGCCGCTTCCTGCCCGCGATGGCGCGCGGAGAGCTGTATTTCTGCATCGGCATGAGCGAACCGGGGGCGGGATCCGATCTCTCCGCACTTTCGACGGGTGCCCGACGCGTCGAAGGCGGCTGGAAGGTCAACGGGTCGAAGATCTGGACGTCGCACGCGGATCATTCGCACTACATGATCGCGCTCGTTCGAACGGATAGCGGGGCGGAAAACCAGCACAAGGGGCTTAGCCAGCTTCTTGTGGATCTTGCCTCTCCTGGCGTCGCCATTCGCCCGATCGTGGACCAGATGGGCGAACAGCACTTCTGCGAAACTTTTCTCGATGATGTCTTCGTACCGGATGACATGGTGCTCGGAGAGGTAGGCCACGGCTGGGAACAGGTGACGACCGAGTTGGCGTTCGAGCGCAGCGGGCCTGAACGTTATCTGAGCAGTCACGTGCTCGTCGAGAAGGCCCTGGCGTCGATCGACGCTGAAGCTTCCGACGCTGTCTCTGCCCTCGTGGGCGGATGGGCCGCCGAGATATGGACGCTTCGACAGATGTCCCTCTCGGTTGCCGCGAGGCTCGACCGGGGGGAGAACCCCATGATCGAGGCGTCGATTGTCAAGGATCTGGGTGCGCGCTTCGAACAGGCGGTGCCCCGGGAGTTGCAGGCACTATGCGACGATCCATGTTTCAGCGGTTGGGACGACGACCTCGATGAAACGCTGAACTTTCTGCTGGGCACAAGCGTGTGTTTTTCGCTGCGCGGCGGAACGCGCGAAATCCTCCGCGGGATCATCGCCCGGGGGCTCGGTTTGCGATGAACAACAGTCACCAGGCCCTCATTCGGGATATGGCAGACAGCCTGTTTGCCGATCTTGCCGCGCGCGGTGCAGGGAACGAAGCCAAGGACAATATCTGGGCAGAGATCGAGGCGCTGTCTTTGCAGGACTTGCTGGTCGGGCAGGAGACCGGCGGTTTCGGCGGCTCCTGGAAGGATGCCGGAATCGTCTTCCACGCCGCAGGCCGTCATGGTTTGGCGCTACCGGTCGGCGAAACCATTCTTGCCCGGTCGTGGCTGTCGCGGATGGGCGTTGCGCTTCCGGGCGGTCCGGTGAGTTTCGTTCTCGCGGAGGGTATCGGCGGTCGACAGGGGCGTCCGCGTTCAGCCGGAGACCGGCAGAGACTGGTTTTGGACAGGCGGCACTGGACGCTCCTCTCCGCGGGGGACGGCGGGGTCGTCGCTTCCGGTCCCATGATGCTTGATGCCGAAGCCTTGCTCTTCGAAGCCGCCCTGTTGCGGAGCTGTCAGATCGCGGGTGCGACGGAAGCCATGCTGGCGCTTTCGGACGATCATGTGATCGGCCGTGTCCAGTTCGGAAAGCCTCTTGCCCGACTGCAGGCCGTGCAACAGCAATTGGCCGTCCTTGCCGGGGAATGCGCCGCAGTCGCCTGTGCATCCGCCAGCGCCTGTCAGGCCGCGACGTTCGGTGATGCGCGGTTCGAGATCGCCGCCGCAAAGTGGCGTGCCAACCGCGCCGCGGTGATATCCGTGGACATCGCGCATCAGGTGCATGGCGCGATCGGTTTCACCCGTGAATATCCGCTGCATCGCTTCAGTCTGCAGGCCCTCAAATGGCGTGGCGAGCAGGGCTCCGAACAATATTGGGCGCACTGGATGGGACGTTTCACGCTTGCCGCTCGGCCGCGGCCACTTTGGCACTGGCTGACCACACGGAGTGACCGGCTGCTTGAGGCGGAGCGGGAGGCGTTGAAATGAGTCGTACAACCGGCCTGCCGACATGCCGCGACAGCGAGCTCATTCTTGCCGACGGCGTGGCAACGCTTCGTTTCTGTCGCGACGACGTTCGAAACGCGCTCACGGGGACGCGTCTTGCGGACGACATCATCGCCGTTTGCGAATGGGCGTCCGTGGACGAACGCGTCGGCGCACTGGTGCTCACGGGCGATGGTCGCGCGTTTTCGGCAGGCGGCAACGTCAAGGACATGGCGGAAAAAGCCGACATGTTCGCGGGCGAGCCGTTCGATATTCAGAACGGATATCGCCGCGGTATCCAGAGAATGACGCTGGCCATGCACCGGCTTGAGATTCCTGTGGTTGCCGCCGTGAACGGCCCAGCGATCGGTGCTGGCCTCGACTTGGCCTGCATGTGCGACATTCGTATCGGCTCGGCGCGCGCGCGTATGGCGGAATCCTTTGTCAATATTGGTCTTGTGCCGGGTGACGGCGGCGCCTGGTTCCTGCCACGCATCGTCGGTGTTCAGCGCGCCGCCGAACTGACGTTCTCAGGCCGGGTCGTCGATGCCGATGAAGCACTGGCGATCGGCTTGCTGCTGGAAATCTGCACGCCCGATGAACTCCTCGCGCGCGCGCTCGACATGGCGCGTGGCTTTGCGACGAAGCCGCGCCGCGCATTGCGTATGGCCAAGCGCCTGCTCATCAGCGGACAGACGGCGAGGCTCGACGATTTTCTGGATCACTGCGCAAGCCTTCAGGCGCTCGCGCACAGTGGAGCTGAACATGAGACCGCCCTCGGGGCGGTGCTCACCGAAATCTCGGCAAAGGGATGAGGATTTCGCCGATGGCAATCGACTATTCGCCCTATAACGAGACGTTGTGGTCCAACCCGTGGCCCACCTACGCCCGAATGCAAGCGGAGGCCCCCGCCTATTATATCGATGATCTCGATTGCTGGGCGCTGTCCCGGTTCGAGGATGTCTGGCAGGCCAGCATGGACCGCGCATCCTTCACCGCAACGCACGGTACATCCACAGATGCATTGTTTCTCTCGGCAAATCCGCCGCCCGCCGTTTTCCTGTTCATGGATCCGCCGCAACACGCCCAATACCGCAATCTGATCGCGCGTGCTTACACCAAGGACAAGATCGCGACGATCGAAAGCTACGTCCGCGATACCGTCAGGCGCCTGATGGGTCCCATGCTGGAGGAAGGCCGTTTTGACGTGTACCGCCTGGCCAGCCGCACGGCGCTTGAACTCATCTCCGCATTCATCGGCCTGCGCCTGGAAGAAGTTTTGCAGATACGGGAATACGTAGACCGTTTCTATGGGCGCGAGCCCGGTGTCCGGGGGACGACCGAGGCCGGTGCGAAGGCCTTTTCCGAGGCGCACGATTACATCGTCGGGCTGATCGAGCATTATCGCCGCGCGCCGCCCGCCGAGCACAGCCATCTTGTCGCGTGGATGAACGCTGGGTTCGACGGGGGAATGAGCGTTGATCAGCTGTTCTTCAACATATTCGCCATGGTCATAACAGGATCAGATACGTTGCCGCTTTCGGTGGCGGGCTGCATCTATCAGCTCGATCGCCACCCAGATCAGCTTGCTGCGCTGCGCGATGATCCGGGCTTGGCCGGGGCCGCCTTCGAGGAAGCTGCGCGCTTCGACCAGCCGACGAACCTGCTCGGCCGTAGGTTGGTTCGCGATCGATCCTTCCACGGCGAGACGATGCGCGAAGGGCAATCCGTGCTGTTTCTTTACGCCGCGGCTTGCCGGGACGAGCGGGAATTTTTGGAGCCGCACCGGTTCGATATTCATCGTGTCCAACGGCGCAATCTGTCCTTTGGCACCGGGATTCATTTCTGCCTCGGGCAGCACCTCGCACGTCTCGAGGGCCGTGTTCTTCTCGAAGAGATGCTCGGCGCGATCGATGCGTTCGAGGTCGAACGGGGTCGTTGCCGCCGCATCGTCGGCGAATTTCTGCAAGGCTTCAATTCGGTGCCCATCCGTTTCGACCCACGCTGAGCGAACAGGCTGTGACGGCAAGACTGATCGGCCTCGATGATGTGCCTGATCTCCTGCGGCAGTGCGAAAGACTGTTCCTGCAGGGCACCAGCGGCGAACCGCTCGCGCTCCACGCGGTAGCCGATGTGCAGGGCGACGCTTTTTCTCACCTCTCGGCATTGACGTCCTTCGTTGCAGGATTGAACCGCTTCGACAGGGCCGCGCCGCGGGCGGTTCGCGATGTTGCCGGTTTCTTTCCGGCTGGGTCCGGCGGGCCTGAAGCTTATCGGCAGATCGTCGCCACATATTCCGGGGTTGTGGCTGAAATTGACCGCTTCGCGCCCGATGTCGTGTTCGTTCCCGTAAGCCTGCCGGACAGTTCGGGGAGGGTTTCGACCGGCCTTTGCGCTGAGTTCTACGACGTCGCCATGGCAACCGCCTCATGCCGCGTAGCGTTGATGTGTACCGATCTGCCGATGCTTCCCGGCGGCTTCACGTTCGATCTGGATGCGTTTACCCATATTGTTCGAGATGACCGGGCTCCACCGGCGTGGCCGGAAGGTGCGGCGACCCCTGATCAGGTCACGGATGCGATCACCCGCCATGTCGCTGGCCTTGTCGGCGACGGCAGTACGCTGCAAACTGGGATCGGGAGAATTCCTGCCGGTGTTTTCGCGCATCTCGCCAAGCGGCGCAGGCTCCGACTCCACTCGGGACTGCTGAGCGATCCGCTGCGTGCGCTGGTCGAATCCGGGGCTGTTGATCGAAGCGTCCCGACCTGCTGTGCGACGCTGGTCGGGTCGCATGGATTTCAACGCTGGCTTCACGAACGATCGGATATTGTCCTGAGACCGATATCCTACACGCACGCATTCTCGACCCTTTCGGCGATCGATGGGTTCATCGCGGTCAATTCGGCATTGGAGATCGACCTGTTCGGTCAGGTCAATGTGGAAAAGGTCGACGGTCGCCATGTCAGCGCGCGCGGCGGCTTGCCGGACTTCGCGGCCGCCGCGCACAGATCGCGCGGCGGGCTTTCGATCATCGCACTTCCATCAACGGGAAGCGGCCGCTCGCGTATCGTTCCCCGGCTTGCGCCTGATGTCCCGGTGAGCGTAGCGGGGCACGATGTCGATGCGGTGGTGACCGAGTACGGCGTTGCCGATCTACGCGGGAAAGACGCTGAGGCGAGGGCGCGTGCGATCGTCCGCGTTGCGGCGCCCGGCGCGCGCCGGGCGTTGCGGGCCGCACTCGGGGCGTAATTGTCCGGCTCAGAACCGGAGCGGCAAATCAAGATGACGGCGGGCGATAATATTCCGCTGTACCTCTGACGATCCGGCACCGATCGTATCAAGCGCCGTCGCGCGATAGGACCATTCCCATTTTCCGCCCACCGGCGCCTCGGGGTCTCCCTTGTGCAGCAATCCTTCAAGCCCCAGACTGTCCAGCGCGAAATCCGCGAGACGCTGATGAAGGCTGGTGCTGTAAAGCTTGCACATGGCCGCTTCTATCGTCGGAACGCGGTTCTGCGATGCGGCGTGAACGACACGCCGCTGCAGCATTTTCGAAAGCTCCACCTCTGAAGTGAGGCGGGCGAGGCGGCGACGCACATGGGACCGATCCACGATGGCAGGCCGATCATCGGCCTTCGCAGAAAGCAACGCGCGCAGCGACTTCAGTTTCTCTTCAAGCGGGCTGAACGTGTAGAAAGTGAAGCGTTCGTAGTCGAGCGCTTCACAGATATAGAGCCACCCCTTGTTGAGTTCTCCCACAAGGTAGTCGTCCCCGACGAACACGTTATCGAGAAACACCTGATTCGTTACGTGTTCGCCCATGGTCTCGATCGGATGGATCGTAATGCCCGGCTGGTCCATCAGCAGCAGAAAAAGGCTGATGCCCTTGTGTTTCGGCGCATCGAAATCAGTGCGCGCAGCCAGCCAGTACCAGTCCGCGAAATGCGCCGAGGTCGTGAACATCTTCTGTCCGTTCAGCATCCAGCCATTTTCGACGCGGTCGGCGCGGAGGCGGAGCGCCGCGAGATCCGATCCCGCGTGCGGTTCCGTATACCCCAGTGCGAACTCGATCTCGGCTTTCAGGATGCGCGGCAGGAATTCGCTTTTGAGCTTGTCCGATCCGTGACGTATCAACGTCTGACCCACGCAGCCGACGCCTTTCCCGATCAAGGGCGCTCCGACACGGGAAAGCTCTTCGTTGAGGAGATACTCGTAGATGCCTGGCCGGCCCTGCCCTCCATATTCACGGGGCCATGACAGGCCGAGATAGCCGCGCTGCGCAAGTTCCCGATTGAACCGTTTTCGGGCAGGCGTATCCGCAAGGATCGAATCCGATTCCCGCTCGGGGCACATAATGTCCGCGGCATCCGGCCATTTCCGGACCTCCTCGAGAAATTCGCGAACCTCTCTTATGAATGCCTTCTGATCCGCGTCGAAATCGAAATCCACCCGCCCCTCCGGCTCACTTTGTAAGGTATTTGACAACGGCATCGGCGATGTGATCGACCAGCTGCTCGTCGGTGATGAGGATGGAATTGTCCTCGAGATAGGCGTCGATGCTTCCCACAACGAGATGCTGTGCAACGAACATGGCGATTTCCAGATCTTCGACCACAATCTCGTGCTTGTGATGATGATAGAAGGTGCGGATCGTGTTGTAGAGAAACTTCTCGGTGGTCACGCTGCGCGATAACTTGCCGAGCTTCGGAACCTGGCGCGGCAACAGCATGAAAATGAAATTATACTCGCGCCTTGTCGACAGGATGACGGTGATGATCGTTCTGATCGCTTCCGCCAGCGGCTTTCCCATATTCGCGAGAATGCATTCACGAAGCACTTCAGTCGCCTTCGACACCGCGTTTTCGACCAGCGCAGCGGCGATCGCTTCCTTGCTGGAGAAATACTGGTAGAGCGACCCGATGCTAACGCCAGCCACCTCGGCGATATGGTTGGTCGTGGCGGCATCGTAGCCGCTCTTGATGATGATCGATTCAGCGGCGCCGAGAATGCAATCCACAGTGAATTGAGCGCGTTGCTGCTGAGGGACCTTGCGTGGTGAGAGTTCTGCGATCTGCTGCCTCATCTCTGCTCCTCCCCGTTGTCTGCGACGGGGGAAGGCGCTCTAAGGGACGCTTTTGCCACCCGGCGCGGCCATTTTGGTCTGATCGTGGCCGCCAACAAGGTAACACTAAAACTGAAAAATGCTCACATTAAAGTCGCTTTTTGAACCGGGTAGCATTCCGTGCACGTCCGAAAGGCTTCGATTACGGCTCGATGAAGCCCAGATCGGCTTGAATCATCGAGCCGTTCACAACGGGATTGCGGGCCGCGTGAAGCAGCAGGTCGGCAATTTCCCGCGGCGCGATCAGGCGCTGCTGGGTCACGAGCGAGGCGAGATGCTTTAGTGCATCGCCGCCATAGCTGCGGAGCATTTCGGTGTCCGTGAACCCCGGGCAGATGCACGCGGTATGTATGCCCGTGCCGCCGAGATCCTGTGCCGTGCTCCGCATCAGGCCTGCCACGGCGTGCTTGCTCGTCGCATAGGCGGCCATGCCGCGGGTGGCACGCTGGCTCAGTGTCGAGCCCACATAGAGGATCGAGGAGCCGCGGGGCATGAGCGGTAGCACGATCCTGTTGAGCGCGGCCGGGGCGACGACGTTGACTTCGAGCGAACGTCGCAGACCGTCGATATCAATCTCCGCGGTGCTGCCGGGGATCTGAAGCGCACTGTTGTGGACAAGGCAGATGCTGTCGCTTCCCGCCAGTGCCGCGCATAAGGGTTCGGATGCGGCTTCGGTCCAAGCCGGATCGGCGAAATCCGCCGCGATGTGCGTCGCCCCGTCGAGTGCCGCTGCCGATCGCGACAGGCTTACGACGGCATATCCCTCCTCGGCAAAGCGGCGCACGGCCGCAAGGCCGATGCCGCGGCTTCCGCCCGTGATCAGCAAGGTTTTCCTGAGCGTCATTCTGCTTCGCGTTTCCCGTTCCCGATTTGCATCAACTCGATCACATTGCCGTCCGGATCGGCGATGAGAGCCGCCGATACGCCGGGCCTCGGCTCCACCACGTCCTGCACGATCGTCGCGCCTTCCCGCCGACAATCATCGACGACAGCGTATAGATTGTCGATCCGTATCGCCCAATAACGAAGACCCGCGACCGCCGACCAGTGTTCGTGGGGCTTCGGCTGAACGGGGATGGGCGGTATGTAAAGGCGCAGCACCGATCGGCCGCACGAAATGCGTCGAATTCGGGCGCCGTCGGGGAGCGTCGTTCCCCCGGCCAGCGGCAGGCCGAGAACGCCGTTGTAGAAGCCGATCATCGCCTCTTCATTGGTGGTGACGATGCCGACATCGATGCTGTCTCCCGCGAGTAGTGCGGCCATCTCTTCCTCCCGTTCAGTTTCTCAGTACCAGCGCGCCGTTGGGCGTGCTGTCGCAACTGCTCACCAGACAGCTCGCGGCGCCGGGGACCTGGTTCGCCGCTGTACCGCGCAACTGCCGTACGGCCTCGGTGACAAGATTGACGCCGTGCAGATAGACTTCCGACAAGCTCCCGCCCGACGTGTTGACGGGAAGCTCTCCGCCATATCCGATTGCTCCGGATGCAATGAAGGCAGCGGCTTCACCGCGCCCGCAGAACCCGTAATTTTCAAGGCTGAACAACACGAGAGGAGAAAACGCATCATAGATCTGGGCGACGTCAATATCTGGCGGAGAGAGATCGGACTGCCTCCAGAGGTTGCGCGCGGTCGCGGCGGATGATGAATGGAAGGGGTCAGGCCCGTGATAATCGGTCATCAACTGATGCTCCCGATTCATACCCTGCGAGAAGGCGTGGACGAGGACCGGCTTCTGTTTCAGGTCGCGTGCATACTCGGCGCTCGTGATGACGAGGGCCACCGCGCCATCGCTTTCGAGGCAATTGTCGAACAGGCACAGCGGTTCGGCGATCATGCGCGCATTCAGGTACGTATCGAGATCGAGAGCTTTCTCGCGCATCAGCGCGTCCGGATTGGCATTGGCATAGGCGCGCTGTGTCAGGGCGATGCTTGCCAGATTCTCCCGGGTCGCGCCGAATTCGTGCATGTAGCGGCGCATTAGCATCGCCACTTCGTCGGCCGGGCGCGACAGGCCGTGCGGGCGCGACCATTTCCAATGATCGTCGATGCGCGGCTGAACGCCGGCCCATTGCCGTTTCGACGGGTCGCCTCGCTTCCGCGAGCGCCACACCACCCCGACCTTGGCGATTCCGAGCGCGATCGCCGAACACACTTGCCCGACCGCTCCGCATATCGCGCCGCCGCCATGGGCTACCTGGCTAAAAAAGTGCAGCTCCCCGAAGCCGAGATTGCGCGCGATTTCGAATTCCGGAGTGGTTTCCTGCGTGAAGCAGCCGAGCGCATCGACCTCTTCGGGATTGATGCCTGCATCTTCGAGCGCGGCGCGTATCGCAATGCAGGCCAGTTGAAGTTCGGTTTCGGGCAGGCTTTTCGCAAAGCGCGTTTGGCCGATGCCGACAATCGCTGTCCGATCCTTAAAGGCGCCGGCGCTCACGGAGTCACGTGCTCCGCGGTGACCCCGCCGTGAAACGGATAGGGCTCTCCGAGCATGCCGAGCGGCCCGAACTCTCCTGCGAACTGTCGCGAAAAATGCTCGGCAAGCGCGTCGATCGTCCATCCGCCTTCACGGATCAACGTCTTGCCATAATGGGGCTGCACCATGTGAGAGACGCGCTCCCCACCAGATCCGAATATCTGACCGCTCACACCCGCGGCCAGATCGCTGCACAGGAAGGCGACAAGCGCCCCGTTCAGCGTGGGATCGATATAGGGCAGGGGGCTTGCTCCGCCCGCGAACGTGTCCGACATGCGGGTCGTTCCCGTCGGACCGATTGCGTTGACGCGGATACCGAAGCGGGCAAGCTCCAGCGCCCAGGTGTAGGTCATCGACGCGATGGCACCCTTGGCGGCAGCATAATTCGTCTGGCCGAAGCTTCCGAAATGCGCGCCAGAGGTCGTGTTGACGATCGAGCCGCCGCGGCGG